>DATGLG010000057.1:0-158197 GCA_035294245.1 Alphaproteobacteria bacterium | reverse complement strand
GATGGTGATGCCGGGGGACAACGTGGCGATGGAGGTCGAGCTGATCGCGCCGATTGCGATGGACGAGGGCCTGCGCTTCGCCATCCGCGAGGGCGGGCGCACCGTGGGTGCCGGCGTCGTCGCCAAGATCATCCAATAATCAGCCAAGGTGCGCAGCCGAGCGCGAGGCGCGAACCCCAGCGACGAGAAAGACGATGGATAGCCAGAATATCAGGATCCGCCTCAAGGCGTTCGATCACCGGGTGCTTGACCAGTCGACGAGCGAGATCGTCAACACGGCCAAGCGCACCGGCGCGCGGGTGCGCGGGCCGATCCCGTTGCCGACCCAGATCGAGAAGTTCACCGTCAACCGCTCGCCGCATGTCGACAAGAAGTCGCGCGAGCAGTTCGAGATTCGCACGCATAAGCGGCTCCTCGACATCGTCGATCCGACGCCGCAGACGGTCGATGCGCTGATGAAGCTCGATCTCGCGGCGGGTGTCGACGTCGAGATCAAGCTCTAAGGGAAGGTAGCGATGCGCACCGGGCTTATCGCGCAGAAGGTCGGCATGACCCGCCTCTTCAACGAGGCCGGCGATCATGTGCCGGTCACCGTGCTTCGGGTGGAAGGATGCCAGGTCGTCGCCCAGCGCACGACGGAGAAGGACGGCTATACCGCGCTGCAACTCGGCATCGGTAAGGCGAAGGTGAAGAACGTCAGCAAGGGTCTGCGCGGCCATTTCGCCAAGGCGAAGGTCGAGCCCAAGCGCCGCGTCGCCGAGTTCCGCGTCACCCCCGACGCCCTCATCGAGGTGGGAGCGGAGCTGACCGTCGATCACTTCGTCGCCGGCCAGTTCGTCGACGTGACGGGCACCACCATCGGCAAGGGCTTCGCCGGCGCCATGAAGCGCCACAATTTCGGCGGCTTGCGGGCGAGCCACGGCGTGTCGATCTCCCATCGCAGCCACGGCTCGACCGGCAATCGCCAGGATCCGGGCAAGACCTTCAAGAACAAGAAGATGGCGGGGCATATGGGCGATCGCCGCCGCACGACGCTCAATCTCAAGGTCGCCGCGACGGATGTGGCGCGGGGCCTGCTCATGATCGAGGGAGCCGTGCCCGGCGCTGCCGGCGGCTATGTGCTTGTGCGCGACGCGGTCAAGCGGCCAGCACCCAAGGATCTGCCGTTCCCCGGCGCCTTGCGCAAGGGCGACGCGGTTGCGGCGCCCGCGGCCGAACCCGCCGGCGAGAAGAGCGAGGCGTAGGCGCCATGAAGACCAAGATCATCAATCTCGACAACAAGTCCGTGGGCGAGCTCGACCTCGACGAGACCGTCTTCGGCGTCAGCCCTCGCAAGGATATCCTGGCCCGCGTCGTGAACTGGCAGCTCGCCAAGCGCCGCAGCGGCAACCACAAGACGAAGGGCATCTCGGAGATCAGCGGCACGACGAAGAAGCCCTATCGCCAGAAGGGCACCGGCAGCGCGCGTCAAGGCAGCCTGCGCTCGCCGCAGTTTCGCGGCGGTGCGGTGATCTTTGGCCCCGTCGTGCGCAGCCACGCCTTCGACCTCCAGAAGAAGGTGCGCAAGCTCGGGCTCAAGATGGCGCTTTCCGCCAAGCAGGCCGAGGGCAAGCTCACGGTGATCGAGGAGGCCAAGGTGAAGGAGGCCAAGACCAAGCTTCTCGCCGCCAAGTTCGACAAGCTCGGCTGGTCCTCGGTGCTCATCATCGACGGCGCCGAGCTCGATGAGCAATTCGCGCGGGCGGCCCGCAACATCCCCGGCGTGGACGTGCTGCCGCAGCAAGGGGCGAACGTCTACGACATCCTGCGCCGCGACAACCTGGTGCTCACCAAGGCGGCGATCGAGAAGCTGCAGGAGAGATTGAGATGACGAGGCATTCCGGCAAGGCCCAGGTGAGCCAGGAGCGCATGTACGAGATCGTGCGCATGCCGGTGATCACCGAGAAGTCCACCCGCGGCTCGGAGCACAGCCAGGTGACCTTCCGAGTGCCGCTCGACGCCACCAAGCCCGAGATCAAGGCGGCGATCGAGGGGCTCTTCAAGGTCAAGGTCAAGGCGGTCAACACCGTGCACGTGCACGGCAAGATCAAGCGTTGGCGCGGGCGTCCCGGCAAGCGCTCGGATTACAAGAAAGCGATCGTCTCGCTCGCCGAAGGGCAGTCGATCGACGTGACGACCGGGATCTAAGGGCGAGGATCGCGAGCCATGGCACTCAAGACCTTCAAGCCGGTGACGCCGGGCCTGCGCGGCCTCGTGATGGTCGACCGGGCTGAGCTGTGGAAGGGCAAGCCGGTCAAGTCGTTGACCGAGGGCAAGACGAGCACCGGCGGGCGCAACAACCACGGGCACATCACCTCGTGGCAGAAGGGCGGCGGGCATAAGCGCCGCTACCGCATCGTCGACTTCGCCCGCCGCGCCAAGCTGGGCATGCCGGCGGTGGTTGAGCGTCTCGAATACGACCCGAACCGCACGGCCTTCATCGCGCTCATCCGCTATCAGGACGGCGAGCTCAGCTACATCCTGGCGCCGCAGCGCCTCAAGGTGGGCGACACCGTCGTGGCGGGCGAGCGCGAGGACATCAAGCCGGGCAATGCCATGCCCCTCGCCAATATCCCGATCGGCACCATCGTCCACAATGTGGAGATGAAGGTCGGGAAGGGCGGCCAGCTCGCGCGCGCCGCCGGGAGCTATGTGCAGCTTGTCGGCCGCGACGCCGGCTATGCGCTGCTCAAGCTCGGCTCGGGCGAGGTGAGGATGGTGCGGGCGGAGTGCATGGCGACCATCGGCGCCGTGTCGAACCCGGACCATACCAACGTCAAGATCGGCAAAGCCGGCCGCTCGCGCTGGCTCGGCCGGCGCCCGGTCGTCCGCGGCGTGGCAATGAACCCGATCGATCACCCCCATGGCGGCGGCGAGGGCCGCACCAAGGGCGGGCGCCATCCGGTGACCCCCTGGGGTGTTCCGACCAAGGGCAAGCGGACGCGCAAGAACAAGGCGACGCGCAAATACATCCTGCGCCGCCGTTTCGAGAAGTAAGGGAGCTCTGCTGTGGCTCGTTCTGTTTGGAAAGGCCCGTTCGTCGACGGAAACCTGCTGAAGAAGGCGGAGAAGTCGCGCGAGTCCGGCCGCAAGGAAGTGATCAAGACGTGGTCGCGGCGCTCGACCATTCTTCCCCAATTCGTGGGGCTGACCTTTGGCGTCTATAACGGCCACAAGTTCATCCCCGTCTTGGTGACCGAGAACATGGTCGGTCATAAGTTCGGCGAGTTCTCGCCGACCCGCACCTTTCACGGCCACGCCGCGGACCGGAAGGCGAAGAGGGAATAGCCATGGGCAAGAAGGCAACCGAGCGGCGACTGGCGGAAAACGAGGCGATGGCGTTCTCGAGCTCCATCCGGACGAGCCCGCGCAAGCTCAACCTCGTCGCCGAGACCATCCGCGGCCTCGCCGCCGAGCAGGCGCTCGCCGAGCTCACCTTCTCCCGCCGCCGCATCGCGGTCGAGGTCAAGAAGGTCCTTGCGGCGGCGATCGCCAATGCGGAGAACAATCATCAGCTCGACGTCGACCGGCTCTATGTGGTGGAGGCCACGGTCGGACGCGCGCTCGTCATGAAGCGCTTCCATGCGCGCGCCCGCGGGCGCGGGGCTCGCATCGAGAAGCCGTTCAGCAATCTCCGGATCGTCGTGCGCGAGCGGAGCGAAACTCAAGCCGGGGAGACGGCCTGATGGGTCACAAAGTCAATCCGACGGGGCTGCGCCTCGGCATCAACCGGACCTGGGATTCCCGCTGGTACGCCGATAACGACTATGCCGGCCTCCTGCACGAGGATCTCAAGCTGCGCCAGTATCTGCACGATCGCCTCGCCCAGGCGGGCGTCGCCCGCGTGGTGATCGAGCGGCCCGCCAAGAAAGCGCGCATCACGATCCACACGGCGCGGCCCGGCGTCGTCATCGGCAAGAAGGGCGCCGACATCGAGAAGCTGCGCCAGGATCTCTCGAAGATGACGAACAGCGAGGTCCACCTCAACATCGTCGAGATCCGCAAGCCCGAGCTCGAGGCGCGGCTCGTCGCCGAGAACATCGCCCAGCAGCTCGAGCGCCGCGTGGCCTTCCGGCGCGCCATGAAGCGCGCCGTGCAGTCGGCGATGCGGCTCGGCGCCCAGGGCATCCGCATCACCTGCAGCGGCCGCCTCGGCGGCGCCGAGATCGCGCGGGTCGAGTGGTATCGCGAGGGCCGCGTGCCGCTCCACACGCTCCGCGCCGATATCGACTACGGGGTCGCGACCGCGAAGACCACCTACGGCACCTGCGGCGTCAAGGTCTGGGTGTTCAAGGGCGAGATCCTGACGCACGACCCGATGGCGCAGGACAAGCGCCTCGCCGAGCAGCAAGTCGCGCGCTGAGGAATAGAGGAACCGACGATGCTTCAGCCGAAGCGAACCAAGTACCGCAAGCAGCACAAGGGCCGCATCCACGGCCTGGCCTCGGGCGGCACCGCGCTCAATTTCGGAGCGTACGGGCTCAAGGCCGTCGAGCCCGGCCGCGTCACCGCGCGGCAGATCGAGGCGGCGCGGCGCGCGATCACCCGCCACATCAAGCGCGTGGGCCGGGTCTGGATCCGGGTGTTCCCGGACGTGCCGGTGTCGAAGAAGCCCGCCGAGGTGCGCATGGGCTCCGGCAAGGGCACGCCCGAGTTCTGGTGCTGCCGCGTCCATCCCGGCCGCATCATGTTCGAGATGGACGGCGTGCCGCGCGCCACGGCGCTCGAGGCGATGGAGCTCGCCTCGGCGAAGCTGCCGATCCGCACCAAATTCGTCACCCGTCTCGGCGAGGAGCACTGAGCCATGGCCTCGGCACAGGACCTCAAGATGAAGACCACGGACGAGCTCAAGGAGCAGCTCCTCGGCTTGCGCAAGGAGGCGTTCAACCTGCGCTTCCGCAAGGCGAGCGGCCAGCTCGAGAACACGGTGCAAGTCAGGCAGGTGCGGCGCGACATCGCGCGGATCAAGACGATCCTCGGCGAGCGCCGCAACCAGCAGAAGAAGGCCTCGTAGGAGTAGGTGATGCCCAGGCGCGTATTGCAAGGTGTGGTGGTGAGCGACGCGGCCGACAAGACCGTCGTGGTTCGCGTCGACCGTCGGGTGCAGCATCCGATCTACAAGAAGTATGTCACGCGCTCGAAGCGCTTCATGGCGCATGACGAGGCGAACCGCTTCAAGGTCGGCGACACGGTGCGGATCCGCGAGTGCCGGCCGCTTTCCAGGCGCAAGCGCTGGGAAGTGGTGACGGACGAGCAGCCAGCCGCCGCCAACGGATAAAGGGAAGGATCTCGAGTCATGATCCAGATGCAGACGAACCTGGAGGTCGCCGACAATTCCGGTGCGCGCCGGGTGCAGTGCATCAAGGTGCTCGGCGGCTCCAAGCGCAAATTCGCCTCGGTCGGCGATGTCATCGTCGTCTCGGTCAAGGATGCGATCCCGCGGGGGCGCGTGAAGAAGGGCGACGTTCATCACGCCGTCATCGTGCGGACCGCCAAGGCGATCCGCCGCGCCGACGGCAGCTCGATCCGCTTCGACCGCAACGCGGCGGTGCTGATCAACAAGCAGGGCGAGCCGATCGGCACCCGCATCTTTGGGCCGGTGACCCGCGAGCTGCGCGCGAAGAAATACATGAAGATCATCTCGCTCGCGCCGGAGGTGCTGTGATGGCGGCAAGAATCAAGAAGGGCGACACGGTCGCAGTGCTCACGGGCCGGGACAGGGGCAAGCGCGGCGAGGTCCTCAAGGTGCTGCCCGCCGAGAATCGCGTCGTCGTGCGCGGCATCAATGTGGTGAAGCGGCACACGCGACCGACCGCGCGCAGCGCCGGCGGCATCGTCGAGCAGGAAGCGCCAATTCACATTTCGAACGTCGCCCATATCGATCCCAAGGACGACAAGCCGACCCGCGTCGGCTTCAAGGTGATCGAGGGCGATCGCAAGGTCCGCTTCGCCAAGCGGTCCGGCGAGATCATCGACAGATAGGTAGCACGGCCATGCCAGCCAGACTGCGCGAGCATTACGAGAAGGTCGTCAAGCCGGAGCTGATGAAGCAGTTCCAGTACCGGAATCCCATGGAGGTTCCGAAGCTTGAGAAGATCGTCATCAACATGGGTGTGGGCCAAGCCGCGGGCGACAGCAAGCGGATCAACGTCGCCGTCGAGGAGCTGGCGCGCATCTCGGGCCAGAAGCCGCTGGTGACGACCGCGCGCAAGTCGATCGCCAATTTCAAGCTGCGGCAGGGCCAGAAGATCGGCTGCAAGGTGACGCTCCGGCGCGAGCGCATGTACGAGTTCCTCGATCGCCTCGTCACCATCGCCCTGCCGCGCGTGCGGGATTTCCGCGGTCTCTCGGACAGGAGCTTCGACGGACGGGGGAACTACACCTTCGGGCTCAAGGAGCAGATCGTGTTCCCCGAGATCGACTACGACAAGGTCGAGCAGATCCGCGGCATGGATATCACCATCGTCACGACGGCGAAGACGAACCAGGAAGCGCTTGCGCTGCTCAAGGGGTTCGCCATGCCGTTCGCGAGCTGACCGTAAGGAGGTCGGGTCATGGCCAAGAAGAGCGCCATCGAGAAGAACAAGCGTCGCCAGAGGCTGGCGAAGCAATATGCGAATCGCCGTGCCAGGCTGAAGGCCGTCGCGGAGAACGAGTCCCTGCCGGCCGAGGAGCGCTTCGCCGCTCGCCTGAAGCTGGCGGAATTGCCGCGCAACAGCTCGCCCGTGCGCGTCAAGAATCGTTGCGAGCTGTCGGGCCGCTCGCGCGCCTATTATCGCAAGTTCAAGCTCTCGCGCATCGCGCTCAGGGATCTCGCCTCGACGGGGCAGATCCCGGGCATGGTGAAGTCAAGCTGGTAAAGGAGATCGGTTGATGTCGTATAGCGATCCCCTTGGGGATATGCTGACCCGCATCCGGAACGGCCAGCGCGCACGCAAGCCGACGGTGACGAGCCCCCATTCGCGGCTCCGGACGAACGTGCTCGAGGTTCTGAAGCGGGAGGGCTACATCCGCGGCTATGCCGAGCACGAGGAGCGGCCGGGCGTGGTGGCCATCGAGATAGAGCTCAAGTATCACGAAGGCGAGCCGGTGATCCGCGAGATCCAGCGCGTATCGAAGCCGGGCCGCCGCATCTATTCGAAGATCAAGGATTTGCCGCGCGTCCATGGGGGCCTGGGGATCTGCATTCTCTCGACGCCGCGCGGCGTGATGTCCGATGCGGATGCGCGGGCCGCCAATGTCGGCGGCGAAGTGCTCTGCCAGGTATTCTAGGAGCGGTCATGTCGCGCGTTGGAAAGCATCCCGTTCTCGTGCCGGCGGGCGTCGAGGTTCAGGTCGCCGGCTCGACCGTGACGGCCAAGGGCAAGCTCGGGCAGCGAAGCCTCGCCCTGGCCAAGGAGGTCGAGGCCGGCCTCGACCAGGGCAAGCTCTGGGTCAAGCCGCGCGCCGACACCAAGTATGCCCGCATGATGTGGGGGACCTATCGCAACCTGCTCAACAACCTGGTCAACGGCGTCGCCAAGGGGTTCACGGTCAATCTCGAGATCCAGGGTGTCGGCTATCGCGCCCAGGTGCAGGGCAAGAATCTCCAGCTTCAGCTCGGCTACAGCCACGAGGTGCTGTATCCGATCCCCGAGGGCATCGCGATCAAGTGCGACAAGCCAACCTCCATCTCCATCACGGGCGCCGACCGGCAGCGCGTCGGTCAGGTCGCCGCCGAGATTCGCGCCCTTCGCGGCCCCGAGCCCTACAAGGGCAAGGGCATCCGCTATGAAGGCGAGCAGATCCTCCGCAAGGAAGGCAAGAAGAAGTAGGAGCCGGCCATGAAAACCGCCACTGATCTGTTTGATCGCCGCAAGCGCCGTGTGCGCACCCGGCTCGCGCGCAAGGCCGGCGGCCGGCTGCGCCTCTCCATCCACCGCTCGAGCAAGAACATCTATGCGCAGGTGATCGACGACGCGAAGGGCGTCACCCTCGCCAGCGCCTCGAGCCTCGACAAGGAGTTGAAGGAGCAGATCAAGAAGGGCTCCGATATTGAGGCGGCGAAGGCGGTGGGCAAGCTCATCGCCCAGCGCGCGATCACCCAGGGCGTAAAAGAGGTGGTGTTCGATCGCGGCGGCTATCTCTACCACGGCCGCGTCAAGGCGCTTGCCGACGCGGCGCGCGAAGGCGGATTGTCGTTCTAGGAGAACGGATCAAGATGGCAAGAAACGTACCCCAGCGCGAGCAGCGCGAGGAAAGCGAGCTGGTCGAGAAGCTGGTCAGCATTAATCGGGTCGCCAAGGTGGTGAAGGGCGGCCGGCGGTTCGGCTTCGCGGCAGTGGTCGTGGTCGGCGACGGCAAGGGCCGCGTCGGGCACGGCTCCGGCAAGGCGCGCGAGGTGCCCGAGGCGATCCGCAAGGCGACGGACCAGGCGAAGCGCTCGCTGGTGCGCGTCCCGCTGCGCGAGGGGCGCACCCTCCATCACGACGTGGTCGGGCGCTTCGGCGCCGGGCGCGTGGTGGTCCGCTCGGCCGCTCCCGGCACCGGGATCATCGCCGGCGGTCCGATGCGCGCCATCTTCGAGTGCCTGGGCATGCAGGACGTGGTTGCGAAATCCGTGGGCTCGACCAATCCCCATAACATGATCAAGGCCACTTTCGCGGCCCTCGGCAGCGTCATGGCGCCGCGCCACGTCGCCGCGAAGCGCGGCAAGAAGGTGAGCGAGATCATCGGCCGGCGCGGCGGCGAGGCCGCGGCGAAGGAGTAGGCGATGGCCGAGAAGAAGACCGTGAAGGTGACCCAGGTCGGCAGCCCGATCGGCCGCGAGAAGTCCCAAAGGGCGACCCTCGTGGGCCTCGGGCTCAACAAGATGCATCGCACCGTCGAGCTGGAAGACACGCCGGCGGTGCGCGGCATGATCAATCGCGTCCGCCACCTGGTGAGGGTGGAGGGCGAGGACCGCGCCTGACGCCAGGCCCGAGCATTCCACGCACGCCGCAAGGCCAGGGATCGAGACCATGAAACTGAATCAGCTTTCGGACAATCCGGGTGCCCACAGGAAGAGCAAGCGCGTCGGCCGCGGCATCGGCTCGGGCAAGGGCAAGACCTCGGCCCGCGGCGGCAAGGGCCAGACGGCGCGCAGCGGCGTCTCCCTCGCTGGCTTCGAGGGCGGCCAGATGCCGCTCTATCGGCGCCTGCCGAAGCGCGGCTTCCGCAGCCCGTTCCGCAAGAGCTACAGCCTCGTCAATCTCGGCCGCCTGCAACGGGCGATCGAGTCCGGCCGCCTCAGCGCCGAGAAGACGGTGGATGACGGCGCCCTCGTGGCTGCGGGCCTCATTCACGCCAAGCGCGATGGGGTGCGGCTTCTTGCAAAGGGGCAGCTCAACGCCAAGATTACGATTGAGGTCGCCGGCGCCTCGAAAGCGGCAATCGCTGCCGTGGAGAAGGCGGGCGGCAAAGTGATCGTCACGACCCCTCCGGCGCGCGAGCCCGCCGCCCCCGCCGGGGCCTAACCCGAGAAGAAGCCCGCGCCTGGGCCTGAGAGTTCCCATGGCTTCCGCCGCCGAACAGCTCGCTGCCAGTATCAATTTCGGCGCTTTCGCGAAGGCGACCGAGCTCAAGAAGCGACTTTGGTTCACGCTGGGCGCGTTGATCGTCTACCGGCTCGGCACCTACATTCCGGTCCCCGGCATCGATCCCGCGATCATGCAGGATGTGTTCACCCAGAATGCCCGCGGCATCCTGGGCATGTTCGACATGTTCGCGGGCGGCGCCCTCAAGCGCATGAGCATGTTCGCGCTGGGCGTCATGCCCTATATCTCTGCCTCGATCATCATGCAGCTCCTGACGGCGATCGTGCCGTCCCTCGAATCCCTCAAGAAGGAGGGCGAGCAGGGGCGCAAGAAGATGAACCAATATACCCGCTACGGCACGGTCCTCCTCGCGGTGTTCCAGGCCTATGGGCTCGCCATCGGTCTTGAGGGCATGACCGGAAGCCACGGGCCCGCGGTGATCGACCCCGGCTTCTTCTTCCGCATCACCGCCGTGTTCTCGCTGACCGGGGGCACGCTCTTCCTCATGTGGCTCGGCGAGCAGGTCACGGCGCGCGGCGTCGGCAACGGCGTGTCGCTGATCATCATGGCTGGAATCGTCGCCAATCTGCCCCAGGCGATGGCCAATACCCTCGAGCTGGGCCGCACGGGCGCCATCTCGACCTTCGTCATCATCGCGCTCATCGTAATGGCGGTTGCCGTGATCGCGGCGATCGTCTTCATGGAGCGCGCCCAGCGCCGCATCATCGTGCAGTATCCCAAACGTCAGATGGGGAACCGGGTATTCGGCGGCGAGAGCTCGCATCTGCCGATGAAGCTCAACGTCTCGGGCGTGATCCCGCCGATCTTCGCAAGCTCGCTGCTCCTCCTTCCCGTGACCATCGTCGGCTTCGCCGGCACCAATGGGCCGGAATGGCTGGGCCAGATCACGGCCTATCTCGGCCACGGCCAGCCGCTCTACATGGTCGGCTATATCGCGCTTATCATCTTCTTCTGCTTTTTCTATGCCTCGATCGTCTTCAACCCGACCGAGACGGCGGACAACCTGAAGAAGTATGGCGGCTTCATCCCGGGCATTCGGCCGGGCAAGAACACCGCCGATTACCTGAACTACATCCTCGTCCGGCTCACGGCCGTCGGCGCCGTCTATCTCGCGGTTATCTGCATCCTGCCGGAGATCCTGATCTCCCAATACTCGGTGCCATTCTATTTCGGCGGCACAAGCCTCCTGATCGTCGTCTCCGTGACCATGGACACGGTCGCGCAGATCCAGGCGCACCTCCTGGCGCACCAGTATGAAGGCTTGATCAAGAAGGCCAAATTGCGTGGCAGGCGCTGATGAATCTGCTTCTCTTGGGGGCGCCCGGCTCGGGAAAAGGCACGCAGGCGAAACGCCTCGAGGAGAAGCACGGGCTCGTGCAGCTCTCGACCGGCGATATGCTTCGCGCCGCCGTGAAGGCGGGCACCGAGGTGGGGCGCAAGGCCAAGAGCATCATGGATGCCGGAAAGCTGGTGCCGGATGAGGTGGTCATCGCCATCATCGCCGACCGCATCGATCAGCCCGATTGCCGGAACGGCTTCATCCTGGATGGCTTCCCCCGCACCACGGCCCAGGCGGAGGCCCTCGACCGAATGCTGGCGCAGAAGCACCTGACGCTCGACCATGTCATCGAGCTCAAGGTCGACGAGGCCATCCTGACGCGACGGATCGTGGGCCGCTATAGCTGCGCCCGCTGCGGCGCCGGCTATCACGACGAGTTCAAGACGCCGCGAACGCCCGGCGTTTGCGACGTTTGCGGCAGCACCGAGTTCACCAGGCGCGCCGACGACAATGCGGAGACGGTGGCCTCGCGACTCGCCGCCTACCGGGCGCAGACGGCGCCGATCCTCCCCTATTACGAGGAGAAGGGCGTGCTGCAGGCGGTGGACGGCATGGCGCCGATCGACGAGGTGACCCGGCAGATCGAGGCGATTCTGGGCGGATGAGCGGTTGACTGCGCGACGTTTCGGCCTATAATCCGGCTCCCCCTCGGCGGCGGGCCGGAAGGGGTGTTTCGTCGTGGCTGAATGAGTGGTTGGCGAAGACGCTTCGGCGTCCGGCGTGAGGAGAAGAGATCGTGGCGCGTATCGCAGGCGTGAATATCCCGACGCAGAAACGGGTCGAGGTGGCACTCACCTATATCTACGGCATCGGCCCGACCAAGGCGAAGGAGATCATGCAGAAGGTCAGCATTCCCGTCGAGCGGCGGGTGAATGAGCTGACCGAGCAGGAAGTCATCCGCATTCGCGAGGTGATCGACCGGGAATACCAGGTTGAAGGCGACCTGCGCCGCGAAACCGCGATGAACATCAAGCGCCTCCTCGACCTCGGCTGCTATCGGGGGCTCAGGCACCGCAAGGGCCTGCCGGTGCGCGGCCAGCGCACCCATACCAATGCGCGGACCCGCAAGGGCAAGGCGCGCCCGATTGCCGGCAAGAAGAAGGTCGTTTGATTTTTGACATTATAGACGTTTAGGGATCAGGTCATGGCGAAGGCAGCAGCCCCGCGGCGCCGGCGTGAGCGCAAGAACATTACCTCGGGCACGGCTCACGTGAATGCGACATTCAACAACACGGTGATCACCATCACCGACGCCCAGGGTAACGCGATTGCATGGTCGTCGGCGGGCTCGCAGGGCTTCAAGGGGTCGCGCAAATCGACCCCCTATGCCGCGCAGATGGCCGCCGAGGATGCCGGCCGCAAGGCCATGGAGCACGGCATGAAGACCCTCGAGATCGAGGTCAAAGGTCCCGGGGCCGGGCGCGAATCGGCTTTGCGCGCCCTGCAGAATGTCGGCTTCACCATCACCGCGATTCGCGACGTGACGCCGATACCGCACAATGGCTGCCGACCGCCCAAGCGTCGGCGGGTGTAGGAGGAGAGCCCGCAGTCGCGGGCTTGGGTTTGACCGGACCGCCCCCGTCCGGGCAAACATGATTGCTGAACGGATGCGGACAGGGGTCCGCGATAGCACGGAGAGGTCGTTCCCGTGATTCAGAAAAATTGGACGGAGCTAATCAAGTCGAATCTGGTGGTGCAGCCCGGGCCGCGCGCGGATCGCGTGGCGACCATCGTGGTCGAGCCGCTGGAGCGCGGCTTCGGGCTGACGCTGGGCAATGCGCTGCGCCGCGTCCTGCTGTCCTCGCTTCAGGGCGCCGCGGTAACGGCGATTCAGATCGAGGGCGTCCTTCACGAGTTCTCGTCGCTTCCCGGCGTGCTCGAGGATGTGACCGACATCGTGCTCAACATCAAGTCGATGGCGCTGCGCATGCACGGCGAGGGCCCCAAGAAGATCACGCTCCGCGCGACCGGGCCGGGCGAGGTCACGGCGGGCCAGATCGAGAGCGGCCACGATATCGAGGTGCTCGATCCGGACCATGTGATCTGCACCCTCGACCAGGGCGCGAAGATCGCCATGGAGATGACCGTCGAGAGCAGCAAGGGCTACGTTCCGGCGGGGCAGAACCGCTCCGCGGACGCCCCGATCGGCCTCATCCCGGTGGACGCCATCTACAGCCCGGTGCGCAAGGTGTCCTACAAGGTGGACAACACCCGCGTCGGGCAGGTCACCGATTATGACAAGCTCTCGATGACGGTCGAGACGAACGGCGCCATCAAGCCCGAGGACGCCGTCGCCTATGCCGCGCGCATCCTTCAGGAGCAGCTCCGCCTCTTCATCAATTTCGAGGAGCCGGTCGCCTCGCGCGAGGAGGACCGTCCCGCGGAGTTGCCGTTCAACAAGAACCTGCTCCGCAAGGTCGACGAGCTCGAGCTCTCCGTGCGCTCGGCGAACTGCCTCAAGAACGACAACATCATCTATATCGGCGATCTCGTGCAGAAGACCGAGGCGGAGATGCTGCGGACGCCGAATTTCGGCCGCAAGTCGCTCAACGAGATCAAGGAAGTGCTGGCACAGATGGGCCTCCATCTCGGCATGGAGATTCCCGGCTGGCCGCCCGAGAACATCGAGGAGCTGGCGAAGCGGCTCGAAGAGCCCTACTGAGCGCGGGGAGAGGAGTTCGAAGTCATGCGGCACGGCGTAAGCGGGCGAAAGCTCAACCGCACCACCAGCCATCGGAAGGCCATGTTCGCCAATCTGGCGGCGGCGCTCATCAAGCACGAGCAGATCACCACCACGCTTCCCAAGGCGAAGGATCTGCGGCCAATCGTCGAGAAGCTGATCACTCTCGGCAAGCGCGGCGGGCTGCACGCCCGGCGCCAGGCCCTCGCCACGCTCAAGGATCGGGCCTTGACCGAGAAGCTCTTCACCGGGCTCGCGGATCGCTACAAGGCGCGCGCCGGCGGCTATACCCGCGTGCTCCGCGCCGGGTTCCGCTATGGCGACGCGGCCCCGCTGGCGGTCATCGAGCTCGTGGATCGCGATCCGGAAGCCAAGGGCCAGGATTCGGGACCCCGCCCCGAGGCGGAGGAAGCCGAGGCCGCGGCCTGAGCCGCTCGGCGGATCGCCGGCAGGAAGGGGGAAGGGCAGCCGCGCGGCTGCCCTTTTGCTTGGAACTTGCTAGATTGTCCGTGAGGCGGGTGGGTACGAAGGGTCGCGGGTTCATGGGGGTCGGGGCGGGGTGGAGCAGGTTCGGGGCTGCGCGGAGCGCCGCTCTCCTGCTGGCGTTCGTGGTTGTCGCGGCGGCCGGATCGCCGGCTTTCGGCAAGACGGTGCCGCTCAGCCGCGAGCAGATTACCTTCAGCTTCGCGCCGGTGGTGAAGAAGGTCGCACCGGCAGTTGTGAACATCTATACGCGCACTGTCGTGGAGCAGCCAACCTCGCCGCTTTTCGCCGACCCCTTCTTTCGCCGCTTCTTCGGCGAAGGCTTCATGGGCGGCGTGCCGCAGCGGCGCATCCAGAACTCGCTGGGCTCCGGCGTCATCATCGGGGCCGATGGGACCATCGTCACCAATTACCACGTCATCAAGGGCGCCGATCAAATCACCGTGGTGCTTCCGGATCGCCGCGAGTTCGAGGCGAAGGTGGTAGGCTCCGACGAGCGCGCCGACATCGCGGTGCTGCGCATCGACTCAGGCGGTGCCAAGCTGCCGGTCCTCGAGTTCGGGGATTCGGATGCCGTCGAGGTCGGCGACCTCGTGATCGCCATCGGCAATCCTTTCGGCGTTGGGCAGACGGTGACGAGCGGGATCATCTCCGCCTTGGCCCGGACCACCGTCGGCATCAACGATTACGATTTCTTCATCCAGACCGATGCCGCCATCAATCCGGGCAACTCGGGCGGCCCGCTCGTCACCATGGATGGCAAGCTCATCGGCGTGAACACGGCGATCTATTCCCAATCGGGCGGCTCGATCGGAATCGGCTTCGCCATTCCCTCGAACATGGTGCGGATGGAGGTGACAAGCATCCTTGCCGGCGGGCGGCTGGTGCGGCCGTGGCTGGGCGCTCAGGGCCAGACGGTGACCGCCGA
This sequence comes from Alphaproteobacteria bacterium, assembly GCA_035294245.1. GTDB lineage: Bacteria > Pseudomonadota > Alphaproteobacteria > JACZXZ01 > JACZXZ01 > DATGLG01. The sequence continues at coordinate 143,153 of DATGLG010000057.1, read as the reverse complement.
TATCGCAAGCTCGCTCGGGCTCCAGCGGCCGTCGGGCGTGCTGGTGAACGACATTTACAAGGACAGTCCCGCCGCCAATGCCGGTCTGAGGCCGGGCGACGTGATTCTCGACATCGACAACCGCCCGGTGGACGACGCCGAATCCCTCCGCTACCGGATCGCGACGAAGCCGCTCAATACGACCGCCGTCCTCACCGTCTATCGGCAGGGCCGGCAGCTCCATCTCCCCATCGCCCTCACGGCACCGCCGGAAACAGTGCCGCGTGATACCACCAAGCTCGGCGGAGATTTTCCCCTGAGCGGCGCCGTCGTCGCCAATCTCTCGCCGGCGGTTGCCGAGGAGCTCGGCATCGACAGCTTTCTTCGCGGCGTTGTCGTCACCAGCGTGCGCCCGGGCTCACCCGCGAGCCGCATCGGCGTCAAGGCCGGCGATGTGATCCTTCGCATCAACGGGACGAATATGAAATCCGTCGAGACGCTGAAGGAGATCATTGCCAAGCGCGCGGCAAGCTGGCAGCTCACCTTCCGCCGCGGCGACCGCACCCTCAATTTGGTGGTTAACGATTGAGCGGGCTTTTCGAAGCCTCGGCCCCCCGACCCCTGGCCGATCGCCTGCGGCCGCGGAGCCTGGAGGAGGTGGTCGGGCAGGATCACCTGCTTGGCCCCGACGGTCCGGTCGGCCGGATGGTCCGGGCGCGCCGCCTGGCATCGATCATCCTGTGGGGACCGCCGGGCTGCGGGAAGACCACCATCGCGCGGCTCCTTGCGCAGGTGACGAAGCTCTATTTCGAGCCGCTCTCCGCAGTGTTCTCCGGCGTCGCCGATCTCCGCAAGGTCTTCGAGGCGGCGCGCAAGCGGCGCCAGATGGGCGAGGGGACGCTTCTCTTCATCGACGAGATCCATCGCTTCAACCGCGCCCAGCAGGACGGCTTTCTGCCTTACGTCGAGGACGGTACGGTCATTCTCGTCGGCGCGACGACGGAGAACCCCTCTTTCGAGCTCAACGCGGCCCTGCTCTCCCGCTGCCAGGTGCTCGTGCTGCGGCGGCTCGACGACGCGGCGCTCGAGACGCTGCTCGAGCGGGCGGAGGCGGCGCAGCAGCGCAAGCTTCCTCTCGACGCCGAGGCGCGCGCGGCACTTCGCGCCATGGCCGACGGGGACGGTCGCTTCGTCCTCAATCTCGCCGAGGAGCTGTTCGCGGCGAAGATCGAAGCGCCCCTCGACACCCGGGCGCTGATGCAGGCGGTGCAGCGCCGCGCGCCGCTTTATGACAAGGCGCAGGAAGGGCACTACAACCTGATCAGCGCCTTGCACAAGAGCCTGCGCGGCTCCGATACGGATGCCGGCCTCTATTGGCTGGCGCGGATGCTGGTCGCGGGGGAGGATCCGCGCTATATCGCGCGGCGGCTGGCGCGCTTCGCCGTCGAGGATATCGGGCTCGCCGACCCCCAGGCGCTGCCTCAGGCGATCGCGGCGTGGGAGGCCTATGAGCGGCTCGGCTCGCCGGAAGGCGAGTTGGCGCTGGCGCAGCTCGTGATCTATCTCGCGACCGCGCCCAAATCCAACGCCGCGTATCGGGCGCTGGGTGCCGCGACCCGCGCGGCGCGCGAGACCGGATCCTTGATGCCGCCGATGCATATCCTCAACGCGCCCACGCGGCTCATGAAGGAGCTCGGCTACAGCGAGGGCTATCAGTACGATCACGACACGGCCGAGGGCTTCTCGGGGCAAGATTATTTTCCCGAGGGCATGGCGCGCCAGGCCTTCTACGCGCCGACCGAGCGCGGCTTCGAGCGCGAGATCCGAAAGCGCCTCGACTACTGGGCGAAGCTGCGCGCCCGCAAGCAAGGCGAGGGGTCGTGAGCGACGGCGCGCAGACTCTGACGGTCGATGTCGAGGAAGCGGAGTTGCGGCTCGACCGCTGGTTCAAGCGCCGCTTCCCAGCGCTCGGCCATGGGCGGCTCGAGAAATTGCTGCGCACGGGCCAGATCCGGGTGGACGGCAAGCGCGCCAAGGCGGGGCTGCGCCTGGCGCCGGGGCAGGCGGTGCGCGTCCCGCCCTCGATCACTGCGACGGATGCCGCAGCACCTGCGCCGGTGCCTCGATCCTCACGGGACTTGAGCGACGCCGATGAGCGATTCATTCGCAGCCTGGTGATCTATCGCGACGATGACGTGATCGCGCTCAACAAGCCGCCGGGCCTGGCCGTGCAAGGCGGCAGCGGCACCGCGCGCCATGTCGACGGCCTGCTCGACGGACTCCGCTTCGGCGCTCCTGAGCGGCCGCGCCTCGTCCATCGCCTCGACAAGGACACGAGCGGCGTTCTGCTGCTGGGCCGCAGCGCTGTGGCGGCGGCGAAGCTGGCGGCGGCCTTTCGCGAGAAGACGACGCGCAAGATCTACTGGGCAATCACCGTCGGCGTGCCCAAGCCGCGCCAGGGCCGCATTGCGCTGCCAGTCGCCAAGCTTCTAGGCCGCGCGGGCGAGCGCATGGCCCCCGATCCGGAAGCCGGGAAGCCGGCCGTGACCTATTACAGCGTGGTCGAGAATATGGGACGCAAGGCGGCCTGGGTCGCGCTCTGGCCGTTCACGGGACGCACCCATCAGCTTCGCGTCCACATGGCGGCCATCGGCACGCCGATCCTCGGCGACGGCAAATACGGCGCCGCCGCGGCCTTTCTTGCCGGCGACGCGCTGCCGCGCCGGCTCCATCTTCATGCGCGGGCGATCACCCTGCCCCATCCGCGCAGCGGCCGACCGCTTGTGATCGCAGCGCCTCTTTCCGAGTCGATGCGCGCCACTTGGCAGTTCTTCGGCTTCGCGACGGAAAGCGCGGAGGACCCCTTTGCCACGCTCGAGCCATAGGGCGCCCATGCAGCGGCGTCGGCTGTCGGGAGCATGCCTCTTTCCCTTTGCTGGGTGCAGGGTCAGATATAGGCCATGACATCCGACGCTATGCTCCGCCTCGTCGTTTTCGACTGCGACGGCACCCTTGTCGACAGCCAGGATACGATCTTCGCGGCGGTGCGTGCCGCCTTCGAGTCCTGCAATCTGCTGCCGCCGCTGCCCGCGGTCGCGCGGCGCGTCATCGGGCTGCCCTTGCGCGAGGCAATGGCCGCCCTCGCGCCAGCGAATTGCGGCATCGACACGGCCTTGCTCACGGCGCGCTACAAGGACGCCTTCGTCACCGCCCGCAGCCGACCGGATTTCGAGGAGCCGCTCTTTCCCGGCGCGCTTCAGACCCTCGATGTCTTGCAGGCGGAAGGCTATCTCCTCGGCATCGCGACGGGCAAGGGACGCCGCGGGCTCGAGAGCACGCTTGCCCGTCATAATGTGCTTCCCCGCTTCGTCACCCTGCAGACGAGCGACGCGGGGCCGGGCAAGCCCCATCCCGCCATGCTGGAGCGCGCCCTCGCCGAGACCGGCGTCGAGCCCGCCGCCTGCGTCATGGTGGGCGACACGACCTTCGATATGCAGATGGCGCATGCCGCCGGCGTGAAGGCGGTGGGCGTCGCCTGGGGCTATCATGCCGCGAGCGAGCTCATCGCAGCGGGTGCGGACATCATCGTCACCGCCTTCGCGGAACTCCCGGCCGCCGTGCGGGAGCTGGTGCCGTGATCCAGCCGCGTCGCAAGCGCGTCTATGACCGGGTCGAGGTCGCGCAAGAGGCGGACGGCTACGGCATCCTGCTCGACGGCAAGCCCCTGCGCACGCCAGCCAAAGCGCCGCTCCGCGTGCCGGGACGGCGCCTCGCCGAGGCGATCGCGGCGGAGTGGGCGGCGCAGGGTGCCGAGCTCGACCCCGCGGCGATGCCCCTCACCCGGCTCGCCGGCTCCGCCATCGATCTCGTCGGGCCCAACCGGCCCGAGATCGTGTCCCGCACCGCCGCCTATGCCGCGACCGACCTCCTCTGCTATCGCGCTGAGGCGCCGCCGGAGCTCGTCGAGCGGCAGGATGCGGCCTGGCAGCCGATCCTCGATTGGCTCGCCCAGCGCTACGGCGCCGTCCTGCGCGTGACCCAGGGCATCATGGCGGTCGAGCAACCCGCCGAGGCTCTCACGGCGCTCCGAAGTCCCGTCGAGGCGGCCGATAATCTGCGGCTCACGGCACTGGCCGCCTTGGCGGCCGCTTGCGGCTCTCTCGCCATTGCGCTCGGCGTTGCCGAGGGACGCCTCGACGCCGAGGCCGCCTGGGCGCTCTCCCAGCTCGACGAGACCTATCAGATCGAGCAATGGGGCGAGGACGCAGAGGCGGCAAGCCGCCGCGCGGCGCTGCGCGCGGAAATCGCCGCCGCGGCCCAATTTCTCGCCCTTCTCGCCGCCTGAGCAAGCTCCAGCCCCGGGTTATCCGCACTGGCCTTCCCCGGGGCTCCGTGCTATCTGCAACCCTCCTGTCGCACGACCGCCCCAGGCCGGCCGTGAAAACGGATGAGGGCTCCATGCAGGAAATTCTCCAGCGGCTCGAGGAGAAGCGCACGGCGGCGCGTGCCGGAGGCGGCGCGCGCCGGGTCCAAGCACAGCATGACAAGGGCAAGCTGACGGCGCGCGAGCGTCTCGAGCTTCTGCTCGATCCCGGCTCCTTCGAGGAGTGGGACATGTTCGTCGAGCATCGTTGTCATGATTTCGGCATGGAGACCCAGACCATTCCGGGCGACGGCGTCGTCACCGGCTGGGGTACCGTCAACGGGCGGCTCGTCTTCGTCTTCAGCCAGGACTTCACCGTCTTCGGCGGCTCGCTTTCCGAGGCCCATGCCGAGAAGATGTGCAAGGTCATGGATCAGGCGATGAAGGTCGGGGCGCCGATCATCGGCCTCAATGATTCCGGCGGTGCGCGCATCCAGGAAGGCGTCGCCTCGCTTGCCGGCTACGCCGAGGTGTTTCAGCGCAACGTGCTCGCCTCCGGCGTCGTGCCGCAGGTCTCGCTGATCATGGGCCCTTGCGCGGGGGGTGCTGTCTATTCGCCGGCCATGACCGATTTCATCTTCATGGTCAAGGACAGCTCCTACATGTTCGTGACCGGCCCCGACGTGGTGAAGACGGTGACGCACGAGTCGGTCACGCAGGAGGAGCTGGGCGGGGCCGTCACGCATACGACGAAGTCGGGCGTCGCCGATTGCGCGTTCGAGAACGACGTGGAGGCGCTGCTGGCGCTGCGGCGCTTCATCGACTTCCTGCCCGCCTCGAACCGCGAGAAGCCGCCTTTGCGCCCCACCGACGATCCCGCCGACCGCGTCGAGCCCTCGTTGGACACCCTCATCCCCGCCAATCCCAACAAGCCTTATGAGATGAAGGAGCTCATTCTCAAGGTCGTCGACGACGGCGATTTCTTCGAGCTCCAGCCCGACTATGCCGGCAACATCATCACTGGCTTCGGCCGCCTCGAGGGGTCGACCGTGGGGGTCGTCGCCAATCAGCCCATGGTCCTCGCCGGCTGCCTCGACATCGACAGCTCCCGCAAGGCGGCGCGCTTTGTCCGCTTCTGCGACTGCTTCGACATCCCCATCGTCACCTTCGTGGACGTCCCCGGCTTCCTTCCCGGCACGGCGCAGGAATATGGCGGCATCATCAAGCACGGCGCCAAGCTGCTCTTCGCCTATGCCGAGGCGACCGTGCCGAAGGTCACGGTCATCACCCGCAAGGCCTATGGCGGCGCTTATGATGTCATGAGCTCGAAGCATCTCCGCGGCGACGTCAATTACGCCTGGCCCACGGCGGAGATCGCGGTGATGGGTCCGAAGGGCGCTGTCGAGATCATCTTCCGCCAGGATATCGGCGATGCCGAGAAGATCGCGCGGCGCACCGAGGAGTATCGCGAGAAATTCGCCAATCCCTTCATCGCCGGTCATCGCGGCTTCATCGACGACGTGATCATGCCGCGCTCGACGCGGCGGCGGCTTTGCCGCGCGCTTGCGATGCTGCGCGAGAAGAAGCTCGAGAATCCATGGAAGAAGCACAACAACATTCCGCTCTAGGCCGCCCGATGCCTGCGCCCGGAAACGACAAGCCGTCGAGTGCAGCAGGCCGCCGGCTGCGCGCGCTGCGGCTGCATTTTCTCGGCTATTTCGCCGTAATGGTCGTTCTCGTCGCGGTGAACTTCACGACGGATCCTGGCAACCCGTGGTTCGTCTGGCCCATGGTCGGCTGGGGCGGCGTGCTCGCCATTCACGCGGCCTATGCCATGGGACTCTTCGGCGAGCCGGAGCGCTGAGCGGGGAAGGTGCTCATGAACGACCCCGAGCGGATCACCGGCTATCATGCCCATGTCTATTACGACGACGCCAAGAGCCGTGCTGCGGCGGCGGATTTGCGCGCCGCCATCGCTGCTCGCTTCGAGGTGAGGCTCGGCCGCTGGCGCGACGATCCCGTCGGGCCTCATCCCAAGCCCATGTATCAGGTGGCTTTCGGCGCCGATGCCTTCGCCCGCATCGTGCCATGGCTGGCGCTTAACCATCGCGGCCTGTCCGTGCTCATCCACCCCGAGACGGGCGACGATCCCATCGATCATTCGGAATACGCGCTCTGGCTCGGCGAAAAGCTGTCTCTTGATATCGACTACCTGCGGAGGATCGGCGGCGAGAATCCGCCGTGAGGAGAGAGCCGTGAGCAGCCAACGACAGAAGCGAAAGGGCATGTTCGAGAAGATTCTGATCGCCAATCGCGGCGAGATCGCCTGCCGCGTCATCCGCACGGCGCGCCGCATGGGCATCAAGACGGTCGCCGTCTATTCCGAGGCCGATGCGGATGCGCTTCATGTGCGCGAGGCGGACGAGGCCGTGCTCATCGGACCGGCACCCTCGGCCGAGAGCTATCTGAACATCCCGCGCATCCTCCAGGCGATCAAGGACACGGGTGCTGAGGCGGTCCATCCCGGCTACGGCTTCCTCTCGGAGAATGCCGCCTTCGCCGCGGCCTTGGACGCCGCCGGCATCGTCTTCATCGGGCCAACGCGCGAGGCGGTCGCCGCGATGGGCGACAAGATCGAATCGAAGAAGCTCGCCGTGAAGACCGGGGTCAGCACCGTGCCCGGCCACAACGACGTCATCGCCGATCCCGATCAGGCGGTGCAGATCGCGCGCAAGATCGGCTATCCCGTCATGATCAAGGCGGCAGCAGGCGGCGGCGGAAAGGGCATGCGCATCGCGCGCAGCGACGAGGAGGCCCGCGACGGCTTTCGCCTCGCGCGGAACGAGGCGCGCGCCTCCTTCGCGGATGATCGCGTCTTTATCGAGAAGTTCATCGAGGAGCCGCGCCATATCGAGATCCAGGTGCTCGGCGACACCCATGGCAACGTGATCTATCTCGGCGAGCGCGAATGCTCGATCCAGCGCCGGCACCAGAAGGTCATCGAGGAGGCGCCGAGCCCCTTCCTCGACGAGAAGACGCGGCGCGCCATGGGCGAGCAGGCGGTGGCGCTCGCGAAAGCCGTGGCCTATCGCTCGGCGGGCACCGTCGAGTTCATCGTCGATCGCGAGCGGAACTTCTACTTCCTCGAGATGAACACGCGGCTCCAGGTCGAGCATCCGGTGACCGAGCTCGTGACCGGCCTCGATCTCGTGGAGCTGATGATCCGCGTGGCCGCGGGCGAGAGGCTCCCCATCGCACAGACCGACGTGAAGCTCCGCGGCTGGGCGATCGAGGCGCGGGTCTATGCCGAGGACCCGGCGCGGAAGTTCCTGCCATCGATCGGCCGTCTCGTCCGCTACATCCCGCCCGCCGCGGACGGACGCGCGGTGCGCGTCGATACCGGCGTCTATGAGGGGGGCGAGATCTCGGTCTATTACGATCCGATGATCGCGAAGCTGATCGCCGGCGGCAAAGACCGCCAAGAGGCGATCGCCAATATGCGGATGGCCCTCGACGCCTTCTACATCCGCGGCCTCAACCACAATATCCCCTTCCTTTCGGCCATCCTGCACCACCCCCGCTTCGGCGAGGGCCGGCTTTCCACCGGCTTCATCGCCGAGGAGTTCGGCGATTCCTACGCCGCTGCCGCTCATCTACCCGCCGATCCGCGGCTCTTCGTCGCTGTCGCCGCAGCGCTTTACCGGCGCCAGGCGGAGCGGGAATGCCACATCAGCGGCCAGCTCGCCGGCCACAAGGCGCGGCCTGCCGATGATTGCGTCGTCGTGCTCGGCGAGCGCCATTACCCGGCGGCGATTGCCGCCAGGGACGGCGGATACGATATCACCATAGACGGCGAGCGCTGCGAGGTGCGCAGCGGCTGGCACCTGGGCGAGCCGCTCTTTCGCGGCACCGTCGGCGGCGCGGCGGTCATCATGCAGGTGGAGCGCGAGGGCACGGCCTATCGGCTCTTCCGCGGCGGCGTTCAGGTCGAGGCGCGGGTGCTGTCGCCGACGGCGGCGGGCTTCCTGTCCCTCATGCCGCGCAAGGTGGCACCCGACCTCTCGCGCTTTCTCATGTCGCCGATGCCGGGGCTCCTGGTCTCGCTCGCCGTGAGGATCGGGCAGGAGGTCAAGGCCGGCGAGGAGCTCGCCGTGGTGGAGGCGATGAAGATGGAGAACATCCTCCGGGCCGAGCGCGACGGCGTGGTTGCGAAGCTGCACGCCAAGCCGGGGGACAGCTTGGCCGTCGATCAGGCGATCCTCGAGTTCGCCTAAGGAGGTGCCATGGGTGCCGCCGGGCATGCTTGCGTGCGCGTGCGCATCGAGGGGCGGGTGCAGGGCGTGTGGTTTCGCGCCTGGACGGCGGAGGAGGCGGCGAAGCGCAATCTGCGCGGCTGGGTCCGCAACCGCAAGGACGGCAGCGTCGAGGCCCAGTTCGCGGGGGTCCTCGACCAGGTCGACGCCATGGTCGAGGCCTGCCGTCGGGGGCCGCCTCTGGCGCGGGTCGAAGGCCTGATCTCGGCACCCGTCGAGGATGACGGCGAGCCGGGCTTCCGCACTCTCCCCACGATCTGATCGGCGTTTTCCGGGGATCAGACGGCGCTCGCGGCCGGTTCCGTAGCGCGGCAGGCGAGAGGCGATGCGTCCGCCTCGAAGACCTCGCCGAAGGTCGCGCGCAACGCCGCGTCCACCTCGGGCATCGTGACGGGAATGCCGAGCGCAAGGAGCGAGGTCACGCCGAGATTCGCGTCTGCGATCCCGCAGGGCACGATGCCCCGGAAATGCTCGAGCTCCGGATCGACGTTGAGGGCCAAGCCGTGGAGCGTGACCCAGCGGCTGACGCGCACCCCGATCGCGGCGATCTTGTCCTCCCGTCCGCCGCCGCGGTCGACCCAGATGCCGACTCGGCCCCGGCGCCGCTCGCCGCGGATGTTGAACCGGCCAAGGGTGCGGATGATCCATTCCTCGAGCGCGTTCACGTAGCAGCGAATGTCGGGGCCGCGCCGCTTGAGGTCGAGCATGACATAGGCGATCCGCTGGCCGGGACCGTGATAGGTGAACTGGCCGCCGCGCCCCGTCTTGTAGACGGGGAAGCGCATCGGCGCGAGGAGATCGGCGGCCCTGGCACTGGTTCCGGCGGTATAGAGCGGGGGATGCTCGAGCAGCCAGACGAGCTCGGGGGCGGTGCCGGCGCGAATGGCCGCGACGCGCCGCTCCATGGCCGCCACCGCCGCCGGATAGTCGACCGGCCCGTCCTCGACCTGCCATTCAACGCCGGCGCTCATGGGCCCTATCCCAAGCCGTTCCAAGCCCTTGCAAAATCCCGCAGCGACCTTGATCTCTCTACCATGATTTGCTATTCCCCCTCCTTGCGAAAGGCAAGCCCGCGGGACCCTTCGGGACCGGGGAGTGTGTCGTGCGGTCGTGGCGGAATTGGTAGACGCGCAGCGTTGAGGGCGCTGTGGGGGAGACCCCGTGGAAGTTCGAGTCTTCTCGACCGCACCATTCTTCGATGTCATGCTTGAATCAGCCGACTGGTAAGGCCCCGGCCACCCGCTGGGCGGTGGCTTGCGCCCCGCCGACGGCCGGGGGGCCGAGCGTGAACAGGGGGCCCCATGCGCGGGCCGAAAGGGCTTCGATCGAGGGGAGACCCCAATGACGGATGAGCTCAGGGAAAGCGCGCTCGATTATCACGGCCGTCCGACGCCGGGAAAGCTCGCGATCGTGGCGAGCAAGCCCTTGGCCAATCAGCGCGATCTGGCGCTCGCCTATTCTCCCGGGGTCGCCGCCGCCTGCGATGCGATCGCCGCCGATCCCGCCGCCGCCTCCCGCCTCACGATCCGCTCCAATCTCGTCGCGGTGATCACGAACGGCACCGCCGTGCTCGGCCTTGGCCATATCGGTCCCCTCGCCGCCAAGCCGGTGATGGAGGGCAAGGCCGTCCTCTTCAAGAAGTTTGCCGGCATCGACGTCTTCGACATCGAGATCAACGAGACCGATCCCGAGAAGCTCGTCGACATCATCGCCGCCCTCGAGCCCACTTTCGGCGCCATCAACCTCGAGGATATCCGGGCGCCGGAATGCTTCGAGATCGAGCGGGCGCTGCGCCAGCGCATGAAGATTCCGGTGTTCCACGACGACCAGCACGGGACGGCGATCATCGTGGGTGCCGCGGTGGTCAACGGCCTGCGCGTCGTCAACAAGCGCATCGACGAGGTGAAGCTGGTCTCGACCGGCGGCGGCGCCGCCGGGCTCGCCTGCCTCGACCTCCTCGTCTCCCTCGGGCTCAAGGCCGAGAACGTCACCCTCTTCGACCGGCTGGGCGTCGTCTATCCGGGCCGCAAGGAGGAGATGAGCCCGCAGAAGGCGCGCTATGCTCGCAACGAGCCCAATCTTACCCTCGCCGCCGCGATTGCCGGCGCCGACATCTTCCTCGGCCTCTCGGTCTCCGGCCTGGTGACCGAGGAGATGGTGAGGACCATGGCACCGAAGCCGCTCATCCTGGCGCTCGCCAATCCCGTGCCCGAGGTCCTGCCCGAGATCGTCCGCGCGGCACGTCCCGATGCGGTGATCGCGACCGGCCGCTCGGATTACCCGAACCAGGTCAACAACGTCCTCTGCTTCCCCTTCATCTTCCGCGGCGCCCTCGATGTGGGGGCCACGACGATCAACGAGGCAATGAAGCTCGCCTGCGTCCACGCGCTTGCCGATCTGGCGCGCAAGGAGCCGTCGGAGGTGGTGGCGAAGGCTTATGGCGGCGAGCATGCGGGCTTCGGGTCCGATTACCTCATCCCGCGGCCCTTTGATCCTCGCCTCGTCATCGAGCTGCCGCCCGCCGTCGCCAAGGCGGCCATGGATAGCGGCGTCGCGACGCGGCCGATCGCCGATTTCCGCGCCTATCGCCAGCAGCTCTCCCAATTCGCCTTCCGCTCCGGCCTGGCGATGAAGCCGGTCTTCGAGCGCGCCCGCCAGAACGCGAAGCGCGTCGTCTATGCCGAGGGCGAGGACGAGCGGGTGCTGCGCGCCGTGCAGATCGTCGTTGACGAAGGCTTGGCGCGACCCATCCTCATCGGCCGGCCGCAAGTCATCGAGACCCGCCTCGAGCAGCTGGGACTGCGGCTCAGGGTCGGGGATCATTTCGAGCTCGTCAACCCCCAGGACGACCCGCGCTACAAGGACTATTGGACGAGCTATCACCAGATCATGGAGCGCAAGGGTGTCTCCCCCGACACCGCGCGAACCGTGGTGCGCACGAACTCCACCGTGATCGCCGCCCTCATGCTGCGCAAGGGCGAGGCGGATGCCATGATCTGCGGCGTCACCGGACGCTACGAGCGGCACCTCACCCACGTGCTCGATATCATCGGTCGGCGCGAGGAGGGCCGGAACGTCGCGGCCCTGAGCATGCTCATCACCGCGAGCGGCACCTATTTCCTCTGCGATACCTATGTCAACGCCGATCCCACCGCCGAGGAGATCGCCGAGATGACCGTGACGGCGGCCGAGGAGATACGCCGCTTCGGCGTCGAGCCCAAGGTGGCGCTGCTCTCCCATTCGAATTTCGGCAGCGCCGATTCACCCTCGGCGCGGAAGATGCGCGAGGCGCTGAAGCTCCTGCACCAGCGCGCGCCGGCGCTCGAGGTCGAGGGCGAGATGCACGCGGATTCCGCTCTCTCCGAGGAGATCCGCAACCGCATCTTTCCGGGCTCCAAGCTCCGGGGCCGCGCCAATCTCCTGGTCATGCCCACCCTGGATGCGGCCAATATCGCCTTCAACATGACCAAGGTCCTGGGCGATGGCCTCAGCGTCGGCCCCATCCTGCTCGGCGCGGCCCTCCCCGCCCACATCCTCACGCCGTCGGTCACGGCGCGCGGCGTCGTCAACATGACGGCCGTCGCCGTTGTCGACGCGCAGAACCTCGAGGCCGGCCGGCGCAAGGCGCTCTCAAGCCCGCCGACCCGGGATGTGCGTCCGGCCTGGGTGCGGTGAGCGCGGCCGCGGCGATGGCCGAGCGCTTCACCATCTCCGAGCTTTCCCGCGAATTCGACGTCACCACGCGCACGATCCGCTTCTATGAAGGCGAGGGGCTCCTCGCCCCCCAGCGCCGCGGCCAGGCCCGCATCTATTCCGCGCGGGATCGCGTCCGGCTGCGGCTCATCCTGCGCGGCAAGCGCCTCGGCTTCAGCCTCTCCGAGATCAAGGAGATCATCGAGCTCTATGACCGCGAGCCGGGGGAGGCGGGCCAGCTCCGTCATTTCCTCGCCAAGATCGCCGAGCGCCGGCGCCAGCTCGAGCAGCAGCGCGAGGACATCGCCGTCACCCTCGAGGAGCTCGCGACCGTCGAAGCCCGCTGCCGCGGGCGGCTCGCCGAGCTGGCGAGCGAGGCCACGGCCCAGCCGCGCAAGGCGCGGCGCTGACCGATCGGCGGCAAGGAGGCTGGATGCCGAAATATTGACGTTTACGTAAAGGTAATGATAGTCTGCAGGCCAAGGCAGAGGGCGGGCGCGAAACGCCCGCTCCGGGAGGAGTCTTGGCCGCGTTCCAGCCGCAGGACCCCGACTTCGCGACGCGCGTACGCGACAGCTTCGCGCGACAGAAGGCCATGGCCTATATCGGCGCGCAGCTCTGCGCCGTCGCCCCCGGGAGGATCGAGATCGCGCTGCCCTATCGCCCGGAGCTGACCCAGCAGCACGGCTTCATCCATGGCGGCATCGTCGGCATGATCGCGGACAATGCCTGCGGCTACGCGGCCTTCAGCCTGTTGCCGGCGACGGCGAGCATCGTCACCGCCGAATACAAGCTCAATCTCCTCGCTCCCGCCGCCGGCGAGCGCCTGATTGCCCAGGGAATGGTGCTGCGGCCGGGGCGCTCCCTCGTCGTCGCCCAGGCCGAGGTTCGCGCCGTAACGGCCGGCGGCGGCACCCAGGTCGCGGCGGCCCTCGCCACTCTCATGATCCTGCGTGACCGGGAGGACGCGCCCCGCCCCTTGGCTTGAGACCCGCGCCCGGCAACACCGCCCTTCGCAGGGCGGCCGGTTCCCGCTAGAGTCCCTAACATCTTCCTGGGAGGCCCCCATGATCCCCAACCAGGCCGCGAGCTTCGATTTCGGCCTCGGCGAGACCGTCGAGATGCTGCGCGAGACCGTGCGCAGCTTTGCCGCAGATCAGATCGCGCCGCGCGCCGCGGAGATCGACCGCAGCAACCTCTTCCCACGCGCCCTTTGGCCCGAGCTGGGCCGCCTCGGCCTGCTCGGCATCACGGTCGAGGAGGAGTTCGGCGGGTCCGGCATGGGCTATCTCGAGCATTGCGTCGCCATGGAGGAGATCAGCCGCGCCTCCGCCTCGGTCGGGCTCTCCTACGGCGCCCATTCCAACCTCTGCGTGAATCAGATTCGCCGCAACGGCACGCCCGAGCAGAAACGCCGCTATCTGCCCAAGCTGATCTCGGGCGAGCATGTGGGCGCCCTTGCCATGAGCGAGCCCGGTGCCGGCTCGGACGTGGTGGGGATGAAATTGCGCGCGGAGAGGAAGGGCGACCGCTACGTGCTGAACGGCAACAAGATGTGGATCACCAACGGTCCCGTCGCCGACACCCTCGTCGTCTATGCCAAGACCGACCCGCAGGCCGGGCCGCGGGGCATTACGGCCTTCCTCGTCGAGAAGGGCTTCAAGGGCTTCTCCACCCACCAGAAGCTCGACAAGCTCGGAATGCGCGGCTCCGATACCTGCGAGCTCGTGTTCCAGGATTGCGAGGTTCCCGCCGAGAACGTCCTCGGCGCACCCGGCAAGGGCGTCAACGTGCTGATGAGCGGTCTCGATTACGAGCGCGCGGTGCTTGCCGCCGGTCCCCTCGGCATTATGCAGGCCTGCATGGATGTGGTGATGCCCTATGTCCACGAGCGGACCCAGTTCGGTCAGCCGATCGGCGCCTTCCAGCTCGTCCAGGGCAAGCTCGCGGACATGTATACGACCATGAACGCCTGCAAGGCCTATGTCTATGCCGTCGCCAAGGCCTGCGACCGGGGCCAGACGACGCGCAAGGACGCGGCAGGGGCCATCCTCTACGCGGCCGAGAAGGCGACCCAGGTGGCGCTCGACGCCATTCAGCTCCTTGGCGGCAACGGCTATATCAACGATTATCCGACGGGCCGGCTTTTGCGCGACGCCAAGCTTTACGAGATCGGCGCCGGGACCTCCGAGATCCGCCGCTGGCTCATCGGGAGGGAGCTCTTCGAGGGATCGGCCTGAGATTTTGACGGGCGAGGGGTGCGACAGATGGCAGGGAGCGGACTCATCACTATTCCGGCGCGGAAGGGCAAGGCGGCCGTCGTGAAGCAGGGCCAGCGGGTCCGGGTCGTCAACACCCATGGCAGCCAGGTCGTCGACAGCTGGGCCTTCAGCCTCGCGGATCCGCGCGAGTTCATGTCGATGGAGCATACCCACACGGCGCTGCTGCGCCTCTTTCCCAAGGTCGGCGACGCCCTGCGCACCAATCGCCGACGGCCGATCCTCACGATCGTCGAGGACACCTCGCCGGGCATCCACGACACGGTGATCGCCGCCTGCGACCGCTATCGCTACGAGCAGCTCGGCTGCAAGGATTACCACGACAACTGCACCGACAACCTGGCCGCGGCCCTCGCCGAGCTGGGCATCGCCCCACCCGAGACGCCGAGCCCCCTCAATCTCTTCATGAACATTCCCGTCGCAGCCGACGGCACGCTCAGCTTCGAGCCGGCCGTCTCGAAGCCCGGCGATGCGATCGCCTTCCGCGCCGAGATGGATTGTGTCGTCGCCTTCTCGGCCTGTCCCCAGGACATCGTTCCCATCAACGGGGTGGCGTGCCGGCCGACGGACGCCCATTTCGAAATCCTCTCCTAAGACGAAAGGAAGCGACGATGCCGAGCATACTCATCACCGGCGCGAGCCGTGGGCTCGGCCTGGAATTCGCCCGCGAGTATGCGGCCGCCGGCTGGAAGGTCCACGCCGCCTGCCGCGATCCCGAGCAAGCCCCGGCGCTCGCCAAGCTCAAGGGCAATATCGTCCCCCATCGCCTTGACGTGCGCTCGGTTCCGCAGATCGCGACGCTCAAGAGCGCGCTCGGCCAGGAGCCCCTGGACATCCTCCTCAACAATGCCGGCATCTACGGCCCGCGCGACTCCTCGATCGCCGCCCTCGACGACGACGACTGGCTCGACACCTTCCACGTTAACTCGATCGCGCCGTTGCGGATCGCCGATGCCCTTGCGGAGAACGTGGCGCGAAGCGAGAAGAAGCTCATGATCTTCATCACCAGCCAGATGGGCTCGATCGCCCGCAGCGCCGGCGGCGCCCAGCCCTACCGCATGAGCAAGGCGGCCCTGAACGCCGGCGTCCGCAGCCTCTCCTTCGAGCTCGCGGCGCAGGGCATCGCCTGCGTCGTCCTCCATCCGGGCTGGGTCCGGACCGATATGGGCGGCCCCGGCGGCACGCTCGACGTGAAGACCAGCGTCGGCCATATGCGCAAGGTGATCGAGGGGCTGGGACCGAAGGACAATGGCCGCTTCCTCGATCACGAGGGCAACGAGGTGCCGTGGTGAGCAAGGCCGACTGCAAGCCGCGCGGCAAGATCGACGGGAACGTGACGTCGCGATGCTGAGCGAGGCGCAAGTCATGATCCGGGACACGGCGCGCGCCTTCGCCCGTGAGCGCCTGGCGCCCTTGGCCGCCGAGCGGGACCGGGACGGACAATTCCCGCGCGCGCTCATCGGCGAGATGGGACGGCTGGGCTTCATGGGCATGCTGCTGCCGGAGGAGTGGGGCGGCGCCGGCGCCGATCATGTCGCCTATGCGCTCGCGATCGAGGAGATCGCCGCCGGGGACGGCGCCGTCTCCACGGTCATGAGCGTGCACAACTCAGTCGGCGTGATGCCGATCTACCGCTTCGGCTCCCGCGAGCAGAAGGCGCGCTTCCTGCGCCCCATGGCCGCCGGGGAGATGCTGGCCGCCTTCTGCCTGACCGAGCCGCAGGCCGGCTCCGACGCCGCGGCGATCAAGACGCGGGCGCGAAAAGACGGCAACCACTACGTGCTGAGCGGCACCAAGCAGTTCATCACCAGCGGCAGCACGGCGGATGTGGCCATCGTCTTCGCCGTGACCGATCCGGCGCGCGGCAAGAAGGGCATCTCCGCCTTCATCGTTCCGACGGCGACACCGGGCTACACGGTCGCGCGCAAGGAGGCGAAGCTGGGGCAGCGCGCCTCGGATACCTGCCAGATCGTCTTCGACGAGTGCCGGGTCACCCCCGATCTCCTGCTCGGACCGGAGGGCGAGGGCTACAAGATCGCCCTTGCCAATCTCGAGGGCGGGCGCATCGGCATCGCCGCCCAGGCCCTCGGCATGGCGCGCGCCGCCTATGAGCACGCGCTCGCCTATGCCAAGACGCGGGAGACCTTCGGCCGGCCGATCGTGGAGCATCAGGCGGTGGCTTTCCGCCTCGCCGATATGGCAACCGCGATCGAGGCGGCGCGGGGGCTGGTCCTCCGCGCGGCCGAGCTGCGGGACGCCGGCTTGTCCTGCCTCAAGGAAGCCAGCATGGCGAAGCTGTTCGCGAGCGAGATGGCCGAGCGCGTCGCCTCGGACGCCATCCAGATTCACGCCGGCTACGGCTATCTCGCGGACTTCCCGGTGGAGCGCATCTATCGCGACGTGCGGGTGTGCAAGATCTACGAGGGCACGAGCGACGTGCAGCGCATGGTGATCGCGCGCGACATCGTCGCCCGTGACAGGGGCCTCTGACGTGGCAGTGCTCAAATCCGCTTTCGATTTGCGCTCGGACGAGGCGCGCCGGAACGCCGAAGCCATGCGCGCCGCGGTCGAGGACTTGCGCGAGAAGGTCGCGGCGATCCGGATCGGGGGCGGGGAGGCAGCACGGCAGCGGCACCTCGCCCGCGGCAAGCTGCTGCCGCGCGACCGCGTGCGGGCCCTTCTCGACGTCGGGTCGCCATTTCTCGAGCTGTCACAGCTCGCGGCTTACGGCATGTATGGCGGCGAGGTGCCCGCCGCGGGGATCATCACGGGCATCGGCCGTATCGCCGAGCGGGAGTGCCTCGTCGTCGCCAACGACGCGACGGTCAAAGGCGGGACCTATTTCCCCATGACCGTGAAGAAGCATGTGCGCGCCCAGGAGATCGCGCGCGAGAACCGTCTGCCTTGCCTCTATCTCGTCGACTCCGGCGGCGCCAACCTGCCGACTTGGGACGAGGTCTTTCCCGACCGCGATCATTTCGGCCGCATCTTCTACAACCAGGCCACGCTCTCCGCGGCGGGCATTCCCCAGATTGCCGTCGTGATGGGCTCCTGCACGGCGGGCGGCGCCTATGTGCCTGCCATGTCCGACGAGGCGGTGATCGTGCGCGGCCAGGGCACCGTCTTCCTGGGTGGCCCGCCCTTGGTCAAGGCGGCGACGGGCGAGGTCGTGAGCGCGGAGGAGCTCGGCGGCGCCGATGTCCATGCGCGCATCTCTGGTGTCGTGGATCATTACGCGCAGAACGATCTCCATGCGCTCGCGATCGCCCGGCGCATCGTCGCCAATCTCAACGAGCGCAAGCCGGCGCCGCTGCCGCTGCGCGAGCCGAGGCCGCCGCGCCACGATCCTGCGGAGATCTACGGGATCGTCCCCGCGGATGTGCGCAAGCCCTACGACGTGCGCGAGATCCTGGCACGGCTTGTCGACGGCAGCGAATTCGACGAGTTCAAGCAGCTCTACGGCACCACGATCGTCTGCGGCTTTGCGCATCTTCACGGCTATCCCATCGGCATCGTCGCGAATAACGGCATCCTCTTCTCGGAATCGGCGCTCAAGGCGGCGCACTTCATCGAGCTTTGCAGCCAGCGCGGCATCCCGCTCGTCTTCCTCCAGAACATCACCGGCTTCATGGTGGGACGGAAATACGAGGCCGGCGGCATCGCCCGCGATGGCGCCAAGATGGTCACCGCCGTCTCCTGCGCGCGCGTGCCCAAATTCACCGTCATCATCGGCGGCAGCTTCGGGGCCGGCAACTACGCCATGTGCGGCCGCGGCTATGGGCCCCGCTTCCTCTGGATGTGGCCCAATGCCCGCATCTCCGTGATGGGGGGCGAGCAGGCGGCCAGCGTGCTCGCGACGGTGCGGCGCGACAATATCGAGGCCAAGGGCGGGCGCTGGAGCCAGGAGGAGGAGGAGGCGTTCAAGCGACCCATCCGCGCGCAATACGAGGTCCAAGGCCATCCTTACTACGCGAGCGCGCGGCTTTGGGACGACGGCGTCATCGACCCCAAGGATACGCGGCGCGTGCTCGGGCTCGCGATCTCGGCGGCGCTCAACGCGCCGATCGAAGAGACCCGCTTCGGCGTATTCCGGATGTAGGCGGGCGGGCGGCGCATGTTCGACAAGATCCTGATCGCCAACCGGGGAGAGATCGCCTGCCGCGTCATGCGCACCGCGCACCGGCTCGGCATTCGCACGATCGCCGTTTATTCCGAGGCGGATGCCGCGGCGCGCCATGTGGCGCTCGCCGACGAGGCGCGGCTCATCGGCCCCGCGCCTGCACGCGAGAGCTATCTCAAGATCGAGGTGATCCTGGCGGCGGCGCGCGCGACCGGCGCCCAGGCCATCCATCCCGGCTACGGCTTCCTCTCCGAGAACGCCGCCTTCGCCGAGGCGTGTGAGGCGGCCGGCATCGTCTTTATCGGCCCGCCGCCTGCGGCGATCCGGGCCATGGGCTCGAAGAGCGAGGCGAAACGCCTCATGACCGAGGCGCGAGTCCCCGTCGTCCCGGGCTATCACGGCGCCGAGCAGGATGTGGAGACGCTGCGCGTCGCGGCGAAGACGATCGGCTATCCGGTGCTGATCAAGGCGTCGGCGGGCGGCGGCGGCAAGGGAATGCGCGTCGTCGACTCCGAAGGCGATCTGGCGGCGGCGCTGGCCTCGGCCAGGCGCGAGGCGGCAGCGGCCTTCGGCGACGATCGCGTGCTTATCGAGAAGTATCTCACCCGCCCGCGCCATATCGAGATCCAGGTCTTCGCCGACGGCCACGGGAATGCGCTGCATCTCTTCGAGCGCGACTGCTCGATCCAGCGCCGCCATCAGAAGGTGATCGAGGAGGCCCCGGCGCCGGGCATGACCCCCGAGCGGCGCGCGGAGATGGGTGCCGCTGCCGTGGCGGCGGCGCGGGCCATCGGCTATCGCGGCGCCGGCACCGTCGAGTTCATCGCCGACGAGAAGGGCGTCTTCTACTTCATGGAGATGAACACCCGGCTCCAGGTCGAGCATCCGGTGACCGAGATGATCACCGGTCAGGACCTGGTGGAATGGCAGCTCCGGGTCGCCGCGGGCGAGCCCTTGCCGCTGCGGCAGGAGCAGTTGGCAATCTCCGGCCACGCCTTCGAGGCGCGGCTCTATGCCGAGGATCCGAGTCGAAACTTCCTGCCTGCGACGGGGCGGCTGCGCCATCTCCGCTTTCCGCCCGAGAGTCCGCATCTGCGCGTCGATACCGGCGTGGTCGAGGGTGGCGAGGTCACCATCCATTACGATCCGATGATTGCCAAGCTCATCGTCTGGGGCGAGGACCGGGAGATCGCGCGCAAGCGTCTCGTCGCGGCGCTGGGGGCTTGCGAGGTCGCCGGGGTTGTCACGAATATCGGCTTCCTCGCCAGGCTGGCCGCGCATCCGGCCTTCGCCGCGGCCGAGCTCGACACCGGCTTTATCGCCCGTCATCAGGACAGGCTGATGCCGCCGGCGGCACCGGCTCCGGCGCGGGTTTTGGCGATCGCCGCCTTGGCCGTCTTTCTCGATCGCGCCCGGCAGGCCCGCGCGGCAGCCTTGGCTTCGAGCGATCCCCATTCCCCCTGGGCGCTTGCAGATGGCTGGCGCATGAACGGGGACAATCATCACGTTCTTCGCTTTCAAGATGGCGGGCGCGAGGTCGCGGTGACGGTGCATTATCGGCCCGACGGCTATCTCGTCGACTTGCCGGGCGGCGCTCTCGCCGTTCACGGCGAGCTGGATGAGGCGGGCGCCCTCGTGGCGACGCTCGGGAGCGAGCGACTCAAGGCGAGCATCGCGCGGGATGGCGGCGAGATAACGCTCTTCCTTGCCGGCGAAACCTACCGGCTGCAGCTCCTCGATCCGCTCGCCGCCGCGGCCGCGCTCGAGGCGGATGCCGGCACTCTGGCAGCACCCATGCCCGGCAAGGTCATCCAGGTCCTCGTCGCGGCGGGGACCATCGTTAAGCGCGGGACGCCGCTTCTCGTCCTCGAGGCGATGAAGATGGAGCACACGATCACCGCCCCGGCCGATGGGCGCGTCGAGAAGGTGAATTACGGGCCGGGCGAGCAGGTAAATGAAGGGGCCGAGCTGATCGCCTTCGAGCGCGCGGGTGCCGAGCGGAAGCAATGACTGTTCACATCATCAAGCTCTGCGTCGGCGTCGACACTGTCGAGGAGCTCGCGAAATGGCAGAAGCAGCGCCTCGCCGCCCTGCGCCAGACGAGCAGGACGGCGCGGCTGCGGCACGTCACCCGCATGATGCCGAAGCGGGTCGAGGACGTCCTCGACGGCGGCTCGCTCTACTGGGTGATCAAGGGCTATGTGCGGGTGCGCCAGCGCATCATCGGCCTCAAGCCGGTCACCAACAGCCAGGGCGAGGCGGCTTGCGCGATCGAGCTCGACCGCAAGCTGGTCAAGACCCGGCTCGTGCCCTGGCGGCCCTTTCAGGGCTGGCGCTATCTCGATCCCGCCGAAGCGCCCCCTGACCGACCGGCCTTGGCGCCGGGGGATGACGAGCTGCCTCCCAAGCTCGCCGCCGAGCTGCGCGAGCTCGGCCTGCTTTAGGATCGAGGGCGAAGCGGCCGCTCCCGCAAGGCCGGTGGCCAGTGGCAATTCGGGAGGGGTGGGAGTATAGATGGCCGCCCACGGAACAGAGGTTCCCATGCCGAACGACCTCTCGACACCCGCCCTCGTCTTCGCCCAGCCTCCGGCCAAGCCCTCACCCGCCTGGGCCGCCATCGGCGGGCTCTATCGCG
This sequence comes from Alphaproteobacteria bacterium, assembly GCA_035294245.1. GTDB lineage: Bacteria > Pseudomonadota > Alphaproteobacteria > JACZXZ01 > JACZXZ01 > DATGLG01. Next base: position 121,771 of record DATGLG010000057.1, on the reverse strand, counting down.
CCGATGAGACGCAGGTGGTCGAGCGGCTGCTTGCCGAGCTGGCCCTTCCCGCCGACCAGCTCGACCGTATCGCCGAGCGGGCGCGCGGGCTCGTCGCCGAGGTGCGGCGCCAGCGGGTCGGCAAGGGCGGGCTCGACGCCTTCCTCCACGAATACGCCCTCTCGAGCCAGGAGGGCGTCGTCCTTATGTGCCTCGCGGAAGCGCTGCTGCGCATCCCCGATGCGGAGACGGCCGATCTTCTCATCCGCGACAAGCTGCGCCTCGCGGACTGGGAGAAGCATCTCGGCAAGAGCGACTCCCTCTTCGTCAACGCTTCCACCTGGGCGCTGATGCTGACGGGGCGCGTCGTCAAGCTCGGCGAGTTCAAGGAGAAGGATCTGAGCTCGCTCCTCGGGCGCCTGGTGGCGCGCAGCGGCGAGCCGGTGATCCGCCAGGCGATGATGCAGGCGATGCGCATCATGGGCCGCCAGTTCGTCATGGGCCGCACCATCGAGGAGGCCCTGGAGCGGGCCAGGGCCGAGGAGCCCCTCGGCTATCGCCATTCCTATGACATGCTCGGCGAGGCGGCGCGTACGGCCAAGGACGCCGAGCGTTACCTCGAGGCCTATGACAAGGCCATCTCGGCCCTAGGCAAGGCGGCGGCGGGCCGCGGCCCGATCGCGGCACCAGGGATCTCGATCAAGCTCTCGGCCCTCCATCCACGCTACGAGTTCGCGCAGCGCGCCCGCGTCCTCAAGGAGCTGACGCCGCGACTCGCCGCTCTCGCCCGCCACGCGAAGGAGGTCAATATCGGCGTCACCGTCGATGCGGAGGAGGCCGATCGCCTCGAGCTCTCCCTCGAGGTCTTCGCCGAGATCTCGCGCGATCCCTCGCTTGCCGGCTGGGATGGCTTGGGCCTCGCCGTGCAGGCCTATCAGAAGCGCGCCACCGCCGTGATCGACTGGCTCGCCGAGCTTGCGCGCCGCGACAAGCGGCGGCTCATGGTGCGCCTCGTCAAGGGCGCTTATTGGGACAGCGAGATCAAGCGCGCCCAGGAGCGGGGGCTCGACGGCTATCCGGTATTCACCCGCAAGGCGGCGACGGATATCTCTTATCTCGCTTGCGCCCGCCGGCTCCTCCATGGCCGCGACGCCTTCTATCCGCAATTCGCCACCCACAACGCCCATACCCTCTCGGCCATTCTCGAATTCGCCGGCAACAACCGGGAGTTCGAGTTCCAGCGCCTCCACGGCATGGGCGAGGCGCTTTACGAGCAGGTGGTGGGCAAGGATCGGCTCAATATCCCTTGCCGCATCTATGCGCCCGTCGGCAGCCACGAGGATCTTCTGCCCTATCTCGTGCGCCGCCTGCTCGAGAATGGCGCCAACACCTCCTTCGTCAACCGCATCGTCGACGAGCGCGCGCCCATCGCCGACATCATCGCCGATCCCATCGCCCGCATGCGCAAGCTGCCGCGGAAGCCCCATCCCCGCATCGCCCTGCCGCGCGACATCTACCTGCCCGAGCGGCTCAACGCCAAGGGCATCGATCTCTCCGACGTGACCGCCCTCGAGCCGCTGGCCCGCGAGATGGAGCGGGCGGCCAATCGCGGCTGGCGCAGCGGCCCGATCATCGGCGGCGTCGAGCGCGCGGCCTCGGCAAAGCCTGCCTATGACCCAACCGATCGGCGCCGCCGCATCGGCGAGGTGAGCGACGCAGGCGAGGCCGATCTCGGCGACGCCCTCGAGCGCGCCCACAGCACCTTTCCGCTCTGGGACGAGACACCGGCCGCAGAGCGGGCCAAGCGGCTCGAGCGCATGGCCGATCTCCTCGAGCGCGACATGGCGCCGCTCATGGCCCTCTGCACGCGCGAAGGGGGGAAGACTCTCGCCGATGGCATTGCGGAGGTCCGCGAGGCCGCCGATTTCTGCCGCTACTACGCCCATCGCGCGCGCCTCGATTTCGGAGCGGCTCTGCACCTGCCGGGGCCCACGGGCGAGCGCAACGAGCTCTCGCTGCACGGCCGCGGCGTCGTGGTCTGCATCAGCCCATGGAACTTCCCGCTCGCCATCTTCACCGGCCAGATCGCCGCAGCCCTGGCCGCCGGCAATGCGGCGATCGCCAAGCCGGCGGAGCAGACGCCGCTCATCGCAGCCCATGCCGTGCGGCTTTTTCACGAGGCGGGAATCCCCGCCGACGCCCTGCAGCTCCTGCCGGGGCCCGGCGAGACGATCGGCGCCAAGCTCGTCGCCGATCCGCGCGTCGCCGGTGTCGTCTTCACCGGCTCGACCGAGACGGCCCGCGCGATCGGGCGGGCGCTTGCGGCGCGGCCGGGGCCGATCATCCCCCTCATCGCCGAGACCGGCGGCCAGAACGCCATGATCGTCGACAGCTCGGCCCTGCCCGAGCAGGTGGTGCAGGACGTGCTGGCCTCCTCCTTCCAGAGCGCAGGCCAGCGCTGCTCGGCGCTGCGCGTCCTCTTCGTGCAGGAGGAGATCGCGGACAAGCTTCTCGATATGCTGGCCGGAGCCATGGCCGAGCTCAGAATCGGCGACCCCGGCCTGCTGACAACGGATGTCGGCCCCGTCATCGACCAGGATGCCAAGGCGATGCTCGAGGCCCATGCCGAGCGCATGACGCGCGAGGGTCGGCTGATCTATCGGACCAGCCTCGGCGCGGACTGCGCCCACGGCACCTTCGTCGCTCCCGCGGCCTTTGAGATCGACCGCATCGCCAGGCTCGAGCGCGAGGTCTTCGGTCCCATTCTCCACGTCGTGCGCTATCGCGGCGATCGCCTCGATGCGGTGATCGATGCGGTGAACGGCACGGGGTATGGCCTTACCCTCGGCGTCCACAGCCGGGTCGACAGCACGATCGCCCATATCGCGCGGCGTGCCCGAGTGGGCAATGCTTACGTCAATCGCAATATGATCGGCGCCGTGGTCGGGGTTCAGCCCTTCGGCGGCGAGGGACTCTCGGGCACCGGTCCCAAGGCGGGCGGTCCCCATTATCTCCATCGCTTCGCCGTGGAGCGCACGCTCTCGGTCAATACGACGGCGCAGGGCGGCAACACCGCGCTCATGTCGCTGCAAGAGGAGGATTGACCGCGCGCCTTCTCGCCGCCGCTGCCGCCACCCTTCTCCTCCCGGCGCTCTTCGCGAGTCCGCTCCAAGCGGCGGACGACGCGATCGATGCGTTCCGCCAACCCCTCCCCAAGCTGAGCGGCGCGCTCATCGAGCGTTATCGCCTGGGGCGGCAGCTCTTCGAGACCGACTGGGCCGCGGCGCCCGGCCCGCATCCCGGGCTCGACGGCCTCGGTCCGCTCTTCGACCGCCTCTCCTGCGATGGCTGCCATACCCGCGCAGGGCGCGGCCAGCCGCCGCAGCGTCCGGAGTTCCCCATGATCTCGATGGTCGTCCGCCTCAGCGCTCCGGGTTCCGACGCGCATGGCGGGCCGCTGCCCCATCCCCTCTACGGCGAGCAGCTCGACCGCAACGCTGTCGCCGGCGTGCCCATCGAGGGCAACGCGCGGGTGAGCTATACCGAGCGGCCGGGGCGCTATGGCGACGGCACGCCCTATAGCCTGCGCGAGCCTCATTACCGCTTCGAGTCACTGGCCTTTGGTCCTCTGGGAGACAACACGCTCGTCTCGGTCCGCGTGGCGCCCGCGCTGATCGGCACGGGTCTTCTCGACGCGGTGCCGGCGCAGGAAATCGAGGCAATCGCCGCGGAGGAGAAACGGGAGGGCAAGGTCGCGGGGCGGCCCAACCGCGTCTGGAACATCGCCGCGCAGGCGCTGCGGGTCGGGCGCTTCGGCTGGAAGGCCGGGCAACCCCATCTGCGGCAGCAGAACGCCCAGGCCTTCAATCGCGACATCGGCATCACCAATCCGCTTTACCCCGAGAACGACTGCACCCCGGTCGAGGCGGCCTGCCGCGCCGCTGCCGTGGCGGCGCGCCACCCCAAGATCGGCGACGATTTCCTCGATGCAGTGACCTTCTATCTCGCCCATCTGGCGCCGCCGGCGCAGCGAAGCCCGACTGATCCGCGCATCGCTCGGGGGGCGGCCCTGTTCACCGAGGCGGGCTGCGCTGCGTGCCATCGGCCGAGCCTCGAGACAGGCGACAGCGAGGACACGGCACTCGCGCATAAGATCATTCACCCCTATACGGATCTGCTGTTGCATGACCTGGGCGAGGGGCTAGCCGACGGCCGCCCCGAATTCGCCGCTGGCGGGCGCTCATGGCGCACGGCGCCGCTTTGGGGGCTCGGCCTCGTCGAGGTGGTCAACGGCCACACCACCCTGCTCCATGACGGCCGCGCCCGGAATGCCGCCGAGGCCATTCTCTGGCATGGCGGCGAGGGCGAACGGGCGAAAGAGGCATTCCGCAACATGGATGCGGACGATCGCGCGGCGCTGCTCGCCTTCCTTTACTCGCTTTAAGCGTGGATGCCGCCCAGCACCTCGCGGATCCCGTCGATGATGAATTGCGCGGCGATGGCCGCGAGGATGATCCCGAGCACGCGGCCCACCACATTGGTGCCGGTCACGCCCAGCAGGCGAACAAGACGGGGCGCCATGCGAAGGAGCAGATAGGTCAGCGCGAGCACGATCGTGAGCACGGCAAGGATAATGCCGCGCCCGCTCCACGACCCCGCCTCGCCCATCAGCAGCATGACCGAGGCGATCGCACCCGGGCCGGCGATGAGTGGGATCGCGAGCGGGAAGACGGAAATGTCGGCGCGATGATGCGCCTCGTCATCCTCCGTCCGCGTCGTCGAGCGCAGGCCCGATTGGCGGGCGAAGACCATGTCGATCGCGACGAGGAAAAGCAGGACGCCCCCGGCAACGCGGAAGGCGGCGATGCTCACGCCAAGGGCCGAAAGAAACGCGCGGCCGACGAGCGCGAAGACATAGAGCACGAGCGCCGCGACGAGGACGCCGATCCACGCCGCGCGCCGGCGCTCCTCGGCGCTGCGGCCTTCGGTCAGCGCTGCGAAGAGTGGCGCCACCCCGACGGGGTCGATGATGACGAAAAGGGTGATACTGGCGTGAATGAGGAGGTATCGCATGACTCAGCCATGCCAAACCTTGCGTAGGGCGTCGCGCTCAAGCAGCCAGCTCGTCATTACGCCGAAGACGAGGCCCCAGAAGGCGGAGCCGATATTGAAGATGGTGACGTTTGAGAGCGTGACGATGAAGGTCGCCATCGCGCCAAGCGTGAGATCGCCGCCGAACGAGGCGACAAGCGAGCTTTGCAGCACGCGCGCCATGGCGAGCCCGCCGAGCACGCCGATGAAGGCGGTGGGAAGGGCAAGGCCGATCTGAGTGGCGAGGGGCGCGAAGACACCGAAGGCCAGCATCAAGGCGCCATAGACGATGCCGGCGACATAGCGCTGATCCTTGGCGCCGCTCGCGCACATGATCGCGTTGGACGGGCCGGTGACGCAGGTCGGCACCGAGCCGAGCAGGCCCATGAGGATCGTGCCGGCGCCGCAGACGATCGTGAGCGCATTCATCGGCGGCTTGTAATCGGCGGCGGAAAGGATGGCGAAGCCCTGGGAATTCTGGATGCCCATGACCGCGACGATGAGCGGCAGCACCAGCTCGAGCTGCGCCTCGAGGGAGAAGCGCGGCGCGTAGAGCTTGGGGTGGGCGACGACGAGGTGGAGCGGCTCGCTTAGCTTGACGTGGCCCATCGCCACGACGGCAATAACGCCGACGACGAGGGCGGCCAGCACCGGCGGGAGGATGCGCCCGATGGCCGGGACGGCGCCGGAGACGAAGAAGGCCGCGACGACGGCGAAGGCGATCCAGAAATCATCGACGAAGCCGCTCACGATCTTCAAGCCGAAAGGCAGGAAGACGCCGCTCACCATCGCCATCACGATCGGCATGGGGATGAGCGCCATCACCTTGCGCACGAGTCCCGTTACGCCAAGGACGAGCATCACCACGCCGCAGACGAGATAGGCGCCGATCACCTCCGCGAAGGGGAGATGCCCGAGGGTCGGCCCGACCAGGACCGCGCCCGGGATGGTCCAGGCCATGCCGATGGGCTGCCGGTAGAGGGCGCTCATCGCGATCGAGAAGACGCCGCCCAGCGCATAGGCGCCGAAGATCCACGACGAGATGTCCTCCCGCGACAAGCCGCCCTGCGTGGCGACGGCGAAGAGGATGACGAGGGGCCCGGTGGTGGCGAAGAGCCAGGCCACGACGGCGTTGGAGGCCATGTGGCGGTCGTAATGACCGAAGATGTCGCGCCAGCGGGGAAGCGGCTGGTCGGCGCGCTCGAAGATCATGCCGCGCCGTTCAGCTCAGCCGTCCGCGGATGGCGTTGAGGAAAAGCGGTTCGTAATCCGCCGCCGTGAGCGGCACCGGATTGCCGCCATTGTTCGGATCCTCGGCGGCCATGCGCGCGAGCTCGGGAATGCGCGCCTCCTCGACGCCGAGCTCGGCGAGGGTGTGGGGAATGCCGAGCTCGCGGCGCAGCTCCATCACCCAGTCGAGCAGGGCAATGAAGGAGCCCTGGACGAGGCCGAGATAGCGCGCGATGCGGGCGGTCTTCTCCTCGATCGCCGGGCGGTTGCGCGCCAGCACATAGGGCATGACGACGGCGTTGGTGAGGCCGTGATGGGCGTCGTAAAGGGCGCCTACGGGATGGCTCATGGCGTGAATGGCGCCGAGGCCCTTTTGGAAGGCCGCAGCACCCATGCTCGCCGCGGCCAGCATATTGCCGCGCGCAACGAGGTTCTTCCCGTCGCGATAGGCGACGGGCAGCCATTCCTTGATGAGCCGGATGCCTTCGAGCGCAACGCCCTCGGCGATGGGGTGATAGCTCGGGGCGCAATAGGCCTCGAGATTATGCGCAAGCGCGTCCATGCCCGTAGCCGCCGTGATGCGCGGCGGCAACCCCGTCGAGAGCTCGGGATCGGAGATGACCACCCGCGGCATCATGCGCGGATGGAAGATGATGTATTTCCGATGGGTCTCCTCATTGGTGATGACGGCGGCGCGCCCGACCTCGGAGCCGGTGCCCGCGGTGGTGGGAATCGCCACCACGGGGGCGATGCTGTCGGGATCGGCGCGCGTCCACCAATCGCCGATATCCTCGAAATCCCAGATCGGCCGTCTCTGGCCGACTTGGAACGCGATCGCCTTGCCCGTGTCGAGCCCGCTGCCGCCGCCGATGGCGACAACGCCGTCATGCCCGCCCGCGCGGAAGGCGCGCATCCCGTCCTCCACGTTGCGATAGACGGGATTGGGTCGAAGATCGGAGAAGAGCGCCGCCTCGAGCCCGGCGGCGGCGAGGAGCTCGCGGACCCGGTCGATCATGGGCAGGCGGGCGAGCCCGGGGTCGGTTACAATGAGCGGCCGCGCGATCCCCGCGGACTTGCAGGCCTCCGGCAGCTCCTTGAGCCGTCCGGGCCCGAAGCGCACCTGGGTCGGATAGGTCCAATTGACGGTCGGGCAAGTCGTCGCGCTGGTCATGACAGGCGTCCCCGGAAATTGGCGAGATCGAGGGAAGGTGAGGCAACCTCCAGGCGCGATTCCCCCGTGGCGCAGCCTGTCGCGCGGATTGTCGCTCGGGAGGCCGGCCTCCGCAATGCCGTCGCGTGCGGCGTGGCTATGGCCTCAGCTTGGCGAAGTAGTCCCGCGCGCAGGCGATGAGCGCCTCCGCCGGGCGGGCGGGTCGCGCCTGGGCGGAGCGCGCCAGCACGATATGGAGCGGCGGCGCCGGCTCCGCGAGGGGCCGGCAGGCGATCGCCGCACCATCATAGGCGCGGTCGCCGCGCGGACGGATATTGAGAAGGCCGACGCCGTGTCCGCGCGCCACGAGGCCGCGCACCATCTCCATGGATGGCGTTGCGTAGCGGATCAGCGGGTCGATGCCATAGGCGAGGAAAATCGAGCGGAAATATTCGCGGCTATGGGGAAGGTCGAGGAGGATGAAGGGCTCGGCGGCGAGCGCATGGAGAGCGACGCGCTTGCGCTTGGCGAGGGGATGCTGGGTCGGCAGGAGCGCATAGGGCTTGAGGGCCGCCAGGGGCTCCCGCGCGAGGTCCTGGCCGAGCGCGAGATCGTAGATGAGCGCGAGCTCGATGGTCCCGAGCGCAAGGCCGCGGCGAAGGCTCTCGATGTCGCCCTCATGGAGACGCACCACCACGTCGGGATGCCGCTCGGCGAATTGCAGGAGAAGGCCCGGAAGGTAGTAGGGCGCGAAGGTCACGAAATAGCCGAGATGCAGCTCGCCACGCAGGCGCTCGCCGTCGCTCAGCCCGCCGGCTGCGAGCTCCTCGGCATGGGCGAGGAGCCCGCGCGACTCGGCGAAGAGCCGCCGCCCGGCGGGCGTCAGTGAGAGGCCGCGGGCGTGATGGCGCAGAAAGAGCTGGGTTCCGAACACCTGCTCGAGATGGGCGATGGCGGTTGAGATCGAGGGCTGGGAGACGTTGAGGACGCGCGCCGCCTCGGTCACATTGCCGCGCTCCGCCGCGGCCGCGAAATAGGCAAGCTGCTTCAACGTGTACTGGATCAATTTTTTCGATCCTTCCCTTCAATGAATTATATTTTCCTAATTCCTACTTGCAAAGCAAAATGGTTCCAAACTGGACTTCAAGGAGAGGCCGATGCTACGCACCGGGCAAGAATATCGCGAATCCCTGCGCGATGGCCGCGCCGTCTGGATCAACGGCGAGCGGGTCAAGGACGTGACCACGCATCCGGCCTTCAAGCCGATCGTCGATGTCCGGGCGCGCTTTTACGACATGGCCCACGAGGCGAAGTATCGCGAGCTCATGTCCTATGTGGACGAGCAGAGCAACGAGCCCTGCAACCGGGCGCTCAAGCTGCCAAAGACCCAGGCGGACTGGGACGACAAGCGGCGCTACGTGGACGCGCAGATGAAGGACGTCGGCGGCGTCGTCGTGCGCATGGGCGACGAGACGATCGGCGAGCTGTGGTCCCTCTATGACGGCAAGGCCGTTCTCGACGAGATCGACTCCCAGTTCAGCAAGAACGTCGAGCATCATATCCTGAAGGCGCTCCGCGCCGATCCCTTCCACGTCTCCGCCAATACCGACCCCAAGGGCGACCGCTCCAAGCGGCCCCAGGATCAGGACCCGGACATGCTGCTCCACGTGGTCAAGGAGACGGACCAGGGCATCGTTGTCCGCGGCGCCAAATACGAGACGGCGGCGGCCTATGCCAACCAGGCCTTCGTGAAGCCGACCATCGCCAATTGGGGCGACGACAAGCTGTCCGATTACGCCGTCGGCTTCATCGCCGACATGGGTTGGCCGGGCATGAAGCATATCTGCCGCACCGGCTTTGCAGGCCGTGCGCCGATCGCGGATTACCCCATCGCCAACCGCTTCGACGAGGTCGACACGCTCATCGTGTTCGACAACGTGCTGGTGCCCTGGGAGAACGTGCTCTTCTACCGCCACACGCGGGCGGCCAGCTTCATCCGCGCCACCCTGCATCGCTACAGCGCTTTCCCCTTCGTCCAGCGCATTCTCTACATCGCCGACATGATGATCGGCGCCGCGCTCTTCAACGTGCGCCAGACCGGCCTCGACAAGCAGCAGGCGGTGCGCGAGAAGCTCGCCGAGCTGGTCTGCTACCGCGAGGGCATCAACGCGCACCTCACCGCGGCCATCGCCGCGGCGCAGCCGAGCCCCGCCGGCCTCCTGATGCCGAACCAGTCGCTCCTCTTCACCGGCCGCGTGCATGCCTGCTCGAAGCTCCCGGCTATGATGCATCTCGCGCGCGAGCTCTGCGGCGGCCAGATCTGCGTGACCCCCGACAGCGCCATGTTCGCCAATCCCGAGACGAAGCCTTGGCTCGACAAGTATTACTCCGTGAACGAGGCGTGGGGCTCGGAGGATCGCCGCAAGCTGCTCGCCTTCGCGCGCGACCTTCTCAACTCCGACTATGCCGGCCATCGGGTGACCTTCGAGCTCTTCGCCCAATCGCCGCCCTTCGCCCATCTCAACGCGGTCTATATGAATTTCGATTTCGACGAGCCGCTGGCCTTCGTCAAGAAGGCCGCGGGGCTGAGCGACAAGGTGATGAAAGGGAGCTGAGCCATGCTGCGCGAGAGCTTCATCGACGGCATGCGCCTCGCGGCGACCGGGGTCTCGATCATCACGACCAAGACGGCCGAGGGCAGGCGTGCGGGCGTCACCGTGAGCGCCGTCTGCTCCGTCTCGGCCGATCCGCCCTCCCTGCTCGCCTGCCTGCATCACCAGAGCCGCGCCGCGGATGCCATCATCGCGAGCGGCGCCTTCTGCGTGAATATCCTCTCCGAGGACCAGGAGGCGATCTCGGAGGTCTTCGCCGGGCGCCTTCCCATCGAGGGCGGGGATCATTTCGCCGCCGCCGAATGGATGCCGCTCGCCACCGGCTCTCCGGCTCTCGTCGGCGCGCTCGCCGCCTTCGACTGCACCCTGGTGCGCCACCTGCGCTGGGGCTCCCACCACGTGCTGATCGGCACGGTCTGCGACGTGGAGCTCGGCGAGGGGCGGCCGCTCGTCTATTGCGATCGCAACTACAGCCGCCTGGCGCTGGAGGGGTCGCCGCTTTCCGCGGCTTGAGCCGCCACGGCTTTCGGGTAAAGGGGAAGGGACGTCGCGCGCCCGCAAGGCGCGTTGCGTCGTGGGATGAAGACCGCTCAGCGAAGAGGGAGGGCGCCGTGGCGCATCAGCGTTTCCGCAAGTTCCGCACCAACAGCTACTACAAGAATCAGAAGCTCGGCATCGATCTCTGCATGGCGGTCCGCGCCGGCAATCACATCTTCCTGCGCGGCCAGACCGCGATGGCCTTCGACGGCAGCGTCGTCGGCATCGGCGATCCCGCGGCCCAGGCCGAGCACGCCATGAAATGCGTGAAGATCCTGCTCGAGGAGGCCGGCGCCAAGCTGGAGCACATCTGCAAGATCCACATTTACATCACCGACCGCGCCTATCGCGAGCCCGTCTACCAGGTGGTGGGCAAATGGCTCAAGGGCGTCTATCCTTGCTCGACCGGCCTGATCGTGAGCGGCCTCGCGCGACCCGAGCTCCTCATGGAGATCGACGTGGACGCGGTGATCCCCGAAGACGAGGCGAACGCGTCGCGGACAGCGCGAAAGAGCGCCGCCGGCCGCAACAGGGCGAAGAAATGACCTTCTCGATCGTCGGCCGCTGCGCCCGCAGCGGTGCCGTGGGAATGGCGATCTCCAGCTCGAGCATCGCCGTTGCGTCGCGCTGCGTCTGGGTGCGCGTGAGTGCCGGCGCCGTCGCCAGCCAGAACGTGACCGATCCGGTGCTCGGCATCCGCCTTCTCGATCTCCTCGAGGAGGGGGTTCCCGCCGGCGAGGCGCTCGCGCGGATCACCGCCGCCGCCCCTCACATCGTCCATCGCCAGCTCGCGGTCGTCGATCGCGAGGGCCGCGTCGCCCACTATACCGGCGCCAAGGCCCTCGGCGTGACCGGGGCGGCGGCGGGGCGCGATTGCGTGGCAGCGGGCAATCTCCTCGCCAATTCGGGCGTGCCCGCCGCGATGGCCGAGGCCTTCGCGGCCGCACCGGAGGCGCATCTCGCCGAGCGGCTGCTGCGCGCGCTCGAGCGGGGCCTCGCCGCCGGTGGCGAGGCGGGCCCCGTGCATTCGGCGGGGCTCGTCGTCGCCCATGAGCAGCCCTGGCCCGTCGTCAATCTGCGCGTGGATTGGGCCGACGAGGCGCCCATCGCCGCGCTGCGCAAGACCTGGGATCTCTATGAGCCACAGATGAAGGACTACATTCAGCGCGCCCTCGATCCCACCGCGGCGCCAAGCTATGGCGTCCCGGGCGATCCCTAAGGCGATCCGGCGGTGGGTTCCCGTGGCGCTGCTTGCTCGGCGATCTCCTTGGCGCGCAGCTCCCGCCGCATGATCTTGCCCGTCGCCGTCAGCGGCAAGCTCTCGACGAATTCGACGAGGCGGGGATATTCGTGGGCCGCGAGCCTCGTCTTCACGAAGTCCTGGATCTCGCGCGCCAAGGCCGCGGACGGCGCATGGCCGGGGGCCGGCACGATGAACGCCTTGACGATCTCGGTGCGCAGGGGGTCTGGCACGCCGATCGCGGCCGCCATGGCGACGGCGGGATGTCGCAACAGGCAATCCTCGATCTCGCTCGGCCCGATGCGGTAGCCGGCGCTCGTGATGATGTCGTCGGCGCGGCCGCGGAACCAGAAATAGCCCTCGTCGTCCTTCACGGCGACGTCGCCGGTCAAGAGCCAGTCGCCGGCGAATTTCTCGGCGGTGGCGCGCGGGTTACCCCAATATTCGAGCAGCATCACCGGATCCGGCCGCCGCACGCCGACGATGCCCGGCGTGCCGGACGGAACGGGATTGCCCCGCTCGTCGACGATCTCGACGATGTGCCCCGGCACCGGTCGGCCCATCGAGCCGGCGCGCACCGGCATGACGGCGCTGCAATTGCCGAGCACCAGGTTGCACTCGGTCTGGCCGTAGCCCTCGTTGACGGTAACGCCGAGCGCCTCGCGTCCCCAGGCGAGGAGCTCCTCGCCCATGCTCTCGCCGCCGCTGAAGATGGAGCGGATCTGGTAGCTCCAGCGGGCGCGAGGCTCGCGCACCTGGCGCATCAGCTTGAGCGCCGTGGGCGGCAGGAAGAGATTGCGCACCTGGTAATCGGCGATGAGCCGATAGGCGAATTCCGGGTCGAACTTGCGCATGCGGCAGGCGACCACCGGCACCGCATGGAACCAGGCCGGCAGCAGCACATCGAGGAGCCCGCCGATCCAGGCCCAATCCGCCGGCGTCCAGAACACGTCGTCGGGCTGCGGCAGGAACTCGTGATAGAACTCGACGCCGGTCAAGTGGCCGAGCAGCGTGCGATGGGCGTGGAGCGCCCCCTTGGGCGGGCCTGTGGTGCCCGAGGTGTAGATGATGAGCGCGGGATCGTCGGCGTCGGTGTCGATGGGCGAGAAGCGCTCGGAGGATGAGTCGAGGGCGCGCGCGAGATCGATGGCGCCTGCCGGCAGCGGCGATTTCGGCGCGGCATCGCGCGCGACGATGACGAGGCGCAGCGCCGGCAGCCTGTCGCGGATCGCCATGATCTTGGCGAGATTGGCATCATCGGTGATGACGGTGCCGGCGCTGGCGTCGCCGAGCCGGTAGGCGAGCGCGTCCTCGCCGAACAGCGTAAAGAGGGGAACTGCGATCAGCCCCGCCTTATAGGCCGCGATGTGGCCGATCGCCGCGGCTGGCGATTGGGGAAGGAGGATGCCGACGCGGTCGCGGCGCTTGGCCCCATGGGCGACGAGGGCGTTGGCAAGCCGGTTCGAGAGGCGATGGATATCGGCGAAGCTATAGCGCTCGAGCCGGCCATCCTCGGTCAAGAAGAGCAGGGCGGGCTTGCCGCCGTAGCGCGCGAGGTGCCGGTCGCAGCAGGCGACGCCCATGTTGAAGCGCTTCGGCACGCTCCAGCGGAACGCGGAATAGACCTCCTCATAGCTCTTGCCGCGGGTGAGCATGCCCCGGCCTTCTCGGTATGGCGTTTCCCGCCGGCATCATAACCCTGCCCTCGTCCCGCGAGTAGCTGCTGGGCAGCTTGCGATTTGTTAACCAAGGCGCCTTAAAACAGCCGAGCCGGTATCTCGAGCGAATGCGCTTGGATCAAATCGCTATATCGGACGGTCATTCCCGCGAAAGCGGGAATCCAATGTTTCTGGGCCCCCGCCTGCGCGGGGGCGACGGCCGAGGGACTGAGACCCAAACGCACCATACCCTATTCCCATGCTGGACCGGCAGCCTTCGAAGGACGCGCAATGGCGGTCATTCATTGGAGAGATCGGGGCCTGGCGGCAGCGCAGGGGAAGGGCCATCTCCTGGTCGACGCCCTGCCGGGCATCCTCCTAGGCGCGCTGCTGCTGGCCCTCATCGCCTTCTTTCGCCATCCCGAGATCCTGCGGGGCGATCTCGTCGATCCCGACAGCTATATGCATATCGTCCGTCTGCGCGGGGTGCTGGCGGATGGCTGGCACCGCGGCTTTTTCCCCCGCGACAATGCGCCCTTCGGCATGGTGCTCCATTGGAGCAAGGCCTATGACCTGGTCTTCCTCGCCGTGGCGGCTCCCTTTGCGGCCGTCGCCGGCTGGAGCGCGGGCTTCGCGATCGCCACGCGGCTGATCGGCCCGCTCTCGATCGCGGCCTTGCTCCTCGCCGCCATGTGGGCGGCCCGGCCGCTCCTGGATGCGACGACCCGGCGCTTCGGCGGCCTCCTGATCGCCCTGGCGCCGCTCGTGCTGAATTACGGCATGATCGGCAACGTGACCTACCACGTGCCCGTCGTCGCGGCGTGGACGCTCTTTCTCGGCTTCGCCCTGCGCCTCGCCACGGCGGCGAGCGGGCCACGCCTCGGCGTGACAACCGGCCTTGCGGCGAGCTTCGCCTTGTGGCTGACCGTCGAATGCATCCTCGGCATCGCCCTCGGCGTGGCGCTCATGGGGCTCGCCTGGATTCGCGACGGTCGCTCGCGCCGCGGCGCCAATCTTGGCTTTGCCGCGGCCTTCTTTCTCTCCACGGCGCTGCTCCTGGCCGTCGATCCACCCTATAAGGGCTGGCTCTACCCGGAAGCCGAGCGGCTCTCCATTCTCTATGTGGCCTTCGCGGGCCTGCTTGCCCTGCTCTGGGTGGGGATCGCTGCGGCGCCCCAGAATCCCGAGGCTTGGCGCATTCGCCTTGCCGTGGCCCTTGCTGGCGCGGTGCTGGCCGCAGGAAGCCTCTTTGCCGCGTTTCCCGGCGTGCTTGCCCCGGAGAAGGCCGTCTTCGGCACGGAAGTGGGAATCGGCTTCTGGAACCAGGTCGCCGAGATGCAACCGGCCTTCCGGGAGCCGAGCCGGGGCGTGCTGTGGCTCGGCGCTCCCCTTCTCGGCCTCGTCGCCGCCATCGCCTTCGCCTGGCGCGAGCGGCGCCCGGCGGCGCGCTGGGGTTGGGGCTTTTTCGCCGCCATGCTCGGCCTGCTGATCGGGCCGGGCCTGCTCCATGCGCGTTTCGCGATCTATCCCGAGGTCCTCGCCGCCCTTCCCGTCGCCTGCGCGATGCGCCGCGTCGAGCCCTTCATGGAGCGATGGGCGCCGACGGCGCTACGATTGGCGGCGCGCGTGCTCGGCATTGTGCTGATCGCCATCGGGCCGATGCTGGCTGCGGGGGCGCTCTCGGCCGCGATGGGCAGGTCATCGAAGCCGGCGCCTGCGGCGGCCAATTGCGCCGTTCGCGGAGTGGCTGATGCGCTCAACGATCCGGCCTTCATGGGCGGCAGCGACCTGATCATCCTGACTCACCCCGACCAGGCGCCGGAGACGCTCTATTGGACCGGCCACCGCGTCGTCGCGGGCCTCTATCATCTGAACGTGGAGGGCCTGCATGATGCGCTGAGCTTCATGGCCAGCCGGGACGACGACTCGGCGCGGCGGATTCTCGCCCGCCGTGGCGTCGCCTACGTGATGGTCTGCGGTGGCGGGCGGGCGGCGCGTGAGCCAGCAAAGCCGGATGAGGCGCTCTACAAGCGATTGCAGCGCGGCGCAGCGCCAAGCTGGCTCACCCCGCAACCCTGGCCGGCCGGCATCTCCAGCGACCTCCGCCTTTTCCGCGTGCGAGCGGCCGCGGGTCGCTGAGCCGTCTCAGCCCAGGCTTCTCACCAGCGCCTCGCAGCGGGCGATATTGGCCTCGTGGGCGCCGAGCATGCCCTTGAGCGCGCTATGGAGCCGGTCGTCCTTCACCCGCGGCAGCGCGTCCTTGAGCTTGCGCACGACCCAGCCCTGGCCGCGATTGAGGAAGGCAAGACGCGCCGCGAAGCCCTCCACCGCGATCGCCTTCCCGTAGAAGGCGCCCGTCGCTTGACTCGGCGCGCCGCCCAGCTTCTCGATATGGCGGGTGAGCATGGTGGTGAAGCGCGCCTCGTCGCGCCGCACCGCCTCGAGCAGCGCGCGCGCCTCAGCGCTCGGGCTCTCCGCGAGGAAGACGCCCAGGACCTTGTCGCCGGCGCGCTCGGCCTCGACCAGCAGGTTCAGGAGCGCAACGAGCTCGGCGTCGCCGAGATAGCCGGCATAGGCGGGGTCCATCTCGTGGGCGAGGCAGGCCGGCGAGCTGAAGCCCTTCGCCGGTTCCGGCTCGCCGGCGTCATCGGGTTGCTTCTTCACGGCCATCGCTTTTTCCCTCGAGTAGTTCCAACAGGACTCGCGCGCCGTTATGGGTTTCGTCGCGCGCGGCATAGACCAGGGTCACCGGGCCGCTCCGGCAGAGCTCGCGCAGCTCGCGCAGCGGCCCGGCATTCTTCGCGATCTCGTCGCGATAGCGCTTGCGGAACTCCGTCCAGCGCTTCGGGTCGTGACCGAACCAGCTCCGCAGGGCCGGGCTCGGCGCGATGTCCTTGAGCCAGACATCGACGGCGGCCTCCTCCTTCGTGAGCCCGCGCGGCCACAGCCGCTCCACCAGCACGCGCTTGCCGTCGCCGCGCTCCCGCGGCAGATAAACCCGCTTGATCTTGCCCGCTGGCCTGGCGGAACGGGCCATGTCGCGAAACTCCTCAATGGGCGCGGATCGATCCTCGGCCGCTCCCGTCATATTAGGGAGCCTCCCGCCGCCGCGGCAAGGGCGGCTCCGGTCAACGGCCGCGCAGCGGCACTTCCTTGAGACGCAGCGCGCCGATCACCGCAAAGGCGAGAATCACCGCGGCGACGATGAAGACATGGGCGAAGGCGCGCTCCACGGCGCCGCCGAGGGCCGCCAGGAGCGCCGGGGTCAGGTGAAGTCCCGGCTCGTCGAGGTGGAAGAGCGCGATCCCGGGATTGGGGCCCAGCGCCTCGTGGCCGGGAATTGCGAGGGCCCCGGCGGCGAGGCGGGCGATGAGGATCGTGCTGAGAAGGGCGACACCGAAGGCGCCCCCCATCAGCCGGAAGAACATCAGGCAGGAAACGCCGATGCCGTTGTCGTGGGAATGCAGCGCATTCTGCACCGTGACGGTCATTGGCGCGAGCTGGCCGCCGAAGGACATGCCGAGGATGCCCGTCGCAAGGATGTCGAAAGCGAGGGAATGGCCGAGGCCGGCCCAGGCGATCACCGCGCAGGCGATCATCCCCGTCGAGGTGCCGATGATGGGGAAGATGCGATAGCGGCCGGTATAGGTGATGAGCTGCCCCGAGATGAAGGAGCCGATCACGGTTCCGATCGTCATCGGGATCATGCGGATGCCGGCCGCATTCGCTGAGAGCCCGGCGCCAAGCTGGTAGTCCATGGGCACCAGCACGATGAGGCCGATCATCACCATCATGACGAGGAAGCTGATGATGCTCGCCACCGAGAAGATCGAGTTGCGGAAGAGCCGCAGCGGCAGCATCGGCTCGCGCGCGATGCGCTCCCAGAGGATGAGCGCCGCGATCGCCATGAGGCCGCCGGCGATCGGGCCGAAAGAATCGACGGAGAGCCACCCGCCGGCGCGCTCCGCATTGGCGACGCCGATGAGGATGGGCGTCGCCGAGGCGAGGATCAGCAAGGCGCCGAGCCAGTCGATCTTCGGGTGGTGCTGCGGCCGGCGCAGCTTCGCGAGATTGCGGTTCGAGAGGATGAAGGCGGCCAGGCCCAGCGGCAGGTTGATCCAGAAGATCCAGTGCCAGGAGAGGTAGTCGGCGAAGAACCCGCCGAGGACGGGGCCCAGCACGTTCGAGGTCGCGAAGACGCTGGAAAGATAGCCCTGATAGCGGCCACGCTCGCGCGGCGGGATCATGTCGGCGATGACCGCCTGCGATACCGAGCGGAGCCCGCCGCCGCCGACACCTTGCAGGGCCCGTGCGGCGATGAGCTGCGCCATGGTTCCCGAGAGGGCGCAGAGCACGGAGGAGCCGACGAAGAGGCCGATCGAGATCAGGAGGATCGGCCGCCGGCCGTAGAGATCGCTGAGGCGGCCATAGATCGGCGTCGTCGTCGTCGAGGTGACGAGATAGGCCGAGACGACCCAGGCGAGGGAGCGCCAGCCGTTGAGGTCGCGGCCGATGCTCGACAGCGAGGTGGCGACGATGGTCTGGTCGAGGCTGGCGAGGAACATCGCCAGCATGAGCCCCGACATGATCGAGACGATTTCCTGCGGCGAGAAGCTCGGATAGTCGGAGGGCGGCTCGTGCGGCATCGGCTCAGTCCTCGCGCCCGCGGCGTGGGGCAGAGAGCGAGCACGATAGCACGGCATAGGAATGAAACGCATGGGGAGGCCGCAGGGTTTCTCGCAAGGCGGATCCTCAGAGGAGAAGCGAGGCCCAGGCCGAGACGCCGAAGCCGATGAGCACCAGCCCCGAGCCGCGATTGATCCAGCGCACCATGCCGGGCCGAAGGCGCCGGCGGGCGAGGCTTACGCCAGCCGACAGCACGATCCACCAGAGCGCCGAGCCGAGGAAGACGGCGGCGACGAAGCTGGCGGCGGCGCCATAGCTGGCGGCGGTCTCGGAGAGTCCCACGCTCGCGAACACCGCCGCGAAGGAGATAATGGTGGCCGGGTTGGTCAGGGTCAGGAGCACCGTCGTCGTGTAATCGGCGAGGAGGCTGCGGCGTCGATCCTCGGCGGTGGCTTCGGCGGCGGGCCGCTCGCGGAAGCTCGCGGCACCCAGCCAGATGAGCACCAGCCCGCCGACGAGGCGGAGCGGCGCCTGTTGCGCGACGAGGAGGGACGAGACGGCGGCAAGGCCGAAGCCGGCGACGGCGCCGTAAAGCCCGTCGGCGGTCGCAGCGCCGAGGCCGGTCGCAAGACCCGCCGCCATCCCGCGGGTGAGGGCGCGCTTGATGCAGAGGAGGCCGATGGGACCGACCGGCATGGCGATGGAGAGGCCGATGAGCAGTCCCTTGAGGAGAAGGAGGGAGTTCACCATGGCGCCCGCTCCTCCCGCTTAGGGACGCCAGAGCGGCTTGGCCGCCTCGTGCAGGGCGTCGCCACGGCTGATGCCGAGATCGCGCAGCGCATCGTCGCCCATCTCCTCGAGCATCCGCCGGCTCCAATAGCGCCGCTCCCAGTCCCGCAGGACGCTTGCAGCGGCGAGGAGGGCGCGGATGACGGGCCCAGTGGGCGCGTCGGCGGCGGGGCTTTCACATTCCATTCTGTCCATGGCGATTTGACCTCCGGTCCGGTTGAGGCCCGCCGGTCCGTTGCCAAGGCCATGAAATGCGAGAGCCCCGTCCGGTTCCGGCGGGGCTCGTTGCGAGCTTGCTGTGCTGGCTTGGTCGTCGTGATCAGTGTGCGCGCAAGCTCCTCGGCCCCGGAGATAGGGTCGCTTGGTAGAGCTTTCGCGAGCGGCGCATGGTGCACGACATGAGCGGAGCTTGACGGCGCCGCCCGGCGCTGTCAAGGCCGATGCGGCCGCGGCGCTGCTCCGTCAGAAGACGGGAACGATCTCGGCGGGATCGAAAGCCACAGTCTCGCCGTCGATGCCGATCTCGGGAATGGCGGGGAAGGTGATGCCGTAGGGCTCGATCAGCCCCTTCACGCGCAGGAGCGAGGTGCGCCAATTCTCCCGGCGCTCCTCCGTCGAGAGGATGCCGAGTCCCGCCTCGCGCGCCGTCGCCTCGAGCAGGCGATGGGCCGGGCGCCAGGTCTCCGGCAATTCCCAGAACTGCTCCGGCGGCTCGTAGAGGATGCCGGAGAGAAACACGAAGCCGGCGCGGATCTGCTTGGTGATGGTCGCCTTCTGCGCCGGCTCGAGCCTCGGCAGCAGGTTCTCGAGGAGGGTGAGGCAGATGCGCAAATGACGCGACTCGTCCTGGCCGACGCGGCGGAACGCATCCTTGAGCACCGGGATCGTCGTGCGCTGATGCATCTGCTGGAACAGCGTCGACGAGGCGATCTCGCCCATGAGGAAGGAGGTGAAGAGGATCGGCAGCGGATGGCGGTGAACCCCGCCCTTGAAGCCCTCCCAATAGCGCGCGCCGTTGTGGAAGTACCATTTCACGTTGTTCAGGGCGAGCTTGCCGAGCGGGGTCTCCGGCTCGTGGCCGAGCGGCCCGCCCGGCGTCATGATCTCGATCACGCGCTGGCAGACTTCCTCGTGGTTCACCTCGTCGCGGGTGATGAGGAAGAAGCATTTGCGAACCGGATCCTCCTGGTGGGTCTCGTAGGTGTGGATCATCGCCCGGGCGAAGACGGCGGGGCCCGAGCTGTCGAAGACCGAGAGGAGCCCGAACCAATAGGCGATGGCGTAGCGCTGATCGAGGGTGAACGCCGCCGGGTCGAGGGTTTCCCAGGGCAGCTTGTTGGGAAACCAGCTCTGCTCCCGCGAGGCGTCATAGAGCTTGAGCAGCTTGGGCGTATCCGTATGCCACTCGATCGGGAAGATATTGCCCTGGGGGAAGGGCGGCGGCTCGCGCGTGCCGAAGAGGATCTGCGCGGGGTCCGGCGGCGAGGCACCGGCGGGCGGTGCCGCGGCGGCGCGGGAAAGCTCCTCGGCTTGGCGTGACGTGATGACCATGGCGCGTTCCTGGCTATGCGACGGCGAGCGCTCCTCGCAGCAGAGTGAGCGCCGAACGTGATACAAATTTACCAGAAAAGGGCGAAAATTTGAACCATGAACCAAGGCGGTCGGCACGCCCCATGCCGGGAAAACCCGACAATCGTCTCGGGTTCCCGCGGCCTCGCTTTTGCGGCGGCGCGGACGGTGGCTTCCCGCCTCAATCGAGGCGGCGCATCACCTCATCGGCAATGGCGAGGGAGGAGGTGAGGCCCGGTGATTCCATGCCGAAGAGATTGACCAGATTGGGAATGCCGTGAAGTGCTGGCCCCTGGATGAGAAAATCCTCGGGCGCGCCCCCGGGCGCCTGAAGCTTGGGCCGCACGCCGGCATAGCCCGGCTGCAGCGAGCCGTCCTTGAGGCCGGGATAGTATTGGCGGATGGTGGCGTAGAACTTCGCGGCCTGGTGCGGGTCGACGTCATAGTTGATCTCGTCGACCCATTCGAGGTCGGGACCGAAGCGCACCTGGCCGGCAAGATCGACGGTGACGTGGAGCCCCAGGCTCGCGAACTTCACCTCCGGCGCCGGATAGATGAGCCGCTTGAAAGGCGGCTTGCCCGAGAGCGTGAAATAGCAGCCCTTGGCGAGATAGCGGCGAGGGATCAGGTCGGCCGGGATGCCTTCGATGGTGCGCGCAACCTCCTGGGCCCAGAGCCCGGCGCTGTTGATCAAGACGTCGCAGGCGATACGGGTCGGCTCGGCGCCGCCCACCTCGAGAAGGAAGCCATCCTTCTCGATCCAGCCGGCCACCACGGGGCTGTTGAAGGCAAACATGGCGCCGTGATCCTCGGCGTCGCCGCGATAGGCGAGCATGAGTCCGTGGCTGTCCATGGTGCCCGTCGAGGGCGAGAGCAGGGCGGCATGGCAGCGCAGCTCCGGCTCCATCGCCTTGGCCGTCTTGGCGTCGAGCCACGCGATGTCCATGACGCCGTTCTCGACCGCCTTCTTCGCCAGGCGCTCGAGAGCGGGAATCTGGTCGGCCTCGGTCGCGACGATGAGCTTGCCCACGCGACTGTGGCGCACGCCGTGCGACTTGAGATAGTGGTAGAGCTGTACCTTGCCTTCGACGCAGAGCCGCGCCTTGAGCGAGCCGGTGGCGTAATAGAGGCCGGCGTGGATCACCTCGCTGTTGCGCGAGCTCGTCTCGGTGCCGATATGCGCGGCGCGCTCCAGCACCACGACCTCGCGTCCGCGCAGCGCCAGGGCGCGCGCGATCGCAAGCCCGATCACGCCCGCGCCGATCACCACGCATTCGACTCGCTCGACCATTCGCCACCCGCGCCCGTCACCCAAGAAACTGCCGGAGCATGGCGGCAGCACCGGAGCGGGTCAAGGCGCCCACGCGCGACGCCGCGCGACGGCCGATTCGTCGCCGGTGCAGATGGCTAATTTTCCCCTAACGAGAAAAAAATTGGCGCCGGTCCAAAAAGAGTCTTGCATCGCCGCGCGAAGCGGATATATGGGGTCCCTGACGCATACGCACGTGCCGCTGGCCCTCTGTGGTTATGCAACGACGGTCGCGTCTCTTTTGGCAGTCCCGGCCCGATGCCGGATCCGAGAGGGAGCAATCGATGTTCGCAGTCCAAAGGGGCGGCACGGCCGCCCGTCGCCGAGCAGCCGAAAATTCCGCAGCCGATACCCGCGCCCCCGTCGCCTTGGCGGAGGCCGCTGTGCCCCTCGCGCCGGCAGCGCCAGCGCCACACACTGAGCCGCGGCCGGAGCGCGCGCGGCCCGGTCAGCGCCCGCGCAGCCGCGCACGGCTTCGCGTCGTCAAGCCGGAGACGCCGCGCGGCGAGATCACCCCCAAGATCGCCGCCTTCCTCGATAAGATGCAGCCGGGAAGCCCCTGCCTCGTCGTCGACCTCGACGTCGTGGAGCAGAGCTACCTCGCCATGAGCCGCGCTCTTGAGCCGGCGCAGATCTTCTACGCCGTCAAGGCGAATCCCGCGCCCAAGATCCTGCGGCTTCTGGCGCGGCGCGGCGCCGCCTTCGACGTGGCGAGCCGGGGCGAGATCGACCTCTGCCTCTCTCTCGGCATCGATCCCGCGCGCCTCTCCTATGGCAACACCGCCAAGAAGCAGGCCGACATCGCCTATGCCTATGACAAGGGCGTGCGCCTCTTCGCCTTCGATTCCGAGAGCGAGCTCGAGAAGCTGGCGGTCGCGGCTCCCGGCTCTGCCGTGTTCTGCCGCATCCTCGTCAGCAATGACGGCGCGGAGTGGCCGCTCTCGCGCAAGTTCGGCTGCGCCGGCCCGATGGCAATCGAGCTTCTCGTGAAGGCGAGGGCGCTGGGGCTCGATCCTTGCGGCCTCTCCTTCCATGTCGGCTCCCAGCAGACCGATCTCTCCCAATGGGAGCGGGTGCTCGACCAGGTGGCCGCACTCGCCGCCGAGCTCGCGGCGCGGGGCGTGCCGCTCAGGGTGCTCAATCTCGGCGGCGGCTTCCCCAGCCGCTATCGCCAGGACGTGCCCTCGATCGAGGTCTATGGGGCCGCGGTGATGGCCGCGGTGCGCCGCAGCTTCCCCGTCGGGCTGCCCGAGCTCATCGTCGAGCCCGGCCGCGGCATCGTCGGCGATGCCGGCGTCATCGAGGCTGAGGTCGTGCTCGTCTCGACCAAGGAGGCGGGGGATCCGCGCCGCTGGGTCTATCTCGACGTGGGGAAGTTCTCCGGCCTCGCCGAGACGATGGACGAGGCGATCAAGTACCGGCTGGTGACGCCCCATGATGGCGGGCCAACGGGGCCGGTGGTGTTGGCCGGGCCCACTTGCGACAGCGTCGACATCCTCTACGACAAGAGCGACTACCAGCTGCCGCTGGCGCTCAAGGCCGGCGACAAGGTGCGCATCCTGAGCTGCGGCGCCTATACCACGACCTATTCGTCGGTCGCCTTCAACGGCTTCGCGCCGCTCAAGGCCTACTGCATCTAAGAGCGGGTTCCCGTTTCGCCGCAGCGCCAGCGCCGCGCCCTCGGGCTCGGTGCCGACGGGGCATGACCAGGGGAGTGTAGCCATGGCACTGGAAAAGAAGCATTGCGGCTTCGCCGGCCGCATCGTCATCGTGGGCTTCGGCTCGATCGGCCAGGGCACGCTCCCGCTCATCCTCCGCCATATCGACGTCGCTCCCAGCCAGATCGTGATCGTGACTGCCGAGGAGCGCGGCCGCGCCGAGGCCGAGGCGCTCGGCATCCGCTTCATCGTCGAGCCGCTCACCCGCGAGAACTTCCGCACGGTGCTGGCGCCCGTCCTCGGCGCCGGGGATTTCCTCCTCAACGTCTCGGTCGATGTCTCGTCGGTCGCGCTGATCGAGCTCTGCTGGGAGCGCGGCGCCCTCTATCTCGATACCTGCATCGAGCCCTGGCCCGGCGGCTATACCGACCCGTCGATCTCACCCTCGCACCGCTCCAATTACGCGCTGCGCGAATCGGCCCTCGCCCTGCGCCGCAAGCAGTCCGGCCGCCGCCCGACCGCACTCCTTACCCATGGCGCCAACCCCGGGCTCGTCTCCCATTTCGTCAAGCAGGCGCTCCTCGACATCGCCGCCACAACGGGAAAACGGGCCGCGGCGATCCCCACGGATCGCGCGGGCTGGGGCCGCCTCGCCCAGGGTCTGGGCGTCAAGGTGATCCATATCGCCGAGCGGGACACCCAGGTGGCGAGCATCCCCAAGCGCGTGGGCGAGTTCGTCAATACCTGGTCGATCGACGGCTTCTACAGCGAGGGGAGCCAGCCCTCGGAGCTGGGCTGGGGCAGCCATGAGCGCGAGCTCCCGGCGGACGGCGCCCATCACGCTTTCGGCTGCGATGCGGCCATCTATCTCAACCGGCCGGGTGCCTCGGTGCGGGTGCGGAGCTGGACGCCCCTCGAAGGGCCCTATCACGGCTTCCTCATCACCCATGGCGAGTCGATCTCGATCGCCGACTACCTCACCCTGCGCGAGGGCGACAAGCTCGTCTACCGTCCGACGGTGCACTACGCCTATCACCCCTGCGACGATGCGGTGCTCAGCATCCACGAGCTTGCAGGGAAGCAATGGCGCTTGCAGCAGGCGAAGCGCCTGATGATGGACGAGATCACCTCCGGCATCGACGAGCTCGGCGTGCTGCTCGCCGGCCACGCCAAGGGGGCCTATTGGTACGGCTCGCAGCTTTCGATCGACGAGGCGCGCCGGCTCTGCCCCTACAACAACGCCACCAGCCTGCAGGTCTGCATCGCCGTGCTGGCGGGCATGGTCTGGTGCATGGAGCACCCCGAGGACGGCGTCGTCGAGCCGGATGAGCTCGATTTTCGCCGCATGCTCGACATCTGCATGCCCTATCTCGGGCCGGTCGTCGGCGTCTATTCCGATTGGACGCCTCTGGCCGGGCGCGGCGTGCTCTTCCCCGAGGAGGTCGACCGGCGTGATCCCTGGCAGTTCAAGAATATCCGCGTGAGCTGAGCGGATTGCCGCCCCCGCGGAAATCCGTCAGGCTGGCGGTGCCGCCGCACCGAGGTCGCGGCGGGCGGCGGAGCGATGGAGAAGGAGTGCCAAGCGATGGCGGACGAGTCCGAGACGAGGGCCGTCGAGCGCCATTACGCGGCGCGGGCGCTCGAGGAGTCGGTCCTCGAGGCCTTGCGCGCGGCGGGCAGGGACCCCGAGGCGCTCACCCCGGCCGACGTCGCCGTCTTCGACCAATTCCATGTGCGCGGCCTGACGGCGACCCGGGAACTCGCGGAGCTCGCCGGGATCGGCGCTGCCGATCGCGTGCTCGACGTGGGATCGGGGACCGGCGGCCCGTCGCGCTTCCTCGCCGCAACCTATGGCTGCCGCGTGCGCGGCCTCGACCTGACGCCGGAATATTGCCGGGTCGCCACCTTGCTTGCCCGGCTCACGCGCTTGGATGAGCGGCTCGACTACACCACGGGCGATGCGCTGCGGCTCCCCTTCGCGGATCACGAGTTCGACGTGGTGTGGACCCAGCACGCCGCCATGAACATCGCCGACCGGCGCCGCCTCTATGGCGAGATGCGTCGGGTGCTAAGGCCCGGCGGCCGGCTCGCCGTTCACGACGTGGTGGCGGGCCGCGGGGCGCTCTTGCATTTCCCCGTGCCCTGGGCGCGCGACCCCTCGATCAGCCATCTCGTCACCGCGGCCGAGATGCGCGAGCTCCTCGCCGGCGCCGGCTTCACGCCCCAGTCGTGGCGGGACGATACAGAGGCCGCGCGTGCCTGGTTCGCGCAGTCGCCACGGCCGGGACCGACGGCCGCAGCGCCGCCACTCGGGCTCAATGTGCTGATGGGGCCGGATTTCCCCAAGATGGTGGCCAATCTCCGCCGCAACCTCGAGGAAGGCCGCGTCACCCTCGTCATGGCGGTGCTGGGTTAGGGCGAGAGGCGTCAGGGTCGAGCCGCTGAGAAAGGGCGCATCATTCCTGCGCCGGCAGGACGCCGGGGCCTCCTGGGCGAACGGCGCCAAGATCGCCTTCTGACGCCCGTCCGGGCTGCGCTCCCTACTCTGCGGCGCGCGTCGCGGCGCGGCTCTCCAAGGCGGCGTCGTGCCCGAGCGCCAGCACGGTCACGAGGGAGACCACGGCCAAGACGGCGATGAATAGCAGGCCGAAGGCGAAGCCGCCCGTCGCATCCTTGATGTAGCCCATGCCATAGGGGCCGACGAAGCCGGCCAGGTTGCCGATCGAGTTGATGAGCGCGATGCCCCCCGCCGCCGCGGTGCCGGAGAGAAAGGCGGTGGGGAGCGTCCAGAAGCACGGCAGCACCGCGAAGATGCCGAGCCCGCCCACGGTCAGCAAGGTCATCTTGAGGACCGGATCGCCCGTCAGGGCGGAGAGGGCCAGTCCCGCCGCGGCGACCAGAATGGGGATCGCCACATGCCACTTGCGCTCGCGCGTCCGGTCGGAGCGCAGGCCCCAGAACACCATGGCGACGGTGCCCGCGGCATAGGGGATCGCCGTGATGAAGCCGGTCTCGAGGTTGCTCACGCCGCCGAAGGCCTTGATGATCTGCGGCAGCCAGAAGCTGAAGCCGTAATTGGCCGCGACGATGCCGAAATAGACGAGCCCGAGGAGAAGCACGCGGGGATTGCCAAGGGCCTGGCCGAGGGTGAACTTGACGATCGCCTCGCGATGGCTGCGCTCCTCGCGAAGCCGGCCGACGAGCCAGGCCCGCTCCTCGTCATGCAGCCACCCGGCCGTTTCCGGCCGGTCCGTCAGATAGGCGAGGACGACGAAGGAGAGCAGGATCGCGGGAATGCCCTCGAGGATGAAGAGCCACTGCCATCCCTTGAGCCCGGCGATGCCGTCGAGCCCCAGGAGATAGCCCGAGACGGGTGCGCCGATGAAAGAGGAGACCGGGATGGCCGCCATGAAGTAGCCGACGATGCGGGCCCGGTGCGAGGCGGGGAACCAATAGGTGAGATAGAGGATGATGCCGGGGAAGAAGCCCGCCTCGGCGGCGCCGAGGAGGAAGCGCACGAGGAAGAAGCTGGCATTCCCCGAGATGAAGGCCATGGCCGAGGACATGACGCCCCAGCTCAGCATGATGCGGAAGATCCAGCGCCGCGCGCCGAAGCGCTCGAGCGCAATGTTGCTGGGCACCTCGAAGATGAAATAGCCGAGGAAGAAGATGCCGGCTCCCCAGCCGAAGACCGTGGCGGAGAAGCCGAGATCCTTGTTCATGGTCAGGGCCGCCAGGCCGATATTGATGCGGTCGAGATAGGCGATGAAATAGCTGACGATCAGGAGCGGCAACAGCCGCCGCGTGACTTTGGCCAGGACGCGCGTCTCGATCGATTCCATGGCGATGCCCCTTTGTTCTTCGGGGCACAGATCCCGCTCCGCCGCGGCGATGCTGCCCCTGGCATCGCTCGCGGGCCCAGCCGAACGCCGGCTGGCGGGATAGTAGAGGAAAGCGGGCGGCGATCCAACCGCATCCGGCCACGGGAGCCGACCGCGGATAGATTAGCCTGCTCATCTTCCGCCGAGCCAAAGGCCGCCAAGGGGCGGTGCGGGGGGCCGAATGGCCCGGCACAGGAAAACCCCGCCGCACGTGGGGGGATTGCGGCGGGGTTTGTCTGGGAGTTAGGGCGTTCCCTGACGATGGGAGCCTAGCAGCAAGCCGTGGAGCAAGAAACCGGGCGAATACCTGAGTTGCGGAAAGGGAATTACCGAGGCGTCGGGGCGTCGCCCGGCGCGATCCGGATCAGGATTCGGCGCCGGGAACGAAGCAGAGAATGCCGAGCCGCGGTGTCCAGCACACCACGGCTTGGCCCGTCGGATTATCCGTGCGTTGCAGGATCTTGTCAGCCGGCACGGAAATCCATTTGTGGTCGATCCAGGCCTCGTAATGGCCGTCCTTGATGCGGGAGTCGGTGGGCCGGCAGTCGGAGATTGAGCAGCAAAGGAAGCCGGTACCCGGCTGGCGCAGGCTCTGAAACCATGGCGCGAGAGCGGGGTCCGCGTTTTCCGGCGGCTTGGCGTAAACGGCGCGCGTGGTGCGCGCAAAATGAAACGTCGCCGCAAGCATCAGGGCGAGAGCAAGCGGTTTCCATTTCATCATAAGGCTTAAACAGCGAATGCCGTTCGCGGTTCCTGTTTAACTTATGTTCGCGGTTCTCGCCTTCCGCCCTGTATAATGATCTTGCGCGCAACTGGACACCATGCGTGCCAGGCCCTTAAATGGATGCCACGCGCTCGTAAGGCGGAGGGGTGTGCTGCGCGCAAGGAGGAGCGGGTGACGCCGTTGCGCATCGCTGACCGTCATGGCTGAGCATACCGAGAAGGCCGCGCCGCGCGCCCGCGTGGTGCTGGTCGATGACGACGACATGTTCCGCGAGTCGCTTTCCGAGCATCTCGCGGATGCGGGCTTCGCGGTGACGCCGTTCGGCTCCGGCAGCTCAGCGCTTCAACACATCCTCGAGGCGAAGGGGGAGCAGATCATCCTGCTCGACTGGAAGATGCCGGAGATCAGCGGCATCGAGGTGCTGCGCCGGCTGCGCTCCGCCGGCGTCGATTCGCCCGTCATCTTTCTGACGTCGCTCACGGATCAAATCTATGAGGAGGTGGCGCTCCACGGCGGCGCCCTCGACTTCGTCGAGAAGACGCGGAGCTTCTCGATCCTTCTGAAGCGCATGAACCTCATCGCGGCCGGCCTCCGCTCGGCGCGGCGCCAGGGCGAGGGCGAGCCTGGCGGCGAGAAGCCGCCGAGCCTGCGCCTGGGCGCGCTCGAGCTGCGCTCCTCGACGCGGCGGGCCTTATGGAAGGGTCACGAGGTTCCGCTGACGATCACCGAATTCAGGATCGTGGAATTGCTGGCGACACGCGCGGGGCGGCCGCTCACCTATCGCGACCTCTACGATTTCGTGCGCGGCAAGGGCTTCGTCGCGGGCTCCGGCGGCGAGGGGCATCGCGCCAATGTGCGCGCCTTCATCAAGCGCATCCGCGAGAAATTCTACCAGGTCGACCCCGCTTTCGGCGAGATCGAGGTGATCAGCGGCGTCGGCTATCGCTGGCGCGAGGATGTCGCCGTCACGGCCGCGAGCGCCGACGCTGCCGCCCATCGTCCCGAGCAGCGCTGACGGCCGATCCTGCGCTACGACCGAGCCGCTCCCTTTCCCTCCAGCACGCTGCGGATTCGCGCCGCGAGGCCGGCATAAGTGAACGGCTTGACGATGAGCTCGACGCCGGGATCGAGGCGGCCCTGATGGACGATGGCGTTGCGCGCATAACCGGTGGTGAAGAGCACCTTGAGCTGCGGGCGGCGGCGCAGGGCCTCGTCGGCGAGCTGGCGGCCATTGAGCCCGCCCGGCAGGCCGACATCGGTAAAGAGGAGATCGATCTCGGGGGCGGCATCGAGGACGCGCAAGGCCGCGGGTCCGTCCGCCGCCTCGAGAACGCGATAGCCGACCTCCACCAAGGCCTCGACCGTGGAGGCGCGGAGATCCTCATCGTCCTCGACCACCAGGATGGTTTCCCGCGCGGCGTCACCGGACGCGCTCGCGGCGCGCGTCGGCGGCTCGGCGGCCGGCGCCTCGCCCGCCAGCCGCGGCAGATAGAGCTTCACCGTGGTCCCTTGCCCGGGCTCGCTATAGATCTTCACGTGCCCGCCCGACTGCTTGACGAAGCCGTAGACCTGGGAGAGGCCGAGCCCGGTGCCCTGGCCCACCTCCTTGGTGGTGAAGAAGGGCTCGAAGGCCTTGGCGATGATCTCCTTGCTCATGCCGACACCGGTATCGCTCACCGCGATCAATACATATTGTCCGGCGACGATCTCGCCGCCATTGGTCGCGGCATAGGCCTCGTCGAGATGGGCGTTCTCGGTCTCGATGGTGAGCTTGCCGCCCCCGGGCATGGCGTCGCGGGCGTTGACGGCGAGATTGAGAAGTGCCGCCTCGAGCTCGCTGGTATCGACGGCGACCCACCATAACCCGCCGGCAAGCACGGTCTCGATCGCGATGCGCTCGCCGAGCGTGCTGCGCAGGAGATCCGACATGCCGGCGACGAGTCGGTTGGGGTTGACCGGCTTGGGCTCGAGGGGCTGGCGGCGCGAAAAGGCGAGGAGGCGCTGGGTCAGGGTCGCGGCGCGCGCGGCACCCTTCATCGCCATCTCGATGGGGCGGCGGAGACGAGGATCGTCGTCGCGCAGGCGCCGCTGCAGCATCTCCAGATTCCAGATGATGACGCCGAGAAGGTTGTTGAAGTCGTGGGCGATGCCGCCGCTGAGCTGGCCCACCGCCTCCATCTTCTGCGACTGGCGCAGGGCGTCCTCCGCCTCCTCGCGCTGGCGGATGGCCTCGCGCGCCTTGGCGAGCGCCGCCTGCTCCCGCTGCGAGCGGCGGAAGGCGAGCAGGCTCAGCATCAAGAGGCCAAGCGTCGCGGGAATTCCGAAGATCAGATGGGTGGACATCAGCCGGCGCCAGGCGGCGAGAACCGAGGCCCAGCTTCGCTCCTCCGCGACATAGACGGGATAGCTCGGGACCTTGCGATAGGCGATGAGCTGCTCGCGCCCATCCGGGCCGGCGCGCCCGCGGAAGAAGCCGCCCTGGGGGTTGTCCGCGATCGCCGCCATCAGCAGATCATGGGGTGGGGCTGCCCGCTCCTCCGCCGCGGGCGCCGGATAACGCGCGAGCACGGCGCCGTCCTCACGGAAGAGCCCGGCGGTGATGGCGCGATTGCCGAGGAGCAGCTTGTCGTAGAAGGCGCGGAAATAGTCCGGCGATACGGCGACGGCGATGACGCCGTCGAAGCGGCCGGCGGTCGTCTCGCGGCGGCGGGCGAAAATGAAATGCGGCTGTCCGTCGAGACGCCCGATGACGATCGTGCCGAGGTAAGTGGCCTCGCGACCGCTGCGCAGCGCCTGGAAGAACTGGCGATCGGCGAAATCGAGGCGATGATTGATGGGATAGGTGCGGGAGCTCACGAGGGGGTGCGCCGCGCTGTCGAGAACCAGCACGGCCTGCACCTGGGGCGCCTTCTCGATGGCTTGCGCAAGCCGGGCATGGAGGGATTGCTCCTGCCGCTCGATCGCCTCGGCGCTGGCATTTCCCAGTATGCTCGCCACTTGGCCCGCGATGAGCTGATAGACGGCGAAGGCGGCGCTGGCCTCGGATTCGGCGACGAGCATGTCGCGCAGCATGTCGCCCTTCGTGCTCTCGACGACGGTGCGGAAGGCCACGAGGCCGCTGCCGGCAAGGACCAGGAGCGGCAGGGCCACGGAGGCGACGACGAGGAGCCGGAGGGTCCGGGACGGGCGAGGGGTCGCGGCGGCACTCATTCGCCCGCGCCTTCCAATGGCGCAACGGCGACGGCGTCTGCGGGATAATCCTTGGACGGCATCGATCTCACGGCTTCGGCGGCGGCACGGGGCTCGCGCCCTGCGCGGCGGGTGCGAGCCGGCCGATCGCGGAAGA
Source organism: Alphaproteobacteria bacterium (assembly GCA_035294245.1). Lineage (GTDB taxonomy): Bacteria > Pseudomonadota > Alphaproteobacteria > JACZXZ01 > JACZXZ01 > DATGLG01. The sequence continues at coordinate 90,372 of DATGLG010000057.1, read as the reverse complement.
CATGGGCGCGGAAGATGCGGGCATCGATCCGGCTGCCGCCGCTCCTCGGCCGAAAATGGTACCAGCCTCGCGGAGGGCCAGCAACGCCCGGCCGCAGCGGCCTTGCGTGGCGCAGCCTGTGCCGATGACGGGCGATGCCGCGCCGGCCGGCGCGCAAAGGAAGGCCCCGCCGAGGCGGGGCTGCATCGGTTCGCGGCCGCGAGCCAGGCGGATCCTAGAGATTGCCCTTCTTGGTCTGGTCGTAGAGATAGCCCGCACCGGCACCCACGGCGCCGCCGATGGCGGCACCGCACCAGACGCAGCCGGTCAAGGCGCCGCCGATGGCGCCGCCGACGGCACCGGCGGCGCCGCCCGAGAGGGTGCGTTGCTGGGTGGCATTCATGTCCGAGCAAGCCGCGGTGCTCAGCAGGACAATCGCTGCCATGGGAACCAGGATGCGCTTCATGGTGATCTCCTCCTGAGAAGGGCCATACCCCTCGCCTGGCATTATGCCATGCAGCACCGGTTCCGGCCAGGGGCGACCCCGCGCCCTTCGCGGCGCGGCCGTCGCCGGCGGCGCGGGATTCAGCTATCCTCGCGGCCTCGGGGCGGCGCTAGCTGATCTTCCGGAGATGACGTGGAGCCTCGCATCGTGTCGGAGGGACGCATTCGTGTCACCGGCGATCTTGCCCTCGATCCTCGCGAGATCGAGGAGAGCTTCGTGCGCGCCTCCGGTCCCGGCGGCCAGAACGTCAACAAGGTGGCGACGGCCGTCGAGCTTCGCTTCGACGTGCGGCGCTCGCCCTCGCTCCCCGCCGCGGTTCGGGCGCGGCTCGAGCGCCTCGCCGGGAAGAAGCTCACCAAGGAGGGGGTGCTGATCATCGCGGCGCAGCGGCACCGCACCCAAGAGCGCAACCGCGAGGATGCGCTCGCGCGACTCCTCGCGCTCATCCGCCGCGCCGCCATTGCGCCCATCCCGCGCAAGCCGACCAGGCCCACCGCCGCGTCGCGCCGCCGCCGCCAGGAGGAGAAATCCCGCCGCGCCGCCGTCAAGCGCCTGCGCCGCGCCAAGGACGAGGTGTAAGGCCGGCGCCACAGCGGCTAGGTCCGGGAGGTTTTCCGTTTCGGGCGCGCCTTGGGGAAGTACATGCCCTCGAGCTTGAGGCCGTCGGGATCGAGGAAGAAGACGGCGTAATAGCCCTTGCCGTAATCCGGATATTCCGCCGGGGGATCGACGACGGTGACCTTGTTCCGCTTGAGCACCGCGTAGAGCTCGTCGACGTCGCGGCGGCGGGCGAGCTCGAAGGCGTAATGATGAAAGCCGATATTGCCGATGCGGTGGGGATGCCGCTTGCCCTCGGCGTCGGCCTCGCCGATCCAGAACAGCGTCTTGCCGTTGCTCCAGCCGGCGGTGCGGGCGAAGGTGTATTTGCGCTGGAAGCCGAGGGCGCCGAGCACCTTGTCGTAGAACCGCCGCGAGGCGGTGAAGTCGCTCACCCGGATCACCAGATGGTCGATCCCGATCACGCGCGCCATGATCCTCTCCTCCCTCGCTGTCGCGGCCGCCTGCCGAGCGAGCTAAGCCGCGCTCGGCGCCGGTCAAGCTCAGGGCGGGGCGGTGAAATAGCGGCTCGGCGGCGCCCCGAGCATGCGCTTGAACATGCTGGTAAAGGCGGCGGGGCTGTCATAGCCGAGATCGAGTGCCACCGTGGTGACGCGCTCCCCCGCGGCGAGGCGGGGCAGGGCGACGAAGACGCAGGCCTGCTGGCGCCACAGGGCGAAGCTGAGCCCGGTCTCGCGCTTGAAGAAGCGGGTGAAGGCGCGGCGGCTCATGCCGAGAGCGGCGCTCCAGTGATCGATGGTGTCCCGGGGCGTCGGCTGCGCGAGGAAGCGGCGGCAATGCTGCGCGAGGCGCGCGTCGCGTGGCTGCGGCAAGGAAAGTGGCAGGACCGGCAGCACCTGAATCTCCTGGAGCATGAGCGCCATGATGAGGGCGCCGCGGCTCTCGGGCTCGTAATCGATCGGCAGGTCCGCCGCCGCCTGCAGCAGGCTGCGCATGAGGAGCGACATGCCCAGCACCTGGCATATGCGCGGCAGGCTCGGGAGGGCCTCGGGCTCGATATAGAGACTGTTGGTGCTGGCCGGGCCCATCATGCGCAGCTCGTGGCGCACCCCGGCGGGGATCCAGACCGCGCGCTCCGGCGGCACCACCCAGGCGCCGTGCTCGGTCGTCACCATCAGCACCCCGGCGGCGCCGTAGAGGAGCTGGCCCCGGCGGTGGGAATGGGGGGCGATGCGGTGGCCGTCGGGAAACTCGTTGCCCACGACGATGGCCGGCCGAGGCAGGCTCTCATAGGCGTCGATCGTGGTATTCCTGACCATGGTTGCGGCGGCTCTTGCCTCTAGCTTGGCCCAAACGCGAAAGAAATTGACCTGATCGCGTAAGCAGGCCGCATCCTATCGACTATGATGGCCGAAGGAAAGCCGGCGTCTTATGTCGGGACGGCGGCGTCGCCGGAGGATGGTGAAAGGAGACCCGGGGTGAGCGACACGACGATGCGAAGCGGCCAGCACCTGGCGGAAGGGACCACCCTGGCGATCCTCTTCTCGGTGAGCTTCTGCCACCTCCTCAACGACATGATCCAGTCGCTGCTGCCCGCGCTCTATCCCATGTTCAAAACCAGCTTCGCCCTCGATTTCGGCGAGGTCGGGCTGATCACGCTCACCTATCAGCTCACCGCCTCGCTGCTGCAGCCGGCCGTCGGGCTCTATGCCGACCGCCGTCCCCAGCCTTATGCGCTCCCCATCGGCATGGGGCTGACCCTCGTCGGTCTGGTGCTGATCTCCCGCGCCGGCAGCTTCGGCGGCCTCCTCGGCGGCGCCGCCCTGGTGGGGATGGGCTCCTCGGTGTTCCACCCGGAATCCTCCCGCGTCGCCCGCATGGCCTCGGGCGGCCGCCACGGCTTCGCCCAGTCCCTCTTCCAGGTGGGCGGCGCGGTGGGCTCGGCGATCGGCCCGCTCCTCGCCGCCTTCGTCGTGCTACCGCGCGGGGAGGGGGCGATCGCCTGGTTCTCCCTCGCGGCCCTGCTCGGCATGATCGTGCTCTCGGGGGTCGGCACCTGGTACAAGCGCAAGGGTGTGGCGCGCGCCGGCACCCGCTCGCGCGGCCAGGATGGGCGGCCCGTCCTCACGCGGCGACAGGTCGGCGTGGCCCTGGCGGTGCTGCTGGTGCTGATCTTCTCCAAGTATTTCTATCTCGCCAGCCTGAGCAGCTATTACACCTTCTACCTGATCCACCGTTTCCACGTCTCGGTGCAGAGCGCCCAGATCTATCTCTTCGTCTTTCTGGGAGCGGCGGCGCTCGGCACCTTCGCGGGCGGGCCCTTGGGCGACCGCTTCGGGCGCAAATACGTGATCTGGTGCTCGATCCTCGGCGTCCTGCCCTTCACCCTGCTGCTGCCCTATGTCGATCTCGCCTGGACCGTGGTGCTGACGGTGCCGATCGGGCTCATCCTCTCCTCGGCCTTCGCGGCGATCGTCGTCTATGGGCAGGAGCTGGTGCCGGGGAAGGTCGGCATGATCGCCGGCCTCTTCTTCGGCTTCGCCTTCGGCATGGGCGGGGTGGGGGCGGCCGTGCTCGGCGAGCTCGCCGACCTGACCAGCATCACCTTCGTCTATCGCCTCTGCGCCTTCCTGCCGGCCCTCGGGCTCCTCACCGCCTTTCTCCCCAATCTCGAGCCGGCCCGGCGGCGGGCCGCGGCGCATTGAGAAAGGCGACGCCTAAATCTGGAAGAGCGCGATGAAGAGCGCGATCATGCCGGCGAAGACGAGGATGCCGAGCAGGGTCGGCCAGACGCCCGGCACGAGGTCCATCTCCTCCACCCCGCATGATGCGGCGCGCGGGCTCCGCTCGCTGGCGCTGCGTCGCGTCTCATCCGTCCCCGGCATGGCGTTCTCCTCGCGCTGATGCGGCTTCCGCCGCGTTGCCGCCATTATCCGGTCGCGAGCCTACAAGCGCGTGTGAGGCTCCTCACAGGCGGCGGAGCCGGCCCAAGCATGACGAAATCTCACACGAGCGCGACAAAGTTTCGTTTGTCCCGCCGCCGCTTCCGGCCCAGGTGATGGAGCGGATCGAACCATTCGTCATGAGGGAATCGGATCATGAGCCTGCACAGCGAGACGCTCGCCGCACCACCCCCGGCCGTCGCCCTGGGTCACGCCAATGACGAGGCCGGCCTCGGCCATGTCGAGGCCGACCTGAACTACCTCGCCCCGATCGCAGCGAAGCCCTACAGCTACGCCTACGAGCCGCCGGCGGGAGTGCCGCGCACGAACCGCGTCTACGCGGCGCACCGCATGCGCATCCACGACGCGCGCCCGCTTGCCAGAAGCCTCTCTCTCGACCGCGAGGGCTTCGCCCTCATCCGCCACCGCACCGCCATGCGCGACTTCGATGACGAGGCGGAGCGCCGCCGCGTCTACGATCCCGAGATGGAGCGCCTGGTCGCCGCGGTGACGGGGGCGAGCCGCGTCGTCGTCTTCGATCACACCATCCGCCGCCGCCTGCCCGGCGTCGCCGACCGCACCGCGGGGGAGCCGCGCCAGCCGGTGCCGCAGGTGCATAACGACTACACGGTGAAGTCCGGGCCCAGCGCGTGCGCGACCTGATGGGGGCCGAGGCGGAGGCCCGTCTCCGCGGCCGCTTCGCCGTCGTCAATGTGTGGCGCCCGATCCGCGGCCCCCTGCGGGATGCGCCGCTCGCCGTGTGCGACGCCCGCAGCGTCCCCTTCGCGGATCTCATCCCCTCCGATCTCATCTATCGCGACCGCACGGGCGAGACCTATGCCGTCGCCCACAACCCCGCCCATCGCTGGTTCTACGCCCCGGCGATGACGACCGACGAGGTCATGCTCATCAAGTGCTACGATTCCGCGACCGACGGCCGCGCGCGCTTCTCCCCCCACTCGGCCTTCGAGGACCCCACGGCACCTGCCGATGTCCTGCCGCGCGAGAGCATCGAGGTGCGCACCCTCGCCTTCTTCCCCGACTGAGCGGCGACGGCCTTGAACAAGGCGGCGGCTTCCCCCAAGCTCGATGGCGAGCAAGGAGGAGGGCCGCCATGCTTCCGTCCATCCGCGAGATCGTCGATCTCAGCCACGAGCTCTATGACGGCATGCCGAATATCGGCGGCCTGCCCGTCGTCTTCTTCCCGATCAAGACCTTCGAGGGGCAGCGCACCATCAGCGGCGGCAAGGTCGCCTATGAATCGCGCATGCTCATGCTCGCCGAGCATTGCGGCACCCATCTCGACGCGCCGCGCCATTTCGACGAGGGCGGGCTGCCGGTGGGCGAGGTGCCCCTCGAGCGCCTCGTCCTGCCCGGCCATCTGCTCGACCTCACCCACAAGCGCAACGGCGAAGCCATCACCGTCGCGGACTTCGAGCGCGCCGCGGCGAAGTCCGGCCGCGCCATCGGCGGCGGCACGGCCCTCGTCTGCTGGACGGGCTGCGACAAGGATTGGGGCAAGGGCAACTGGACCAGGGAGCGCCCCTTCGTTCCCGTGGAATCGGCGCGCTGGCTGGTCGAGCGCGGCATCACCCTCTTCGCCACCGACCTTATCGGCATGGACGATCCCGCCGAATGGTGGTGGCCGACCCACGCCACCTGGCTCAAGAGCAATGTCTGCATGGTGCAGCAGCTCTGCAATCTCCACCGCCTCGCCGGCAAGGAGTTCCTCTTCGTCTGCCTGCCGCTCAAGATGCGCGACGGCACCGGCTGCCCCGTCCGCGCCGCAGCGCTGGTGATGTAGGTGCCGCGCGCCGCGCGCCTATCGACCTATCGGCACACGTAGTAATAGGTGGCGAAATGGGCGCGATTGACCACGGGCTCGCTGTGGTCGAGGACCGCGGACTTGCCATAGGATCCGCAATAATTGCCGGCGACCTCCGCCGGATCGCCGCGGTCGCCGGCGCGGATCACGACATGCTTGGCATCGCCGCTCAGGATCTCGGTCTCCCCCTCGGCCACGAGCTCGCATCCCGCGAGCACCAAGGTTACGATGATGGCGGCCAGCAAGCGCCTGATCATGCGATAGTATGACACCGCCGTCGTCGCAGGGCGATAGAATCGCGCAGCCGATATCGTTTGGCGCGGCGGCGGCGATGGCGTAGGATGAATTCGGCACGAGGATTTTTGGGACGGCTTGCCCCCTTCTGCCATCGCTCATTCAGAACGAGTTCGGGTCCGGGACGTGGCGCGTCCGTCAAGACGACGCGCCCGGCCATGCTCCATCGGGAGCTCCTATCGCTCGCGGTAGCGCCGCGCCGCGCGCTCGGGCCGCTTGGAACAGGAGTGTAGCCATGAAGCTGATACGCGACACCATGACTCCCCATGCGGAGTGGATCAGCCCGGAGATCCCGCTGACCGAGGTCGCCATCAAGATGCGCGACCACAATATTGGCTGCCTCCCCGTGGGGGAGAATGATCGCCTCATCGGCATGATCACCGATCGCGATCTCGCCTGTCGCGCCGTCTCCGCGGGCGCCGACCCGAAGACCACCAAGGCGCGGGAGGTCATGACCAAGGGCATCACCTGGTGCTTCGAGGACGAGAGCGTCGAGGACGCGCTGATGCGCATGGAGGAGAAGCAGATCCATCACATGCCGGTGCTCAACCGCCAGAAGCGGATCGTCGGCATCCTCTCGCTCTCCGACCTTGCGCTGCGGGCGCCGAAGCAGCTCTTCGGCCAGGTCTCGCGCGTCACCTCGCGCGACGCCCAGCGCCACGCCGCGGCGCGGGCCACCCATTGAGCCCCGCCGTCAAATGATCTCGGCGCGCTGCGGCGCGCCCATCCCCCTGGCGGCGCCGGCATCCGGCGCCGCTTTTTTGCATTTGCGCGTTCGTCATTGCGAGCCCTGGAGGGGTGAAGCAATCCAGCCTTCCGCAAATATCCTGGATGGCGTCGTCCCACGCCACCTCGCTTTCGCTCGGTGTCGCGGTCCTCGCCAAGACAACCGCGACCGCTTCGCGGCCTCGCCATGACCTACTTCGTGTAGCAAGTAGCTCGCGCTATCCCAGCGAGGCGATGATCTCGCGATAGGCCGTCTCCGGGAAGGCCTTGAGCGTCGTCGTGCGCACATTCCCGGCACTGCCGAGGAGAAGGGTGAAGCGCGCGGCGACGGCGTCGTCGGGGGCCTCGTAGACGGCGGTGATGTCATAGCTGCCCATGGTCATGTAGAAGGCCTTGAGCTCGCCGCCCATCTCCTTGAGGAGGGCGCGGGCCTGGTCGACCCGCTTCGGCGACTCCTTGATGTGGCGAATGCCGTAATCGGTGTAGTTCACGAGCGCGATATAGGTGGGCATGGCGGTCCTCCCTCGGATCGCCGGGCGACCCGCCGCCAAGCGGCTCGACCGGCCGCGGCTTGGGGCGGCGGGAACGGCGATCGCTCTGCTGCTGTTCCTCGATCATAGCACGGGGTGGGGACGGTTACCGTCGCGAAAGCGGTTACCGCCTCGGAAGCTCTTTTGCCGCGCGCGCAGCACCCCATATCTCGGGCATACCGATCAGGCGCGCCCTTCGCGCGCGGGAGATGGACATGACCAAGACGACGACCACGACGGCGCAGACCTCTGCGACGGCCGATGCCGACGGCGCCGCGCGCGCGGTGACGGCATTGGTGCGCGGCCAGCCGGCGAATGACGGCGCCGGGGTGCGCCTCACCCGCATCATCGGCAGCGCGCGGCTGCTGGGGCTCGATCCCTTCCTGCTCCTCGACGAGTTCCGCTCCGACAACGCGGCCGACTACATCGCCGGCTTTCCCGAGCATCCCCATCGCGGCTTCGAGACGGTGACCTATATGCTGGCGGGGCGCATGCGCCACGGCGACAACAAGGGCAATACCGGCCTCCTGCGCCCCGGCAGCGTGCAGTGGATGACGGCGGGCCGCGGCATCCTCCATTCCGAGATGCCCGAGCAGGAGAACGGCTTGCTCTGGGGCTTCCAGCTCTGGGTCAACCTGCCCGCCAAGGACAAGATGACGGCGCCGCGCTATCAGGACATCGCACCCGAGGCGATCCCCGAAGTCACGTTGGACACGGGCGTGCGCGTGCGGGTGATCGCCGGGCGGCTCGGCGATGCCGAGGGGCGCGCGGTCGAGGGGCCGGTGCGCGCGGTGGCGACGGAGCCCGTCTATCTCGATATCTCGCTGCCGGCGGGTGCCGGCTTCGCCCAGGCCTTGCCCCGCGACCACGCGGCCTTCGCCTATGTCTTCGAGGGCAGCGCGCGCATCGGCGCCGGGGAGGCGGCCAAGCCCGTCGCCCGCGGCGAGCTCGCCGTGCTCGGCCCCGGCGACCGCGTCGAAGTCGCGGCCGAGGGCGAGGCGGCGCGGCTCCTCGTCATCGCGGGACGGCCCTTGCGCGAGCCCGTGGCCCGCTACGGCCCCTTCGTGATGAACCGGCCCGAGGAGATCCGCGAGGCCATCGCCGATTTCAGCGCCGGGCGGTTCTGAGGATACAAATTCGTCATTCCGGCCGGAGCGAAGCGGAGAGCCGGAACCCAGGACTGTCAAGAACGACTGGGTTCCCCCTTGCGCGCAGAGGTGTGTGGGGACGTGTGTCAGGTCGCAACAGGTGTATGAGAGACTTGCTCTCGTCGTTATGCCCGTGCTCGTTGCGGGCATCATAATTATATAGCTCGCTAACTAGACATCGTCATCGCGAGGACCGTGCGTAGCGCGGGACGACGCGATCCAGGAGTCTTTGCAAAAGACCGGCTTGCTTCCCCCTCGCGAGGCTGGTGTCGCAATGACGAGCTGTCGAGGCTCCCAAGGCCGATCGCGCAACGACAATGAAGCGATGCCGGAGCGGGCACCCCCTATCGTTTGATTTTCTGCGCGTGGGCAAGGATCGGCCTCACGTCCGGATGAGGATGCAGAACATAGGGAATATGCATGTCCAGGATCTTGCCGTCTTTTTTCCGGATGATGATTTTGGCCGGTCCGAGGCCTTCGTCCTCGCGGTCCTTGTTGCGGCTGCCCGTCACCACCCATTGGTCTTCCTGATCTATGACGCTGTACGGCCTTTGCGCCTCCATCTGCGCGAGGCCGTAATGGTTGGTGATCAGCAATTCGGCAAGCCTCGACGCGATATCGGCGTTATCGATCATCTTCGTATCGAGCAGCCTGTCGATGTAATTTCGAGCCCTCGGCTTATCGTGCGCCACAGAATCCTCGCCGATTGCTGCAGATGGTAGGAGAGAACATAAAGTGAACACACGTCGATGTCAACAAGAAACGCATACTTCTATTATCTGTCCGACGATGATAGATCTTCGTCTGATCAATTATCATCGAATGACACCATGCAGAGCCTGACGCTGGAGCAGCTTCGCGCCGCCACCCGTGCCGGCGGCATCGCCTCGGTCACCCTCAAGGGCGAGGGTGGCGCCTTTCTCGTCGCCGTGGCGACCCGGGGTGGGGAGGACGGCGTTCTCGTCACGACCCGCGGGCACGAGCCGCGGCGCTTCGCCGATCTGCGCAAGGCGATGCTGCTCCTTCGCGAGATGGGGATCGGGACGGCACAGATCGACGCGACGCGGTGGAATCCCGACGTTGCCGCCGGCGGTGCGCGACGCCCCGACCGCGCCGCCGCGATGCGGCGCGCCCATGCGGCCGCGGCGCATGATCGCTGGTTCCGCGCGCAAGTGGAGGCGGGGCTGCGCGAGGCGGCCGATTCCGCGACCGCGACGGTGCCGCATGCAAAGGCGATGGCCGAGGCGCAGGCTGCCATCGACCACGCGGCGGCCAAGGCGCGCGGCCGGCGTGCGCGTTAGGTGGCTTCCGGGCGCCAGCGCCAATCTGCTCGCGATCGCCGGATATATTGCACGGGACAATCCGCCCGTTGCTCGCGCGGTGCTCGCGGCGATCGATCGTCAGGTCAAGCGCCTCGCCGCGCATCCGAATTCCGGCCGGCGCGGACGGGTGCGAGGCACGCGCGAGTTTGTCGTCGCCGGCACGCCCTTCATCGTGGCCTATCGCGTGGCTGCGGGCGAGGTCACCATCCTGCGCGTGCTGCACGGCGCGCAGCAATGGCCGGAGGAGGTGTAGCGGGTCAAAAGATGTCGCGGGTCGATCGCGCCGCTCGGATGTTTTCGCCCCGAAATCTGCCTGCTATGGTGACGGCCAGGGGGGACGATGATCACCACGCAGGAATTCATCGAAAAATGGCGCCGGGTCACGTTGTCCGAATCCTCGGCGTCGCGGGAGCACTTCCTCGATCTCTGCGACCTGCTTGAGGTGGACCGCCCGGCCAAGGCCGATCCGACGGGCAAGAGCTTCACCTTCGAGAAATCCGTCAAGAAGCTGGACGGGCGGACGGGGCGCGCAGATGTGTGGAAGAAGAATTGCTTCGCCTGGGAATACAAGGGCAAGCAAGCGAGCCTGATCAAGGCCTATAGCCAGCTCAAGGAATATGCCGACGCGCTGGAGAATCCTCCCCTCCTGATCGTGTCGGACATGAAGGAAATCCGCATCCACACGAATTTCACCAACTCTGTTGTCCAGACTCGCATCATCCAGCTCGCCGATCTGCGAAGCCCCGAGAACATACGCCTGTTGCGCTCGGCCTTCGAGAATCCCGAATATCTGCGCCCGAACAAGAGTCGCGAGAGCGTCACGGCGGATGCGGCGCGCGCCTTGGCGAGCATCTCGCAAGCGCTTCAGCAGCGAAAATATGAGCCCCGGAGGGTCGCGCATTTACTCAACAAGTTCGTCTTCAGCATGTTCGTCGAGGACGAGAATATTGGCCTGCTTCCCGACCGCCTATTCGCCGAGATCGTCGAGGAAGCGCTCCGGCAGCCCGACTCGTATTTCGGCGATACGCTCCGCGATCTCTTCGGCGCGATGCGCTCCGACAAGGACCGCTTCGGCAAGACGACCATCCCCTGGTTCAACGGTGGGCTTTTTGACGATGACGACGTTCTGCCACTGACCTCCATCGAGATCCGCGCACTGATGCAGGCGACGCGCCTCGGCTCGCGCTCAATCTCACGAGGGCAGGGAAAGCTGGGGACTAGCATCGCGGCCTGAATTTCCCTCCCATCCGTCATTCCGGCCGAAGCGAAGCGGAGAGCCGGAAACCAGGAACTCAGAGTCCTGGGTGCCCGCTTTCGCGGGCACGACGGTTGAGGGGCGCATACCAGAATCGGCCCCACCTTCCCCCCTCCCCGAAACCGTCGTATTCTTGGCGTGTTAGCGCGGGATGGGCCTTGCGTTGGAGCACGCCTGTCGTCGCCCCCGTGGAGCTTGTCCCGTGCTGGCGGGGAGCGGGGGGCCCAGAAGCCGCTGGATTCCCGCTTGCGCGGGAATGACGACGCAAATTTCGTGATCCGGTCGAAGCCCATGCTGTGCTAGACCACTGAGAATCGGAAGCAGCGAGAGCGCATGCCCCTCGACCAGACCACGCGGCGGAAGGCCGATATCGAGATCCTCCCCTCGGCCTGCCCCCATGATTGCCCGAGCACCTGCGCCCTCGAGGTGGAGCGCCTCGACGCCCGCACCATCGGCCGCGTGCGCGGCGCGCGGGACAACACCTATACCTCGGGCGTCGTCTGCGCCAAGGTCGGGCGCTACGCCGAGCGCGTCCACCATCCCGGCCGCCTGACGACGCCGCTGCGCCGCGTCGGCGCCAAGGGGGTGGGGATGGCGGCCTTCCGGCCCCTCTCCTGGGACGACGCCCTCGACGAGGTGGCCCATCGCTTGCAGCGCGCCGCCGAGCGCTACGGCCCCGAGACGGTATGGCCCTATTTCTACGCCGGCACCATGGGCCTCGTGCAGCGCGACGGCATCGAGCGCCTGCGCCACGTGATGAGATACTCGCGCCAGCACAGCACCATCTGCGTCGGCCTCTCCGATGTGGGCTGGATGGCCGGGGCCGGCTTCAAGCGCGGCACCGATGCGCGCGAGATCGGGCCCCATTCCGATCTCGTCGTCGTCTGGGGCGGCAACCCGGTGCATACCCAGGTCAACCTGATGCACCACATCGCCCAGGCGCGGAAGGCGCGGGGCGCCCCCCTCGTCGTCGTCGATCCCTATCGCGGCGGCACGGCCGAGCAGGCGGACATCCATCTCATGCTGCGCCCCGGCACCGACGGCGCGCTCGCCTGCGCCGTCATGCACGTCCTCTTCAAGGAGGGCTTCGCCGACCGCGACTATCTCGCGCGCTATACCGACGTGCCCGCCGAGCTCGAGGCTCATCTCAAGACGCGCACGCCGGAATGGGCGAGCGCCATCACCGGCCTCTCCGTCGAGTCCATCGTCGATTTCGCGCGGCTCTACGGCCGCACCAAGCGCAGCTATATCCGCATCGGCTATGGCTTCACCCGCTCGCGCAACGGCGCCCAGCAGATGCACGCGGTGAGCTGCCTTCCCGCCGTCACCGGCGCCTGGAAGTATCCGGGCGGCGGGGCGCTTTACGGCCAGACGGGGCTCTACCCCATCGACAAGACCCTGATCATGGGCTTGGACGCCCTCGACCGCTCAGTGCGCCTCCTCGACCAGTCGCGCATCGGCCCCATCCTCTGCGGCGATGCGCGCGATCTCGGCGATGGCCCGCCCATCACCGCCCTCTTCATCCAGAACACCAACCCCGTCACCGTCTGCCCCGAGGGCAACAAGGTGCGCGAGGGCTTCGCCCGCGACGACCTCTTTGTCTGCGTGCACGAGCAGTTTATGACCGAGACGGCGGCGATGGCCGATATCGTCCTTCCCGCCACCACCTTCCTCGAGCATGACGATTTCTATACCGCGAGCGGCCACACCCATTTCCAGGTGACGCGGCGGGTGATCGAGCCCGTGGGCGAGAGCCGCTGCAATCACGACGTGCTCTGCGCCCTCGCCAAGCGCCTGGGGGCGCGGCATCCCGGCTTCGAGATGACGACCTGGGAGCTCATGGATGCGACTCTGCGCGCGAGCGGGCTTCCCGATGTCGAGACCGCCTGGCGCATGCGCTGGATCGATTGCGCCCTCTCCTTCGAGGAGATGCATTTCTTGAACGGCTTCGGCCATGCCGACGGCAAGTTCCACTTCAAGGCCGATTGGCAGGCCCTCGGGCCCGACGGCGCGCGCATGAGCGCCATGCCCGACCATCTCGCCGTCATCGACACGGCGACGCCCGAGCGGCCCTTCCGCCTCGTCGCCGCGCCTTCGCGCTCCTTCCTCAACACCAGTTTCACCGAGACCCCGAGCTCGCGCCAGCGCGAGGGGCGCCCCACCATCCTCGTGCATCCCGAGGATTGCCGGGACTTGGGCCTTGCCGAGGGGGCGCGGGCGCGGCTGGGGAACGAAAGGGGAGCCATAGTCGCCCCCGTCCGCCCCTTCGACGGGGTGCAGCGCGGCGTCGTCGTCGTGGAGGGCGTGTGGCCCAACGGCGCCTTCGAGGACGGCAAGGGAATCAACAGCTTGACAAGCGCCGACCCGGGCTATCCCCGGGGCGGGGCGGTGTTCCACGATACCGCCGTGTGGCTGCGCCCGGCTTGAGATGGGCGCGCGCGGGAAACGCCTTCCCGCGGCGGCGGACGCTGCGAAAGTGGCGGAATTCCTGGCTGAGGCGGCGCGCGTGCCGGCACCCCGCACGGACGGGTGCCGGGGGCGACTTCTTTTCGCCATGGACGCCACCGCCTCCCGCGAACCGAGCTGGGATCGCGCCTGCCAGATCCAGGGCGAGATGTTCCTCGCGACCGAGGCGCTGGGCGGGCTCGAGGTGCAGCTCGTCTTCTATCGCGGCTTCGGCGAATGCAAGGCGAGCCCCTGGGTGACGAGCGCCGACGCGCTGGTGCGCCGCATGAGCGCCGTGCTCTGCCGCTCGGGGCAGACCCAGATCGCGAAGGTGCTGCGCCACGCCATCGCCGAGACGAAGCGCCGCAAGGTGAACGCGCTGGTCTTCGTCGGCGATTGCATGGAGGAGAGCGCCGACGAGCTGCGCCGTCTCGCCGGCGAGCTGGGGCTCCTCGGCGTGCCCGCCTTCATGTTCCACGAAGGCGACGATCCCGTCGCGGCGCGGTGCTTCCGCGACATCGCGCGCCTCACGGGCGGCGCCTACTGCGCCTTCGACGCCGCGAGCGCGCAGCAGCTCAGGGAGCTCCTCGGCGCCGTCGCGGCCTATGCCGCCGGGGGCCGTCCCGCGCTCGAGGATTACGGTCGAACGAGAGGCAAGGCCGCACGCCTGCTCACGCGCCAGCTCGGCTAGCACGCTCGCGCCGTAGCGCCATGATCGCCTATTTTCTTCTCGGCATCGCCGTTCTTCTCAGCTTCATTCTTCTTGCGCGCTGGATCGCCGCCGCTGATCCCCGCGCGCTCGCGAAGGGCCTGCGCTACGGCGGCGGCATTGTCGCCGTGGCGATCGTGCTGCTCCTCGCGCTCTCGGGCCGCTGGTCCTATGCCGTGGCGGTGCTCGGCATCGCCTTTCCCGCTCTCCTGCGCAGGAAGGCGTGGTGGGCTCGCACGAGGCCCATGGGCGGGGCAAGTGCCGGCGCGACCTCGCGCGTCGAGACGGCAATGCTCGAGATGACGCTCGATCACGACACCGGCGTGATGACCGGCCGCGTGCGGAGCGGCGCGCGTGCCGAGCAGGCGCTCGACGGCTTGTCCCTCGCCGAGCTCCGCGCGCTTCGCGAAGAATGCCGCCGCCAGGACCCCGAATCGGTGGCCCTCATCGAGGCCTATCTCGATCGGCGCTTCGCCTCGACATGGCGCGAGCGCGCGGACGAGACGGCCGGGGGCGCAGGTGCTGCGGATGGCCGAGCAGGCGGTACGGCGTCGGCGGCGATGACGCGCGGGGAGGCGCTCGCCTTGCTGGGCCTTGCCGAGGGCGCGAGCCCGGCTGAGATCAAGGACGCCTATCGCCGTCTTATGATGAAGCTCCATCCCGATACCGGCGGCTCGGCCTATCTCGCGGCCAAAGTGAATCAAGCGAAAGAGACGCTGCTGCGGGATTAACCGTAGGCGGGTGCGCGGTTGCGGCTCGCCCACGCCTGTGGCACAAAGCAGCCCCGAATCCGACCATCGTCCAAGCCGCGAAAGACGGAGAGCATGACCAGGCGCATTCGCAGAGCCATTTTCCCCGTCGGCGGGCTGGGGACCCGTTTCCTGCCGGCCACCAAGGCGATGCCGAAGGAGATGCTGCCAGTCGTCGACAAGCCGCTCATCCAATACGCCCTCGAGGAGGCGCAGGCGGCCGGCATCGAGGAGTTCATCTTCGTCACCGGCCGCGGCAAGGCGGCGATCGAGGATCATTTCGATCACAGCTACGAGCTGCAGAGCGTGCTGGCTGAGCGCGGCAAGCTCAAGGAGCTCGACGAGATCCGGCGCTGGCTCCCCGCACCCGGCCGCGTCGCCTATATGCGCCAGCAGGAGCCGCTCGGCCTCGGCCATGCTGTGTGGTGCGCGCGCAATCTCATCAATGACGAGCCCTTTGCCGTGCTTCTCGCCGATGACCTCGTCCTCGCGGAGACTCCCTGTCTCAAGCAGATGATCGAGGCCTATGCCGAGACCGGCGGGAATATGGTGGCCGTCATGGAGGTGCCGCGCGCCCACACCAACCGCTATGGCGTGCTCGACGTCGCGCACGACCGCGGCAAGCTCGTCGAGGTGCGCGGCCTTGTCGAGAAGCCGGTGCCGGAGAAGGCGCCCTCGACCCTCTCGATCATCGGGCGCTATCTCCTGCAGCCCGCCGTCATGGAGCATCTCGACCGCCGCGAGAAGGGCTCGGGCGGCGAGATCCAGCTCACCGACGCGCTCGCGCATATGATCGGCCACGGCCCCTTCCACGGCTTTCGCTTTGCCGGTACCCGCTTCGATTGCGGCGACAAGGTCGGGTTCTTCGAGGCGAACGTCGCCTTCGCGCTCGCGCGCGAGGACCTCGGCGCCGCCGTCGCCGAGGTCATCCGGCGCTATGCCGCGAACGGAAGTGCCAAAGCTAGGGCCGGTTGACGCTCGGCTATAGGGTGAAAGAACACGTCGGTCGTCCTGAGAGGGGGTTCCCATGCGTATTGCCATGATCGGCACCGGCTATGTCGGGCTGGTCTCCGGCGCCTGTTTTTCCGAGTTCGGCGTCGAGGTCGTCTGCGTCGACAAGGACCAGGGCAAGGTCGCGCGCCTCAAGCATGGCGAAATCCCCATCTACGAGCCCGGCCTCGACGCGCTGGTAGAGAGCAATGTGAAGGATGGCCGGCTATCCTTCACGACGGATCTCGCCAAGGCTGTGGACGGCGCCGATGCGGTCTTCATCGCAGTGGGAACGCCCAGCCGCCGGGGCGACGGCTATGCCGACCTCACATACGTGTATGATGCCGCCCGCGAGCTCGCCGGCGCGCTCCGCGGCTACACGGTGGTGGTGACGAAGTCCACCGTGCCCGTCGGGACCTGCCGCGAGGTAAGCCGAATCATCGGCGAGAGCCAGGCGCGGGCAAATTTCGATGTCGTCTCGAATCCGGAATTCCTGCGGGAGGGATCGGCGATCAACGACTTCATGCGGCCCGACCGCGTGGTGATCGGAACAGACAGCGACCGCGCGCGCGAGGTCATGCGTCAACTCTATCGGCCGCTTTATCTCATCGAGACACCGATCCTCTTCACCGCTCCCGAGACCGCCGAGCTGATCAAATACGCCGCCAACAGCTTCCTCGCTACCAAGATCAGCTTCATCAACGAGATCGCCGATCTCTGCGAGCGCCTCGGCACGAATGTGCACGATGTCGCCCGCGGGATCGGCCTCGACGGCAGGATCGGGCGCAAATTCCTGCATGCGGGGCCCGGCTATGGCGGCTCATGCTTTCCCAAGGATACGCTTGCGCTCGTGCGGATCGCCCAGGAGGCGGGAGCGCCCCTGCGCATCGTCGAGACCGTGGTCGACGTGAATGCCAGGCGCAAGCAGCGCATGGCCGGAAAGATCGTCGAGGCCTGCGGCGGCTCGGTCGCGGGCAAGACGATCGCGGTGCTGGGGCTGACCTTCAAGCCCAATACCGACGATATGCGCGAGAGCCCGAGCCTCGATATCGTGCCGGCCCTGCGCCGTGCCGGGGCTGCGGTGCGCGTCTTCGATCCCGAAGGGATGCAGGAGGCCAAGAAGCTCCTCGACGGCGTCGCCTGGTGTCAAAGCGCCTATGACACGATGGCGGATGCGGACGCCCTTGCGATCATCACCGAATGGAACGAGTTTCGCGCGCTGGACCTCGCCCGGGTAAAGAGCCTGCTCAAGGAGCCGGTGATCGTCGATTATCGCAATATCTACGAGCCGGAGGAGATGAAGGCCGCTGGATTCCGCTACACTTGCGTCGGGCGCCCAAGCCGCTGACCGGCGCTGATCCCGCCGCAGCACCGCCCGGCGACGCAGATGGGGAGCGAGGAATGACGGCGCATATCTTCAAAGAGAGCATCCTCCGCGAATACGATATCCGCGGAATCGTCGGCGAGACCCTCGATGGGCGCGACGCGCGCGCGCTCGGACGCGCGTTCGGCACCTTCGTCCTTCGCGGCGGAGGCCGGACCGTGGCGCTCGGCTATGACGGCCGGCTCAGCTCGCCCGAGCTCGCCGCTGCGCTTGCCGAGGGGCTGGTGTCGACGGGTGCCGACGTGCTGCGCATCGGCCTCGGCCCGACACCGATGCTTTACTTCGCCAGCAAGCATCTCCAGACCGACGGCGCCGTGATGGTGACGGGCTCGCACAATCCCGCGAACTACAACGGCTTCAAGATGGTGTCGAAGGGTGCCGCGATCTATGGTGGCGACATTCAGCGTCTCGGCGCGATCGCCCGCGCCGGCGATTTCGCATCGGGTCGCGGCAAGCTCGCCGATCACGATCTGCGCGCCACCTATGTGGCGCGGCTGCTGCAAGACATGGAGACGGGGCGGCCGCTCAAGGTCGCCTGGGATGCGGGGAACGGCGCCGCAGGCGCCGTCATGGCCGATCTCACCAAGGCGCTTCCCGGCACCCATGTGCTCCTCAACGAGGCGATCGACGGTCGCTTCCCATCGCATCATCCTGATCCGACCGTTCCTGAGAATCTCGAGCAGCTGCGCGCCGCGGTGCTCCGCGAGGGCTGCGACCTCGGCATTGCATTTGACGGCGACGGCGATCGCATCGGCGTGCTCGACGGAAAGGGACGCATCCTGTGGGGCGACCAGTTCCTCGTCTTCCTCGCCCAGGACGTGCTGCGACGGCAGCCCGGCGCCACCATCATCGCTGACGTGAAGGCAAGCCAGGTCCTTTTCGACGCGGTCGCGCGCATGGGTGGAAAGCCGCTCATGTGGCGGACCGGCCATTCGCTCATCAAGGCGAAAATGGCAGAGACGGGCGCGCTGCTCGCCGGCGAGATGAGCGGGCATATTTTTTTCGCTGATCGTTATTACGGCTATGACGACGCGCTTTATGCGGCCGTCCGGCTCCTCAACGTCGTCTCACGGGAGGACGCCAGCCTCGCCGAGATGCGCGATCGCCTGCCGGCCGTCGTCAACACGCCCGAACTGCGCATCCCTTGCGGCGAGGCCCGCAAATTCGCCGCCGTCGAGGAGGTGAAGGCGCGCCTCGCCGCAGACAAAGCCGATGTTAGCGGGATCGACGGCGTGCGCGTTCGCACCGCCGATGGCTGGTGGCTGCTCCGCGCCTCCAACACCCAGGATGTGCTGGTGGCACGTTGCGAGGCATCCAGCGAGGCCGGCCTTGCTCGCCTCAAGGCGATCCTTGCGGAGCAGCTCAAGGCCAGCGGCATCGCATTCTCGGCGTGACGCGCCGTGGATCTCTTCTTCTACGGGACCCTGATGGACGCCGATGTGCGCGGCCTCGTGCTCGGGCCGAAGGCGACGGGTTTGCGGCTCGAGCCGGCGCGCCTTCACGGCTTCCGCCGCATGGCCAAGCGCCATTCGACGGCGCCCGTCATTGTTCCGCGCCCCGGCGTCTGGCTGCCGGGTCTATTGGCACGCGGGCTGCGTGCCGGGCAGATCCTGCGGCTCCGTCATTTCGAGGGCCGCAACTACCGCCTCTGCGCCTGCCGGGTTCGCCTCGGCAGCGGCGAGATACAGCCGGCGATGGTCTATCGCGGCGCCGGCCATATTCCCGTGCGTCGGATGGAGTGGCGGCTCGCATCATGGCAGCGCCGGCACAAGCGCGGCTTCCTGCGCCGCATGGCGCCGTGGATCGCCGTCTACCGGGAAGCGAGATATAGCGGCCGCGGTCGCCCGCGCTGGATCACACGATAGGGCGCGCGGCGCCCCTCAGGGGCGGCCGGTTACTGGCTGACCTGAGCGATCGAGCGGTCGCTGCTGGGGACCACGAGCATGCATTGGCTCTTGTGCCGGTGGAGGTCGGCGCAGACGGCGCGCGCCTCCCGCTCGCTCAAGCCGATGAGGCGGGCGCGGTAGAGGGTGACGCCGCCTACGCGCATGCGGGTCACGGAGATCGTCGTCGTCGCAAGCTCGTGCATGCCGCGCTTCGTCTTGAGCGCTGCCGCATTGGCGAGGGTATAGCGACCATAGGCGCCGACCTGGACTCCCCAGCCGATGTCGCGAGAGTCGTCCGCCGCCTCGTCGCTCGACGAAGCTGCCGGCGCAGCCGCGGTCGCGACGGCGGGCGTCGGCACCGCCGAGACGGGCACGGGGGCGAGCACGGAGGTCGCGGACACCGGAGCGGGCGCCGCGGCGACGGGCGCCGGAGCGGAAGCCACCGCGATGGGCTGCGGTTTGGGCGACGCAACGGCATTGGCCGGCTTGAACTCGGCGAGATTCGCCGGCTTCGCAGCACGATCGGGGACAAAGCTCGCCACGCGCACGGACTGGTCTTCCTCGGCGAAGGCCGTGTCGAGAAGACGCATCATGGCGCGGTCGCGCGCGGCGCTCGTCGTTCCGCCCAGAACCACGCCAATCAGGCGATGGCCGTTGCGCACCGCCGAGCTCACGAGATTGAAGCCCGATGCGTTGATATAGCCGGTCTTGAGACCGTCCGCCCCCTCATAGCGCTCGAGGACATGGTTGTGGGTCGGGATGATCACGCCCTGGAACGCGAATTCCCGGGCGCTGAAGTAATGGTAATATTGAGGGTAGTCGCGAATGAGCGCGCGGGCGAGCACGGCGAGGTCGCGCGCCGTCGTCACCTGCTCCTTGTTGGGCAGGCCCGAGGCATTGCGGAAGGTGGTGGATCGCATCCCCAGCTCATGGGCCTTCTCGGTCATGAGCTCCGCGAAATGGGATTCGGTTCCGCCCAGCGCCTCGCCGAGGACCACCGCGGCGTCATTGGCCGATTTCACGGTAAGGGCGAGGATCGCCTCCTCGACGGTGATGGTGTGGCCGGGGATGAGCCCCAGCTTCGAGGGCGCCTGCGCGGCCGCATGGGCGGAAACCCGCAGCGGCTCCGCCTTCTGAAGCCGCCCGGATGCGAGCGCTTCGAAGGTCAGGTAGAGGGTCATCATCTTGGTGAGCGAGGCGGGGTAGTGGCGGTCGTCGGCGTTGTATTCCTCGAGGACGGCGCCCGTCTTCGCGTCGATGACCAGGGAGGAGAAGCGCGGCCCGGCCGCGTGGGCGACGATCGGGTGATGACGATGGGTCTTCGCCTGGGCTCCGGGAGCCGACGCCAGCGCAACCAAACCGATCAGAAGCCAGAACGCGCCAGTGGCGAGGCGACCCTTTGTCATGACCCGGACCCCATCCCTCTTTCCCCAATCTTCGCATCAAAGGGTAAACAAATCCCTGACGCGATTGTGGCGATTCTATGGAGCGCCGGATTCAGTGTCCATTCTAAAGTGCGGATCGCGCAGAAGAATTTCGCTTGGCGCCGGCGCAGCTCTCGGTTGCGCCGTCCGCCGTGACCTCGTGCGACAACGGGAACGGCCCTTCCAACACGCTCGTGGCGGCGGCGGGCAGGCGCTTGTTGCGTTGCACAAAATCCTTGACAGAAGCGCCGGCTCCCCGCATATCCAATCTCACGCTGCAGTGCAGCAATTTAGGCTCGTGCCCACTCGCCCCCGACGCGGCACGCCGATGGATTTGGATTAGGAGATAGGCAATGGCACCCAGAGCGAAGAGCGAGAAGCTTGCCCAGACCCTCGACACCAATACCGAGGCCGGCAAGCAGACCGTGGAGAACGTGGTGAAGCTGTCGACGGAAACGGCGGCGCGCAATTATGAGAAGGCCCTCGCGGCGACCCAGGAGCATCTTGAGAAGGCGACCAGCGCCGCCTTCGCGAGCTATGACGAGCTGACGACCCTCGGGAAGAGCAATCTCGACGCCGTGGTCAAGGCGTCGACGGTGCTGGTGAAGGGCCTCGAGTCTCTCGGCAAGGAGGTTGCCAGCTACGGCCAGGCGTCGCTCGAGAAATCGGTTTCCAACACGCAGGCGCTCTTCACCGTGAAGACCCTTCGGGAACTCGTCGAGCTGCAAAGTGATTTCGCCAAGCAGGCCTTCGATTCGTGGATGGAGCAGGGGACCCGGCTCGGCGAGATCGGCGTCAAGGTGGTGAGCGACGCCTTCGAGCCGATCCAGGAGCAGGTCAGCGTCACGGTCGAGAAGATCCTGAAGCCGATCGCCGCCTGATCGTCGTCAAGACCGAACCGCTGAGGGCCTGCGGCGTCGCGCCGCGGGCCCTTTGTGTTTTCGCAGGGGGTTGATCTCGGGGACTCGCCTTGCGGCAAGAAGAGAATATTTTATTGCGCGAAGGGCTTTTGTCGGAGCAGCAAAATCCAATATCATAGAGGCGACGCTCGATACCAGACGCGATGATCCCTGCGACGGCCATGACTGCGACCCGGAGATCTGACGAGGATGGCGGCACCGGTACGGGCGTGGTGATCAAGACCCGGCCGAAGACCAAGAAGCCGGCGCTTTACAAGGTGCTGATGCTGAACGACGACTACACGCCGATGGAGTTCGTCGTACATGTGCTTGAGCGCTTTTTCGGCAAGAACGAGCAAGAGGCGACTCAAATCATGCTGCATGTTCATCGCCGCGGCGTCGGCGTATGCGGCGTCTATACTTTCGAGGTGGCCGAAACCAAGGTTAACCAGGTGATCGATTACGCGCGGCGTCATCAGCACCCGCTGCAATGCACGCTCGAAAAGGAATAGCGTCTCTCTGGCAGGTCTATAGGTCGGGTCGAATGTTGTCTCCCAATCTCGAACAAAGCCTTCATCGCGCGCTGGCCCTGGCCAACGAGCGACGGCATGAATACGCCACGCTCGAGCATCTCTTGCTGGCGCTTGCCGACGATCCCGATGCGGTCTCCGTGCTCCGCGCCTGCGGCGTGGATGTCGAGAAGCTGCGCCGGGACCTCGTCGAGTATGTCGACAACGAGCTCTCGAGCCTGATCACCAGCCGGCTTGAGGACGCGAAGCCGACGGCGGGCTTTCAGCGCGTGCTCCAGCGCGCCGCGATCCACGTCCAGTCCTCCGGGCGCGAGGAGGTGACGGGCGCCAACGTGCTGGTCGCCATGTTCGC
This sequence comes from Alphaproteobacteria bacterium, assembly GCA_035294245.1. GTDB lineage: Bacteria > Pseudomonadota > Alphaproteobacteria > JACZXZ01 > JACZXZ01 > DATGLG01. The sequence continues at coordinate 67,920 of DATGLG010000057.1, read as the reverse complement.
CGAGCGGGAATCCCACGCGGTGTTCTTCCTGCAAGAGCAGGACATGACCCGGCTCGATGCCGTCAACTACATCTCCCACGGCATCGCCAAGGTTCCGAGCCAGAGCCAGACGAAGAGCCCGCACGGCGCCGACGAGGACGCCGCTGCTGAGAAGGTCGTGCGCCGGGGCCAGGACGCTCTCGGCACCTATTGCGTGAACCTCAACGAGAAGGCGCGCCAGGGCAAGATCGACCCGCTCATCGGCCGCGAGGACGAGGTCGAGCGCACCATCCAGATCCTTTGCCGCCGTCAGAAGAACAACCCGCTCTACGTGGGCGATCCGGGCGTGGGCAAGACGGCGATCGCCGAGGGCTTGGCGCGCCGGATCGTGCGCGGCGAGGTGCCCGACGTGCTGCGCGGCGCCGTCATCTACAATCTCGACATGGGGGCCGTGCTGGCGGGGACCCGCTATCGCGGCGATTTCGAGGAGCGCCTCAAGGCGGTGATCAACGAGCTCGAGCATCAGAAGAATGCCGTGCTCTTCATCGACGAGATCCACACGGTGATCGGCGCCGGGGCCACGAGCGGCGGCTCGATGGACGCCTCCAATCTCCTGAAGCCGGCGCTGGCCAGCGGCGCCATCCGCTGCATCGGCTCGACAACCTACAAGGAATATCGCACCTATTTCGAGAAGGATCGCGCCCTCGTCCGCCGCTTCCAGAAGATCGACGTGAACGAGCCGTCGGTCGAGGATGCGGTGAAGATTCTTCAGGGGCTCAAGCCCTATTACGAGCGGCATCACCGCGTTCGCTACACGGGCGATGCCATTCGCGCGGCCGTCGAGCTCGCCTCGCGCTATATCAATGATCGCAAGCTCCCCGACAAGGCGATCGATGTGATCGACGAGGTGGGAGCCGCGCAGATGCTGCTGCCCGAGAGCAAGCGGCGCAAGACGGTGACCGTCAAGGACGTCGAGGCCGTGGTCGCCAAGATCGCGCGCATCCCGCCACGCAACGTGTCGCGGGACGATATGAGCATTCTCAAGAACCTCGAGCAGGATCTGAAGCGCATGGTGTTCGGCCAGGACCAGGCGATCCACGCCCTGTCCTCCGCCATCAAGCTGGCGCGCGCCGGCCTGCGCGAGCCCGAGAAGCCGATCGGCTGCTATCTCTTCTCGGGCCCAACCGGCGTCGGGAAGACCGAGGTCGCACGCCAGCTCGCCCATTCGCTCTCGGTCGAGCTCATCCGCTTCGACATGTCGGAATACATGGAGCGGCACACGGTCTCGCGGCTCATCGGCGCCCCGCCCGGCTATGTCGGCTTCGACCAGGGCGGCTTGCTGACCGACGCGATCGATCAGCATCCCTACGCGGTGCTTCTCCTGGATGAGATCGAGAAGGCCCATCCCGATCTTTTCAACATCCTGCTTCAGGTGATGGACCACGGCAAGCTAACGGACCACAACGGGAAGTCGATCGACTTCCGGAATGTGATCCTCATCATGACGACGAATGCGGGGGCCGCCGAGATGGCCAAGCCGCCCATCGGCTTCGAGCGCGCGACGCGGCTCGGCGACGATCAGGAGGCGATCAACCGCTTGTTCTCGCCGGAGTTCCGCAACCGGCTCGATGCGACCATCGGCTTCGCGCACCTGACTCCGGAGATCGTCGAGCGCGTCGTCGACAAATTCGTCATGCAGCTCGAGGAGCAGCTCGCCGACCGCAACGTCACCATCGAGCTGACCGCCGAGGCGCGCCGCTGGCTCGCGCAGAAGGGCTATGATCCGGCTTTCGGCGCCCGTCCCCTCGGTCGCGTCATCCAGGAGCACGTCAAGAAGGGCATTGCCGAGGAGCTCCTCTTCGGCAAGCTCGTGCAAGGCGGCATCGTCAAGGTGCGGCTCGAGGGCAATGTGCTCGCCTTCGATTACGTGCCTGAGATCCGCACGCGCAGGAAGCCCAAATCCCAGGCCGGGCAGCCGGGAGAGCCGGCGCTCGTCGAATAGTCGGCAGCCGGCGCGCGCTCAGGCGCGGTCGGGCTCCTTTCGGAAGGGCGAGAACTCGGCGAGCGCTTCGCGCTCATGGGCGACGGCGCGCCGCTCGCGCGCGAGGAAGTCCGCGACGGCCTTGGCGAAGGCCTTGTCTCGAATCCAATGGGCGCTGTAGGTCGGCACGGGAAGATAGCCGCGCTGGATCTTGTGGGGGCCTTGCGCCCCCGCCTCGACACGCCTGAGGCTGCGCGCGATGGCGAAGTCGATCGCGCGGTAATAGCAGCACTCGAAGTGGAGGAACGGGAACTCTCCGAGGCAGCCCCAGTTGCGGCCGTAAAGGGTGTCGCTGCCGAGGAGGTTGAGCGCGCCGGCGATCGGGCGGCCCCGCTGCTCGGCGATGATGAGGACGACCTTGTCGGCCATAGTGGCGCCGAGACGGTGGAAGAAGTCGCGAGTGAGATAGGGATAGCCCCATTTGCGGTCGCCAGTATTGCGGTAGAAGCGGAAGAAGGCGTCCCAATGGCGCGGCTCGATTGCCGATCCCGTGAGCGTCAGGATCTCGATGCCGTCCGCTACGGCCGCCGCGCGCTCCTTGCGGATGTTCTTGCGCTTGCGCGAGCTTAGCGCGGCGAGGAACGCCTCGAAGCTGGCATAGCCGCGATTCTCCCAATGGAACTGCTCGCCTTCGCGCAGGAGGAGTCCCGCCTCGCCGAGCTTCCGCCACTCGGCTTCGAGCGGGAAGGTGACGTGAAGCGACGAGACGCGGTGACGCCGCGCGATCTCGACGAGGGCTGCGATCAACGTCTCGCAGGATCCGGCCGGCGCGTCGGCGCGCACGAGGAGACGGGGCCCCGGCACCGGCGTGAACGGCACCGCGACCTGAAGCTTCGGGTAATAGCGCCCACCCGCCCGCTCATAGGCATCGGCCCAGCCGTGATCGAAGACATATTCGCCGTAGGAGTGGCTCTTGAGATAGAGAGGTGCTGCGGCGATCAGGCGACCGGCGCCGTCTTCCATCAAAAGATGCTGCGGCAGCCAGCCGGCCTCCGCCGTCGCCGACCCGCTTTCCTCGAGCGCATGGAGGAAGGCGTGACTGACGGTGGGGTTGTCGCCCCCGGCGCAGGCGTCCCAGCTTGCGGCCGGAACGTCGGCGATGCGCTCGACGAGCCTAATGCTCGCGGGTTCGCGGCCATCAGGCATCGGCGCTGTCCGTGTTCCGGCCCCGCCTCGTCATGCCAGGGAAGATGGGCCGGCCTCCCATGGATCGCAAGGGTTCAGGCGACCTCGAGGATGGCTGCGACCTCGACGGCGACATTGGCGGGAAGCGATCCTGAGCCGACGGCAAATCGCGCATGCTTGCCGGCCTCACCGAAGACCTGCACGAAAAGATCGGAGGCGCCGTTCACGACCTTCGGGTGGTCGATGAAATCCGGCGTGCCGTTGACGAAGCCGTGCACCTGGCATACCCGCTTGACCCGGTCGAGATCGCCGAGATGGGCCTTGGCTTGCGCGATGACGTTGAGCGCACAGAGCCGGGCTGCCGCCTGGCCGTCCTCGACGGATATCTCCTTGCCGACCTTGCCCACATATTTGAGCTCGCCGTTCCAGAAGGTCACCTGGCCGGAGACGAACAGGATATTGCCGGCCTGGACGCAGGGGACGTAATTGGCGACTGGGGAGGCCGCCTTGGGCAGCTCGATCTTGAGGTCCTTGAGGCGCGCATCGATCTTTCCGGCCATGGGCCTGCTCCTTCGCTGTAGGGTTTTCGGCGAAAGCCGTGGGGATGGGCGAAGGATAGCGGCTCGCCTGCGGCGCTGCCAGCCGGATTCGCGCCGACGCCGCGGCGCTTCCGAGAGGGTGCGCATCGCGTTGGCAAGCTCATGCGCGTGCCATGGGCCGGCCTTGAGACGCTCCATTCGTGTCCCTATGATTGGGACGCGCGAATGATCGCTATTGGGATGAGATATGCTCCTCGGCCTGCTTCGCCTCCTGCCGATTGCCGCCGCGTTTTCGGCTCTGCTGGCGGGCGCGGCCCCGGCCGACGCGCAGCTGCTCGGCCTGGAGTATTACCTGCCCCAGCCCAAGGTCGAGTTCTCGGCGGATTTCACCGTGACCAGCGACGGGGACACGGTGGCCGGCAAGATGATGCGCAGCCACGACAAGGAAAGGCGGGAAGTCGTCGCCGAAGGCAACCGCGAGGTCATGATCATACGCGGCGACCGCGGCATCGTCTGGAGCCTTTCGCCCGACGACAAGCTTTATCTGGAGACCTCGCTCGACGAGGCGCTTGGACGCATCCCCGATGCGGACGGCAAGGCTCCCGAGCCGCAGATCACCGTCACGCCCCTCGGCCAGGAGAGCATCGACGGCGTTCCGGTGACGAAGCGGAGGGTGAGCGGCAAGGACGCCGACGGCTCGCCCGTCGAGGCAACCGTCTGGACGAGCGAGGACGGCGTCGTGATGCGGCTGGATTCCGTTGTCGTCGACGATGACGGCGCACGCCACGCCATTCGGCTGGAGCTTCATCACCTGCGCGTGGCACCGCAGGACCCGGGCCTGTTCGAGATTCCCGCTGGCTACCGGCGCATCATGGAAGGCCCGGGGTCCAAGCTCGGCGCGCTGCCGACCGGCATCGCGCTCGCGCGCCGCTAAGGGCGGCGGGGGCCGGGGCTCGGCTTTCTCATGGATACTCTGCGCTCTGTTGAAAACCCGTCGCCCGCATTGGCGGCGCCGCCGCGATTGAAGCGCAAGGCCTCGTCGCTTGGGCTCGCCTGGCGTCTGCACAAGAATGCCGTCGGCGCCTGGAGCGACGACGATTACCGAGAGGAGTTCTTCGCGCGCCGGCTGCTCTTCCGCAAAGTCTTCGTCGCCAATTCGCCCGCAGCGGCCAAGCACGTGCTGCTCGACCGCGCCGAGAACTATGTGAAGAGCTTCATCGCGCGCCAGCTCTTGAAGCCGCTCGGCCAAGGTCTCCTCAACACCGAGGGCGCCGTTTGGCGGCACCAGCGGCGCACCATGGCGCCGGCATTCCATCCGCGGCGCGTCGAGGCGTTCGTGCCCGCCATGGCGCAGGCGACGCGCGATATGCTGTCGTCATGGGAGGAACATCCGCCGGGCGTGGCGATCGACATCGCCGAGGAAATGGCGCAGCTCACCCTCGACATCATCACCCGCACGATGTTCTCGAGCGATCTCCGCGATCGCGCCGGCGAGGTGCGCACGGCGCTGCTGCGCTACCAGCGCTTCGGAGGGCGGCCGTCAATCGCCGACCTGCTTGGCTTGCCGCCATGGATACCCCGTCTTCACGCGCGGGAGGTGCGCGATGCGACCGCGACACTCGACGAGATCATCTACGAGATCATAGCAAAGCGGCGCCGCGACGGTGGCCCCGCGGACGATCTGCTCGGCCTTCTGCTCGCGGCGCGGGACGAGGAGACCGGCGAGGGCATGGACGACGCCGAGCTGCGCGACCAGATCGCCACCATCTTCACCGCCGGCCATGAGACGACCGCGAATGCCCTCACCTGGACCTGGTATCTCCTCTCACAGCATCCCTGGGCGGATGAGAGGCTGTGCTCGGAGCTCGCGCATCGGCTCTGTGGCCGGGCACCGACGGTCGGCGACCTGCCGCATCTGACTTACGCGCGCATGGTGCTCGAGGAATCAATGCGCCTCTATCCGCCGGCGCATACGATGTCCCGCCAGGCCCTCGAGGACGACGAGATCGCGGGCCACAAGATACCGAAAGGGGCAGCCGTGCTGGTCTCGCCCTGGCTGCTCCATCGTCACGAGAAGCTGTGGACGCAACCGAAGCTGTTCGACCCCGAGCGCTTTGCTCCGAGCCGCGCCGAAACGCGGCCGCGTTACGCCTATCTGCCTTTCGGCGGTGGACCGCGCATCTGCATCGGCGCCAGCTTCGCGATGCAGGAGGCGATCATCATCCTGGCGATGGTGGCGCAACGCTATCGCCTGCGCCTTCAGCCCGGCCATGGAATCGAGCCGATCGGGCTCATTACCCTGCGGCCGAGAGACGGCCTGCCGATGGTGCTGGAGCGCCGCTCCGCCTGATCGCGCGCTATTCCGGCTGGTGGCAGACGGCCTCGATCTTATAGCCGTCGGCATCGATCACGAAGGCACCGTAGTAGTGCGGATGATATTCCGTGCGCAGGCCGGGCGCGCCGTTATCCGCAGCACCCTCGGCGAGGGCGATGCGATGAAAGGCGTCGACGGCGGCGCGGGTGCCGGCGCCGAAGCAGAAATGAAGACCAATCCCCGGCTGGACGGCGCCCGCTGCGCGCCTCCGCAGCAGCCAGAAGAACGGCCGATCGGTGCCGTAACCGACGGCGCCGGGCGTCTCCTTGACCCGTCCGATCCCGAGCGGCGCCAGCACGGCGTCGTAGAACCGTCCTGCCCGGGCCAGATCGGCGACGGCGATCGAGACGTGATCGAGCGGCGCATAGGGCCTCATCCGGGTCTCCTCTTCGCTCCTGACGCCTCGGCGCGCCTCGCCGAAAGGAGGGGATGTGCCGCCGCCACATCCCCTCAAGTGTCAGGGAGGAGCGTCCTGCGCCGCCGAGCGGCTGCTCAGCTGCAGCCGCTGGTGGCGCCGCAGGTGTCGCACTTGAGGCAGGTGCCGTTACGCACCAGGGTGAAGTTGCCGCATTCGCCGCAAGCGTCTCCCTCGTAGCCCTTGAGGCGTGCCTCGCGGATCTGCGAGAGGCGGGTATCGGCCGCTTCGGCGACCACGGCACTGACGGCGGCGGTGATGGCGGCGTCGCCGTGCAGGGCGTGGGCAGTCGCCCCGGAGATCGCCTCGGCCACCGCGACGGCCGCCGTGGCTTGCGCCATGGCGGAGGTCGTGCTGCCGCTGCTGCCCGGCCGACTGCCAGGGATCACGTAGAGATTGGTAAGGTTACCGCGGACATAGCCGTTGGACGCGGCGCGCGCGACGGCGCCGAGCGCCTCCGCGTCGGGCTTGGCGAGGCCGCCCTCGCCGGCGCCGCGGCCGACGGTATCCGGCAAAAGATCATTGGGCTCCGCATGCGCCAGATCCTGGCGACCGAGATAGGAGATCGCCAGCTCACGGAAGATATAGTCGAGGATCGAGGTCGCCATCTTGATAGCGTCGTTGCCCTCGACCATGCCCGAGGGCTCGAAGCGCGTAAAGGTGAAGCTCTCGACGAACTCCTCGAGGGGGACGCCGTATTGCAGGCCCATGGAGATCGCGATCGCGAAATTGTTCATGAGGCTGCGGAAGGCCGAGCCCTCCTTGTGCAGATCGACGAAGATCTCGGCGAGCGAGCCGTCCTCGTACTCGCCCGTGCGCAGATAGACCTTGTGGCCGCCGACCATCGCCTTCTGGGTGTACCCCTTGCGCCGCTGTGGCGGGCGGCGGCGCTCGGCGCGCCGCTCGACGAAGCGCTCCACCACCCGCTCGACGATACGCTCGGAGAGGATCGCGGCGCGGGATGCGGCGGGAGCGTCGACGAGCTCCTCCACCATGTCCTGATCGTCGAGGAGCTGTGCCGCGAGCGGCTGCGAGAGCTTGGAGCCGTCGCGGTAGAGCGCATTGGCCTTTAGGCCGAGGCGCCAGGACAGCATATAGGCCTCCTTGCATTCCTCGACCGTGGCGGCGTTCGGCATGTTGATCGTCTTCGAGATCGCGCCGGAGACAAAAGGCTGAGAGGCCGCCATCATGCGAATATGGGCCTCCGTCGAGAGGAAGCGCTTGCCGAGACGGCCGCAGGGATTGGCGCAGTCGAAGACCGGGAGATGCTCGGGCTTGAGATGGGGGGCGCCCTCGAGCGTCATGGCCCCCGAGCAATAGGTGTTGGCGGCCTCGATCTCGTCCTTGCCGAAGCCGAGTGCTGCCAGCATGTCGAAGCCGACATCGTCGAGCTGCGCCGGCGTGAAGCCGAGGACACGTGTCGCGAACTCCTCGCCGAGCGTCCACTTGTTGAAGGCGAAGCGGATGTCGAAGGCGCTGGCGAGGGCCTGCTCCAGGGCCTGGAGGGTGCCTTCGTTGAAGCCCTTCTGCCGCAGCGTCTCGTGATTGACGCCTGGCGCCCCGTCGAGCGTGCCATGGCCGACGGCGTAGCGGATGATGTCCTCGATCTGCGCCTCGGTGTAGCCGAGGGTGCGCAGCGCGAGCGGCACCGTGCGGTTGATGATCTTGAAATAGCCGCCGCCCGCCAGCTTCTTGAACTTGACGAGGGCGAAATCCGGCTCGATCCCGGTGGTGTCGCAATCCATGACGAGGCCGATCGTGCCCGTCGGCGCGATCACCGTCGCCTGGGCGTTGCGATAGCCATGGGCCTCGCCCGCGGCGAGGGCCTCGTCCCAGGCCTGCGCCGCGGCTTCGGCAAGCGCCTTGTCGGGGCATTCCGCGGCCTTGAGAGGGACCGGCAGGATGGCGAGATCCTCATAGCCGCTCTCCGCACCATGCGCCGCACGGCGATGGTTGCGCATGACCCGCAGCATCGCCTCGCGGTTCTTGGCATAGCCCGGGAAGGCGCCCAGCTCCTCCGCCATCTCGGCCGAGGCGCGGTAGGCGACCCCGGTCATCAGCGCGGTGATCGCCGCGCACATGGCGCGCCCGGCGACGCTGTCGTAAGGCAGGCCGAGGGACATCAGGAGCGCGCCGATATTGGCATAGCCGAGGCCGAGGGTGCGGAACTCGTAGGAGAGCTCGGCGATGCGCCGGGACGGGAACTGGGCCATCAGCACCGAGATCTCGAGGGTCAGCGTCCAGAGGCGCACCGCATGCTCGAAGCCGGCCACGTCGAAGCTGCCGTCCTCGCGACGGAACGTCATCAGGTTGAGCGAGGCGAGATTGCAGGCCGTGTCGTCGAGGAACATGTATTCCGAGCACGGGTTCGACGCGTTGATGCGGCCGCTCTCGGGGCAGGTGTGCCATTCATTGATGGTGGTATCGAACTGGACACCGGGATCGGCCGAGGCCCAGGCGGCATAGGCGATCTGGTCCCAGAGCTCGCGCGCCTTGAGTGTCTTCGCGGTCTTCCCGTCGGTGCGGCGGATCAGCCTCCACTCCGCATCCGCCAGCACGGCTTCGAGGAAGCTGTTGGCGACGCGCACGGAGTTGTTGGAATTCTGCCCGGACACGGTGAGATAGGCATCCGAATCCCAGTCCGTGTCGTAGGTCTTGAACTCGATCGCCTTGTAGCCTTGCTGGGCGAATTGGATGACGCGCTGGACGTAATTCTCCGGGATCATCGCCTTGCGTGCGGCGATGATGGCGCGCTTGAGGGCCGGGTTCTGCTTGGGGTCGAAGCAGGCATTGCCTTCGCCCTCGCAGTTATGGCAGGCCCGCATGATCTCGTTGAGGTGCTTGTTGCAGAGCTTCGAGCCGGCCACGAGTGCCGCCACCTTCTGCTCCTCGACCACCTTCCAATTGATGTATTCCTCGATGTCCGGATGATCGAGATCCACCGTCACCATCTTGGCGGCGCGGCGCGTGGTGCCGCCGGATTTGATGGCGCCCGCCGCGCGGTCCCCGATCTTGAGGAAGCTCATCATCCCCGAGGACCTGCCGCCGCCCGAGAGCCGCTCGCCATCGCCGCGCAGCTTGGAGAAATTGGTGCCGGTGCCCGAGCCGTATTTGAAGAGCCGCGCCTCGCGGACCCAGAGGTCCATGATGCCGCCCTCGTTCACGAGATCGTCGTCGACGCTCTGGATGAAGCAGGCATGGGGCTGCGGGTGCTCATAGGCGGACTCGGAGCGCACGAGCTCGCCCGTGGCGAAATCGACGTAATAGTGGCCTTGCGACGGACCGTCGATGCCATAGGCCCAGTGCAGCCCCGTATTAAACCACTGCGGCGAGTTGGGTGCCGCCATCTGGGCGGCGAGCATGTACCGCATCTCGTCGTAATAGGCCCGCGCGTCGGCCTCGCCATCGAAATAGCCGCCTTTCCAGCCCCAATAGGCCCAGGTGCCAGCGAGGCGGTCGAACACCTGGCGCGCATCCCTCTCGCCGATATGACGTTGTGCCGCGGGAAGCGCCGCCAGGGCCCCATCGTCGGGCACCTTGCGCCACAGCCACGCGGGAACGGACTCCTCCTCGACGGCCTTGAGGCGCGCGGGTACGCCCGCCTTGCGGAAATACTTCTGCGCCAGCACATCGGAGGCCACCTGCGACCAGGACGACGGCACCTGGATGCCGTCGAGGCGGAACACCACGGAGCCATCCGGATTGCGAATCTCGCTCGCGGTCGTGCGAAATTCGATTCGCTCGTAAGGTGACTTCCCATCCTCGGTGAACAGGCGCGTGATCCGCATAACCGCGATCTCCCCTCGGCTTTGCTCGGCGCGGCTTCGAGTCGCCCCACCGACCCGAGCCACCTTTGGTTCTGTCGCCGCGCCACAACTGCTAGTGTGCGGCGGCGGCGCAGGAACTAAATATCGGCCAACTTGAGGGTGATTGCAAGACTAAATTTACCTAACCGCCGCTTTGTTTTTGGCGCGATAGGTAAAACTCGGAATATTGTGGCGATTTTATAATATTATGCGGCAGCAAGTTCTTGCGATTATTTTCGCAAGAGCGAAATACGGACGCTCGAGGTTGACATTTTCTTGCCGCTTCTATCGCCGTCGCCGCCGCCTCTCTTGGGAAGCTCATTCCGAACGGGGGCACCTAACCTAGCACCACCCAACCAAAGGGTCAACATATGGGATGGTTCTGTGAGCCTGCCACTAAATCCTGTAGCCGCGCGACCCTGGGCCTCAGGCGCCCTGGATTCCGCCGCCAAGCCTGGCGGCACGTCGCTCCGGCCGGCTCGTGAGATAGATCGCGGCGATCACCAGCGCCGCGCCGACGAGCTGGCGAAGGGTCAGGCTCTCGCCGACGACGGTGACGGCGAGGGCGACGGTGATGATGGGCTCGAGGTTCATGACGGCGGCGGCGAGCACCGACCCGGCATGGCGAATGGCGGCGATCAAGGTGATCTGTGCCGTCGCGAAGGTGACGAGGACGCCGATCAGGGCCTGTTGCCCGCTCGCCGTATGAGGCCAGGCCGGCCCGCCTCCGGCGACGAGGAGGACGAGGAAGAGAACGGACGCGCTCACGAGGAGATGGAGATTGACGGCGCTCGGCTCGGCGCCACGCATGGTCCGGCTGCTGCCGACGACCATCACGGCCATGCCGAGGGATGCGATGAAGGCGAGGGCCACGCCCCGCCAATCGGGCAGGCTACTCGCCTCGACATTGAGCGCGAGCGCCAGTCCCACGAAGGCGAGGATGAGCGCCGACAGGCGAAGCGGCGTCAGCGCCGTGCGCTCGGCCAAGCTGGAGATCAGGCCGACGAGGATCGGATAGGTGTAAAGCACCAGGACCGCGACGCTCACGGGTATGTATTGGATGGCGCCCATATAGCCGTAGGAGGTCAGGAAAAACGCCACCCCGAGCCCGCATGCGGCGAAGCGCTGGCGAAGCGTCAGCCTGGGCTGCCGGCGCCGCGCCGCGAAGAATACGAGCAGCACGAGCACGGTGAAGACGAAACGCGTCGCGTTCAGGGTCGCCGTATCCGTTCCGCCCTCGAACGCCAAGCGCGCCAGCACGGTGTTGACGCTGAAGACGCTGGCGGCGGCGGCACCCCAGCCGATTCCTTGCAGGCGGGAGTGGCAGGATGCTGGAACCGTGGGAGGCGAAGCCGAGGTCGTGGGCATCGGGGATCGGAGAGGGGAGGGATGGCTGCGACGGGGCGCCAGGGTGAACGGTGCCCCGGATTTAGGCAAGCGTTTTGGGCTCGCCCGTTCCGGCACGCTCAAGCGGCCTCGGGCCTCGCGGCGAGGCGCGCCACGTCGGCTGTGGCAGCGGGGATCGGGACTGGACGGCCACGGAGCCTAATGCCATAGTCCGCGCGCCGCGGCGATGCCTGTCTGGCCGGATTCAACCGCCGGAGCGGTCTCATACTTCGGAGAGCGGAGAGGGCGATCGCTCGCGCGCCATTGCTGGGAATTGAGCATGAGCATCGGCACCCGTCTTTACACTTGGCTGCGCGGCGAGCTGGTCGGCGAGGACGCCTATGGCAATCGCTATTACCGCGAGAAGGGTGGGGCTCGCCGGGATGTCGGTGGTCTGGGGCGCGAGCGGCGCTGGGTCCTCTACCGGGGCGAGCCGGAAGGCTCGAAGGTGCCGCCGGAATGGCACGCCTGGCTGCATCACACCACGAATACGCCGCCTTTGGGTGAGCGGCCGAAGCGCCCCTGGGTGAAGGAGCATGTTCCGAACCTCACGGGCACGCCTTACGCGTATCGTCCGCGCGGGCACGAGCTGCGCGGCGGAGCGCGCGCCAAGGCGACGGGCGACTACGAGCCCTGGCGACCGGAATAGCCGGAAGCGGAGGCCTTCGTGGCGCTGGGGCTCAGCCGCAACACCTTGGAGATCATCGTCGGCGGCGTCGCGACGGCGCTTTTCGCGGCCTTCGTCGCCTTCGTCTTCACCATCAATCAGAAGAACATCAGCGGCTATCGCCTCATCGCCGTCTACAACCACATCGACGGGCTGCCGCTGCAAGCGGATGTGCGCCTCGCCGGCATCCGCGTGGGCGAAGTCGTGGGCGAGCGCTTCGATCCCGCGCACTATCAGGCGGTCGTCACCATGACGATCGAGGACGGCGTCGCCATTCCGGAGGACAGTGCTGCGGTCATCGCGACCGACGGCATTCTCGGCGGGAAGTTCATAAAGATCGATCCCGGCGGCGACACCGAGATGCTCAAGCCCGGCGGCAGCTTCGACTATGTGCAGGACTCCGTCGACTTCGAGGATCTCCTGAAACGCGTGGTGGACGACGCAGAGGCCCGGCATCGCGCCAATCGCGCGAAGCCGGCGCCGCAGGGCGGATGAGAGAGGGGGGCGCGGATGTTCGCCAAGAATCTCGTCGAGACGATCATGGGCGGATTCGTGCTCGTGGTCGCCGCGCTCTTCCTGATCTTCGCGTATCTCAGCGCGCATTTTCAGCCGGCGGGGGGGTATCCGCTGAAGGCGAGCTTTAGCTCCGTCGGCGGGCTCGCAATCGGCAGCGACGTGCGGATCGGGGGGGTCAAGGTCGGCTCGGTGACGGATCAATCCATCGATCCGCATAGCTATCGCGCCGTCGTCACCATGGACGTGCGGCCGCAAGTGAAGCTTCCCATCGATACCAAGGCGGTGATATCGAGCGAGGGGCTGCTCGGCGGCAAATACGTCAAGCTCGAGCCGGGGCGCGCGAGCGAGCTGCTAAAGCCGGGAGGCGAGCTCAAGAACACGGAAGGCGCCGTCGATCTCGAGACCCTGCTTGGCCGCATCATTTTCCTGGCGACGGATCAGGGCCCGACGCAGGGCGGCGCGGGGCCGGCGCCCGGCCAGGGCCAAACGCCGGGGCAGGGTCTCGCGCCTATGCCCGGGCAGGCCCCGACGCCGAGCGGGCAGGGTGCCGCACCCGGCCGGAACAATGGCGCGCCCCCTCAGTGAGCCGCGCCGGTATCGCGGCGCCGCGCCTGCCGATTTATATAATGGGCCGAGTCCTCGGAGGTCGCAGTCTTGAGAAAGAGCGCCGTCCCCATCGATCTACCCGTCTGGCGGACGCCACAGGGCGAGCCGGTCTCCTGCGTCGAAAAGATCAAGGTGCTCAACGAGAATCTGCAGGAGATCTATGAGATGTCCCAGGAGGCATTGGAAGACGCCATTCTGATGGGCTGCGACGAGGCGCAGGTCCGCGAGGTCTTCGCCCAGCTGGTGCAGTCGCTGCAGAATCCTTATGTGAAGCGGCGCTGACGTGCGGCGGCTATCCTACTGGATGGCGAGCCTGCTCCTGGCGCTTGGCCTTGCAGCGCCGGTGGCGTCGGGCCAGAGCCAGGCCCCGGCTCCGTCGTCTCCCGGCGCTCCTGCGCCCTCCCAATCGCCGTCGTCGCCAGCCCAACCGGGGACCCCGTCCGAGGGACAGCCGCAATACCCGGCCCCGCCGCTCAACCCGACGCCGACCTACACCTATATCGACATGGATACGGCGGTGCTTCAGGCGCTCGACAAGGTGACGGCGCGGGTCTCGACCATCGATGCGCCCGTCGGCCAGACGGTGCGCTTCGGCACCTTGGAGATCACCGTGCGAGCCTGCCGCAAGCGCCCGCCCGAGGAGCCGCCGGAATCGGCGGCCTTCCTCGAAATCCGCGAGCAGAAGGAAGGCGAAGCGCAGCCAAGCCTGCTGTTCAGCGGCTGGATGTTCGCCTCGAGCCCGGCGCTCTCCACGCTCGAGCATCCCGTCTATGACATCATCGTCATCGACTGCAAGAATTCGAGCAAGGCGCCTTCAGGCAAATCCGGCTGAAACACGGCACTGTGCCTGAGAGCGGCGGCGAGGCGCGTGCGATATTCCGTGCGCGGGATCTCGACGGCGCCGAACTGCTCGAGATGCTTGGTGATGAACTGGGTATCGAGCAGCGAGAAGCCACCGCGGGTGAGGCGTGCCGCGAGGTGCACGAGCGCAACCTTGCTCGCATCCGTCTCGTGGCTGAACATGCTCTCGCCGAAGAAGGCGCCGCCGAGCGCGACGCCGTAGAGGCCGCCGACGAGACGGCCCCCACGCCAGCACTCGACGCTGTGGGCCACGCCCATGTCGTGCAGTGCCTTATAAAGGCGCTCGATGTCGTGGTTGATCCAGCTATCGGGCCGTCCGGCCCGCCGCTCGGCGCAGGCGGCGATGACCGCGGCGAAAGCCTGATCCGCCTTGACCTCGAAGCCGCCGCGCCGCACGGTCCGGCGCAGCCGACGCGGGATATGGAAGCGGTCGAGGGGCAGGATGCCGCGCCATTCGGGATCGAGCCAATAGAGATGCCGGCTCGATCGGCTATCGGCCATGGGAAAGATGCCGACGGCATAGGCGCGAAGCAGCAGCTCCGGCGTCAGTTCTGTCATAAGCGAAATATAATATGGGACGGAGAGCCGCTTAAGGGCCGTGCGTCCGTGCTCGCGGCGCCCGATGATTGCCGTGCGCAGGGATTCCGGTTTTCGGTTCTCGCGAAATGACGGCGTGCGGCATCGGGCTCGATGCCGCAATGCGGAATTCTATTGCGGCGCGTCAAGGATTCTCGACACAAATCTGTGCAAAACCGCGACTCGCGTGTTGATCTGCGCGGCAGAAGGACTACTGTAAAACGATGCAACAAGGATGGTCGAAGGAATGCGGGCGGAGAGCGCGGTCCGGCGCCTCGCCGTCGATCCATCGTCCACCTTGCAAAAAAGGGGAATGATTTGCCGCAAGCCTGTCGATGAGGGCTGAGCGGCAGGTAGGGAGAGAGTCCATGGAAGCCTATGGCAGCCACTATGCACCAGGCAGTGCCTCGCCGGAACGCCTCACGCCGAGCGAACTCAAGCGCATGATCGTCAAGCTGCGCTGGATCGGCATGGAATGGGAAGCCGAGCGACTGGGGACATTGCTCGGAGAAGCCGGACACGCCGCGAGCGTGCTCGCGACACCGCGCGAGACCGACTGATCCACTCTCTCGCGTCTTTCAGAGCTGGCCGGTCCAGAGCTGCACGCCCAGGCTCACGAGGGCGACGACAGCCCAGGTGCCCATGCCGAGCATGAGCGGGCGCAGCCCCGCACCGGCGAAGGTGCGGTAATGCCCCTGGAGGCCGACGGCGGCCAGGGCAACGAGAAGCACGAAGCGGCCCGCCGTCTGAAGCTGCGGCGCCCAGGCGCCGAAGGCGCCGACGGTCTCGAGCAGCGACGCGATCACGAACAGCCCGATGAACCACGGGATCGACCTCGAAAGCGGCGGCTTTCCCTCTGCCGCGGACGCCGCCGCGCGGCGGTCGCGATGGGAGATCCAGAGGCTGAACGCGAAGGTGATGGGGATGATCAGGGTCGTCCGCGTCAGCTTCACGATGGTGGCGTAGTTGCCGGCGCTCTGGCTATAGGCATAGCCGGCCGCCACCACCGCCGAGGTGTCGTTGACCGCGGTGCCGGTCCATAGCCCGAACCCCGCATCGGAGAAATGGAAAAGGTGGCCGATCGCGGGGAAGACGATCACCGCGAGCATATTGAAGAAGAAGATGGTGGAGATCGCGTAGGCGATCTCTTCCATGCGCGCGCGGATGACCGGCGCGATGGCGACGATGGCGGAAGCGCCGCAGATGATCGTGCCGACGCCGACGAGACAGCGCATGCGCCAGGAGACGCCGAGGTGGCGCCCGGCGAGCTGGGCGAAGAGGAAGCCCGCCGCCAAGGTGAAGACGAGCACGGCGAGCGAGGTCTTGCCGGCTTGGAGCACGTCGAAGAGGTTGAGGCTCGCGCCGATGAGGACGATGCCGGCCTTGAGCAGGAAGCGGCTCACCTCGCCGATCTGAAGCGCCTTGAGCCACGGCGCCGCCGCGGTCGTGTTGGCGATCAGGATGCCGAGCGCGATGCTGAAAATCGGGGCGCCGATGACGGGAAAGCGGCTTCCGAGCAGGCTGGCGACCAGGGCGACGCCGGTGCAGAGCCCGACGGTGGCCAGGCGTGGGGGCCATTTTGTCATGGGGCGCCTTCTCTAGGTGGGCTAGCGCTTCAGGCCGACGAAGCGCTCCAGCCAATGAATGTCGTAGTCGCCGTTGAGGAAGTCGCTGTTCCCCACCAGGCGCCGGTGCAGGGGAATCGTGGTCTCGATGCCGCCGATCACGTATTCGTCGAGAGCGCGGCGGAGGCGAAGCAGGCACTCGTTGCGATTGTTGCCGTAGACAATCAGCTTGGCGACGAGGCTGTCGTAATAGGGCGGCACGAGGTAGCCGGCATAGAGGCCGGAATCGACGCGCACCCCGAGTCCGCCGGGCACATGATAATCGGTGACGCGGCCGGGCGAGGGCGCGAAGCTCTCCGGATTCTCGGCATTGATGCGGCATTCGATGGCGTGCCCGGCCAGCCGCAAGTCGGACTGGCTGAGCGAGAGCGGCGTGCCCGAGGCCATGCGGATCTGCTCGCGCACGAGATCGAGGCCGCTGATCATCTCGGTGACCGGATGCTCGACCTGGAGCCGCGTATTCATCTCGATAAAATAGAACTGGCCGTCCTCATAAAGGAATTCCATCGTCCCCAGGCTGCGATAGCCGATGGCCCGGATCGCCTCGCAGGCGATGCCGCCGATCCTGTCGCGGGCCTCGGCATTGAGTGCCGGCGAGGGCGCCTCCTCGAGGAGCTTCTGGTGATTGCGCTGGAGCGAGCAGTCGCGCTCGCCGGCATGGATCACCCGGCCGTGATTGTCGGCGACGATCTGCACCTCGATATGCCGCGGATGCGAGAGGTACTTCTCGAGATAAAGGGCGTCATTGCCGAAATTTGCCTGGGCTTCGGCGCGCGCTACGCGAAACGCCTCGCCCAGCATCATCGGCGAATCGGCGACCCGCATGCCCTTGCCGCCGCCGCCACCCGCGGCCTTGACGAGGATGGGATAGCCGATCTCGTCTGCGACCTCGACCGCCTGATCGGCGTCCCGGACCGGGCCCTCGGAGCCGGGGACCACGGGAACCCCGAGCGCCTTGAGGGTCGCCTTGGCCTGAACCTTGTCGCCCATGAGCCGGATATGCTCGGGCGACGGGCCGATGAAGGTGAAGCCGTGAGCTTCCACGATCTCGGCGAATTTTGCGTTCTCCGAGAGGAAGCCATAGCCGGGATGAATCGCGTCCGCGTTGGTGATCGTCGCGGCCGAGATGATCGCGGGGATGTTGAGATAGCTCTCGCGCGCCGGCGGCGGACCGAGGCAGACGCTCTCGTCGGCGAGGCGCACATGCATGGCGTCGGCATCCGCGGTCGAGTGGACGGCGACGGTCTGGATGCCCATCTCCTTGCAGGCGCGCAGCACGCGGAGGGCGACTTCCCCGCGATTGGCGATGAGCACCTTTTCGAACATCGGATCGCGTGCGCCGGTGCTATTCGATGATCATGAGCACGGCGCCATATTCGACCGGAGCGCCGTTCTCGACGAGCACACGGGCGAGACGGCCGCCGCGCTGCGCCGTCACCGGATTCATGACCTTCATCGCCTCGACAATGAGGAGCGTCTGGCCCGGCTTCACCTGATCGCCGACCTGAACGAAGGGCGCGGCACCCGGCTCGGGCGCCAGATAGACGGTGCCGACCATGGGCGAGAGGATGGCGCCCGGATGGCTGGCGTCCGGCGGTGGCTCGACGGTCGGGGCGGGGGCTTCGGATGGCACTGCCGCCGGCGCCTGGGCATTCGCCATGGGCAGCGCCGCCTGCACGAGGCCGGGCTGCCGCGCCACGCGGACGCGCCAGTGGTCGGTCGCGTATTCGAGTTCCGTGAGTCCCGTCTCGTCGAGCAATTGGGCGAGACGGCGCACCAGCGCGCTGTCGATATCGGTCTTCGGCATCAGGCAGGGTCCGGCTTGGAGACGAGCTTGGCGATGGCATCGAGGGCGAGCAGGTAGCCATGCGGACCGAGTCCGCAGATCACGCCGCGCGCGGCTTGCGAGACATAGGAATGATGGCGGAAGGGCTCGCGCCTGAAGATGTTCGAGAGATGCACCTCGATCACCGGCAGGCCGCAGGCGAGGAGGGCGTCGAGAATGGCGATCGAGGTGTGGCTGTAAGCGCCGGGGTTGATGATGATCCCGGCGGCACGGCTCCGC
Source organism: Alphaproteobacteria bacterium (assembly GCA_035294245.1). GTDB lineage: Bacteria > Pseudomonadota > Alphaproteobacteria > JACZXZ01 > JACZXZ01 > DATGLG01. The sequence goes on along the minus strand of DATGLG010000057.1, from coordinate 49,339 downwards.
CCCTCCTGAATCCAGTCCACGAGCTCGCCTTCGGCGTTCGATTGGCGAAAATCGATGTCCAGGGCGAGCGCGCGGGCGCGGCTGCGCACCGCCGCCTCGATATCGGCGAGGCTGTCGCGACCATAGACTTTCGGCTCGCGCGTGCCCAATAGATTGAGGTTCGGCCCATTGAGGACCAGGACCGTCGGATTCATGGCGTGATGCGTCCGCCCCAACTGACAAGGGCTGCGTTATAACACGCTCCGGTCGGTTCGCAAGCGAGGGACGGCGGGAGATCAAACAAAGCGCGAACGCAGCGGGCGCGCCCGGCCTCGCGAGGCTTCCTTTCGCTGGCGATGGGACGCTCGCAAACGCCATCGGCCGCAGCGGGTCGCGCTGCGGCCGATTACCAACCGCCGGGAGCCGTCCGAGGGGCAGGGCTAGAGCCGCTGCCGGATCGAGTATTTGTTGTTCGAGAGCACGTATTGGCGCGCGATCTGCCGGCGCGCGTCGAGAACGATCGGCGCGCGCATGTTGACGGTGATGTCGGCGCGGCCCTCGATCTTCCGGATCGTCACAATAAGGAGCAGCACGGTATCCGCCGCGGCGAAGCCCAGCGCTTGCAGCGCCTCGTCGAGATCGGCGCGGTCGATGCCGCAGCCTTCGAGCGCCGCCGGCACCACGAGAAAGGAGAGCGCCGGCTCGCTCGCGCATTGGAGAAGGCGGAACTGGCTGAAGCGCTGATCCGGCAGGGTCAACAGCGCGAACTGGTGAAAATTGGCGAAGCCGAGGACGCCTTGGGGCATCTCGATCGTATTGGCCCGCGGATAGACGAAGCGGCCGAAGCGGGTGTCGATCTCGACGAGATCCTCGGCGATCTCCGGCGGCGGGCCCGCCGGGGCCGCGCGGTCGGGCGCTAGGGCGTTGGTCAACGGCATGGGGACGACTCCTTCCGGCTGGATGGCTAGAGATATTGCACGATGCTCAATTGGCTCAGTCGCGCGGTGACCGCGTAGCTCGACTGCAGGGTGATCTCCAACGCGCTCAGATTGGTCGAGGCCTGGGCGACGTCGACGTTCTGAATGTCGCTGATATTGCTCTGGAGCTGGGTGAGGAGCTGGGCGTGGCTGCTGCTGACGGCGTTAAGCACGCCCTGGGACACGCCGAGCGACGACTGCGTCGTCGTCATGTCGCTGATCGCCTGCTTGATGACGTTGAGCGCTTCCTGAAGGCGCTTCGTGTCGATGGCTCCCGGCGTGGTGACCGTCGTCGCCGCCAGATTGAGGCTGCGGATCAGCTCCTCGAAGCCCGGGCTCGCCGCGGTGACGCCATAGGCGACGGAGACGTTGTCGTCCGCCTGGACCGTGGGCTGTGCGCTCGTCCCTTGGTAATAGGCCGTATTCGGCGTGCTCGGATATGTGCTGCCCGGCGGCGTGAAGCCCGGCGCGCTGAGATTGACGGGCGCCGTGTTGGTTGCCGTTCCGGAGAAGACATACTGCCCGTTGAACTGCACGTTGAGCAGGCCGGCAACCTGCTGAAGATTCGACTGGGCGGTCTGGTTGAGCGCCATGTTCGAGGCGTTGGTCCCATTGAGGGCGTTGACGAGGGTCGTCTCGAAATTCGACGCGAGCGAGATGAGCGAGCTGATGCTCGTCTGCGCCGTCGACATCTGCTGCAGGGCGGTGCTGATGCTGGAATTGTATTGGGTGATCTTGGTGTTGTCGTTCTGCAGATTGATGAGCGGCTGCGCCTGGGGCGCCAGGCCGTCATAGGTCTGCGCCACGTGACCGGAGCTGAGCTGGGACTGCAGATCGGAGATCTGACTCTGCGTCTGCTGGATCTGCAACTGGGTGAGCGCTGTCTGCGCGAGATCGGTGACCCGGGTCATGGCGGGAGCCCCTTACTGGCCCATCTGCTCGAGAATCTGGAACATCTGGTTGACGACCGTGACGACGCGCGCCGATGCGGCATAGGCGTTCTGATAGACGGTCAGATTGGTGAGCTCCTGGTCGGTGTTGACGCCGCTGACCGCGGCGGCCTGGTTGCTCAGATTCGTCAACAGCGTCTGCTGGAAGGTCGCGTCGCTGCTCGCCGTGGCCGCCTGATTGGCGGCGTTCGCGATGATCTGGCCGCCGTAATCGGCGAGAGTGGCGGTGGTGGCGGCAAGCCCGCCGGCCGCGGGGATCGCGGTCGCGGTCTGGAAGGCGTTGGCCATGGCCTGGACGACCGAGTTGTCACCGGATGCGACGGCGATCTGCCCTGTCGTAAGCGCCGCCGTCGACAAGGTGCCGGTGGCGACGAAATTAGGATTGGCGACGATGTCGCTGCGCACCGCGATGGTCTGGGCCGGGCTGCCCGACGCGCCGAGGACGAAGAAGTCGTTGAGCCCGAAGAAGCTCGAGAAGCCCTGGCCGCTGCCGTTGACGTTGGTGTTCTCCTGGTTGATGGCGATGCCGTCCTGGGGATTGGTTGCGGTGATGACGAGCTGCCCGTTGGTGACCGAGGCCGTGGCGACGCCGGCAAGGCCGGTGTTGATGGCGCTGAGCAGGCCGGCGACAGTGGCGGGCGTTACCGTCGCGAGGTTGAGGTCGAGAGGCGTCGCGGCGGCGTTGCCCTTCTGGTCGATAACGGCGATGCGGACGGTGCCCGTGCCGGAGAAGGGGTTCGTCGTCGCCGTCGGGGTCTGGCCGGTGAGGCTGTTGGGGGCCGGCGCGCTCGAGCCCGTATTGTGGATGGCGTTGATCTGGTTGGCCGCCGCGGTCGCGAGCGCATCCAGTTGCTTGTTGATGTTGGGAAGCGTCGTGTCGCGCAGCTGGATGAGCGCGCCGATCTTCCCGCCGGTGATCGCGGTCGTGATGTCGGTGCCGTTGAGCTTGATGCCGTCATAGCCCCCGGGATAGACGAGCGAGGGGCTCGACGAGCCGACCTGGTTATGCGTGAGCGTCGGCGCCGGGCTGGTGCCGTCGAGGAGGAGCTGTCCCGTCGTCGTATAGACCGCGATGGTGCCGTCCGGGTGCTGGAACGTGGTGACGTTCATCTCGGCCGACAATTGGCTGACCGCGAGGTCGCGCTGGTCCTGGAGCTCCGCAGTCGGCTGGCCGGCGGCTTGCGCCTGCGCGATCTGCTGATTCATCTGCGCGATGGTCTGGAGCTGCTGCTGCGCCGCGCTGACGGCCTGGGAGATCTGCTGATCCGCATTGGTGCGGAGGCTCTGGATCGTCTGGACCAGGCTGTTAAGGCCGTTGGTGAATTGCTGCGCCGTCGAGACCAGCTGGATCTTGCTGACCGAGCTCGAGGGCGAGGTGGCCAGGGCCTGGAACTGCGAGGCCAGGGAGGCGATCTGATTGGCGACGGAGGTGGCGCTGCTGGGATTTCCGTTGGCGTCCTCGAACTGGCCGAGGATGTCGCTCAGCGCCTGGGAGAAGGCCTGCGCCGCCGCCTGGGTGTTCACCGCATTGACGAGGCCCTGGCTGATGCTGCGCGTGATCGGCAAGGTCTGCACGCCGGCACCCTGGGTGCCGAGGACGACGGAGGTCTGGGCCGCGGTCTTTCGTGTATACCCAGGCGTATTGGCGTTCGAGACGTTGTTGGAGGTGACCTGCAGCTCCGCCTGATTGGCCATCAGGCCGGTCAGGGCGTTGCTGAGAGCGATTTCGAGGCCCATGGAACTCACCCAGCTCGTGCCGGCTAAAGCTGCTGATTGACCGAAAGCGAGACCGTTTTGCCCATGCGGCGCGCGCCATAGATGCTGGTGCCGAGACTGCCGGCCTCGGTGTAGACGTCGAGCTTGCGGTTATGGTCCTCGACGGCCTTGAAGATGAGGTTAATCAGCTTCTGATTGGCGTCCCTGGCCGCGCGCAGGCGGCGCGCGTTCTCGGCGATGGCGTCGCGCACCCGTCCCATGGCCCGCCGCAGCGAGGCCTTGAGCCCGGGCTCGGCGGCCGCGAGCAGTGCCGGGTCCCGGTCGAGCTGCGTCACCTGCGCCTCGAAGGCGCGGGCAAGCTTGACCTTGTCCGCCTGCAACGCCGCGATCCCCTGAGGGCGCGATTCCGAAAGAAGCGCGCTCTCCTGCGCTAAGAGGGTCGAGAGCCGCTCCGCCAGGGCGATGAGATCGCCCACCGGATTGTGCGCGTTCATTGCTTCTTTACCTCCTGCATCTTGAGAAGCTCGCTCTGGACTTCCTTCGCGATGCCGATGCCGCCGGCCTTGGCGAAGGCCTTGCCGTATTCCTGGGTGAGGAGAGAGCGATAGATCTCGCCGGCCTGCCCGGGCGAGAACATCCCCTTGTCCTGGGTGGTGAACATGGCGGAGATGAACTCGGAGAGCGCCATCGATTCGAACTCGTGCGCCGCCTCGCCGACCGATCGCGGCTTCTGGATCAGCGAGGCCGAGCCGGTCGGCGCGCCGGAGAGCTGGACGTTGGTACCGCTGTTAAGGGCGTTCGGATTCGTCATCAGCGCACCTCGATATCCGCCTGCATGGCGCCGTCGGCCTTGATCGCCTGGAGGATCGAGATGAGATCGCGCGGGCCGACGCCGAGGGCGTTCAGGCCGTTGACGAGCTCCTGCAGGCTCACGCCGCCATTGAGCACGGCGAGCTTGCGGTCCTTCTGGTCGTCGACCTGGATATTGGTGCGCGGTACCGTCACGGTCGTCCCGCCCGTCGAGAACGGCGTCGGCTGCGACACCTGGGGCGTCTCGGTGATGCGGATGGTGAGATTGCCCTGCGCGATGGCGACACGATTGACGCGGACGTTCTCGCCCATGACGATGACTCCCGCCGTCTCGTCGATGACGACGCGCGCCTGAAGGTCGGGCTCGACCTTGAGCTGCTCGATATCTGCGAGCAGGGCGGGAATGTTCCCCTTGTAGCCCTCCGGAGGAGTCACACTGATCGTGGTCGGATCGAGGACCCGGGCGCTGCCCGTATGCAGGTAGCCGTTGATCACCTCGGCGACGCGCTGCGCGGTGGTGAAGTCCGGATTGCGGAGGGCGATGCGGACCGTGTGCAGGCTGGCGAGCTGGAACCCCGTCTCGCGCTCGACAATGGCGCCGTTGGTGATGGTGCCCGAGGTCGGGACGTTGCGGGTGACCGTCTGGGCCTGGCCCTGCGCCTCGAAGCCGGCGATGGCGACCGAGCCTTGGGCCACCGCATAGACCTCGCCGTCGGCGCCAAGCAGAGGCGTGACCAGCAGGGTCCCGCCTTGCAGGCTCGTCGCGTCGCCCATGGCGCTCACCCGCACATCGATGCGCGAGCCCTGGCGGGCGAATGGCGGCAGGATCGCGGTCACCATGACCGCGGCGATGTCCTTCGTCGTCATGGTCGTGCCGCGGACGTTGACGCCGAGGCGCTCGAGCATGCCGACGAGACTCTGCTGGGTGAAGGGGGCGTTGAGCAGCGTGTCGCCGGTGCCGTGGAGGCCGACGGCCAAGCCGTAGCCGATCAGCTGGTTGTCGCGCACGCCCTCGAAATCCGCGATGTCCTTGATGCGGGAGGCGGCGTCGGCGATGCCGGCGCCCAGCGCTAAGGCGACAACGAGGGTCGTCGACCACACCAGCGCGCGGCGCGCCAGGCGTCGCAGCCGCGGCAGGAAGCTCGATGGGAACGGGGGTTGGAGCGAACGAGACATCGGATCCGATCCGGTAAACGCCATGGGCCCGAGATCGGGGAAGCGAAACCCGTGCCAGCGCTCAAGGCATTGGAAAACCGCGATCTTTGTGAGAAAGGCGTGGGCGGGGCGGGTTCCGATCGGGCAAGCCGTACCGAGTGCCCGGCAAGACTTGCCGACGGGCGTGCGGGAATTAACCCGTTCTTAATGCTAAAAGACGACCCTCGCGGTCACACCCTGGCAAGAGGTTCTCGCGATTTCATGAAGATCGATCCGATCGGTTCCTTCCGGGCGAAGGTCGTCCGCCGCGGCGAGCGGGGGCAGGGAGCCGTCGGCGGACGCTTCACCGAGCAGCTTGCCGACGACTCCCAGACGGCCGCGGTGGACGCTCCCGCCCCCATGGCGAGCATCGATGCGCTCTTGGCGCTCCAGGAGGTGCCGGTCGATGGCGGCGGGCGGCGCCTGCGCCCCGGGGAGCGCGGCAATGCGGTCCTCGACCAGCTCGACCACCTCCGCATCGGCCTCCTGATGGGCTTCATCCCCCGCGAAAGGCTTGCCGAGCTCTCCCGTCTCGCTCAGGGCCTGCGCAGCCAGGCAACCGATCCCCGCCTTGCGGAGATTCTGGGCGAAATCGAGCTGCGCGCCCGGGTTGAGCTTGCCAAACTGACCCAGCCCGTCTGAGCGCCGGAACCTATCTATCTGGAAATACGGAATTTTTGCGCCTCTTGATGCGCCTTGGTGAGTTCCCTATAGTCCGCGCCACTCAGGACAACGGGTTTGGGGAAAGGAATGATTCGTCCCACGCTTCCGCCCGATTATCGGCCCAGTGAAGGCGAGCCCTTCATGAACGAGATGCAGCGGGAATACTTCCGCCAGAAGCTTCTGAACTGGCGGGAGGAGCTGCTGCGCGATTCGTCCCAGACCCTCGCCCATCTTCAGCAGGAGAGCCTGCAAGAGCCCGACATCGCCGACCGCGCCTCGCTCGAGACCGACCGCTCCCTCGAGCTCAGGACGCGCGACCGCGAGCGCAAGCTGATCGCCAAGATCGACGAAGCCCTGCGCCGCATCGACGAAGGCACCTACGGCTATTGCGAGGAGACGGCGGAGCCGATCGGGCTGCGCCGGCTCGAGGCGCGGCCGATCGCCACGCTTAGCCTCGAGGCGCAGGAGCGCCACGAGCGGCTCGAGCGCACGCAGCGGGACGAATAGCTCCTGCGCCGTCGCGGCGCGCGGGCCGGCGCGCGCGGCGCCGGCGCCTTGCTTCCGCGAGGTCCCGCCTCAGAACGGGAAGACCAGGTCGTAGAGCTGCTGGCCATAGCGTGGCTGCTGCACATCGGTGATCTGGCCGCGCCCGCCATAGGAGATGCGCGCCTCGGCGACCTTGGAGGAGTCGATCGTGTTCGTCGAATCGATGTCCTCCGGCCGGATCACGCCCTGGATCAGGAGCTCGCGCACCTCGAAATTGACCCGCACCTCCTGGCGGCCCTGGATGACCAGGTTGCCGTTGGGCAGCACCTGGGTCACCACGGCGGCCAGCTTGATCTGGATCTGCTCGTTGCGGTTGACCGAGCCCTTGCCGTCATTGGAGCTGTCGCTCGTGGCGTGGACGAGGTTCTTCGGGTCGACGGTCTTGGGCAGGAAATATTGATACCAGGACTCGAGACCGAGGAAGTTCGGCGTCGCCGCGTCTTCGGAATTCTGGCGCGAGCGCTTGGTCTCGTCGCTGATATTGCCCTGATCCTGGATGTTGACGTTGACGGTGAGCACGTCGCCGACTTGCTTCGCCCGCTCGTCCTTGAAGAAGGCGCGCGCGCCGGAGCGCCACAGCGCGTTGGGGGCGGCTTCCACCTCCTGCGGCATCGGCTGGGGCAGGGAGACCGGCCGATAGCCGGGCTGGGTCGTCGGATCCTCGATATGGGTGAGGCCCGGCGCGCTGCCGATATCGCCGATCCGGCTCAGATTGGCGCAACCGACGGTGCTGCTTGCCGCCAGCGCCAGGGCGAGGACGCGGAGGCTGACGGAAGCGGGGCGGCAGATCATGAGCGGCTCCTTGTGATCGGCTAGTTGATGGCGACCGGTGCCGCGGACTGGACGATCACCGTGTTGCCGTCGGCGACCACGGCGTCGAGCTCGCGCTTGCTCTCGACGTTCATGACCCGGATCGTGTCACCCTTGGCGCCGTCCTGGACGGCCTTGCCGCGGGTCGTGATCACCATATACGGGGTCCGGTAGATCATCGTCACGACGGCGCCGCGATTGACAAGAATGGGCGGCTGCACGTCGCTCGTCCGGATCGGCTCGCCGGGACGCAGGAGATGGCGCGCCGCCATGCCGACGAGCTGCTTCTCATCGGCGATCACCGTGGCATCCAGGCGGTCGGCCGGAGCCTGCACCCACTGGATGTCGCGCGCGGAGATGATCTCGTTGCGGTCCATCTTGCGCGCGAGCTCCGGTAGGGAAACGATGCGGACGGCGCGGCCGGTCACGGCGACGATGGCGTTGCCGGCGTCCGGCTCGGTCACCAGGGTGGCGGAGAAGCGGCGGGTCTGCGGATCGAAGCGCAGATCGCGCAGCTCGACCGCATCAGTCGCATCCGCGGGGACGAAGAGGCGCAGGCTCTCGTTGTCGAGCTCGATCTTGTCGTCCTTGCCGACACCGGACTTGCGCAACGCGGTGGTAAGCAGGGCGATGATTTGATTGCGGTCGATTAGTCGGCTGGCGCGCTCGACGACGGCGCGGTCGAAGCGGCTCTGGGGCACCCAGGCGACGCCTTGCGCGTGCGCGATGTCGGCGAGGCGCTCGACGTCGAAGACGGCGCGCTCGCCCGGCCGGGGCGCATAGGCGGCGGGGAGATCGGCCTTCTCAGGCGGCAGATTGCTGAAGAGGTCGCCGAGGCGGACGATGTCGCCGCTCACGATGACGGCCGGCTTGAGCAGCACCGCGCTGGCGGCGCCCGCGACGGAGATGGTGGCGAGGACCGCGCCGGCGACGGCGAGGATGAGTATGCGGAGCGTCATCGCCGGCCTCCTAGCCCTGCTGGAGCTGGTTGACGGTGGAGAGCATCTGGTCCGAGGCCTCGATCACCTTCGAGTTCATCTCGTAGGCGCGCTGCGCCGTGATGAGATTGGTGATCTCCTGCACCACGTTCACGTTCGACTGCTCGAGGAAGCCCTGGGACACGGTGCCGAAGCCGGGGGTTCCCGGCACGCCGAGGGAGACCTGCCCCGAGGCCTGGGTGTCCTGGAGGAGATTGTCGCCGAGGGCCGTCAGGCCGGCCTCGTTGGGGAAGGTGGCGAGGGTGAGTTGGCCCACCGTCTGCGGCTGGGTCTGACCCGGCAAGGTCACCATCACCTCGCCGCTCTGGTCGATGGAGATGTTGAGCGCGTTCGAGGGGATGGTCAGCCCCGGCTGCACCACATAGCCATTGGCCGTCACGATCTGGCCCGTATTGCTGAGCTGGAAGGAGCCGGCGCGGGTATAGGCGTTGGTGCCGTCGGGCAGCTTCACCTGGAAGAAGCCCTTGCCCTGGATGGCGAGGTCGAGCTTGTTGTCGGTCTCGACGAGCGTGCCCTGCTGCATGATCGGGTAGACCGCCGCCGTCTTGACCCCGAGGCCGATCTGGACGCCGGCGGGCACGATGGTGCCGTCCGCGGAGGAGTTGGTGCCGACGCGGAGCTGATCCTGGTAGAGCAGGTCCTGGAACTCGGCCCGGCGCCGCTTGTAGCCGGTGGTGTTGATGTTGGCGATGTTGTTGGAAATGACGTCGACGTTGAGCTGCTGAGCCTGCATGCCCGTCGCGGCGATACTCAGGGATCTCATGGGGCCGGTCCTCTCTAACTCTCGTCTCTGCCCTTACTGGGGTTGGCTGGTCAGCGCCTGGATCAGCTGCTTCTGCCGGTTGTTCTCGGCGTCGATCAGCTTCTGCGCATCCTGATAGCTGTGGGTCATCTGCATTAGCCGCGTGATCTCGACGATCGGCTGGACGTTCGAGCCCTCGATCGAGCCCTGAATGACGGTGGCGCCGCTCGCCGGGCTCTGCTGAGCGTTTCCCGGCGCGTAGAGCCCCGCCGATTCCTCGTGCAGGAGCTGCGGGTTGTCGAAGCGCACGAGCCCGATATGGGCCAGCGGGCCGGCTTCGGTGCTGATCGAGCCGTCGCGGCTGATGGTGATCTGCGTCTGGTTGGGCGGCACCGTGATGGGATTGCCGCGATCGTCGAGGAGCTGGTCGCCGTTGGGATCGACGATCTGGCTCTGGGTGTTGAGGGCGAAGCTCCCCGCGCGCGTGTAGCGCGGCCCGGCCGGCGTGTTGACGACAAAGAAAGCGTCGCCCTTGATGGCCATGTCGAGGGGGTTGCCCGTGGTGGTCAGCGGCCCGTCCTGGAAATCCCGGTGGATGCCGAGGTCGAGGGGAAAGGCGACCTTCTGGGACGGGGCCGAGCCGAGCTCGGAGAGGTATTGCGTGAAGAGGAGATGCCCTTCCTTGAATCCCGTCGTGTTCGCATTCGCGACATTGTTGGCGATGACGTCGAGCTGGCGGCGGAGCGCCATCTCGTTGGCGAGGGTGATGTAAGCGGCGTTGTTCATGGCGCGGCGATCAGCGTTCCGAGAAGGGACCTGCTTCGCCGATCCCGGTTGCAGGGACCATGCCAACCTGAAAAGCGGGAGGATTCAAGGCGTTGCGCCGGCGCCCCCGACCCGCGAAGGATGCCCGGGGCAGGCTTTGCCCGGCAGTTCTTGCCCGTCCCGCGGATAGCGCCGCGCCGCCCGGCAATGGCGCATCCGCCGGCGACCTCAACCCATTCTTAACCAGAACGCGCCTAGGCTCCGCCGTCATCCTCCTCCCGCGGCTGATCGGATCGGAGCCATTCCTTAATGACAGACCAGACCATGGAAGCGCCGGTGGACGCGCCCGTGAAGGTCCCGCGCAAGGGGCTCAGCGGGAAGAAGCTGGTGCTCTTCATCATCCTGCCCCTTGTGCTGCTCCTTGGTGGTGGTGCTGTCGCTTATCTGCTGGGCGTGTTTACGCCGAAAGCCGCCGCCCCGGCCGCCGAGGCGACGGCCAGCGTGCAGCCGGCCGTCTTCTACAACCTGCCGGACCTGCTGGTGAACCTGAACTCCGACAGCCGCCGCACCCATTTCCTCAAGCTCAGCATCGCCTTCGAGCTGCAGAGCAACGAGGACGCCCAGACGATCCAGGCCGTGGTGCCGCGGATTGTCGACAGCTTCCAGGTCTATCTGCGCGAGCTGCGCATCGAGGATCTCCAGGGTGCTGCGGGCCTGCAGCGATTGCGCGAGGAGCTTCTGCTGCGGGTCAATGCGGCGGCGAAGCCGGTCAAGGTCAAGGATGTGCTCTTCAAGGAAATGCTTGTCCAGTAGGGCCGGGCGGACGAAGCGATGAGCGATCAGCAGGTCGACGAAGAGGCGCTCGCCGCGGCCTGGGGCGCCGAGACGGAGGCCGAGTCCGGCGACGCCGAAGGCTTCGCCGCGCGCGCGCCGTCCGGCCCCACCACGCGCGTCCTCAACCAGGACGAGATCGATAGCCTGCTGGGGTTCAACGGCCCCGGCGGCGAGGACAACAGCGACGGCATCAGGGCGATCATCAACAGCGCGCTCGTCGCCTATGAGCGCCTGCCGATGCTCGAGGTGGTCTTCGACCGTCTCGTACGCATGATGACGACGAGCCTCAGGAACTTCACCTCGGACAACGTCGAGGTCTCGCTCGATCAGATGTTCTCGGTGCGCTTCGGCGACTATCTCAACTCGATTCCATTGCCGGCCATGCTCTCGGTCTTCAAGGCCGAGGAGTGGGACAATTACGGCATGGTCGTCGTCGACAGCGCGCTCATCTACTCGATCGTCGACGTGCTGCTGGGCGGACGGCGCGGCACCGCGGCGATGCGCATCGAGGGGCGGCCCTATACCACGATCGAGCGCAACCTCGTGGAGCGGATGATCCGCGTCGTGCTGGCCGATCTGTGCGCCGCCTTCGAGCCCTTGAGCCCGGTCGCCTTCCGCTTCGACCGGCTGGAGACCAATCCGCGCTTCGCGACGATCGCCCGGCCCGGCAACGCCGCGATCGTGGCGCGGCTCCGGATCGACATGGAGGATCGCGGCGGTCGCTTCGAGATCGTCTTTCCCTACGCGACCCTCGAGCCGGTGCGCGAGCTGCTCCTCCAGATGTTCATGGGTGAGAAATTCGGGCGCGACTCGATCTGGGAGAGCCATCTCGCGACCGAGCTCTGGAACACCCAGGTCGACCTCGTGGCGGTGCTGGACCAGCAGACCCTCAATCTGCAGCAGATCCTCGATCTCGAGGTGGGCACGCGCCTGATGCTGAACGCGACGCCGAGCTCGCCCGTCGAGCTCCGCTGCGGCGACATCCCGCTTTATCACGGCCGCATGGGTCGCCACGGCGCGCAGATCGCCATCCGCATCGACAAGAAGATCAGGCATGGCCAGGAGGTGCTGTGAGCGCGGCTCTTTCGCTTGCCTTCGACGGATTGGCGACGGTCCTGCTGGTCGTCGCGATCGTCTACATGATGGTGCTCAATCGGCGCTTCGGCCGCCTGCGCGAGGTCAAGACCGAGCTCGAGCGGGTGCTTGCCGCGTTCGGCGAGGCCACCGCCAAGGCCGAAGCGAGCATTGCGCAATTGCGGAGCGCGAGCGCTGAGGCCGGCCGTCTCGACAAGCAGGATCGCGAGCGCCTCGACCGCACGCTCTCGCTGCGCGATGACCTGACCTTCATGCTGGAGCGCGGCAACACGCTCGCCGACCGGCTCGAGGCGGCGATCCGGCAGGGCCGCGAGCGCTTGCAGGGGGTGGCCCCGGAGGAGGCCGCAGCCGTCATCCGCGCGCCACGGCAAAGTGCCGAGCCCGCCGCGCCGCCACGGCCGCCGCCGGCCTCCGAGACGGAGCAGGTGCTGCTCTCGGCGCTGCGCCGGGCCCGCTAGGAGGAAGGTGCCGATGATGAAGCGCTTCCGGCCGCTCCCCGTCGCGATCTTCGCTGCCGTCCTCCTGCTCACCGTGCGCTGCGGCGACCTGCTGCGGCACCTCGACATCGAGATCGGCCAGGTGACGCGGGCGCAGGCGGCGGCCGGCAATCAGGCCGGCGGTGCCCCCGCAGCGGCGGCGCCCGCGACGCCCGCCCCCGCCGGCGCGCCCGTCACGGCGGCCGCGCCGCCTGGTCCCGCCAAGAGCGAGGCCGCAAAGCCCGCCTCCCAAGCGCCGGCGGCGCCGCAGGAGGCCGACGCGGCGCGCGTCGGCGAGCCGCCGGTCGATTTCACCGATTCGGAGATTTCGCTGCTGCAGAGCCTTTCCCAGCGCCGCGCGGAGCTCGATCAGCGGGCGCGCGAGATCGATCTGCGCGAAGGCGTGCTGAAAGCGGCCGAGAAGCGCGTCGACGAGAAGATCGCCAAGCTCGGCGAGATGCAAGCGACGCTCCAGGATCTCCTCAAGAAGTTCGACGTCAAGACGGACGAGCAGCTCCGCAGCCTCGTCAAGATCTACGAGAACATGAAGCCGCGCGACGCGGCGCGGATCTGGGACGAGCTCGAGGTGCCGGTCATCATCCAGGTCGTCGACCGCATGAACGAGCGCAAGGCCTCGGCGATTCTCGCGGCGATGAATCCCGATGTGGCGAAGCGCGTCACCGACGAGCTGATCCGCCGCCGCCAGCTTCCCGGGGACGCCGCCGCAAGCGGCAGCGGATAAGCCGTAAATCGCGGAAATTTTACGGGAAATTAACCCCCGAACCCCTAGGGTGACCGGGCCTTTTTCGACCGGCTTGGCGCGGTGGAGACCAAGGAGAGATTTCGATGGCCGTCGACAAGAACATGCCGATCCTCATCGTCGATGACTACAAGACCATGCTTCGGATCATCCGCAATCTTCTGAAGCAGCTCGGCTTCGACAACGTCGACGAGGCGACGGACGGCAGCCTCGCCCTGCAGAAGCTTCGCGACAAGCCTTACGGGCTGGTGATTTCCGACTGGAACATGGAGCCGATGACCGGCCTGCAGCTCCTGCGCGAGGTGCGCGCCGACGTCAAGCTCAAGAACCTCCCCTTCATCATGGTGACGGCCGAGAGCAAGACCGAGAACGTGATGATGGCGCGCGAGGCGGGGGTCAGCAACTACATCGTCAAGCCGTTCAATGCCGCGACGCTGAAGACGAAGCTCTCCTCGGTCCTCGGCGCGTTCTAGGAGGCGACGAATGTCGAGCCGTGCGGTGGCGCGAAGTCCGGGTGCATCGAGCAAGACTGCCGCCAAGAAGCTTGCGCCGGCCGTCGATCCGAAGGAGGTCGAGGCGATCGTTGAGCGCGTTCTCGGCAGCATGGAGGGCGACGTCTCGGTTGCCGACATCAAGCTCTATCGCGAGCTCGAGAGCCTGGCGCTCTATATCCGCTCGGCCAAGGCGGAGATCGCCGCGCTGAGCCCCGACGAGATCAGCTCGACCCATATCCCCAAGGCCAGCGACGAGCTCGACGCCATCGTCGAGGCCACGGAGGAGGCGACCCACAAGATCATGGGCGCTGCCGAGAAGATCGAGGGGGTGAGCACCGCGATCGAGGGTGAGGCGGCCGAGACCCTGACCGAGGCCGTCACCGGCATCTACGAGGCCTGCAGCTTCCAGGACATCACCGGCCAGCGCATCACCAAGGTGGTGAAGGCGCTCAAGCATATCGACGAGAAGGTCGCCAAGCTCGTCGAGGCCTTCGGCGAGGAAATCCACAAGTTCAAGCGCGCGCAGCCGGCGGAAGAGAAGAAGGCGGGAGAGGCGATCGACGAGAAGGATCTCCTCAACGGGCCCCAATTAGGGACCGATGCGAAGACTCAGGCAGAGATCGACGCGCTCCTTGCCAGCTTCGACTAGGTCGGCGGACGGCGATGGAGGGCCGCGATTCGCTCACGGGGCCGGCGGCGCAGAGCCGCAATGTCGTCCAGCTCCTGGCGCTGTTCCTCCTGCTGCTGTCGTTTTTCATCCTGCTGAATAGCCTCTCGAGCTTTGAAGCCGAGCGGGCCAAAGCGGTCCTCCAGTCGCTCAATCGGACCTTTGCGGGCGAGACGTCTCAAAGCCCGGCGCGGCCCTATGTCGCCGTGCGCGACCAGCCGGCCCTGGAGCGATTTCGCAACGCGATCCGCGCCGCGCTCCTCACGGCGCTGGCGCCGCAGGACCTCGCCGTCAGCGCCGGCGGTGGCCTCATCCAGGCGACCCTCTCGGCCGACGACCTCTTCGTCCCGGGGAGCGCCGAGCTGCGGGACAACCGCGCGCCGCTCCTCAAGGGGATCGCCCAGGCGCTTGCGGCGCGGCCCGCCGATCTGCGCTTCGAGGCCGAGCTCGTGTTGAGCGTCGCCCCGGAGGAAAGCGCGCTGGCGCGAGACCGTGCGGGGAGCTTTGCCCGTCGGCTCGTCGCCTTCGGCGCGCCCGCCGACGCCGTCGCCATCGGGCTCGGCGGCGGCACGCCCGGCACCGCCTGGCTGCGCTTCGCGGCACGCAACCCCGATGACGGCGCGCTCAGCTTTGCGCCGCCGGCGACGGAGGGCGACCGCCATGAGTGACGGCAGCGAGGGCATGGAGGAGGGGGATGTCGCCGGCGCCAATTGGCTGCTCTCGATGGCCGACCTCGTTTCCCTGCTTCTCGCCTTCTTCATCATGATGTTCGCGATGTCGCATCTGGAAGCCGATAAATGGCGGCGATTGACGCAGATCGTCTCCTCGGCGATTCCAGCGGTCGCGGAGATGTCGGCGCCCGTCGCGAGGATGCCGGCGCCACAGGCGCTGCCGGGCGCGCGCGGGGGGCTGGGCGTCGATCTCGGCTATCTCGACGCCGTGCTCGCGGAGAAATTCGCCCACGATCCGATGCTGCGCGATGCTGTGCTGGAGCGCGGCGCGGACGGGCTCGTGATCGCGCTCCCAGGCGAGCTGCTATTCGCGCCCGGCGCGGCCGAGCCCTCGCCCGATGCGGCGGCGGCGCTCATGCGCCTCGGCGGCATGCTGGGCAATATCGCCAACGGCATCGAGGTGCGCGGCTACGCCGATCCCACCCCGATCCATACCACCGCCTTTCCCTCCAATTGGGAGCTGTCCCTGGCACGCGCCGTCGCGGTCGCGTCGGCGCTCGGCCAAGCCGGCCGCGCACGCGGCATCCTCGCCCTCGGCCAGGCGGATGCTCGCTTCGGCGATCTCTCCGCCGCTCTGCCCGAAGCCGCGCGCCAGCGCCTCGCCCGCCGCGTCGACGTGGTGGTGCGGCCAAATGTGACCCCGCCTCAAGCCCCCAGCCTGGAGCCGCAACCATGAACGCCTTGCGCTTCCTCGTCTTCGGCATCAGCGCCATGGCTGCGCTCAGCCTGATGGTAATGGCCGCTCTCGCCGCCGACCGCGTCACGATCGCCGCCGGCCATCATCCCGGCTTCGGGCGCATCGCCTTCCGCTGGCCGAGCCCGGTCGGGTTCACGGTTGCGCGGGACGGCGATGCCGTCCTCATTCGCTTCGCGCGCCCCCTCGAGGGAACGCTCGATCGGGTCACCGGCGAGCTCGACGATTACCTGGCCGGGGCGCAGATCGAGGAGGGCGGCCAAGTGGTTCGCCTCGCGCTGAAGCGGCCCTACGAGCTGCGCAGCTTCAAGGATGGCGCGGCAACCGTCGTCGTCGATCTCCTCGGCGCGCCAGACAAGGTCGCGAAAGACGTCGAAGCCTCGGCCAAGCGACCGGAGAGGTCTGCGCAGGTCGAAACCGCCCAGGCGGTCGCCGAGACTGCGCCGCTCGTGCGCGTGCGCAAGGGCGAGCACAAGGGTTTCGACCGCCTCGTCTTCGATTGGTCGAAGCCCGTCGAATATCGCGTCGCCCAAGACGGCGCGCGCGTGACCATCAGCTTCGACCGCGCCGCGCGGATGGAGCTCGCCGCCCTGCGACGCCATCCGCCGCGCTATGCCGCCGACATCACGGCCGAGCAAACGGCGACCGGCACCGTGGTCAGCCTGCGGCTCGCAGCGGGCGCGCATCTCCGCGATTTCCGTGACGGGCGGCGGATCGGGCTCGACATCCTCGCGCCGAGTCTCAGCGCCAAGACGGCGGAAGCGGCGCCGAAGGCGCCGACACCTTCCGAGCAGGCGCCGCAATCCGCGGCGGCCGCGGCGAAGCGCGAGCCGGTCCTCGTTCGGGTCGGCCCCGTTGCCGCGGGCGCGCCGGCCCCGCTGACCACGGCTGCGCCGGCGCCGGTCGCGGCGGCGGCCAAGCCCGCGGATGGCGCGCTTGCCGTCGGCTATGTCGCCAATGACAAGGCCACCACGCTGCGCTTCCCTTGGGCGGACAAGACGGCGCTCGCCGCCTTCCGGCAGAATGACAGCCTATGGCTCGTCTTCGATCGGCCGGGCAAGCTCGATCTCGCGCAGGTGCCGTCGGCCGGAGATGGCCGGAATTTCGACCGGGTCGAGACCGTCGCGAACGCGAGGGCCACGGTCCTGCGCCTCCGCCTCGCCCAAGGAACGAGCGCGCGGACGCGCGAGGAGGGCGCCGCCTGGATTGTCGAGCTGAGCAAGGGGGATGATCGCCCCGCGGTGCCGCTGACCCTATCGGCCGAGCCCCATTCGCCGATCGGGCCCCGCGTGACCTTCAATATCGATCATCCCGGCAATCCGCTCGAGATCACCGATCCGGAATCCGGCGCCAAGCTCATCGTCGTGCCCGTCAGCCAGGCCGGCCTCGGCATCTTCGGCGAGCGCGCCTATGTGGAGTTCCGCTTGCTCGCCAGCATGCAGGGCATTGCGGTCGAGCCCCTGGTGCCCGGCATCTATGTCACGGCGCGACTCGACGGCGTGGATATCCGCGACGGGAAGGGGCTCATTCTCTCGACCCTCCCGGCGGCGCTGACGGAAGGCAACGTCTTCGGCAATGCCGAGACGATCCCGGCACTCTTCGATTTCGCCGCCTGGCGCGGCGACCCGAAGGAGACCCCGCTCGCGCGCAAGCAGGCGCTCGAGCAGCGGCTCGCCCAGGCGGGTCCCGGGCAGCGCGACAAGGCGCGCCTGGATTTCGCGCGCTTCTATTTCGCCGAAGGCATGGCCCCCGAGGCGCAGAGCTTCGTGTCTCTGATCGCCAAGGCAAACCCGTCCATCCTCGGCACGGTGGAAGAGCGCACGCTGCAAGGGGCGCTTGCCGTGCTCGATCGCGACTTCGCGGCGGCCGGCAAGTTCCTCGACGACAAGAGCCTGGACGCCGTGCCCGAGGCGGTACTTTGGCGCGGCGCCGCGGCGGCCGAGCAGGGCGATTACAGCAAGGCCGAGGCTGATTTCATCTTCGGCGGCGGGCTCATCGGCCATTATCCGCCGCCGATCGCCTTGCATCTGGAGCTCCTCGCCGCGGATACGCTCCTCGCCAATGGCGACAAGGAGCGGGCGCAGGCGCTGATCGAGGGCCTGGCCAAGCGCGATGTCACCGGCGCCGAAGCGGGCCGGCTCGCCTATCTGCAAGGGCGGCTGCGCGAGCTCCAGGGGCGCAACGACGACGCGCTGGCTCTCTATGACAAGGCCACCGCGGGCGCCGACCCGGCGGGTGCCGTCAAGGCGGCGCTGGCGCGCATAGCGCTCCTCTCGAAGCTCGGGCGGATCGATCGCAAGGAGGCGATCAGCCGCCTCGACAGCCTGCGCTACGATTGGCGCGGGGATGCCGTCGAGCTCGAGCTCCTGGAGCGGCTCGGGCGGCTCTATCTGGCCTCCGGCGATTATCGCGACGGTCTCATCACGCTGCGGCGGGCCGTCAGCTATTTCCCCAACAGCCCGCGCGCCAAGCCGCTGGCGGCCCTCATGTCCCAGGCCTTCGCCGATCTCTTCGTGAAGGGCGATGCGGCGAAGCTGCCGCCGGCCCAGGCCGTCGCCCTCTATGACGAGTTCAAGGAATTGGCGCCGACGGGCGCCGCCGGCGATACGGCGGCGCTGCATCTCGCCGACCGCCTCGTCGCCGCCGATCTGCTCGATCGCGCAGCCTCGGTCCTCGACAATCTCATCAAGACTCGCCTTACCGGCGACGACAAGGCGCGGGCCGGCGCGCGGCTCGCCGAGGTGCGCCTGCTCGACCGGCGCCCGGATCTTGCCCTGGACGCCCTCGCCGCGACGGAGGGCGACGCCCTTCCCGACGATCTGGTCGCGACGCGGCGGCGGCTCCAGGCGCGTGCCCTCGCGGCCCAGGACAAGAGTGACGAGGCGCTCGCCGCGCTCGGCGACGATGGGAGCCCCGCCGCCGACGCCATCCGCTCCGATATCCTGTGGCAGGCCCAGAACTGGACCGCCGCCGCGCAGCTCTATGAGCGCATGACGAAGGATCTCCCCCGTGGCAAGACGCCGCTCGCGCCCGGGGAGGCGAAAACCGTGCTGCGCTGGGCGGCGGCCTTGACGATGCTGGGCGACCGCTCCGGCATCGACGGGCTGCGCGCGCGCTTCACCGAGGCTATGCCCGCGGGAGAAACAAAGGATGCCTTCGCCGCCTTGACCAGCACGACGGGCGAGCCCGGCGACAGCTTCCGCAAGCTCGCGGCGACCGTGGCCGATCTCGGCCGCCTCAAGGCCTTGATGAGCGATTACAGCAAGGGCCTCGCGCCGCGCGCTGCGGCGGCCCCGACCGCCAAGGCCGCTCCCGTCGCCACGGATTGAGCGGCGTCGGAGAAAATCAGCTGCCGCCGAAGCTCTGCACGAGGGAGCCGGCCACGAGATACCAGCCGTCCACCAGGACGAAGAAGATCAGCTTGAAGGGAAGGGAGATCATCACCGGCGGCAGCATCATCATGCCCATGGACATCAGCACCGAGGCGACGACGATGTCGATGACCATGAAGGGAATGAAGAGCAGGAAGCCGATCTCGAAGGCGCGGCGCAGCTCGCTGATCATGAAGGCGGGGAGGAGCTCGCGCAGCGGGGTCGCCTCCGGCGAGGCGATGGGGCCGCTCTTGGCGAGATCGACGAAGAGCGCGAGATCCTTCTCGCGCACATGCCGCATCATGAAGTCATGCACGGGGGCCACGGCGCGCTTCCAGGCGTCCTCCTCGCTGATCTGCTGCTGGATCAGGGGGCGGATGCCCTCGTCGTAGGATTTCTCGATCACCGGCGCCATGACGAAGCCGGTGAGGAAGAGGGCGAGGCTGATGAGCACCGCATTGGGCGGCGTCTGCTGGAGCCCGAGGGCGGTGCGCAGGAATGACAGCACCACGACGATGCGGGTGAAGGAGGTCACCATCACCAGGATCGACGGGGCGATGCTGAGCAGGGTCAGGAGCGCGATGAGCTGAACGATGCGGCCGGTGGTGCTGCCGCCGGGATCGCCGAAATCGACGGAAACGGCCTGGGCCAGAGCCGGTGCGCTGCTCCAGGCGAGGAGCAGGACGGTCGCGGCGATGGCCAGAAGAAGCCCGCGCCGCCTCATGGCGAGGCCCCGTCGTCGCCGTCGGGCTTGGCGGCAAGCGCCGCGTGGAAATCCGCAGCGGCGGGGGCGATCCCCGTCTCGATCCTGAGATCGCCCGAAGCGCTGAGAAGAAGCAGGTGCTCGACCTCGTCGCGCCGCACCAGCACGAGCCGCCGCTTGGGATCGAGCGGCAGCGATTCAACGAGGCGCAGCCGCTTGCGTCGTCCGCCGCCCGAGACGGCGGCCCCGCCCAGCCCGTAGCGGCGGGCGAGCCACGCCAGCACCGCGATCAGCGCGATGACGAAGATCAGCGCGAAGAGGAAGCGGAAATAATTGTCCAGGCCCATGAGCGATCGCGGTGACGGAGAGAAGAGGCGGTGGTCACTTCCGCGCCGTGCCGCCCTTGGCATAGGCGACGAGCGCCTGGCGGCGCGTCGAGACCTCGCCGAGGGCGTGCGCGAGCACGACGCGCTGCGCCTCGAGATCGCCGGTGAGCCGGTCGACCTCGTCGAGAAGGGCGATGAGGCGGGCGCGGAAGCCGGCAGCCTTCTCGGCGGGCAAGGCGAGCACATCGTCGCAAACCCGCGCCATGCGCTCTTGCAGGCCGCCGAGATCGACCGCGCGGCCATCGGCGATGATCTGGCGCGCCGTGGTGACCAGCGCCATCATGCCTTCGAGTTCGCGGGCGATGCGTTCGCTTTGGGTCATGGCTGTCCGTCCGCCGGATGCTGGTTGGCGCGATAGAGATGGGCGAGGAGGCCGGCGATCGTGGTGAGCGCCGCCACGGGAATCTCGTGCTGGATGTCGACCGCGGAAACGAGGGCCGCGAGATCGCGGTCGTCGCGCAACGGGACCTTGCGCGCCTCGGCGAGCGCCTGAAGCTCCGCCATGAGCCGCGGCTTGCTGCCGCCTGTCTTGATTTTGGAATCGGCCACGGCGTCCCATCGAGCTTCGCCGGGTCCGCTCCCGGCGCGGCCATGGTGGCGCAACATGCTTAATGAAACTTTAAGCGGCGGATCGCGGAGGCGGGCCTACCCCGATTTCTCCGTGGCGGACTCGCCGCCGATCGCACCCGCGAGCTCGGCGCTCGCATCGGCCGCGGCGCGGTTCTCCTCCTGGATGCGCTCGAAGATCTCCCGCCGCAGCACGCTCACATCGGGGGGAAAGGTGAAGCCGAGCTTCACGGCCTTGCCGCGCACCTCGACGACGGTGAGCTCGATCTTGTCGTTGATGATGACGGATTCGCCGATCTTGCGGGTGAGATAAAGCATTTTCCTACCTGGCCCATGCTGCGCCGGCGCACGAGATCCCCGACGGGACGCCGCGCTCCGAGCTGCCCGCCCAGCTTAGCCGGCTTTGCGGACGTTTCACAGGGGGAAGGTTAATTTTTTGATTTGCGGACGGCTTTCCGCGGCTTCGGGCAACCCGGCGGTGAGCCCGCGCGGCCTGCTTAACCGTTCTTTAACGCCGCCCGGCAAATACTGCCGGACCGGAACGGCGCGCCCTCGCGCGCCGCGAGCGTGGGCGCGATGGATCTCAGCCAAATCCCCCTCTTCAAAGCAATCACCCGCCGCCTCGGCTTCGACGATGCCCGCCAGCGGGTGCTGTCGCAGAACATCGCCAATATCGATACGCCGGACTACAAGCCGAAGGACCTCAAGGCGCCCGATTTCGCGCATCTGGCCCATGCGGAGCTCGGCCGCCTCGCCATGGCGACGACCAATCCGCGCGACATCGTGCCGGCCTCGACGGGGAGCGCCTACCGCGCCGAGAAGGACAAGGGCGCCTATGAGACGACCGTCAGCGGCAACTCCGTCTCCCTCGAGCAGGAGCTCTTCAAGATCGCGAAGACGACCTTCGATCACCAAACGATGATCGATCTCTATCGCAAGCAGGTGAACCTCATCAAGACGGCGATCGACAAGGGAGGCAGCTGATGGCCGACCGCATGGATCTCGTCAAGGCGCTGGAGATTTCCGCCGCCGGCATGCAGGCGCAAGGTGTTCGCATCCGCGTCATCTCCGAGAACATCGCGAACGCGGACTCGATCGCCACCACCCCCGGCGGCGACCCCTACCAGCGCAAGACGGTGAGCTTCACCGATCAGCTCAACCGCTCGCTTGGCATCGAGACCGTGCGCGTCGCCCATATCGGCACCGACACCTCGGCCTTCCAGCTCAAATACGATCCGCACAATCCCGCGGCCGACAGCAACGGCTACGTCAAGATGCCGAACGTCAATCCGCTCATCGAGATGGTCGACATGCAGGAGGCGCAGCGGAGCTACGAGGCGAACCTCAACGTGCTCCAGGCCTCGCGCACCATGCTGGCGCAGACCGTCAGCCTCCTCAACAACTAGCCCGGCAACCGGAACACCCGAAGGGGAGAGCCGCCATGGTCTCGCTCGCAAGCGCTGCCGCCGCCTATGCCAATGCCGCCGCCCAGACCCGCGGGCCCGGGCTCGAGCCGCGCTCCCAGGCCACGGGGCAGAGCTTCACCGATCTCGTCAAGGACGCCGTCGGCGAGGCGCGGGACGCCCTCCAGCAAGGCGAGAAGCTCTCCATGAGCGCCGCCGCGGGGAAGGCCGACCTCACCCAGGTGGTGACTGCCGTGACCAATGCGGACGTGGCACTCCAGGCCGTCGTCGCCGTGCGCGACAAGGTCATCCAGGCCTACCAGAGCGTCCTCAGCATGCCCCTCTGAGGCCACGCGCGTGCAAGCCCCCGAAGTCCTCGACATCGCCCGCGACGCCATCATCGTCGCCCTCGAGATCAGCGCCCCGGTGATGCTGCTGGGCCTTCTCGTCGGCCTCGTCATCTCCCTCGTCCAGGCCCTGACCCAGATCCAGGAGCAGACGCTCTCCTTCGTCCCGAAGCTCCTCGTCATCTTCGTCTCGCTGCTCCTCTTCATGCCCTTCATGCTGACGACGCTCAGCAACTTCACCGAACGGCTGGTCGACCGCATCGCGACGATCAGCTAGGGCGATGCTCCAGCAGCTCCTCTCCGCCAACCTCTTCGGCTTCTTCCTGGTCTTCGCGCGCGTGGGCACGGCGCTCATGCTGCTGCCGGGATTCGGGGAGAGCTATGTCTCGACGCGCATTCGGCTGCTGCTGGGCCTCGTGCTTGCCGGCGCCGTCCTGCCGATCGTCGCACCGCGCCTGCCGGGGCTTCCCGCGTCGCCGGTCGCCCTTCTCGTGCTGCTCGGCGGGGAGATCCTGATCGGCTTCTTCTTCGGCGCCATCGGCCGCATCATGATCCTGGGGCTCTCGACGGCGGGATCGATCATCGCCTATCAGGCGAGCCTGGCGAACGCCCTCGTGACCGATATCATCGCCGCGGAGCAGGGGGCCGTCATCGCCTCCTTCCTCACCATGGTCGGCGTGCTCCTCGTCTTTGTGACCGACCTCCATCATCTCGCCTTGCGGGCGCTCGTCGACTCCTACGCGCTGTTCCCGCCGGGAACGCTGCCGCTCCTGGGCGATCTCGCCAACGACGTGTCCCGAATCGTGGCGCAGAGCTTCCTCATCGGCGTGCAGATCGCAGCGCCCCTCATCGTGCTCGGGCTCGTCTTCTTCTTCGGCGCGGGGCTGCTCTCGCGCCTGATGCCCCAGGTGCAGACCTTCTTCGTGCTGCAGCCGCTCCAGATCACCCTCGGGCTCCTGGTGATGCTGCTTACCATCTCGGCGGGCATGCTGGTCTTTCTCGACCGCTTCGCCGAGGTCTTCGCGCCCTTTGCGAGGGGCTAGGCGATGGCGGACGAGTCGGAGCAATCGCAGAAAACCGAGGAGCCGACACAGAAGAGGCTGCAGGACGCCCGCGAGCACGGCCAGGTCGCCTATTCGCGGGAGCTCAACCACTGGTTCATGATCCTCGCCATGACCGTGCTCGTGCTCTCGCTCCTGCCCGGCCTGGTCGACGGCATCGGGCGGGCCCTCTACAAGTTCGTCGAGCGCCCCCAGGACATTCCGGTCGACCCCGGCAATCTCGGCCAGGTGCTGCGCCAGATGATGGTGCAGGTCGGCGGCGCGCTTCTCGTGCCGATGCTGCTCTTCGCGGGTGCTGCACTCCTCTCCTGTCTCATCCAGAACGGGCCGATCTTCTCGCCCGAGTCGATCATGCCGGATATCGGCCGCCTCTCGCTCCTCGGCGGCGCGCGCCGCATCTTCTCGCTGCGGGCGATCAGCGAGTTCGTCAAGGGCCTGATCAAGATCGCGATCGTGGGCGCCATCGTCGTGGCACTGCTCTGGCCCGAATTCGCGAAGCTCGACATCGTCGTGCAGAACACCATCGGCGACGATCTTCTCCTCCTGCGCACGCTCTCGCTGCGCATCGCCATCGGCACCCTCTCGGTGATGACCATCGTCGCCGGCCTCGACATCCTCTATCAGCGCTTCGAGCTGCGCCGGCAGCTGCGCATGTCGAAGCAGGAGGTCCGGGACGAGATGCGCCAGTCCGAGGGCGATCCCATGATCAAAGCGCGCATTCGCCAGATCCGCATGGAGCGCGCGCGGCGGCGCATGATGGCGGCGGTACCGAAGGCGGACGTCGTGGTCACCAACCCGACCCACTACGCCGTCGCCCTCGAGTACAAGCGCGAGAAGATGGCCGCTCCCCGCGTCCTCGCCAAGGGTGCCGACCACCTCGCCCTCAAGATTCGCGAGATCGCCAAGTCGCACAACGTGCCGCTCGTCGAGAACCGGCCGCTCGCCCAGGCGCTCTACGCGAGCGTCGAGCTCGACGAGGAGATTCCCCCCGAGCACTACAAGGCGGTCGCCCAGGTGATCGCCTATGTCATGAAGCTGAAGAAGGCGCGGCCCAGCTGATGCCGAAGCGGCGGCCGGCGCGGAAAACAGGATTAATCCCATTGCGGAGACAGGCTAGACTGCGGCCATGAGGGGCTGGGGGACATCTCGGGGGCGGAGGGGATTGGGTGGGCTCGGCACGGCGCTCCTGGCGCTTGGCGCCGCGCTCCTTGCCGCGCCGGCGGAGGCCGCGACGGCTGCCGCTGCGACGGGCGCGGGCGGGCTCCTTCCTTTGATCGGCGTCATCGCGGCGGCGCTGGCGCTCGCCTTGCTGGCCGCCGTGCTGCGGCGCGGTCGCCGCGACCGGGCCGAGACGGCGGTGCTGCGCGCCGCCCTCGACGCCCTGCGCAAGCCCTATGCCATCGTCGGCCCGGATGGCCGCGCCGTCTATGCCACCTCGGCGTTCCGCGCCATCTTTGCCGAGGCGGGCGAGCAGCCCTTCGACGCCCTCGAGCGTCGGCTCGACGGCGACCGCGAGGGGGTCGAGCAGCTGCGCCGCCTGCGTGGGCAGATCCGAATCGGCGGGGCCGGCCAGTTCGTGGCGCAGCTCTCAGCCGGCGGCAAGCGGGAGAGCCTGCTCGTCTCCGTGCTGCCGCTCGCGGGCTCGGCCGGGTGCTGCCTCCTCGGCTTCGAGGACATCACCTCGCGCCGCGAGATGGAGCAGCTCATCCGCGAGGAGCAGCAGCGCATCTTCGATTTCCTCGAGAACGCTCCGGTCGGATTCTATTCCGCCGACGCCGAGGGCCGCTTCGTGTTCGTCAACCACACCATGGCCGATTGGCTCGGCTCGACCGTCGACGAGCTCATGGGCGGCGAGCGCCGCCTCCACGATTTCGTGGCGAGCGAGCTGCCGCCCGATGCGGCACCCTACGATCCCTTGGGCGCCAAGAGCGGCGAGCAGCGCGGCGAGGTCGATTTCCGCGGGCTGCAGGGCCGCGTCTTCCAGGCCTTCGTCAGCCAGTCGATCGTGGCGGGCGAGCGGCCGGGCGAGCTGCGCACCCGCACCGTCGTGCGCGACCTCACCCCCGAGCGCGAATGGGCCGAGGCGCTGCGGCTCTCGGAGCAGCGCTTCCACCGCTTCTTCGAGGACGCGCCCGTCGGCATCGCGCTTCTTGACGAGAAGGCCCGCATCGTCGAGTGCAACCCGACCTTCAACGCCATCCTCGGCGGCGGCTTCGAGAACGGACGGGCGCGGCTTCTCCTCGATCTCGTCGCCGCGCCGGACCGCCGCGACGCCGCGGCGCGGCTCGAGGCGGCGCTTGCCGGCAAGACCGATCCTGCCCCCTTCGAGGTGCGGCTCGAGGCGCGCGGAAAGGAGATCGTCGCCTCGCTTTTCGTCAACCGCTTCGAGCAGGGGCAGGGGCGCCCGGCCGGGCTCATCGTGCACGCCCTCGACACCACCGAGCAGAAGCGCCTCGAGGTGCAGTTCGCCCAGTCCCAGAAGATGCAGGCGGTGGGCCAGCTCGCCGGCGGCATCGCCCACGACTTCAACAACCTCCTCACCGCGATGATCGGCTTCTGCGATCTCCTCCTGCTGCGCCACCGTCCCGGCGAGCAGTCCTTCGCCGACATCATGCAGATCAAGCAGAACGCCAACCGCGCCGCCAACCTGGTGCGCCAGCTCCTCGCCTTCTCGCGCCAGCAGACCTTGCAGCCCAAGGTGCTCAACATCACCGACGTGCTGGCCGAGCTCAGCCATCTGCTCCAGCGTCTCATCGGCGAGAACATCACCTTGAAGATGGTGCATGGCCGCGACCTCGGCCTCGTGCGCGTCGACCAGGGCCAGCTCGAGCAGGTGATCATCAATCTTGCCGTGAACGCCCGCGACGCCATGCGCGAGGGCGGCCAGCTCACCATCCGCACCGGCAACATCGCCCGCGAGGACGCGGTGCGCGAGGGGCACGAGCTGATGCCGGCGGGGAACTACGTGCTGATCGAGGTGATCGACACCGGCCACGGCATCCCCAAGGAGATCATCGGGCGCATCTTCGAGCCCTTCTTCTCGACCAAGGAGGTCGGACAGGGCACCGGGCTCGGGCTCTCCACTGTCTACGGCATCGTCAAGCAGACGGGCGGCTTCGTCTTCGTCGAGAGCGAGCCCGGCGAGGGGGCGCGCTTTAAGATCTACCTGCCCCGCTATATGAAGGAGGCGCAGACGGCGGGCGCCAAGGCGGCTGCCGAGGGTGCGCCCGAAAGCCGCGACCTGACGGGGGTCGGCACCGTGCTTCTCGTGGAGGACGAGGACGCCGTCCGCCTCTTCAGCGCGCGGGCGCTGCGCAACAAGGGCTACAAGGTGCTCGAGGCGGCGAGCGGGGAGTCGGCGCTCGACGTGCTGCGCAGCGCCGGAGATCCCATCGATCTCCTCATCACCGACATCGTCATGCCGCGCATGGACGGGCCCAGCCTCATCAAGGTGGTGCGCGAGACGCGGCCGACCATCAAGGTGATCTGCATCTCCGGCTATGCCGAGGACGGCTTCCGCAAGCGCATCGCCGCCAATGCCGACATCCATTTCCTGCCCAAGCCCTTCAGCCTCAACCAGCTCGCCGGCAAGGTGAAGGAGGTGATGGGCCGCGCCGAGGGCGCCTCGCCCTCCGGCGGGGCGGGGCGGACGGCATGAACGAGGCCGAGAGGGACGCGCTCCTCGGCGATCTCCTGGCGCGGGTGCAGGCGCTCCGGGACATCACCGTCTGCCTGCTCGCCCTGCGCGCCCGCGACGCCGCCGAGCCGGCGGCGGTCTTGCGCGAGGTCTCGGAGAGCCTGAGCCAGCGCCTCGACCGGCTTCCGGCTGCGGGTACGGCCGGCGGCGCGCGCGATGCGGACATCCGCATCGGGATCGCGAAGATCCAAGGCGAGATCGACGCCATCATCGCCGATGCCTGGGCGGCGCTCGGCCTCGGCGACCCGCATCCATAAGAGCCTCGCCGGCCGCATTTCCTTAAGAGACTGTATTAATTGGAAAATTTTTCTTGTCCGGAACACTTGCGGAACAGAACAAAATATGTACACTGGGTCCATCGAAGTGATCGGCACCGGGTCAGACGCGCATTGCGAGCGGTAGGGCCCTTGTGGGATAAGGAGGCTCCCCCATGTCGGAAGTCGCGTTACGTCTCGTACAGAAGGAGAACATGGATAAGAACAAGGCGCTCGAGGCCGCGCTCACCCAGATCGAGCGGGCCTTCGGCAAGGGCTCCATCATGCGCCTGGGCCAGAGTGAGCAGGCGGTCGAGACGGAAGTCGTCTCCACGGGCTCCCTCGGACTCGACATCGCGCTCGGCATCGGCGGGCTGCCCAAGGGCCGCATCGTCGAGATCTACGGGCCGGAGAGTTCCGGCAAGACGACCCTCGCCCTCCACGTCATCGCCGAGGCCCAGAAGAAGGGCGGCGTCTGCGCCTTCGTCGATGCCGAGCATGCTCTCGATCCCACTTATGCGCGGAAGCTCGGCGTCGAGGTCGACGATCTCCTGATCTCCCAGCCTGATGCGGGGGAGCAGGCCCTCGAGATCGCCGATACCCTGGTGCGCTCGGGCGCCATCGACGTGCTCGTGGTCGACAGCGTCGCGGCCCTGGTGCCCCGCGCCGAGCTCGAGGGCGAGATGGGCGATTCCCATGTCGGCCTCCAGGCGCGGCTCATGAGCCAGGCCCTGCGCAAGCTCACCAGCTCGATCTCCCGCTCCCAATGCCTCGTCATCTTCATCAACCAGATCCGCATGAAGATCGGCGTCATGTTCGGCAATCCCGAGACGACGACGGGGGGCAACGCGCTCAAGTTCTACGCCTCGGTGCGCCTCGACATCCGCCGGCTCGGCGCGATCAAGCACGGCGACGAGGTGGTCGGCAGCCGCACGCGGGTGAAGGTCGTGAAGAACAAGGTGGCGCCGCCCTTCCGCGAGGCCGAGTTCGACATCCTCTACGGGGTGGGCATCTCGAAGGAGGGCGAGCTGATCGACTTGGGCGCCGAGCACGGCATCCTCGAGAAGGCCGGCGCCTGGTACGCCTTCGAGGGCGAGCGCATCGGCCAGGGCCGCGAGAACGCGCGCGACTTCCTGCGCGAGCATCGCGACGTGGCCGCGAAGATCGAGGCGCGGATCCGCGAGAAATTCGGGCTCAAGCCCGACGGGGCCGCGGCCGAGCCCGAGGGCGAGGGGACGGGTGTGGACGTCCCACGAGCGGCGGAGGCCGCACGCAAGGGGGGGAGGGGCGGAAAGGACTGATCGTGGAGCTGGTGGAGATTCTGCGCGAGGGCGTCAGTCGGGGAGCATCGGACATCCATCTGAAGGTCGGCGCGAAGCCGGTCTTTCGCGTGCACGGCACGCTCTTGCGGTGGGACGAGCGGCCGGAGCTCGACCGCGACACGATGATCGCCATCACGCAGGAGCTGCTGGGGGACTACCAGTGCAAGCGGCTGAAGGAGGCGCTGCAGGTGGACGCCGGCTACGGGCATCCCGAGCTCGGTCGCTTCCGCATCAACGTCTTCTACCAGCGCGGGGAGCTGCAGGCGTCGCTGCGGCTCATCCCGCCGCGGGTGCGGCAGATCAGCGATCTCAACCTCCCGCCCGTGATCGAGCGGATCGCGAGCGAGAACCGCGGGCTCGTGCTGGTCACCGGCACCACGGGCAGCGGCAAGTCGACGACGCTCGCGGCGATGATCGACCACATCAACCGCACCGCTCCGCTGCACGTGATCACGATCGAGGACCCGATCGAGTACCACCACACCGACGAGCTCGCGATCATCACCCAGCGCGAGGTGGGCGCGGACTGCGTGAGCTTCGCGGCGGGCTTGAAGGGCGCGCTGCGCCAGGACCCCGACGTGATCCTCGTCGGCGAGATGCGCGACCTCGAGACCATCGAGACCGCCATCCTCGCCGCCGAGACCGGCCACCTCGTGTTCTCGACGCTGCACACGCTCGATGCCACCGAGACCATCACGCGCGCGATCTCGGCCTTCCCCGAGCACCAGCGCTCGCAGGTGCGGCTCATCCTCGCGAGCATCTTGAAGGGCGTCATCAGCCAGCGGCTCGTGCCGCGCGCCGACGGCCAGGGGCTCGTCCCCGCGGTCGAGGTGATGGTGTCGACCGCGCTCGTGCGCGACTGCATCGCGCAGGCCGAACGGACGCACGAGCTGCGCGACGTGATCGCCCGCGGCTACACGACCTACGGCATGCAGACCTTCGACCAGTCGCTGATGTCGCTCTGGCGCCAGGGGCTCATCACCTTCGAGGAGGCGCTCGCCCAGGCGAGCAACCCCGACGACTTCGCGCTCAAGGCGCGCGGCATCTCCTCGGAGAGCGACCGGCGGTGGGACGACTTCGATTCCGGGGAGGAGTCGAACGGCGAGGAGCCGATCAAGGTCGACCGGTTCTAGCCGCACGGCGCCGACTCCGTTCGACGTCGCCGCACGGCTCCTCGCGCGCGCGCCGCGCACGGGGGCGGAGCTCGAGGCGCGTCTGGTCGGCCTCGGCTACCGCCCCGCGACGGCGGCCGCCGCGGTCGCCCGCTGCCGCGAGCTCGGCTACGTCGACGACGCGCGGCTCGCCCACGACCGCGCCGCGCAGCTCCGCGCCCGCGGGGCGGGCAGCCTGCGCATCGCCGCCGATCTCGCGGCGCGCGGGCTCCCCGAGACGCTCGTCGCCGAGGCCGTCGCGGCGTCGCGCGACGGCGCGGACGAGGCCACGTGGGCGCGGCGGGCGCTCGCGCGCACGGGCGCGACGGGCGCCCGCGCCTGGCGGCTGCTCGCGAGCCGGGGCTTTCCGGAGGAGGTCATCGCCGACGTGCTCGACACCTAACAGAGCCTCGGTCTCGGCGTGCAGTTCGAGATGGTGCTGCCTCAAAAGGGGTGTGCGGCCGCTGCGCGCACCGCGGGCTGAGCGAGCGATCGGCCGGCGCCGATTCACGTGCAGGGCTTCGCGTGGCGGTTGGAGGCCGCGGGCTGTCCCTTGCGAGGCGAACCCGGGTATCTTGTTTGTAGAGACGCGATCGAGGGGGACATTATGCGGGTTCGAGTGCAGAAGTGGGGTAACAGTCTCGCGCTGAGAATCCCGAAGCCTTTCGCCGGGGATGTGGATGTCAGCGAGGGGTGCGTGAGGCACTCGAACGAGTGGCGGTCTTGTTGGATGTCGGCGAAGCCTGACCTGCGGTCGGAGCGGGTCGCCGGGCCGCCGCCCGCGAGGTAGGCGCAGCCACGGATTCATCTGGGAAGGCGCAACCGAGGCCGGTGCTCCGCAAAGAAATTGCCGACTACTATCAGGAAGCGGCGGAGGAAGCGCGTCTCGCGACGGGGCCCGCTCAGCTCGAGTTCGCGCGCACGAAGGAGATCGTCCGTCGGTACCTGCCGCCCCCGCCGGCTACCATTCTCGATGTCGGCGGCGCCGCCGGTGCCTATTCGCTCTGGCTGGCGGAGCGCGGCTATCAGGTGCATCTCGTCGACCCTGTGCCTCGACTGGTCGCAGAGGCACGATGTCGGAGCGCGGCATCGTCGAATAGGAACTGTTCCTGCCAGGTGGGAGACGCCCGGGCCTTGGCGTTTGCCGAGAACGCCGCGGACGGAGTGCTCCTGTTGGGGCCGCTGTACCACCTCACGGAGGAAGCCGAGCGATCGCGTGCGCTTCGGGAGGCCTACCGGGTGCTCCGAGGGGGCGGCATCCTGTTTGCCGCTGCGATTTCGCGCTACGCCTCAGCGCTGGATGGACTTGCGCGGGACCTCCTTGCAGACGCCGATTTCCGGCGAATCGTGACGACCGACCTGGAACAAGGGCAGCATCGGAACCCGACCCACAACCGGGACTACTTCACCACCGCGTATTTCCATCGTCCGGAGGAGCTGCGGGCCGAGGTCATGTCGGCTGGCTTCACGTGTTGCGCGGTGTTTGGGCTCGAAGGTCCTGGATGGCTCCTGCCGGACTTCGAGGAACGGTGGGCGGATAGCAGGAAACGGGAGGATCTGCTGCGCGTGGCGCGCGCCCTGGAGAGGGAAGCATCCATTGTCGGTGTCAGCGCACATCTGCTGGCCGTAGGCACCAAGGAGTGACAGGTACGGGCTGCCCAACCACGCGCTGGAGCGGACGCGGTGAACCGCGCCCCTCAACTTTCGCGTTGGGCGATGGCCGTCTCCATCGCGCGCGGTTGTGGTGGTGGAGAATCGCGCGAGTCCTCCGCCGCCCTGAAAGCACGAGTGTAGGTGCCCGCCGGGGCTGAGCGGGCGTGTTACCCCCACTCTGCGTGCGGTTCTTGCAGAACTCAACATGCTGAGTAAAAACACTCAACGTCATGAGCAAAGCGCGTACCCTCTACCGCCGCCCCCAGGCCGCCGAGCTGGCGCGGCGGCTGGCCGAGCCGCGGCGGTTCATCCAGGTGGTGGCGGGCCCGCGCCAAGTGGGCAAGACCACGCTGGTGCAGCAGGTGGCGGAGGGTCTGGGCGCGCCAGTGCGCTACGCGAGCGCCGACGAGCCCACCCTTCGCGGGTCGGAGTGGATTGCCCAGCAGTGGGAAGCGGCGCGCCTGGCCGCGCGCGACACCGGCGGGCGCGGCGCGGTGCTGGTGCTCGACGAGATCCACAAGATCCCCGGCTGGTCCGAGACGGTCAAGCGCCTGTGGGACGAAGACACCCGCAGGCGCGTGCGGCTGAAGGTCGTGCTGCTCGGCTCGGCTCCGCTCTTGATCGCGCGCGGAATGAGCGAGAGCTTGGCCGGCCGCTTCGAGTTGCTGCACCTGCCGCACTGGTCGTACGCGGAGATGCGCGCGGCGTTCGGCTTCGGCCTGGATGACTTTTTGTACTTCGGTGGCTATCCGGGCGCCGCGCCGCTCGTCCGTGAGCCCGAGCGCTGGCGGCGCTACATCGCCGACAGCCTGATCGAGACCTCCGTCTCGCGCGACGTGCTGCTGCTCACGCGCGTGGACAAGCCCGCGCTGCTCAGGCGGGTGTTCGAGCTCGCCTGCCGCTACTCGGGGCAAATTCTGTCCTACACGAAGATGCTGGGCCAGTTGCAGGACGCGGGCAACACGACCACGCTCGCGCACTACCTCGACCTCCTCGCCGGCGCGGGACTGGTGTGCGGCCTGCAGAAGTTCGCAGGGGACGCGGCGCGCAGCCGCGGATCGAGTCCCAAGTTGCAGGTAATGAACACGGCGCTGATGACGGCGACGAGCGGGCTATCGTTCGACGAAGCGCGCGCCGATCGTGAGTTCTGGGGCCGGCTCACCGAGTCGGCCGTGGGAGCGCATCTCGCCAATGCCCGGGCCGCGGACGGGTACGAGGTGTTCTACTGGCGCGAGCGCGGCCGCGAGGTGGATTTCGTCGTGAAGGTGGGACGCCGGCTCGTGGCGATCGAGGTCAAGAGCGGCCGCACGCGGGACCTCCCGGCCGGCATCGCGGCCTTTGCAGCGGCGTTCAAGCCGAAGCGCACGCTCCTCGTCGGCGGCGACGGCATAGCGGTGGAGGAGTTTCTCGCGCATCTCGTCGCGCACTGGGTCGAGTGATGAGAACGTTCACTACAGCGAGGTGGTGCTGGCTCGGGCGGAGCGTTCGGTGCCACCAGAACCGCACCATCCAGACAGCCCAGGTGAGCGAGGAACTCATCGCCCTGGCTCGCGACATGCGCGAGGCCACGACGTGCGCCCAGGCGCTTCCGGCCGCCGCCAAGGGGCTGGAGACGTTTCTCGACGACTACGAGGACCGCAGCGACGGTGGGCTCCTGCGCTCCGGCGGCGACCAGGTCTTTCCCCTGACCCCCGGGGCCTCCCCGCAGCGTGGCGCCGCAGGCGGCCCGCGGGTTGCCGCTGCGGGGGCGAGCCGGTAGATTCCGAGCATCTTGACCGGCGATCAGATCCGGGACGGTTTTCTCGAGTTCTTCCGCGCGCGCGGGCACACCGTGGTGCCGAGCGCGCCGCTCGTGCCGGCGAACGACCCGAGCCTCCTCTTCACGAACGCCGGCATGGTCCAGTTCAAGGGCGTGTTCCTCGGCACCGAGACCCGCCCCTACACCCGCGCGGTGAACAGTCAAAAGTGCCTGCGCATCAGCGGCAAGCACAACGACCTCGAGCAGGTGGGCCGCGACACCTACCACCACACCTTCTTCGAGATGCTCGGCAACTGGTCGTTCGGCGACTACTACAAGCGCGAGGCCATCGGCTGGGCGTGGGAGCTGCTGACGCGGGTGTGGAAGCTCCCGAAGGAGCAGCTCTGGGCCACGGTCCACGTGAGCGACGACGAGGCCGACGCGCTCTGGCGCGAGATCACCGACATCGGCCACGAGCGCATCCTGCGCTTCGACGCCGAGAACTTCTGGGAGATGGGCGACACGGGCCCCTGCGGCCCGTGCTCCGAGATCCACATCGACCGCGGCGCAGGCGCCTGCGACCGTCGCGACGATCCCATGCACCGCTGCGGCGTCAACCGCGGCTGCGCCCGCCACATCGAGATCTGGAACCTGGTCTTCATCCAGTACGACCGCGACGCGGCCGGCCGACTCACCCCGCTGCCCGCGACCCACGTCGACACGGGCATGGGCTTCGAGCGCATCGCGGCGGTGCTCCAGGGTGTCGCCAGCAACTACGACATCGACGTGCTGCGCGGGATCATCGCCGCCGCCGAGCGCCTCGCAGGGCGCCGCTACGGGGCCGCGGCGCGCGACGACGTGTCGCTGCGCGTGATCGCCGACCACGTGCGCGCGATCACCTTTCTCGTCGCCGAGGGCATCGTCCCCGGCAACGAGGGCCGCGGCTACGTGCTGCGGCGGCTTTTGCGCCGCGCCGCGCGGCACGGGAAGCTCCTCGGGCTCGACCGCCCGTTCCTGCACGAGCTCGTGGGCGCGGTCGTGCGCACGATGGGACGGGCGTATCCCGAGATCGTCGAGCAGCACGCGACCATCCGCGACGTCGTCGCCGCCGAGGAGGAGCGCTTCGCGGCCACGCTCGACCGCGGGCTCGCGCTGCTGGAAGCCGAGGTGGCCGCGGCGCGCCGGCAGGGCGCGCGCACGCTGCCCGGCGAGGTCGCCTTCCGCCTCTACGACACCTACGGGTTCCCGCTCGACTTGACCGAGGACATCCTCGCCGGCGAGGGGCTCGACGTCGATCGCGCGGGCTTCGAACGCGCGCTCGAGGCGCAGCGCGAGCGGGCGCGGGGCGCGCAGCGCTTCACCGACGCCGCGGCGGCGCCGGAAGTCGTGCGCGCGGGCGGGCTCGCAACCCGCTTCGTCGGCGACCGCATCGGCGAATGGGAGTCCCAGGTCCTGGCGCTGCTCGTCGACGGGCGCGAGACGCGCGGGCCCGTCGGCGTGGGCGCGGCGGTCGACGTGATCGTCGCCGAGACGCCCTTCTACGCCGAGTCGGGCGGGCAGGTGGGCGATCGGGGCTGGATCGAGACCGCCGGGGGCACGCTGATCGAGGTGCGCGACACGCAGTACGTCGCGCCGGGCGTCACTGCGCAGCGGGGGATCGTGCGCCGCGGCGCGATCGCCGTCGGCGACCGCGTGCGGCTCCGCATCGACGCCGAGCGGCGCGAGGCGGCGCGGCTCAACCACTCGGCGACGCACCTCCTCCATGCCGCGCTCCGCCGGCGGCTGGGCGCGCACGTCCGGCAGGCGGGATCGCTCGTCGCCCCGGACCGCCTGCGCTTCGACTTCAGCCACCACCGCCCCGTCGGCGTCGAGGAGCTGCGGGCGATCGAGGACGAGGTGAACGCCTGGGTGCGGGCGAACGCCGAGGTCACCAGCGAGGAGATGGCCTACGACGACGCCATCCGCGCCGGCGCGCTCGCCTTCTTCGGCGAGAAGTACGGCGAGCGGGTGCGGGTCGTGCGCATGGGCGAGTTCTCGACCGAGCTGTGCGGGGGCACGCACGTGCGGCGCACGGGCGACATCGGTCTGATCCACATCGCCGGCGAGAGCGGCGTCGCCGCCGGCGTCCGCCGGCTCGAGGCGACCACCGGCGCCGGGGCGCTCGCGGCGGTGCGGCGGCAGGAGGAGATCCTGGCGGGTTTGAGCCGGCTCCTGCGCAGCCCGAACGAGGAGGAGGCGGCGGCGAAGCTCGAGCGGCTGCTCGCCCAGCAGCGCGAGCTCGAGCGGCGGGTCGCCGAGCTGCAGGGCAAGCTTGCCGGCGGTGCGAGCCGCGATCTCCTCGCCGACGCGCGCCGCGTCGACGGTATCACGGTGCTCGCCACGCGCGTCGACGGGCTCGACGACCGGGGCCTGCGGGAGATGGCCGACCGGCTGCGCGAGCGCATCGGCTCGGGCGTGGTCGTCCTCGGCACCGAGCGCGACGGGCGCGCGCTGCTGCTCGCCGCCGTCACCCCCGACCTCACGCCCCGCTACCACGCCGGCAACCTGATCAAGCAGCTCGCGCCGCTCGTGGGCGGCGGCGGTGGGGGCCGGCCCGACTTCGCGCAGGCCGGAGGCCGGGAGCCCGAGAAGCTCGACGAGGCGCTCGCCGCTGCCTACGGGCTCCTCGGCGCGGGGAGCCGTTGACCGCCTTGGTCGAGCCCGCCGCCGCGCCGCCGGTGCTCCATTTCGCCGACCCCGCGCTCTTCCGCGAGCTGCTCGGCCAGCACGACGAGCACGTGAAGCTCGTCGAGCGCGAGCTCGGGGTGAGCATCGAGGTGGGCGAGGGCGCGCTCACCCTCGTCGGCGACCCGCTCGAGGTCGAGCTCGCGAGCCGCGTGCTCACCCAGCTCTACGGGCTCCTCGAGCAGGGCTACCCCGTCTACCGCGCCGACGTCGAGTACGCGCTGCGCATCCTCTCGGGCGACCGCAACGCGAAGCTCCGCGACATCTTCCTCGACACGGTGTTCATCTCGGCGCACAAGCGGGTGATCACGCCGAAGAGCGTCGCGCAGAAGGCGTACATCGACGCGATCCGCAACTACGACCTGGTCTTCGGCATCGGGCCGGCGGGCACGGGGAAGACCTACCTCGCGATGGCGATGGCCGTGGCCGAGCTCATGAAGAACACGTTCAGCCGCATCGTGCTCGCGCGGCCGGCGGTCGAGGCGGGGGAGAAGCTCGGCTTCCTGCCCGGCGACCTCGCCGAGAAGGTGAACCCCTATCTTCGCCCGCTCTACGATGCGCTGCACGACATGGTCGACTTCGATCGTGCGCGCAAGATGGTCGAGCGCGGGACGATCGAGGTCGCCCCGCTCGCCTTTATGCGCGGCCGCACGCTCAACGACGCGTTCGTGATCCTCGACGAGGCGCAGAACACCACCAGCGAGCAGATGAAGATGTTCCTCACCCGCCTCGGCTTCGGGTCGAAGGCCGTGGTGACCGGCGACGTCACCCAGATCGACCTGCCGGCGGGGAAGCCCTCGGGCCTCAAGGAGGCGCAGGCGATCCTCGCCGGCGTGCGCGGCATCTGCTTCGTCACGTTCACCGAGCGCGACGTCGTGCGCCACCCGCTCGTCCAGGACATCATCAGCGCCTACGAGCGCGCCGAGCGCGGCGCGCGGTGACGTGCCGGTCGGCCTGAGCGCGCGCGGGCGGCGCTGGCCGCGGCTCGCCGCGCGGCTGCGGCGGAGCGCCGAGCAGCTGCTCGTCGCGCTGCGCCTCTCCCACGCCGAGCTCTCCGTGCTGCTGGTCTCGGATCGGACGATGCGGCAGCTCAACCGGAGGTGGCGAGGCGTCGACCGGCCGACCGACGTGCTCGCCTTCGCGCAGCGCGAGGGCGCGGGCGGCGCGCCCCCGGGGCTCCTCGGCGACGTCGTGATCTCGGTGGAGACCGCGCGCCGGCAGGCGGCCCGGCGCGGCGCCTCGGTGGCCGCGGAGGCCGAGCGGCTGCTCGTCCACGGGCTCCTCCACCTCCTCGGCTACGACCACGAGCGCTCGGCGGCGGAGGCTGCGCGCATGCGGCGGCGCGAGCGGGCGCTCGCGCGCCGGTTGCAGCCGGCCATTCGCCGCCGTAGCCGGAGCATTACTCGGACAGGTGACTAGCATCGTGACGGCGCCCGGCTTGCCCTCGGCCGGGCCCCCCTCTACCTAAGGTCCGGTGGCGACCCCGACGCTCGCGGTGGGGCCCGACGGCGGGCCGGCGCCGGCGCCCCTGCCAGCGCGCGCAGCGGCGCGCTGGCGGCGCGTGCTGCTCGCCGCGGTGAGCGGGCTTGCGCTCGCCGCCGCCTTCCCGGCGCTCGACTGGGAGCCGCTCGCCTGGGTGGGGCTCGTCCCGCTGCTGCTTGCCGTGCGCGACCTCGAGCCCCGGGCGGCCTTCGGCCTCGGCTGGATCGCGGGCTTCGCCTTCTATCTCGCGAGCGTCTACTGGGTCGCGTACACGATCGTGCACTACACGGCCCTGCCGCTCGCCGCCGCGGTGGGCGTGCTCGTGCTCATGGTGAGCGTGCTCGCCTGCTACCTCGGCGCCTTCGCCGCCGGGCTGCGCTGGCTCGAGCGGGCGGGGCTGCCGGCGCTCTGGCTCGCGGCCCCGCTCTGGGTGACGCTCGAGTGGCTGCGGGGCTGGTTCTTCATCGGCTTTCCCTGGGCGCTGCTCGGCTACTCGCAGTACCGCTATCACGACCTCGTGCAGATGGCCGAGGTGACCGGCGTCTACGGCATCTCGGCCGTGCTCGTGCTGTTCAACGCGGTGACCGCCGAGGTGCTGCGCCGCCGCGGCGAGGGGCTCCGCCGCCGCGTGCTCCCGGCGCTGGTTGCCCTCACGGTCCTGCTCGTGTGCCTGCCCGCGCTCGGGCGCTGGCGGGCGGAGCAGCTCCGCGGGCAGGCGCCTGCGGGCCGCATCGAGGTGGCGCTCGTGCAGGGCAACGTCGAACAGGACCACAAATGGGACCCCGCGTACCAGGGCGACACCATGCGCCGCTACCGCGAGCTCACGCGCGCGAGCTTCGCCCGGCGCCCCGAGCTGGTCGTCTGGCCCGAGACCGCCACGCCGTTCTTCTTCCAGGAACCCGGGCCGCTGCGCCGCGAGGTGCTCGACCTGGCGCGGGAGGGGCGGACGTACCTCCTCTTCGGCAGCCCGGCGGCCGAGCGGGGCCCCCGCGGGCCGGCGGAGGCGAACCGCGCCTACCTGGTCTCGCCCGCGGGCGAGGAGGTCGCCTTCTACGACAAGATGCAGCTCGTGCCCTTCGGCGAGTACGTCCCGTTCCAGTCCGTGCTCTTCTTCGTGAACCGGATCGTCGATGCCGTGGGCGACGTCGTGCCGGGCCACGTGCCGACCGTCTTTCACCTCCCGCAGGGGCGCTTCGGCGTGCTCATCTGCTACGAGAGCATCTTCCCGGCGCTCACCCGCCGCTTCGTGGCGCGGGGGGCTGACTTCCTCGTCAACATCTCCAACGACGCCTGGTACGGCCGCACCGCCGCCCCCCACCAGCTCCTCGCGCACGTGACGCTGCGCGCGGTGGAGAACCGCGTGCCGATCGTGCGCGCCGCCAACACGGGCGTCTCGGCGATCATCGACCCCGACGGCCGCATCCGCTGGCAGGGGCCGCTCTTCGAGCCGCTGTGGCACGCCGACGAGATCGCCTGGCAGCCCGTGCGGACGTTCTACACGCGCTTCGGGGACGTCTTTGCCTGGACGTGCGCGCTCGCCACGCTCGTCGGCTTCGGGTATGGTGCTCGGCGATGGCGCCGAAGGCGGTAGATCCCACCACCGCGCTCGCCGAGCTGCGCGAGCGCGTGCGCAGGCTCGACGAGCGCGTGGAGGCGCTCGGGAGGCACCTTTGACCTGCCGGCGCTCGAAGCGCGGGCGGCGGCGCTCGGCCGGGAGGTCGCCGACCCGGGCCTGTGGAACGATCCCCGCCGTGCGCAGGCGGTAAGCCGCGAGCACGCCCAGGTCGGCGACGCGATCGCAGGCTGGCGGCGGCTCCGCGAGGGCGTCGACGAGGCGCAGGTCTTCCTCGAGCTCGCGGACGAGGGCGACCCCGACGCCCTCGGCGAGCTCGTCGCCAAGGTGGCCGAGGTCGAGCGCGCGCTCGACGACCTGGAGCTCCGGCAGCTCCTCGGCGGCGAGCACGACGCCGGCGGCGCGATCGTCGAGATCCATCCGGGCGCCGGCGGCCTCGAGGCGCAGGACTGGGCCGAGATGCTGCTGCGCATGTATCTCCGCTGGTGCGAGCGGCGCGGCTACCGCACCGAGCTGGTCGAGCAGCAGCCCGGCGAGGGCGCGGGCATCAAGAGCGCGACCTTCACGGTGACGGGCCCCTACGCCTACGGCTACCTCAAGGCCGAGGCCGGCGTGCACCGCCTCGTGCGCATCTCGCCCTTCGATGCCAACGCCCGCCGGCACACCTCGTTCGCCTCGGTGTTCGTCTATCCGGACATCGAGGAGGACATCGAGGTCGAGATCCGCGACGAGGACCTCCGCGTCGACACCTACCGCTCGAGCGGCGCGGGCGGCCAGCACGTGAACAAGACCGACTCCGCGGTGCGCCTGACGCATCTGCCCACCGGCATTGTCGTCGCCTGCCAGAACGAGCGCTCCCAGCACAAGAACAAGTCGATGGCGATGAAGATCCTGAAGGCCCGCCTCTACGAGCTCGAGCGGCGCAAGCAGGAGGAGAAGCTGGCGGCGATCACGGGGGGGAAGAGCGAGATCGGCTTCGGCCACCAGATCCGCTCCTACGTGCTGGCGCCCTACCGCCTGGTGAAGGATCACCGCACGGGAATCGAGGTCGGCAACACCGACGCCGTGCTCGACGGCGACCTCGACGCGTTCATCGACGCCTACCTCCGCCAGCGGCTCGCGGCGGGGCGCGGGGCGGGCGCCGCCGAGCGCCCGGACTCACGCTAGCGCCGTCGCGATCGCCGCGAGCGCCCGCTCGGCCTCCGCGTCGGTCAGCACCAGCGGGGGCGCGAGCCGCACCACCGTGTCGCGGTGGAGCGTCCAGCCGAGGAGGAGGCCCGAGTCGCGCGCGCGGCGGGTAAAGCGCGCGCACGAGGCGGCGTCGGCGAACTCGAGCCCGAGGAGCAGGCCGATCCCGCGCACGGCGACGAGGCCGCCGCGCCCGAGGAACGTGCCGAGGCGGTCCTGGAGCTGCGTCCCGAGAGCGGCGGCGCGGGCGGGCAGCGCCTCCCGCACGAGCACCTCGAGCGCCGCAAGCCCAGCCGCGCAGGAGAGCGGGTGACCGCCGAAGGTGGTCACGTGGGCGAGCGGGGGGTCGTGCGCGAGCGTCGCCAGCACCTCGGGCGAGCCGACGAAGGCGCCGAGCGGCAGCCCGCCGCCGAGCGCCTTGGCGAGCACCAGGAGGTCGGGCACGACGCCCGCGTGCTCGAAGGCGAAGAGCCGCCCGGTGCGGCCGAAGCCCGTCACCACCTCGTCGAAGACGAGCAGCGCCCCGGTCTCCGTGCAGCGGCGGCGGAGCGCCTGGAGGAACGTCCGCCGCGGGATGCGCACGCCGCCCTCGGCCTGCACGGGCTCGACCACGACCGCCGCGGTGTCCCGGTCGATCGCCGCGAGCGCCGCCTCGTCGTCGAACGGGAGGTGCACGACGCCGGGCAGCAGCGGCTCGAACGGCGTCCGGTAGAGCGGGTTGCCGCCGAGCGACAGCGCGCCCAGCGTGTCGCCGTGGAAGGCCCCTTCGAAGGCGACGAGCTTCGGACGCCCGGTGTGCTTGCGCGCGGTTTTGAGCGCGCCCTCGATCGCCTCCGTCCCGCTCGACGTGAAGTAGACCACCGAGAGCGGGGCGGGGAGGAGACCAGCCAGCCGTGCAGCCAAGCGGACCTGCGCCTCCTGGACGAGCTCCCCGTAGACCATCACGTGGAGGTGGCGCTCGAGCTGCGCGCGCACGGCGGCGAGGACCGCCGGGTGGTTGTGCCCCACGTTGGCGACGCCCATGCCCGCGAGCAGGTCGAGCCACGCGCGCCCGTCTGCGTCCCACACCGTCGCCCCCGCCGCGCGCACGACGACGATGCCCATCGGCTCGGGCGATGTCTGGCAGACGTGACGGCGAAACAGCCCGGCCAGGTCGTCGCTCACGCCTCGACCTCGAGGCGCGGCGCGCTCCCGATGCCGAGCAGCGTCCGCAGCGGCGGCCGCTGGCCGCGCGGCCAGGAGAGCCGCGGCCGCTGCATCCGCCCGAGGGGGCACACCCGCGCAACGCCGCGGCGGCAAAGCGCGTCCGCATCGAGCCGGGCGCCGGCGACGCCGACGCACTCGACCGCGCCCGGCACGAGCCGCGAGGCGAGCGTGGCAAGCGAGTCGATCGCGTGCACGACGAGGGCCCGGCCCCCCGCGGCCACGACCCGTGCGCCCCGCCACTCGGCCTCGTCGGCGGCGATGCGTTCCGCGGCCCGTTCGGCGAGCCCCGCAGGCCCCGGCGGCAGGTCGGTGGCGAGCGCACGCAGCGCGGCCGCGAGCCGGGCGGCGAATCCGTCGGTGTCGCCCTCGACCCAGACCTCGCGCGGCGAGAGGCAGCCGCGCTGGTCGTAGAGCGCCGCGTCGAGCGCGAGGCGCTCGGCCGCCTCGGCCGGCGCGTCGCGGCCGACGGCCGCGACGCTCGTGCGCGTGCCGTGTGCGACGAAGGGGGCGCGCATGCGGGGGGCGAGCGCCGCGAGCGTCGCATCGTGACCGCTCGCGACGACCAAGTCGGCGCGGGCGAGCACCGCGTCCTCGACGGCGCGGTCCCCGCCGCGCCAGTCGGCAGGCACGACGGTCGCGGCCAGCGCGGGGTCGACGGCGGCGAGCGCGCGGTGGAAGGCGGGCGCCGAGAGCGGGTCGGCGCGGCCCGACTTGACGACCGTCGCCACGCCCGCGAGGCACGCGAGCGCGATCGCCGGCACGGCGAGCGCGGGCACGTTCGAGGCGAGGATCTGGACGACCAGCGCCGGGCCGTCCGGGGCGCCGCCGTCGGCGGCGCCCGTGCCGAGCTCGTGCTCGACGAGCGCGGCCATGGCGTCGGCATCGAGCGGCTCGGTGACCAGCGGCAGCACCGCCGCCACCATCGCCGCCGAGAGGCCCGCGGCGGCAGGCAGCGCCGCGGCGAGCGCCGGATCGGTGCGCCAGTGCGCGGCAGCCGTGGCGAGCGCCGCGGCGACCTCGCGGCGCGGGCGCCGGCGCTCGCGCCTGGCCGCCGCGACGGCGGCGTCGATGCGCGCTGCGAGGTCCGCCGTCATGGCGCGCCCAGCTCGGCGAGCAAGAGCCCGCAGCCGCGCGGCGGCGCGCCGGCGACGCGGCCCACTACCGCGATCCCGTCGTCGCCGACCGCGTGGCCCAGGTCCTCGGTGAGCACGGCCGACACGGAGCCCGCGTTGGCGAGGTCGTGGTGGCAGAGAAGGCCCGTCGTGCCGGGCGGCAGCTCCGCGAGCGTGTCGGGGTCGAGGACGCGGGTGCGCAGCCACGGCGGTGCGAGGAGCCGGCGCGGCGCGAGGCTCCGACCCTGGAAGCGATCGACGAGCACGCTCTCGTAGCGCTGCGAGCACAGCTCGGTCATGCCGTACTCGTTGACGCAGAAGTAGCCCGCCACGCCGAGCGTGGTCCAGCAGGCGCGCAGAAAGCCAGGCCGCGAGAGCGGCCGGGGCATGCCCTTCGCGCCGCCGGTGTCCATGATGCGGCTCGGTGGGCCCAGGCGAAAGCTGCGGCCGGCGGCGCGCGCAGCGTCGAAGAGCCGGGCGAAGCCGGCGGTTGGCCCGGCGAGGAGGAGCGCCTCGCCCGTTGCCTCGGCAGCCGCGAGCCGGGCGAGCAGCCGCTCGACGTCGAGCCCCGCGGGGCCCGCGAGCCACTCGGTGCTCGCGCCGAACGCCTCGCCCACCCACGCGCACATGCGCACGAGGGAGGAGTCGGCACGCTCCTCGGGCGGCGGCAGCAAAAACACGCAGGGAAGACGCGCGCCGTCGGGGAGCACGAAGCGCTCGAAGGCGGCGAGCGCCGAGGCGCGGTAGAGTGCCAGATGCGGCACGAGGTGGCGGCCGCGCACGCCGTCGGTGGTGCCGCTCGTGCGGAAGACGGCCTCGGGCGGCCCGCAGGCGAGGTCGGCGTGGCGAAACGCGCGCGTCGGCACGGGGGGCACGTCCTGCCAGCGCACGACGCCTTCGGGCCGGATGCCGCGACGGTCGCAGAAGGCGCGGTAGGGGCCGTTGCGCTCGTACTGGTGGCGGAAGATGCGCAGCGCCCAGGTCTCGAAGTCCGGCGGCGGCCCGCCGCGCCGCCACGCCTCGAGCGCCGCGGCCAGCTCGGCCTCGATCGACACGGCGAGAGGCTAGGGGCAGGCGGAGGGCGTGTCAATGCGACGGCCGGGGCTGACAGCGGCTGACCGCTCGCGCGCGTAGAAACGCGTCGAGACCGCGGCGGCGTGCCGCGCACGTCGACGAGAAGGAAGGAGGAATCGCTTGGAGGAATCGACCGCGTTGGACATTGTCCCGGTGGAAGACCTGCGGTGGGAGGGAACGAGAGACCCGGTGTTCGACCCGCTGCTCGCGCACTGGCTCGAGATCGCCGCAACCGCGTGGGAGGGCTACCGGACGCGAGGCCGCGGGGTCGTCGTGACGACGTTCGCCGGCGGGCGCATCGTCGACATCGGGTATTACCCCGGGTCACCCTGCGACTGCCATGCGGAGCTGGTGGCGCTCTACGAGCCGAGCGAGCAGGCGATCGTGGTGGTGCACAACTTCGGCCCCGAGCCCGACTGCCTACTGCCGCTTGTCGGCTG
This sequence comes from Alphaproteobacteria bacterium, assembly GCA_035294245.1. GTDB lineage: Bacteria > Pseudomonadota > Alphaproteobacteria > JACZXZ01 > JACZXZ01 > DATGLG01. The sequence continues at coordinate 4,986 of DATGLG010000057.1, read as the reverse complement.
GCCCTCGCCGCGGGAGGCGTGGGAGATCACCAGCGCGAAGCTACTCCGGGCGACGGTGCAGTGAGCGGTGGGAGGCGGCCGGTTCGCGCGCCGGCTTCGTGAGGGGCGCGTCGGCCGGCTGAGCCGGCCCGCCGCGCGGCGTGTCTTGCGCCCGCATCCCCCACGCGCTACACGCCGCCGTGGTCGGCCACTGACATGCCACGCCGATCGCGATCGCGCCCCGCCACCTACGGCGCCGCCACCCGGCTCGCCCGCATCGTCCACGGGCTCGCGGAGCGTCCAGCGGGCTGGCGGCTTGCGGCCATCCGCGAGGCGCTCGGCGTCTCGGAGCGCACGCTCCAGCGCTACGTGGCCGCGCTGCGCGCCGAGGTCACCGACGCCAACGGCAGGCCGGCGATCGAGGTCGTCCGCCACGGCGAAGCACGCGCGCTGCGCCTCGGCCGCCGCGACGCGGGCGCCGACGCCACCGCCTATCAGGCGCTCTCCCTCTACCTGGCGCTCACGGTCTTCCGCTTCCTCGAGGGGACCGTGCTCGAGCAGGGCGTCGAGCACCTCTGGCGGCAGTTTCACGCGCGCCTCCCGCACGCCTGGCGCGCGCGCATCGCCAACTTCGACCGCAAGTTCTATGCGATCCCGTTTACCCCGAAGGACTACGCGGCCCAGGACGACACGCTCGACCTGATCGTGCGCTGTCTCATCGACCAGCGCCGCATGCGCATCGACTACGCGCCGCTCGGGGGCGAGCGGCGCACGCATCGCTTCGACCCCTACACGCTGGCCGTGTATCGCGGGGGGCTCTACCTGATCGGGTTCAGCCACGAGCGCCGCCGGATCATCTACCTCGCGGTCGAGCGCATCCACTGCGCCGAGCCGCTCGACGACCGCTTCAACTATCCCGCGAGCTACTCGCCAGCGCGGCACACGGCGGGGGCATTCGGTCTCATCGAGGGGCCGGAGACGGCGGTCGAGCTGCTCATCCGGGACCGCGAGACCGCGGCGCTGCTGCGCGCCCGCCGCCTCCACCCCACGCAGCGTTTCGAGGACCGAGACGACGGCACGGCGCGGCTTACGATGCGCGTGCGCGGCACCGAGGAGCTGGTGAACTGGATCCTCGGCTTCGGCGCCCACCTGGAGGTGCTGGGGCCGACGGCGCTGCGCCGCGAGGTGGCAGCGCGGCTCGCGGAGGCCCGAGCGCTCTACGACTGAGAGGGGCGCGCGCCGGCGGGCTTGCCGGCGCGCGGCCGACGCGGTACGCACGGCGCTGATGCCGACGAAGGACGAGCTCTTCGACCGCGCCGTCGACCACGTCGCCGACGGCGACCTCGCCGCGGCCGTGGCCGCATACGAGGAGGCGCTCGCGCTCGACCCCGCGTTCGCCGACGCCTGGCAGGGGCTTGCGCTCGCCGCAAGCCAGCTCGGGCGGCACGAGCGCGCGATCGAGGCGGCGAAGAAGCTCGTCGAGCTCGCCCCCGAGGAGACACTCGCGCACACGACGCTCTCGCGCGTCTACCAGGCCGCCGGCATGATTCCCGAGGCCGAGGCTGTCGCTGCCAAGGCCCGCATCCTCGACTGGAAGCGCCAGCTCAAGGAAGGCGGCTCGTGAGCGAGGAGCGCAGCGACGCCTACATCCTCGGGCGGCTGATCGAGCGGAGCCGGCTGCTGATCGCGCTCTCCGAGGAGATCCCGGTCGAGACCAAGCTCCAGGCGCAGCCGCTGCTCAAGCAGCTCGAACAGCTGCTCGAGGACCCTGCCCAGGCCGAGCCCATCCACGCCACCTGGGGTGCGCTCTGCGACGAGCTCCAAGCCTACGCCGACTTGGACGCGCTCCTCTCGGCGATGCGCCACTTTCTCCCGCCCCGGTGAGCGCGCTCGCGCAGGTCCGCGTCCTCGACCTCACGCGTTTCCTCGCGGGCCCGTTCTGCACCGCGATCCTGGGCGACCTCGGCGCCGACGTCGTCAAGGTGGAGGCGCCGAAGGGCGGCGACGAGGGCCGCTACGGGTACCCGGACGCGAACGGGGTGCCGGTCTTTTTCCTCGCGCTCAACCGCAACAAGCGCGGCATCACGCTCTCGCTGCGCACCGAAGCGGGGCGGGCGCTTTTGCGCCGGCTCCTGCCGCACTTCGACGTGCTGGTCGAGAACTTCGCTGGCGGGACGATGGCCGCCTGGGGCCTCGACCCTGCCGAGCTGTGCCGTGCGCATCCGCGGCTCATCGTCGCGAGTCTCAGCGGCTTCGGCCAGACCGGCCCGTGGAGCCGCCGCGCCTCCTACGACATCGTGACGCAGGCCGCCGGCGGCTTCATGGCGCTCACGGGCTTTCCCGAGCACCCGCCCACCCGCGGCGGCGGGTCGCTCGGCGACTACGTGCAGGGCGTCTTCGGCGCGGTGGGCGTGCTCGCGGCGCTGGTCGCGCGCGCCCGCACGGGCCGCGGCCAGCACGTCGACGTGTCGGCGCAGGACGCGATGTTCTCCTTCCTCGACAACTGGCCCACGATCTTCGCCGCCACTGGCCGGCTGCCCGAGCGCCTCGGCAACCGCCACCTCGCCGCCGCGCCGTACGACTGCTTTCGCGCACGCGACGGCTGGGTCGCGATCGGCGTCGCCAGCAACAAGCTCTTCCGCCAGCTCGCCACGGCCATCGGCCGGCCCGAGCTGGCCGACGACCCGCGCTTCCGCGGCGCCCGCGGGCGGCTCGCGCACCGCGAGGAGGTGAACGGGCTCGTCGCGGCGTGGGTGGCGGAACGGACCGTGGAGGCCGTCTGCGCGGCGCTCGGCCCCGAGGGGGCCGACGTGCCCTGCTCGCCGGTCTACGGTCCCGCCGAGCTGCTCGAGCATCCCCAGCTCCTCGCGCGCGACATGCTCCGGCGCCTGCCGCATCCGACGCTCGGCGAGGTGGTCGTGGGCGGCGTGGTGCCGAAGCTCTCGGACACGCCCGGGGCGGTGCGCTCGCTCGGCCCCGAGCTCGGCGAGCACAACGCCGAGGTCTACGGGGAGCTGCTCGGCTTGACCGCGGCCGACTTGGAGCGCCTGCGCGCGGCCGGGGTGATCTGAGCCGCTACTGCGGGTTCGCGGGCGGCGGGCTGGCGGCCGAGGAGAGCGCCTTGGCGAGGCTGCGATTGCACTCGTCGAGGCGGCCCTGGAGCACGGTCACCTTGCCCTCGGAATCGACGCGCTTGTTCTTGCAGTCGAGGAGCTGCGCCTCGAGGTCCTCGACCTGCGCGCGGAGCTGCACGGCGCCCGTCGGCCCGGCGCCGTAGAGCACCCAGCCCGCAAAGAACCCGAACCCGAACGCCACGGCGAGCACGAGCACCCGTACCGCCCACGTCCAGACGGCTTCCTGGACCTGCTTCTTGGCCTCCTCGTCCTCAGGTGTCCCCACGCGCACCCCCTTTCGGGCGCTGCATAGCCTACCCCGGGCGGCCCGGCAAAGGGTCAGGCGAGCGGCGCCGCGCGGTCGGTGAGCAGGTACTCGCGGATGAGCGCCGGCGCGCGGCGAAGCGCGTCGTCGAAGCTCGCAAAGACGACCTCGCGCACCCACTCGCCGTGCACCCAGGCGTCGAAGGAGTTGTCGCCCCCGAGGCGCAGCTCGACGAGCCGGCTCGCGCTCGCATCCGCCGTCGCGATCGCGCGCAGCGCGTTGCCCGAGTCGACGAGCACGCCGCGTCCTGCGGGAGGGACCGGGAGCACGGCCCGCGCCCGCGCGAGCCGGCTCGCCGGGAAGCGGTCGCGGGCGTGGAGGTGGAGCACGGTCCAGGCACCGGTCGGGCCCGGCGCCTCGTCGAGCCACTTGAGATTGAGGTCTGTCAGCCGGCGCTGGGCGCGGGTCTGCTCGAAGCCCTCGCCGGTGCGGAAGAAGCGGTGGCCGAAGCGCGCCTGGGGCCGCACGACCGGGCGTCCCGCGGCGTCCTTGCCCTGATCGACCCACCAGCGGTTCTCGACCGTGGGCCGGTCGCCCTTGCCACCCACGCGCCGGAGCATAATCGACACCGGCGACCGTGGCCAGTCGGCGTCGTTGCCGCCCGCGTGCCGCTCGGCTATGTCGCGGGGGGCGATGGCGGACTGGCGACCGTTTACCGGTGAGTGGGGGCTCGTGCTCGGCGCGTCGAGCGGGTTCGGCGCGGCCACGGCCCGGCACCTCGCGCGTCTCGGCATGGGGATCATCGGTGTCCACCTCGATCGCAAGGCGACGCTGCCGGCGGCCGAGGCCGTGATCGCGGACGTCGAGGCCGCCGGTGCGCCGGCGCACTTCTTCAACGTGAACGCCGCCGACGACGACAAGCGGGCGCTCGTCTGCGCCCGGGCGCGCGAGCTCCTGGGCGGTCGGCCGCTGCGCGTCCTCATGCACTCCCTCGCCTTCGGGACGCTGCGCCCCTTCGTCGGCAGCGACCCGGCCGAGCAGACGAGCAAGGCGCAGCTCGAGATGACCCTCGACGTGATGGCCCACAGCCTCGTCTACTGGGTGCAGGACCTCTACGCCGCGGGGCTCCTCGGCCGCGACAGCCGCGTCTTTGCGATGACCAGCGCCGGCGGCCGCCGGGTCTGGCCGGCCTACGGGGCCGTGTCGGCGGCCAAGGCCGCGCTCGAGTCGCACGTCCGTCAGCTCGCCGTCGAGCTCGGCACAGCCGGGGTGGCGGTCAACGCGCTGCGCGCCGGCGTCACCGACACACCCGCGCTGCGCAAGATCCCTGGCGCCGAGACCTTGCTCGCCGAGGCCCGGCGGCGCAACCCCGGCGGGCGGCTCACCACCCCCGAGGACGTCGCTGCGGCGGTGGCCGTGCTGGCGCTCCCCGGCGCCGGGTGGATCACCGGGAACGTGATCGGCGTCGACGGCGGCGAAGACGTGACGGCCTAGGAGCCTGTCCGAGTAATCGACGCAAGCGAGGCGGCGAAGGGGCGAGCGAGAGCGGCAAGCGCAGCGACGACCGAGGAGGCGTAGCTCGAGCTACGCCGCACGAGGGAGGAGCGAGCACGCCGCTCGCAGCCGTCC
>DATGLG010000056.1:0-3859 GCA_035294245.1 Alphaproteobacteria bacterium | reverse complement strand
CGCCGCCGCGGCCTTGGCTCCTGATGCGGCCGCCTTGCGGTCGGCGCGGATCATCGCCGCCCCCTTCTCCGCGATCATGATGGTGGGCGAGTTGGTGTTGCCCGAGGTGATCGTCGGCATGATCGAGGCGTCGACGACGCGGATAAAGGTCCTTCGCTCCCTCACTGCCATCCGGGAAAACGCTGCGGCCGCAGCCATTCCTGCTTCGGGTTGCCATCGCCGCGGGTCACCGCCGCGGCCAGCCATCGCGCGGTGGCCGGAGCGGCATGCATGCCAATCGATCCCATGCCGCCATGCACGAAGAGCCCCTCGATCCTCGTCCGGCCGGCGACCGGCAGCCCGTCGGACAGCATCGGCCGGTTGCCGGGATAGGCGTTCGTCACCTTGAGCGAGCCGAGGCCGCCGATCATGCGCAGCGCGCGGGCGGCGATGCGGCTCGGCATGTCGGTGTTCCGCACAAGGTCGCGGAGGGCCGGCTGCACGGAGGCACCAAGCCGCGCGTCGCCGCCGCGCATCGGGTTGAGGCAGATGGCCTCGACGGCCGGCCGGTCGTCCTTGCGCGCGGCGACATCGGCCAGCCCTTCGAGCGATATGCGCCGGCCGAGCTCCCCCTGGTCGGGCCAGGTCAGCTCCTCGACGATCCAGGGCAGCGCGAAATCGAGCTTGCCGAGTTGGAGGAGCCAGCCGCGCCCGGCGGTGAAGGGCAGGCCGGGAAGCGGCCCGTCGCCGACAGTGCGGCGAAGGAGGTCTGCCATCCACAGCCCATTGGCGATGAAGACCAGGTCCGCCGAGACGAGTCCCGCGTCGGTGAGGACGCCCTCGACCTTGCCGTTGCGGGAATGTATCTGCGCGACCCGGACGCCCGTCCGGATGGACGCACCCGCCGCGCGCGCGGCTTGCGCGAAGGCGTGGGTGGCGCCCATGGGCTCGAGCGTCCAGGCCCGCTCGACGAAATAGCCGCCGGCTATCTTCAAGCCCAGCCGGGGATGATCGCGGGCGAGATCGCGTCCCGATACCGCCTCCATCCCGACCCCGACCTGCCGGTAGCGCTCGGCGACGACAGCAGCGGCGGCGTAGCTCGCGTCATCCTCCGAGATCAGGAGATGGCCGATCCGCGCGAACTCGAAGGGGATCGGGCCGCGCGCGATCTCGGCATAGATCTCGGCACAGCCATCGAGAAGCTCCACGACCTCCTTCTGCGGGCCGGTGAGGAGCGTTCCCGTGTTGCGCCCCGAGGATTCGCTCGCAATGGCGCTCTGCTCGAGCAAAGCGACCTTTACGTCCCGCGTCGCCAATTCATAGGCGAGAGTGCATCCGGCAATCCCGCCGCCGATGACGACGGCCTCGAACGGCCGGCCACCAGTGCGGCGTTTTGACGTCCGTGAAGCAGGCATCAGCGCCTCCATATTTGTCTATATGGATACTCGTATACGAGGATACGATTGGATACCTGTATACAAGAATCCATAGGCAGGCAAGGCTCTTTCTGGTATGTCCAAACAGCTGATGCGTGAATGCCGGTCATCGCGAGGCTGCAGAGCGGCCGCGGCGATCCAGGCAACTTCCGAAATTTGGATTGCTTCGCTCCGCTCGCAATGACCACTCCCATGATTCACTCTTCAGTGACGCGAGTGCGAGAACCCGATCGGACTCGATGAGGTCGGGATGGACCGCTTGAGCGGGCTCGCTGCCGCCGCAGCCCACAAACCCCAGACCGCGGCGGACCACGTCGCCACGATTCTGCGCGAGGCGATCGCCGGCGGCGCCCTGGCGGCGGGGACCCCGCTGCGCCAGGACGAGCTCGCAGCACGCCTCGGCTTCAGCCGCATGCCGATCCGCGACGCGCTGCGCCAGCTCGAAGCCGAGGGCCTCGTCTCGATCCACCCCACGCGCGGCGCTTTCGTCGCGCGCATGGATGCAGGCGAGATCGCCGAAATCTATGCGGTGCGGGAGCTTCTCGAGAGCGAGGCGCTGCGGCTGTCGCTGCCGCGCCTGACGAGTGCTGCCTTGGACGAGGCGGCCGCGACCCTGGACGAGATCGACGCGGAGCCGGATGTCGGGCGTTGGGGTGCCCTCAACCGCCGCTTCCATCTCGCACTCTATAGCGCCTGTGGGAATGCGCGGCTACTCGGCCTCATCGAGGCTCAGCACAATGCGGCCGACCGTTATGTCCGCATCCTGCTTTCGAACCTCAACTACCGCGCGCGCTCGCAATCCGAGCATCGGCGGCTCCTCGCCGCCTGCCGCAAGCGCGATCTCGATCAGGGCCTCGCCTGCCTGGCGAAGCATCTCCGCGAAGGCAGCAAGACGCTCGTCAAGTCCGTCAAGTGAGACCGGAGATTGTCGAGCTTCGGCCCTAGCTTCGAGCAACGGATTCCATTTCAATTTCAAATATTGATATTTATGAAATCAAAATGTAATCTCGCATGATCAGAGGTGACCCATGTCCGCCGCGGTGAAGAAAATCTTGGACGTCCTCCGCGACGAGGGCGGGCTGCAAGGCAAGGACATCGCCAATATCATGGCGGTCTCGCCGGCCACGGTCTCCCGCTGGTCGAGCGGCAAGGCGACCCCCGATCTCAAGACGCAGACGGTGATCGCCGAGCTTCGCTACGTCGTCGACCGGCTCTCGGAGTTCTATTCGCCCGACGAGGCGCGGCTCTGGCTGCATGCGCCCCACCCGATGCTAGGGGGCGAGCGCGCCATCGATCTCATCCATGCCGGACGCGCAGAGGAAGTCCTGGCCGTCATCGAGAGCCTGGACGCCGGAGCCTACACCTAAGTGCCTCCCGCGCTTCGCAAGGCCCGCGACCTGGCTTTGCTCGACGCCATCGACGCCTTCAAGCGCGAGACTTTTGCGGGCGCGGTGTGGCGCGTTACTCGCGAAGGCCGTGATCCGCTCTTGGGCGCGCGCTCCCGCAGCCGCTGGTGCAACGACAGCTTCGACGTCCTCTACACCTCGACCGAGAGGGATGGCGCGCTCGCCGAGATCCATGCGCTCCTCAGCAGTCAGCCGGTGTTTCCCTCGAGGCTCCGCGCGCGCGTTCACCGCATCGCAGTGCGGGCGTCGAAGCTCCTGCGCATCGACAGCCTCGCCATCCTCGCCGAGCTTGGCGTCGATACGAGCCGCTATCGCGAGCGGCGATACGAGCGGACCCAGGAGATCGCCGACGCCGCCTATTTTCTCGGCTTCGGCGGCTTGATCGCTCCCAGCGCCCGGTGGAAATGCGCGAGCCTGGTGCTGTTCACCGACCGCATCCCACCAGCCGATCTCCGGCTCGAGGCGAGCGAGCGGAAGCCCATCGACTGGCAGGCCTGGAAGCGCGCCCAAGCCGGCGCTGGCGAGGGGTGATCGGGAACGAGTTCCGGGAACATCGACCCAGGAATAGCTGGGTTTTCGCTTGGTGCAGGACTGTCCGGAAAGATGTGCAACAGGCGCCTAAACGACTTGCTCTCGTCGTCATGACCGGCCTCCGTGCCGGTCATCCACGCCTTACAATCCGAGGAGAGAAATCGTGGACGCGCGGGACGTGAAGCTTGTCCTCGGGCCGGCCATCGGCCGGACCCGGGGGCCCGCGCGTGACGACCGTAAGTGGTTTTGGAACTGGAGATCGACTTGCTCAACGGGCGGAAGCATTCCCCTCGGACAGCCTCGAGCGAAAGCGGGAACGACGAATAGAGAGATCACAGAGCAGGCTGTTGAGACCCACAAGCACTCGCCTACGCCGCCGCGGCCTTGGCTCCTGATGCGGCCGCCTTGCGGTCGGCGCGGATCATCGCCGCCCCCTTCTCCGCGATCATGATGGTGGGCGAGTTGGTGTTGCCCGAGGTGATCGTCGGCATGATCGAGGCGTCGACG
>DATGLG010000055.1:0-88648 GCA_035294245.1 Alphaproteobacteria bacterium | reverse complement strand
TCATTCCGGCCGGAGCCCACGGGTCCGGCCGAAGGCCGGCCCGAGGACAGGCTCCGCGGAGAGCCGGAATCCAGGTTTTCCGTGGAAATACTGGATTCCCGCTTTCGCGGGAATGACGAGGGGGAGAGTGCAGACTGAGATATGTGCATGCCGTAGCGCGCTTCCGGAATGACGAGGGTTAGAAGCGCGACCTATCGCCCTTGGGCGTAGAACGAGAGCGCGGCGGCGATGACGCGGTGCACGGGCGTCGGCACCCCGGCCGCCTCGCCGAGGCGCACCACCGCCCCCGAGAGCCAGTCGAGCTCGAGGCGGTTGCCGCGCTCGAGATCGACGGCCATGGAGGCGCGCATCTCGGCGGGCAGCCTGTCGAGGGTGGCGCCGATCTCGGCGACCATCGCCGTGTCGAGGGCGATGCCCCGGGCGCGACCCACCGCCGCCACCTCGGCCACGGCGTCGAGGAAGAGGCGGCGCGCCCAGGGCTCGGCGCGGATGGCGCCGGCCGCCTGGCGGGTCAAGGCCGTGACGCCGCTGAAGGCGGCGAGCAGGACGAATTTGCGCCACAGCTCCGTCGCGATCGCATCGGTGAGCTGGCTATCGATTCCCGCCCTCTCGCAAGCGACGAGGAGCGCTGCGCCGCGCCGGCTGCGCGTGCCGTCGAGCTCGCCGAAGACGAGCCGCGCCATGGTGCCGGTGTGGCGGATGAGGCCCGGCGCCGCGATGGTCGAGGCGATATAGGCGACCCCGCCCATCACATGCTCGCGCCCGAGGATGGCGGCGAGGCGCTCCTCGCTGTCGACGCCATTCAGGAGCGAGACGACCGCCGTGTCGCGGCCGAGGAGCGGCTTGCAGAGGGCGCCGGCGGCCTCGGTGTCCCATAGCTTGACCGCGAAGAGCACGATGTCGACGGGGCCGATCGCGGCGGGATCGTCGGTCGCCTGCGCGGGGCGGATGACGAGATCGCCCCGCGGGCTCTCGATGCGCAGGCCCTCGGCGCGGATGGCCTCGAGATGGGCGCCGCGCGCGAGGACATGCACCTCCTCGCCGGCCGCCGCGAGCCTTGCGCCGAAATAGCCACCCACGGCCCCCGCCGCCATCACCGCGATTCTCATCCCGTCCACCCCCTCGCCTGTCGATCCCGGATCCCGCGCCGCACATCGGGAAAACCCCGAATGGGGCTGCGGAAACCATCGATATCCGCCGCGGCTCGGGAAAGCCAACAAGATATGGGGGTCGATCCCGCGGGTGCTCTGGAAAATTCCCGCTAGCCTATTGGCAGGCCAAGGAATCCGGTTATACTTAACGCGGCGTTAAGCATAAGCCTGCCGTGCCAAATGGGGGCGCCGTGACCAGACCGCTCACCGCTCTGGCTTGCGCCATGATGATCGGGGCGATCGTCGCATCGCACCCGATCGACGCCCGCGCGGCATCCCAGCGCTACGACTACCGCATCGTGCATCCGCTCTACGGCGATATCGGCACCTACACGAATATCGTCGATCGGCGCGGCAACGAGACCGCGGTGGAGAGCCGGCTCGAGGTCGCGGTGAAGCTTCTCGGCGTCGTCGTGTTCCGCGAGACGGCGGCGCGCAGCGAGCATTGGCGCGGCGGCCGCCTCGTCGCCTATCACGGCGTCACCGAGATCAACGGCAAGCCCATCACCGTGAGCGGCGAGGCGCGCGGCGGCGGCTTCGTCATCACGACACCGGCGGGAACCGTGACGGCGCCCGCCGACGTGCATCCCTCCAATCCCTGGTCGGCCGCCATCCTCAATACCGACACGATGATGTCGACGCGGGACGGCCGGCTCTACAAGGTGCGCATCAGCGGCGGCGGCGTCGACCCCGCGGCGTTCCGCGGCGGCCCCGGCAATCTGCGCCGCTACGAGATCGACAGCGACACGCGGCAATTCGTCTGGCTCGATTCCCACGACGTGCCCGTCGCCTTCCGCACCGAGGAGGACGGGGCCGCCATCGACTTCCTCCTCGTCCGCTATCCGACGGGCGCGGCACTCGACTGGCCCGCACCCCACCCCATGACCGATCCGCAAGAGGCCCTGGCGGCCTCGACCCTCGGCGGGCGCTGACGCTTCGCTGCAGCGCGAAAACCCCTCTCCGCTTGTGATCAAAATGGTCCCGCGGGCAAAGCCTTGCTGTGATTAAATTGGGCATGTCGCCCGGGAGATTGCGCAGCGGCCGAGGGCGCTTGTATCGTCAGGGGGCCGCGGCGGCTCTCGGGACGCGAGGCCAGGGGCCGACGGAGGGCGGGGGACGCGGCACAGCGATCACGTCCCTATGCCACAACGAGGGAGGAATTCGTGCAGCAGCAGGGTCCGGTCATCAGCCGGCACGACCTTAGCCATCGCGGCCTGCGCAAGCTCCGCACGGCCTATTGGAATCTTTCGGTCCCCGAATATTACGAGGAGGCGATCCGGCGCAAGGAAGGCGGGATCGCCGAGGGCGGCGCCCTCGTCGTTGAGACCGGCAAGCATACCGGCCGCGCCGTGCGCGACAAGTTCATCGTCGAGGAGCCCGACAGCAAGGACGAGATCTGGTGGGGCAAGATCAACCAGCCCATCAGCGAGGCGCAGTTCGAGGCGCTGCACGCGCGCATGCTCGCCCATTTCGACGGCCGCGACGCCTTCATCGCCGATTGCTTCGCCGGCGCCGATCCGGATCACCGCCTGCGCGTGCGCGTCGTCACCGAGAACGCCTGGCACTCCCTCTTCGCGCGCAACATGCTCATCCGGCCCTCGCCCAAGGAGCTTGCCGAGTTCGTGCCGGACTTCACCATCCTCCAGGCGCCGAGCTGCCGCGCCGACCCCGCCAAGCACGGCACCAATTCCGAGACCTTCATCCTCGTCAACTTCAAGAAGCGCCTCCTCCTCATCGGCGGCACCTCCTATGCCGGCGAGATCAAGAAGTCGGTGTTCGGCGTGCTCAACTACCTCTTGCCGCCGGACGGCGTGCTGCCGATGCACGCCTCGGTCAATGTCGGTCCCAAGGGCGACGCCGCGATCTTCTTCGGGCTCTCGGGCACAGGGAAGACGACGCTCTCCGCCGATCCGACGCGCACCCTCGTGGGCGACGACGAGCACGGCTGGTCCGAGCGCGGCCTCTTCAACTTCGAGGGCGGCTGCTACGCCAAGGTGATCCGCCTCTCGCCCGAGGCGGAGCCCGAGATCTACGCGACCACGCGCCGCTTCGGCACGGTGCTGGAGAACGTCGCCGTCGATCCCGACACGCGCGCGCTCGACCTCGACGACGACCGCCTCACCGAGAACACCCGCGCCTGCTATCCGATCGGCTTCATCCCCAATGCAAGCCATACGGGGATGGCCGGCCATCCCAAGAACATTGTCATGCTGACCGCCGACGCCTTCGGCGTGCTGCCGCCGATCAGCCGGCTGAGCGCCGAGCAGGCCATGTATCACTTCCTCTCGGGCTACACCGCGCGCGTCGCCGGCACCGAGAAGGGCATGGGCAAGGAGCCCGAGGCCACCTTCTCGACCTGCTTCGGCGCCCCCTTCATGCCGCGCCATCCGACCGTCTACGCCAAGCTGCTCGGCGAGCTGATCGCCAAGCACAACGTCAAATGCTGGCTCGTCAACACCGGCTGGTCGGGCGGCGGCTACGGCATCGGCAAGCGCATGAACATCGCCCATACCCGCGCCATGGTGCGCGCAGCCCTCGACGGGCGCCTCGCCAAGATTTCGACGGTGAGGCTCGACACCTTCGGCCTCCAGGTGCCCGAGAACTGCCCCGAGGTGCCGCCCGAGGTGCTCGACCCCAAGGCGACCTGGCGCGACAAGCGCGCCTATGACCGCACCGCCCGCGAGGTGGTGAAGCGCTTCGAGACGAACTTCAAGCAGTTCGAATCCTATGTCGACGACAAGGTGAAGGCCGCCGGCATCCACGCAGGGTGAGGACGCGAATTCCCCGCCTCACCTGCTCGCTTTTGTCCCCCACCTCACCCGCTCGCTTTTGTCCCCCACCTCACCCTCGTCGCGCCTACGGCGCTCCTTGCCCTCTCCGCCCCAGTGGGGCGGAGAGGGTGCGAGCGGAGCGAGCGGGTGAGGTGGGGGCGTGAGGTGGAGATGCGTCGCGACGACGAATTCCCCTAATTCAGCGCGCCGCAGGCGCGCTGGATGCGGCGGCAGGCCTCCTCGAGCGCCTCGGTCGCCGTGGCGTAGGAGATGCGGAAATGGGGGGCGAGGCCGAAGGCGGCACCCTGCACCACCGCGACCCCCTCGCTCTCGAGGAGATAGGTGACGAAGTCCTCGTCGGTCGCGATCCTCTTGCCCTCGGGCGTCTTGCGCCCGATGGCGCCCGCGCAGCTCGGATAGACGTAGAAGGCGCCCTCGGGCTTGGGGCAGTGGAGGCCCTTGGCCTGGTTGAGCATCGAGACCACGAGGTCGCGGCGCTCCTGGAACACCTTGTTGTGCTTGGGGATGAAGTCCTGCGGCCCGTTGAGGGCCGCGACCCCGGCCCATTGGCTGATCGTCGAGGTGTGGGTCGAGCTCTGGGACTGCACCTTGTTCATCGCCTTGATGAGCTCGAGGGGCCCGCCGGCATAGCCGACGCGCCAGCCCGTCATGCAATAGGCCTTGGAGAGGCCGTTGACGGTGAGCGTGCGCGAATGGAGGCCGGGCTCGATCTGCGCCGGGGTGGTGAACTTGAAGTCGTCATAGACGAGGTGCTCGTACATGTCGTCGGTCATCACCCAGACATGGGGATGGCGCAGCAGCACCTCCGTCAGCGCCTTGAGCTCGGCGCGGGTATAGGCAGCGCCCGTGGGATTGCTCGGGGAGTTGAGAATGACCCATTTCGTCTTGGGCGTGATGGCGCGCTCGAGATCGGCGGGCTTGAGCTTGAAGCCGCTCTCGGCGGGGCAGTCGATGAAGACGGGCGTTCCCTCGCAGAGCAGCACGATGTCGGGATAGCTCACCCAATAGGGTGCCGGAATGATGACCTCGTCCCCCGCCTCGACGGTGGCGACGATGGCGTTGTAGAGCACCTGCTTGCCGCCGCAGCCGACGGTGATCTGGTCGGGCTTGTAATCGAGCCCGTTCTCGCGCTTGAACTTGGCGCAGATGGCCTCGCGCAGCTCGATAATGCCGTTGACCGCCGTGTATTTCGTCTTGCCGTCGCGCATCGCCTTCGCCGCCGCCTCCTTGATGTGCGGGGGCGTGTCGAAGTCGGGCTCGCCGGCGCCGAGGCCGATGACGTCGCGGCCCGCGGCCTTGAGCTCGGCGGCTTTGGTGGTCACGGCGATGGTGGGCGACGGCTTGATGCGGGCAAGCCGTGAGGCGAGGAACGACACGGGCTGCGGCTCCTTCGAGAGGGGACGGGCGATATTGCGGCTGCGAAACTACGCCCCCGCGCGCGCCGGAGCAAGGGCGCCGCACGGTGCCGCAGTGCTAAAATTGTCAGGGTGACAATGGCTTCGGCAGCGCTCAGCCGTTAACCAGGAGCCGGCGCTCCTCGAGCTCGACGACCTCGGCCGCAGGCTTCGCCGCGACTGCCGCCTTGCTCGGCGCCACCGCCCGGATCTGGGGCAGCGGCTTGATGTGGCGGTGGACGAAGCGCGAGCCCTGCCACACCTCGAAGCCGAGGAAGGCATCACGCGCGGCGAGAAACAGCCGCTCGCTCGCCAGCCGCGCCGCGTCGTCGCTCTCGGCGACAACCCCCTCGCCGTCCGCGAGGGTCGATTCCTCGTCGAGGAAATAGCACCAATAGCTCGCCATGCTCGCCTCTCTCCACCCCCCGTTGACGCCCGGAAAGGATAGGGCTTGAGCCATGACAAGAATGGGACATCTGGCCGCGCCACGCGCGGCGCGCTCAGGAATAGGCGAGGCCCCAGGCCATGAAGCCGATCGTGACCGCGACCATCAGCGCGAAAGGCAGAAGCGGGTACCAGCTCATCTTCATGTGCCACCTCGCGAGGCGAATCCCGGATCGGCGGCTTCGAGGAGCGCGGGCCGACGCCTGCGTCCTATCGCCGCTCGATCGAGTCCGCGCCTAGAGATTCCCCTTATGGACCTGGTCGTAGAGATAGCCGGCGGCCGTGCCCACGGCGCCGCCGATGGCGGCGCCGCACCAGATACAGCCGCCCGTCGCCGCGGTCACGACGGCGCCCGTGCCGACGCCGACGGCGCCGCCGGCGAGCATGTCCTTGGTCGTCTCATCGAGATTGCTGCAGGCGGCCGTGCCGAGAAGAAGGAGCAGCGCTGCAGTTGCTGTAAGGGCTCGTCTCATGGCTCTCCGTCCATAAGGCGGCCCCGACGTCCCCGTCCCTTCTTACCTCCAAACGCCGCCGCGCCCAACCGAAAATCGCGCCCGTCCCTTTCTCGTCACAGGCTCGCGCAGGCGCGCCGGCCCGACCAGCGCCGCTAGCGCCGCGGCTTCGGCGGCGCCTCCCGTGTTACGATCTTGTCAGCGCGCCACAGCTCGAAGCCTTCCCCCGTCTCGGGCTTGTCTTGAAGCAGCGCCTGGGCCTTCTCCTTCGCCTCGCGGTCGCTCTGGGCGTGCACGTCCTCGAGGCCGGTGACCGTCTCCTCCTTGTTGACGAAATAGCAGCGATAACGGGTCATGGGAGTCTCCACATTGATTGTTGATTGATTGTTGTTGCGCGCCGGTGCGCGCGCCATGCGGCGGCGGGCGCGGGCGGACATGGCGCCACGGCGCGCCCCCCGCGGCGGAGGCCGCACGGGCTTCGGCCTCCGCCGTCATGCTCGCCCAAGCACCCCGTCCATGCGATCGGCGGCTGCGGCAGCGCCCGCCGTCATGACGCCGAGCCGTCGCGTCCGAGCACGATCACGACTCCGGTCGGCTCCGGCTCATGGGGCGCCAGGCTCGTCTGGCTGGGGTCGTTCCAGCTCGCGAGCTTCACGAGCCGGCCCATGCCGGAGACGGGCCGATCGGATTCGACCGGCTCCACGATGTGGAGGCCGTCGGCGTCGAGGAAGAAGGTGTGGTTTCCGAAGATCCTGCTCAGCTGCGGCAGCGCCGGATGGTTCTCGGGGATCGCCTCGGCGCCGATCTGGCTTACCGTCCGCTCCACTCCTGCGGAAGTCAGTTTCATCGCAACCCTCCTTTCGCTTGCGGCTTGCGGCCGCATCCACGGCGCGAGGCGGCACAGCGCGTCGCAGAGCACGGCTCCCTCGACTCCACGTGGGGTCCTGCTGCACATGGTCAAGCGGGGTCGCGGCCGGCGCGCGCCGAAACGTGTCGCGAAAGTGACCCGAAATCTTTACGGCGCGGTAATTCCGCGCTGCTAGGCTTGATCTCGTTCCGGGTCGCAGCGAAGGCGCGGCGGATCGCCGCAGGATCGTGCGATCCGCGCGCGGGAGGAATTTTCGCCCGCGCGGGGAACGAAGCCGATGTGCCGGCTGTTGTAACAGCAAGGCTGAATCATGAGCGCAAGCGAAGACGGAGCGATGAGGCGTGAGAGGGCGGATGCGCTCGAGACGCGCGCGAGGACGCTCACGGAAGAATTCACGAGCGCTGCCATCCAGGGCAGCGCCGCCGTCGCCAGCGTTGTTGGCCTCGCCTATCTCGTGCTGCGCGCCTGGCCGCGCCAGAGCGCACTCCACCTCGTCGCCGTCCTCGTCTACGGCACCTCGATGATCCTGGCGTTCCTCGCCTCGGCCCTCTATCACGGCTCCCGCCACGCGCGCCGCAAGCCGATCTTCCGCGCCCTCGACCACTGCATGATCTTCTTCTTCATCGCCGGCACCTATACGCCGGTGACGATCCTGGCGCTCTGGCACCACGCCGGCTGGGAGCTCCTCGCCACCACCTGGGCCATCGCGATCACCGGCGCGGTCCTGCGCATCCTGCGCGGCCCGCGCTTCCACCGCATCGCCCTTCCGCTCTATCTCGCCATGGGCTGGCTGGTGCTGGCCTGGAGCGGGGCGCTCTACGAGGCCGTCGGCCTCGTGCCCGTCCTCCTCTTCGCGGCCGGCGGCCTCGCCTATACGGGCGGGCTCCTCTTCTATCGCTGGGAGCGCCTGCCCTTCAACAACCCCCTCTGGCATCTCTGCGTGGTGATCGGCAGCGGCTGCTTCTTCATCGCCATCGCCTTCTATCTGCTGCCCCAGGCGAGCCTCGCCTAGCTCCAGCGCCGCGTGCTCTCGTTCCGCCGCCGCGGCTCCGGACGGCGCTACTCGCGCGCCTTGTCGGCGCGATCGGTCGCGGCGAGGACCCAATGGAGCAAGGCAAGCGCCGCCGCGACCACCGCGAGCGCGATCAAGGTCTCGGCGGAGAGCGTCGCGACGTCGATGACGATGAATTTCCGCGCGATGGCCAGGATGGCGATCAGCACCACGGTCCGCACCTGGATGAGATGCTCGCGATTGTGCAGGACCTGGACGATCGAGTGGTTGAACTCGAGGGCGATCAGCACGGTCATGATGTCGCCGAAGATGATGGCGAAGGCGCGGTCGCTGAGGGATACGGCGGCGGTGGCGAAGATGTCGTAGACGTCGCGGACGAGGTCGGCGAGCGAGCCGATGATCACCACCGCGATGACGACGGTCAGAAGGAGCGCGAGCACCTGCTCGAACCGCTCGTAGGGCCCGAGCTCGTTCCACGTCTTGAGGTATCGCGTGACCAGGCCCATGGACCCTCCCCCTATTGCCGCGGCCGGCGCCCCTCGCTCCAGCCCATCCATAGCCGAAGGCGGGTGCGGCGGGAAGCGCCGCGCTCGGGGGAGCGCGCCCGCTCAGAAGCCGCAGAGGTCGTGGAGCGCGTCATAGGCCAGCACCTGCATGTCCCAGTCCTGCTGCGCCGGATGCGCGCGCACATAGCGCGTCACGACCGCCGTCGCCTGACCGCTGCTCATCTTCTCCAGGCAGGCGCCGAGCCGCGCCACCTTGCCCTCGGCCGGGGCGCCGAAGAGGGGGCTGCCGAGCAGGCCGTCGATGAGGCCGGAGACGTAGAGCGGCTTCACCACGTCGCTGATCTGGAGATAGCTCTTCCCGGTGAGGAAGCCGTGATGGACGGGAAGCTCCGCCGCCGCGGCCGCGGGAGCGCTCAGCAAGACTGCGGCCAGGATGATTGGTCGCATCGACTCCTCCTCTCGTCTCGGCGTGCCGCCCGCGCGCTCGGCGCGACCGCGGCGCCGCGACAAGGATAGCGGCAGCGGACCGCGGCGGCCCGTGGAAATCGACGGCGGCAACAGCATCCGCCCGGCAATGGCTTAGGAAAGCTAAGTCAAGCGCCAGAAGTTCTGGTTTGTTTGGCCGGCCGTTCCCCGCGAAAAGGAAGATGCAATCCCGACTGCCCCGCCTCGCCCGTCGCCCGACGTGCCGGCGGGGCTTTTTATGAGACTTATAGGATTCGAGCCGCCTGTCCCGGCCGAGTCTCTTATCGCGTCCAAGTTGATCGCACCGGGGCGGTGCCAATATTATCCCCGGGGAGGGGCGGAGTCCGGGCGCGCATTGGTGCGTCCCGAAGGAGGGCTCGCATGAACGATCCACGCGTCGATCTCTCATCCCTTATTCGGGACATCGAGCAGGCGCCCGAGGGCGATCGCGAGCTCGACATCAGGATCGTCTTGGCCGCCATCCCCTATCCCCGCCGAGTCGGCCTGTGGATCAGCCTGGAGTTCGGCGCTCCGGCGCGCTGCGACTATACCCGCTCTCTCGATGCGGCACTCACTCTCGCCCCCGCCGGGCTGGCCTGGGAGGTGAGTACCGCCGGCGGACCGCGCGCGCGGATCGGAGCTTACGAGGGGCGCGCCCGCACCGCGCCACTGGCGCTCGCGGCAGCCGCCCTCCGCGCCCGCCTGGATGCGCTCGAGAGTGCCGGCCGGCAATCGAGTTTCCATCCCGCGGCCATCGAGCCCCGCGCGGCCGAGTCCCGCGCGGCGCGGTGAGGCGGGGCGAGCGCAGGCTGCGCCGGTTTCGAATGCGCGGGCACGCGGCCTGTGGCAAGATTGCTGCAACACTCAATCGTCATTCCCGCGAAAGCGGGAATCCAGCGCCTTCTGGGTCCCCGCTTGCGCGCTACGGCATGCACACATCTCAGTCTGCACTCTCCCCCTCGTCATTCCCGCGGAAGCGGGAAGCCAGTATTTCCGCGGAAAACCTGGATTCCGGCTCTCCGCGGAGCCTGTCCTCGGGCCCGCCTTCGGCGGGACCCGGGGGCTCCGGCCGGAATAACGGCTATTCCTTTGGAAGCGGCGCCCATCCAGACTTGTGTGCATGCCGTAGCGCCTGCGCGGGGACGACGGCTGAGCAAGTGAGCCGCGCTCCAAGCGCGGGCGGTGGGGAAGTTTGCACATGAGGCTCGCGACTCTCCGGCATGTCTCCGTCCTGAGCCTCCTTGCCGTGCTCGGCGGCTGCGCTCTTCCCCATGTGATGCCCGATGACGTGGCCGGCGAATTCGCGGCAGCGCATGCCGCGAAGGCGCCGCCGAGCGAGCAAGCGGCGCGGCAGGCGGCGGTCGCCTATCTCGCGCGCGACTGGCAAATCCCTGCCGGTGCCACCTATCAATTCGATCCCCTCGTCGCCACGGCCGTCGTCGATAACGGCATCGCAGCACCTAAGAGGCAAGTCCACGCCGCCGGCTGGTTCCTCTGCGGCACGGTCACGACCGGCACAGGCACGCCGTCAATGAGCGCCGCGCGGCCGTTCTATGTGCAATTCGACCCCGCGGCTCCCGCAACGGTTCGGCGCGGCGCCGTCGAGAGCGCGGCCTATGATTACGACAGCGTCGGCAGCCTATGCCGCGAGATCTACGGCCTCGCCTATCTGCGGCAATACGAGCCGTAGTCACGCAGGCTCTAGTGTTGTGACTCCAACGGTTCGTTCTGTTTGGCCGTCATGCCCGCAGAAAGCGGGCATCCAAGCATGCGGCCCTGGATTCCGGCTCTGCGCTTCGCTCCGGCCGGAATGACGACCTTTGAATGCGAATCGAATGTCAAAATCACAACACTAGGCGGATCGCCGCACCCGCCGCTCCGCGGAATCGATGGCCGAGCCGAGCTTGTGCTTGAGATCGTGGGACAGGTGCTCGACACCGTGGGTAACGCGGAGATGCTCGGTCATCTTCCGCGAAAGCTCCGCCTGCGAGGCGCCATGGGCGACGAATTCGCAGCCGGGGACCACGGCGCTGCACGGCAATTCGATGCGCTGGGGCATGTCTCCTCCCGCGTTTCTCTGATCATCGCGCGACGCTGCGCCGCCGCCGCATGGCGCGCGCGCAGCCTTCACCTCGCATGTGGCGTCGCACGGCGCGGGATCAAGGCGGATTCGCCTGACGTCACAAAGATCAGAGCGGACCCGCAGAGGACGCATGCCAGGAGCGCGTCGCCTCCGACGAGGAGGTTGCGTATGCTAATGTCGATGGAGCGCGAGGCGTTCAGGTTGGAGGACTTCAGGTCACCCCCGCGCAAAGCGGGGGTCCAGGGTCGCTGGATTCCCGCATTCGCGGGAATGACGATGCAGACGGCGATCTAAGCGCAACCTGCGCTCTGCCCTTCCGACAAACCTTCCGCGAGGCGACACGCCATGCCGCCAGGACCCCTGAGAGCGCTGCTCGCCGCCTGGGCCATCGTGTTTCTCTTCATGGTGGGGCTGGGCGTCTATTCGGTGATCGCCACGGCGCCGAAGAGCCCGACGACCGAGCAGATCGAGCGGGGCACCCTCGCGGTGCCGCGGGAGAGCCCGCTGTTCCTTGAGAATCAGACGCCGTAGCCGGCCGGTCGATGATCAGGACGAGGAGCGGCGCGGCGCCGCCATCCGCGTCTTGCGCGGCGGAGCGCCGGCCGCAGCGCCCGGCGGAATCTCTGCAGCGTCGCCCCGCCGAGCGATACCAGAGCCAGCACGAGCGCCAGGGGCCACCAGATCGGGTGCATCCGAGGCTCCGATGATCGCCTGCGCCGGCGGACTATCGCCGGCGCCGCCACCACAGGAGGCCGAGACCGGTGAGCCCGGCGCCCATCAGGGCGATGGTGGTCGGCTCCGGCACCCGCGGCGGCGCACCGCCCTCGAAGAGAGCGCCGCTATTCGCCGTGGCGACCCAATCCGGCTGGTCGACGGTGCCCGTATTCAGGAAGCTGACGATCAAGGACCCGATGGGAAGGCCGGGGCTGATATTCAAGAGCGGTCCAAGCAACGCATCAGGATTGTCTTGGACCTTCGTCTGCCCCAGATCGGCCTGGTACAGAAAATAGCCCGTCGCCCCGGCATCGACCCCTTGCGTCGTGGGCAGCCAGGCGCCGATCGGGTTCTCCGGCGAGGAGGTGATCCCGAGATAGGCGTCGAGCTTCCCACTCGCCCACGCCGTCGCGCTGAACAGCGATGCCGTGCTCGAGATCGGCGAGGTGTTCGCCGTTCCCCCCTGGGTGCCGGTGATCGCGAAGCTCAGGCCCGACGGGCTGCCGTCCTCGTTATTAGGGACGAGCACGTCGATGCGATAATCGCCCGTCTGGGGACCCGGCGAGATCGTGAAGCCGAAATTCGGCGGATTCGTCGTCGTCGGCGTGACCGTGCCGTTATCCAGGCACGCCGGCGTCGGCGCGTAGCAGAACGCATGGAGAGGATCGAGAATCACGCTGGCGTGTGCCGAGACAGGCAAGACAAAGGGTAGTGCCGCCAACCCGGACAGGCCGGCCCATGGCAATTTTAGATGAAATGGCTTCATCGCGTTGCCCTCCGCATTCCCCCGACCAAAAGTCGCCCGCGGTCTCCGACGAGACGCCCTCCGCGGTCATGCAGAAGCAATCAACGGCAAATGCTTGATACTTCCCGCCACCCTGGTTTTATTTGTATTTTATTTGATATCTTACGATGAGCAAATTGCGTGCCATTGTGCCACATTCCGGTGGATCAATAAGTTAACCTTAACACATCGCTCCTGCCGGGCGGCTTTGTTGTAAAAATTAACGACGAATTGTCGGTGAAATTGCCAGATTCGGCCGATCGACTCGGCTGATGCCCGCCTCAGCGCGCGGCGGGGGCGGCGCGCGGCCTTTTCTCGGCTTCTTCGGCCTTCTCCTCTTCCCTCGCGGGCTCGCGGGGCGGCATATCCTTGGCTGCCGCCGTGACCGGGCGCGTCCCGCTTCCCGGCGCCTCGCCTGCGGCGGCGGCGTCCTGTCGCAGCACGACCGTCTGGGTGGGATTGGCGATCTCGATCCCGAGCTCCTGGAAGCGCTTCTTCATGCGCCGGTTGAACTCGCGCTGAACACCCCAGCGGCCGGTATCGGTACAAGCGATCTGGCCGACGATCGTCACCACGGAGCCGTCGACCTTGTCGACGCCCCAGAGCTGGAGGTCGCTCCGCATCGCGTCCTTGAAGGCGGGGTCCTCGCGCATCTCGCGGGCGATCGCCGCGAGCGCCTCGCTCACCCGGTCGGTATCCTCTTTGAAGCTGACATTCACGCTGACGCCGGCATTGCCGATGCCGCGATTGACGTTGGTGACGCTGGTCACCGAGCTGAACGGGATGATGTGGACCGAGCCGTCCCCCGCGCGCAGGCGGATGGTGCGGATGGAGAGATGCTCGACCGAGCCCGAGAGCCCCGAGACGGTGACCCAGTCGCCCACCTGCATGGCGTTCTCCAGCAAGAGGAAGATGCCGGTGATGAGGTCCTGGACCAGCTTCTGGGAGCCGAAGCCGACGGCGATGCCGATGATCCCCGCCCCGGCGAGGAGCGGCCCGATATTGACGCCGATCTCGCTCAGCGCCGTCAGCGCCACGACCGTGAGCACGATAACGAGGAGCGTCGTGCGGAACATCGGCAGGAGCGTGCGCAGCCGCGCTGAGCGCACATATTGCGCCTCGCGCGTCAGCCGCGCGAGATGGCGCTCGGCGGCGAGATTGGCGCCCTCCCACACGGCGATCGCCGCGACGACCGTGAGGCCGATGGTGACCACCGCCGAGACGAGCCGGCCGCCGATCGAGCCCGAGCGGAACCAGAAGAAGGCATTGAGCCCCCACACCTCGAGAAGGGCGATCGCGGCGATCGCCGCGATGATGGCGGAGATCGTGCCGCGCAGCAGCGGGTAGTAGCGATTGGCCCGCGCCTCCAGCCCGGGAAAGCGCCGGGCGAGCTCGGGGCCGATGCGGAAGAGGCGGTCGAGCAGGCCGAGCGCCATCACCGCGGCGAGCCGCGCCACGATCAGCACGGCCACGGTGATGGCGAAGTAATGCATCAGGACGACGAAGCCGTTCTGGATATTGATCGCCCAGACCACCCACAGCGCCACGATGAAGAAGATGGCGACCACGTGCCACAGATCGGCCGTGCGGTTGCGCAGGACGGCGACGAGCCCGCGCGCGCCTTCCGGCGCGCGGATGCTGTGGGCGATGGCGCGGCGGCACTGCAGCACGATGACGACGAGGAAGAGATGGACGACGAGGGCGACGAGCTTGATCAGCGCGTCATGGGCCGCCCAATAGAGGCCGAGCAGGAGGGCGACCTCGGCCAGGGCGCCGCCGAAGACGGCGACGACCACGATGCGACGCATCCACACCTCGATATAGGCGGCGGTCTCGTCGCTGAAATGCAGGAGACGGAGCTGCGCCTCGGCGGGCGAGACCAGCATGCGCGTCACGCACATGATGCCGCGGCAGATCACATAGGCGTTGACGATGGCGAGCACGACGAGGCGCGTCATCTCGGGCGCGCCGATCGCGGTGCCGAGGAGGAGGTTGCCGACTCCGGCGAAGGCGACGAGCGGCAGAAGATCCAGGACCAGCCGCGCCACGGCGAGGGGAAGGACGCGCAGGAGCCGCCAGGCGCGGCGCAGATGCCGGTGCCTGTGTTGCGCCGGAGGCGCCGGCGCGGCAGCCGCGATCGCGCCATCATTGTGATCAGCACCCTCGGCGGGCGGCCCGTCGGCGTCCTTGGGCAGGCGACGGCCGAGCATCCCATAGGGCCGATGGATGAGCCGCTTGACGCCCCATTCGACGGCGAGGGCGCAGCCGAGGACGAGGGCAAGCCTCCACAAGGTGTCGAACAGCCTGCCCCGGGCGGCGGGGTCGGTGGTGAGATGGACGAGCCAATCCCAGATGAGCGGGAAATTGGTGACGGCGCGCGCCGTCTCCGCAAGCTCGTGAGAGACGTCGCCGATCCAGCTCGACGCCTGGACGAGGAGCTGGGCGCCGAGGCTGTGGGGCGCAAGCGGAAGCGGCAATTTCGGCGCCGGCTCCTTGGCGGGAGCGGCTTGCGCCGCGGCAGGCGGCTGCGACTGGGCCTTGGCGATCGTGCGCAGCGTCTCGATGAGCTGCGCCCGCTTCTTCTCGTCCTGCAGCACCTCGAGCGCCTGCTGCGCCTGAGCCGGCGTGATCTGATTGGCCGCCGGAGCCGGCGCTCCCGCAGCGGGCGAGGTGCTTGTGGCCGGGGCCGCGACGGCACTCGTCACGATCGCAAGGAGAAGAAGAAGCGACAGTCCGCCGTGAGAGAACGCCCGCCTCAGGGACCGGCCACACCAGGATCGCTCGGGACGGACGACGGCGCGGGAGCCCCTCCGCAGATGGTCACCGGAGATTCCATCCATCAATTGCGACACACCCCTGCCGTTTGACCCCACCGAGAAAGACGCGGCATCGACTTCCAAGCCATACGCCCACGTTCCGAGCACAGCCTGCGCTGTGCCGGCCAAGCCTTTATAAAATGGGGGCCTTGCGTACGGGAGCAAGACGCGAGCGGCGGCACGCGCCGCGCCGGTCACCGTTCGGTCACAGGCGCTCCGCGGCACCGCTTCCAAGCCATCTTCGGTCGTCGTGCGCGGGCTCGTCCCGCGCACCCACGCCTTCCTTTGCCTATTGTTAAGACGTGGACGGCCGGCACGAAGGCCGGCCGTGACGGGCCTTGCCGACGAGGGAATTGAACTATTCGCGGCTGCGCTCGGCCACGATCGCGGCGACCGCCGCTTCTATCGGGCCGCCTTCGCGCCGTAGCCCCTCGACGACGCCGGCGCGATCCTCGGCGGGGCGGTTCTGGCTCATCTTCCATTTGCCCTCGAGCCGGGCGATCGGGAGGGTGAAGCCGACGATGCCCTTGAGCTGGGCGCGGATGAAATCGGGCGGCGCGTCGTCGACGGCCCAGGGCTCGCCGCGCCCGCTCTCGTGGCGCTCGGTGAGCCGGGTGACGAGCGCGAGGAGGCGATCCGAATCGTCGAAGAACTCGAGCTTGCCATAGGTGTGGATCGCCACGTAGTTCCAGGTGGGCACGACCTTGCCCGTCTTCCGCTTCGTCGCATACCAGGCCGGCGTGACATAGGCGTCGGGCCCCAGGAAGATCGCGAGGGCCTGCACGTCGCCCGCCGCGCGCTGCCATTGGGGATTGGCGAGCGAGAGATGGCCGTGGAGCGTGCCATAGGGGGCCGGCTCGGGGTCGAGGAGCATCGGGACGTGGCTCGCCTCGAGCCCCTCGGCGCCGAAGGTCACCAGGGTGGCGACGCGCGACTGGCGGATTACGTCGTGCATCACCGGCACGCGGTCCTCTTTGAACAGCGGCGGCAGGTACATCGCGGCTCTCCTGATTAAGCGGGCAGATTATGCCCGCAAACTGGACCGAGATATAGCACCTCTTTCGGAAATTCTATGAGTCCGGCACACCAGAGGACTGGGTGGCTCGATAGCGTCTATCCTATATCGTAAGTCCAGATTTCGCCGTTATGGGCCAGCCATGCCGCGACCCGTTCCCCCGCTTTGGAGTAGCCTCGCCCTCGAGCGCAGCGCAGGCCCCTCGCTCCAGGACCAGATCGTCGCCTTCTTCCGCGACGGCATCCTGGCCGGACGCTTCAAGGCCGGCGCGCGCGTGCCCTCCTCCCGGCAGCTCGCCGCCGAGCATGGCGTGGCGCGCATCACGGCGGTGCAGGCCTATGATCGCCTGGTGGCCGAGGGCTATCTCGTGCCGCGCCGGGGGGCCGGGCTCTTCGTCGCGGAGAGCATCCCGGAGGATCATCTGCTCCCCGCGCCCTCGCGGCCGAAGCCCGCGCCGCCGGGAGTCCGCCGTGCCGCGCGACTCGCCCATAGCCTCGCGCTTCCCGCCCGGCCGCGCGCGGCCCTTCCGCTTACCGTCGGCATTCCCGCCCTCGACCACTTTCCCTGGGCCGATTGGGCGCGCCTCGCCGCGCGCCTCCACCGGGAACGCCCGCTCGGCGCCCTCGGCTACGCCGATCCCCGCGGCGAGCCCGAGCTCCGCGCCGCGATCGCCGAGTATCTCAGCGCCGCGCGCGGCATCACCTGCACCCCCGAGCAGATCCTCGTCGTCGCCGGCTCCCAGCAGGGGCTCGATTTCGCGGCCCGCCTCCTCGCCCAGCCGGGCGACGCCATCTGGGTCGAGGAGCCCGGCTATCCCATGGGCCGCCTCGCCCTCGCGGCGGCGGGGCTCGCGCCGGCACCCGTTCCCGTGGACGGCGAGGGCCTCGATGTCGCCGCCGGCCTCCGCAGCGCCCCCCGCGCCCGCCTCGCCCTGGTCTCGCCCTCCCATCAATATCCCCTCGGCGCCACCCTCAGCCTGCGGCGCCGCCTCGCCCTCCTCGACTGGGCGGCGGCGGCCGAGGCGTGGATCGTCGAGGACGATTACGACGGCGAGTACCGCTTCGCCGGGCGGCCCCTGGCGCCGCTTCACACCCTCGACCGCGCCGCCTGCGTGCTCTATCTCGGCACCTTCAGCAAGGTGCTGGCCCCGGGACTGCGCCTCGGCTATCTCGTGGTCCCCCCCGACCTCGTCGAGCGCTTCGCCACCCTCAAGGCGGCGACCGACCGCCACGCCCCGAGCCTCGGCCAACTTGTGCTGGCGCGCTTCATCAGCGAGGGGCGGCTCGCCGCCCATCTTCGCCGCATGCGCACGCTCTATGCGCGCCGCCGCTTGGCCCTTCTCGAGGCCCTCGCCGGCGAGGCCGGCGGCCTCCTCGATGCCGGCGACGCGCCTGAGGCCGGGCTGCATCTCGTCGCCCGCCTCCGCGTCGCCGCCGACGACGAGGCCGTGAGCCGGCGCGCGCTCGCGGCCGGGATCTATGCGGCGCCGCTCTCGGCCTTCTATGCCGGCGGCACACGCCAACACGGCTTCGTCCTCGGCTTCGCCAACACCCCCGAGGAGGGGATGCGCCCGGCGATCCGCAAGCTCGTCGACGCCATCCGCGCCGGATGATGTCGAGACGCGGTGCTGCTTGACGCGCGCGGCGGGGTCGCGCTAGCGATGCCCGAGCGGATTTCGGGAGGAAAGCATGTCTGCGGGACACGGCTATGACAGCGGGCGGCTCGACCTGCCCTTCGTCGGCTTCTGCACCTTCGCCAAGCGGCCGATCTGCACCGATTGGGACAAGATCGACGCCGACGTTGCCGTGCTCGGCATTCCCTACGACATGGGCACGCAGTACCGCTCCGGCGCCCGCTTCGGGCCGCGCGCGATCCGCGAGGCCTCGACCCTCTTCTCCTTCGGCCATGGCGGCGCCTATGATCACGAGGACGACGCCGTCTATCTTCCCCTCGACAAGGTGCGCATCGTCGATATCGGCGATGCCGACATCGTCCATACCGACACGGCGAAGAGCCACGCCAATGCCGAGCTCGCGGTGCGCAAGATCCTCGCGAGCGGCGCCATGCCCGTCGTCCTCGGCGGCGATCACGCGGTGAACATCCCCTGCATCCGCGCCTTTCGCGACCACGGGCCGCTCCATATCGTGCAGATCGACGCCCATCTCGACTATGTCGACGTCCGCCACGGCGTGCGCGAGGGCCACGGCAACCCGATGCGGCGGGCGGCCGAGGAGGCGCATGTCACCGGCATGACCCAGCTCGGCATCCGCAACGTCTCCTCGACGGCGCGGGAGGGATACGACGACGCGCGCGCCAACGGCTCGACCATCCTCTCGGTCCGCCAGTGCCGCAAGCTCGGGCGCGACGGGGTGCTCGCGGCGATTCCGGACGGCGCCCGCTATTACATCACCATCGACATCGACGGCTTCGACCCCTCGATCGCGCCCGGCACCGGCACGCCGAGCCATGGCGGCTTCCTCTACTACGAGGTGATGGAGATTCTTCAGGGCCTCGTCGCCAAGGGCGACGTCGTGGGCATCGACCTCGTCGAGGTGGCGCCGGCCTATGATCCCTCGGGCATCACCGGCTTCCTCGCGGCGCAGGTGCTGCTCAATCTGCTCGGCTACATCTTCGACGGTCGCGCCAACCGGCCGCGCGCATCGTGATTGAATGAATTGACCGCACCCTCATCCACACTACGTGACAAGGAGCGTCTTCTCTATTCCTGCGGGGAGGTCTCTTGCGTCACGAGAGTTGGGGTCGCGGGCGATACGTGTCGCCGGGCGACTGCTACAGAAAAACCGGCCGGCCGAAACCGGTGTGGGAGGTGGAGCGGCTGATCGCCGAGATCGACGGCATCCGCCATTTTCGCCTGCGCGATCGCGCCGATCCCTCGAGCACCATCGTCGTCTCCGAGCGCGCGCTCTTCAACCGCCGCTATTTCGAGCCGCTGAAGCCCTCGTGATCGCGAGGATCGCGACCGGGCGCGCGATTATTTCGGCACCTCGACCTTGACCGAGGGCAGGCGCTGATTGAGCCGCGCCAGCACGTCCTGGGTGATGTCGGCGACCTCGGGGCCGCCGATGAGCGCCTGCCGGCTCAGCACCATCTCGAGCTTGCGCTGCTTGGCGACGTCGCCCACGATCTGCACGACTGCCGCCTCGATCTTTCGTGCGGCGCCTTGCGACGCCTCCTCGAGCTTGAGCTGGCGCGTCTGCGCGTCGCGGCGATAGGCGGCGAACTTCTGGCGGAAGTCCTCGACGCGCTTCTCATAGGCCTGGTCCGAGAGCGTGGCGCGCTGCTCGACGATATCCTGATTGAGCTTGCGCATGCGGCTCTCCTCGCTCTTGAGGGATTTCGCATATTCGGCGCGGAGCTTCTCGATCTGGGTTCGCGCGGCTTTCCCGGCCGCCGAGTTCTGGACCAGGTAAGGCACGTCGACAACGCCGATATTCGCGGCGTCGAAGGATCCCATCGGCGCAGCGGCGGGCGCGCCCGCGGGAGCCCCGGCCGTCCCTTGGGCCTGGACGCGCCCGGAGAGCAGGCTCAACGCGACGAGCCCGGCGGCGAGGGCGAGCATGGGAATCTTGCGGTTCGTGGCCATCGGCGATAATCCCTCCGCCGCTATATGCGCACGAGGCGTGGAATAAAAAAAGCCCCGCCGCGAGGGCGGGGCGAGGAGTCAGCACTACCAGGGGAAACATCCGAATGGACGGCAATTTCCGGCGCAAATTCCTCCCCCGGCGGTGACAAAGCCGTGATCGCGCCTTTGCCGCTGGAAGCAAGAGAGACTACACTGCGCCGAGCACTCCGGGAGGCGGCGGATGGGACGGGAGCGGCCGGGTGGCGAAAGCCGGGGGCTTTGGCGGCGGCGAGCCGCGGCTCTCCTCGCCTTGAGCGCCGCCGCAGCCCTTGCCGGCTGCGCTCCCAGCCACGTCGCGACGACCCAGGCCTATGCCGGACCGCAGCTTCCCCGCCCCGACCGGGTCCTCGTCTATGATTTCGCCGTCGCGCCGGACCAGGTGACCCTCGACCGCGGCGTCGGCGCGCGGCTGCTGCGGGCCTTTCAGGGGACACCGCAGGCGGACCAGCAGCGCGCCGCCGGAGCGAAGGTGGCCGAGGCGGTGGCGCAGAAGCTGGTGGCCGAGATCGAGAAGCTCGGCCTGCCGGCGGAGCGGGCCGGCGGCGCGGCGGGGTCCGCCGAGGTGAGCCGCCTCCTTATCCAGGGGGATATCCTCTCGATCGACGAGGGCAACCGCACCCGGCGCGTCATGATCGGCCTGGGCGCCGGAGCCAGCGAGGTCGAGGCCGAGACGCAGGTCCTTTATGCCGCCCCTGGCGGCCCCGCCCGCCTCGTGCAGAGCTACACGGCGGAGGCGGAGAGCAGCCGCAAGCCCGGCATGGCCGAGACCATGGGAGCCGGGGCTGCCGCCGACCGGCTCGCCACCTCGGCGGCGGTGGGGGGCGTGGTCAATACCGCCTCGGAAACCTATGGCAGCGACGTCGAGGCGGTGGCGGCGCGCATGGCGCAACAGATCGCCAAGAACCTCGCCACCTTCTTCGTCTCCCAGGGCTGGATCGCCCCCGCTCGCGCGCAGTAGACGCCGCGCCGTCGGTCCGCGCCCCCGCGATCTCCTTCCCGCGCTCTCAGGGATTCGCCTCCGCGCTGGCCGGCAGCATGGCGAGCTCGGGATCGCCGCCGGCGCTCGGCTGCCGCGCCGTCGCGACGGCGCTCCCCCCATGGGCCGCAATCAGGTTGAGAGGAGCATGCGCGGCGGGAGCCGCGGCGGCAGCCTGCATCCCGCTCGGCTCGGGCCGCGCGTAGAACTTGTGGTGCCCCATCTGCTTGACGAATAGATCCTCCGACATCCACCACGGGTGGACGGAGACGGCGTGGTAGTCGACGGCGCCGTTGGTCGGATCCTCGATCATGCCCAGCATCGCCATCTGGGCGATCACGACGGCAAGGCGCCACGGGGTCTCCTCGCCGAGCTTGGCGGCGCGCTTCTGCCGGTCGGCCGTCCAGGAGAAGGCGCCCGGCTGATAGACGACCTTGCAGATGGTCTTGGGGAAGCGCGCATCGTGCAGGCGGTTCAGGGTCACATAGGCGACGGCGAGCTGGCCCTCGGGCGTCTCGCCGCGCGCCTCGTAATAGATATTCCGGGCGAGGCAGCGCACCTCCTGGGGGTCGAGCCCCGCCAGCCGCTCGTAGAACGACGGCTCTGCCGGCTGCGCAATCGCCGGCGAGATTAAGCCTCGATTAACCGCGACGGCCTCATGCGCTGGCATCGAGAGCGATACGCCAAGCGCGACGACTGCTGTTCCGAGGTACCACCTCATCGCCTGGCCTCCCTGATTTCGTGGCTATCCGATATGCGATCGGTGGCAAAAGGATAAACAATTCATTAAGCCGCGCAAGAATAAATAAACTAATAGTTAACGATTGTCCGGCTAATTATTAATCGCGCAATAGGAAAATTAACCATAGCCGGACAAGTAAAAGGGAAGCTTGGTCGTTTGTCTGTGAAACGTTCCCAGGCCGTTCGCCGCGACGCGCAGAATCGCGGCGCAAGTCTGTTGGTTAATGAATTATTCTCTATGCCGGCGTCTCTTTTTTGTCGCAAAAATTACCGGCCGAGGCGGCCGCTCGGCGGAGGCCCGAACGGCCCTGGAGGCGGCACGCGCCACGGGAAGGCCCGAAGGAACCCGCCGAGCGGAAACAAGGGGCTGGAACCGCTCGACGGGTCGAGTGCCGGATACGCCCGGGCGGGGTGCCCGGCGCGTCCGGAGAGATCAGGGGATAACAAAGAGATAGGATGTCGGGCCCGGCAAGGAAAGCCCGCCCCGCGACTCCGTCACGGCCCCTCACGCCGTCTCACATCTCCGCGACAGGCGCAGCGAGGCCTTTTCAGGGGGGCGAGGGCAGGCCAAGATGGCGGCGCATCCCATCACGAAGCGGGGAATTGCCATGAGGATATCTCGGCTGCGGCTCGCCGCGGCGGCTCCGATCGCAGGGCTCGGCCTCTTGCTGGTTGGCTGCGCCAATGTGCCATCCAGTCCGGAGCTGCCCCCGCCGGGCAGCAGCCCCGGCTTCCAGGCCGGCTATGTGGACGGCTGCTGGAGCGGCTTCGCCGATGCCGGCCGCGATCCGCTCCAGCTCGCCGGCCGCAAGGACGAGCAGCGCTTCCAGAGTGACGCCGATTATCGCAGCGGCTTTCCCCAAGGCTATGCGGCCTGCTTCCGGGAGGAGAAGCTCCACCCTCGCATCCACCCGGATGGCGGCGCCCATGTGTGAGTGATGGCGGACGCCCGCCGATTTTGTTCTTGATTTGTTCACAAGAAGCCGCTACCCTGCTCGCCCTTCTGGGGAGGCGACGATGGATTGGTTCGGCACCGTGGACGAGTATCTCTATTCGGTCGGGCGCATCGGGCTGGAGCAGGTGCTTTGCGAGGGCTGTCTGAGCGGCGGGGTTCCTCCGGCCGTGGCCGGCTATGCGCGGATCACCCGGGAGCTGATGAGCCGCTCCCTCGAGGCCGATGGCGGCGCCCACGAGGCCTATGGCGGCACTCTCGCCATCGCTGAGGTGCGCTACCAGTTCCTCTGCCACATCTTCATCGATGCCGACGGCTCCCACTTCGTCAGCCACATCGCCCATTTCGAGCCCGTCGAATGGTCGGTGCGCATGGCCGTCGCCTGAGTCGCCGTCCCGGCGGCCTACGTGATTGATGCAAAGCCCGCGGGAACCGCCTATTATCGAGTTAGACGGTTACGAGAGACTTCCGCCTCCCCCGCCGGGCCGTACGGCCCGGCGGGGGTTTTTGCGACGGCTCGCCGCATAGCGTCCGCTTGCGCGGGAGAAGCTTTGCTTGCAAAGGAAATCTCGAAGGCGCCAGGCATCTCGAAGACTTCCACGGCGTCGCCCACCGGGCCTAGTGGAGGCTGCTCTTCGACATAGGCGCGCAGCTCTCGGCGCCGAGCCAGAGCTGGTCGCTGGCCCAATCCAGCGCGTTGCTCATCGTGTCGCGGCCGAGGTGATTGGCCAGGATTTCCTCGACCTCGCCCAGTGCCGCCTCGAAATTCTCGGCGTGACGACGGCGGCCATGGGCGCGCAAGAGCTTGACCCAGCTCTCGCCATGAAGAAGCCACAAGGCCGCGACACGGACGTCATAATCGGTGCTCTTCATGCGCAGCTCCCGATCTGATGCAGGCCTGCTTGCGTTTCCGCAAACCGCAGGACCCGCGTTGTGAGCATAACGCCGCCCAGAGAACGAGGTGGCCGGTGACTTGTGATCTTTCTGTGGGCTGCCTGTGACCTTTGAGTGATTGCCGCGGCAACTTCTGCACGGCATCCATGCGCTCATTGCCATGCTCTGATCCTTCGACGCGGAGCCGCGCACCGAGGCGATGAGAATAGCCGGCTATCTATAATGATCTTTGCGTGCGGCTCACGGCCGGGGGGACGCCCCCCGCGAGGGGGCGGTCGCCGGCGGCAGATTCGGATAGCGCTGATGCTCCTCCTGCATCAGCTCGCGGTAGAGCCGATCGACAATCTCGGCGTCGTGCTGGGAGACGTCGGGCTTCGCGAGATCGCCCTGGCTCGGCTGAACGCGGTGGCCGTTCTGGATCGGGTGGAAGCGATTCCCGGGCGCTTGCGGCGCAGGTGGCGGCTGGTCCACGGATGCTTCGGGCGATGCGGGTGGCAGGCGACCGGCATCCTGGCCATAAGCGGCGGCCATCGCCGCAAGGCCGAGCGAGACGGCCATAGCGGCGAAGCGGACAAGGCGGAGGCGGCGAAATCCCTCGTTCATGGCTCCCTCCCGGGCGCCGATGCCGCGGCCTCGAGGCGACCGCGTCGGCGCAAGCAGTGAGCGACCTTAATTATGACTATATGGGCGCCTTGTCCCGGAGATAAGCCCTGGTCCCTCGCTTCCGGACGAGCTCCCAGGTCGTCAAACGCGGCTGGAAGGCGGGTGCCGCATCCGCTTCTGCGCTATTGCAGCGGCACCGACCCCGTGTAGCGGATCACGTAGAGGCCGCCGGCGAAGCGGTCATTCGCGTAGATCAAGCCGTTCTCGTCGATATAGACGTCGTTGATCTGGATCGTGCCCATGGCGTTGCCGGGCGGGGCCTTGGGAATGACATAGCCGATCTCGATGGGATGCTGAGGATCGGCAATCGAGTAGGCGCGCACGCCGCCGTTGAAGAAGCTGCCGACCACCGTCTCGGTCAATGTGCGCGACGTCGCGATGGGCCGGTTCATGTGGATGTTATGGGCGCCGAAGCGCCCGCCGGCCTTGCACAGCGCCGCGAGATCGTAGGGCGGAGGGAAGACGGAGAGCGGTATCGGCCGCCGCTCGTCGGCGATGTCGAAGACCCAGTCCCGCTTCGGCCAATCCGCGCAGGAATCACGGGTCGCCTCCTCGGTCTGGATCATGAGCCTGCGGCTTGCGATCGGCAGCAGGGTATGGGCGAAGCCGTTGCCCATGGATTGCCAGGAGCGCTGCGCCACCAATTGCGGATGCGCCTTGTCGGCGATGTCGAGGATGACGAAGCCGCCGTCGATCCAGCCCGCATAGGCGCGGTCGGGACGATCGGCGGGCACGACGAGGGAGTGCATGCGAATACCCTCGTCGAAGGGCGACACCCGCGGCGGCGGCGGCGCCTTGTCGCCCTTCCGCGTCCCCGGCATCCACCAGCGGCCCGTCTCGCGCGGATGGCGCGGATCCGAGACGTCGACGATCATCAGGAACTGGTCGTCCTTCGGATTGCGCGGCGTGAAGTTCCGCGCGCCCGTCGAGAGATAGGCGTAATGGCCGTCGGTGAACCACACGAAATGCACGCCGCGCGAATGCGGCCCCGAGGTATCGAAATGGGAGAGCAGCGCCGGATGCTGGGGATCGGCGATACCATAGATGTTGAGCCCGGCATCCTTCTGCCCGACCTTCTGGGTCTGATGGGCGACGACCAGCACGTCGCCGGCGAGGCCCAGGGAGTTGCAGCGGAGATGGCTCGCCTCCACGGGTATCTGGGCGATCACGGCCGGCTGCTCGGGACGCGTCACGTCGAGAACGCTGAAGCACATCGGCGCCGATTCATGGGCGAGGAAGAGGATGCGCCGCCCGTCGGGATATTGCTTGAGGGCGAGCCCCTCGCCGCCCTTGCCGATGCCGTTGAGATCGCTATGGCCGATGATCTCCATGTTGCTGGCCTCGGCGGCCGTGAGATCGTCGGCGGCCCGCGCTGTGGGCGCCGCCAGGCAAAGGAGTGCGAGAAGCGCCGCCTGTCGCCCGATCGTCCCCATGCCGTCCTCCCCACGAAGCGTTGCGATCTTGCAAGCAGCTAAGCCGGCGCGGCCCAGCGGGCAACTCACCCGCCGGGCTGGGGCGCGAGATGGAAGGTGGTTATGCTCAGCCGCATGTTGGCGCGAGCGCGGCTCAATCGCCGCGACGGATGAAGCGGAGCGCACGGAAGCCGCGCCGAAAGGCAACGACGTCCTTCCGCACCCGTGCCGCGTCCTCGCCCTCGACGAGGACGCGCGCGAGGAAGCGGGCCACCGCCGGCATATGGGCGGGAGTCATGCCCCAGCGCGTCACCTCCTGGGTCCCGATGCGGATGCCGTTGAGATCGCCGTCGACGGGCGGCAATGGCAGGCCGATGCCGCAGAGCAGGAGATTGGCCTCGGCGAGCCGCTTCGCAGCGCGCTGGCCGCCGCCGAAGGGTGCCGCCTGGATGGCGAGATGATGGCTCTCGGTATGGCCGCGCCCCTCGACGCCCTGAACCGGCAGGCCCTCGCCGGCGAGCGCGGCGCCGAGGGCCTGCGCATTGGCGATGCACATCGCGGCATAGGGCTCGCCGTGCTCGAGGAGATCGAGCGTGGCGAGCGCGAGCGCGGCCGTCTTGCCGAGATCGAAATTCGCGGTGAGGCCGGGATAGGCGATCTTGTCGAGGCGCGCCGCGAGCTCCTGCTCCGTCGTCAGCACCAGGCCCGAGGGCGGGCCGCCATAGGCCTTGTAGGTCGAGAGCGTCATGAGATGCGCGCCCTCGGCGAGCGGCGCCTGGAACCGCTTGCCGGCGATGATGCCGGCCATATGGGCGGCGTCGTAGAGGACATAGGCGCCGATCTCATCGGCGATGGCGCGAATCTCGGCGACCGGATAGGGAAAGAGGCAGAGCGAGCCGGCGACGGTGATGAGCTTCGGCCTGAGCCGCAGCGCCTCCTCCCGCAGCCGGTCGAGGTCCACCGTCATGCGCGCCCCGTCATAGGGCACGGGGTACGTCTCGACGCCGTAGAGGCCGGCGGCGCCCGCGCGGTGATGGGTGATGTGGCCGCCCATCTCGCCGGGAAAGGCCATGATGCGGTCGCCCGGCCGGCAGGTCGCCATGAAGGCGTAGAGATTGGCGAGCGCCCCCGAGCCGACGCGGATCTCCGCATAGGGTGCTGCGAAGAGCCGGCGCACCAGCGCATCCGTCATGATCTCGATCTGCTCGGCGTATTGCATCCCCATCTCGTATTTGTCGCCGGGGTAGCCGAGGGAGGGACGGTTGCCGAGGGAGCGCGACAGGAGCGCCGCCGCGCGCGGGTTCATGACATTGGTCCCCGCGTTGAGGCCGATGCTCTCGAGATCCATGTGGCGCTCATGGGCCTCGACCAAGCGGAAGAGGCGGCCCTCGACCTCCGCGGCGCTGCCGGGAAGGAGCCGTGCTGCAGCTTCGGACACCAAGCGGCGGCTCTCGGCTGGCAGCCAGGGGGCGGCGGGAGGCGCTGCGATATCCGTATCCGTCATTTGGAAATCCCCTCGTGGAAGCCTTTCGCCATGATGGCCTCGCCGGGGCGCCGGCGCAACGCATCGCGCGGCGCCATCCGCCTCGATTGGAAAGGCAGGGCGGTCACCTCGCCACAGCCTTCCATGGCTGGCGCGTCTTCGCGCGTCGTCCGTCGCTTTGAATGGGGAAGGCGCCCGCAGCCAAGTTGCAGTTGATTATCATTCCTATTGACTCCCCGCAGTCTCCCCGCGTATAGCGATCTCAAATTGCGAATGATTTGCAACTGCAAAAGCGGGGCGTTACATGAGAGGAGATGGGGGCTCCTTGGTGCACCCGGGCAAAAGGCGCCACGTCGCACGACCATTGGCGAGATGCCGGTGGCGCCTGCCGCTGGTTGCGGCACTTCTCGCGATGCCGTGGGCCGACGCGGAGTCCGCCTGGGCGCGGAGCGCGGCCGGCTCCGAGGCGCTGCCATCGGAACGCGAGACCCCCGCTCCCGGCCCGGAGGGCAATGCGCAGCCGAGCGCCGCGTTGGGTGCGGCGGGGCTCTGGACCGGGCTCTTCCAACGCAGCAACCTGCTCGGCGACATGGGGGGCTTGCGCCCCTGGCTCGGCAAATACGGCGTCACCCTCACCCTGCAGGAGACCAGCGAGGTGCTCGGCAACGCCACCGGCGGCACGCGTCAGGGTGCGGCCTATGACGGCCTCACCACCATGGGCCTGCAGCTGGACACCGGAAAGGCCCTCGGCCTCGAGGGCGGCACCTTCAACGCCAGCGCCCTGCAGATCCATGGCCGCAACCTGAGCGCCGAGAATCTTTCGAGCCTGCAAACGGCCAGCGGCATCGAGGCGAACCGCGCCACCCGCCTCTGGGAGCTCTGGTACCAGCAGGACGTCCTCGATGGTCTCGCGGACGTGCGGCTCGGCCAGCAGAGCATCGACCAGGAATTCATGGCGAGCCAATACAGCGCCCTCTTCATCAACACCATGATGGGCTGGCCGATGGTGCCCTCGGCGGACATGATCGCCGGCGGCCCGGCCTATCCGCTCTCCTCGCCCGGGCTGCGGCTGCGCGCGAGGCCGAGCGATAGCATGACCGTGCTGGCGGGAGTCTTCGACGACAACCCCGCGGGTCCGGGCGCCGCACCCCTCGGACCTGCCGATCCGCAGGCGCTCAACGCCTCCGGCACCAATTTCCGCCTGAGCGACAGCCCGCTCTTCATCGCCGAGCTGCAATACGCGCTCAACCAGCCCGCCCTCGGCGAGCTCGATCGCGGCGACAAGCCCCTGGGCCTGCCGGGCACCTATAAGCTCGGCCTCTGGTACGACGCGGGCATGTTCGCCGACCAGCGCATCGACGATACGGGGCGCTCGCTCGCCGATCCCGCGAGCAGCGGCGTCGCGCAGAAGCGCCAGGGCAATTACAGCATCTACGCCGTCGTCGACCAGATGATCTGGCGCCCCGATCCCGACGGCCCGCAAGCCGTCGGCGCCTTTCTCCGCGCCATGGGCGCCCCCGAGACGGACCGCAACCTCATCGCCGTCAGCATCAATGGCGGCCTTACCCTCAAGGCGCCGCTGCCGGGCCGCGACGACGACACCGCCGGCATCGGCTTCGGCTATGCCAAGGTGAGCGGCCGCGCCGCCGGGCTCGACCGCGACACGGGCTTCTTCTCGGGCGCGAGAACCCCGATCCGCGCGAGCGAGGAGTTCATCGAGGCCACCTATCAGGTCCAGCTCGCCCCCTGGTGGCAGATCCAGCCCGACGTCCAATACACCTTCAATCCCGGCGGCGGCGTCCTCAATCCCGGAAACTCCCGGCGCGTCGGCGACGAGGCCGTCTTCGGCCTCCGCACCAACATCACCTTTTGACCCTATTGCCAGGAACAAGGAAAGGAGCGCTGCGTCATGGCGACCATCCGGCACCTCAGTCGCAAGCTTCTGATTAGCTCGCTAACGATACTCCTCGCCGCGGCTTGCGCCTCCTTCGAGGCCCATGCCGAGAAGCAGGGCCTGCTCGA
The DNA here is from genome assembly GCA_035294245.1 of Alphaproteobacteria bacterium. Lineage (GTDB taxonomy): Bacteria > Pseudomonadota > Alphaproteobacteria > JACZXZ01 > JACZXZ01 > DATGLG01. The sequence continues at coordinate 59,366 of DATGLG010000055.1, read as the reverse complement.
GACCATCCGCAGGCATACGACCGTCACCTCGACGGTTCCCGATAACGGCGACCAGAACCCCTATGCCATCATCGTGGCCCCGGTCTCGGCCGGATTGATCCAGAAGAACGACGTCCTCATCGACAACTTCAACGACGCGAACAATCTCCAGGGCCTCGGCACCACCATCGTCGACTACAACCCGGCCACGAAGAGGCTCACGCTCTTCGCCCAGCTGCCGCGCAACCTGGAAGGCTGCCCCGGCGGCGTGGGCTTGAGCACGGCGATGGCGATGCTCAAGACCGGCTGGGTCATCGTCGGCAGCACGCCGAGCAATGACGGCACCACCCGCACCAAGGGACCGGGCTGTCTCATCGTGCTCGATCCCCACGGCAAGGTCGCCGCGGTATGGGCGGGACCCAACATCAACGATCCGTGGGGGAACATGGCGGTGATCGACGATGGCGCGACCGCCACGCTCTTCGTGAGCAATGCCGGCTTCGGCGTCGGCGCCCCGGACGGCGAGCCTCCCGTGGTGAGCCAGGCGACCGTGCTGCGCATCGGCCTCGCCATCGCCGAGGGCAAGCCTCCCGTCGTGACGAGCCAGACGGTGATCGCCGACGGCTTCGGCGCGCAGGCCGACAAGGGCGTCTTCTTGATCGGGCCCACGGGCCTGGCCCTGAGCGCGGATCACGGGACGCTCTATGTCTCGGATGCCATCGGCAATCGCATCGTTGCCATCGCCGATCCCGCAACGCGCAGGACGAGTGCCGGCACCGGCCGCGAGGTGACGAGAGGCGGCATGCTGCGCCGCCCCCTTGCCCTCGCCTTGACGCCGGCCGGCCATCTCCTCGCCTGCAATGCCCTCAACGGCCAGGTCGTGGAGATCGATCCCATCTCGGGCAAGCAGCTCTACGCCCGGTGGATCGACACGGATAAGGCGCAGAGCCCGCCGGGAAGCGGCGATCTTTTCGGCATCGCCATGACCCCGGAGGGCGACGGCTTCTACTATGTGGAGGACGACGTCAACACCGTCGTGCTCGCGCGATGAGCGGCGGCGTGAAAGCCACTGCCCCGTCGCGACGGAGCTTCCTGGCCGCCGCAGGCGGATTGGCCGCCGCGGCGGGAGCGGGTTTCGCCGCCGGGCTCGCGACAACAGCGGGCCAGGAGACCGCGGCCGCCGCTCGTCCGCCCGAGACGGCGGGCGTCGAGCCCTTCTGGGGGGCGCATCAGGCCGGCATCACGACACCGCCGCAGCGCCATACCTATTTCGCCGCCCTCGACCTCCTCGCGCAGAAGCGGGAGGAGGTCGCGGCGATGCTGCGGAGCTGGACCGCCGCGGCGGCGCGCATGGCCAAGGGCGAGAGCGCGGCCACTCTCGACGCGCAGGCCGACGAGGCCGCTCCCGGCGACAGCGGCGAGGCGATCGGCTTGCCGCCGTCGCGGCTCACGCTGACCTTCGGCTTCGGACCGGGCCTCTTCATCAAGGACGGCAAGGACCGCTACGGCCTCGCGGCGCAGCGGCCGGCGGCGCTTGTCGATCTGCCGCGCTTCAACGGAGACCAGCTCGTCGCGGCGCGCACCGGCGGCGATCTCTCGGTGCAGGCCTGCGCCGACGACCCGCAAGTCGCGTTCCACGCCGTGCGCCAGCTCGCGCGTCTCGCCTATGGCGCCGCGGAGATCCGCTGGGCGCAGAGCGGCTTCACCGGCGGCGACGCGAGCAAGGGCACGCCGCGCAATCTCATGGGCTTCAAGGACGGCACCCAGCAGCCGAAGCCCGATGAGCTCGACGAGGTCGTGTGGGTCGGCAGCGAGGGGCCGGCATGGATGCGTGGGGGCAGCTATGCCGTCGTGCGCCGCATCCGCATCGCGCTCGAGCATTGGGACCGCATGGAGCTCAACTTCCAGGAGCAGGTCATCGGCCGGCGCAAATATTCGGGAGCGCCCCTCGGCGGCAAGGGCGAGTTCGACGCGCTCGACCTCGACGCGGCGGACAGGGACGGCAATCCCATCATCCCGGAAAGCGCCCATGTGCGCCTCGCCGCCGCTGCGAGCAATGGCGGCGCCCAGATGCTGCGCCGCGGCTATTCCTACAATGACGGGGTCAGCTTCACCGCCGAGCGCTGGCCCCCCTGGCGGCAGGGCATGGAATACGATGCCGGGCTGCTCTTCGTCTGCTATCAGCGCGACCCGCGGACCGGGTTCATCAAGGTCTTCGAGACCATGTCGAAGCTGGACATGCTGAACCAGTTCGTCACCCATACGGGCGGCGGCCTCTTCGCCTGCCCTCCGGGCGCCGCAGAGGGAGAATTCATCGGCCAGAAGCTCTTTATGACCTGAGGCCGATGCCGCCCCGCGGCTCACATCTGCGCCGCCACCGCGTGCAGAAGATAGACGAAGAGCGCGATACCGAGGAGGACCAGCAGTGCGGCGAGCGCCACGTCGACCCGCGAGCCGGTGCCGGGGCGTAGCTCCTGCCGGTCGATCGCCCGCGCCGTCGCGAGGAAGCGGCCGGCGGCGACGGCGACCATCGCCGTGCCGAGGATGATCAGCGCCAAGCCGGCAACCTCGCCGAAAGGATGCTGCGGCACTGCTGCGTCGCTTCCAGTGAGCGTGCGGACGCCGATCTCGAGGAAGAGATCGAATTTCTCCACGAGGAAGCCGAAGGCCATGACGGCGATGGCGGTGCGCACCCAGGCGAGGAAGGTGCGCTCGTTCGCCGCGTGGTCGCCGAAATTCTTGATCATCGTCTCGATCCGCTGCTACACCGCGCTTCCATGAGCCAAGCAAGCACCGGCCGTGGAATAACGCCCGAGTCGCGCGAAGGGTTGCCGATGATGCGTGCGCGCCGGCGCATGTCGGGGCATGCCGGAGCGATCCCGTGATCCTCGTCGTCATGGGTGTGAGCGGCAGCGGCAAGACCAGCGTCGGCAGGAAGCTCGCCGAGGCCCTCGGCGCCGCCTTCGTCGAAGGCGACCGCTATCATCCGCCGTCCAATGTCGCGAAGATGTCCGCCGGGACGCCGCTCACCGACGAGGATCGCTGGCCCTGGCTGCGTGCTTTGCGCGACGCGATGGACGCGCTCCACGTCGCCGGACGCGACGTCGTCGCCACCTGCTCGGCGCTCAAGCAGTCCTATCGCAATCTCCTGGCGGAGGACCGGCCTCATCTACGCTTCGTCTATCTCAAGGGCAGCGAGGCGCTCATCGGCGAGCGACTCAAGCGGCGCAAGGGGCACTTCATGCCGCCGGAGCTGCTGCACAGCCAGTTCGTGGCGCTCGAGGAGCCGCGCGACGCCATCACCGTCGACATCACCCCGCCCGTCGACGACATCGTCGCCGCCATCCTGGCGAGGCTGGGGCGGGGAAAAGCGGGCGGCTCGCCATGAGCCGTCACGCGCTGCCCTTCCGCTCGACGACGAGGATGCGGGCCTCGCCGACGGGATGCGCGACGTGCTCGTCGCCGATCTCGGCGAAGCAGGAATCGCCGGCCTCGAGCCTGCGGACATGCTCGCCGCTCCCGTCGCGCCAATGCATGTCGACGGCGCCGGCCAGCACGATGAACGCCTCCGCCCCGTCATTGACGTGCCAGCGATAGGGCTTGTCGGTCCAGTGGACGCGCACGGTGACGCCGTCGACCTCGCCGATCGCCAGGGCCTCCCATGGGCGCTCGCCCCGAAAAGCCGTCAGCCTGTCGTGAAAGCGCATGCGCAGACCGCCTCCCTCGTCGTCATCGATAGAGCGCCCGGCATCTGTAATCGCTTGGTGGGCGGCACGCAATCCCGCGGCGGAGATCGGCCGATTCCAGAGACTTGCACGGCATCATGGGGCTCCCCATCTGGATTGGCATGAGGGGTGCCAGACGAGTTGAGGAACGATAAGGCCATGCCTGAACGGGAACCCGCCGAAGACGACCCCTGGCAGCACCAGCGCCGCCTGGCGCGGTCGCTGGTGAAGACCCTCGGTTTCGATGCCGCCGCCGATGCTTGCCGTCGCGCCGGCTGGCTCGGTGTTCTCAAGGTCCTGCAGGAAGAGAAGGACGAGGCCGCGCGCGCATGATGCGGCCGTTGGCGGCGGATGGCTGGTCACGCCGGGCTCGCCCTCGACGACCGGCAGCCCATATAATGGGCGAATGACCGAACTCGCTTTTTATGAGCGGCTCGCCGGGCCGCCGCTGCGCCAGGAGCGCCTGGAGGCCGGCAAGCCCTTCGTCATCCGCTCCGACTACCAGCCCGCGGGCGACCAGCCGCAAGCGATCGCGGCCCTCACGGAGGGACTTAAGGCCGGCGAGAGGGACCAGGTTCTGCTCGGCGTCACCGGCTCGGGCAAGACCTTCACCATGGCCCACGTCATCCGGAACGTGCAGCGTCCCACCCTCGTGCTCGCCCCCAACAAGACCCTGGCGGCGCAGCTCTATGGCGAGATGAAGGGGTTCTTCCCCGACAACGCGGTCGAGTATTTCGTCTCCTATTACGACTACTACCAGCCCGAGGCCTATGTGCCGCGCTCGGACACCTATATCGAGAAGGAGGCGACCATCAACGAGCAGATCGACCGCATGCGCCACTCGGCGACGCGGGCGCTGCTTGAGCGCGACGACGTCGTCATCGTGGCGTCGGTCTCCTGCATCTACGGCATCGGCGCGGTCGAGACCTATTCGGAGATGGCGATCTCGCTGCGCACGGGGCAGGCGCTCAATCGCAATCTCTTCCTCAAGAATCTCGTCGAGCTGCAATACCGGCGCAACGACAGCAATTTCCAGCGCGGCGCCTTCCGCGTGCGCGGCGACGTGATCGAGCTCTTCCCCGCGCACCTCGAGGATCGCGCCTGGCGCATCTCCCTCTTCGGCGACGAGGTCGAGGAGATCGTCGAGTTCGATCCGCTCACCGGCGCCAAGACCGGCGTGCTCGACCTCATCAAGATTTACGCCAACAGCCATTATGTGACGCCGAAGCCGACCCTGCAGCAGGCGGCGAAGCAGATCAAGGCCGACCTCAAGCTGCGCCTCGATGAGCTCTACAAGGCGAACAAGCTGCTCGAGGCCCAGCGGCTCGAGCAGCGCACCACCTTCGATCTCGAGATGATCGAGGCAACGGGATCTTGCGCCGGGATCGAGAATTATTCCCGCTATCTCACCGGCCGCCGCGCCGGCGAGCCGCCGCCGACCCTGTTCGAGTATTTGCCGAAGAACGCGCTCCTCATCGTCGACGAGAGCCATATCACCGTGCCCCAGCTCCGCGGCATGTATCTCGGCGACTACCAGCGCAAATCGACGCTCGCCGAATACGGCTTCCGCCTGCCCTCTTGCGTCGACAATCGACCGCTCAAATTCGAGGAATGGGAGGCGATGCGGCCGCAGACGCTCTTCGTCTCGGCGACGCCGGGACCGTGGGAGCTCGAGCGCACGAGCGGCGTCTTCGTCGAGCAGGTGATCCGGCCGACCGGCCTCATCGATCCCGTCTGCATCGTCCGCCCGGCCGAGACCCAGGTCGACGATCTCATCGCCGAGGTGAAGGCCGTCGCCGGCAACGGCCAGCGCGCCCTCGTCACGACTCTCACCAAGCGCATGGCGGAGGATCTCACCGAGTATCTCCACGAGGCCGGCGTCAAGGTGCGCTATATCCACTCCGACGTGGAGACGCTCGAGCGCATCGAGATCATCCGCGACCTCCGCCTCGGCGCCTTCGACTGCCTCGTCGGCATCAACCTGCTGCGCGAGGGCCTCGACATCCCGGAATGCGCCCTCGTCGCCATCCTCGACGCCGACAAGGAGGGCTATCTGCGCTCGAAGACCTCGCTGATCCAGACGATCGGCCGCGCCGCGCGCAACGTGGAGGGCCGCTGCATCCTCTATGCCGACAACATGACCGAGTCGCTGGCCTGGGCCCTGGCCGAGACCAATCGGCGGCGCGAGAAGCAGCAGGCCTACAACGCCGCCCACGGGATTACGCCCGAAAGCGTGCGCAAGGGCATTTCCGACATTCTCGACAGCGTCTTCGAGCGCGACCACGTCACCGTCTCGACCGGCGACTCGGGTGCTAAGCACCTCGTCGGCAAGGACCTCAAGGCCCATATCGCCGATCTCGAGAAGCGCATGCAGGCGGCCGCCGCGAACCTCGAATTCGAGGAGGCGGCGCAACTCCGGGACGAGATCCGCCGCTTGGAGGCGCTCGATCTCGGCATCTCGCAGGCCGGCGGGGAGAACAACCGTCTCGCCCGCGCCATCGCCGCGCACAATCTCTCGCGCTCCTCGGCCGGCAAGCCGGGCACCCATCGCGGCAAGGGCGGGCGGCCGCGGCGACGCTAGAGCGCGCTTCCCGGCGAGATATTTTGGTCACGTCAGAAGGGCGATCTCGGCGCAACCAATGCTGGGTCCTCAGATCGGGCGGAACGTGCCCGTGGAGTCGAGCTGGGAGAGATCCCCCTGCTCGATGTCGAAATGCCAGCCGTGCAGCTTCAACCCACCCTGTGCGAGCCGCTCGCGCAGCCAGGGGAAGGTCTTGAGGTTCTCGAGCGAGATTTTGATGCCCTCGTGCTCGCAGAGGCGCTGCGCCGGCTCCCCCTTGGCCGCGGCGGCGGCTAGCGCCCGCTCGCGCGCCGGCGCCACGATCTCCATCCAGGGCGCCACGAAATCGCCGCTGTCCGGGGTCGGGCCGCGCAGCAGGGCCGCGATGCCGCCGCAATGGGAATGGCCGAGCACGATCACATGCTCGACGGCGAGCGTGCGCACGGCGAATTCGAGGGCGGCGCTGGTGCCGTGGTGCTCGGCGTTGGGCGCATAAGGCGGCACCACATTGGCGATGTTGCGGATGACGAAGACCTCGCCCGGCGTGGTGCCGAAGATGAGCTGGGGATCGACCCGCGAATCCGAGCAGGCGATGACCAGGGCGCGCGGCTTCTGCCCCTTCGTCGCCAGCGTCTGGAAGAGCTCGCGGTGGCTCCGCCAATAGGTGTCGCGGAAGCGGCGAAAGCCCTCAAGCAGCCGTTCCATTCCTCCTCCTCAATCCGGTTTGCCCGGCGCCGTGATCCGGCGCCCCCCGGGTTTTAGCCGCATCGCCCGGCGCTGGAAAGGGCTCGTCGAGACTCCTTGGCCGCCGTCGGGGGCTCGGGCATGATGCCGCGCGATTGCGGAGGGCCATCCTTTTATGGTGACGTTCGGATCCATCCATCGGGCGCGTCTCATCCGCGTGCTCTCGGCGCGCTGGCAGCGGCGCGCGATCTTCCTGCTCGGCGGGGTCGTGGTGGGTGGTGCAGCCATGGGGCTGGCGCAGCTCGCCGATCTCGTGCAGCTCGAGTTTCGCCATTTGCTGGCGCTCTCGCGCTACGCCGCCTTCGTCGTGACGCCCCTCGGCTTCGCGGTCGCCGTCTATCTCACCAATCGCTTCTTCCCCAATTCCCAGGGCAGCGGCATTCCCCAGGCGATCGCGGCGCGCCAGTTCACCGATCAAGCCGCGCGCCGCAAGCTCGTCTCGATTCGCATCGCGATCGGCAAGCTGATCCTCACCCTCCTCGGCCTGCTCTGCGGCGCCTCGGCCGGCCGCGAGGGGCCGACGGTGCAGATCGGCGCCTCGATCATGTTCGCCGTCGGCCGCATGTCGCCGAGCAAGCAGCCCGGGCTCATTCTCGCGGGTGCGGCGGCCGGGGTCGCCGCCGCCTTCAATACGCCCCTCGCCGGCATCGTCTTCGGCATCGAGGAGATGAGCCGCGCCTTCGAGGTGCGCACGAGCGGCCTCATCATCGGCGGCGTCATCGCCGCGGGGCTTACCTCCCTGGCGCTCATGGGCAATTACACCTATTTCGGCACCACCTCCGCGATGCTGAAAAGCGGCACGGATTGGCTGGCCGTCCCCGCCTGCGGCGTGGTGGGCGGCGTCATGGGCGGGATCTTCAGCCGCATCCTCATCGCCGTTGCGCGTGGCCTGCCGGGCGGCGTCGGCCGGTTCTTCAAGCGCCATCCGCTGATCCTCGCCCCGATTTGCGGGCTCGGTGTCGCGCTTTGCGGCTTCGCCTCGGGCGATGCGATCTACGGCACCGGCTACGTCCAGGCGCGCGGCTTACTCGACGGCACCGGCCCGCTCCCCTGGACCTTCGGCATCCTCAAGATGGCGGCGACGACGCTCTCCTCGATCAGCGGCATCCCGGGCGGCATCTTCTCGCCGTCCTTGGCCGTGGGGGCCGGCTTCGGCGCCAATATCGCCGCCTTTTTCCCGAGCGCCCCCGCCGGCGCCGTGGTCCTCCTCGGCATGGTGTCCTATTTCGCCGGCGTCGTGCAGGCCCCCATCACCGCCTTCGTCATCGTGACAGAGATGACCAACAACCATGCCATGCTGGTGCCGCTGATGGCGGCCGCGGTGATTGCCTATGCGGCCTCGCGTCTCGTCTGCGACGAAGGCGTCTACCACGCGCTCGCGAAGAGCTTCCTCGACCAGGGCCGACCGGTCACCAAGCCCCTGCCTCATCCGTGACGCCGCCGCGCAGATGGCGCCGCAGCGCCTCTCGCCCTCGAGCGCCGTCTTGATCCTGGCGCGCTTTCCCGCCATGGTCGCGACCATGGAGATCGCAGCGTGACGGCGGACTTGCCCAAGGCGGCGCTGGTGACGGGTGCTGCCAAGCGCATCGGCCGCGCCATCGCCCTCGATCTGGCGCGTCAGGGCTTCGCCGTTGCCGTGCATTACGGCGATGCAGCGGCCGAAGCCGAGGCCGTCGTCGGGGAGATCGCCGCGCTGGGTGGACGCGCCGCCGCCCTCGAAGCCGATCTGGGCCGGGAAGCCGAGGCGGCGGGGCTGGTGGCGCGGGCGCAAGCGGCCGTGGGCCCGCTCGGGCTTCTCGTCAACAATGCTGCGCGCTTCGAGCGCGACGAGGCCCTCGACGCCACCCGCGACTCCTGGGATCTCCACATGGAGACCAATCTGAGAGCACCCTTCGTGCTCATCCAGGAGTTCGCGCGCAACTTGCCGTCCGAGGCCGCGGGCTGCGTCGTCAATCTGCTCGACCAGCGCGTGTGGCGCCTCACCCCTCATTTCGTCTCCTATACGGTGAGCAAGATGGGGCTGTGGACCTTGACCCGGACGCTCGCCGTCGCCTTGGCGCCGCGCATCCGGGTGAACGGGATCGGCCCCGGCCCGGTGCTCCCCAGCCCGCGGCAAAGCGAGGCGCAATTCGCCCGCCAATGGCGCTCGACGCCGCTGCGGCGCGGCGCCACGCCCGAGGAAATCTGCGCCGCGCTGCGCTTCATCCTCGCCGCGCCGGCGCTGACCGGACAGATGATCGCCCTCGACGGCGGCCAGCACCTCGCCTGGCCGGCCCCGGACGCGCAGGAAGAATAAGGCGTCGCCCGGAGGACAGACGCCGGGATCATCCCCATATATCCGGTATGCGAGAGGAGATGACGCCGCGGCGGCCTGGACGGGGGCGGGCCGGCGGAATAGCTTGCGAGGGCCGATGCACGACAACGTCTTCATGCTGACGAGCGACGCCGATGAGAAGGCCGCCCGGCCGGCGGCAGCCGTCTCGCGCGGCACCCATCGTCTTTTCGTCCGCGATCTCGAGCTCGAGAGCCAGATCGGCGTGCGGCCTCATGAGCGGGGCCGCAGCCAGCGGGTGCGCCTCAATATCGAGCTCACTGTCCGAGATTCGGCTCGCCCCGTCGAGGATCGCTACGAGAACGTCGTCTGCTATGACGAGGTGATCTCGGCCGTCCGCCGCCTCGTTGCTGCCGGTCACGTGAACCTGGTCGAGACCCTGGCCGAGCGGATCGCGGGCCTCTGCCTCGAGGACCCACGGGTCGAGGGCGCCAAGGTGCGCGTCGAAAAGCTCGATGTTTACCCTGATGCCGGCGGTGTTGGCGTTGAAATAGAACGTTTTCGTGCCTCATCACGCACGATTATTTCACATTTGCGTTAAAGGCCCGAGGAAGCGCTGAAAGGTTTTGCACAGCGGATCACCGGCCGGCGCGCCGCTCAACGAATTTCCGGCAAAAACCGCCATGTGACAGTTTCTTTGCGCTTGACTTCATAATCTTCGTTTAATTTCAATGTATTAGGTCTATTGCCTCTTTTTTGTGCAGTTACGTGAATGCCTTGTTGCACCTGGATTCGGTTATCATCGGACCTGTTTTTTCGACATACTTATCCACAGAAACCGTGGATATCCCGAGTCAGGGTTTCTATCTATATTCGTGATCCCGTTGGAATCCCAGGCAGATTGGTGAATCTTGTCACAAAATTCCAACCGGACGGGGCCTAGCGAAACGGACGGAATGCCCCTTGACCCTGCGCCGCGCGATCGGAACATCAGCGCCGAGATGAGCCAAATCCAGGGTTCCGACGCCCCCGCAGCCGCCGGCGCGCCGCCCGCACCGGCGCCCCGGGAAGGACGGCTTGCGCACGGCGCCGAGGTGATCGCCGCGGCGCTCAAGACCATGCCGGAGTCGCCGGGCGTCTACCGCATGATCGATGCGAGAGGCGACGTGCTCTACGTGGGCAAGGCCAAGGACCTGAAGAAGCGCGTCACCTCCTATACCCAGATCGCGCGGCTCTCCAACCGTCTGCAGCGCATGGTGGCGGAGACCACCGCCGTCGAGGTCGTGACCACGCACACCGAGGTCGAGGCGCTCCTTCTCGAGAGCAACCTCATCAAGCGCCACGCGCCGCGCTTCAACGTGCTCCTGCGCGACGACAAGTCGTTCCCCTATATCCTGCTCACCGGCGACAGCGAATGGCCGCAGATCACCAAGTATCGCGGGGCGCGCAGCCGGCCGGGCGAGTATTTCGGCCCTTTCGCCTCGGCGGGTGCGGTCAATCAGACCCTGGCCGCGCTGGAGCGCGCCTTCCTCCTGCGCTCCTGCGCGGATACCGTCTTCGCGAGCCGCAGCCGCCCCTGCCTCCTCTATCAGATCAAGCGCTGCAGCGCCCCCTGCGTCGGCCGCATCTCCGCCGAGGATTATCGCGAGCTCGTGAGAGAGGCGCGAGAATTCCTCGCCGGCAAGAGCCAGGACGTCCAGCGCCGCCTCGCCGCCCTCATGCAGCAGGCGGCCGAGGCCCTCGACTACGAGACGGCGGCCATCTATCGCGACCGCATTCGCGCCCTGACCCAGATCCAGGCGAAGCAGGACATCAACGTCGCCGATGTCGAGGAGGCGGACGTGATCGCCGCCCACCAGGCGGGCGGGGAGACCTGCGTGCAGGTGTTCTTTTTCCGCGCCGGGCGCAATTACGGCAACCGCGCCTATTTCCCCCGTCACGAGCGCAGTCTCGCCGTCGAGGAGGTGCTCGGCGCCTTCATCGGCCAGTTCTATGAGAACAAGCCGCCGCCGTCCCTCATCCTCCTCAGCATCAGGCTCCCCGAGCAGGCGCTGATCGAGGAAGCCCTCACCTTCAAGGCTGGACGCAGGGTGGAGGTGGCCGCACCCCAGCGGGGACCCAAGCGGAACATGGTCGAGCACGCCCTCGCCAACGCCCAAGCAGCCCTCGCCCGGCGGCTCTCGGAGAGCGCCTCCCAGCGCCAGCTTCTCGACGGGCTCGCCGAAGTCCTTCACCTGGAGTCGCCGCCGCAGCGCATCGAGGTCTACGACAACAGCCACATCATGGGGACCAACGCGGTCGGCGCCATGATCGTCGCCGGGCCCGAAGGCCTGATGAAGGGGGCTTATCGAAAGTTCAACATCGGCACGGCGCTCCCCACCGCGCGGTCCGCCATGCTGGGCGAGGCTGCGGCGGGATATGAGGCCGAAGGCCACGCCGCCGCCAGCGCGGGGCCGCCGCAGGGACTCACCCCCGGCGACGATTACGGCATGATGCGCGAGGTGCTCACCCGGCGCTTCGCCCGGGCGCTCAAGGAGGATCCCGAGCGCGAGCGCGGGACCTGGCCGGACCTCATCCTTATCGATGGCGGCCTCGGCCAGCTCAACGCGGCGCGCGCCGTGCTGGCCGATCTCGGCATCGGCGATGTCGCCGTCGCCGCCATCGCCAAGGGGCCCGACCGCAACGCCGGGCGCGAGCGCATCTTCCTGCCCGAGCAAACGCCCATCTCCCTCGACCAGCGCGACCCCGTGCTCTATTTCCTGCAGCGGCTGCGCGACGAGGCCCATCGCTTTGCCATCGGCACCCATCGCGCACGCCGCTCGAAGGCGATCGGCCTCTCGCTTCTCGACGAGGTGCCGGGCATCGGCGCCAAGCGCAAGAAGGCCCTCCTCCATCATTTCGGCTCGGCGAAAAGCGTGGCGCGCGCCGGCCTGAGCGATCTCGAGGCCGTCGAGGGCATCAACAAAACGGTCGCCAAAAAAATCTATGATCACTTTCACCCCGAGGGCTAGACTGCCCTGCCCAAGCCGGGACGATAGAGCGATGGTGACGAGCCTTCCCAATCTTCTGACCTTCTCGCGGATCGCGGTAATCCCGATCCTCGTCGCGCTGTTCTGGATCGACGGCAACGCGGCGCGCTGGGTGGCCTGCGCGCTTTTCGCCGCGGCGGGCGTCACCGATTATCTCGACGGCTATCTCGCGCGCACCCTGCGCGAGCAATCCCAGCTCGGCACGCTTCTCGACCCCATCGCCGACAAGCTTCTGGTCGCGACGACGCTCTTCCTCCTCGCCGCCTTCGGACGCATCCAGGGCATCAATCTGCTGCCCGCGATCCTGATCCTCTGCCGCGAGATCCTGGTCTCGGGGCTGCGCGAATATCTCGCCGGGGTCAATGTCGGCGTGCCGGTGACGAAGCTCGCCAAGTGGAAGACCACGATCCAGATGGTGGCGATCGGCTTCCTCATCGTCGGCAGCGCCGGCGACGTGCTCGTGCCCCATGCCCTCGAGATCGGCGTCGTCGGCCTGTGGATCGCGGCGGTCCTCACCCTCGTCACGGGCTACGACTATCTGCGCGAGGGCTTCAAGCATATCGACGTCGCCGATGCGCGCGCCAAGGCGAAGCGCGGCAAGGGCGACGTCAAAGGCGCCAAGCCGGCCAATCCCTGACCCGCAAGCGGCGACGAGGCCGCGCCGCTTGACTTTCGTCGTGGCACGCCGAATAGCCTAGAATGGCATCGGAAGGCGGTGAGCAGGCCATGAAAATCTTCGGGCTCGTGGGATGGAGCGGCAGCGGCAAGACGACCCTCATGGTCAAGCTGCTGCCCGAGCTCGTGCGCCGGGGATTATCCGTGTCCACGCTCAAGCACGCCCACCACGCCTTCGACGTCGATAAGCCGGGCAAGGACAGCTATGAGCATCGCGCCGCCGGGGCGACCGAGGTGATGGTGAGCTCGGCGAATCGCTGGGCCCTCATGCACGAGCTGCGCGGCGCGCCAGAGGCGACCGTGGAGGAGCTCATCGCGCATATGACGCCGGTCGACCTGCTGCTCATTGAGGGCTTCAAGGGCCACGACCACGACAAGCTCGAGATCCATCGTCCGGCACTCGGTAAGCCGCTCCTCTGCCCTGGCGATCCCCATGTGGTCGCGGTCGCGAGCGATGCGCCCATCGACGGCGTGCGTGTCCCCGTGCTCGACATCAACGATGTGGGCGCGATCGCCGATTTCGTCGTCGCCCATTGCGGGCTGGCCGAGCGCCGCCGCGGCGTGGCTTAGGACCATGGCTCAGCTCAGCGACGACTGCTTTGCCTTCGGCGGCGCGCTGATGAGCGTCGACGAGGCGCTCGCCCTGTTGGCGGCGCGGGTGAGCCCCGTCGCGGAGAGCGAGACGGTGCCCCTCCTCGACGCCCTCGACCGCATTCTCGCCGCAGACCTCGTCGCGACGCGCGACGTTCCGCCCCACGACAATTCGGCCGTCGACGGTTACGCCGTCTATTTCGACGATCTGGAGCAGGAGCGCGAGACGCGCCTTCCCGTGCGTGGCCGCGCCGCCGCCGGCCACCCGCTTCCCCACCCGCAGCGCCGCGGCGAGGCGGTGCGCATCTTCACCGGCGCGCCGATGCCCGCAGGCGAAGCTGCCGCCGAGGGACCGGACACCGTGATGATGCAGGAGGATTGCCGGCAAGAGGGCGAGGCCGTCGTCTGCAAGCCCGGGATCAGGCGCGGCGCCAATCGCCGCAAGGCGGGCGAGGACCTGCGGGCCAGCGCCGTGGTCCTGCAAGCGGGGCAGCGCCTCCGTCCGCAGGATCTTGGGGCCGCCGCCTCGCTCGGCCTCACCGCGCTTGGCGTGCGCCGCCCGCTTTCCGTCGCCCTCTTCTCGACCGGCGACGAACTGCGCGAGCCCGGCAGCGCAGCCCCCGCCGGCTGCGTCTATGACGCCAACCGCTTCACCCTCGCCGCCCTGCTGCGCCGCCTCGGCTGCCGGATCGACGATCTCGGCATCCTTCCCGACCGTCGCGATGCAATCGAGAAAGCCCTCGACGCGGCGGCGGACCGCCACGACGCCCTGATCACCTCGGGCGGCATGTCGACGGGCGAGGAGGATCACGTGAAGGCTGCGGTCGAGGCCCTCGGCAGCCTGCATTTCTGGCGCCTCGCCATCAAGCCTGGGCGGCCGCTCGCGCTCGGGCAGATTCGCGGCAAGGCCTTCATCGGCCTGCCGGGCAATCCCGTCGCCATGATGGTGACCTTCCTCCGCCTCGCGCGTCCCGTGCTGCTGCGCCTCATGGGCGCGCGCGAGACGGCGCCTGTGCTCTATCGCGTCCTCGCCGGCTTCGATCATAAGAAGAAGGAAGGACGGCGGGAATGGGTGCGCGCGCGGCTCGCCGCCGACGCGGAGGGGCGGCTCGTCGCCCGCAAGTTCCCGCGCGACGGGGCGGGCATCCTCTCCTCGATGATCGAGTCCGACGGCTTGGTTGAATTGCCCGAGACGGTGACCCACCTTAGGAGCGGCAGCATGGTCGATTTCCTGCCCTTCAGCGAGGTGAGCTGATGAAGCTCCTTTATTTCGCCTGGCTCAAGCAGCGCACCGGCGTCGCCGAGGAAGAGGTGACGCTTCCGGCCTCGGTGACCGATGTGGCCGGACTCGTCGAATGGCTTAGGGGACGCGGCCCGGGCTATGCCGCCGCGCTGAAGAACCCGGCCGTGATCCGCGTCGCCGTCAACCAGGAATATGTGAGCGCCAATCACCCGGTGCGGCCGGGCGACGAGGTGGCCCTCTTCCCGCCGGTGACGGGAGGCTGAGATGATCCGCGTCCAGCGCGAGGATTTCGACCCGGCGGCCGAGCTCGCGGCACTTGCAGCCGGCAAGCGCAATATCGGTGGAGTCGTCAGCTTCGTTGGGCTGGTGCGCGAGATGACGGGTGCCGGCGCCATCACCGCCATGACCCTCGAGCATTATCCGGGCATGACCGAGAAGAAGCTCGCCGAGATCGAGGCGGAGGCGCAGCGGCGCTGGCCGCTCGAGGCGAGCCTCATCATTCACCGCTATGGCCGGCTCGAGCCCGGCGAGCGCATCGTCTTCGTGGCGACGGCCGCCGCCCATCGCGACGCGGCGTTCGACGCCTGCCGCTTCCTCGTCGACTGGCTCAAGACCAAGGCGCCGTTCTGGAAGCAGGAGGAGACGCCAGAGGGCGCGCGCTGGGTCGAGGCGCGCGCCGAGGACGATGCCGCCGCGGCCGCCTGGGCCTCGCCCCGGCCCGAGCCCGACGCCGCGGAATAGCAGCAGCGCTCAGCTTCGCGCCGGACCGGCGATAAAGGCGCCACGGAGCGGCAGAGTCAACGGCACGACCAGCAGCACCACCGCCGCGACCAGCACCATCGTCCAGGGCACCCCCATCGCGTCGCTGACGGCGCCATAGGCCGTGGGCGCGAGGGCTCCCGAGCCGATGGTGATTGTGTAGAAGAAGCCGAAAGCCCGCGCACGGCGGTCGCGGGGCGCGAGCTCGGCGACGCTGCCGTAGAGCACCGAGGAGGTGCCGTTGAGGGCGATGCCGATCGGCAGGGCCAAGGCCAGGCAGACATTGAGGGGGGCCGCGAGCAGGGCGACGATGCCGAGGGCGGTCGCCGCTTCCGTCGCGATGACGGTGCGCAGCACCCCGAGGCGCGCCGCCAGCACGCCGCAGGCGAACTTGCCCAAGGCGCCGCCGGCGAAGGTGAGACTGAGCATCAGGCCGAGCGTCGCCGCCGTCACCCCCTTGCCGGTGAGGAGAAAGGGCAGGAAGGTGAGGTAGCCGGTGCGCGTCGCGCTGTCGACGACGCCGATGCTGGAGAGGGCGGCGAAGGCGCGCCGGCGCGCCGGTTCCGCGAGAGGCGCCGAAGGAGCGGCGCTGGCTTCGCCCGTCGTGGCCTTGCGAAGCGGGCGCCGCAGGCTGGTCAGGATGACGGCGGCGACGAGAAGCCCGAACAGCCCGGCGAGATGGGTCGCCGTCGGCCAGCCGAAGCGGGCGATGAGAAGGGCAACCACGCCCGGGATCGCGACCTTGCCGAGATCGCCGGCGAAATTATAGGTGCTGAGCGCGGCGCGCAGCCCGGCACCGTCATGGGCCTTGGCGACCACGACCGAGGAGAGAGGGTGCTGCACGCTCGCCCCCATCCCGCTCAGCGCCAGCAAGGCGAAGAGCGCAAAGGGCGATGCCGCCCAGCCGAAGGCGAGCACGGCAAGGGCCGCGACAACAGTGCCGCCGGCGAGCAGCCACCTCTCCCCCAGCCGCTCGCCCGCCATTCCCGAGGGAATCTGGAACAAGGCCATGGCGCCCGAATAGAGCGTCTTCATGACGCCGACCTCGGTCAGGCTCAAGGCGAGCTCCCGCTGCCAGAAGGGGAGCAGGAGATAGAGCATGTCCGAATAGCCGTCATGGGTGAAATGGGCGAGGCAGGCCGTCGCGAGGCCGCGCCACCGCATCAACCGCCTCGCCGGCGCCGCCGCATCATGGGCGAGATGAATCATATCGTCCGCTCCGGCGGCGTCGATCCCGCTCGTGCCGCGGGGTGCGCCGCATTGTCATCGAGGCGTCACCTTCGCAGCCTGCCGTATTTGCGGCGCCGCGGCAAAGCAGTTATCCTGACCGCTCTTGTCAGGAAATTTGACGCGAATGCATCGGCGTCTGCCCCCGCTCAATACGCTCAAGGCCTTCGAGGCGGCGGCGCGCCTCGAAAGCTTCAGCAAGGCGGCGGCGGAGCTTCGCGTGACTCACGGTGCGATCAGCCGCCACGTCCAGATCCTCGAGGAATGGCTGGGCGCGCCAATGTTCGAGCGCCTCAATCGACGCGTGCGGCTGACGGCGGCCGGTGACGCCTATCTCGCCGAGATCGGCGCCGCCTTCGACCGCATCGCGCTTGCCACGGCGCGCCAGCTCGAGCGCGGCAAGAGCCCGCTCCTGCGCGTCAACGCGCTCTCGACCTTCACCATGCGCTGGCTGATTCCGCGCCTCTCCGCGTTCCAGATGGCGCATCCCCATATCGAGGTGCGGCTCACCACCTCGAACGAGCGCATCGCCAAGCTGGTCGAGCCCTTCGATGTCGTTATCCGCGGCGGGCCTGCGCAGGTGACGGGCTATGTCGGCCATCCCTTCCTGCCCGAGGCGCGCATCCCCGTCTGCAGCCCGAGCCTGCGGCGGCGCATCCCGCTCGAGCAGCCGCGGGACCTGCGGCGGCACACGCTCCTTCACACCAGCACCCTGCCGAAGGTCTGGCCGCAATGGCTCCAGGCGGCGGGCGTGCCGGATCTCGCGCCCCGCCAGTCGCTCATGCTCGAGCATTTCTATCTCACGCTGCAGGGGGCGCTCGACGGCCTGGGAGTCGCGATGGGGCCGATCTCGCTGGTGACCGAGGATGTCGCGCGCGGACGGCTGGAGATGCCCTTCGCCGCCCCCATCCTGCCGGCCCCCAGCTATTACGCCTATGTTCCGGAGGCGCGGCGCGGCGACCATGCTGTCGCCGCCTTCATCCGCTGGCTGGAGCAGGCGGGCCAAGCCGCGCCCGCCCTGCCCGAGGGCGGGCTCCCGGCGTCGGGCGGCGAGGCGAAGAAGACCGCGCGCAGGCGCCGCGCTGCGGCGGCATGAGCGAGCCCGAAGCGGTCAGCGCCCCGCGGGGCGCGGCGGGGCGGCAGAGGACTCCACCGGCAGCGGCGCCGGCTCCGCCTCGCGCAACCGGCTGGGCTGCAGCTCGCCGGCGGCCTCGAGGACCGGATAGGCGACTGAGCAGATATGGGAGTGGATGCGCTTCAAGTCGCGTAGCACGTCGAGATGCAACGAGCTCGTCTCGATGCTCTCGGGCCGCCCCGCGCGAAGCCGCGCCAGGTGGCTCTCCGCGGCGGCGAGCTCGGCCTCCCGCAGATGGGCCTTCTCCTCGATCAGCTTGCGCGCGACCTTGGCGTCGCCCGAGATGAAGACGCCGAAGGCGAGCTTGAGATTGTCGAGCACGCGCCGGTGGAACGCCTCGATCTCGGCCGCTCCTTCCTTGGAGAATTGCAGCTTGTTCTTGATCTTCTTGGCGGCCAGCTCCATCAGGTTCTTGTCGATGATGTCGCCGACATGCTCGAGATTGATGTCGAAGGAGATGATCTCCATGGCCCGGCGCCCGTCCCGCTCCTCCAGGCTCTCGCGCGTCACCTTGGTGACGTAGAGCTTGATCGCCTCGCACAGGCGGTCGACGGCGTTGTCCATGCGCTCGATCTCCGCGACGAGCTTGCGGTCGTCGGTGAGGAAGGCTGTCATGGTCTGCCGCAGCATGGTCTCGACGATGTCGCCGATATGGAGCGTCTCGCGGGCGGCGCAGGCGAGGGCCACCGCCGGCGTCACGATCGCCGTCTCGTCGAGATAGAGCGGGGTCGAAGGATCGGCCGACTTCTTCTGTGCCGGCAGGAGCCGCGTGAGGAGGCGCGCCAGCGGATCGAGGGCCAGGATGAAGACGGCGGCGAGGACGAGATTGAAGGCGGTGTGGAAATTGGCCGCCTCGCGCGCCGGATTGGGATCGAGGCGGGCGAGCTGATCGGCGATCGGGTGCAGGAAGGGCAGCACCACGGCGATGCCCACGACGCGGTTGACGAGATTGCCGATCGGCAGCCGCCGGCTCGCCGGGTCGGCGGCGCTGCCGCCCTCGAGCACCGGGTTGATGGCACTGCCGAGATTGGCGCCGAGCACGAGGGCCAGGGCCGCGGCGGGCGAGACGAAGCCCGCATAGGCCAGCGACATCACCAGGAGGACGACGGCGACACTGGAGTGGGCCGCCCAGGTCAGCACCGCCCCGATGAGCAGGCTCAGCAGCGGCATCTCGGTGACGACGCCGAGGAGGGTGCGGATGGCCGGCGCGTTCTCCGCGGGGGCGAGGCTCGTGAGCAGAATGTGGAGCGAGAGGAGCATGAGGCCGAGCCCGATCGAGACGCGCCCGAGGTCGCGAGTGCGCGTCCGCCCACCGCGCTTGAAGGCGACGACGCCGGCGACGATGAGAACCGGCGAGGCCCAAGAGATGTCGAAGGACAGGACCTGGGTGATGAGCGTGGTGCCGACATTGGCGCCGAGCATGAGGGCGAGCGCCGGCGCCAGGTCGACGACGCCGCTTGCCGTGAAGGAGGTCGCGATCAGCGCCGTGGCCGTGCTGCTTTGGAGCACGGCGGTGACGCCCAGCCCCGCCAGGAACGCGTTGAGCCGGTTGCGCAGAGCCACGCTGAGGATGCGCCGCAGGTCGGAGCCGAAGGCCCGCACGATGCCGCTGTGGACCATATGCAGGCCCCAGAGCAGCAGCGCCACGCCGCCCATGAGGTCGAGTAGGATGTAGCTTCCCACCGAGGTCCTCCAGGGATAGAGAACCCCTATCTAGCACGGATATGCCTCATGTCCAGTAAAGAGGGGCCTTTTCCGCATCGCGTTCTCGCCCTGCAGCGCCGGTCCGGTCTCGATGCGCATTGACGAGGCCGGAGCCGCTCCCTATCGTCGCGGCGATGGTTCCCCGTTCGGGGATCAAAAGGGAACGCGGTGCGGGCCAAGCCAAATCATAGCCCCAAGCCGCGGCTGCCCCCGCAACTGTGAGCGGCGAGCCGAGCGTCCGAAGCAGCCACTGGGCAACCGGGAAGGCGGCGCGAGGCCGAGACCCGCGAGCCAGGAGACCTGCCATCGCGCGCCGTCACGGCAGACACATCGGGCGGGGTGCCTCGATGACGGGCCGGAACCCGGGTTCGGGCCTCGTTTGCGGTGACTTGCAACGTCACACGCGAGGCAGGCTCTCATGACTCATCCCGTCGGTTGCGGCCCAAGCGACGGCGCGGCGTCGCTCCGCAGCAAGATCGCCGGCCTCTATGCCGTCCTCGTCCTCGCCAACCTGAGCGCCTGGGCCTGGGCGCTTCTCGCCTTTCGCACCCATCCCGTCCTCCTCGGCACAGCGCTCCTCGCCTATGGCTTCGGGCTGCGCCACGCCGTCGATGCCGATCACATCGCCGCCATCGACAACGTCACCCGCAAGCTGATGCAGGAGGGAAAGCGACCAGTCGCCGCCGGATTCTATTTCTCGCTCGGCCATTCGACCGTGGTGGCGCTCGCCTCCGCCGCCATCGCCTTCGCTGCGGGCGCCATGCAGGGACGCCTCGCCGCCCTCAAGGATCTTGGCGGCCTCGTCGGCACCGCGGTTTCCGTGCTCTTCCTCTTTGCCATCGCGCTCGCCAATCTCGTCGTCCTCGCCGGTGTCTATCGCAGCTTCCGACGGGTGCGACGGGGCGGGCGCCTGGTCGAGGACGACCTCGACCTTCTGCTCGCCCGTCGCGGCCTCCTCGGGCGTCTCTTCCGCCCGCTCTTCCGGCTGATCGGCAGGAGCTGGCACATGTATCCGCTCGGCTTTCTCTTCGGCCTCGGCTTCGACACGGCGACCGAGATCGGCCTCTTGGGCATTTCCGCCGCCGGAGCATCCAAGGGCCTCGAGATTTGGACGATCCTCGTCTTCCCGGCCCTCTTCACCGCCGGCATGTGCCTCGTCGACACCACCGACGGCATCCTCATGCTCGGCGCCTATGGCTGGGCCTTCGTCAAGCCGATCCGCAAGCTCTATTACAACATGACCATTACCTTGACCTCGGTGCTGGTCGCCGTGATTGTCGGCGGAATCGAGGCGCTCGGCCTCGTCGGCGACAGGCTCGGCGTCGGCGGCGCCTTCTGGACGGCCGTCGCCGCGCTCAACGATGATCTGGGCATGCTTGGCTATGCAATCATCGCGTTGTTCGGGTTGAGCTGGCTGGTCTCGCTCCTCCTCTATCGGCTGAAGGGCTACGACCGGATCGAGGTGGACACGGGACGGTGAGGGATGCGACAACGCCGCCGGTTGACGCCCGTCCCGCCGCAATGGGAATAAGGCGGCGACGGGGACGATCTCGCCAAAGGGAGGCGGGATGGGCTCGCAGCGCATGCGCATTGAGCATGGACGATACGTGAAGGCGACCCTGCGGCGCCGGCGGAAGGGCTGGCCGGCGGGCGTGCTCTGGCTCGTCACGGCCAGCCTCGCCCTCCAGCTCTTCATCACCCAAGTCCACGCCTTTATGGGCGAGCTGGGGTGGGTCGGCTGGCCGCCGTCCCAAGGTGCGGTGTCAACGCCTGCGCCCAGGCCTGGGCACGGCCTGCATGCCCATCGCCCCATGCAGATGCAGCTCGCGATGGCGGCACATTGCGAAGCCGACGCCACCGCGGCGTCCCCGGCAGACCCGCACGGGCCGGCACCCGGCAAGCAGCCCGAATGCCCGATCTTCCAGAGCTTGCACATCCTGTCGGCGTCGCTGGCGCCGAGCGCGGTCGAGCTTCCGCCACCCCTGCCGCAGGGCCGTTCCATCCGCGTCGTCATCACCGATGTCGTCGCGGCGGTCGGCATCTGCCCGCGCCCTCAGCCCCGGGCGCCTCCCGTCTCCGCCTGACCTCGGGCGAGCGACGCTGACCGGGTAGAGACACGCGGTCTTCCGCAGCACCTGCGGACGACCCAGGCACCCTGCGCAGCTGGTCCTCGCCACCGACGCCTCGTCCGCCCTGACTGGTGGAGAGCAGAATGCCCCGAGACCGAGGCCGCGCGCGACGCGACCCCGCCACGACGCGATGGAGTGTCCGCCTGACCGACTCCATCTTCGGCAAACCCATTCTCAGGTACTGAACATGCTAAGGATCCCGGTCATCATTCCTGCGGCGTTCGCGCTATTCATTTCCGCTGCCGCCGGCGCTTTCGCCCATGCCTTTCTCGATCACGCGACGCCGGCCGCCGGCAGCACGGTGAAGCGCGCGCCGTCCGAGCTGAAACTGCGGTTCACCGAGGAGCTCGAGCCCGCCTTCAGCACGGTGCGGGTGGTCGATGCCGGTGGGAAGCAAGTCGACAAGGGCGGCGGGCATCTCGACGCGAAGGACAGGACTCTTCTCGAGCTGCCCTTGCCGCCGCTGCCGCCGGGCATTTACCGCGTCGTCTGGCGGGTCGTCTCGGTCGATACCCATGCGACCCGAGGCGAGTTCAAGTTCACGGTCGCCCCGTGATGCCGGCGCACATTCCGCCAAGCCTCGCGGTATAGGTCGCCGATGACGCCGGGCATCATCGGCGACCTCGCGAGGGCCGCCCATTACGCCGGGGCCGTGCTGCCGTTCGGGAGCCTGCTCTTCCTTCTGACGGTGGCGCGGCCAGCCTGCCGCGCCGCGGCGTGCGGAACGGCGCTGCTCGGCGCAGCGGTGCGCGACGCGCGGCGGCTTGCCGCTGCCGGCCTCGTGCTGGCGCTGCTCGCGTCGTTGCCCTGGCTTTTGAGCACGGCCGCGATGATGAGCGGGCAGGCTCTCGATGCGTCGCTTCTCCACGGCGTGCTTGGCACGGTGCTGGTCGAGACGCAGTTCGGGCGGCTATGGACGGCGCGGTTCGCCCTCGGCTTGCTGCTCGGGCTACTGCTCTGGCTCCATGAGCGCGTCAAGCCAATGCGCGCGAAGATCGTCGTCGAGGACGCAAGCCTCCTCGCCGGCGCCGTCTTCCTCGCCAGCATCGCCCTGACCGGCCATGCTTTCGCAGAGGAGGGCGCCGGCCGCTTCTGGCATCTCGGCGCCGACCTTCTCCATCTGCTGGCGGCAGGCGCCTGGCTCGGCGCCTTGCCGGCGCTTGTGCTCTTGCTCGTCCGTGCGGGTAAGTCCTGGCCCGATGCGCTTCCGCGGGCCGCCGCTCGCTTCTCGAGCCTGGGCGTTGCCAGCGTCGCCCTCCTCGTTCTTAGCGGGCTGACCAATGGTTGGTTTCTGGTGGGGACGATCCCCGCGCTGATCGGCACCTCTTACGGCCGCGTCCTGCTCGTCAAGCTGGGGCTCTTCCTCGGCATGCTCGCCCTCGCCGCGGTCAACCGGCAGCGCCTCACGCCCCGGCTGCGCCCGGACCCGAATGCTGGCGCGCGACATGCCCTGTCGCGGCTGCGCCGGAACGCCATCCTCGAGATCGTGCTGGGGCTGCTGATCCTCGCCGTCGTCGGCACGCTCGTCGGAATGACCCCCGCCGTCCACGAGCAGGCGCAGCGCGGCCGGCCCGGCTCATCGGCACCGATGGATGCCGCGCCCCACCTTCATTGAGCATGGCGGCGCCGGCAGCGGCTCAACTTGCGGGCGCGAAGGCGCGGAGCGGCACCGTCCAGCCATGGGCGTCGTTGGTGTCGCCATATTGGATGGCGACGATGGTGTCGTAGAGCTTCTGGGTGAGCGGACCCGTCTTGCCACCATTGATCACGATGCGCTCGTCCTTGTAGCCGAGCTCGCCCACGGGCGAGACCACCGCCGCCGTCCCGGTGCCCCACATCTCGGCGAGCGTGCCGCCCCGCGCCGCGGCAAGCACCTCGTCGATCGAGACCTGCCGCTCGGAGACCTTGAGCCCCCAGCCGCGCAGCAGCGCGAGAATCGAATCGCGGGTGACCCCGGCGAGGATGGAGCCTTCGAGCGGCGGCGTCACCACCTCGTCGCCGAGCTTGACCATGATGTTCATGGTGCCGACCTCGTCGAGGTATTTGTGGTGCACGCCGTCGAGCCACAGCACCTGGGTATAGCCGAGCTTCTTTGCCTCCTCGGCCGCGTAGATGCTCGCCGCGTAATTGCCCGCCGTTTTGGCCGCACCCACACCCCCCTTCACCGCCCGCACATATTTGTCGGTCGCCAGTATCTTCACCGGATTCATGCCTTCGGCATAATACGGGCCAACCGGCGACAGGATGAGAAAGTAGACATAGCTCTTCGCCGGGCGAACGCCGAGGAACGCCTCCGACGCGATCACGGTCGGGCGCAGATACAAGGCCGTACCGCGCTTTCGCGGCACCCAGGCCTCGTCGATGCCGACCAGCGCATGGAAGGAATCGAGGACGAGCGCCGGATCGAGCCGCGGGATGCAAAGCCGCTCGCAGGACTTGTTGAGCCGCTCCACATGCTTGTCGGGGCGGAAGAGCCGCACCGTGCCGTCGCCGCCGCGGAAGGCCTTCAGCCCATCGAAAACCGCCTGGGCATAATGCAGGACCGCCGTCGCCGGATCGAGGCTGAAAGGCTGATAGGGCACGATGCGGGGATCGTGCCATCCTTTGCCTTCGGCGTAGTCGAGGACGAACATATGGTCGGTGAAGACAGTCCCGAATTGCAGCTTGTCATCGGCGGGGCGCGCCTTCGGCTTGGCGGTCGGGGTGATGGCGATGGGGGTTCGGCTCGCCCCTGTGAAGGTGGAACGGTTCCGCGGCGAATGATGCTCCATGGCGATCTCCAATCGAGGAACGGGACGGGCCCGCGATGGCTTTGGCGCCGCGTCCGTTGAGTCGGCGAAGACTTTCGCGCGCCGAGGCGTATGTCTGCAAGAGCCTCCCCCTGCAACTGTCGAATGCAGCCCGGGGCGGCCTCGCGGCGTTCTCGGAAGTTGTTGCATCGGTTAGCATTTCAACGTCATATACGTCAACATGACTGACTTAAAATCCGGCTTCAATCAGCTCTTTCTGCGGGAGGAGGAGCTGCGCCGCGGGATGGAGCTTCTCTTCTTCGCCTTCCGGGATTTCGCCGCCGAGCCGGACGGGCTCCTGGCCAAGCACAATTTCGGGCGCGCCCATCACCGCGTCATCTACTTCGTCGGGCGCTATCCCGGGATCAGCGTCACCGAGCTGCTGAACATCCTCAGGATCACCAAGCAGAGCCTGTCGCGGGTGCTCGGGCAATTGGTGCGCGAGGGCATCGTCGTGCAGCGGCCCGGGCCGACGGACCGGCGGCAACGGCGCCTTGAGCTGACGGCGAAGGGGGCCGAGCTCGAGCGCGCGCTCACCGCGCGCCAGCGGGAGCGCTTCGCGCGCGCCTTCCGCCAGGCCGGGGCCGAGGCGGTGGAGGGATTCCGCCAGGTCCTGTTCCAGCTCATCAACGAGCGCGATCAAATCCGCTTCCGCGAGACGCGGTAGGCATGTCGCGCGCCGCGCCGCTATAATCGCGCTCGTGGTGGACGAAGCCCCTCATATCCTCGTCGTCGACGACGACACGCGTCTGCGCGGCCTGCTGCAGCGCTATTTGAGCGAGAACGGCTTCCGCGTGACGACGGCCGGCGACGCCGCGGAAGCCTGGACGCGGCTCGAGAGCATCGCCTTCGACCTCATCGTCCTCGACGTGATGATGCCGGGGCAGGACGGCCTCGAGTTCACCGCAGCACTCCGGCCGAAGAGCCGGGTTCCCATTCTCATCCTGACCGCGATGGGCGAGCCCGAGCACCGCATCAAGGGGCTCGAGCGCGGCGCCGACGATTACCTGCCCAAGCCCTTCGAGCCGCGCGAGCTCGTGCTACGCATCCGGCGCATCCTGAGCCGCGTCCCCGTCCCCGAGCCGGTGGAGACGATCGCGAGCGTCCAGCTCGGCGACTTCGTTTTCGATCTGAGGCGCGACGAGCTGAGCCGCGCCGGAAAGCTCGTCAAGCTCACCGGCAGCGAGGCCCGGTTGCTCAAGATTCTCGCCAGCCGTGCCGGCCAGCCGCTCGCTCGCGAGCGCCTCGCCGCGGAAAGCGAGCTTTCCGGCAATACGCGCGCGATTGACGTGCAGATCACCCGACTGCGGCGCAAGATCGAGCCCGACCCTCGCACGCCCCGCTACATCCGCACGGTGCGCGGCAAGGGCTATCTGCTGCAGCCCGACTAGACGCCGGATCGAGGCCCCATGCTTGCCGGTGCAGATGCTGTTTGATATGTCTCGTCCCTGCCCCGGCCGACCGACATGGGCGCGTGCACGGCCGGCCGGAGGCGAGCGGAACTGACCGATGACCTTCATCAAGCGCTTCCTGCCGAAGAGCCTTCTCGGCCGCTCGCTGCTAATTCTTGTCATGCCGCTTGTGCTGCTGCAGGTGATCGCCACCTACATCTTCTACGAGCGTCACTGGAGCACTATAACCCAGCGCCTGGCCAACTCGCTCGCCGGCGACGTCGCCCTTATCGTCACCTATCTCGAGGACTATCCGGATCCGGTCAGCCGCAAATGGATCTTCGAGATGGCGGCGTCGCGCCTGGATATCCGCGCCGAATTCCTTCCCGGCGCCCGTCTCGCCGACGACGCCGACAGCCGCACCGATTCGCTCGACCGCATGCTCGGCCCGCAGCTCGACGCGCTGGTGCGCCGACCGTTCCGCATCGACGCGACCCAGACGGACCGCGACATCGAAATCCGTGTCCAGATGCCGAGCGGCGTCCTTGTCACCACCACCACGCGCAAGCGCCTCTTCAGCCCGACGACCTACATCTTCGTGCTGTGGATGGTCGGCTCGTCGCTCGTCCTCGTCGCCATCGCCACCGTCTTCATGCGCAACCAGGTGCGCCCGATCCGCCGTCTCGCCGCCGCCGCCAACAGCTTCGGCAAGGGGCGCGACGTGCCGAACTTCCGCCCCGCCGGCGCCTCCGAGGTCCGCCAGGCGGCGCAAGCCTTCATTCAGATGCGCAACCGCATCAAGCGCCAGATCGAGCAGCGCACGGAGATGCTCGCCGGCGTCTCCCACGACCTGCGCACGCCGCTTACCCGCATGAAGCTTCAGCTCGCCATGCTCGGCGACACGCCCGAGGCGGAGGAGCTGAAGGCCGACGTGGTCGAGATGGAGCGCATGATCGATGGCTATCTCGCCTTTGCGCGCGGCGAGGGCACGGCGGCGCCCGAGCCCGCCGATCTCGCCGTCGTGCTCGAGCAGGTCGTCGGCGCCGCGCGCAAGGAGGGCGCCACCATCGACCTCGAGACCGAGCCCCACCTTGTCGTTCCCGTGCGCCTCGACGCGCTCAAGCGCTGCCTCATGAATCTCATCTCGAATGCCGCGCGCTATGGCAAGCATGTGCGGGTCAGCGCCGGCCGCGCCCAGGACATGATCGAGATCATGGTCGACGATGACGGGCCGGGCATCCCGCGCGACCAGCGCGAGGCGGTGTTCCGCCCCTTTTTCCGCCTCGATCCCTCGCGCAATATCCAAACCGGCGGCGTCGGGCTCGGGCTGACCATCGCCCGCGACGTCGTCCATGGTCATGGCGGCGAGCTCGTGCTCGATGACTCGCCCCTGGGCGGGCTGCGCGCCCGGCTCAGGCTGCCGGTCTGAGCGGTGCGCCGGCCAATTCCCCCGCCGCTGCGATCGTGCTAGGTTCCGCGCCCGCAATCACCGCTCCGAAGGAGCCAGAGCTTCCGCGATGAGCTTCCTCGATCTCTCCCGCCTCGACGCAACGCCGCTCGCCCACGATCCCTATGACCACGTGATGGTGCCGGGCTTCGTGCGCAGCGAGGCGCTCGCCGCCATTCACCGCAGCTATCCGGCGATCGACAAGCCGGGCAGCTTCCCGGTCAGCGAGCTGAGCTATGGCGAGGACTTCGCCGCCCTCTTGCACGAGCTCGAAGGGCCGGCTTTGCGCGCGGCGATCGAGCGCAAATTCGCCATTTCGCTGGCCGGCCGTCCGACCATCGTCACCGTGCGCGGGCGCTGCGGCGATCGCGACGGCAATATCCATACGGATTCCAAGAGCAAGATCATCACGCTTCTCATCTATCTCAACGAGCCGTGGGAATCCGAAGGCGGGCGGCTGCGCCTGCTGCGCTCGGCCAAGGATATCGAGGATTACGTCGTCGAGGTGCCGCCCGAGTCGGGGCTCATGCTGGCCTTCCGCCGCAGCGAGCGCTCCTATCACGGCCACAAGCTCTATATCGGGCCGCGGCGCGTGCTCCAGCTCAACTGGGTGGCCAATACCGGCCACGTCTTCTGGGACAATATGCGCCACCGCCTCTCGGCGTGGCTCAAGCGCGCCGCCTGACAGCCGTCGGAAGTTGAGATAACTTCCCTCAGAAACGCGCGGAAGTTGTTGCCGACCAAGGTAGCGCGCGAAGATTTCGCCTCGCCCATGCGCCATCGCACGGTCTGCGAGAGCTTAGCAATAACGGCATAGCTCACATGCATTCAATACATACTTAAGAGTTCGGTGCGACATTGACGTCGGAATAAGAAAGCTCCGCGACGGCGGAAAATTGCGCCGGCTGCGGATCGCCCTCATCGGCACGATCGAAGGACGCCCGGTCATGAGCATCGCTCCTCGTATCCATTTCATTCGGAAGATGAACACGAGCGCGAAGCTGCTCGTGATGTGCGTCCTCTTCATCATTCCGATCGCCTTCTCGGTCTACAGCTTCGTCGCCGAGAAGAATATATCGATCGAATTCGCCAGGAAGGAGGAGGTCGGCAATCGCTATGTCGCCGCCGTGCGACCCTTGCTCGCCGGTATTCTGGCGCACGTGCGCGGCGCGACGGATACGGACGGCGCCCTCGGCAACGCGGCCGCCATTCTCGATCAGGCGCGAAGCGGCTTGGGAAGCGGCATGGACACCGAGGCCCAAACCAGGAAGCTCGCCGACGCGATTGCGAAGCTGCGCGGCGCCGATGCCGGGGCGGCCGGCGATGCCGCGGTTGACGCTGCCAATGCCCTGATTTCCCGCATCGGAGACGATTCGAACCTGACTTTGGATCCCGATCTCGACAGCTTCTATGTCCAGGACACCATGGTCGGCAAGCTGCCCACGCTTCTCGGGCAGCTCTCGGCCACGCTCGGCACGGCCCGCGCCGTCGCCAAGAGCGGCCAGTTCGGCACCGAGGACAGGGTCCGCTTCCTGCTTCTGGACGGCTCCCTCAAGTCGACCATCGATGGAATCAAGGACAACATGGCCCAGGCCTATCGCGGCAATGTGGACGGGCATCTCAAGCCGGCGATCGATCCCCGCTATCAGGCGGCCATCAGCGCCGCCGAGGCCTACGAGGCGGGGCTTCAGAAGGCTCTCATCGCGCAGGGCGGCCGTGGCATCGATATGTCCGGGATCGAGCGGCTCTATGACGCGGCGGAGTCGACCACCGTTGCATTTTGGCAGGCGACGAGCGACGAGCTGCATCGCCTTCTCAAGGCGCGGATCGATGGCCTGCTTGGCAAGCTATGGCTGAACCTTTTGATCTCGAGCGGCCTTGCGCTGCTGAGCCTCGGCGTGGCGGTGGCGGTATGGCGCAACATCGTGCGTCCTCTCGTGCGGCTCCAGAGCGTCGCAGATCAGGTCAAGAAAACCGAGGATTACGACTTGCGCGTGAATGATCGCGGAACGGATGAGGTCGGCCGGCTCGCGCAGTCGTTCGACAACATGCTGGCCGAGCTGGCCAGCAACCGGTCGCGCCGAGCGGAAGAGGAGCGCAGGGCCGCTGAGGAGGCGCGTGAGCGCGAGGAGGCCAAGCGCGCCGCCGAAGCCGCTCATCGCGATGAGATCGAGAAGCGCGATCGGGCCGCCGCGGAGCAGCGCCGGGCCGAAATGCTAAAGCTCGCGGACCGCTTGGAGGCGAGCGTCAAGGAGATCGTCGTCGCGGTCACCGGCGCGGGTGTCGAGATGCGCTCCACCGCCGAGGGCATGGCCACGACGGCGAACCAAGCGAGCAAGCAGCTTGCCGCGGTAGCGGCGGCATCCGAGCAAGCCTCGGCCAACGTCCAGACGGTGGCGACAGCGGCCGAGGAGCTGTCGAGCTCCGTTTCCGAGATCAGCCGGCAGGTCAATGAGTCGAACCGGATCGCCGTCAAGGCCGTCGACGAGGTCGAGCGCACGAATGGCACGGTCCAGAGCTTGGCTGATGCCGCTCAGAAAATCGGCGAGGTGATCAATCTCATCAACGACATTGCCTCCCAGACCAATCTCCTTGCCCTCAACGCGACGATCGAGGCGGCGCGTGCCGGCGAGGCGGGCAAGGGCTTCGCCGTGGTCGCGGCCGAAGTCAAGGGCCTGGCGAACCAGACCGCCAAGGCAACGGAGGAGATCACGGCCCAGATTGATGAGATGCGCAGCGCGACCGCCACCGCGGTCGGAGCGATCAAGAATATCGGCGGCACGATCAAGCAGGTCAGCGAGATTGCCGCGATCATCGCCGCGGCGGTCGAGGAGCAGGGAGCTGCGACCCAGGAGATCGCCCGCAACGTGCAACAGGCGGCGACCGGCACTCACGAGGTGTCGAGCAACGTCGTTACCGTGACAGACGCGGCAAACAGCTCCGGGAAGGCAGCGACCCAAGTGCTGACGGCAGCGGAGAGCCTGTCGCAACAATCGATCCGCCTGCGTGAGGAAGTCGATCGCTTCCTCGGGGAGATTCGCGCCGCCTGAGGGGCGATCCCCCTCAGAACAATTTGCCCCCATTGGGGACGGGGCGGTCGATACCGATCATCACCACGCCGCCATCCGCGTCGGGGAAGCCGAGCACGAGGCATTCGCTCATGAACTTCCCGATCTGCTTCGGGGGGAAATTGACTACCGCGGCGACCTGGCGGCCGACCAGCCCGTCAAGCGCGTAGTGCTTGGTGATCTGCGCGGAGGATTTGCGGATGCCGATGGCCGGGCCGAAATCGATGCGCAACTTGTAGGCGGGCCGGCGCGCCTCGGGGAACGGCTCCGCGGCGATGATGGTGCCGACCCGGATATCGACCTTATCGAACTCGGCATAGGTGATCGGCTCCATGGCGCTGACGTCTCCCTTTAAGGCGCCGGCACGCTATCATCGACCGCGCCGAGCCTCAATGCGTCAGAATCGAAAGGGCCGCCACTGAAGGCGGCCCCAGCCGATCGTCGTCGGGCGGAATTGTCGCCGCGGGACTCAGGCGGCCTTCGCCATGGGCTTCGGCGCAAGCGCCTTGAGCTCCTCGAGCGCCTCGGCGGCGCGCTTGTTGAGCACCTCGAGCGAGGCGCTGCTCGACCTGGCGATGATCTCGCTCAGCTCGCGCACGCGCGCCAGGGACGTCTCGAAGCTCTGCTTGGCAAACTCGGCCTGCTTCGCCGCCGCATCCTCCGCCGAAGCGGGAGCGGCAAGGCCGCGCAGATGCTTGCTGCACTCCTCGGCAGCGTCGCGCAGGATCTCGACCTGGCGCTTGGCCACCGCCTGGACGCCTTCGACGGCGAGCTGACTCGCGGCCGCAAAGGCCTCGACATTCTTGCGATAGGATTCCACGAGCTGCTCGGTATTGACGCCGGGCAGCTTGAACTCGCCGAGAAACTTGGTGAAGTCCACCTCGGTGAAGGGCGTAAAGGTCGTCTTGGCCATCGTTGCGCTCCTGGGCAAAAGATTGGGGTCTGGGTCTTGCTGCACTGCAGCATTGCCCCGAATATGGCCCTGCCTACCCCTGCCGTCAAGGGCTTTTTGCAGTGCAGCAAAATAGCCGGGATGGCCCCGGCCATCGCCTCGACAGGTTTTCAGGCTTGCTCAGGCCGCGGCCGCCCGCGCCTCCCGCTGCCGGCGGCGATCGAGGGGGCGGAGGAACTCCACCAGGCTCTCGGCCCGGCGCAGGCGGCGGTCGAGGACGGCCATGGTCCGGCTCATATCCGCGGTGTCGTCATTGAGCCAGGCGCGCATGGTGGCGGCATAGACCATGGCGAGGCCGTTGACACGGGCACGGCCCATAAGCCCGCGGCTCTCGAGCCCTGCGGCTTCGAGCATCCAGGTCATGGAGCGCGCAAGCCTCATCGCCCCGCAAAGGGCGTTGAGCGGATCGGCGCCCGACTCCCGTAAGATGGCTTCAACGGCGCGCTTATGGGGGCGCAGCGCCTCGAAACGCCGCATCAGCATCTCGAATAGCCGATCCCGCGCGCTCTCCCCTTCCGCGACCCCGCCCGCCAGGGCGGCCGCGTCGATCTGCCGGGTAAAAGCGGCAAGGATCGCGCCCTTCGAGGGGTAGAGCTCGTAGAGCTCGGCCAGGGAGAGCCCGGCCGCCTCGGCGATCTCGCCAAGGGAGAGGTGCCGCCAGCCTCGCTCGGCCGCAAGCTCAAGGGCGCGAGCGACCACATGCTCCCTGCGGTCGGTGGAGCTCGCCGATTTCGCGGGTTTTGCCGTCCGCTTCGTCTTGGCCATGGTGACCTCCTGGACTCCTCGGGGCAGGCAGCGGGCCGTCCCGGGCGCCCACCGCCGCCGTTTAAGGTAATTCTCCCGAGGCGGAAGGCCAAAGGGGCGGCGGCTCACTTGATCGAGATGACCTGCCCCCCGGTCATGCGGACCAGCTCCTCCGGGGTGAGCTTGAACACCGCGTTGGGCGTGCCGGCCGCGGCCCAGATCTCGCCAAGCTCCATCAAATCCGCGTCGATGAAGGTGGTGAGGGGCTGCGCGTGCCCCAGAGGCGGCACGCCGCCGATCACGAAGCCGGTGCGCTCGCGGACGAAAGAGGCGTCGGCCTTGCCAAGCTTCTCCCCGAGGGCCGCCTCCACCGCCGCCTCGTTGACCCGGTTCGGCCCGCTCGCCACCACGAGCACCGGCCGCCCCGAGCCGCGGGCGCGAAAGACGATCGATTTGGCAATCTGGTTGACGGTGCAGCCCACGGCCGCCGCCGCTTCGGCCGAGCTCCGCGTCGGCTGCGCATGCTCGACGATCTCGTTCGTGAAGCCGCGGGCGCGCAAGGCCAGCTCCACCTTCCGGGCGCTCGGGCTCAACATCGTCTCGCTCATTGCTGGGCTCCCGTGGTGACGCGCCGGCGAGCGGCTTATCCGGCGAGCTCGCGCGAGCGCCGGGTGGCGGCGGCGATGGCCTTGGTCAGCAGGGACTGCAGCCCATTCTCGGCCATCAGGATCTTCAGCGCCTCGAGGGTGGTGCCCGCGGGACTGGTCACGTTCTGGCGGAGCACGGCGGCGGGCTCCGGCGACTGGCGCAGGAGCTCGCCACTGCCGGCGACGGTGGCCCGCGCGATCTGCATGGCAAGTGCCGGGGGGAGGCCGGCGGCGACACCGGCTTCCGCGAGGCACTCGACGAGGAGGAAGACATAGGCGGGCCCGCCGCCCGAGACGGCGGTCACCGGGTCGAGCAGCGCCTCGTCCTCGACCCAGGCGACGTCGCCGACGGCTTCCAAGAGCGCCGCGCATTGTCCTCGCTGGGCGGCGCTGACCCCCGGCCCGGCGCAGCAGACGCTCATGCCTCGCCCGACCGCCGCCGGCGTGTTGGGCATGGCGCGCACGATGACGGCCTGCTCGCCGAGCTGCCGGCGGAAATAGGCGATCGTCTTGCCCGCGGCGATCGAGAGGAAGACCGTGTCCGGGCCCGCGTAACGGGCATAGCGGGGCGCCGCACCATCCATCATCTGCGGCTTGACCGCAAACACCACGACGTTCGGACGGAAGCCCTCGGCGACCTCGTCGGGACTCCCATGGACCGCCACGCCATGGGTCGCGCGCAGAGCCGCGGCACCCGGGCCGGGCTCGACCACCACGACCTGGGAGGACGGCAGGCCGCGGGCGAGCCAGCCGGCCAGCATGGCGCCGCCCATCTTGCCGCCACCGACGAGGAGGAGGCGCTCGTTCATCGTTTCAGATTAACCTCGGTTCGCGGATGCTGACGAGCCTAAGCTTCGCCGACGGTGTCGAGCAGCGCCGCCTGGATCGCCTCAGGACCCGTCTTCCCACCCCAGACGACGAACTGGAAGGCGGGGTAGAAGCGCTCGCATTCGGTGATGGCGATGTCGACGAGGTCCTCGAGCTGCTCCACGGTCGGGCCGTTCGCGCCCCGCAGCAGGGCGGTATGCCGGAAGATCGGCAACCCGTCGTCCTCCGAGACGTCGAAATGGCCGAGCCACAGCTTCTCGTTGACGAGGGAAAGGAGCTCGAAGATGGGCCCGCGCTTGTTCTTCGGCACCTTCATGTCGAGCGCGCAAGAGAAGTGCATCGCGCTCAAATCCTCGAGCCAGGCGAAATGCAGATGGTAGTCGCACCACTTGCCGGTGATGTCGACGACGATCTCGTCGGTGCTGCAGCGGTCGAACGGCCAGTCATGGGCGCTGACGATCTCCTCCACAAGATCGAGCGGGTTGGGTAGGGAGCTCTCGGATTCCATCGTCCGCGATATAGACATGTAGGGCCCTCCTGTCCAACAGACGTCCGAGACCGCGACCCGGCACCACGGCGGGCAGGACTCCAACCAGGCTAGGTTTTGTAGAGATCGCGGCGGCGGACTACCATCCGCAGTAGCGTGGCAAATTTACGCGGCGACTGCAAGGCCGCTTTTACCAGAATTTGCTATATTTCCTCTTCTCGCCACAAATTCTTGCGTCCACCTCAGCCAGCGGTATGGGCGCCGCCGCTCCCGATCTTTTCCTCCAAATCGGGATCGCTCACAGCCTCGGGTGGCGCGATACCGGCAGCGGCCAGGGCGCGCTCGAGACGCTCCACCTTCTCCTCGAGCGCCTCTTGAGCCGCGCGGGCATTGGCGGCCACCGCCTTCACCGCCTCGAACTCGTCCCGATGCACCAGCGCCATGTCGGCGAGCAGCCGCTCGAGGCGCTGACGGATCAACGCGTCGACCTCGTTCTTGAATCCGGCCAGCGACCCGAGCGCGCCATTCATCAATCGCGCGACATCATCGAAAAGTCGGTTATCCACTTGCATCGTCCCGCGCTCCTCTTCCTAGCCGTCCGAAGTCAGCAATGACGCCAGCCCGATCCGTGAACTATGGGATGTCCCTGCGGCATCTTCAACCGAGCCCCGCTTGCAGGCCAGGAGCACGGCCCCTATAAGGGACCGGGCGCAGGCGGCCGCGCGGCGAATCCGTGCCGGCCGTGTCCGCGGAGAGGGCCATGATTCTCGTTACCGGTGGCGCCGGCTTCATCGGCTCCAACATCGTCGCCGCACTGGATGCGCGCGGTCATGAGATTGCCGTTTGCGACCGCCTCGGCAGCGACGAGAAATGGCGGAACCTGGCCAAGCGCACCCTTGCCGCCTTCGTCGAGCCCGAGGCGCTGCCCGGTTTCCTCGAGCGCCATGGACGTCAGCTCGACACCGTTTTCCACATGGGCGCCATTTCGGCCACGACCGAGCGGGACGCCGGCCTCGTGATTCGCAGCAACTTCACCTTCTCCCTCGATCTCTGGGACTGGTGCGCCAAGACCGGAACCCGCTTCATCTACGCCTCCTCGGCGGCCTCCTATGGCGACGGCAGCCACGGCTTCGACGACGACGACAGCCCGGCGGCGCTCGCGAAGCTCCTGCCGCTCAATCCCTATGGCTGGAGCAAGCTGCTGTTCGACCGCCGCGTCGCGCGCCTGGTGTCATCGGGCGCGCCGCGGCCGCCGCAATGGGCAGGCTTGCGCTTCTTCAACGTCTACGGGCCCAACGAGTACCACAAGGGCAATATGCGGAGCGTCGTGAAGCAGGTCTACGAGCACGCCAGCGTCGGCGCCCATGCCACCCTCTTCAAGTCGCACAATCCCAAATACCCGGACGGCGGGCAGTTGCGCGATTTCGTCTGGGTCGGCGATTGCGTCGAGGTGATGCTCTGGCTGCACGAGCATCCGGCGGTGAGCGGCCTCTTCAATCTCGGCACCGGCAAGGCGCGCACGTTTGCGGATCTCGCCAAGGCCGTCTTTGCCGCGATGGGCAAGGCGCCCGATATCCGCTATGTGGACACGCCGATCGAGATTCGCGACCGCTATCAATATTTCACCGAGGCGCGCATGGAGCGCTTGCGCCGGGCGGGCTATGACAAGCCCTTCACCGCCCTCGAGGACGGGGTCGGCCGATACGTGAAGAATTTTCTCGCCGCTCCCGATCCCTATCTCTGACCGCAACCCGCCGCGCGCGACCATGGCTCTGCATTTCCCCGATCTCGATCCTGTTGCCCTCCGCATCGGGCCGCTTGCGATCCGCTGGTACGCGCTCTCCTATATCACCGGCATTCTCCTCGGCTGGTGGCATGTGCGGCGGATCGCGACGGCGCCGCCCAAGGCCATGACCGCGGCGCAGGTGGACGACCTCGTGCTCTGGTGCACCCTCGGCATCGTCCTCGGGGGACGCATCGGCTATGTGCTCTTCTATCAGCCGAGCTATTATTTCGCCCATCCCGGCGAGATCCTCGCCCTCTGGCATGGCGGCATGTCGTTCCACGGGGGCTTGCTCGGCGTCGTGCTGGCGCTGCTCCTCTTCTGCTGGCGCAATAGCCTCTCGTTCTTCATGGTCGGCGACGCCGTCTGCTGCGCCGTGCCGATCGGCCTCTTCTTCGGCCGCCTGGCCAATTTCGTGAATGGCGAGCTGTTCGGCCGTCCCACCGATCTGCCCTGGGGCATGATCTTTCCGCGCGGGGGGCCGGAGCCCCGTCATCCGAGCCAGATCTACGAGGCGCTCCTCGAAGGGGCCGTGCTCTTCCTCGTGCTTTTCTTCCTGCGGCGGACGGGGCTGCGCGAGCGTCCGGGCTTCCTCGCCGGCGCCTTTCTCGTCGGCTACGGCATCGCCCGGATCATCGGCGAGTGCTTCCGCGCGCCGGACCCTTTCATGGGCTATTTCGCCTTCGGCCTGACGGAAGGGCAGCTCCTCTCGGCGCCGCTCATCCTCTGCGGCGCTTGGCTGATGTGGCAGGCGAAGCGCCCGAGCGCCAAGCGTGAGTGATGCGAGCGACCATTTGCGGCGGCTGATCGCGCTCAAGGGCCCGCTCAGCCTCGCCGAGTTCATGACCGAGGCGCTGTGGCACCCGCGCGACGGCTATTACGCGCAGAGCCCCGTGCTCGGCGCCGCCGGCGACTATGTCACGGCCCCCGAGATCAGCCAGATGTTCGGCGAGCTCGTCGGGCTGTGGTGCGCGGTCACCTGGGACGTGATGGGCCGGCCGGCGCCGCTCCACCTCGTTGAGCTCGGCCCCGGCCGCGGCACGCTGATGGCGGATGCGTTGCGCGCGGCCGAGCGCATGCCCGGGTTCCGCGAGGCGGCGGCGCTCCACCTTGTCGAAGCGAGCCCGAGGCTGCGCGCGTTCCAAGAAAAGACGCTCGCCGCCCAGGGCGCCCATTGGCATGAGAGCTTCGGGACCGTTCCCGAGGGGCCATTCATCCTGATCGCCAACGAATTCTTCGACGCGCTGCCCATCCTCCACCTGGAGCGCACCGAAGCCGGCTGGCGCGAGCGGCTGGTGGACTATGATGAGGCCAGCGGTCAATTCCGTTTCACCCTCGCCCCGCATCCCTCACCGGCCGAAGCGCTGCTTCCGCCCGCCGTCGCAGCCGCGGCCCCAGGCAGCATCGCCGAGGTCTCGCCCGCGGGCTTGAGCCTCGCGAGCGCCATCGGCGGGCGCCTCGCGGCCCATGGCGGAGCGGCGCTTATCGTCGATTACGGCGCCGGGGAGAGCCGGACCGGCGCCACGCTCCAGGCTCTCCGCCGTCATAAGCGCCACGACGCTCTCGCAGCGCCCGGTACTGCGGATCTGACGGCCCATGTCGATTTTGCCGCCCTCGCCCGCGCCGCCACGGAGGCAGGGGCAAGCGTCCACGGCCCTGTAACCCAGGGCGCCTTCCTCCGTCGGCTCGGCATCGCCAGGCGGGCGGAGCGCCTTGCCGCCGGTGCTTCGCCCGCCCACGCCGAGGCCGTGGGTGCTGCACTGAAGCGCCTCGTCGATCCGGGAGAGATGGGCACTCTCTTCAAGGTGCTCACCCTCACCCATCGCGACCTGCCGACCCCCGCCGGCTTTCTACCGCCCGAGGATACGATATGACCTCGACACCCGTTGCTCCCCTTGAAAGCGCGGCGCTCGCCGCCTTGCCCGGGCTGCGCCACGGCTTCTTCACGCGCAAGGGCGGCGTCTCCCGCGCCGGCTATGCCTCGCTCAATTGCGGCCTCGGCTCCGCCGACGACGCAAGAGCGGTCGCGGAGAACCGCAGGCGCGCCGCCGCCGCCTTCGGCCTCTCCGGCGACGCGCTGGTGACGGCCCATCAGGTGCATTCCGCGCGCGTCGCTGTCATCGAGGCACCCTGGCCCCTGGACAATCGTCCGCGCCTCGACGGCATCGTCACGCGCTGTCCGGGACTCGCCCTCGGCGTGCTCGCCGCCGATTGCGCGCCGCTTCTCTTCGCCGATCCGGACGCGCGCGTGGTGGGTGCCGCCCATGCCGGCTGGCGCGGCGCGCTCGGCGGTGTCGCCGAGGCGACGATCGAGGCCATGGTAGCGCAAGGTGCCAAGCGCGCGGCGATCAGAGCCGCCATCGGTCCCTGCATCGCCCAGGCGTCCTATGAGGTCGGGCCGGAGTTTCCCGCGCTCTTCCTGGCCGAGGACGAAGCGAGCGCCGCCTTCTTCAAGGCGGCGCCGCGGAACGGGCATTTCCATTTCGACCTGCCCGGCTATCTCGAGGCGCGCCTGCGCCGCCTCGGGCTCGCCGCCATCGATCGGCTCTCCCACGACACCTATGCGGAGCCCGACCTCTTCTTCAGCTATCGCCGCGCCACCCATGCGGGCGAAACGGATTACGGGCGCGGCCTCTCGGCGATCGCGCTCGTGTGAGTCGCGCAATTCGGCGGAAAGGAAGCGGCATGGCCATTCATTTCGAGGCGGCTGAATTGGCGGAGCGACGCAGGCGCGCCTGCGCCGCGATGACGAAGCGCGGACTCGACGGCCTGCTCATGTTCCGCCAGGAGAGCATGTATTACCTCACCGGCTACGACACCTTCGGCTACGTCTTCTTCCAATGCCTCTATCTCGGTGCCGACGGGAAGATGACGCTCATCACCCGCGCGCCCGATCTGCGTCAGGCCCAGCACACCTCGGTGATCGAGGACATCCGCATCTGGGTCGATGGCCCCGACGCCAATCCCTCGCTCGAGCTGCGCGGCATCCTGGCCGAGCATGGCTGCAAGGGCCGGAAGCTCGGGGTCGAGTGGGAGGCCTACGGGCTCACCGCGCGAAACGGACAGCGGCTCGCCGCGGCTCTCGACGGCTTCTGCGCGCTGGAGGACGCCTCCGACCTGGTGTCGCGCCTGCGCGTCGTGAAAAGTCCGGCCGAGCTCGTCTATGTCCGGCGCGCCGCCGAGCTCGCCGACGCCGCCTGGGAAGAGGCGCAGCGCCTCGCTTCCCCCGGCGCCTTCGAGGGTGACATCCTCGCCGCCATGCACGGCGCCGTCTTCCGCGGCGGCGGCGACGATCCGGGCAACGAGTTCATCATCGGCTCGGGCCGCGACGCGCTGCTCTGCCGCTACTTCTCGGGGCGGCGGAAGCTCGACCAGGAGGACCAGCTTACTCTCGAATTCGCCGGCACCTATCGCCATTACCATTCCTGCCTGATGCGGACGCTGCGGATCGGCACGCTGCCGCCGGCCCAGGCGGAGATGCACAAGGTCGCACGCG
The DNA here is from genome assembly GCA_035294245.1 of Alphaproteobacteria bacterium. Taxonomy (GTDB): domain Bacteria; phylum Pseudomonadota; class Alphaproteobacteria; order JACZXZ01; family JACZXZ01; genus DATGLG01. The sequence continues at coordinate 19,962 of DATGLG010000055.1, read as the reverse complement.
AGGCCCTCCTCGCCTGCGAGGACGCGCTCAAGCCCGGCCGGCCGATCAGCGAGGTGTTCGACGCCCATGTCCGCGTGCTCGACGGCGCCGGCTACGCCAGGCACCGGCTCAACGCCTGCGGCTATTCCCTCGGCACCACCTTCGCGCCCAACTGGATGGATTGGCCGATGTTCTACAAGGACAATCCGGTGATCGCCGAGCCCGGCATGGTGTTCTTCCTCCACATGATCATCCTGGACAGCGAGAGCGGGCTCGCCATGACCCTCGGCCGCACCTCGGAGGTCACCCCGAGCGGCGCCAAGCCCCTCAGCAAGGCGCCCTTGGACATGGTCGTGAAGTAGGAGAGGCGGCCGACGGGGCCGTGGTAAGCTCGGTCATGCCCTATATCCTCATGCTGACCGGGTTTCTCCTCGCGGCTCTCGTGGTGAGCTGTGTGGTGTCGTAGGAGCCGCCTCGCTGCCGCGGCGGCGGGACTTCTGGCGGCGCTCGGCGCCGCACTGGCTGGTTGCGACGACATCCAGCATCCTTTCCAGCCCGAGACCAAGCCACTCCCCGCGGTGCTCGCCCCCCGCGAGCGGGCGCCGACGGTGATCACCGTCGCACCCGTTGCCGGCGTTTCGGACGCCTTCGGCCGCGAGCTCGCCGCGGCGATGGTGGCGGCGCTGCGCAAGAAGGAGGTGCCGGCCATGCTCGACGCCCCCGCCGACGACGAGGTGGCGTACAGCATTCGCGGCGAGCTCCTCCCTCACGGCGCAGGAGCCGGCGGGGCCGCGATCCGCTGGGAGGTGCGCGACGAGCGGGGACAGCTCGTCGGCCGCAAGCTCCAGCCGGTCTCGCCGGGAAGCGACCCCCTTAGCCCCCTGGCGCGGGCGCGGCTCCTCGCCGGGCTCGAGACGGGTCCGGCCGAAGAGATGATCAAGGGGATCGAGGGCGACGCCACATTGCCGCGGGAGACGCCCGAAGCGGCCCCATCGCCGCCAGCAGCGACCGGTCCCGACGTCGTCGTCGCCAAGATCGAGGGAGCACCGATCCAGGACGGGGACATCGTGCTGCGCCAGGCGATCGAATACGCGCTTACGGCAAACCGAATCAAGGTGGCGACCGAGCCCCATCCCGACAGCCTCAGGCTCGTCGCAAGCGTCCAGCAGTCGCAGCTCCAGGGCGGCCTGAAGCACGTGAAGGTGACCTGGCGCGTCGAGCAGCCCGGCGGCAAGGAGGTCGGCGAGGTGAGCCAGGAGAACAACGTGCCGGCCCAATTGCTCACCTCGGCCTGGGGCGAGATCGCCAATGCCGTCGCCCGCAACGCCGCCGAGGGGATCGCGGCTCTCGTGCAGCGGGCAGCGGGCCCTCAGGCGATGAATTAACCAAGCCACGGCGCGAAGATCCGGCGGCGTCGCGGTTTACAGATTTATGGCGGATTGTTATAGAAGCGCGGCCGCGGCCGGGGCTTCCGGGCCTGAGGACGGAGATGCGGCGCCTCTAAGGGAAAGCCGACATGAAGCTGCTCAGCGGCACCAGCAATCGGCCTCTGGCCGAAGGTATCTCCGCTTACATCGACGTGCCCCTGACCAATGCGAGCGTGCGCCGCTTCTCGGACAACGAGCTCTTCGTCGAAATCCTCGAGAATATGCGCGGCCAGGACGTCTTCCTCGTTCAGCCCACCTCCTACCCGGCCAATGACCACCTGATGGAACTCTTGATCTGGCTCGATGCCCTCAAGCGGGCCTCGCCCGCCCGGATCACTGCCGTCGTCCCCTATTACGGCTATGCGCGCCAGGACCGCAAGACCGGGCCGCGAACCCCCATCTCGGCCAAGCTCGTCGCCAATCTGATCACCACGGCGGGGGCCAACCGCGTGCTCACCCTCGATCTCCACGCCAACCAGATCCAGGGCTTCTTCGATATCCCCCTCGACAACCTCTACGCCGCCCCTGTCTTCTATAACGACATTCGCAACCACTATAACGGCGAGGATCTGGTCATCGTCTCGCCCGATGTGGGGGGCGTGGTGCGGGCCCGGGCCATCGCCAAGCCCCTTGACGCGGACCTTGCGATCATCGATAAGCGCCGCGAGCGCGCGGGCGAATCCGAAGTCATGAACATCATCGGCGACGTCAGAGGCCGCCGGTGCATCCTGATCGACGATATCGTTGATTCCGCCGGGACGCTATGCAATGCCGCCCAGGCCCTGGTGGACAACGGGGCGACCTGGGTGGCGGCCTATTGCACCCACGGTGTGCTTTCGGGTGCCGCCGTCAACCGCATCGCGGCGTCGCCGATCGAGATGCTGGTGATCACCGACAGCATCCATCCGCGCGCGGAGGTGAAGGCGACGAACAAGATCCGCCATCTCACGGTGGCCCCCCTTCTGGGCGAGGCGATCCGGCGGATCAGCAAGGGCGATTCCGTGTCGAGCCTATTCAGCGAAGGCGAGGTTGCCAAGCTGTCGGGCGTCGTCTCGGACTAGGGCCCCGAAACGAGTTCCGGAGTTTGCGGCGGCGGCACCCCTGGAGGCCGCTCGCCGCGCGAGCCGCCCTTCGGGAGCGGCGCCTGTGCAAAGGAGAGAATGATGGCCGACGCGATGATATTGAACGCCGAGCGGCGCGAGCGGGCAGGTAAGGGGGCAGCCCGCGCCGCACGTCGTGCCGGGCGGGTGCCCGGCGTGATCTATGGCAGCAAGAAGACCCCCGAGAACATCTCGATCGACCCGCGCGAACTCATGATCGAGCTGCGCAAGCCGGGCTTCTTCACCAATCTCTACGACGTGAAGCTCGACGGCGCGTCCCAGCAGGTGCTGGTGAGGGACGTGCAGCTCCATCCCGTGACCGATCGCCCGGTTCATGTGGACCTGCTGCGCGTCGATCCCAACACGAAGGTGACGGTCGAGGTCCCCGTCGTGTTCGAGAACGAGGCGGCATCGCCGGGCTTGAAGCGCGGCGGCGTGCTCAACGTGGTCCGCCACACAATCGAGGTGGTGTGCTTCGCGACGCAAATCCCCCACGAGATCCGCGTCGACCTGACGGGCCTCGATATCGGTGACAGCGTGCATATCAGCCGGATCGGGCTGCCCGAGGGCGTCAGGCCCACCATCGCCCGCGACTTCACCGTGGCCTCGGTCGCCGCACCCACCACGATGGCGGCGGAAGCCGAGGCGGCGGCCGCGACCGAAACGCCGGCGGCCGTGGAGGTGATCACGGCGAAGAAGCCCGAGGAAGGCGTCGAAGCGGGCGCCGAGAAGGGCAAGGAAGCCAAGGGCAAAGGCAAGGAGTAGCACGCGGGGTCGGCGATGCGCCTTGTCGTGGGCCTGGGCAATCCGGGCCCGAGATACGCCGGCAACCGGCACAATGTGGGCTTCATGGCGGTGGACGAGATCGTCCGCCGCCATTCCTTTGCGCCGTTCAAGAGCCGCTTCCAGGCCCTCGTGGCCGAAGGCCGCGTCGGCGAGACGCGGCTCCTCGTCATGAAGCCCTTGACCTTCATGAACGAGTCCGGGCGCGCGGTCGGCGAGGCGCTGCGCTTCTACAAGCTGACGGCGCCCGATGTCGTGGTTCTCCACGACGAGCTCGACCTCGCCCCCGGCAAGGTGAAGATCAAGCAGGGCGGCGGGGCCGCGGGCCATAACGGCTTGCGCAGCATCGACGCCCATATCGGCCCGGATTATTGGCGCCTTCGCATCGGCATCGGCCATCCCGGGGACAAGGCGCTCGTGCTCCCTTACGTCCTTGGCGACTTCTTCAAGGACGATGCCGCGTGGCTGGAGCGGACGCTCGGCGCCATCGCGGAAGCGTTTCCGCTCCTCGCCGCCGGCGAGGAGAACCGCTTTTCGACCAAGGTAGCGCTGCTGGTGAAGCCGCCCAAGCCAAAGCCTCCGCGCGACGGCGGCGACGAGATGTCGACGCGCGAAGGCGATCGAAACGAGGATCCGGGATTCTGACATGGGTTTCAATTGCGGCATCGTCGGCCTGCCGAATGTCGGCAAGTCGACGCTCTTCAACGCCTTGACGGCGACGGCGGCGGCCGCCGCCGAGAATTATCCTTTCTGCACGATCGAGCCCAATGTCGGCCGCGTCGTGGTGCCCGATCCGCGCCTCGATGTCCTTGCCAAGCTCGCCAAATCGGAGCGCATCGTGCCGACGCAGCTTGAGTTCGTCGATATAGCGGGGCTCGTGCGCGGCGCCAGCAAGGGCGAGGGGCTCGGCAACCAGTTCCTCGCCCATATCCGCGAGGTGGATGCGATCGCGCATGTGCTGCGCTGCTTCGGCGGCGAGGACGTTCACCATGTCGAAGGCTCGATCGATCCCGTGCGCGATGCGGAGACGGTCGAGACCGAGCTCATGCTGGCCGATCTCGACTCCGTCGAACGTCGCTTCGAGGCGGCGCAGAAGAAGGCCAAGGGTGGAGACAAGGAGGCGAAGGGCCTCGTCGAGCTCATCGAACCGGCGCTCGCCCACCTGCGCGAGGGGCGGCCCGCGCGGCTCGCGACCCCCGCCGATCCCGAGCGGCGCACCGCCTTCCAGCGCCTCGGCCTCATTACCGCCAAGCCAATGCTCTACGTGCTCAATGTCGACGAGGGCTCGGCCGCCGCGGGCAACGCGTACGCGGCGAAGGCCGCCGCCCGCGCGACGGCGCTCGGCAGCGAGTCCGTCGTCATTTCCGCGGCCATCGAGGCGGAGATTGCCCAGCTCAGGGATCCGCAGGAGCGGCGCGAGTTCCTCGCCACCCTCGGCCTCGATGAGCCCGGGCTCGACCGCTTCATCCGCGCCGGCTACAAGCTCCTCGGCCTCGTCACCTTCTTCACCGCCGGGCCCAAGGAGGCGCGCGCTTGGACAGTACCGCGCGGCGCCACGGCACCCCAGGCCGCCGGGGTCATCCACACCGATTTCGAGCGCGGCTTCATCCGCGCCGAGACGATCGCCTATGACGACTACGTCGCCTGCAAGGGCGAGCAGGGTGCGAAGGAGGCCGGCCGCATGCGCCAGGAAGGCCGGGACTACGTCGTTCGCGATGGCGACGTCATGCTGTTCCGCTTCAACGTTTGACCTCGCATCCGGCGGAACCTATTTGCTGCCGACCACCGGAGGCGCCCATGAAGGCCGTCGGATATTACAAGTCGCTCCCGATCGACGATGCGGAGTCCTTGCTCGACTTAGAGATCGACAAGCCTACCGCCACGGGCCGCGATCTCCTGGTCAAGATCGAGGCGGTCTCGGTCAATCCCGTCGACACCAAAATGCGCCGGCGTGCGGCCGGGGAGAACGGCAAGCCGCGAATCCTGGGCTGGGACGCTGCCGGAGTCGTCGCCGCAGCCGGCCCGGAATGCCGCCTGTTCAAGGCAGGCGACAGGGTCTGGTACGCCGGCAGCATCGCCCGCCCCGGCACGAATTCGGAATTCCATCTTGTGGATGAGCGCATCGTCGGCGCCATGCCGAAGAGCCTCGATTTTGCGCAGGCGGCGGCGCTTCCCCTCACGACCATCACCGCCTGGGAGATGCTGTTCGACCGCTTCGCCATTCGCATCGGCAAGCCACCAGCGGCAGGCGCGCTCCTTATCATCGGCGGTGCCGGCGGCGTCGGCTCCATCGCGATCCAGCTCGCGCGCCGTCTCACGGGGCTCACGGTGATCGCGACGGCCTCGCGCACCGAGACGCGGCAATGGTGCCTCGATCTCGGCGCCTATCACGTCGTCGACCACAGCAAGCCGCTCGCCGGCGAGCTCGCGGCGATCGGCCATCCGCAGATCGATTACGTCTTCAGCGTCGCGGCGACCGATCCCCATTTCGCGCAGATCGTCGAGATTGTGGCACCCCAGGGCAAGTTCGGGCTGATCGACGATCCGAAGTCGCTCGATGCGCTCCCCTTCAAGCGCAAGAGCGTCTCGATCCATTGGGAGTCGATGTTCACGCGCGCCATATTCGAAACGCCGGACATGATCGCGCAGCATCGGCTGCTGAGCGAGGTGGCCGGCCTGGTGGATGACGGCCTCATCCGCACGACGCTTGCCCAGCCCATGGGGGCGATCAACGCCGCAAACCTCAAGCGCGCCCATGCACTGATCGAAAGCGGAAAGGCGAAAGGCAAGGTCGTCCTCACCGGCTTCTGACCCGGCGGCGCGCCGCGCCAGTGTCGCGAGGCTCTCGGGGAATCACCCGTAATATCGCGCGCGCATGCGCTCGGCATAGGCGACGAGATTGGCATGACGCCGGATCTCGTCCTTCACGGGCGACTCGAAAGGCGGCACCAGCAGGGCCGCGACGAAGGCGTAGATGGTGGCATCGACGCCCGTCGGCGCGCTTCCCATGAAATAGGCCTTGTCGCCGAGCGCTTCGGCGACCGCGCGAATGTCCGCGGCCCCCAGCGCATAGACCTCGTCGCGCGTGTGGCGCCCGAGACCCTGCCCATGGAGATAGTCTCGCACCTTCCGGCGGGCGATGAAGGGCACGAGCGAGCGCAGCGGCGGCGGGAGTCCGCCAAAGAGGGCGGCGCGGACGACCGGCCAGTTTCGCTCGTCGATCCAGCGCTCGTAGACGGCGACCCAATAGGTCCGCTCCTCCAGCATCCGCGCGAAGGCGTGGGCCGTGGCCCGCTCGCGCGCGCCGAGCCCCTTATCGAAGTCGACGATGTATTTGCGCTCGAGATGGCGCCGGATGAATTCGGAATCACCGATGATCCCGCCGTCATCCGCGATCGCCGGAAGCTTGCCCTTGGGTCCTTTGCGAGGATTGACGCAGATCACCGGCTCATAAGCGAGGTCCGCCATCTTGAGGAGGAGCTCGGCTTTCATGCAGAACGGGCTCGGATCGGGCAGCCCGAGGCCCGGCGGAAATTTGAGGAGCTTGATCATCGTCACTTCCCCTTGTCCTCCGCCATCCGCGGATGATATCGCCGACGCTTGCCGCGCGTGATCCCGTTTCTGAGCGCCTCCGGCGAGAAATCGCTGGTCCGCCGCGCCGCGCCGGCTATCATGCGGACCGATCAAGAGGGTGGCGTCAAGCAAAGACAACAGGAGGACCGATCATGGGCAGCATGCTGACACTGACCGCAGGCGACGGGCACAAATTCGCCGCCTATCGCGCCGACCCTGCGGGAAAGCCCAAAGGCGGTGTCGTCGTTGTGCAAGAGATCTTCGGCGTCAACAAGCATATCCGCGAGCTTTGCGACGGCTTTGCGAAGGACGGCTATGCCGCCTTGGCCCCCGCCCTCTTCGACCGCGTCGAGCGAAACGTCGATCTCGGCTACGGGCAGGCCGACATGGAGCGCGGTCGTGCGCTGCGCAGCAAGATCAAGTGGGAGAACGTGCTGGCCGATATGCAGGCGGCCATCGACGCGCTGGCGGACGCCGGAAAAGTGGGGGTCGTCGGCTATTGCTGGGGCGGCTCGGTCGCCTGGCGCGCCGCCACGCAGCTCCGGGGAATCTCCTGCGCCGTCGGCTATTACGGCGGCCAGATCGCGCCTTTCAAGGAGGAAACGCCGAAGGTGCCGGTGCTCCTCCATTTCGGCGAGACCGACGCCTCGATACCCCTAAGCGACGTGGAGGCCATCAAGAAGGCTCAGCCGAAGGTGCCGGTGCATCTCTATCCCGCCGGTCATGGCTTCAGCTGCGACCATCGGCCGAGCTATCACGCCGAGAGCGCCAAGCTCGCGCGCACGCGCACCCTGGAATTCTTCGCCAAGAATATCGGCTGAGGCGCCGCTAGCGCACCGAGAAGGTGAGCCACAGCCCGCGTGCCGCCTCGGGTGGAACGACGAGGGTGCCGTCGGCCTCGCGGCTGAATGAGACGCCGCGCGACTTGAGATGGGCGGCGGTCTCGTCGATGGCCGCGACGCGGATGTTCATGGCCGCGGGATAAGGCGGCTCGACGCCCTCGAAGGGATCGGCGGTGGGATGCAGCACGCTGAGCTCGTCCGGATCGACGAAGAGGATCGCGTGCCGCCCCAGGCGCACGGTGATGAGATCGTCTGTGGGCGTCACGCTGCCATGGCCGAGGAGCTTCTCGTAGGATTCGAAAAGGGCCGGCGGGTCGTCGACGACGACCGTGATCGAGGTGAGGCCACGCGCGCCGTTGGGGTGGCGGAGCCAGTCCGGTCGGCGCACCAGCTCCGGGGTAAGATGGCTGCAGACGAAGGCGTTGAGCCCCGGCGTCGCTCCTTCCGGGAAAAAGAGGAGATCGAAACGCGGCAGCACGGTCCCCTCGGGGAGCTCGAGACGCCGCTCGAGCGTCTTGGGCCCGTCTGCCGCGATGCTGCGGCGGCGGAGTGCCGCCGCCGTCGCCGCGGCATCCGACGCCGCGAAGGCGAGGCCCATCAGCCCCTCTCGCTGCGCCAGAAACTTGTCGAGGTTATTGCTGAACTGGCTCGGGTCGACGATGCCGATGAGCTCGACATAGTCGTCGGGGAACATCACGCAGTAATTCGCCGTCCCCCAGCCGATATGGCTGCCGCGGGGCGTGAGCGTGAAGCCAAGTCGCTCGTAATCGCGCCGCGCGGCCTCGAGATCGCGCACACCGACGAGCACGTGATCGATCCCGCTGATCCCCGTCACCATGGCGGCTCTCCCTCCCAGTGGCCTCTCATCCCCTCACGGGGACAGGCTCCTAGCCCTCGGCGAACAGCACGCGCCCGGCGACGGCGTCGAGCTTGCGAATCATGCCCGGATCGCGAGCGTCGGGTGCGGTGATGATTGCGTTCTCGAGGGCCCGGTGGCAGCCACAGTGGCAGCTCTCGCGGCGACCGGCAAGCTTGGGCACCACGGCGCGCACCAGATTGCGGCCCTTGTCGGCATTCTGCATGAGTACCCGGATGATGGCCTCGACCGAGGCGTCCTCGTGATGCGGGTGCCAGCAGTCGTAATCGGTCACCATGGCGACGGTCGCGTAGCACATCTCCGCCTCGCGGGCGAGCTTGGCCTCGGGCATGTTGGTCATGCCGATCACGGCGCAGCCCCAGCTGCGGTAGAGCTCGGACTCGGCGCGGCTGGAGAATTGCGGCCCTTCCATCACGAGATAGGTGCCGGCGCGCGCGGCGGGGATGCCGAGCTCCCGCGCCGCGGCGATGAGATGATCGCCGAGCCGGCGGCATACCGGATCCGCCATCGACACATGGGCCACCAGGCCCGGACCGAAGAAGCTCTTTTCGCGAGCGAAGGTGCGATCGATGAACTGGTCCACGATTACGAAGGTGCCCGGTGCCAGATCCTCGCGCAGGGAGCCGACGGCGCTTACGGAGATGATCTCGGTGCAGCCCGCGCGCTTCAGGACATCGATATTGGCGCGGAAATTGAGAGCCGAGGGCGGCAGCCGGTGGCCGCGGCCATGGCGCGGCAGGAAGGCCAGCCGGACTCCCGCAAGCTCGCCGAGCAGCAGGTGATCCGAGGGCGCTCCGAAGGGCGAGAACACCTCCACCCATCGGGTCCCGGTCAAGCCGTCGATCTCGTAGATGCCGCTGCCGCCAATGATGCCGATGACGGGCGGAGTCCCCGGTTCTGCCATACGCGCCCCCTTCTCCGCGGCCATGCCGCGCTCATCCCGATCGTCGGTCTGTGCCGGCCCCGCGACCCGGCTTCGAGCGAGCGGCCCGGAGCAAGGAAAGGGCCGCCCGTTCCCGGCGCGGCCCTTTCCCATCCCGCCCGGATGTGGAACCCTAGTGGACTTCCGCCCAGACCTTGCGCTTCACGGCATAAAGCAGCCCGGCGAGCAGCACAAGGAAGACGATGACCTTGACCCCGACGCGGTGGCGCATCTCGAGCTCGGGATTGGCCGCCCAGCTGAGGAAGGTCACCACGTCGTGCGCCATCTGCGGCACCGTCGCCTTGGTGCCGTCGGCATAAGTGACAGCGCCGTCCGAGAGCGGCGGCGGCATGGCGATCTGATGGCCAGGGAAGGCGAGGTTGTAGTTCATCCCGGGATTGAGCTTGAAGCCCGCCGGCGGCTCGGTGAAGCCCGTCAGGATCGAATAGACGTAATCGGGGCCGCCGGCCCGCGCCTTGATGATGAGCGAGAGGTCGGGCGGCAGCGCACCGTTATTGGCGGCGCGCGCAGCCTGCTCGTTGGGGAAAGGCGGCTTGAAATGATCGGACGGCTTGCCCGGACGCTGATACATCTCGCCCTGGTCGTTCGGCCCGTCGGTGACCTGCACGGAGGCGGCGACGGCCTTCACCTGCGCCTCGGTTAAGCCGATCTCCTCGAGATTGCGATAGGCAAGGAGATTCAGGGAGTGGCAATTGGAGCAGATGTCCTTGTAGACCTGGAACCCGCGCTGCGCCGCGGCCCTGTCGAAGGTGCCGAAGATGCCGTAGAAGGACCAGTCCAGGTGCTTGATGACCTGGGGCGGCTCCTGAGCCTGGGCAGCGCCCGCGCTGGCGAGGCCGGCTGCCGCCGCGGCAATGAGCAGGAACTTGCGCATCAGGCCTTCTCCATCGACTTGGCGCCGGCGGCGGCCATGCCGCCGCCCAGCACCGGCTGGCTGATGCTGGCGGGCAGCGGCCGCGGCCGCTCGAACAGCGCGATCAGCGGCACGATCACGAGCCAGTGCAGGAAATAATAGGCCGTCGCGATCCGGCCAATGACGAGGAACATCCCCTCCGGCGGGTTGTGGCCGACCCAGCCGAGCACCAGCACGTCGAGCACCATCAGCCAGAAGAACTTCTTGAAGACGGGGCGGAAGCGCGCGCTGCGCACCTTCGAGAAGTCGAGCCAGGGCAGGGCCGCGAGAATGAGAATCGACGAGAACAGCGCGATCACGCCGATGAGCTTCTGCGGAATGGAGCGCAGGATCGCGTAGAAGGGCAGGAAGTACCACTCGGGCACGATCTCGGGCGGGGTCACCAGGGGATTGGCCTGGATGTAATTGTCCGGCTCGCCGAAGAAGTTCGGCAGGAAGAACACGAAAGCCAGATAGATGATGAGGAAGACGGCGATCCCGAAGTAATCCTTCACCGTGTAATAGGGATGGAAGGGGATCGAATCCTGCGGACCCTTCACGTCGATGCCGAGGGGATTGTTCGACCGCGTCGTGTGCAGCGCCCAGAGATGGAGGAAGACGACGCCGAGGATGACGAAGGGCAGCAGATAGTGGAGCGCGAAGAAGCGGTTGAGCGTCGGATTGTCGACGGCAAAGCCGCCCCAGAGCCAATGCACGATGTATTTGCCGGCCCAGGGAATGGCCGAGAAGAGATTGGTAATCACGGTGGCGCCCCAGAAGCTCATCTGTCCCCAGGGCAGCACATAGCCCATGAAGGCCGTGGCCATCATGAGAAGAAGGATGGCGAGGCCGAGCCACCACAGCAACTCGCGCGGCGCCTTGTAGGAGCCGTAATAGAGGCCGCGGAAGATATGGATATAGACGACGATGAAGAAGAACGAGGCGCCGTTCATGTGGAGGTAGCGCAAAAGCCACCCGTAATTCACGTCGCGCATGATGCGCTCGACGCTGTCGAAGGCGAGGGCGGCGTTCGGCGTGTACTGCATCGCGAGCATGACGCCCGTCGCGATCATCACCACCAGCATGAAGCCGGCGAGAGAGCCGAAATTCCACCAGTAGCTGAGATTCTTCGGGGTCGGATACTCGCGCAGCTCGTGATTCATGAAGCTGAAGATCGGCAAGCGCTCGTCGATCCACTTCACGACGCGGCTGTTCCCGTTGGACTGGCTCATGGCCGCGGCTCCCTCTAGCCGATCTTCACGGTATTGTCTTTGACGAAGCTGTATTCGGGCACCGCGAGGTTGAGCGGCGCCGGCCCTTTCCGGATGCGGCCCGAGGTGTCGTATTGCGAGCCGTGGCAGGGGCAGAACCAGCCCTTCCAGTCGCCACGCGGATCGGTCGGCTTCTGGCCGAGCGGCGAGCAGCCGAGATGGGTGCAGATGCCGACCATGATAAGCCATTCGGGCTTCTTCACCCGCGCCGAATCCGGCTGCGGATCGCGCAGCTCCGAAAGATCGACCTTGGCGGCTTCGCTGATCTCCTCCGGCGTGCGGTGGGCGACGAAGACGGGCTGGCTGCGCCATTTGACCGTCACGCGCTGGCCCACCTGGATCGGCGAGAGGTCGACCTCGATCGAGGAGAGCGCCAGCACGTCCTCGGAGGGGTTCATGCTGTGGATGAAAGGCCAGGCCGCAGCGGCGGCGCCGAGCGCGCCCATGGCGCCGGTGGCGAGATAGAGGAAATCGCGGCGCTTGACGCTTGCGCTTCCCGCGCCGTGAACAGCCGCCTGCGCGGTCGTCGCCATGGTCACCCCTTCCTTGAGCGCGAAGAGCTAAGTCCCCGCGGGTGCGAATGGTTCTAAAGGCCGCCCCCAGCGAGACAATGCGACAACCTGCCGCACCTCCCACGCTTCGGCCGCCGAGTTGCGCGACGGGTATAATGCAATTCAGTTACCTTGCAAAGCGCCCAAAGCCGGGAGATGCCGGAATTGCGCGCCTCGCTTCCACCGCTTAACCATTCTTGCGCGACTGCGATGGGGACCGCCTTGCGACTCGTCCTCTACGAGCCCGACATCCCCCAGAACACCGGCGCCATGATGCGCCTCTGCGCCTGTCTCGACGTGCCGATGGAGCTTGTCGAGCCTTGCGGCTTTCTGCTCTCCGATCGTCATCTGCGGCGCGCGGGGATGGATTATCTCGACCATCTCCGCCTGACGCGCCACCGCTCCTTCGCGGCCTTCCAGGCCTGGCGCCGCGAGGCGGAACCCGGCGCGCGGCTCGTTTTGCTCACCACGCGCGGCACCCAGGCCTATCATCACTTTGAATTCCGCGGCGACGATCTTGTCATGGTCGGGCGCGAATCGGCCGGCGTGCCGGAGGCCGTGCACGAGGTCGCCGATGCGCGGCTCTATATTCCCATGGCGCCGCAGCGGCGCTCCTTGAACGTGGCCCTCGCGGCGGCCATGGTGCTGGGGGAGGCGCTGCGCCAGACGCACGGGCTGCCGCGCGCCGCGGCCCTGGACTCGGTTTCGGCGGAAGGGCGATGAGCGATTTGCCTCATCCTGGCGGGGGAGAGGCGGACAAGGTCCGCGCGGCGGCCTGGTTCGAGTCCCTGCGCGACGAGCTCTGCGCCGCTTTCGAAGGACTGGAGGACGAGCTTGTCGGCACCTTCGCCGAGCAGGCGCCGGGCCGCTTCACCCGCAAGCCCTGGTCGCGGGAGGGCGGCGGCGGGGGTGTCATTGCCGTCATGCGCGGGCGCGTCTTCGAGAAGGTGGGGGTCAACGTCTCGACCGTCTTCGGCGAGTTCGCGCCCGAGTTTCGCAAGGAGATCCCCGGCGCCGACGCGGATCCGCGCTTCTGGGCGAGTGGCATCTCCGTCGTCGCCCATCCCCAATCGCCGCGGGTGCCGGCGGTGCACATGAACACGCGCCACATCGTCACGACCAAGGCCTGGTTCGGCGGCGGCGCCGACTTGACGCCGATCATCGCCAATGCGGGAGACGCCGATGCCTTTCACGCCGCGCTCAAGGCGGCCTGCGACGCTCATGACCCCACCTATTATCCGCGCTTCAAGGCCTGGTGCGACGAGTATTTCTTCGTCAAGCACCGGGGCGAGCCGCGCGGCGCAGGCGGCATCTTCTTCGACTATCTGGAGAGCGGTGACTGGGAGCGTCGCCTCGCCTTTGTGCAGGATGTCGGCCGCGCCTTTCTCGCCGCCTATCCCGCCATCGTGCGGCGGCATATGAACGCGAGCTGGACCGAGGCGGAGCGCCGGCATCAGCTCGCGCGGCGCGGCCGCTACGTGGAGTTCAACCTCCTCTATGACCGCGGCACGCGCTTCGGCCTGATGACCGGCGGCAATCCCGAGGCGATCCTCATGTCCCTGCCGCCGCTCGCGGCCTGGCCTTAGTCGCTCAATCGAGCCAGGCGCGCCAGGCCGGCCAAGCGCCGACCCTCTCGGCGACGAGGACATAGCCCTCGGCGGGTGGATGAATGCCATCGCCGGCGCGGGAGGCGCTTGCCCAGCGGGGGTCACGGCTCAATGCGGCAAAGAGGTCGAGATAGGGGATGCCGAGCTCCGCCGCCAGCTTGCCATAGGCGCCGTTGTATTCGGCGATGCGTGCATTGCGGAAATCGTAGCCGAGCTTGCCCGAGGGATTGACGGGCTGCTTCGCCTCCTCCGCCGGCCACGGCCCGAGGAAGAGCACCGGCTTCCACGCCTTCGCTTCGGCGAGAATCGCGCGCGCCGTCGCGAGCGAGCGGGCGAGCGGCACGCGCACGGCACCGTTCCCCATTTCGATGGCGGTATCGTTGTTGCCGAAGGCGAAGACGAGTGCTGCCGGATGGAGGTCCGGCAGGCGCGCCGCGCATTCCGCCCGCCAGCGCGCCGCGATCAGCTCCGAGGTGTCGGCGCGGATGCCGAGGTTGTAGCAGGTGAGATCATGGCCGCGGCGGCGCTCCGCAGCGCAGAGTCGCCCGGGCCAGCCCAGGAACTCGTCATCGCCGGTGCCGTTGGTTAGGCTGTCGCCAACGAAGCAGATGCGCAGCGCCGTCATACTTCCCCCTTCCCGGCCGTGACCCCTCAAGATCCGCGACTTTAGCGGCCGGCGGCGGAAAATCCAGCATGGACACGGCCGCAGTGCGGCTTCACACTGGGCGAGAAAGGGTTCCGGGGATGGCTACGCTCTACGTGGCGCGCAGCAGCAAGCTCAGCAAATGGGCCTCCGATGTGGGGCTCAGCAAGAACATCTACAAAGTCGGCGTCGCCGAGGAGGCGCTCAAGCCGCTCGTCGCCGCGGGCTGGGCGGGGGAGACGGATTGGATCGTCGTCAAGAAGCAGGAGGTGGACATCGGCGAGGACGAGGTGATCGCGCGCCTCGCCGCCAAGGAGAAGATGATCGATCCGAATTTCTATCCGAAGCTGAAAGGCGCGCGCGGCGTCTTCAAGGTGCCGCCGGCGCATGTCGAGGACCATATCGTCGTCAATCGCGCCATGGCGGGCGAGCAGTCGATCGATCCCGTCAAGCTCAAGCCCGCCGACTTCGCGAGCTATCTCATCCACAACGCGCTGCACTGAGCCGCATTTAGCGGCGCCCTTCGATCAGGCTCGCCAGCTTGCGCAGGCACGCCTCGCGGTCGGGGACGAAGTCCTCGGCGATCCACCAGGATTCGACGGCGGCGAGGAGCCGTCCCACCTCGGGCCCGGGGGCAACGTCGAGCGCCAAGACGTCGGCACCTTTCACCGGAAGCGAGATGGGCCGCCACGCCGCCGCCGCAGCGAGGAGGTCGCGCCATGCCTCGACCTCGTAGCGCGCGCCCGGGCCGGCGGCCGCGATCGTCCTTGCCCAGCTCATCAAAACGAGATCGCGGAACAGCGCTCCACCGAAGCGATGGAGCGCCACGCGCCGCTCATGCGCCGTCATCTCCGCCCGAGCGGTCAGCGGCGGCGCTACAAAGGCCGCCAGCCGCTCGCGCTCCGCATTCGAGAGGCGCAAGCGGTCGGCAACGGCCTCGGCCGCCGCCGCACCGCCCACAGGATCGATGAGGGCGGCGAGGCGCCGCAGCGGGTCGCAGCCGGGGCCCAGCCCCTCCACGGTGACGAGGGCGCGCAGCACCGCGACGCCGGCGGCCTCCGGAAGAACGTAGCGGAGAATGCCCTCCTCGCGCATCAGGGCGACGATCGAGGCCGGCTCGGGCGCCGCGAGGAGCTTGAGCATCTCGCCCGCGACGCGCTCGCCGGAGAGCTGCGGCAGCCGCGGCGCCAGCTCGCGGCAGGCGGCGAGCGCCGCGGGATCGGGCGGCGGCCGGCCGTAATGGGCGAAGAAGCGGAAGAAGCGCAGCAGCCGCAGCACATCCTCGCTGATGCGCGCGCGCGCATCGCCGACAAAGCGTATGCGTCCCGCGCGCAGATCCTCGAGGCCGCCGAAGGGATCGTAGAGCGTGCCGTCGGGTGCCAGGAAGATGGCGTTGATGGTGAGGTCGCGGCGGGCCGCATCGGCGGCCCAGTCGCGCGTGAAGGCGATCTTGGCGCGGCGGCCATCGGTCTCGACGTCCCGGCGCAAGGTGGTGATCTCGAAATGCGCTGCCTCCACGACGGCCGTCACCGTGCCGTGGCTGAGACCCGTGGGAATCGCGGTGATCCCCGCCGACGCCAGAAGGGCCATCACGGTCTCGGGCGGGTCGTGGGTCGCGATGTCGATATCCTTGATGGCGCGGCCGATCACCGTGTCGCGCACGCAGCCGCCGACGAAGCGGATCTCGGCGCCCTCGGCGGTCAGCGCCGCGACGACAGCGCGCGTCGCGGGCGCCGTCATCCATGGCTGCGGCGCGAGCGCCCCCGCGGGCATCATGGCTTCGGCGCCTCGAAGCGGCCGGGCACGATCTGGCCGTTGATGACCCGCGCCGGCTCGTAGCGCGTATCCGGAGCATAGCCGCCCCACAGGGCTGCCGCGACGAAGACGACGGCCGTCAGCGCCACACCCGCGATGATCGGCCAGAACCATCGTCCCTCCTGCCATGCCGGCATGCGCGCGCCGATGATGGCGGCGCGGCGACGGCGCCAATGCAGCCACAGGGCATAGGCTACGGTCGGCAGGATGAGCGGGAGAAGGTATTGCAGGAGGAGTCGCGCCATCAGTCGGCGAGCACTTCGGAGAGGTTCACCAGCATGCTCGCGGTCGCCCCCCAGATATAGCGCTCCTCATAGGGCCAGACGTAGAACTGCCGCTCGCGACCTTTGAACATTCGGCTCTCGAGGCGGCGATTGGCCTTATCGAGAAAGAAGGCGAGCGGCACCTCGAAGATGTCCGCCACTTCGAAAGGATCCGGCTTGAGCTCGAAAGGCGGCTTCACGATGCCGACGACCGGCACGACGAGAAAGCCCGTGCGCGTCTCGTAATCGTCGAGGCGTCCAAGGGGCTCGACGCGCTCGGGGGCGAGCCCGACCTCCTCGAAGGCCTCGCGCAAGGCGGCCGCCTCGGCATCCTTGTCCTCCGGCTCGACGCGGCCGCCGGGAAAGCTGATCTGGCCCGCATGGTCGTGAAGATGGGCCGTGCGCTGGGTAAGCAGCACAGTCATGCCGCCATCGCGATCAACGAGGGGGACAAGGACGGCCGCCGAAGTGAGCGGCCCCGGGTGCCGCATATCGTCGCTGTTGAGATCGTGGTCGCCACGCCGACTCACCGTGATCCCGCGGCGCAGTCGGAGCGCACAGCTCTCGCGCGCCTTCAATCGCTCGATCACCAGGTCTCGCGTCACGCCTCCTCCTCGAGCTTGCCGAGCGGGAAGAACTGACCCGCGCTCCAGACGCCGAAATTCTCCTCTCCTGCCCGCGGCAGAGTCACGCCGAGCTCGACGAGCTGGTAGAAGACGGGGCGCAGCACGAGAGCCTCGAGGCCCGGCCGCACGAGAATATAGGGACGCGGCGCGCCCGTCCCCGGGTCGTGACTGACGCGGAGCGGATGATCCTTTCCGGCCACCACCATCTCGTCGAGATTGGTGCGAAAGGTGAGCCTTTGCGCGCTCCCTTCGCCGTCGGCGGTGAGCTCGACGGCGGTGAAGGGCGCGTCGTCGACGCGGATGCGGCCGCGCTCGACGGGGGTCACCAGCCAGTAATCCCCGGCCGCGTCCCGCCGCAGCACACTGGCAAAGAGCTTGACGAGTTCCTTGCGACCGATCGGCGAGCCGCGATAGTGCCAAGTGCCGTCGGCGGCGATACGAATGTCGAACACGCCACAAAAAGGTTCTCGCGCCGCACTTGCCGGCGCGCCGTTCAAGCCGAATTCATTTGCCATGCCCGCGATATCCGTTGATGCTTTTGCCATGCTCGTGCCGTAATCGCCGGGTAGCCCTGTCTTGACAGCGCATAGGGAGCAGGCCCGTGACCCTTGTTGAACCCAGCCCGCCCACCGGCGAGCCGAGCGCGGCGCTTCTTGCCGAGGTCGAGCGGCTCAGTCAACGCGTTGCACAGGTGCGCGAGCGCATCGGTCAGGTGATTTTCGGTCAACAGAGGGTCATCGATCAAACCCTTATCACGTTGCTTGCAGGGGGTCACGCGCTGCTCGTCGGCGTTCCGGGCCTCGCCAAGACGCGGCTCGTCGAGATGCTCGGCATCATCCTCGGCGTCGACGCCAAGCGCATCCAATGCACGCCCGACCTGATGCCGGCCGATATTCTCGGCTCGGAGGTGCTCGAGGAGAGCGAAGGTGGCCGCCGCGCCTTCCGCTTCATCCAGGGCCCGGTGTTCTGCCAGCTGCTGATGGCGGACGAGATCAATCGCGCGAGCCCGCGCACCCAGTCGGCGCTGCTGCAGGCGATGCAGGAAGGCCGCGTCTCGGTGGCCGGCCATTATCATCCCTTGCCCAAGCCGTTTCACGTTCTCGCCACGCAGAACCCGCTCGAGCAGGAGGGCACCTATCCCCTGCCCGAGGCGCAACTCGACCGCTTCCTGTTGCAGGTCGAAGTCGGCTACCCGGATCTGGACGCCGAGCGCACCATGCTGCTCGCCACCACCGGCGCCGAGCAGCAGGCCGCCCGCGGCGCGTTCACGCCCGAGGAGTTGATGGCGGCGCAGGCGCTGATCAGGCGCGTGCCGGTCGGCGAGACGGTGCTGGAGGCCATTCTTACCCTGGTGCGCGAGGGGCGGCCGGAGACCGCGACCGACGAGGCGATCGCCAGGCACGTCGCCTGGGGCCCCGGCCCGCGCGCGGCGCAGTCGCTGATGCTGACCTGCCGGGCCCGCGCGCTACTCGATGGCCGGCTCGCGCCGAGCGTGGACGACGTGGTGGCGCTGGCGCCTCCGGTGCTGCGCCACCGTATGGCGCTGAATTTCGGCGCGCGCGCCGAGGGAGTGACGCTGCGCGAAACCATCGAGCGCCTGGTGAGCCGCATCGGATGAGCCTAGCCGCTTCCGCGGGCACCATGTCCGCGCGCCGGGCCGAGGCACTCGGCGCCGGCCTGCCGCCGTTGATGGTGGCGGCCGAGCGGGTCGCGGCCACGGTGGCGCAGGGCGTGCATGGCCGCCGCCGCGTCGGCCAGGGGGAAAGTTTCTGGCAGTTCCGCCCGTTCGTCGCCGGCGATGCGGTGAACCGGATCGACTGGCGCCAGTCCGCCAAATCCGACCGCGCCTATGTGCGCGAGACCGAGTGGGAAGCCGCCCAGACCGTGTGCCTGTGGCGCGACGGGTCGGCCTCGATGCGCTGGCGCTCGCGCGCCGCGCCGGCCGACAAGATCGAGCGCGCCGAGCTGCTGCTGCTCGCGCTCGCCGCGCTGCTGTTGCGCGGCGGCGAGCGGGTGCGGTTGATCGCGACCGGCGAACTCCCCGCCACGGCGCCGCTCGCGTCCGGACGGGGGGCGCTGGACGGCCTTGCCGAGGCGCTCGGGCGCGATGCGAACGAGGACGGACTGCCGCCCAACGTGAAGCTGCCGCGGCATTGCCGCGTCGTGCTGATCGGCGACTTTCTCTCGCCGCTCGAGGATGTTCACGCGGTCGTGGCGCGCCTCGCGGCGGTCCCCGTTTCGGGGCATCTGCTGCAGGTGCTCGATCCGGCCGAGGCCTTGCTGCCCTATGCCGGGCGGGTGCGGTTTCTCGGGCTGGAGCGGGACGGAGAGACCATCATTCCGCGCGTGGAAAGCGTGCGCGAGCAGTACGCCGACCGGCTGCGGGCGCAGCAGCAGGGCTTGGCGGACATCTGCACGGCCGCGCGGTTCAGTTTTTCGGTTCATCGCAGCGACCAGCCGCCCGAAGCGGCGCTGCTCGGCCTGTACAACGCGCTCTCGGTGCGGTAGCGGGTCTGCATGACGTTTGCCGCGCCTTGGATCCTGCTCGCGCTCCCGGCGCTCCCGGTCTTGTGGTGGCTGTTGCGCGTCACCCCGCCCGCGCCCAAGCGCGAGGCGTTTCCGGCGATCCGACTGCTGCGCGGGTTGGAGCGTACCGAAGAGACGTCGGCCCGCACCCCGTGGTGGCTCCTGGCGCTGCGCATGCTGGCCGCGACGCTGATCATCGTCGGCTTGGCGCGCCCGGTGCTGGACCACGGCCGAATGCTCGGCG
>DATGLG010000054.1:0-13032 GCA_035294245.1 Alphaproteobacteria bacterium | reverse complement strand
GCGCGAGCAGCTGCTCGCGCTGCTTGCCCGCGTCGGCGAGCGCGTCGGGGTGCCGGCCGGGGTGCACGTCGGCATGGGCCACCCGGCGATGGCCGACGAGTAGGGCTGCTCCGCCCGATCGCGCACGCGGGAGTCCAGCTTCGGAGTCGGGCTCAGCGCAGGGCTACGACGACAGGACTCAGCAAGGGCGCGGCCCGGATCGCGCCCAGCAATCCGATCGGCCCAGGGATGATCGAGCCGGCGGGTGCCGAAGGAGAACCGTTCTCACGAGGTTCGGGGTTGTGGTCTGCCGACGCGCGCGTTGCAGTGAGATCCAGGGCGTTCTCATCCGCCCGCTGACGCAGGGAGACCGAGTACCTGTCCTCCGTCCACGTGGATTACGTTGCCAGTTGTCCAAGCGGTCTCTGGGGCAACGAGAAACCAGATCCAGGTGGCGACATCCTCGACGCGACCCATGCGCCCAAGCGGGATGCGACGGACAAGGTCAGCGTATGTCGCCTCCAGGTCGTCGGTGTAGGTCGCGTGGATCGGCGTGTCGATAGGTCCGGGTGCGACACAGTTGACGCGGATGCGGTCGGCAGCTAGCTCGTACGCCCATGCTCGGGTCAGGTACTCGAGTGCGGCTTTTGTCGAGCCGTAGAGCGCGCTCCCCGGTTTGACCATTGACCCGACGGACGAACTCACGTTCACCACAGCAGCTTCTGGAGATGCGCGCAGCGCAGGGAGCGCTGCGTTGAGGAGGAAGAATGGTCCCGCAACGTTGACGGCGTAGTGTTGCTCGAACACCTCACGGGTAAATGACTCGAGCGATCCGTTCTGGATGACAGCCGCGTTGTTCACGAGCACATCTAGCCGTCCGTAGGCTCTCAGCACTTCTGCCACGATCTGCCTAGGGGCTTCTGGCTCCCCCACGTTTGCAGGGATCGCGATTGCGTTGCCACTAAGCTCGGAGCACACGGCCTCGAGAGGCTCAGCACGACGTCCAACGATCGCAACATCGAGACCCTTCGCGGAGAGAAGCTTCGCCGCAGCCGCGCCGATACCTGTGCCTCCGCCGGTAATGAGTGCAACCCTGCTCATCGCTGCCCGTAGTAAGCGTTTGGACCATGCTTGCGCTGGAAATGGAGATCGAGCAACGCCTCCGACACAGGCTCCACCTTACCGCCGAGGACGACCGAGTTGAAAGCAAGCTGCGCGATCACTTCGAGTGTTGAGGCCTGCTCAACCGCCTCGGCGGCTGAGCCGCCCCAGGTAAATACCCCATGCGACGCTACGAGCACCCCGGGCACCTCGAGGGGATCACGCCCCTCGAGCGCTTCGATGATCGCCGCCCCTGTCAGGCGCTCATAATCGGCACCGCACTCTTCATCGGTCAGCGGACGCGTGCAGGGCACGGGCCCGTTGACGGAGTCTGCGTGGGTCGTGCCCAGGCATGGAATGGGACGTCGAGCCTGGGCCCACGAGGTGGCATAGATGGAATGGGTGTGCGCGACACCTTGGATGCCTTCCAGCGCGCGGTACAGCTCACGGTGGGTCGGCGTGTCAGATGAGGGCCGCAGGCCCGCGAGGTGCTCGCCACCCTCTAGGGAGACGAGTGCGATAAGCTCGGTACGGAGCTCAGAGTAAGCGACGCCGCTCGGCTTGATCGCGATGACGCCTGCTTCGCGATCGACTCCACTGACGTTGCCAAAACTCGCGTGGGCGAGGCCGCGCGCGGCGAGTTCGAGGTTCGCCGCGAGCACCTGTTCCCGGAGCTCATCATGCACTGCCCTACGGGTAAACGTAGTCCGGTGTGAGATCGATTGCGTGCCCTGAGCCGGACTCAAGGATGATCTTCAGCGATGGTTCTGTGTCGAGGTAGTAGAACTCGATCGCTTGACCAATTCGGCCGCCCATGAGGACGGTTGCTCCGATCTCAGCGAATCGTGCCTTGAGCTCCGCCGACTCGGCGAAGTCGTGCAGCATAACTGCCACATGGTGCAGGCCTTCCCCGTGTCGCTCAAGCCACTCCTTGTAGATGCTCGGACCCGCCAGTGGTTGTAGCAGTTCGAAGCCAATGTTGCCGACGTGCGTTTCGGCCCCGAGCATTGTGTAGTCTGTGGGTTTGCCGCGGACGACCGTGTCATGGAGCCGCGGCGGCTCGTGCCGGTAGACATTCCACGGGCCCCAACCAAGAAGGTTTGTGTACTGCGCCATGGTCTTTTTGAGATCGTGGCAGACCACTGCGATCTGTGAGATCTGTAATTGCCTGCCGAGCAGGCCGCTGAGCTTCGCCGCGCTCTGGCGTGCTTCCATTCTCTTCTCCTCTCAGAAAATGGCAATCGGGTTCCATGGTGAGCCGGTGGCGCCCGGCAGTCTAAGCGGCAGTCCGACCACCATGAACTCGTAGCGCCCCTCCTCTTCACAGGCGACAACTAGCTCCTCGAACTGGAGGCTGTCGGAGACGAGCATCCCCATCGCTACAACCTGGAGAGGGTGGATCGGGTAGGTGATTCCCTCGACCACGCTGGGGACGGCTTCTCCATCACCGTCGGGGAGGAAGGCGGCTATGCGCCGCTCGTGCATCCACGGGATCGCATCGACGTGGAGGCCTGCCTTGCCCTCGCCGGTCGGCGGCGGACTGTTGTCCCAAGGGCCGAGTTCGAGGCGCCGTCGGTGATGGCCCGTACGAAGCACAAGGATATCCCCTTCGCCGATCGCGACGTCTTCCGCTTCCGCGCAGGCTTCGAGCTCGGCTCGTGTCACGACCTCTCCCGGCTCGAGCCACCTGACGCCGCGAAGACGCGGAATGTCGAGGAGCACCCCGCGCCCGACTAGCCCGGTGTGATAAGTAGCGATGTCTTCCGCGACCGCGCCGGTCGATTTCAGTACGTCGCTGGCTGGCCGACCGTTGTAGGTGAGTCCCGCATATGAGATGTGGCACAGCGCGTCGACGTGCGTGTGGCAATCGCCGTGCGCCGCCATACCGAGCCAATCGAGGGCGAAGCGAACCGGACTCCCGTCGATCGGAACGTCGTGTCCCTGTACGAGCAGCAGGGTCGCCGGCATCGGATTGTCGGGGCCGGCGACCGTGTTGATCGGGACTGCCATCGAGACACGGCGTCCCGAGCAAACGAGCGCTGCCGCCTCGCGTACCTTGTCGGGCGTGATGTAGTTGAGCGTTCCCAGCTCGTCATCTGGGCCCCAACGGCCCCAGTTCTTGACCGACTCGAAGATCCGCTCGAATTCCCTGAGCGTCACCTTCTTCATCTCAGACACCCTTCAGACCGCCGTCATCCCGCCGTCGGCGGCCCAGATGGCGCCTGTCGTATAGGGCGTTCGGTCAGAGGCAAGGAACGCGATTACCTCCGCTACCTCCTCCGGCTTCCCAGCACGGCGCAGCGGGATCGTGCGCAGCAGGGCCTCGTGCTCATCCGGCGTGACCCAGTCGGTCATCGGTGTCCGCGTGTACCCGGGCACCACGCCGTTGATACGGATTCCCTCCTCCGCGTAGTCGGCCGCTAGGACGCGAACGAGGCCGTATACGCCGGCCTTGCTTGCCGAGTAGGCGTCATAGCCTGGGGCGCAGCCGAAGAGTCCCGTTGGCGAGCAAACAAGGACGACTGCGCCGCCGCCCGTTCGCAGCAGCTCACGGATCCCGTGCTTTGAGATCAGGAACATCCCGGTGAGGTTGACGTCGATCGTGCGGCGCCAGACCTCGAGCGCGAGTCGGTCGGCGCGATCGTCCTGCCCTGCGAGCTGCACGCCAGCGCAGCCGATTACGGTGTCGAGCCCATCCCAAGCGTCTACCGCCCGCAAGACGGCGCCCTCCACCTGCGCCTCGTCTGTCAGGTCGGCGACGAGAGCAAGCGCTTGCCCACCGCCGGCCTCGATCTCCGCGACCGTGCGCTCTGCTGCTACGGCGTCGACATCGAGCACGCCAACCCGGGCACCCTCGCGGGCGCATACCTTTGCGGTCTCTCGGCCGATGCCGTTACCCGCGCCGGTGATGATCGCGCGCCTGCCTGCGAGCAAGCTCACGCCTGTCCTGCCTGGTGTCCGAGCTCGAGTGGTTGCAGCGCCGTCATGGCTCCGCTAACCTGGATGTCGATGCGTGTCCGGTCGGTGCGCAGCCATGCTCGGTAACAGTCAAACGGGACGAGCTCAGAATCCCATGCGACCGACTCGATGTAGGCGACGGGCGCAGCCGTGCTTACCTGGAGCAGGTCAGCGACCCACTCGGGCGCTGCGATGGCCTCTACGGTCCGGCGCCCCCCATGCGGCTCAATGCCCGTTCGCTCACGGATGCGGCGATAGAGCGACTCGTTCGGATTGTTGATCGCAAGCGCCGCGTCCGCGACGCGCTCGGTAAGGTGGTTGACGACGAACAGCGCGACGAGTCCGTCGAGGAAGCGGAGCCGCTCGATCGTCGCGCCTTCCGCTTGCGGCGGGAGTCCGAGCAGATTGCAGGCCCATGGCGGCAACGAACCGCGTTCGGCGCGCAGAACCCGTGACGTGACGGTGCGGCCGAAGCGGTCGACCTCTTCTTGGAAGAAGCCTTCGGACGACTGTAGGAGCCAGAGCCCGGGTTGGCCGCGCCGTACAAACGTCCCTTGGCCTTTCAGGCGCTCGATGAGGCCGCGCTGCTCAAGTCGCGCGAGTGCTTGACGGACGGTGGTGCGGGAGAGGGCGTAGTGCTCGCAAAGCTCGGGCTCGGAGGGAAGACGCGTCCCCGGCGTCCAGCGACCGCTTCGGATCTCCCCCTCGAGCGCTTCGGCAAGTTGGAAATAGAACGGGACGGGCGAGGTGCGGTCAATAGACATATGCGGTAGATCATTCATTCGCCAGCCACCTGTGCCCGCGAGCCGTGGCGGGTGAAGTATGTACCCAATCAATCCAGCGGGCCATCAGAAGGTCGCTTGAGGAAGGTCAAGCGGGCGGAAACCCGGCTCGTTGCGAGTGGTGCGGCTCTTCTTGCGATCCCGAGAGCTGCGGGGACAGATGGATGGTCCACGGATCTCAAGCGTCTGCACCCGCGCATATCCGAGTTCGACTGCTGTTCCGTCGCCAATTCCGGGTCTTTGAAATTTTGGTCGAGCATGTACGGACAGGACGATGTTATGCTTGAGCGCGCTCGGTGTCAAGCTATGCGTTGCATGAAGATCCTCGTCGTTGGTGACTCGTTCATGCCCGTCCGCTACTTCGCGCAAGCGTTTGGCGGGATCGAGCGGGGCCACGAGGTCTCGTACATGCAAGTCGACGATGCGCCGGATTTCAGACCTTCGACCCGATCCGAGGCGAAACTGCGCGAATACCAGGGCTCTCCGACTGAGCTCGCTGCCCGCATGTCCGGGATTGAGGTGCTCGTCGTCCAAGGAGCGCCCGTCACCGACGAGGTTCTGGATGCGTCGCGCGACCTCAAGCTCGTCTGCTGCGCGCGCGGCGGCCCTGTCAACGTCGACGTCGAGGCCGTGACCGCGCGCGGGCTACCACTCGTTATTACGCCGGGAAAGAACGCTGAGGCGGTCGCGGATCTGACGCTCGCCTTTCTGATCATGCTCGCACGCGGCTTGCCCCGTGCGCAACGGTTTCTTGAGGAGGGGCATCAGCTCCGCAACAACTGGGAGGGCGCCCGGTTCATGGGCAGCGATCTGCGCGATCACGTGCTCGGGCTCGTCGGATTCGGGCAGATCGGCCGGCGCGTCGCACAGCGTGCGCGCGCGTTCGGGATGACCCTGCTCGTCTACGACCCTTATGTCGATGCTGATGGCGTCGAGCAGGTTGCGACGCTCGAGGAGCTGCTTGGACGGGCGGATTTCATCTCCTTGCACGCGCGCGTGACGGCCGAGAACGAGAACATGATCGATGCGCGCGCGCTCGAGCTGATCAAACCAGGCGCCTACCTCGTCAATACCGCGCGCGAGACGCTCGTCGACGAAGACGCCCTTGATGCTGCGCTCGCGAGCGGTCGTCTCGCCGGCGCTGCGCTCGACGTCATGCGCCCGACGGAGACGGAGGGTCGGCACCGTCTGCTGCGCCATGGAAACGTCGTGGCCACGCCCCACATCGGCGGGGCGACCCACGAAACGCTGCTTCAGGGCGCCAAGATGATCGCAGAGGAGATTACGCGCTTCGCAAATGGGCAGCCCCTGCGCAACGTCCTCAACCGAGAGGGTGTCGCGACATGAGCGACGAGCTCCTGCTTGCGATCGATGCAGGGACGGGAAGCTGTCGCGCGGTTCTCTTCGAGTCCAACGGGTCGCAGGTCGCGGTAGGCCAGCGGGAGTACGCCCATCGGGAGCTACCTGGCGTGCCAGGCTCGCGCAGCTTTGACACCGACGCGAATTGGCGTCTCATCTGCGAATGCGTTCGCGAGGCTCTCGCGGGGGTCTCACCAGAGGCGGTCAGGGCGGTGAGCGCTACCAGCATGCGAGAGGGCATGGTGCTCTACGACGGCCACGGCCGCGAGATCTGGGCCTGCCCTAACGTTGACTCGCGTGCCGGCGAGGAGGCCGCCGAACTCGTTCGCAGCGGCGTGGCTCAGGAGATCTACAAGCATGCCGGAGACTGGGTCGCGATTACCGCGCCCGCGCGTTTCCTTTGGCTCGCTCGCCATGAGCCGGAGGTCTTAGCAGCCACGGCGCGCGTTGGCATGCTCGGCGACTGGATCCTCACAAGGCTCTCCGGCGAGTTCGTCACCGACCCTTCCTTGGGCTCGAGCTCGGGCATGTTCGAGCTTGCCGAGCGCAACTGGTCCGAGCGAGTCCTCGACCTTTGCGGCCTCGACCGCTCAATCTTCCCTTCGGTCGTCGAGCCGGGCACGGTCGTCGGTGGGGTCTCCGCTGCCGCGGCTGCGCAGACCGGGCTACGCAAGGGGACGCCTGTCGTCGTCAGTGGCGCCGACACTCAGCTCGGCCTGCTTGGGATCGGCGTGACCGAACCGGGTCGCTTCGCGGTCGTCGGCGGTAGCTTCTGGCAGAGCACCGTCATCCTCGATGCGCCAACAATAGACCCACAGGCGCGCCTACGCACACTGTGCCATTGCGTACCCGACCGTTGGATGATCGAGGGAATCGGCTTCTACTGCGGTATCGTCATGCGCTGGTTTCGCGACGCTTTCTGCGAGCTCGAGAAAGAGCAGGCAGCGCGAGAGGGGCTCGACGCGTACACCCTGCTCGAAGGCAGGGCCGCTGAGCTTCCGCCGGGCTCAAACGGTGTGTTCGGGATCTTCTCGAACCTGATGCACGCAAGCCGCTGGATTCATGCCTCTCCGGCGTTCATCGGCTTCGATGTCTCTAACTCGGTCAAGTCGAGCCGGTACGAGTGCTTCCGCGCGATTGAAGAAAGCGCTGCCTACGTCGTACGTGGCCATCGCACCATCGTGGAGGAGATCACTGGCCTCGAGGTTGAGGAGGCAGTTCTTACAGGTGGCGCGGCGAAGGGGACGCTCTGGCCACAGATCGTCGCCGACACCCTCGGACTCCCGGTGTATGTGCCGGAGGTCAAGGAATCGACTGCGCTTGGTGCCGCGATCTACGCGGGCGTCGGCGCGGGCGTCTTCCCCGATGCGCTGGAGGCCGCGCGGCAGCTCTCACGCTTCGAGCGAATCTTCGAGCCCAATTCGGCTGCGGTCAGCGTCTACGACGATCTCTACACGCGCTGGTACGAACTCTACCAGCGGTCTCTGGATTGCACAGAGAGAGGTCTCGTGCGCCCGCTGTGGCGCGCGCCCGGCACCTGAAATGGAACGAAAGGAACGGCATGCCTGAAGCAGATACAAGAGAAGACAAGGATTTCCATGAGGACATCCCCGCACCTGAGCAAGGGTACTTTCTAAAGGGAGCGGGGTCCTACGACTGGGGTATGAAGAACCGCCTTGCGCGGATCTTTCGGCCGGACACCGGCCGAACGGTGATGTTGGCGATTGACCACGGCTACTTCCAAGGGCCAACGACGGGGCTCGAGCGCATCGACCTCGACATCGTCCCAATTGCGCCTTACGCCGATGCTCTCATGCTGACGCGGGGTATTCTGCGCTCGACTATCCCTGCTACCTACCGTGGCGGTATTGTCATGCGGGCGAGCGGCGGCCCGAGCATTCTCAAGGAACTGTCGAACGAGCGAATCGCCGTCGCGATGGACGATGCCGCACGGATGAATGTGCATGCAGTCGCTGTCCAGGTATTCGTGGGCGGCGAGTACGAAACCCAGTCGATCGAGAACATGACAGCACTGGTTGACGCGGGCTACCGATACGGAATTCCTGTGCTCGGAGTGACGGCGGTCGGTAAGGAATTGACCCGCGATGCCCGGTATCTCGGTCTCGCGACGCGGATCTGCGCCGAGCTCGGTGCCCAGCTCGTAAAGACCTACTACGTCGCCGAAGGCTTCGATAAGGTCATTGCGGGCTGTCCTGTGCCGATTGTGATGGCAGGCGGGAGGAAACTGCCGGAGCTAAATGCGCTTGAGATGGCCTACAGGGCGATCCAGGAGGGGGCTGCGGGTGTCGACATGGGCCGGAACATCTTCCAGTCCGCCTCGCCTTCCGCAATGATCCAAGCGGTCGCGAAGGTTGTGCACGAGGATGCGCGCCCAGAAGAAGCGTACGAGTTATTCCGCGAGCTATCGCAAGGTCCGGTGCCCACATGATGCGCAGCAGCGCGCGCCAGCTGATCGAGCACCGGCCGAGCCTCTCAGTCGGCATAGTCGCGGCAGACTTGCTCCGCTTAGGCGAGGAGCTTGAGGCACTTCGCGCCGCCGGAATCCAGCTCGTGCACATCGATGTCATGGACGGCATTTTTTGCCCGCAGATGACGGTCGGCCCGATGCTCGTGCGCGCCGTGCCCGACTGCTTCGTTAAGGACGTGCACCTGATGGTAGACGAGCCGCTCGGCAAGGTGCACTCCTACGTTGAGGCAGGGGCGGGAATCGTTACCTTTCACGTCGAAGCGACGCGCCATCCGTATCGCGTGCTGCAAAGCCTGGCTGGCGTCGGCGTCATCCGCGGCGTCGCTCTTAACCCAGGTACGCCGATCTCTGTGCTCGAGCCGCTCCTCGATGAGCTCGAGCTCGTGCTCCTTCTCGCGGTGAATCCCGGCTGGAGTGGGCAGTCGTTCATCCCTTCGACGGAGCGGCGCCTCGGTGAAGCTCGTGCGCTTTTGCGAGAGAGAGACATTGTGGTCGCCGTCGATGGTGGGATTACGAGGGCGAACGTTGAGCGAGTCTCTGCGGCTGGCGCCGATATGATCGTCGCTGGAAGCGCGGTCTTCGACGGTGCCGCCACGGAGGCCAACGCGCGCGCGCTCCTTGATATGGCCCAGAGGGCATCTCGAAGGGGGCGTGTAACTGAGGTCAAAGAGGAGGCGTGATGGGAGAATCGTTCGGCGGAGTCGAGCTCGCGGCAAGGCCGCCTTCTCAGGCTCCCGAGCCGCTAGAGCCCTGTGATCGGCCAGAGTGGCCGGGTGTCTGGCAGACGGCGGAGAATCCGCAGCCAGCCGGCGAAAGGCGAAATGCCAGTCTGACTGAGTTGAAAGGAGGGAGGATCAGGCGCTCGCTCCAGGTGAGCTCTAGCGCGCGCTCCTGCCAGCGGATGGCGCGACCGCGGAGGGATGTCGCGTGAGCCGCTTTGCCGGCAAGGGCGTCGTGGTCACAGGCGCCGCACAGGGCATCGGGCTCGGCCTGGTCCGCGCGTTCCTGATGGAGGGTGCTGGAGTGATCGCGGTAGACAAGAACGGGCCTGAGGTCCAAGGCCTCGCCGGTGAGCGCTGCGTGCCGCTTGTCGGCGATGTCTCGGTGCGCGATCACTGCCGGCGCGCGGTCGAGCTCTGCGTCGAGCGGTTCGGCGCGATCGATGTGATGTGCGCTCACGCGGGCATAGCGGAGCCGATGCCACTACTCCAGATGAACGAGGAGCATTGGCGCCGGCATCTCGCCATCAACGTGGACGGGACCATGTTTTGCACCGTCGAGGCGGCACGAGCGATGGTGGCGGCACAGCGCCCCGGCGCGATCGTTTGCACGTCGTCCATCAACGCGTGGTTCGTCGAGGAGACGCATGCCGTGTACAACGTGACGAAGGCTGCGGTGTGGGCTTTGGTCCGCTCTGCCGCGCTGGATCTCGCGCGCTATGGCATCCGCGTAAACGGTGTCGCCCCGGGGGTCGTCGACACCCCAATCGCCGAGCTCGTCGTGCACAACCCCGAACTGGCCCCTCGCTATTTGAGCATGATTCCCCTTGGACGATTCGGACAGCCCGAAGATGTCGCGCGCGCCGTGCTGTTCCTTGCCTCGAGCGATGCTGCGTACATTACGGGGCAGACCGTTGTCATCGACGGAGGTCAGACTCTCGGCATCCCAGGTGACCTGGGCGAGGCCGCCGCCGTTACGAGTCGGCTTCGGAGCTGAGCGATGGCGAGCGCGCACGGGTATCTGGGTCACGGAGGGGAGGCTCAAGTAAATGGTTGATCTGGCGAAAGTTGCCCATATCGTCGAACAGGCGCGCGACCGTGTCCGCCGCGTCTATCAGCACGAGCTCGGAAAGCATCGCAGGGAGGTGCTGACGCCCGCTTTGCTATTGGACGTCGCCGCGGCGCGGCGGAACATCGACACGATGGCCGACCGAATGCGCGACATGAGCGCGGAACTGCGGCCGCACGTGAAGGTGCACAAGAGCCCAGAGCTTGCGCGCATGCAGATCGCAGCTGGCGCCATCGGCATCTCCACTGCAACGGTGTGGGAAGCGATCGTGATGGTTTGCTCTGGGCTCGACGGAGTCTTTGTCGTGAACACGGTGGCAGGATCCGAGAAGCTAGACGCGCTTGCGGCGCTGGCGGGGGAAGCGAGCGTGATGGTCGCCGTTGACGACGCGACTAACGCCAAGCAGGTTGCTGCAGCCGCTCGGGCCGCGGGTAGCACAGTCGGCATTCTCATCGAGCTCGACACCGGGATGGACCGCGCTGGAGTGGACTCCATCGCCGAGGCGGTTGAACTAGGCAAGCGCGTAGCCGAGCTTCGCGGCGTCCAGCTGCTCGGCCTGACGGGCTACGAAGGGCACTGCTCGCTGACTCCTGAGCGCGAGCTACGCCATCGCCGAGAACAGGCCGCGATGAGCTTCCTTGTGGAAGCCGCGGACGCATTGCGTGGCGTTGGACTTCCTTGCCCGATTGTGTCGGCGGGAGGTACGGCGACCTGGGAGTGGACGGCCTCTTTCCCTGGCGTTACCGAGAGTCAGGCCGGGTCGTACGTCGTGATGGACAACTTCCACCGCGCGATGGTCGATGAGTTCGACCATGCGCTCACTGTGGCTGCGACTGTGATCAGCCGCCGACCGGACCGCGCGATATTGGACGCCGGCAGCAAGTCGATGGGGGCGCCTGCGCTCGCCACCATCGCTGATCATAGTCTTGTGAACTTACGCTTCGACGAAGAGCACGGGATCTTCGAGGCGGCGCCCGACACGGGCGTTCGCCTTGGCGACGTGGTCGAGCTGATCCCCGGATACGCCCCGGCGACAGTGAATTTGTACGACGCTTACTACGTGGTTGCGGACGACCATGTGGTCGACATTTGGCCCGTCTTGCCACGTGGGCCTGGGCATGGCGGGCTGCTAGTCTAGCCTAAAGCGCCTATCGCCGCTCAGGCCTCGCCCTCGGGCTCGGCCTTCGCCTCGACAGGCGCTCTTTCCCTCAACCCCGACGGGAGTCAGTTCCAGCCGGCACGTGGTCCACTTTTCAGCCGGCGCAAGTGGTCCACTTTTCGGCCGGCCTTGACAAGGACCAACCCGCGCGCACCCTTCTTGGTGTGCTCGGTGACCTCCGCCAACTGTGAAACGAACCCAAATTCGCTTGGTTTCCCAAGCTTGTTTTGGGGATCGGCCGGCTGTCGGAGCTGGACAGCGACACGAGTCAGTCAGTCCTTGATCGACTCGCCCGCGACCTGCTGGTGGATCTGAGCGGCGACCTTCTCGTAGCGATCCGCCCACTTTCTCCAGCGCCGCTGGCTGTGTCCCGTATTGCTTTCGCGCTACGCCCACGCGCCTTTGCTGTCAAGGCCGGTTGAGAATTGACCCCTTGGCGCCGGTTGAGAATTGACCCCTCTCGGGGCGGGTGAGGAGAAAGCGAGCGTCGTCACGAAGGCCGAGCCCGTTGGGCGAGGCCTGAGGTGGCGATGGTCGCTTTGAGCACTTCGGCTGGCCCTCTCCCCGAGATCGGCGTGTTGTCAGCCGTTCTGCGACCCTTGACGAGGTCGCCGAGGGGTATCGGTCAGGCGGTTTCGGCGGTCCGGCGGCCGGGTTGTGGTCCGAGGTCGCGATCCTTGAGCCGGTAGGAATCGCCTTTGAGGCTGAGGATCTCGGTGTGGTGGATCAGCCGGTCGACCATCGCGGTGGCGGCCATGTCGTCGCCGAAGATCTCACCCCAGGCGGAGAACGGCTTGTTGCTGGTGAGGATCATCGAGGCGCGCTCGTAACGGCGGGAGACGAGCATGAACATCAGGCTCGCGGCTTGCGGGTCGAACGGGATGTAGCCGACCTCGTCGCAGACCAGCAACGGGATCCTGTCCAGTCGAGCGAGCTCCTCGTCGAGCCGGTCGCGGCGCTGGGCCTCGGCGAGCATGGCGACCCATTCGGTCGCGGTCCGGAACAGCACCCGCTGGTCGGCGAGGCACGCGCGGACTCCCAACGCGATCGAGATGTGTGTCTTGCCGGTCCCGGGCGGGCCGAGCAGGATCACGTTCTGCTTGGCGTGCAGGAAGTCCAATTGTCCGAGGTGCTCGATCACCTGCTTCTTGACCGAGCGCTGGAATGTGAAGTCGAACTCCTCCAGGGTCTTGTGCGCGGGGAACCGGGCGGCCCGGATCCGCAGCCGGCCGCCGGAGGACTCCCGCGAGGAGATCTCCGTGGACAGCAACGCCTCGGCGAACTTCTCATAGCTCCACTCCTCCTGCCGAGCACGTTCGGCGAGGTTCGGCAGCGCGCGGGCCGCGGCAGGCGCTTTCATCGCCCGGAACAGGTGCGTGAGCTCCGCGTTGCGGGTCATGCGATCAGCTGGTCATAGA
>DATGLG010000053.1:0-1567 GCA_035294245.1 Alphaproteobacteria bacterium | reverse complement strand
TCTATGACCAGCTGATCGCATGACCCGCAACGCGGAGCTCACGCACCTGTTCCGGGCGATGAAAGCGCCTGCCGCGGCCCGCGCGCTGCCGAACCTCGCCGAACGTGCTCGGCAGGAGGAGTGGAGCTATGAGAAGTTCGCGAGGCGTTGCTGTCCACGGAGATCTCCTCGCGGGAGTCCTCCGGCGGCCGGCTGCGGATCCGGGCCGCCCGGTTCCCCGCGCACAAGACCCTGGAGGAGTTCGACTTCACATTCCAGCGCTCAGTCAAGAAGCAGGTGATCGAGCACCTCGGACAATTGGACTTCCTGCACGCCAAGCAGAACGTGATCCTGCTCGGCCCGCCCGGGACCGGCAAGACACACATCTCGATCGCGTTGGGAGTCCGCGCGTGCCTCACCGGCCAGCGGGTGCTGTTCCGGACCGCGACCGAATGGGTCGCCATGCTCGCCGAGGCCCAGCGCCGCGACCGGCTCGACGAGGAGCTCGCTCGACTGGACAGGATCCCGTTGCTGGTCTGCGAGGAGGTCGGCTACATCCCGTTCGACCCGCAAGCCGCGAGCCTGATGTTCATGCTCGTCTCCCGCCGTTACGAGCGCGCCTCGATGATCCTCACCAGCAACAAGCCGTTCTCCGCCTGCGGTGAGATCTTCGGCGACGACATGACCGCCACCGCGATGGTCGACCGGCTGATCCACCACGCCGAGATCCTCAGCCTCAAAGGCGATTCCTACCGGCTCAAGGATCGCGACCTCGGACCACAACCCGGCCGCCGGACCGCCGAAACCGCCTGACCGATACCCCTCGGCGACCTCATCAAGGGGCGCAGAACGGCTGACAACACGCCGATCTCGGGGAGAGGGCCAGCCGAAGTGCTCAAAGCGACCATCGCCACTTCAGGCCTCGCCCAACGGGCTCGGCCTTCGTGACGACGCTCGCTTTGTCCTCACCCGCCCCGAGAGGAGGTCAATTCTCAACCGGCGCCAAGGGGTCAATTCTCAACCGGCCTTGACACTCACTCAGCGGCTGCTTCGCATCGCGACCTGCCCGGTGCTGGCGGTGCCAGCGCGCCAGGCTCGGACGAGACAGGTTCGCCGATGCGCTCGAGAAGATCGAGCCGGGCGCCGGCCGTCGCATCGTGATTTCGCCCGAGGAGCCCGAGTGCGCCGCCTACCGTGAGGCCGGCCATGCGCTGCGGGGGAATGCTCGAGCTGGCTGGCGACCCGGTGCGCAAGGTCTCGATCATCACTTGCAGACACGCATTGGGCGTGGCCTACTCGAGCAGCCACCGCGCTGGCGCGGTGGCTGCTCGAGCGCGAGACCTTCGATGAGGCTGACGCCTAGGCGGCGGCTGGGATCCGGCACCGCCCTCGTGGCGGTGCCTCAGGCGGCGCCCGCCTGACCGCGACGCGGTCCGTGGGTAGCTACTGTCGTGTCTCAGTTTTAGTTGGTGATTGCATCGAGGGCGAGTCGGCCGCGGCGCACCTTCTCCAGGATCTGCTCGGCGGTCTGGGTCCATACGAACGGTTGCGGGTTGTCGTTGTTGGTTTTTAGGTAGGTTTCGATCGC
>DATGLG010000052.1:0-98121 GCA_035294245.1 Alphaproteobacteria bacterium | reverse complement strand
TCATTCCGGCCGGAGCCCACGGGTCC
Organism: Alphaproteobacteria bacterium; assembly: GCA_035294245.1. Lineage (GTDB taxonomy): Bacteria > Pseudomonadota > Alphaproteobacteria > JACZXZ01 > JACZXZ01 > DATGLG01. The sequence continues at coordinate 98,095 of DATGLG010000052.1, read as the reverse complement.
GGCCGAAGGCCGGCCCGAGGACAGGCTCCGCGGAGAGCCGGAATCCAGGTTTTCCGTGGAAATACTGGATTCCCGCTTTCGCGGGAATGACGAGGGGGAGAGTGCAGACTGAGATGTGTGCTGCCGTAGCGCCTGCGCGGGGGCGACGATGAAGATGTTTCAACCTAAACGAATCATACCTCGAGCAGCTCCTTGAGCGCGGCGTCGATGAACTTCACGTCCTCGGGGTTGGTCCCCGGGCCACCCGCGAAATGGCCCCAGATCGAGGGAATCGGGAGGAGCTTCGCGTTCGTCATGTGGGCGACCTCGAACTCGCTGTCCTCGGGCGGGAAGTAGAGATCGGTCCGGCCGGGCATCACATAGGCCCTGGCCTTGATCGCGCCGAGGGCCTTCTTGAAATCGCCCTTGTAGAGCTCGTTGTCGCTGATGTCGCCGTTCTGCCATGTCCATAGCATGGCAAGCAGGTTGTTGGGGTCGCGCGGCAGGAAGATGCCCTCCCAGAAGGCGACGAGGAAGTCCTCGAGGGAGGAGTAGCCCATGCGCTCGATGTCGAGCCGCTCGCGATAGAAGGCCTGGGAGAAGCCCCAGCCGGCATAGACCCGCGCCATGGCGCGCAGGCCCTTGGCCGGCTTCGCCGTGTACCAGCCATTGGCGAAGGCGTCGTCGGCGGTGAGCGCCGCCTTCACCCCCTCGAGGAAGACGAAGTTGTGGCGCGAGCACTTGGCCGAGCCGCAGAAGGGGGCGATGCGCTCGACCATGTCGGGGTAGAGGGCACCCCAATGGAAGGTCTGGAGCCCGCCCATCGACCAGCCGGTGACGAGGCGGAGCTTCTTGACGCCGAGCTTCTCGGTGACGAGGCGATGCTGCGCGCGCACATTGTCGCAGGCCGTGACCTGGGGGAAGCGCGGCCCGTTATAGGGCTCGGGCGTGTTGCTGGGCGAGGAGGAGAGGCCGTTCCCCAGCATGTTGGGGATGACGATGAAGTATTTCTCGGGATCGAGGGCCATGCCCGGCCCGATCAGCCACTCGTTGTCGTAATGCTGGCCGGAATACCAGGTCGGGTAGACGATGACGTTGTCCTTCGCCGCATTCATCCGGCCGAAGGTCTTGTAGGCAAGCTTACAGCCGCGGAGGGTCGCGCCCCGCTGCAGCCGGACGTCGCCGAGCTCGTAGATCTCGTAATCCAGTGCCATGGCTCTCTCCGTCGTTGGAAGGATGAGGCGTTGGAGGGGTTGGGACGCTTGCGCGCGCGAGCGCGGATGCCGTTGCCGGCTCCGATCGGGCCGGCGCTGCGCTCACGCTCGAGGCGAAGGGGTAAGGCACCCCGTGGCGTCCTTGGACGCTGGCGAAGGCTGCGGTGCCGTCTATCGGCGGGCCTCGTTGCCCGACGCGGGGGGCTGCATGCCGCCCTCCCGCGATTGCGAATGCGCTCGAAAATTACGACGGCCCCGGGCCCGCCACAAGAGCCTTCGGCGCGGCGGCTGCCTGGCCGCGAAGCGGCGCCGCGGCCATGGGTAAGGAGTTTGACGCCGCCCTCTTCTTGACGCCTCCTCCTCGGCACGCCATCGTCACGCCATGAGTGCGGCGAAGCCCGGCTTCATGGCGATGGCGCTCGAGCTCGCAGCGCGCGCGGGGGCGGCGGGCGAGGTGCCCGTCGGCGCCGTCATCGTCGATCCCCACGGCAATGTGCTCGCCGCCGCGGCGAACGCGATGGAAGCAGAGCGCGATCCCACCGCCCATGCGGAGCTCCTCGCCATCCGCGCCGCCTGCGCCGCGCGCGGCGAGGGGCGGCTCGCGGATTGCGATATCTACGTCACCCTCGAGCCCTGCGCCATGTGCGCGGCGGCGATCTCCTTCGCCCGGCTGCGTCGGCTCTATTTCGGCGCCGAGGATCCCAAGGGCGGGGCCGTCGAGCACGGGCCGCGCTTTTTCGCCCAAGCGACCTGCCATCACCGCCCCGAGATCTATGGCGGGATCGCGGCGGGCCGCGCGAGCGAGCTGCTGCGCCGCTTCTTCGCCGCGCGGCGCCTGGCCGCCGGGTGAGCGCGCTCGTGCGCGACGGCGCGGCGGAGATCGAGTAAGGAGACGGATCATGGTCGAGAAGCTGCGGAAGAGCGACGAGGAATGGCGGGCGCAGCTCACGCCCGAGCAGTATCACGTCACGCGCAAGCACGGCACTGAGCGCGCCTTCACCGGCGAATACTGGAACTGCAAGACGCCGGGAACTTATCGCTGCGTCTGCTGCGGCCAGCCCCTCTTCGACGCCGCCACCAAGTTCGAATCAGGGACCGGCTGGCCAAGCTATTGGGCCCCTATCGCCGCCGAGGCCGTCACCCTCAAGGAGGATCGCAGCTTCCTCATGCGGCGCACCGAGGTGCTGTGCAGCCGCTGCGACGCCCATCTCGGCCACGTCTTCGACGACGGCCCGCCGCCGACCGGCCAGCGCTATTGCATGAACTCGGCGGCCCTCCGGCTCGAGCCGAAGGAGGCGGCGGCGAAGCCGTAGGGCGGGTTGCACGCGACTCGGTCACCTCGGCCGGAGCGAAGCGCAGAGCCGGGGTCCAGGCCTCGATTCCCGTTTCCGCGGGAATGACAGTCTGGGAACACAATCTACAAAGCGCGAAATGCTCCGGCTGCGAAAAGGGGATGCGAATGTCGCCCCCGACGTCGCCCCCAGGGTCGTTCTCTTAAGTTGTTGAAAACGCTGAAAACCCGATTCAGAGGGGATGCCAACGTCGCCCCCTCTCATCGGCGCCCTGTCCCGGTCGCGGCGAAAACCCCCTCAGGTGCCGTCCGGCGATCCCTTGAGCTCGACCCGGTTGCCCTCGGGATCGTCGAAGTAGAGCGAGGGGCCTCGGCCGTCGGCGCCGAAGCGGGGCTGGACCTCGCCGGGGGTAATGCCATGCGCCTTGAGATGCGCCGCGATCGCGGTACTGTCGAAGGGCTCGATGCGCAGGCAGAAATGGTCCATGTTGCGGCCCTCGCGCCCCGGCGGCGCGCCGCCCGCGCGGCCGATCGCGCCATCCACGTCCACGAGATCGATGAGGGTCGAGCCGGCGCGGAGCTGGGTCAAGCCAAGCTCCTCCTGCCGTCGCTCGAGGCTGCAGCCGATCACCTCGCGGTAGAACCGCTCCAGCCGCGCTGCGTCGCGGACGCGCAAGACCACGTGGTCAAGATGCAGGACGGTGAATGGCGGTGCTGTTGCCATGGCGAGATTTTAAGGTGCGGCGGAATCCGGCTAAGAATATAGCCTCGCCCCAGCCGCGGGAAAGCGGTTGCGGCGCCGGGGCCCCGGCTTTCCGCTGCGCGCGGGAACCGATGCCGAGCCAAGTTGTTGTGCACCCGCGGCCGAAGGCGGGCAATGCGGATAGCGAAGGAGGGCTGGCGTGCAACTCGGAATGATCGGCCTCGGCCGGATGGGCGCCAATATGGTGCGCCGCCTCTTGCGGGGCAATCATCAATGCGTCGTCTTCGATATGTCGGCGAAGGCGGTGGCGGAGCTCACGAAGGAGAAGGCGGTCGGCGCCGCCTCGCTGGCCGAGTTCGCCAAGAGCCTGAGCAGGCCGCGCGCGGTCTGGCTGATGGTGCCGGCGGGTGTCGTCGACAAGACCATCGCCGATCTCCTGCCCCATCTCGAGCGCGGAGATATCGTGATCGACGGCGGCAACTCCTACTACATCGACGATATCCGCCGCGCCAAGGAGCTGGCGCCGAAGGGCATCCACTATGTCGATGTGGGCACCAGCGGCGGCGTCTGGGGCCTCGAGCGCGGCTATTGCATGATGATCGGCGGCGAGGCCGAGGTGGTGCAGCGCCTCGATCCGATCTTCGCCGCCCTGGCCCCGGGACGCGGCGACATTCCGCGCACGCCGGGCCGCGAAAAAGCGGGCGGCACGGCCGAGCAAGGCTATCTTCATTGCGGGCCGAACGGCGCCGGCCATTTCGTCAAGATGGTGCATAACGGCATCGAATACGGCGTGATGGCGGCCTATGCCGAGGGGATGGCCGTGCTCAAGGCGGCCAATATCGGCAAGGACGCCGGCGCGGTCGACGCGGAGACGACGCCCCTGCGCGATCCCGAGCATTACCGATACGATCTCAACCTCCCCGACATCGCCGAGGTGTGGCGCCGGGGCAGCGTGATCGCCTCCTGGCTCCTCGACCTCTCGGCGGCGGCGCTGATCCAGGACCCGCAGCTCGCGAAGTTCGGCGGCCGGGTCTCGGATTCCGGCGAGGGGCGGTGGACCATCAAGGCCGCCATCGATGAAGGCGTTCCGGCCCACGTGCTCTCGGCGGCCCTCTATGAGCGCTTCAGCTCGCGCGGGCAGGCGGATTTCGCGGACAAGCTGCTCTCGGCGATGCGCTACGAGTTCGGCGGGCACGTCGAGAAGCCGTCCCGTAAAGCGTAATGCACTTAGGTCGAAGCGCTTGGCCGTCACCCCCGCGAAGGCGGGGGCCCAGTAATGCTGGATTCCCGCTTTCGCGGGAATGACGATCTATATCGCAATTCAATCCAAACGCAATTCGCCCTCGCAAGGCCCATCGGGCTCAGTCGTTCGGCTTATTGGATTCGAGCTTGGCGCCGTCAAGGGTGCGCTGCGCCCGCTCCGCCTCGCGCGCATCGCGGCGCTTCTCGGCCAGAGGCCGGCCGAAGCGGGCGCGGTTCTCGGTGGCCGCCTGGGCGGCAGCCACGCGCGCCTTCGCCTTGCGCGCCCGGCGCAGATTGATGAGCTCGGCCATAGGCAATCCCTCCGCCGGCCAGCTTGGCGCAGTGGCGGCCGAGAGACAAGTCTCTGGGATTTAAGTCAAAATCGAGGGGTGGCGGCACAGGGAGAAGGTTGGGTGTCCGGGGCGGCCCGCCGGCGAAGGCCCGGATACTAGGCGGTCGCCGGCTCGCGGAAGCGGTTGGTGAAGGCGGCGAGCGAGAGGATGCGAGGCCCGTCCTCGAGCACCTTCCGGTCGCGCCGCGCATAGCTCACCATGTAGCGCACATGGGGAATGCCAAGCTGATCCTGGCAGATCGCCAGCACCTGCGCCGTCTCGACGAAATCCTCGTGGGTGTGGCGATAGGCCGAGCCCGCCACCACGTCCTGGGACTTCTTGGTCCGCCAGAGTGCCATTGTCATCGCGCTCTCTCCTTCCTCGCCGCGCCATGGGAAGCCGCTCGCGCGTAGAATGGCCCGATGACGATTGAAAAAAAGTTAATCGCAGCGCCGCCGCAGCGGCGGGAAGCCGCAATTTATCGGGATAATTTGAGCTAAAGCTGCGCCGGCTAGGTCCGCACGAAGCGGTGCACGCCGTCGCTCCCCGTCTCGCGGTGGAGCTCGCCCCGGCCGACGAGGTAATGGAGATGGGCAAGCGCCTCGCCGATGGCGAAGGAGAGCTGGTGGAGGTCGAGCTGGCGGCGGAACAGCACCGGGATGATCTCGGCTCCCGTGCGCGGCGCGGCGCAGGCCTCGAGGGTGCGCGCCAGGCGCTCGTCATGGTGATGGGCGAGCTGCTCGAGCCGGGCATGGAGCCCGTGGAAAGGCAGGCCGTGGGACGGCAGCACCAGGGCCGAAGCCGGCAGCGGGCGGAAATGGGCGAGGGAATCGAGATAGAGCTTCAAGGGGTTGCTCTCGGGCTGGTCCGGCCAGACGCTGACATTGGTGGTGATCTTCGGCAGCACCTGGTCGCCCGAGATCAGCACGTCGAGCTCGCGGCTGTAGAGGCAGGCATGCTCCGGGGCATGGCCCTGGCCGATGATGACCCGCCAGGGCCGGCCGTCGATCATGATCTCGTCCCCCTCCATGATGCGGTGGAAGGTGACGGGGACAGGCGAGACGCTCCCGGCATAGGTATTGCCCCGCTGCCGGAAGGCGTCGAGCTGCTCAACAGGCAGCCCGTTGCGGCGGTAATGCTGGACGCGCTTCTCCACATCGCCCCCCGACCAGCCCTGGCGCACGAGATGGGCGGTCAGCCACTCCGCCTGGGGCGTCCACAGCTCAACCCCGAAGCGCTCGCAGAGCCAGCCCGCGAGGCCCATATGGTCCGGATGGAAATGGGTGACGATGACCCGCGTGACCGGCCGCCCGCCGAGCGTGGCGGCGAAGACCTGATCCCAGAGGCGCCGCGTCTCCTCGCCGCGGCCGAAGCCGGTATCGACGATGGTCCAGCCCTCGCCATCCGCGAGCAGCCACAGGTTGATATGGTCGAGGGCGAAGGGCAGGGGCATGCGCAGCCAGCGGATGCCGGGCGCCACCTCGATTGTGCATCCCGGCGCCGGCACGTCCGGGTAGGGGAAGGCGAGCGCCGCCGCACCAGCGGGTTTATGGGCCGGGATGCCGTTCATGCCTGTGGTCTTCCTTCCAGACGGCATCGGGGGGCCGCCCGGGCAAAAGCTATGCCGCACTGCCGCAAAGGTCAAACCTTTCTGCCGCCGGGTGCTTACCGCTGGAGGGCGCGCCAGCCGATATCGCGGCGGCAGAACCCTTCGGGCCAGTCGATGAGATCGACGGCGCGATAGGCGCGCCCTTGGGCCTCGGCCAGGGTCTTGCCTCGAGCCGTGACGTTGAGCACTCGCCCCCCCGTGGCCACGATCCGGCCGTCCTCTTGCGCCGTGCCGGCATGGAAGATGGTGACCCCTTCGACATTTGCGGCGGCGGCAAGATTGCGGATCTCGCTGCCTTTGCGATAAGCGCCCGGATAGCCTCGGCTCGCCATCACCACGCAGAGGGAGGGCTCGTCATGCCAGCGCAGGTCGAAGAATTTGAGCTGGCCGTCCCGCGCCGCCATGAGGGCCGGCAGCAGGTCCGATTTGAGGCGAACGAGGAGGGCCTGGCATTCGGGATCGCCGAAGCGGACATTGAATTCGATGAGCTGTGGCCCCGCCGCGGTGATCATCAGCCCGGCATAGAGGACGCCCTTGAAGGGGCGACCCTCCGCTGCCATTGCCGCAATGGTCGGGGCGAGGATCGTCTCCTTGATCGCCGCTTCGAGCGCCGGGGTGACGACGGGTGCCGGGGAATAGGCGCCCATGCCGCCGGTATTGGGGCCGCGATCGCCGTCGAAGGCGGGCTTGTGGTCCTGGGCGGAAGGAAGGGTGAGGAAATTCTCGCCATCGACGAGGGCGAGAATGCTTGCCTCCTCGCCTTCAAGGAAATCCTCGATCACGACTTCGGACCCGGCGGCGCCGAAGCGATGTGCCACGAGCGCCTCGTCCACCGCCGCCTCGGCTTCGGCGAGCGTGCGCGCGACCACGACGCCCTTGCCTGCCGCGAGCCCGTCGGCCTTGACCACGATGGGCGCGCCGCGCTCGCGTATATAGGCCTTGGCGGCGGCGGCATCCGCGAAGCGGCGATAGGCGGCCGTCGGAATCCCGTATCTGGCGCAGAGATCCTTGGTGAACCCCTTCGAGCCTTCGAGGGCCGCCGCTTTCCGGCTGGGTCCAAAGGTTTTGATGCCGGCCGCTTCGAGTCGGTCGGCAAGGCCAGCGACGAGAGGGGCTTCGGGTCCCACAACGACGAAATCGATGCTCTCGTCCCGAGCGAAGCGCACCAGGGCGTCGATATCCTCGCTGCCGATAGGTACGCAGGTCGCCATCTCCGCGATGCCCGCATTGCCCGGCGCGCAATAGATCCGATCGGCGAGGGGTGATGCCGCGATCGCCCAAACCAGGGCATGCTCGCGCCCCCCCGATCCCACCACGAGTATGCGCATGCGTCCGTCCGAGGCCGTTCGATTCCGAGCGGAGTCGATGGTTATAGACTTGGTTCGCGCTCGGCGCGTCTTGTAACATGATCCCGGTTGCCATGGCCGAAAATTCGCCGACCGCGCCGCCTTTGCCCAACCTCCCCGAATTCTCGGTGAGCGAGATCTCGCTGCTGCTTAAGCGCACGCTCGAGGAGCGGTTCGACCATGTTCGCGTGCGGGGCGAGATCTCCGGCTTCAAGCGGCACAGCTCCGGCCATCTCTATCTGGCGCTCAAGGATGCGGATGCCGTGCTCGATGCGGTGTGCTGGCGCGGCACGGCCGCCCGCCTGGCGCTCAGGCCCGAGGACGGCATGGAGGTGATTTGCAGCGGCCGCATCACCACCTATCCCGGACGCTCCAAGTATCAGCTCGTCATCGACAGCATGGAGCTGGCGGGCGAAGGGGCGCTCCTCAAGCTTCTCGATGAGCGCAGGCGAAGGCTCGCCGCCGAAGGCCTTTTCGACGCGGCGCGCAAGCGGAAGCTGCCCTATCTGCCGAGCGTGATCGGCGTCGTCACCTCGCCGACGGGAGCCGTCATTCGCGACATCCTCCACCGCCTCGACGACCGCTTTCCGCGCCGTGTGATCATCTGGCCCGTGGCGGTGCAGGGCACGGGTGCGGCGGAGCAGGTTGCCGCGGCCATCCGCGGGTTCAACCGCTTGGCACCCAGCGGTGCCATTCCCCGCCCCGATCTCCTCATCGTGGCGCGCGGCGGCGGCAGCCTCGAGGATCTCTGGGCCTTCAATGAGGAGATCGTGGTGCGCGCCGCGGCGGCGAGCGAGATCCCGCTGATCGCCGCCGTCGGGCATGAGACCGACACGACGCTCATCGATTTCGCCGCCGACCGGCGCGCACCGACGCCGACGGCGGCGGCCGAGATGGCCGTGCCGGTGCGGGCCGAGCTCCTGGCCCAGCTCATGGAGGACGGTCGGCGCCTGCTGCAGGCCTGGCAGCGCATGCTGGACGAGCGGCGGACGCGCATCGACGGCCTCGCCCGCGGGCTTCCCGATCCCGTACGGCTTCTCGAGCAGGCGGGCCAGCGGCTCGACGATTGGTCCGAGCGCCTGGCGAATGCAGCGAGCAATCTCATCGCGCGGCGGGAGGAGCGTCTGCGCGGCCTGCCCGATTTGCGCAAATGCCTGCGCCACCTTATCGACGTGAAGACGCACGAACTCATCGCTTCGGCGGCGCGGCTGCGGAAGGAGCCGCTGCTCGCCGAGATCGCGCGCCACGGCCGCGATGCCGCGCGTTGCGCCGAGCGCCTGCAACCGGCAGCCTGGCGATTCCTCATGCGCCAGGCGGAGAAGCTCGATGCGGTCGGCCGGCATCTCGACAGCCTCTCCTATCATCGCGTGCTCGCGCGCGGCTACGCCGTCATCCACGATCGCGACGGCGACGTGGTGGCGACGGCCGCCGAGACCTCGGCGGGCATGCCCGTCGCCATCGAGTTCCGTGACGGGTCCGTCGGCGCCGTCGTAGAGGGAGCGCCGGCGGCCGGACCGGCGTCGAAGCCGCATCGCAATCGCGGCGAGAAGGGGCGCGACAAGAACCGCCAGGGCCGGCTCCTATAGACCACATGCGACGGCTGTCGCGCGCGGCCGCTGCGGCTCATGGGTTGATCTGCCGCGGCATCTTGGCGCGGCTTTCGCTCGAGCGGGGTTCGTGCTACATCGCCGGGCTCTCTTTTCTCGGGGCGGCGCCGCATGAAGCCAGCCAACAGCATCCTCGCCGGTTACGGCACATCGGTGTTCGAGGTGATGTCCCGCCTCGCCATTCAGCACCGCACGATCAATCTCGGTCAGGGATTCCCGGATGGCAACGGGCCCGCCGATGTGCGGGCCAAGGCCGCGGAATTTCTCGAGGACCGACCCAACCAGTACCCGCCCATGCTTGGCGTGCCCGAGCTGCGCCAGGCCGTCGCCCAGCATGCGAAGCGCTTCTACGGCCTCGGCGTCGATTGGGAGCGCGAGGTGATGGTCGCCTCGGGTGCAACCGAAGTGCTGGCGAACTGCCTATTCGGGCTCATCGAGCCGGGCGACGAGGTGGTGCTGTTCGAGCCGCTCTATGACAGCTATCTGCCGATCGTCCGACGCGCCGGCGGCGTCCCGCGCCTCGTGCGCCTCGCACCGCCGCGATGGGAGCTGTCGCGCGAGGAGTTGGCGGCAGCCTTTTCCGAGAAGACCAAGCTCATCCTCTTGAACTCGCCGATGAACCCGGCGGCGAAGCTCTTCAGCCGCGCGGAGCTCGCCATCATCGCCGAGCTGCTCGAGCGGTACGACGCCTACGCCGTCTGCGACGAGGTCTATGAGCACCTCGTCTTCGACGGGCAAAAGCACATTCCGCTCATGACCTTGCCGGGCATGCGCGAGCGCTGCCTGCGCATTGGCTCGGCGGGAAAGACCTTCGCGCTGACCGGCTGGAAGGTCGGCTATGTGACGGCGCCGCCGGCCTTGCTCCAACCCGTGGCGAAGTCGCATCAATTCGTCACCTTCACGACGCCGCCCAATCTGCAGCGCGCCGTCGCCTATGGCCTCGGCAAGGGCGACGATTATTTCCGCGGCCTCGCCGGCGAGCTCGAGCGCAAGCGCGATTTCTTCGCCGCGGGGCTTCGCGAGATCGGCTTCGACGTGCTGGCGTGCCAGGGCACCTATTTCATCACCGCCGATTTCCGGCCCTTGGGCTTCGAGGGGGGCGACATCGAATTCTGCCGCCACATCACCACCGAGGCCGGGGTCACCGCCATTCCGGTGAGCGCCTTCTACCAGGAGGATGGGCCGCGGCATTTCGTGCGCTTCGCGTTCTGCAAGGAGGACGCGGTGCTGACCGAGGCCCTCGCCCGATTGCGCCGGCATCTCCGGCGTAACGGCGCCGGCAAAGGCCTCCGCCGCTAATCCGGCCAGCGGCGGTGCAGCCAGAGCCACTGCTCCGGCCGCTCGCGGATCCAATCCTCCAGTATCTTGTTGGCCCGCGCCATCAGGTGCGCCACGTCGCGCTGGGTATTGCCGCTGCGCTCGAGCTCGAGCGGCGGATAGAAGGTGAGACGGAAGCGGCTGCCGTGGAGGCGCTCAACCCGGGTCGGCACGACCGGACAGTCGAATTTCAGGGCGAGCCGGGCCAGAGCGGGCGCGGTCATCGCTTCCCGGCCGAAGAACGGCACGGGAATGCCGTCATTCATCTTCTGATCGACCAGCATGCCGAGATGGCCGCCTTCGCGCATGATCTCAATGGCGCGCTTGCCGCCTTTGGCGCCCTTGGGCAGGAGCTCGATGGCGGCGACGCCGCGCACCGCCCGCAGCAGGCGATGGACGAAGGGGTTGTTGGGCGCCCGATAGATGAGGCTGATGGGTAGCCCGCGATGCAGCACGCCCATGCTCGCGAGCTCCCAATTGCCGATATGGCCCGAGAAGAAGATGCCCGGCTTTCCGTCTTCGCGCAGGCGATCGACGTATTCGGGATTGACGACCTCCACGCGGCTTTCCGGCGTATAGAGCCGAAACGAGTCGAGATGGGCATATTCAGCGAAGACGCGGCCATGGTGATCCCACATGGCGCGCAGAATGCGCTGGATCTCCGCCTCCGGCTTTTCGGGGAAGGCGCGGTGGAGATTGGCGAGAGCGCGGCGCGAAATCCCAAGGCGCGGGCCGAGATGGCGGCATAGAAAGGCGCTGAGCCCGGCCGATCGGTCGAGCGGGAGGAGGCGCAAGAGCCCGAGCAGGGCGGCCACGCCGACGGCCTCCAGTGTGCGCAGCAGAAGCGGTGGAATTTCCGCGAGTCTAGGCATGGACCGAGGTTTTGCCGTCGAGGAGCGGCCGAAGCAAGCCGTCGAGGGCGTCCTCCCGATCCCATTCGAGGTTCACGCGGACCGCCGTTACCATCGGGCGCGCCTCCGCGGGGATGCGGACCAGATCCTTCTCGGTCGTCACCGGCAACGCATCGTGGGCCTGAGCCTCCTCGACCAGGCGCATTACGTCGTCGGGCGTATAGGGATGATGATCGGGGAAGGAATAAGAATTCGCGAGGCTGCAGCCAAGCGCTCGGAGTGTGGTGAAGAATTTCTCGGGGCGGCCGATACCGGCAAACGCGACGACGCGCCTCCCCGCGAGTTGCCGCGACGAGGCGTCGGGGACAAGCCGCGCGCGCAGCACGGGGACCCGCGCCGCGAGGCGGCCGCCGATCCCGACCTCGTCATCGCCGACGAGGATGACCGCGGCAACGCGGGCGAGGGCGCGCTCAATGGGCTCGCGCAGGGGCCCCGCAGGGATGAGCCGCCCATTGCCGAAGCCGTAGCCGCCATCGACGACGAGGAAAGCGAGGTCCTTGGCGACGCTCGGGTTCTGCAATCCGTCATCCATGATTACCAGCTCCGCGCCGTCGGCAATGGCCGCGCTGGCGCCTGCGCGGCGGTCGCGAGCAATCCAGGACGGCGCTCGCGCGGCCAGCAGCAGCGCCTCGTCCCCCACCTCGCGGAAGCCGTGCCGCGTCGGGTCCACGCGGAGCGGACCGGCTTCGCGCCCGCCATAACCGCGGCTGAGGAGATGCGCTCGGCATCTCCGAGCTTGGCACCAGGCGGCGAGCGCAAGGACCGTCGGCGTCTTTCCTGCGCCCCCGGCAGTGAGGTTCCCGACGCAGATCACCGGCCGCGAAAAGCGAGCCGGCCTTGTCAGAGCGCCGCGGCACCGTGCCGCGGTGTCATAGAGCGTCCCCAAAGGGGCCAGCAACGTTGCGGCTCGGCTATCGCCGCGATGCCAGAAGTCAGGCGCGCGCAAATCGCCTCTCCGAGCGGCCGAGCCGCGCCAGCTCCGGACCGAGAGCGGCGATCACCACTTCGAGCGCGCCCCGCCCGGCTTCGGTCGCACGCTTTGCCGCGCGCGCGCGCCGACAGCATTCCGCCTCGTCCCGGAGCAGGCCATCCACGACATCGGCGAGAGCGGTAGCGTCGGGCACCGCCTGGCAGGCCCCCGACGCCGCTAGCTCGGCGGCAATAGCGCGGAAGTTCTGGACATGCGGTCCGTGGAGCACGACGCAACCGAGGCGCGCCGGCTCCAGCAGGTTCTGCCCGCCATGAGGCACCAGCGATCCGCCGACGAAGGCGATGGGAGCAAGGCGATAGAAGAGGCCAAGCTCGCCGAGGGTATCCGCGAGATAGACGTCGGTATCGGGTGCGATCCCATCGCCTATCGCACGCCGCGCCACTGTGAGGCCGAGGAGGTCAAGCTCGCCGGCGATCTCGGCGCCGCGATCGGGGTGACGAGGCACGATGATGGTCACGAGCCCGGGGTGGCTGCGCTCGATCGCCCGATGTGCTGCGGCGATCTGGGCCTCCTCGCCCGTATGGGTGCTGGCGGCGAGCCAACGGGGACGCCCGGCAAGCGAGATTTCCAAGCGACGAAGCTGGTCGGCATCCGCGGGGAGCGGCGCTGCGTCGAATTTGAGCGAGCCCGTGGTGATCACTTCGCGCGCGCCGAGCGCGCGAAAGCGCGCCGCGTCGGCCTCGCTCTGCGCCAGGATGCGCGCAAACGAAGCGAGAAGTGGGCGAATGAGGGCCGGGAAGCGTCGCCAGCCGGCGAGCGAGCGCTCCGACATGCGGCCGTTGATCAGCAGCATCGGAATGCGACGGCGCGCCGTCTCCAGAACGAGGTTGGGCCATAGCTCCGACTCGATCCAGAGGGCCAGGGCCGGCCGCCAGTGATCGAGAAAGCGGCGCACCCAGAGTTCCCGATCGACGGGCGCATATTGGTGTATCGCCCGTTCCGGCAGTCGCTCGGCCATGAGCCTGGCCGAGGTCACGGTGCCAGTGGTCACGATAACCTTGAAGCCGGGATCGATCTCCAGGATGCGATCGACCAGGATGAGGGCCGATTGCGCTTCGCCGACGCTCGCGGCATGGACCCAGATGAGCGCGCCCTGCGGGCGCGGCGCCGCGCTGACCCCCATACGCTCGGAGAAGCGCGCCCCGTCCTCCTTGCCGCGCAGGCGACGCCACGCAAGAAAACCCGCGATTACCGGCGCGCCGAGCGTCGTCAGCGACCGATAAAGACTGGGCGTCACGAGGCTCGTCATTGTCCGGCCATGGCGCGCCGGTCAAGCGTGACGACGGCGCTTCCGGCGGCAGGCGCGGGCTCGACGGGTACCTTGCCGCAAAGAAGATCGGCCTCGCGGGTCAGAGCGTTCAAGCTGTCTTCCACGGCCTGGCGGAGCGCATCGATGGCGCTGTCGTCGGATGTCCGCGGCACCTCGATGGCGCGACCCCATAGGAACACGCCGCGGCTGAAGGGCAGCGCCAGCACGAAGCGATCCCAGCTGCGCAAAAGGTGTCGCCGCCGGATCGCGTAGGCGCAGGGCAGGATCGGCGCGCCCGCCAGTCGCGCAGCGTTGACGACGCCCGGGCTCGCGCGCATGCGCGGCCCGCGCGGCCCGTCGGGGGTAAAGCCGACGCACTCCCCGGCCTTCAGCGATTTGACAATCGCGCGGAGGGCCGCCCCGCCGCCGCTGGATGACGAGCCGGCGATGGTCGAGATGCCGAAATGGCGGACGGTACGCGCGATCAGCTGACCGTCCACATGCCGGGAGATCAGCATGTTGATCGGCACCTTCGGGTCCCAGCAATAGGGCATCATCAGGAGGCGGCCATGCCAGAAGGCGAGGATGAAGGGCCGTCCCGCGGCCCAGAGCCGCCGAGGCTCGTCGCCGCCGCGCACGCTCCAGCGGCCGGTGCGGTAGACGACGCGGATATATTGCGCGACAAGCCAGCAAAGCACGGCCTGAACCGCAGCCGAGCGGGTCAATCGCTTTGCCAGACGCATGGTTCAGGCCCGTGCGCGCACTCCGCGCGCTGCGGGGGCGGGAATCGCCGTGATGCCGCCCTCCTCCGCCATCTGGAGCGCATAGAGCCGCGCATAGATGCCCTTCGCCGCCAGGAGCTCGGCGTGGCTGCCTCGCTCCGCGACCCGACCCTCCTCGATCACATAGATGAGATCGGCATCGACGACGGTTGAGAGGCGATGGGCGACGACGACGGTCGTTCGTCCACGCATGAGCTCGGCCAACGCCGACTGGACCTGTCGCTCCGTCTCAGTATCGAGAGCGGAGGTCGCCTCGTCGAGAAGGAGAATGGGCGCGCCCTTGAGCATTGCGCGTGCAATGGCGATGCGCTGCCGCTGGCCGCCCGACAAGCGGGTGCCGTGGCCGCCGACGGGCGTGTCGTAGCCGTCGGGAAGCTGCATGATGAAGTCATGGGCGCCCGCCATCCGCGCGGCGCGCTCGATCGCCGCCTGGTCGGCGTCCGGCCGGCCATAGGCGATGTTGGCGCGCACCGAGTCGTCGAACAGGCTGATCTCCTGGGAGACGAGCCCGATATTGGCGCGCAGCGAGGCGAGGGTGACATCGCGCACATCGGCGCCGTCGATGGTGAGGCGGCCGGCCTCCACGTCGTAGAAGCGGGGAATCAGGTTGAGGATGGTCGACTTGCCCGCTCCCGAGGGGCCGACCAGGGCCACCGTTTTCCCCGCGGGCACTTCGAGCGTGATGCCGTCAAGCGCGCGCTTGTCGGACCCGTAGCCGAAACGGACATCCTCGAAGCGTATGGCTCCGCGCTTGAGCACGAGCGGTCGCGCGCCTGGGCGGTCGACGACCTTGGGCTTGCTGTCGAGCAGCGCGAAAATCCGCTGCGCCGCGGCGAGGCCCTCTTGCAGGCTTGCGTTGAGATTGGCGAGGCGCTTCATCGGCTCGTAGGCGAGGAGAAGGGCGGTCACGAAGGAAAAGAAGGTGCCGGGCGTCCGCACGCCGTGGATCACCTGATACCCGCCGTAGAAGATCACCGAGACGATGGCAAGGCCGCCCAGCATCTCCATGATCGGGCTCGACGCGTTGCGCGTGCGCGCGGCCTTCTGCGCCAGGTGGAAAAGCCGCTCGATGATGATATGAGCGCGCGATGCCTCGTACCGCTCCATGCCATAGGCCTTGACGTGGCGCGCGCCCTGGAACGCCTCGTCCAAGAGGGTCGTGAACTGTCCCATCTCGGTCTGGGTGTTTGCCGAGACCCGACGCATGCGCCGGCCGAGCTTGACGATGGGGAGGATCGCCGTCGGAAAGGCGAAGAACGAGATGAGGGCCAAGAGCCAGTCCTGGTAAAACATGACCCCGACGAGGGAGACGAGCGTCAGGGTATCCTTGCCGATTCCTGTCAGGGCATTCGAGACCGCGCTCCGCAGCATGTTCGCATCGTTGGTGAAGCGCGAGACGAGCGTGCCCGTGGAATTGGCCTGGAAAAAGGCAAGATCGGCGCCGATGACGTGATCGAACATCTTGCTCTGCACATCGGCGATGATACGCATGCCGACGTGATTCATCGTCACGCCTTGGCCATAGGTGGCGAGTCCCTTCGCGGCGAAGACCACGAGGATGAGCACAGCGATCTGATGGAGCTGATCGATGCTGCCCGACTTGAAGACGTCGTCGAGGATCGGCTCCATCAGCTTCGCCATTGCCGCCGTCATGCCGGCTGCAATGGCCATGCAGACGAAGGAGAAGGCAAGCCGCGGAACGAGAGGCCTGATATGGTCGCGGGCAAGACGCGACACGAGTGCCAGCGTCGTGGCGTCGAGCGCGAATTTTGCCCTGGTCTTTCTGCTCAAGCTCGAATCCCTATCGCCGGGGCCCAGCCCCTTTGCGGCCCCCGGGCGGCCGCACCATAGCACGCAAGCTTGGACTGGCCAATTCCTCGGCCGGCCCTCCTTGCAGGCCCCCGTTTCCTGCCGAGGTTATCAGGCGCCAGCAACGGTCATCTCGGCGACCCGAAGCGTCGGCGCATTGACCCCATAGCGGAAGGCGAGATCGTCGGCCGCGGTCAGCCCGAGGAGCATCTCCTTGAGATTGCCAGCGATCGTGACTTCACTCACCGGCTCGTCCAAGCGGCCGTTCTCGATCCAGAAGCCGGCGGCACCCCGGCTATAGTCGCCGGTGATGCCATTCACCCCGAAGCCGATCAGCTCGGTGACGTAGAAGCCTCGGCCCGTTTCGGCGATGAGGGCGTCCGGCGAAAGCGCCCCGGGCTCAAGATAAAGATTGGTGGCGGAAGGGCTTGGCGGGGAGGAGGTGCCGCGGGAGGCGTGGCCCGTCGTCTCGGTCCCAAGCTGGCGGGCGGAGCGCGTGTCGAGGATCCAGCTTTGCAGCCGCCCGTCGTCGACCAAATACCGTCGCGTCGTCGCCACCCCTTCGCCGTCAAAGGGCTTGGAGGCCAGGCCGCGGCGCCGCCGGGGATCATCGACGATACGCATTCCGGCGGGGAGGATGCGCTCCTCCATCTTGTCCTTGAGAAAGCTCGTTCCTCGCGCGATGGCGCTTCCGTTGATCGCCGAGGCGAAATGGCCGAGGAGCGAGTTCGACACGCGCGGATCATAGATGACCGGCACGCGCGCAGTCTTCGCCTTGCGAGGATTAAGGCGTCGCACTGCCTTCTGGCCGGCGCGGCGCCCGACTACAGCGGCGGATTCCAGGTCGGCGCCATGTACAGCCGAGGAGAAATCGTAGTCGCGCTCCATGGCCGTTCCCGCCCCCGCCAGGACGGAGACGCCGAGGGAGTGCCGCGAAACCTGGTAGCTGCCGGCAAATCCGTTGCTCGCCACGAGGGAGATCGAGGAGCGCGACCATGCCGCCTCGGCACCCTCGGAATTGGTGACCCCCGCGACGGCGAGAGCCGAATCCTCACAGGCACGCGCCTGCTCGATCAGCGCCTCGGGGCTGGGTTCGACAGGATCGCAGAGATCGAGATCGGGGATCTCTCGCGCCAAGCGGTTCTCGGGCGCCAAGCCGCAATAGGGGTCCTCAGGGACGACACGCACCATGGCAATCGCCCGCTCGACGAGGGTCTCGAGCGATCTTGCGTCATGATCGGTCGTCGAGACCACGGCTTGTCGCGTTCCGAGGAGGACCCGCAGGCCGAGATCGCGGCTCTCGGCGCGCTCGAGCTTTTCCACCTTGCCGAGGCGTTGCGCATGGCTGACGGACGCGCTTTCGACGAAGAGCGCGTCGGCCGCGTCGGCGCCGGCGCGTCTGGCGCGGCGGATTAAGTCGCGGAGGAGGTCGAGGCCGGGTTGGGGGGAGGCCATGGGAAGCTCCGGAAAGAGTGGCAGCCTGAAAGGGGCCACTAGGATATGGGATCGCGCGGTCGGGATGCGAGTGCTAGCGGTGAATGAGGTAAGCGGCGACGAGCGCGAGCACCGCAAGAATAATCATGTAGAACTGTAGCCGGGCGCGGCCGAGGCTCCCCGGCTGGAAATCCTCGCCGGCGGCCGCGTGCTCGTCCTTTCCGGCATGCGAGGCGGACCACGGATGCCGCTGCCGCCGCTCCTCCTCCGCCCGTCGGCGTGACGCCTGAAGCCTCAGGATGATCACGCCCGCCAGAGCCACGAGGAGAACGTAGCCGAGGACATTGGGGTTCTCGAGCAACGCCTCCATGACCGCCTCACTTTCGCCAGATCGGCCGGCCCGATCCCGGCAAGCCCAGGCCCGCCCATTTCCGCGTGACGGCCTCGATTACCTCGTCGCTCATGCGGATCTTGCGCCCCCAATCCCGTTGCGTCTCGGGCGGCCACTTGTTGGTGGCATCGAGGCCGACCTTGGAGCCGAGCCCCGACTCGGGGGACGCGAAATCGAGATAGTCGATCGGCGTGTTCTCGATGAGGGTGATGTCGCGGGCCGGGTCCATGCGTGTCGCGATCGCCCACATCACCTCCTTCCAATCGCGGGCGTCGATGTCGTCGTCAACAACGATAACCCATTTCGTATACATGAACTGCCGGAGATAGGACCACACCCCCATCATCACCCGCTTGGCGTGGCCGGGATAGGCCTTCCGCATCGAGACAACCGCAATGCGATAGGAGCATCCCTCCGGCGGCAGCCAGAAATCGACGATCTCGGGGAATTGCTGCTGGAGAAGTGGGATGAAGACCTCGTTGAGGGCTTCGCCGAGCACTGAAGGCTCGTCGGGTGGCCGCCCGGTGAAGGTCGAGAGATAGATCGGATCGCGCCGCATGGTAACAGCGCTCACGGTGAAAACGGGAAAGGGCTCGACGGCGTTGTAATAGCCCGTGTGGTCGCCATAGGGGCCCTCGTCGCCATGGGAGTCGAGGGAGACGTGGCCCTCGAGGACGATCTCGGCGCTTGCCGGCACCTTGAGGGGGATGGTGCGGCAATCGACGAGCTCGAGCCGCTGGCCGCGCAAGAGCCCGGCGAACTGATATTCCGAAAGCGTATCCGGCACCGGGGTCACGGCGGCGAGAATGGTACCCGGGTCAGCGCCGATGACTGCCGCCGCGGGCAAAGGCTCGGGTCGAGATGAGCTCTCCTGGGTGGCTTTCCAGCGCGCATGGTGCTGGGCGCCGCCGCGATGCCTCAGCCACCGCATCAAGGTGGTATTCCGCCCGGTTACCTGCATGCGGTAGATGCCGAGATTGACATCGTCCTCGCGCCGCTTGCCCGGCCCCTTGGTCACCACGAGGGGCCAGGTGATGAGCGGCGCCGGCTCGCCGGGCCAGCAGGTCTGGACGGGCAGCCGGCCGAGGTCGACGTCCGGTCCCTCGATGACGACATCCTGGCAGGGCGCCTTGCCGACGGCCTTGGGCTTCATTGCCATCACCGTACGCAAGAGCGGCAGCATCTCGAACGCCTCGCGCCAGCCCCCCGGCGGCTCGGGCTGGCGCAGGAAGGCGAGGGTCTCGCCCACCGCGCGCAGTTCTCCAGGCGCGCGGTCCATGCCCCAGGCGACACGCTCGACCGTCCCGAAGAGATTGACCAGAACCGGCATCTCATAGCGCCGCCCGTCGGCGCCGACGACGTTCTCGAAGATCGCGGCCGGGCCGCCTTCCGCCAGCAGCCGCGTCTGGATCTCGGTCATCTCGAGCACAGGCGACACGGGCGCGCGAACGCGCGCCAGCCGGCCTTCGCGCTCGAGTCGCGCCATGAAGTCTCGCAGGGAGCCATAGGGCATATCGTTTCCCTCTGCTTTTCGTTATCAAGGCCTGCGCCTCGGGTGCCGTCAAGCGGGGCCGGCGCACTCATTGGCAAGGCATGACCAATCGCCTAGGGTCGCAGTGCTGCAGCCGCCGGCGGCACGAAGGGGCCGATTTTTCTTCACGATTACGTGACTCCTGTCACGACTGGCGTGCGCCGTCGCCATCGCGCGTCTAGGCTCTGTCGCTGGCGGCCCATCCTCGGCATTCGGCCGTAGGACGGCCGCCTGGGGCAAATCGGAGAGAGAGACGCATGTCGAGGAACGGCTTTTGGCCGCGCGCGTCGTTGGCGTTCGCCGCGGGCAATTTGGGAGCCCTCGCAAACCGGGTGGCATTATGGGTGCTTGGCGTGATCGCGGTCATTTCCCCGCCCAACATCACCAAGCTCTGGCTTTACACGGCGCTGGTCTGGGGTGGACTTTGGGGATTCCTCTTCCTCATCCCCTGGCGGACGAGCTGGTGGCTGCGCGGGCTCGTCTTCGGCCTCGGGCCATCCGCCGGGGTCTGGCTCGTCATCTATCCCTTCGTTGCGCATGCCGGTTTTTTCGGTCTCAGCCGCGGCCCGCTCAGCATCGTGATCCCCTTCGTCGTGAACAGCGTCGTCTGGGGCCTCGTCACCTCCTGGTGGTACGAGTACGTGAGGGTACCGGCAGCGTAATGTCCCTTCAGCTGCCGACAAGGCGAAATATCCCGACCTCGCGGCGCTCGTTGTCCTCGAGCTCCCGCGTGGTCGGCACGGTGTAGCGCGCGAGTTCGCGCAGCCCTCGCTCGGGCAGATAGGCCCGCCCGGGATCGCCGAGAAGCACCTCGGTGCCGCTGTCGGCGAGGCGGCTGAGCCAGGTGACGACGTGCGCCGCCATCGGCCGCTCGTAGCAGACGTCGCCGGCGAGCACGACCTCCCAGGTTCCTATGACTCCCGTCGTGAGATCCTCGACGCGTGGGAGAAGGGTTACGCCATTCGCCGCGGCATTGAGTTCGATGGCCGCGGCGGCGAAGGCATCGATCTCGCTTGCTTCCACCTGGGCGGCACCCGCCATCGCCGCTGCGATGCCGACCACCCCCGAGCCCGCCGCGAAATCGAGCACGCGCTTTCCCCGCACGACGGCTGGATGGTCGAGAACGTGGCGCGCGAGGGCCTGGCCGCCGACCCAGGCGAAGGCCCAGTACGGGGGTGGCAGGGCGCTCGCCGCGATCTCGGCTTCGGTCGCCTGCCAGAGCGGCGTGATCTCGGTCGCAAGATGAAGCTCGATCTCGGGCAGCAGCGGCGTTGAAGCACGTTGCGTATGCGCGCGGATGAAGCTGATGGCCTCATCCTTGGAGACGATTTTCACGAGGCGGCGAAGAGGCGGCCGAGGGCGATTCCACCAAGAACCAGCCAGCCGAACGATCGGTTGGACCTGAACTTGGCTAGGCAATCATCGGGGTCGTCGAGATCGAGCGCCGTGATCTGCCACAAGAGCTGGATTCCTGCTGCCGCGAGCCCTGCATAGAATGGCCAGCCGATCCCGATGCACGCTCCGCTTGCTCCGATGAGCGCCAGCGCCACGGCGTAGAAGCCGCAGAGCCAGGGCTTCGTGCCGCGCCCGAATTTGAGAGCCGTGGATTTGAGGCCGAGCAACGCGTCGTCATCCTTGTCCTGGTGGGCGTAGATGGTGTCGTAGCCGAGCGTCCAGGCGATCCCGGCCGCGTAGAGGACGAGCGGGGCCGTCGCCAAGTCGCCCTTGATCGCCGCCCAGCCAAGCAGCGCGCCCCAGTTGAATGCGAGACCGAGCACGAATTGCGGCCAGTAGGTCACGCGCTTCATCAGGGGATAGGCAAACACGACGACAAGGGAAGCGGCTCCCAGGGCGATGGCGAAGGAGTTGAAGGTGAGGAGAATGAGCGCCGCCGCCGCGAGCTGGAGAGCGAGAAAGACCACGGCTTCGCGCAGGCTCACCTGACCGCTGGGCAGCGGTCGCGTGCGCGTGCGCGCGACCTTGGCGTCGAATTCGCGATCGGTGATGTCGTTCCAGGTACAACCCGCGCCGCGCATGATGATGGCACCCAGACCGAAGGCGGCGAAGAGAAGGATATCGCGCCACCCTTCATAAGCCAGCGCGAGGCTCCACCAGCATGGGAAAAGAAGGAGCCATGTGCCGATCGGACGATCGAGACGCATGAGGCGTGCATAGGGCCGCGCTGCGGGCGGCAGCCACAGGTCGACCCAGTTGCCGCGATGGATATCGGTGCCGTCGCTCGCCAGGGTTTTGAAGGTGGAAGCCATGGAGTAATCTTGCTCCTAGCCGCGCAGCGCCTCAAGCGGCACGGTGGCTCCAAAAAATAGGACGGGACGGCTGAGCGCCATGTCGGAAGAACGAGCCAGGATCAGACTCTTCGTCGATCAGGCGCTTGCGCCCGGCGTCGCGGTTGGCCTCGGCGCCGAGCAAGCCCATTATTTGCGCAGCGTTATGCGCCTGTCCGCGGGCGCACCGCTCCTTCTCTTCAATGGACGGGACGGCGAATGGCGGGCGCGACTCGACGGCCTCGGCAAGGGCTGGGCTTCCTGCGCCGTCGAAAGCCGGACGCGTATCCAGGACCGCGGACCCGACCTCTGGCTCGTCTTCGCGCCAATCAAGCGCGCGCGCATCGACTTCGTCGCCGAGAAGGCGACCGAGCTCGGCGTTTCCGGACTCTGGCCGGTCTTCACCCGATGGACCGCTGTCGGCCGTGTCAACGTCGAGCGCCTGCGCGCCAATGCGATCGAGGCCGCCGAGCAATGCGGGCGGCTCTCGGTGCCCGAGATCTTTCCGGCGGCAACGCTCGACGAAATGCTGGCGCGCTGGCCGGCGGAACGGCGCGTCCTCCTGTGCGACGAGACCGGGACGGCGGCGTCGATCACCGCCGCCTTGGCGGGGAGCGATGCCGCTTTCGGACCCTGGGCGGTAATGACCGGTCCCGAGGGCGGATTTTCGGCAGACGAGCTTGACCGGCTGAAAAAACTTCCCATTGTTACCGCCGCCAGCCTGGGGCCGCGCGTGCTTCGGGCTGACACCGCCGCGCTGGCAGCCCTCGCCTGCTGGCAAGCCCTTGCCGGCGACTGGCGCGGCGCCTGCCACAAGACGTCCGACGAAATTATTCCGCCAACCCGCTGAAGGTCGCCATGTCCGGACCCTCCAAAGTGAGCGGCGAGCTTATCGAGAGCAGAAGCCAGCTCGTCGAATATCTGGCCGGCGGCTGCAAACCCGCGGCCGAGTGGCGGATCGGCACCGAGCACGAGAAATTCACCTTTCATCGGGGCAACCTCAAGCCACTTACCTACGAGGAACAGGGCGGGGTGCGCGATCTGCTCACCGAGCTCGGCCGCCGTTTCGGCTGGTCGCCGATCCTCGAGAACGGAAACGTGATCGCCCTTGAGAAAGGCAAATGCAATATCAGCCTCGAGCCCGGCGGCCAGCTCGAGCTCTCCGGCGCGCCGCTCAAGACCCTGCACGAGACCTGTGCCGAGGTGCATCAGCATCTCCGCGAGGCGAAGGCAATCGGCGAGGTGCTGGGCTTCGGGCTGATCGGCCTCGGCTTCCATCCCACCGCGAAGCGCGAAGACATCTCCTGGATGCCGAAGGGCCGTTACAAGATCATGCGCGCCTATATGCCGAAGCGCGGCAAGCTCGGCCTCGACATGATGCTGCGCACCTGCACGGTCCAGGTCAATCTCGACTTCGCCTCCGAAGCCGACATGGTGAAGAAATTCCGGGTGAGCCTGGCGCTGCAGCCGATCGCGACGGCGCTCTTCGCCAACTCACCCTTCACTGAAGGAAAGCCGAATGGCTTCCTTTCCTACCGCAGCCAAGTCTGGACGGATACGGATCCCGATCGCTGCGGCATGCTCCCCTTCGTCTTCGATGCCGGCATGGGCTTCGAGCGCTATGTCGACTATCTGCTCGACGTCCCCATGTATTTCGTCTATCGCGATGGCCGCTATATCGATGCGAGCGGGCAGTCCTTCCGCGATTTCCTGGAGGGCAAGCTGCCGGCGCTCCCGGGCGAGCGGCCGACGCTGGTGGATTGGGCGGATCATGCCACGACGGCATTCCCCGAGGTTCGGCTCAAGCGCTATCTCGAGATGCGCGGTGCGGATGGCGGCCCGTGGAGGGGCCTTTGTGCGCTCCCCGCGCTCTGGGTGGGATTGCTCTACGAGCCGGCGGCGCTCGACTCAGCCTGGCAGCTCGTCAAGGACTGGACGCCGACCGATCACGATGCCCTTCGCCGCGCGGTGCCGCGGCAGGCGCTTACAGCCTCGTTCAAGAAACGCAGCGTGCGCGATTGGGCGCTCGAGGTCCTGGCTATCGCCGAGGACGGGCTCAAGCGCCGTGCGCAGCGGGACGGCATGGGCGCCGACGAGAGCGCCTTTCTGGATGTGCTGTGGGAGACGGCGCGGTCTGGACGTACCCCTGCGGAGCGGCTCCTCGAGGCCTACGAGACGCGCTGGAACCGCAGCGTGGAGCCCGTCTTCCGCGAGCTCGCCTATTGACCTGCCGCCCGCGCACCGGGACGGCATCAGCTAGAACGGAGGAGAAGCCAATGGCGGATGGATCGAAGCCGGTCAAGGTGCTTGGGATATGTGGCAGCCTCCGGCGAGGCTCCTACAACAGGATGCTGCTGCGCGTCGCTCAAGAGGTGCTGCCGCCGGCGATGACGCTCGAGACCTTCGATATCGCGCCGATACCGCTCTATAACGAGGATGTGCGGCAAGCGGGCTTTCCCAAGCCCGTCGAGGAATTTCGCAGCAAGATCGCCGCGGCGGATGCCCTTCTCTTTGTCACGCCCGAATACAATTACTCGATTCCCGGCGTCCTCAAGAATGCGATCGACTGGGCGTCGCGTCCGCCCGGGCAGCCCTTCGAGGGCAAGCCGGCAGCGGTGATGGGCGCCAGCATGGGGACGGGCGGCACCGTCCGCTCGCAATATCACCTCCGCCAGAGCCTGGTCTATCTCGACGTGCACTTCCTCAATCGGCCGGAGATCTTCGTCGCCCAGGCCCATACCAAGTTCGACGAGCACGGCAAGCTGAAGGACGAGACGGCGCTCGGGCTGGTCAAGGACCTCATGGCGGCACTCGCCGCTTGGGCCCGCAGGCTGCGGGGCGATTGAGTCCGGCTCAGGGCGAGAGCGCCTTATCGGTGAGCCGGTCGAGAAGCTCGGCCATGTGCTGGACCGCGACGGGCTGGTTGGTGATGTCGAAGCGCTGCGCGAGCTGATCCGGGGCCGGATAGGTCAGATAGACGCGTCCGCTGGTATCCTCCCAGGCGAGCGCCTTGAGGGGCAGATCGAGCCCGACGACCCGGTCGCTCTTGAGGAGGGCCGCATCGAAGGCCGGGAGCGAGAATTGTAGAAGCTCGGCCGGGGGTATGTGCTCGCCGCCTTTCATCGCCACCGCCCGCTGATCGACGCGGGCGATGATGGTGAAACCGTTCTGCCTCAGGAGGCTCTCCAGCCTGTCCAAAGTCTGGGCGACGTCGAAGGTGCTTTTTTTCGTGACCAGCCCGGCGGGCGCGGCCGATGGCGGGCGCGGCCATGCCACGAGGGACGCAAGGAGCAGAACGACAGTCAGGACCGCCCGACGCATCGGCAACCCACCCTTGTTCGGTTGCCTTTTGTAAGCGGCCCCGGCCTCGTCGCGCAACGCCGACGAGGGCCGCGTCAGGCTGCAGTGCCGCCGACCGTCAGGGTGTCGATGAGAAGCGTGGGCTGGCCCACGCCGACGGGAACGCCCTGGCCGTCCTTCCCGCAGGTGCCGATGCCCGGATCGAGGCGCAGGTCGTTGCCGATCATGCGGACCTTGGTGAGGACGTCGGGGCCGTTGCCGATCAATGTCGCCCCCTTCACCGCCGGGCCGATCTTGCCGCCCTCGACCAGATAGGCTTCGGAGGCCGAGAAGACGAATTTGCCCGAGGTGATATCCACCTGGCCGCCGCCGAAATTGACCGCATAAAGGCCGCGCTTGACCGAGCGAAGGATTTCCGCCGGATCGTGCTCCCCCGCGAGCATGTAGGTATTGGTCATGCGCGGCATCGGATGATGGGCGAAGCTCTGCCGCCGGCCGTTGCCCGTCGGCTTCATGCCCATGAGCCGCGCGTTCTGGCGGTCCTGCATGTAACCCTTCAGGATGCCGTCTTCGATCAGGACGGTGCGCTCACTCGGCGTGCCTTCGTCGTCGATGGTGAGCGAGCCGCGCCGGTCGGGAATCGTGCCGTCGTCGACGACGGTGACCCCGGGACTGGCGACGCGCTTGCCCATGAGCCCTGCGAAGGCCGAGGTCTTCTTGCGGTTGAAGTCGCCCTCGAGCCCGTGCCCGATCGCCTCGTGGAGGAGGATGCCGGGCCAGCCGGGCCCGAGCACCACGGTCATCTCGCCGGCCGGCGCGGGCACCGAGCCAAGATTGACGAGCGCTTGGCGCAGCGCCTCGTCCACCTGCCCCTGCCAATTGGCGGGGTCGATAAGGCTGTCAAAGCTCACACGGCCGCCGCGCCCATCGGAGCCCGTCTCCATCCGTTCGCCCTCTCCGGCGACGACGCTGACGTTGAGGCGGACGAGGGGTCGGATATCGGCGCTCCAATGCCCGCCGGCGCGCAGGATGGCGACGGCCTGCCAGGATCCCGAGAGGGAGACCATGACTTGGCGCACGCGGGGGTCCTTCCCGCGGGCATAGGCGTCGATCTCGGCGAGCAGCTTGACCTTGCGCTCGAAAGCCAAGCCGGACAAGGGATTCTCCTCACCATAGAGGTGATGATTGGTGCCCGCCGGCGGCGCCCCTGCAGCGCCGCTATGACCGCTGCGGACCGACTTGACCGTCGCGGCGGCGCGGCGGATCGCCGCTTCCGAAAGCTCGGACGCATGGGCGAATCCGACGGCCTCGCCCGAGATGGCGCGCAGGCCGAAGCCTTGGCTGGTGTCGAAGGAAGCACTTTTGAGCCGCCCGTCGTCATAGGCGAGGGCCTCGGATTGGGTGTATTCGAGGAACAGCTCTCCATCGTCGGCGCCGTGGAGCGACTCGTCGACGATGGCCTGGACGCGGCGCCGATCGAGGCCGGCGCGGTCGAAGAAGAGTGTCTCGGCGGTGAGGCGGTCGGACATGTCGGAACCTTTGGCGGACAAGAGTGCGGTCGAGCGAGCCTATGATGAGGCTATATAGTGACGGCGCCAAGGCAAGTCACTCGCGCCCGGCTGTGATGGCCCTCGGCCCGCCTTGGCGGAGCTCTTGAGTCCGTTTCGCTGTTGTGCGACATATCGTCGCATAAATCGCGCAAAGCCGCAGAAATGCTAGGGTTTCCGCTGTATTGCCTGGCTTGGCGGCGAAGCCGCGGCGGCGGCGGCGCGCAGGCCTGCGGCGTCCGGTCTGGTTGTTCGGCGCGCCGGGCGTATTGTATTGTCGCGGCCGCTTGGGGATGGCGCGGAAGGTCGCGCACCGGGGTATTTGGCTTGCCAAGCGCCGGCGGCGACATCGCCCGATCTGATGCAATGGGTCTCGTAAGAACATCGGGGCGAGGAGAGATGCCTGTGAAAACTCGTCTAGCCGCACTCGCGACGCTGGTGCTCGGCTTCGCTGGCTTCGCCGGGAGTGGCGCTTACGCCGCAGAGCCGCAGCCTTGGGAAATGGGCATGCAACCGGCG
This sequence comes from Alphaproteobacteria bacterium, assembly GCA_035294245.1. Lineage (GTDB taxonomy): Bacteria > Pseudomonadota > Alphaproteobacteria > JACZXZ01 > JACZXZ01 > DATGLG01. The sequence goes on along the minus strand of DATGLG010000052.1, from coordinate 70,706 downwards.
GCTTCGCTCGTCGCGGATCGGATCCACAGCTTCAACTCGCTCCTGCTGTGGATCATCACGCTGATCACGCTTCTCGTCCTCGGACTCCTCGTCTATGTGATGTGGCGCTTCCGGGCGAGCCGCAATCCGGTCCCCACCAAGACCTCGCACAACACGCTCATCGAGGTGATCTGGACGGTGGTCCCGATTATGATCCTGGTGATCATCGCGATCCCCTCCTTCAAGCTCATCTATTATGCCGATGTGACGCCGAAGGCCGATCTCACGGTCAAGGCGACCGGGCATCAATGGTACTGGTCCTACGACTACCCGGACAGCAAGGTGTCGTTCGACAGCCAGATCATCGACGACGATTCGCTCAAGCCCGGTCAGATCCGGCTGCTCTCCGTCGATAATCCTCTCGTCGTTCCCGTCCACACCTACATTCGCGTGCTGGTCACCTCCGACGATGTGATCCACGCCTGGGTGGTCCCGGCTCTCGGCATGCAGATCAACGGCGTGCCCGGGCGGCTCAACGAGATCTGGATGAACATCGAGAAAGAAGGCACCTATTACGGCCAGTGCACCCAGCTCTGCGGTGTCAATCACGGCTTCATGCCGATCGAGGTAAAAGCCGTTTCCAAGGAGGCCTTCGCGCAATGGCTGGCCGGCCAGCAGAAGGCATCGTCGAACGCAAAGCCCGCGGCGGGGGCGCAGCTCGCCCAGGCCGAAGCCCGGCGTTGATCGCATTCCAAGAGGTCCCAATATGGCGCAGGAAATGGCACACGCTTCTCATGCAGACCATCCGACCGGGTGGCGGCGCTTCGTCTACTCGACGAACCACAAGGACATCGGCACGATGTACCTGATCTTCGCCGTCACGGCGGGGATCATCGGCCTGGCCTTTTCCATCTATATCCGCACCGAGCTCTTCCATCCCGGGATGCACGTCTTCCCGGGGCCGGAGGGCAAGCAATTCTACAACGTCGCCATCACCGCCCACGGCCTCATCATGATCTTCTTCATGATCATGCCGGCGATGATCGGCGGCTTCGGGAACTGGATGGTCCCGATCATGATCGGGGCGCCGGATATGGCGTTCCCCCGCATGAACAACATCAGCTTCTGGCTGCTTATTCCCTCCTTCCTTCTGCTGCTGGGCTCGTCCCTCGTCCAAGGCGGAGCAGGCACCGGCTGGACCCTCTACCCGCCGCTGTCCTCGGCCCTCGGTCATCCCGGGCCGGCCGTCGACATGGTGATCTTCTCCATGCACTTGGCCGGCGCCTCCTCGATCCTGGGTGCAATCAACTTCATCACCACCATCTTCAATATGCGCGCGCCCGGGATGACGCTGCATAAGATGCCGCTCTTCGTCTGGGCCATCCTGGTCACCGCCTTCCTGCTGCTGCTGTCGCTGCCGGTTCTCGCCGGCGGGATCACGATGCTGCTCACCGACCGCAATTTCGGCACGGCTTTCTTCGATCCCTCCAAGGGCGGCGATCCGATCCTCTTCGCGCACCTCTTCTGGTTCTTCGGCCACCCCGAGGTGTACATCCTGATCCTGCCCGGCTTCGGCATGATCAGCCATATCGTCTCCACCTTCTCGCGCAAGCCCGTGTTCGGCTATCTCGGCATGGCCTATGCCATGGTGGCCATCGGCTTCATCGGCTTCATCGTCTGGGCCCACCACATGTACACGATCGGCCTCGACGTGAACACGCGCGCCTACTTCACCGCCGCGACGATGGTGATCGCGGTGCCGACGGGCATCAAGATCTTCAGCTGGATCGCCACCATGTGGGGGGGATCAATCCAGTTCCGCGTTCCCATGCTGTGGGCCATCGGCTTCATCTTCCTCTTCACGGTCGGCGGCGTCACCGGCGTCGTGCTCGCGAACGCCGGGATGGATATCGCGCTCCACGATACCTATTACGTGATCGCGCATTTCCACTATGTGCTGTCTCTGGGCGCCGTATTCTCGATCTTCGGCGGCTTTTACTACTGGTTCCCGAAGATGTGCGGACGCATGTACAACGAGACCCTGGGGAAGCTGCATTTCTGGATGACGTTCATCGGCGTCAACCTCACCTTCTTCCCCATGCATTTCCTCGGCCTCGCCGGCATGCCGCGCCGAGTGCCTGACTATCCGGCGGCCTTCACCGGCTGGAACGAGGTCGCGACCGTCGGCTCCTACATCTCGGCTGCCGGCGCGATCCTCTTCCTCTTTATCGTGGCGCAGACCTTCCTCGCCGGCAGGCGTGTCGGCGCCAATCCATGGGGCGAGGGTGCGACTACGCTCGAATGGACGGTGCCGTCCCCGCCGCCATTCCACACCTTCGAGGAGCTGCCGACGATCCGCTGAGGCGGATCGCGCGGCCTAGGCCGGAGTGGACTCGGTGTCCGACGCACCCTTCGAGCTGGATCGCGGAAGCCGGGCCGCCATCGCCGCGGATGGCGCCCGCGTCGCCGATTATGTGGCTCTGCTCAAGCCGCGGGTGATGTCGCTCGTCGTGTTCACCGGCTTCGTCGGGCTCTATCTGGCGCCGGGCCATATCCACCCGGTCTTGGCGGCAATCGCGATCCTTTGCATTGCCGTCGGCGCCGGTGCCGCGGGAGCCATCAACATGTGGTACGACCGCGACATCGACCGGGTGATGACGCGGACGATGAAGCGGCCGCTGCCGGAGGGTCGGGTGTCACCGGAAGCAGCGCTCGCCTTCGGCATTATGCTCGCGGGCGGCTCGGTTACGGTGATGGCGCTCGGCGTCAACCCGGTGGCGGCGGCGCTGCTTGCGCTCACCATCGCCTTCTACGTCGTCATCTACACGATCTGGCTCAAGCGCCGCACGCCGCAGAACATCGTGATCGGCGGGGCCGCCGGAGCCTTTCCGCCGATGATCGGCTGGGCGGCGGTCACGGGCAATGTGAGCCTCGCCTCGATCGCACTCTTCGCGATGATCTTCATGTGGACGCCGCCGCATTTCTGGGCGCTGGCGCTCTACCGCTCCAAGGATTACGCGCGCGCCGGCGTACCGATGTTGCCGGTGGTTGCCGGACGGCGCGAGACCAAGCGGCAGATCCTCTATTACGCGCTGCTGCTGGTGCCGGTCACCTTGGCCCCCTGGGCCCTCGGCGTTGTCGGGCGATGCTATGGGATTGCGGCCTTGGCGCTCGGGGCGCTCTTCGTGATCTGCGCATTGCGCGTATACCGGGAAGACGATGAGGGGCACGACCGCGCCGCGCGGCAGATGTTCGGCTTCTCGATCCTCTATCTCTTCCTGCTCTTCGCGCTGATGATCGTCGATTGCGCCCCCGACGCGCTCATCCCCGGGGTGCTTGGCCATGGGTGAGCAGCGTCTCGAGCCTCAGGACGCCCGACGCCGGCTGCGCGGCCGCAACTGGGCCATATTCGCCGTCCTCGCCGCGATGGTCCTGCTGTTTTACGTCATGACGATCGTGCGCATGGGGGGTGCCGTGCGATGAGAGATCGCGCGCGCTTTCGCAAGGCGCCGACGGCGATCCTGCTCGTCACTCTCGTCGCCGGGATGGTCGGGCTGTCATTCGCGGCGGTGCCGCTCTATCGCGCCTTCTGCCAAGCGACGGGCTATGGCGGCACGACGCAGCGCGCACAAGCAGCCCCCGGGGCTGCGAGCGATCGTGTCGTCGTCGTTCGCTTTGACTCCGCGGTGAATCCGGAATTGCCCTGGCGCTTCGAGCCGGCCCAGGGGCCCGTCACCGTCAGGCTCGGCGAGCCGACGACCGTCTTCTACCGTGCCACCAATCTGAGTGGCGAGACCACCATCGGGCAGGCGTCCTTCAACGTAACACCGCTCAAGGCCGGGCTCTATTTTGACAAGATCCAATGCTTCTGCTTCAGCGAGCAGAGGCTCGATCCCGGTCAGTCGGCGGAGATGCCGGTGACATTCTTCGTCGATCCGGACATGCTCAAAGATCGTAATCTCGACGACGTCAGCACCATCACCCTCTCTTACACCTTCTTCCGTAATAGGGATGCGGAGCGGCTGGAGCGGGAGCGGCAGAGCCGAGCGTCGTCGCCGGTCGACAAAGAGGTCGCGGAAGCCGGGCCGCGCGGGCGTATTTGACGGGCGGAGCCGCCGTCCAAGACCAAGCAAGAGGGAGCAATATGAGCGACAGCCACACCGGTGCCGGACACGCCCCCAAGCACCCCTACCACCTCGTCAACCCGAGCCCGTGGCCGATCGTCGGCTCTATCGCGGCCCTGGTGACGACAAGCGGCGCCGTCATGTTCATGCATCATTACACAGGCGGCACCTGGATCATGGTGCTCGGCTTCGCTCTCATTCTCACCACCATGTTCATGTGGTGGCGCGACGTCATTCGCGAGGCCGAGTTCGAGGGCTATCACACGCCCGTCGTGGCGCTTGGCCATCGCTATGGCATGGCGCTCTTCATCGCCTCCGAGGTGATGTTTTTTTCCGCCTTCTTTTGGGCCTTCTTCAATGCCAGCCTGTTCCCGACCCAGGCGATCGGCGGCATCTGGCCCCCCAAGAACATCACGGTCTTCAACCCCTTCGATCTGGCCTTCCTCAATACGCTCATCCTGCTCACGTCCGGGGTTACGGTGACCTGGGCGCATCATGCACTCCGCGAAGGCAATCGGCGCGATACGCTGCGCGGCCTCGCGCTCACGATCCTCCTTGGCATCTGCTTCACCTGCGTGCAGGCCTGGGAATATACCCACGCGCCGTTCAGCTTCACGGGCGGCATCTATCCCTCGACCTTCTTCATGGCGACGGGGTTCCACGGCTTCCACGTGATCATCGGTACGACGTTCCTCATCGTCTGCTTCTTTCGTACCCTCAAGGGGCACTTCAAGCCCGATCATCATGTCGGCTTCGAGGCGGCGGCGTGGTACTGGCATTTCGTCGACGTGGTATGGCTCTTCCTCTTCACTTGCGTCTATTGGTGGGGCAGTGGGGGCCGGTATTAGGGTCGAAAGCCAGAAGGAGAGCTTGGCCACGGATCGCTTCACAGAGATATCGCCGCTTCGCGCCGGGCTTGCCTGCCGGTGTCCTGCCTGCGGCGAGGGTGCTCTCTTCAAGGGGTTCCTCTCGGTCGGCGACCGTTGCGCGGTCTGCGGACTCGACCTCGCCGCAGAGGATAGCGGCGACGGTCCGGCGGTGTTCATCGTCCTCATCCTCGGCTTCGTGATTGTGGCTCTTGCGCTCGTCGTCGAGGTGAATTTCGAGCCCCCGCTCTGGGTGCACGCGCTCATCTGGCCGCCGTTGATATTGGGCGGTGCGCTTCTCCTTTTGCGCCCCTTCAAGGCGACGATGATCGCGCTCCAATACCGCCATCACACGCACGAGCGGGGGCATTCCGCCTGAACAAGGCAGCGCTCCGAAGGAATTGAGATGCGCGTTCTGGGCTTCCGCCCCACTTTCTGGCCGACCGTCTTCACGATCCCGGCACTCATCCTCCTCCTCGGCCTCGGCACTTGGCAGGTCGAGCGGCTGCATTGGAAAGAGAACCTGATCGCCACGCGGCAGGCGCGCTCGACGGGCGCTCCCATTCCGCTGCCGGCCGACAACGCCGCTCCCGCGAGCTACGAGTTCAGCAAGACGCAAGTGACCGGCCATTTCCTCAACGACAAGGAGATGCTCCTCGCCGCACGCTCGCTCAACGACAATGTCGGCTATCAGGTGGTGACGCCCCTCATCCTCCAGGACGGCAGCGCCATTCTCGTCAATCGCGGCTGGATTCCCGATGACATGAAGGCGCCCGCGACGCGGGCTCAGGGCGAGCTCGCCGGGACCGTTACGGTCGAGGGATTGTTGCGGGGAAGCCAGAAGCGAAGCTGGCTGGTGCCGGAGAATGAGCCGGACAAGGGCGTCTGGTTCTATGTCGACGTTCCCGCCATGGCGCGCTGGGCCGGGCTGAGCCGCGTGCGGCCCTACTACATCGAGGCGGGGCCCGCGCCCAATCCGGGGGGCTACCCCATCGGCGGGCAGAGTCGCACGGAGCTTCCGAACAATCATCTCCAATACGCGATCACTTGGTATTCTTTCGCGGTCTCCCTCACGGTCATCTATGTCCTCTACCATCGCAAGCGCGAGAGGGAGCTCGCCGAGAAGGTTGACGCGGTGGATATGGCCGATGCGGGCAAAGCCCAAAGGAGGGAGCGATGAGCGCTTATCGCCAGCTCGAAACCCGCTTCCACCGCATCGCCAACCTGAACCACGCCCTCGCCTTGCTGCAATGGGACCTCGCCACGATGATGCCCGAAGGCGGTGCCGAGGCGCGCGCCGAGGAGATCGCCACGCTCACGGTGCTGGCCCATGAGCTCCTCACCGCAGCACCCGTTGCCGATCTGCTCGCCGAAGCCGAGGCAAATCGCTCGGCGCTCGATGCTTGGCAGCAAGCCAATCTCCGCGAGATGCATCGGCAATGGGCGCATGCGACGGCCCTCGACGCCCGTCTGGTCGAGGCACTCTCCAAGGCCAATGCCCAATGCGAGACGATCTGGCGCAAGGCCCGGCCGGAAAGTGATTTCGCCCTGATCAAACCCCAGCTTGCGGAAGTCGTGGCGCTGCAGCGAGAGGTGGCGGCAGCCAAGGCGTCACGTCTTGGCGTCTCGCCCTATGACGCTCTTCTCGATCAGTGGGAGCCCGGGGGCCGCGCCGCCGAGATCGACAGGGTCTTCGCGCCTCTCGCCAAGGTCCTGAAGCCGCTACTCGAGGAGGTCCTGGAGCGCCAGGCCTCGCAGCCCCCGCCGCGCCTCCCCGAGGGACCGTTTCCAGTCGAGCGGCAGCGCGCCCTTTGCGAGCGGCTCATGGGGGTGCTGGGCTTCGAGTTCCGCTACGGCCGGCTCGATGTCAGCCTGCACCCGTTCTGCGGCGGCACCTCCGACGACGTGCGCATCACCACCCGATATAGCGGCGACGGCTTCGTCCAGAGCCTCATGGGCGTGCTCCACGAGACGGGTCACGCCCTTTACGAGCGCGGCTTGCCGGCGGCGTGGCGATACCAGCCGGTCGGCGAGGCGCGCGGGATGAGCGTGCATGAGAGCCAGTCCCTCCTCATGGAGATGCAGGCGTGCCGCAGCCGTCCCTTCATCGTCTACCTCGCTCCGCTCGCGCGCGCGGCCTTCGACGGCAAAGGCGATGCCTGGGACGCGGAGAACCTCTATCGTCTTTACACGCGCGTTGAGCGGAGCCTTATCAGGGTCGATGCCGACGAGGTGAGCTATCCCGCGCACGTTCTCCTGCGCTACCGGCTGGAGCGGGCCATGCTGGCGGGCGAGCTCGCTGTCGCTGATCTGCCCGGGGCGTGGAACGAGGGAATGGTGGAGCTCCTCGGCATCTCGCCCCCCGATGACCGCCGTGGCTGCCTCCAGGACATCCATTGGTATGACGGCGCCTGGGGCTATTTCCCGACCTATACGCTGGGGGCCATGACGGCGGCCCAGCTCTTCGACGCTGCGGTGCGCGCCGTGCCCGAGATTCCCGAGGCGATCGGGCGGGGCGATTTCGGGCCCCTCCTCGGCTGGTTGCGTACCCATGTGCACGCCAAGGGCTCCTTGCTGTCAACGGAGGAGCTGATCACGGCCGCCACGGGACGGCCTCTCGATCCCGCGGTCTTCGAGCGCCATCTGCGCCGGCGCTATCTCGGCTGATCGGCGCGGCTTTGGCGTTTTCGGATGGACGGGCTTGGCGATTGGGCTAGGATCGCCATCCCTGAACCAGGAGCGTTCCTTGCGCTATATCAGTACCCGCGGGGCGGCGCCGGCGCTCGCCTTCGATGACGTCCTGCTCGCCGGGCTGGCGAGCGACGGCGGCCTCTACCTGCCGGAGAGTTGGCCCCGAATGGGCCCCGACGAAATCCGCGCCCTTCGCGGACTAAGCTATCCCGAGCTGGCGGAGCGGGTGATGCGCCCCTTTCTCGGTGGGCGCATCGATGACGACGTTTTCGCGGCAGCAGTGCGCGATGCCTATGCGGGCTTCGATCACCGGGCGGTCGTGCCGCTGAAGCAGCTTGGCGCCGAGAACTGGCTGATCGAGCTTTTCCACGGCCCGACGCTCGCCTTCAAGGACGTGGCGCTCCAGCTCGTCGGCCGGCTGTTCGATCACGTGCTCAGGCGGCGCGGCGAGCGCGTCACCATCGTCGGCGCGACCTCCGGCGATACCGGCTCGGCGGCGATCGAGGCCTGCCGGGACCGCGAGGCGATTGACATCTTCATCCTTCATCCCCATGGCCGCGTCTCCGAGGTGCAGCGCCGCCAGATGACCACGGTCGATGCGCCCAATGTCTGGAACATCGCGATCGATGGCAGCTTCGACGACTGCCAGGACTTGGTGAAGGCGATGTTCAACGACCAGCCCTTTCGCGACGCCTTGCGGCTCTCGGCCGTCAATTCCATCAACTGGGCGCGGATCATGGCCCAGATCCCCTATTACGTCTGGGCCGCTGTCGCCTTGGGCGCTCCCGATCGGGAGCTCGCCTTCGCCGTCCCAACGGGAAATTTCGGGAACGTTTATGCCGGGTACGCCGCGCGGGCGATCGGCTTGCCCGTCTCCCGCTTCGTCGTCGGCTCCAACCGCAATGACATCCTGACGCGCTTCTTCCAAACGGGTGCGATGGAGGTGCGCGCCGTCGAGCCGTCGATGTCTCCGAGCATGGATATCCAGGTCTCGAGCAATTTCGAGCGCCTGCTTTTCGACCTCTTGTGCCAGGACGGCGCCAAGATCGCTGCGGCGATGGAGCGCTTCCGCGCCGAGGGCCGCCTCCCGATCGATGCCGCCGCCTGGCGAACCGCGCAGCGCCTCTTCACCGGTTGCCGGCTCGACGACGAGGAGACCAAGCAAGCCATCGCCACAATCCATGTCGAGAGCGGCGAATTGCTCGATCCTCACAGTGCGATCGGAGTGATGGCAGGGCGCGCCGCGCGGCTTGATCCCGGTACACCCATGGTCGCTCTCGCGACCGCCCATCCGGCCAAGTTCCCCGATGCGGTGCTGGCGGCAAGCGGCATCCGACCGGAACTGCCGGAACGCCTCGCCGGGCTTTATGAGCAACCGGAGCGGCTCAGCCGCCTCCCCCGCGACCTCCGGGCGGTTCAAGCCTTCATCCGCGAGCGTGCCGCTCTGCGCGGCGCGGCATAGGCCCCCGTTTATCCCCAGTACACCTTCGATCGCGGGCAGCCTATTATAAGGAGCAGCAGAGCGGGCTATTCCGCTTAAGCTATTGATATTGAAAGGCTTTATGAAAATGGCCGGCTTGCGCACCACCCCGGAGAGCCAGAGCGGTCCGGCAATGGACGTGGAAACCACCGTCCTGCCCAATGGCCTCCGGGTCGTCAGCGATCGCATGCAATCGGTGGAGACGGTGTCCCTGGGTGTGTGGGTGGGGGTGGGCACCCGCGACGAGGCTCTGCCCCAGGCGGGCATCTCCCATTTCCTCGAGCATATGGCCTTCAAGGGCACGCGCCGTCGCACCGCCCGCGCTATTGCCGAGGAGATCGAGGCGGTCGGCGGCGCGCTCAACGCTTATACCGCTCGCGAGCTCACCGCCTATTACGCCAAGGTCCTCAAGGAGGATGTCGGGCTCGCCGTCGATATCCTCGCCGATATCCTCCAGAACTCGGTGATGGACGAGGAAGAGCTTGCCCGCGAGCGAACCGTCGTGCTGCAGGAGATCGGCCAAGCCTACGACACCCCGGATGATATCATCTACGATTATTTCCAGGAGACGGCCTTTCCCGGCCAGGCGCTCGGCCGACCGGTGCTTGGCTCCGCCGAGGTGATCGAAGCCGTCTCGCGCGAGGCGCTGCTGGGCTATATGGCGCGCCATTACGGCGCCGAGCGCATGGTGCTGACCGCGGCCGGCAAGATCGACCATGATCGGCTCGTCGAGCTCGCCGTTGCCTCCTTTGGCGACTTGCCGCGAGGCACTCCGGTACCCGTCGACACGGCGCGCTATGTCGGCGGCGATTTCCGCGAGGAGCGCGAGCTCGAGCAGGTCCACCTCGTCCTCGGGCTCGCCGGGCTCTCCTATCACGATCCCGATTACTACGCGCTGCAGGTCTTCTCCACCTTGCTTGGGGGCGGGATGTCGTCGCGCCTCTTCCAGGAGGTGCGCGAGAAGCGGGGGCTTGTCTATTCGATCCAGGCCTTCGCCTCCAGCTACACCGATTGCGGCGTCTTCGGAGTCTATGCCGGGACGGGCGAGGATCAGGTGGCCGAGCTGGTGCCCGTCGTCTGCGAGGAGCTCATGCGCGCCGGGGAAAGCGCCACGGAGGAAGAGGTCGCCCGGGCGCGCGCCCAGCTTAAGGCAAGCATTCTTATGTCCCTCGAGAGCACCGGCGCGCGCAGCGAGCAGCTCGCCCATCAGATGCTCGTCTTCGGGCGGCCGATCATGACCGCCGAGGTCATCGGCAAGCTTGAAGCCGTCGACCGCGCGGCAATCGCGCGCGTCGCGGCCCAGCTCACGGCCTCTCGACCTACTGTTGCCGCGATCGGTCCCCTCGCCCGACTCGAACCCTACGAGTCCTTCGTGGCGCGGCTCGGCTAGGCGACGGCCGGGCGCGATGCGGCTCCTGCGACCCCTGTCGACCGGATCGCCGCCGCCACCCGCGCGGCTGATGGGACGTCGGGTCTATCTACGCCTTCCCGATGATCGCGACTGGCGGCCCTGGGCCGATCTGCGCGCGGCATCACGGGATTTCCTTGTTCCTTGGGAGCCAACCTGGCCGCCCGACGCGCTCACGCGCGATGCCTTTCGCCGGCGCCTGCGACGCTACGGCATCGATTGGCGCGAGGATACCGGGTACAGCTTCTTCATCTTCCGGCAGGGCGATCACGTGCTCCTCGGTGGTGTCACCCTCGGAAATATCCGGCGCGGCGTGGCGCAATCGGGCACGCTCGGCTATTGGGTCGGCGGGGCCTATGCGCGGCAGGGCTACATGACGGACGCGCTCAATGCCGTTATCGCCTTCGCCTTCCAGACGCTGCAGCTGCATCGCCTCGAGGCGGCCTGCCTGCCGAGCAATGCGCCGAGCCAGGGCGTGCTGCGCAAGCTCGGCTTCCGCCAAGAGGGCCTCGCGCGCAAATATCTCCGCATCAACGGCGAATGGCATGACCACCTGCTCTTCGCCCTCCTCGCCGAGGATGCGGGATATCAGGTCCCCTCCGAGCGGGCGGTGGAGTAGGGTGGCGGAGAAGCGCGGCTTGCGGCGATGGGGCTAGGCGTGTCCCGCCACGCCCGAGAGCATGCGGGAATCGACGCCGAGCTTCATCATCGCGCGCTCCCATTTGGTGTCGAGGTCGCCGTCGAAGACGAGGGCCTCGTCGGCCTGGACGCTGAGCCAGCCATTGGCCTGGATCTCTGATTCGAGCTGGCCGGCTCCCCAGCCGGCATAGCCGAGGGCGAGGAGCGACTGGCGCGGCCCGCGACCCTCGGCGATCGCCTTCAGGATGTCGACGGAGGCCGTGAGGGCGATCCCATCTTCGACGATGAGGGTGCCGTCGGTCTGGAAATCGGCGGAATGCAGCACGAAGCCGCGTCCGGACTCGACGGGGCCGCCGAAATGGACGCGCATGTCCTGCATCGGCTGCGTCGCGGTGATGCCGATCTGCTCGAGAAGCTCGGGAAAGGTGAGCTGGCCCATGAGACGATTGATGACGAGGCCCATGGCGCCATCCGAGGTGTGGGCGCACATATAGACGATGGTGCGGGCGAAGCGCGGATCTTGCATCGTCGGCATGGCGATCAGAAGCTGACCCGCAAGATAACCGGAGCTAGCGTTTTGATCTTTCATTAACCATCACATATGGTGGCCGAGCCCCTCGGACAAGCGCAGTCTAGCATACTTTCCAGGGCGGGTTCGGTGGTTCTCTCGATAGAAACACCCAAGCGTGATTGGCGGTTCTGGTGATTGGACACCAAATATGCTGCCTAACCCTTAACTCGGGGCCACAGGCGAAAGGCTGGGCATGAGGTCGGAGAGGCGGCGCAGTCGTACAAGGCGATGGGGCTGGGCGCTCATCCTCGCGCTTGGTTGCGCCGGGGGGCTGTTCTTGGCGCCAGGGAGCGAGGCCTTCGCGCAGGCGGGCCGGATGCCACAATTCTCTCCGCCGGAATTGCGGAGCCAAGATAGCCCGGCGGCTCTCTCGGACGCAGGGGCCTCCTACTGGGCCAGAACTGAGCAGACACAGCTGCGGCTCGTCTCGGCGGCCCGCGGGGTGGGGCAAAGCACCATGCTCCGGTTTGGCCTGGAATTCGTTCTCGAGCCGGGCTGGAAGATCTATTGGCGGAGCCCGGGTGCCGCCGGCTTTCCGCCCAGTCTCGATTGGACGGGATCCGACAATCTGGCGGCGGCAACCATGGACTGGCCGGCGCCGCAGCGCTTCTCCGTGCTCGGCCTGGATACCCTTGGCTATCACGACGAGGTGGTCTTCCCGATCACCGCCCGCCTTGCCAAGCCGGGGAAGCCCCTGCACCTGTCGCTCAAGGTCGATTATCTCACTTGTAAAGAAATCTGCATCCCCTATACCGCGCGGCTTGCACTCGATCTGCCGGCGGGCCCCGCCGCGGCCACGCCCTTCGCTCATCTCATCGACCGTTTCGGGGCACAGGTGCCCGGCGACGGCAAGGTCGTCGGGCTGGCGATTGAGCGCGCCACCATCATCGACGCCGGGAAACATCCGGTGCTCGAGGTCGTAGCACAAGCGCGCGAGCCCTTTGAGCGCCCCGATCTCTTCGTCGAGGGTCCGGCGCCGTTGAGCTTTGCCGCTCCCCGGGTCGTCCTTTCACAAGGCGGGCATCGCGCGATGCTTCGTCTCGCCGTCGATACCGTGGGGAAGGCGTTCCCCCACTGGCAGACGACGCCGCTCACCTTCACCCTTGTCGACGGCGCGCGCGCCATGACGACGCGAATGGCGCCCATAGCGGCGGCCTCCGAGGCGAGTGGCTGGCCGGTGCTCGCCGGCACCTTGGGTTTGGCGCTTTTAGGTGGGCTTATCCTCAATCTCATGCCCTGCGTGCTGCCGGTGTTGTCTCTGAAGCTGCTCGGCATCATCGGTCTTGGCGGTGCTGCGCGGCGGACCATCCGCCTCTCCTTCCTCGCTTCCGCGGCGGGGGTTATCGTCTCGTTCCTGGCGCTCGCGGGGGCGACCATTGCTGCAAAGGAGGCCGGCCAGGCGATTGGCTGGGGTACCCAGTTCCAGGCACCGATCTTCCTCACCGCGCTTGCGATCGTTTGCGTACTCTTCGCCGCCAATCTCTGGGGCTTCTATGAGATCCGCCTTCCGGGCTTCCTTGGCGATGCGCTGGCGAGGCAGGGAGCCGAGAACCGGGGGCTTCTCGGCCATTTCCTGACCGGCGCCTTCGCCACGATTCTAGCCACACCGTGCTCGGCTCCTTTCCTCGGGACGGCGGTGAGCTTCGCCCTCGCGCGCGGTCCAGGTGAGATTCTCGCCGTCTTCACCGCGCTAGGATTGGGCTTGGCCTTGCCCTATCTCGCCGTCGCGGCGCTGCCGGGCATCGCCAGCCGACTGCCCCGCCCGGGGAACTGGATGATCGTTCTGCGCGCGCTGCTCGGCGCGGCGCTGGCCGCCACGGCCGCATGGCTCGTCTGGGTCCTCTCGGCGCAATTCGGTATCACTGCAGCGGCGGCCGTAGGTGCCGCGCTCGCCGCTATTCCTCTGGCCTTGTGGGCGCGGCGGCAATGGCCGGCCTATACCCGCCGCTCCGGCATCGTCGCCGTGCTCGCTTTCGCGATCGCCGCTTTCGTGCTGCCCTACCGCTTGCCGAGACCCTCCCTCGACGCCGGAGAGAAGAGCCTCGCCGGATGGCAAGCTTTCGCCCCGGCCCAGATTCCGAGCCTGGTGGCCCAGGGCCGCGTCGTCTTCGTCGACGTCACCGCGGACTGGTGCATCACCTGCAAGGCGAACAAGGCGCTGGTCCTCGACCGCCCGCCGGTTGCGGCCAAGCTCGCGGCGCCGAATGTGGTCCGGATGCTCGCCGATTGGACCCGCCCCTCCGACGAGATCGCCGCTTATCTGGCGAGCTTCGGCCGCTACGGGATTCCGTTCAACATCGTCTACGGCCCGGGCGCGCCTGCAGGCATTCCTTTGCCTGAGCTGCTGACGCCCGACGCGGTCGCGGGGGCGCTTGACGCCGCCGCCCAGCCCCGGCACGCTCTCGTGAATTAGGCCCTCGGCGCAAGGGCCTGGATTTAATCGGGCGATCGGGTATTTATGGGATCACGCCCGCGACAGAGGCAAACGTCGCCGCGGGCCGGCGGTTCATTTGAGGAAGGGGAAGGGATATGACCATCAAAGCGGGTGACAAGGTTCCATCGGTGAAGCTCAAATATATGGGCGCCAACGGGCCTGCGGAGATCACGACCGACGAGCTCACCAAGGGAAAGAAGGTGGTCGTGTTCGGCCTGCCGGGCGCGTTCACGCCAACTTGCTCGGCCAAGCATGTTCCGGGCTTTGTCCAGCACGCGGATGAGCTCAAGAAGAAGGGTGTCGGCGCCATCGCCTGCATTTCCGTCAACGACGCGTTCGTCATGGGGGCCTGGGCGAAGGATCAGGGCTCGGGCGACAAGGTGATGATGCTCGCGGATGGCAGCGCCGATTTCACCAAGGCCGTCGGTCTGGAGCAGGACCTGAGCGCCGCCGGCCTCGGCATTCGCTCCAAGCGCTATGCCATGGTCATCGACAACGGCACCGTGAAATGGCTTGGCGTGGAGGAAGCGCCCGGCAAGCTCGAGGTCAGCAGCGCCGAGAACGTGCTCAAGCATCTTTGAGCGGTGCGTTCGGAGGGGATCGGCTCCGCCGATCCCGGAGAAGGAAGGGGGCAGGCGCCCCCTTTTTTCTGTCCGCAATCTCGAATGACGTCGCGCGGCTTTCTCGTCCAGGCTTATGCCGAGACTGAACGTTGGGCCTCGCTCGTCTCCTCGACGAGGTGCTTCACCAAGACTCCCGCCGGAAGAGCACGCGCTCGCGCAACGCCCTGGCCTGCCCAAAGGGAGAGATAGCCGGTTTCGCCTCGCTCTGCGGCGGCGGTGCGCATCGCCCGGGTCAGGGCGTTCTGAAGGGGATAGGGCAGGATCGTGCTTTCCCTGCCCCGGAGCCGCGCGATGAATGTGTTGGCGAGACCGCGCGCTGGCCGGCCCGAATAAGCGCGGGTGATCACCGTCGTGTCCTCGCGCGCCGCGAGGATCGCCCGCTTATAGGCGGCAGAGGCACCCGATTCCGGACAGGCGAGGAAGGCGGTGCCGAGCTGGGTCGCGGCGGCGCCGAGCCTCATGGCCGTCGCGATGTCGCGACCGTCCATCAACCCGCCCGAGGCGATCACCGGCAGCGCCACGGTCCTTATCGCGGCGCGGACGAGATCGAGTGTCGGCACCATAGATGCCTCGAAGGATTCCGCGAAGGTGCCGCGATGCGCGCCCGCTTCGGCGCCCTGCGTCACGATACCGTCCACGCCGGCATCGGCAAGCAGGCGAGCCTCGTGCGCGGTGGTCGCCGTGCCGAGGATGACGACGCCCCGCGCTTTCAGCCGGGCCATCGTCGCGTTGTCAGGAATGCCGAAAGTGAAGCTGAAGACCGGCACCTGCGCGTCGATGACGGCGTCGAGCTGTGCTGGAAAGGGATCGGGGGGCAGCTTCGGCAAGGCCGGCGGCGAGGCGCCGAGCATGGCGTGGATATCGGCCAAAAGGGTCAGCATCGCTGCCGGGTCGACGTCGTTCTCGATGCGATAGCCGCCAGCGAAGAGATTGACGCCGAAGGGCCTGTCGGTGAGCGCCCGGATCCGCCCGATCTGCGCCGCGATCTGGGGCGGCGAGAGATACGCGGCGCCAAGCATGCCGAGGCCCCCGGCATTCGAGACGGCCGCGACCAACTCGGGGCTTCCCGGTCCACCGCCCATGGGCGCAAGGATCAGGGGATGCTCGATGCCGAGCATGCTCAGAAGATCACTTCTGATTCTCATCGCGGCCGACCTCCTCCATGTGATCAGCCGAGGATAGAAACGAGCGGCTTTCGTGAAAAATGGTTTATTATGAGGAAAGTCATCTGTTTCTATGATGAGGAGCGCAGGAGAGAAAAATGGACACGGGCGATTTGGCGGTCTTTTCGGCGGTAGCGCAGGCAGGCGGCATCACCAAGGCAGCGCAGCGCCTGAACACGGTGCAATCCAACGTGACCCAACGCATTCGTCTCCTCGAGGATGAGCTCGGCGTGCCGCTCTTCCACCGCCATAGCCGGGGCGTAAGCTTGACGAGCGCCGGGAGCCAATTGCTTCCCTATGCCGAGCGCATCGGCCGGCTCATGGCCGAGGCAAGGCAAGCGGCGACCGACGAGCTCACGCCGCGCGGCCGCATCGCGATCGGCGCCCTGGAGAGCGCCACGGCCGTGCGTTTGCCACCCATTCTCGCCGGCTATGCCGCATCCTGTCCCGACGTGGAGATCGAGATCGCGACGGGAACGGCCGCCGAGCTGATCGAGGCGGTGCTGACTTGGCGGCTCGAGGCCGCCTTCGTCGCCGGTCCCGTGGATCATCCGGAGCTTTGCGCCGTCCCATTGCTCGAGGAGGAGCTAGTGCTCGTCACGGCGCCGTGGATCACCAATCTCGAGGCGCTGCGGGCGAAACGCGCCGCGGGAAAGCTCAAGATCGTCGTCTTCCGCGCCGGCTGCTCTTATCGCGCCCGCCTCGAGGCGCTCCTCGCAAAGCGAGGCTTGGTCGACATCTGCCGGCTGGAGTTCGGCACGCTCGACGGCATCATCGGCTGCGTCGGCGCCGGGATCGGCATCACTCTGCTGCCGCACGTCGTCGTCACGAAGGCTGCGGCCGAGGGCCGGGTCGCGCTGCACGCGCTCGCACGCGAGGAGGCACGCGTCCCGACTGTGCTGATCCATCGTCGCGATGTCTTTATCTCGACGGCGCTCAGGCGCTTCATCGAGGCCGCGTGCGCACAGCTTGGTGGCAATGGCCGTCAGGTCGTCGCGCGCGGTCGCCTCAATTCACGGCGGGCCAGCCGTTTTGCTGCAGCTGCGGCCATGTCGAGCGCGAAAGCGGCGAGGAGGGCGCAGGCGCCCACCGCAAAAAGCGACGCATAATCGCCGAGCCTTTCGAAAAGAAAGGAGCAGCCATAAGCGGCCATCGCCTGTGCCAAGGCGAAGGCAATCGTCGCATAACCCCAGGCGCGGCGCTGAGCGTCATGGCCTTCGACAAGCTCATGCACTCGGCCAAGGGCAATGGGAACGATGCCCGGCGTGAAGGCGCCGACGATCACGCTCGACATTGCCAAGCTAATCGGCTCGGCGGCGACGGCTAGCAGCGCCACCGCAGCAGCCTGCAACAGGAAGGCCGCGCGCAACGCCCTCCGGAAACCGATGCGATCGGCGATACGCCCAGTCAGCAAGGGGCCGAAGATCGCGCCGAGCCCGTAGAGCACCCAGTATCCAGCACCAGCCTCCAAGCCGCGCCCGAGGCCCCGTGCGATGAAGACGACCAGAAAGACCATGTGGGGCACGAGCCCGACGGCGTTGAGCCCGTATTCGACGAGGAGCGCTCTTACCGGCATGGCGAGACGAGCTGGCGACACGCGATGTTGCCCCTCGCTTTGGACGGCCGCCTCCCGCGGCCAACCCGTCCAACCGATGGCCGTCAGCACGAGCGCGAGTCCGCCGAGACCCAGCCAGGCTCCCGCGAGCCCGCTCATGCGCAGCAGGAGCGGCACGAGAGTTCCCGAAGCGGCGATGCCCAGCCCCACGCCCGTGAAGATGATGCCGCCGACGAGCCCTCGCCGCGCCGCCGGCGTCTGGGTAAGAACCGCCGGTGCGGCGAGCACCATGATCGCCCCGCCCGTGTAGCCCGAGGCAAAGCGCCAGAGAAAGAACCAAATGAAGCCGAGCTCTCGGATTCCGCAAGCGAACAGGCTCGCCGCGGTGACCAGCATCATGGCGCGTAAGAGCCATGCAGTGCCTTGCCGGCGCGTCATCGCGCGGCCGAGCAGGGCGCCGGCCAGATAGCCCGCTAGATTTGCGGCGCCGAGATAATCGGCGCTGCTCTCCGTGAACCAATGCCCCGAGATCAGCGCAGGCAGGAGCGGCGTATAGGCGAAGCGCGCGAGGCCGATGCCGACCAGATAGGCGCAAAGTCCCGACAGTGCGGCGCGCCAGACCGCTTGGGGCCGCGCCTGACGGGCGCGGCCGGGCTCATCGATCGCGGTCACGGGCATCTCCCTCGCATGAGCCAGAGCTAAGCCTCGCGCCGCGGAAGCGGAAATGGTTTGTCGCGATGCCTGCGTTCATCCAGAGTGATAATGGGAGATCGACGCAGGCTCTAGGCTCTGCCGCCGAGAAAGGGCGCCATCCCCTCGCGCGCAAGCGCATCGGCGCGCTCGTTCTCGGGGTGACCGGCATGCCCCCTCACCCAATGCCAGCTCACCTCGTGATGGGCGAGTGCCGCGTCGAGGCGCTGCCAGAGATCGAGATTCTTGACCGGCTTGCGATCGGCCGTCCTCCACCCGTTCGCCTTCCAGCGCCGGATCCAGCCGGTGATGCCGTCGCGAAGATACATGCTGTCGGTATGGAGCCGGACGCGGCTGCGTCGCTTCAACGCCTCGAGAGCATGGATCGCGGCAAGGAGCTCCATGCGGTTGTTGGTCGTCGCCGCCTCACCACCCTTGAGCTCGCGCTCATGGCCGCGGTAGCGGAGGATCGCGCCCCAGCCGCCGGGGCCGGGATTGCCGCTGCAGGCTCCGTCGGTGAAGATGTCGACGGTCGTGTCGGCGTCTTCGTTGGCTCGGTTGGTCATTCGAGGCCATAGGCGGCGGGCCGCGCAATGCCTTGGTGAAAGCGCAGCTTGTGGAGATATTCGAGGGGGTCCTTCGGCTTCACGAAAGCGCCCGCCGGGTGGTTGAGCCAATCATAGAGGCGTGTGAGGAGAAAGCGGATGGCGCTGCCCCGTGCGAGCAGGGGGAGCGCCGCCATTTCCTCCGCCGACATCGGGCGCAGCTTGCGATAATTTCGAAGTAGAAGCCGCGCCTTCGTCACGTTGAAGCTCTGGTCGCTCTCGAAGCACCAGGCGTTGAGGCAGATCGCCAGGTCGTAGGCGATGAAATCGGTGCAGGCGAAATAGAAATCAATGATGCCCGAGAGCGCGTCGCCGAGAAAGAAGACGTTGTCCGGGAAGAGATCGGCATGAATGACCCCTTCGGGGAGATCCCGGGGCCAATGGGTCTCGAGATAGTCGAGCTCGGCCGCGAGCTCCTCCGCGAGTCCTGGATGCACCTCATGGGCACGGGCGCGGCAGGATTCGAAAAGTGGGCGCCAGCCATGAAGCCCGAGGGCGTTCTTCCGCCGCATGGCGAAGCCAAGTCCGGCGAGATGGAGCTGCGCCATCGCCTGGCCGAGCAGCGCGCAATGCCGCGGCAGGATTCGCCGCGGCCACATGCCCTTGAGGAAGCTCACAATGACGGCGGGCCGGCCGCACAGCTCGCGCAGCGCCTTGCCGTCCTTTCCATGCACCGGAACAGGGCAGGCGATCCCCTGCGCCGCGAGATGATCCATGAGACCGAGAAAGAACGGCAAGTCCTCCCGCGCCACGCGCTTCTCGTAGAGGGTGAGAATGAAGCTGCCGCGCTCCGTCTGCAGCAGGTAATTGGAATTCTCGACGCCCTCGGCGATGCCCTTGCAGGCGAGCACGCCGCCCAGATCGTACTGGGTGATGAATGCCGCGAGGTCCTCGTCGGAGACTTCCGTATAGACTGCCATGGACGCCTAATCTGCCGGGTGCCATGGCGCGGGGCAACTGCCGTCTATCGCCGGCGCAGCACCTCTTGTGCCTGCGGCAAGGCTCCCCTAGAGTGCGGCCACGTTCGAGGAGAGGCCGGATTGTTTCCGGAGAGGATGGCAGCGATGGCAGAGCCCAAAATAGCCCAGCGAGGCCCCTATCGGGTGGAAATCGAAGCCGGCCGGGATTACTGGTGGTGCGCCTGCGGTCAAAGCAAGACGCAGCCCTTCTGCGACGGCTCCCATAAGGGCAGCGCCTTCGCGCCGATCCAATACAAGGCGACAGAGAGCAAGGCGGCCTATTTCTGCGGCTGCAAGCACAGCGGAACAAAGCCCTTTTGCGACGGGTCGCATAGTCGCTTGTGACCGCGCGCCAATGCCGCCCGGATGATCCAAACCCATCGCCATCCTCCAGCGCCCGCGAGGGCCGCTTTCGCGCGACTTGCCGCCTTTGCCGTCGCACTCGCGCTCGCTGCATGCGGCCGAACCGGCCAGCTTCCCTGTCCCGCGGCGATGGTGCTCAAGGACGCGGATCAGGTGGTGAAGTTCGCTCCCGGTCAGTCGGCGGAGCCCCAGAATGCTCTTTATGTCGGGCGCATCGACCAGGCCAAGCTGAACTGCACCTACGACCCCAACACGTATGAGCGCTTGAACGTGAATCTCGGCGTGCAGATCACCGCCGATCGCGCCCCCGGGCGTCAAGTGCAAGCCGCCGACCTCAACTACTTCGTGGCTATCGTCAATCTCCAAGGCGAGCTTCTGGCGCGGAAGGAGTTTCCGTTGCACCTCCAGTTTTCGCCGGGAAGCAACGAGGTCACCAAGGTCGACAGCATCTATCAGGTGATTCCGCTCAAATATCCGCAGAACGGCGGCAGTCTGCAGGTCTGGACGGGGTTCGTCCTCTCCGATGCCGAGCTTCAGTACAACCGGGCCCACGGGGCGGGAAATTGATGCAGGATGGGCGCCCGATTGCCAGGTTGACATTCGCCGCGGCGGGACTAGGCTAGGCGCCCGAAAACGTAGCCTAGGATCCCCCCGGGAGAGACCGACGCAGCTGCAGTCGCGGCCGTGTCGGCGCCGAAGGAGCAACCGCCCCGGAAACTCTCAGGCAGAAGGACCGTGGGGTAAGGCGTCTCTGGAAAGCAGCCGTGTCGAGCGCGGATTCGGCGCGGCTCACCGAAGGGGTAAACCCGGCGCAGGCGCCGGGTGATTCTTTCAGGTCCGAAGACAGAGGGGGCTATCGACGGCTCGCGCGGCATCGCCGCACTGGACGTCGATGGGCCAAGAAACTGTCGGGAGGACCATGTGAGCGCCCCTTCGCCTGAGCCTCTGCAGCGCACCCCGCTCCATGCCCTCCACGTGGCGCTCGGCGCCAAAATGGTGCCCTTTGCCGGCTACGAGATGCCGGTTCAATATCCGGCCGGGATCATCGCCGAGCACAATCATACGCGCAGCCAGGCCGGACTCTTTGACGTCTCCCATATGGGCCAGGTGCGCATTCGCGGAAAGAAGGCGGCCGCCGATTTCGAGCGCCTCGTCCCCGGCGATATTCAGAGCCTGGGCGCCTTCCGCACGCGCTATACCCAGTTCACCAACGAGTCGGGCGGCATTCTCGACGACCTCATGGCGACACGCTGGGGGGAGGATCTCTTCGTCGTCGTCAACGCCGCCTGCAAGGCGGCGGATATCGAGCACATGAAGCGCGGGCTCGACGGCCGCGCCGCCGTCGAGCCGCTCGAGGACCGCGCCCTGCTGGCGCTCCAGGGGCCCGCCGCCGCGACGGTGCTGTCGCGGTTCGCACCGAGCTGCGCCACGCAGAAATTCATGAGCATGGCCGAGCTGAAACTCGACGGCGTGCCCTGCTTCGTCACGCGCTCGGGATATACGGGCGAGGACGGGTTCGAGCTCTCCGTGCCGGCCGCTGCGGCGGAGAAATTGGCGCGGCGCCTCCTGGCCGAGCCGGAGGTCAAGCCCATCGGGCTTGGGGCGCGCGATTCCTTGCGGCTCGAGGCCGGGCTCTGTCTCTATGGGCACGACATCGACGCGACGACGACACCCGTCGAGGCGGATCTCGTGTGGTCGATCGGCAAGCGCCGCCGCCAGGAGGGCGGCTTTCCCGGCGCCGATGTCATACGCTGCCAGCTCGACCACGGAACGACCCGCCTGCGCGTCGGCATCCTGCCGGAAGGACGGGCGCCGGCGCGCGAGCAGACCGAGATCATCGATCCGTCGGGCCGGCGGATCGGTACCGTCACGTCGGGAGGGTTCGGGCCGACCGTGGGCGGCCCGATCGCCATGGGCTATGTGGAGGTGGCATCCGCGAAGGACGGCGCGCCGCTCGCTCTCGTCGTGCGCGGCACGCCGCGTCCCGCGAAAGTGGCGCCGTTGCCCTTCGTGCCCCAGCGCTACTACAGAGGCTAACCCCAAGGGAGGACAAGTGTGCTGAGATTCACCAATGAGCACGAATGGATTCGTGTCGAGACGGACGGCGCCGCCACCGTCGGGATCACGAGCTATGCCCAGGAGCAGCTCGGCGACGTCGTCTATGTCGAGCTCCCGGCGCTCGGCAAGGAGGTGACGAAGGGCGGCGATGCTGCGGTCGTCGAATCGGTCAAGGCCGCAAGCGAGGTCTACGCCCCCGTCGATGGCAAGGTCGTCGCGGTCAACGACAAGCTCTCGGGTGAGCCGTCTCTGGTCAATTCGTCACCGATGGGCGACGGCTGGTTCTTCCGGCTCCAACTTTCGGACAAGAGCCAGCTCGACGCTCTGATGGACGAGGCCGCCTATAAGAAATTCTGCGAAGGCCAGCACTGATGCGCTATCTGCCGCTCACCGATGCCGACCGTCGCGCCATGCTGCAGGCGATCGGCGTGCCCTCGATCGACAGCCTCTATCGCGACGTGCCCGAGAAGGCGCGGCTCAAGGCGCCTGTCGATTTGCCCTCTCACATGGGTGAGATCGAGGTCGAGCGGGCATTTCAGGCCTTCGCCAGCGCCAATATCGGCGCGAGCGCCGTGCCGTCGTTCCTCGGCGCCGGCGCCTATCGTCACCATATCCCGGCAACCGTCGATCATCTGGTCCAGCGCGGCGAATTCCTCACCTCCTATACGCCCTATCAGCCCGAGGTCTCCCAAGGCACGCTTCAGGCCCTCTTCGAGTTCCAGACGCAGGTGGCGCTCATCACCGGGATGGAGGTGGCGAACGCCTCCATGTATGACGGCGCGACCGCCTGCGCCGAGGCCGTGATGATGGCCAATCGCATCACCGGCCGGAAGAAGGCGATCCTCTCGGGCGGGCTGCATCCTCATTATCGCGCGGTCTGCGCGACCCATGGCCGCTGGAGCGGCTTCTCGCTCGATGCGGCGGAGCCGGATCCGGAAGGAGACGAGGATCTCGCCGCCCGGGTTGACGGGGAGACCTCTTGTGTCGTGGTGCAAAGCCCGAGCTTCTTCGGGCACCTCCGGGATCACGCAGCTCTCGCGCAGGCTTGCCATGCCAAGGGGGCGCTGCTCGTCGTCGTCGTGACGGAAATCGTCTCGCTCGGCGCCGTCAAATCCCCCGGCGAAATGGGGGCCGACATCGTCGCTGCCGAAGGCCAGTCCATCGGCGTGCCGCTCGGCTTCGGCGGACCCTATCTCGGGCTCTTCGCCACGCGCGAGCGTTTCGTTCGCCAGATGCCGGGGCGGCTCTGCGGCGAGACCGTCGATGTGGATGGCCGCCGCGGGTGGGTCCTCACCCTCTCCACCCGCGAGCAGCATATCCGGCGCGAGAAGGCGACGAGCAACATTTGCACCAATTCGGGGCTCTGCGCCCTTGCCTTCACCATCCACCTCTCGCTCTTGGGCGAAGCAGGATTCACGCGGCTTGCGGCCCTCAATCACGCCAAGGCGGTGCAACTCGCCGAGCGGCTCGGCAAGGTCAAAGGCGTGAGTGTCGTCAACGACACATTCTTCAACGAATTCACGCTACGTCTGCCGAAGCCCGCGGCGCAGATCGTCGACACGCTCGCCGGGCGCCGCATCCTCGCGGGCGTGCCTGTCTCGCGCTTCTATCCCGACAAATCGCCACTCGCAAACCTCTTGCTGGTGGCCGCAACCGAAATGAACACCGACGCCGATATAGGGGCGCTCGCCAAGGCGCTCGAGGAGGTGCTGTGATGGATCTCTCTCAGGATCGCAAGGCCCGCCCGGCCGAGGCGGATGCGTCGTCCCCCGTCGGCACGGTGAGCGGGAATCGCGGCTTGCAGATCGAGGAGCCGCTGATCTTCGAGCAGGGCAAGGAGGGCCGCACCGGCGTGGACCTTCCCGAGCCGCCCAGTGTCACGCAACGCCTCGGCATGCTCGAGCGGCATGGCCGTATCGGCCTGCCCGGCCTCTCCGAGCCGCAGGTCGTGCGCCATTTCACGCGCATCAGCCAGAAGAATTACGGCATCGATAGCGGCCTTTATCCTCTCGGCTCCTGCACGATGAAGCACAATCCGCGGCTCAACGAGAAGGTGGTGCGGCTCCCCGGGCTCGGGGATTTGCACCCGATGCAGCCGGTGAGCTCCATACAGGGAGCGCTTGCCCTGATCGACCGTCTCGCCCATTGGCTCAAGACGCTGACCGGGATGCCCGCGGTGGCCCTCTCGCCCGGCGCCGGCGCTCATGGCGAGCTCTGCGGCATGCTCGCGATCCGCGCAGCGCTCGAAGCGCGCGGCGAATCCGCCCGGCGGCGCGTGCTGGTGCCGGAATCCGCGCATGGCACCAATCCGGCGACGGCGGCGGAATGCGGGTTCAGCGTCGACGCCATACCCGCCAACGCGAATGGGCGCGTGGACCTCGACGCCTTCAAGAAGAAGCTCGGGCCCGACGTGGCGGCGCTCATGCTGACCAATCCGAACACCTGCGGGCTCTTCGAGCCGGACATGCTCGAGATCGCCGACGCGCTCCACAAGAATGGCAGCTTCTTCTACTGCGACGGCGCCAATTTCAATGCCATCGTCGGGCGCGTGCGGCCGGGTGATCTCGGCATCGATTGCATGCACATCAATTTGCACAAGACCTTTTCCACCCCCCATGGCGGCGGCGGCCCGGGAAGCGGCCCAGTGGTGTTCTCCGCCGCGCTGGCTCCTTACGTTCCTTTGCCGTTCGTGACGCACGGGCCCGAGGGCTTCCGCTTGATCGAGCACGAGGCCGACGCGCCGAGCGGCGCCCGACCCTTTGGCCGCCTCAAGGGCTTTCACGGGCAGATGGGCATGTTCGTCCGCGCTCTCGCCTACATGATGAGCCATGGCGCCGACGGTCTCGCGCAAGCCTCCGGCGATGCCGTTCTCAACGCCAACTATCTGATGGTGCGGCTCCAAGACCTGCTCACCCCGGCCTTCGCCGGACCCTGCATGCACGAGGCGCTGTTCGATGATCGCTTCCTCAAGGATACCGGGGTGACCACCCTGGATTTCGCCAAGGCGATGATCGACGAGGGCTATCATCCGATGACGATGTACTTCCCCCTCGTCGTCCACGGCGCCCTCCTGATGGAGCCGACAGAGACGGAGAGCAAGGAGTCGCTCGATCAGTTCATCGCCGTCGTGCGCGGCCTCGCCGAGCGGGCAAGGCAGCCCGGCGAGGTGAGCCGCTTCCATGGCGCGCCTTATTTCACGCCCCGTCGCCGCCTCGACGAAACGGCCGCCGCGCGCAAGCCGGTGCTAAGGTGGCGTCCGCCGCAACCGGCGTCCCGCGCTGCGGAATAGCCCCTTCGCTCGTCGACCGGCTTCGAGATCAGCCGGGCCATTAACCAGACGGGACCCGCCCCCGGTCCGCTGACCGGGACGGGACCGCTCCAGTTCCAGGCCAGCTGGAACGGGCCCGGCTTGAAGCAAGGCGGCCGCAAGGTTCCCCGATCCTTACCCGTATAATGGGCATAGCGCCGGGACGGCTGGCAGAGGGCCGACCGCGGCTGCGCGAAGGTCCGGGTGCCTTGATGAACGGGTCCAGGAATATGGTGATCGCGGGAGTAGTCGCCGTCGGGCTTGCGGGCACCGTAGCCCTGCCGCTTCTTGGCGCCGCCCACGGTTGGAGCGATTCCGGGATGACGCCGTGGCCTCAAGCCGATCGCATCGACAGCCATATCGCCCTCCTGAAATCGGAGCTCGGGATCACTGCCGCGCAGGGCGGCGAATGGAGGAAGGTCGCCCAGGCGATGCGCCATAGCGCCTCGACATTGGGCTCGCTCCGCGCCCGGCTCGAAGCCGAGCGGCACGATCCACAGGACGCTATCGAGCGCCTCGCGCTGCAGCAGCAAATCATGCAGGCGAAGGCCCAAGCCATCACCGACTTTGCCACGGCGTTCAAGCCGCTCTACGATCGCTTGAACGATGATCAGCGTAAGGCAGCGGACGCGCTGCTTCGGTTCCATGGCTATCGCGGCTGACATCGGCACCGCGATTGGTATAAGGAGCCCGATTGCGCGCTTGGGCCGGCTCTCGGCTCGTCGAGCGCCGATCATCATGCAGGTGACCGGCGGCATGGAATCGGAAGACGCGGAATCGGACGAATCCTTGGTGGCGCGGACGGCCGAGGGCGATGGCAAGGCGTTTCGCCTGCTCGTGACGCGCCACACGCCGCGCAGCATGCGCTTGGCGCAGCGCATGACCGGCAATGCGAGCGACGCGGAGGAGCTCGTGCAGGAGGCGTTCCTGCGGCTTTGGACCAAGGCGGATACCTGGCAGCCCGGACGCGGCAAATTTACGACCTGGTTTTTCCGCATCGTGGTGAACCTCTGTCTCGACCGGCGCAGGCGCGGCGACTTCCTGCCGCTGGAGAGCGCCGGGGACCCGCCCGACCCGCGACGTAGCGCCCTGGCAAAGGTCTACGACGATGAAGTCAGCCGGGCCGTGGCGCGCGCGGTTGGCGAGTTGCCCGAGCGTCAGCGCGCGGCGCTGGTCTTGTGCTATTACGAAGAGATGAGCAATCTTGAGGCGGCTCAGGCCCTCTCGGTATCGGTCTCCGCCCTCGAGGCCTTGCTCGTGCGGGCGCGTCGAACTCTGAAGAGCAGATTGGGATCGTTCGGCGGCCTTGGGCCCAAGGAGGAAGAATAATGATAATGACCTTCGAGCAGTTCAAATATTACTTGGACGCCTATGGCGCGTCCCTCCGTCGCTGGCCTGCCGAGATACGGGCCGAGGCGGCGGCGTTTCTCGCCTCGTCGTCCGCGGCAGCCGGCGCCCTCGATGAGGCGCGACGGCTCGATGCCGTGCTCGACCGTTTCGTCGTCTCTCAGGAGAGGGCGGACGAGCTGCGCCTGATCGACGCCGTCGTAGCGCGGAGCACCAGCACGCCGCCGCGAAAGCGCTTCGATCTGTTCGCCGGTACGGCGTCGTTTTGGCCGCGCGCGGCCGTTCTGGCGGCGGTTGCCGTTCTGGGAATCGTGACGGGCACGTTCCAGGTGGAGCGGCAGACTTATGATCCCGCCTCCTTCGACGTGGCCCAGACCTTGACGAGCGATGTGGCGGGCGAGGTCAGCGGCTTATGAGCGGGATGAGTTCGCGTGGGCTGCGGATCGTCGTCTTTATCTCGCTGGCACTGAACGTTTTCCTGATCGGCTTCGTCGTCGCCCGCCTGGTGCGGCCGGAATGGAGGTCGCCGCGGCCCCCGCCCGGCGGCCCGGACGCGATCGTCGCACGGCTCTCATCGAAGCTGGACGGCAAGGATGCGGCGACACTGCGCGCCGCCTTCGACAGCGATAAGGCCGATCTCACTCAACGCTTTGCCGAGCTGCAATCGGCACGCCGGGAGTTGCGCACCAAATTGATGGCCGAGCCGTTTGATCACGAGGCCCTGGCCAAGGCGATGGCGGATCTGCGGACGCGGCACGACGCCTTCATCGCAGAGGTCCAGGACGCGCTCCTCAAGGCGGTGGACCAGCTCAGCCCCGAGGGTCGCCGCCGACTACTCTCGGGCAAGCGCAAATAGGCTCGGCCGCGCTCAGTGAAGTCGCTGCGGGAGCTCAGCGATCGCCTGGTCCACGAGCGCTGATGCCCGCGTGGCATCGAGATTGCTCTTGAGCAAGGCGCGCGTCGCGCCGACCGCGATCTCGACGGCGAGTGCCCGGACCTCGTCGAGGGCCTTGGCCTCCGCCTGAGCGATGCGGTCGACCGCTTGCTGCTCCCGCCGCTTGAGCGAGGCGGCGAGATCGGCTTGGGCCTGGAGGCGGTTGCGTTCCGCCTCATCGCCGGCATGCCTGACGATCTTCTCGGCATCGGCGAGGGCCGCGCGCTGCTTGGACTGATATTCGGCCAACAGCGCCTGGGCCTCCTCGCGCAGCCGCCGCGCCTCGTCGAGCTCGGACTTGATCTTGGCCGCGCGGCCGTCGAGTCCGGCGGCGAGGGAGCGCTTGATCGGCTTGTAGACGAGCGCGATCAGGATCAGGAATGCAATGCTGACCCAGAATTCCGCATCGTTGAGGAGTTCCATCACCGCTTCTCCCCGATCGCGGCACCCACCGCCTGCTCGAGCATGGGCCCGGAAACTTTCACGCCGATAAGCCGCTCGGTTGCGGCGGCGGCGGCTTCTCCGGCGACGCTGCGGATATTGGCAAGTGCGGTTTCCTTGGCGGCGGCAATGCGCCGTTCCGCTGCGGCGACCTCCTCGGCGAGCTTGGCGCCGAGGGCGGCGTGACGCTGCGCTGCTTCCGCCGCCATCTCGTCCGCTACCTTGCGCAGCTCGGCGCGCGCCTTCTCGTGGGCGCCGGCGAGCGACTTCTCATAGGCCGCCAGCACCTTCGAGGCTTCGTCGCGCAGCGCCGCCGCGCGGTCGAGATCCGCCTCGATATGGGCGCGCCGCGCTTCGATCGCGGCGCCCACCTTCGGCAGCGCCACCCGCCACAGGATGACGAAGAGCGGGATGAAGGTGAGGGCAAGCCAAACGAGCTGGCTGACATAGGTGCTGGGATCGAGTTGGGGCATGACGCCGCCTCCTAGAGCCTTCCGCCGGATCGATCGCGGCCGAACGGGCGTATCGCCTCAGGTGCCGAACAGGATGACGAGCGCGATGACGAGGGCGTAGAGCGCGATGGCCTCGACGAGCGCGAAGCCCAGCATCGTCATGGTGAAGACGTCGCCGCGAGCTGCCGGATTGCGCCCAACTGCGCTGATGAACGAGGAGAAGATGCTGCCGATGCCGACCCCCGAGCCGATGACGCCGATGACGGCGAGGCCTGCACCGATGACTTTCGCGGCTGCCAAATCCATTGTTGTGTCCTCTCAGTTGGATTTTCCGGTTGATATGGTGCCTGACGACCCCTTCGCCTGCGCCCGCATCAATGCAGGTGCAGCGCGTCGTTGATGTAAAGGCAGGTCAGGATGGTGAAGACATAGGCCTGCAGGAAGGCGATCAGGAATTCGAGCCCGGTGAGCGCCACGACGAAGGCCAGCGGCAGGATGCCGAACAGCCCGAGCGCGCCGACAAAGCCGGCGAACACCTGGAGGAGCGTATGACCCGCCAGCATGTTGGCGAAAAGTCGCACCGACAGGCTGATCGGCCGGGAGAGGTAGGAAATGATCTCGATTGGTATCAGGAGCGGCCACAGCGCTGGAGAGACTCCCGGGGGCACGAAGAACGTCGTGAAATGAAGCCCGTGCCTGGCGATGCCGAGCAGCGTCACCGCGATGAAGACGCAGATGGCCAGGGCGAAAGTGACGATGATATGGCTCGTGAAGGTGAAGCTGTAGGGCATGAGGCCGAGCAGATTGCCGAACAGCACGAACATGAAGATGGTGAAGACGATCGGGAAGTAGCGCTTGCCTTCGTTCCCGATCGTATCGCGCAGAAGATTGGCGATGAACTCGTAGGAGATCTCGGCCAGCGACTGCCATCGCGAGGGCACCAGGGCCTGGCGGCGCATGCCGACGACCAGGAAGAGCGTGGTCAGCACCAGCGCGATCACCATGAGAAGCGCGGAATTCGTGAACGAGACGTCGTACCTGCCGATGTGAATCGGCACGATCGGCTCGATCTGGAATACGTGAAGGGGGCTATGCGCGCCGGCTTCGGCCATGTCGTCCCCGCTTGCTCTCAACCTTCGCCATTCTTGCCCTTGCCGTCCGGCTTGGCGTCGGTCAGCCGCTTGCGATAGCCGACCGTTCCACCCAGCCCGCTCGTCGCCCTAAAGACGTTGAGCACGCCAGCCGCCGATCCGAGCACGAAAAAGACGATCAGCAGCCAAGGTTTCGTTCCCAGCCAGCGATCGAGCATATAGCCGATCGCGACGCCCACCACGAGCGCGGAGACCAGCTCGATGCCGACCCGCCATGCCATGCCGAGAGCACTGCCCCCGGCTTTCTCGTTGTCCCGCGCCGGACCCGCACCGGCCTGCCGGCGCTGGGCCTCGCGCACGCGGGCGTCGAGGTCTTCGAGGGAGTGGGGAGGCTTCCGCTCGGTCATGGGCCTCACGCCTGCCTTTTCACAAGTGGCGCAACCCCTGGTCCGAACCCCCGGACTGGACGGCTCGCAAGCCGAATTCGGGGGCGCACCTTAAGGAGCAGGGGTCCGGCTGTCAAGCGCGCGGCGCTGCGTCAAAGCGACTATTTCCGTGCTTTTCTGCCTCTCAAATCAGGCCGTTGCGCGCAGGCTCTCCGCGGCTTGGAGGTCGACCGACACGAGCTGGCTCACGCCTCGCTCCGGCATGGTGACGCCGAAGAGCCGATCCATCCGGGCCATGGTCAGGCGATGATGGGTAATGAGGAGGAAGCGGGTGGCCGAGCTGTGGGCGATCTCGTCGAGCAGGGTGCAAAAGCGGTCGACATTCGCGTCGTCGAGCGGGGCGTCCACCTCGTCCAGCACACAGATCGGCGCCGGGTTGGTCATGAACACGGCGAAAAGGAGAGAGAGCGCCGTCAGGGCCTGCTCGCCGCCGGAAAGCAAGGAGAGGGACTGGAGCTTCTTGCCCGGCGGGCTCGCCATGATCTCGAGGCCGGCCTGGAGGGGGTCCTCCGACTCGGTGAGCTGCAGATGCGCATGGCCGCCGCCAAAAAGCCGCTCGAAGAGCTCGCCGAAATGCTTATTCACCGCCTCGAAGGAGCCGAGTAGCCGCTCCCGGCCTTCGCGGTTGAGCTCGGCAATCGCCTGCCGCAGCCTGGCGATGGCGGCGACCAGGTCCGTCCGTTCGGCCTGCAAGGTCGCGATCTGCTCCTCGACCTCGCGCGCCTCCTGCTCGGCGCGGAGATTGACGGGACCCATATTCTCGCGCTCCTGCACCAGCCGGTGGAAGCGGACCTCGATCGGCTCGATCTCGGGGAGCGGCTCGTCGGCCTTGAGCCCGGCGATTGCCAGCGTCTCTTCGGGCTGGCAGCTGAGCCGCTCGGCGATGCGCTCGACGAGCGCGGCTCGAGCCAGCTCGGCCTGGGCGACGGCGGCCTCGCGGCGCACCCGCTCCTCGCGTGCGGCATGGAGCTCGCCTTCCGCCGCCTTGAGGGCGCGATCGGCCGCGCTCAGGCGGTTCTCGGCCTGGGCCAGCTGATCCGCCGCGTCGCGGCGCCTCGCCTCCGCCTTGGCGATATGGTCGAGAAGGATGCGGCGTTGGACGGCGAGCTCGGCCGGCTTGGCGGCGAGCTCCTCGCGCTCGCGCTCGGCCGCGCCCTTGCGCTCCGCAAGCGCAGCGAGCTGGCGGCGCGCGGCGTCGGCACGGCCTTCCCAAGAGCTACGCTCGACCACGATCTGCTCGAGACGGCTCCGGCGCGCGGCGGCCTCCCTGGTCAAGCGGTCATGGGCGGTTTGGCTTTCGCGCTGGATGGCGCGTCGTTCGGCCACCTTGCCACGCAGCATCTCCAAGCGCTGACGGGCGGCTCCCAGGTCGGGAAGGCCTGCCCGCGCCTCGCGCGCCTCTGCGATCTGGCGCTCCGTTGCATCGAGATCGAGGGCGAGCTGTGCCGTCGTCTCAGCCAGGGCGGCAAGGCGCGAGCTTAGCGCCGTCGCCTTCTGCGCCAGCTTGGCTTCCGCATCGCGCGCCGCGTGGAGCGCCGCAAAGGCTTCGCGGGCCTCGTCGCGCGCGCGGCGCTCGGCGGCCGTCGCCAGGCGCATCGCCTCCTGGGCCTCGCTGAGGCGCCCTCGGGCCGCTTCGACCGCGGCCGCCGCGCCGACGAGCTGGGTGCGGACGTCCTCGAGGCGGTTGCGCTGGCTGAGCCGCTTGGCCGCCGCTGTGGGAGCGCCGGCGGCCACCGTGAAGCCGTCCCAGCGCCACAGGGCGCCCTCCCGCGTAACGAGGCGCTGACCTTGGGCGAGGCGGGCGGATAGCGCCCGTCCCGTCTCCTCATCCGGCGCCACCCCGATCTGGCCGAGGCGGCGCTGGAGCGCCGGCGGCGCCTGGACGTGCTGGGCGAGCGGCACGCATCCGGAGGGGAGCGGCAGGGCGCTCTCCAGCGGCGGCATGGCACGCCAATGCATGGGGGCACCCTCATCCGCCGAGGCGGAAAGGTCCTCGCCAAGCGCCGCGCCGAGGGCGGTCTCGAAGCCGGGCTCGACCACGAGCGAATCGACCAAGGGCGGCCACATATCCGGATTATCGGCCGCGAGCAGTTCTGCGAGCGCTTTCTCCTCGGCCGCGAGCCGGGCGCGGCCTTGCTCCGGAGCCTGGAGGGCCTCGCGCGCGGACCCCTCGGCGGCTTGTGCCGCGCTCCGGCCGTCTTCCGCGGCCTGGGCTGCCAGCCGGGTGGCCTCGGCTTGCGTTTCGGCGTGCTCGACGGCCCGGCGGGCCTCCGCGAGGGCTTCGGCAACGCCCGACTCGGCCTGAAGGCGCTGCCGTTCCTCCCCAATCTCACGCTGGCGATGCGCCAGGCGATCCCGGCGGCTCTCGAACTCCGCGATCTGCTGATCAAGCGCCGTCTGGCGCGCCTCGGCGGCGGCAACCTCCTCGACGATCTGGCTCAAGACGGCTTCTTCCGCAGCGACATCGGCGTTCGCAGCCTGGAGGCGCTCGTCCGCCGCGGCGATGGCGGCCGCTTCCTGCGCCTGCGCGGACTCGATCTCGCGGGTCTCCCCGGCCAGCCGCTCGATCGCCGCATTCGCATCGGCGAGCAGGGCCTCCTCGCGGGCGGTATCGGCGGCGATCTGCGCGAGGCGGGTCTCGACGACGCGGCGGGCCTCGGCGATCCGCTGCTCCTCCGCATCAAGGGCGTCCCGCGCCACGGCAAAGCGGTGAAGCTCGGCGGCGGCTTCCGCCTCGGCGTGGCGAAGCGGCGGCAGCGCCGCCGCCGCGTCCGCCTGCTCGCTCGAGAGTGCCGCAGCCCGGCCGGTCAGCTCCGCGACCAGGCTCTCGATCTCGCGGAAGAGGGCCGCCGCGTTCTCCACCCCGGCGAGCGACATCTTCCAGCGCAGATGCAGCAGCATCGCCTCCGCGCGGCGAATGTGATCCGAGAGATTGCGATAGCGGCTGGCCTGGCGTGACTGTCGTTTGAGGCCCTGCAGCTGGGCCTCCATGGTTTGGATCACGTCGTCCAACCGCTCGAGGTTGGACTCGGCGGCGCGAAGGCGCAGCTCCGCCTCATGGCGGCGCGAATGGAGTCCCGTGATTCCCGCCGCCTCCTCGAGGAGAGAGCGGCGATCCGTCGGTTTCGCGTTGATGATCGCGCTGATGCGGCCTTGGCTTACGAGGGCCGTCGAGCGCGCGCCCGTGGCGGCATCGGCGAAGAGAAGCTGCACGTCCCGTGCGCGCACCTCGCGCCCGTTGATGCGGTAATGGGAGCCGGCGCCGCGCTCGATGCGGCGGACGATCTCGAGATCGTCGCCGTCGTTGAAGGCCGCGGGTGCCGCGCGCTCGCGATTGTCGAGCACGATCTGGACCTCGGCGATGTTACGCGGCGGTCGGTCCTCGGTGCCGCCAAAGATGACATCGTCCATCTCGCCGCCGCGCATCTGCTTCGCCGAGGTCTCGCCCATCACCCATCGCACGGCTTCGACGATGTTCGATTTGCCGCAACCGTTCGGCCCGACGATGCCGGTCAGGCCGGGCTCGATGATGAGCTCGGTCGGCTCGACGAAGGATTTGAACCCGGAAAGCCGAAGACGTGAGAAATGGATCAAGGCGTGCCGTCGCTGTCTGAGGGCCTAGGAGGCATTCTTGAGAAGGGGCGCCAGGATCTTGTCGAATTCATCGATCGACATATCGCCCTCGTGCTTGACGCCGTTGACGAAGAAGGTTGGCGTCGCATCGACCTTGAGGTTGTCGATGGCGTCCTGCCGCACCTTGAGAATGCCGTCGAGGAGCGCCTTGTCGTTCATGCAGGCGTCGAACTGCTGCTTGGTCATGCCGCCCAGCCGCCCGATCTTCTCGATCTCCCCCATCGGGTCCTTCGATTCGATCCAGCTGTCCTGGGTCTTGTAGATCATGGCGATATAGCCGAAGAAGCTGCCCGGTCCGCCGCAGCGGGCCATCATGGCCGCGCGGAGCCCCACCTGGTCGAAGGGGAAGTCCCGGAAGATGAAATGCACCTTGCCGGTGTCGACGTACTTGGCTTTCAGAGCCTCGAAGGTGTGGTTGGCAAAATTGGCGCAATGGGGGCAGGTGAGGGAGGCGTATTCGATGATGGTCACTGGGGCCTTGGGATTCCCGAGCGTCCCCTCGTCCAGCATCTCTTGGACCGTCAGCGCTCGCGCTGTTCCGGCAAAGGCCAAAATGGCGGCGAAGGCGATCACAAATCTTTGTAGGAAACGGCCCAAAACGACCTCCTAGCTACTACATGTTGAGTATAGGCCAGGCGTCTTCGCCGCCACAAGCGGCCTTGCCGATGAGCCCGCCAAAATCTTGTGGATAAACGCCCGGCCTAACCATTCCCGCGGCGGCCAGGGCCCGACAGGATGGCCAAGCCCAGCCGCTCGACGGCCTGGCGGAGCCCTGCATCTTCGATGGACGCGGTCTTGTCGGCAAGAGCGGCGCGGGCTTCGGGATCGACCTCGGCCGAAGGTGGCGCGCTCGGCCGCGCCCGGCGCGGCAATGGGCCCTGGCGCAATTTGAGCCGTGCTACGGCGCCGTAGCCCAGGCTGGCATTGATGCGCTCGATCAGCTGGGGCTCGAGGTGCTGGAGAGCCACGGCCCAGGCGCTCTCCACGACAAGATGAAGCGTGCCAGCCATGCGCTCGCCCCGGGGAAATTCGAGGCGCTCCGGCACAACATGGGCGGCGACCGCTTCGCCTGCGATCGCGTCCCAGTCGGTGATCAGGCCGGCTTCGGCGAAGCCGCGCCTAGCTATGGCACCTTGCGTCAGCTTAGGCAGGAATGCGCCCAAGCTCTTGGGGCCGCCGCCCACTCGGCTCATGTCGCGCGTATCCGCGGCTGTCGCGTCGTCCTCTCAATCGCTAATCTTATGCCCCCATGCGACGAAGCACCACAAGCGCACCCGCCGTGACATTTTCTCGCCGCGAGGCGCGCGAATTGGCGGCGCGCCTTCTCGCCTGGTACGACCGCCATCGCCGCTCCCTGCCCTGGCGGTCGCCGCCGGGGCTGCGGGCGGACCCCTATCGCGTCTGGCTGAGCGAGATCATGCTGCAGCAGACGACGGTCAAGGCCGTAGAGCCCTATTTCCACGGTTTCCTCGCGCGCTGGCCGGACGTCGATGCGCTGGCGCGTGCCGACCAGGACGAGGTCCTGCATGCGTGGCAGGGGCTCGGCTATTACGCGCGCGCCCGCAACCTCCATCGCTGCGCCCGGGAGGTGCGGGATCGCCACGGCAGCCGCTTTCCCGACAATGCCGCAGCCCTCGCCAAGCTGCCCGGCATCGGCCCCTATACGGCGGCGGCGATCGCAGCGATCGCCTTCGACGAGCCGGCCACGGTGGTGGACGGGAACGTGGAGCGGGTCATGGCGCGCCTCTTCGGCGTGGCGACGCCCTTGCCGGGCGCGAAGCCGCGGCTGCGCACCCTCGCGGCCGCGCTTACGCCTGCCGAGCGGCCCGGCGATTACGCCCAGGCGGTGATGGATCTCGGTGCGGTGATTTGCACGCCGCGCCGGCCGCGCTGCGTCCTCTGTCCGTGGCAGCCCCGTTGCGCTGCGCGCGCCCAGGGACTGGCGGAGGAGCTGCCGCGCCGGGCGGCCAAGCCGGTACGGCCGCTGCGGAGAGGCGTCGCCTTCTGGCTGGTGCGCGATGGCGCCGAGGTGCTTCTACAGCGGCGGCCGGAGGAGGGGCTGCTCGGCGGGCTCATGGAGCTGCCCTCGACGGCGTGGCGCGCGGATGCCTGGACCTTGGAAGAGGCGAAGGTCCACGCCCCGCTTTCCGCTCAGTGGCGGGCGCTGCCCGGGGTGGTGCGCCACGGATTTACCCATTTCGAGTTAGAGCTCTCCGTTGTGGCGGGGCATGTCAGAGAGACGGCCGAGGAACCTCAGGGGGTGAACGAGGGGCAAGGACCCCACTGGTGCCGCCTCGACCGTCTCTCCGACTATGCGCTGCCGACCGTGATGAAGAAGGTCATCGCCCACGCGCTCGCTCACGAAAATTGAGCGGAGCGCAGGCGACGGCCGAGTGCCGCACTCAGGGGTTATGCGGCGGTTTCTTCCCTCCGGCTCGACGGCGCATGTCCAATTGCCTTTCCGGGAGCGCCACGCCCCCGATGACTTCTGCGGCGCGCATCACGTCCATACGGCACCCGTATAGGCATCGATGTTGACCTGCAGCTCACATCCTGCCGGGTCTTGCGCGACGGCCCGGTAGCAGCCATCGCGATAGGCAAGGACCCCCAGGCAGCGATAGCCGAGGGCATCGAGATGGGCAGGCAGGTCCGCCGCGCGCAAATGCGCGAGACCGTAGCCGCGCCGCGGAACGATCTCGCCGCGCCGCGCATCGACGAAGAGGCGGACGCGGCGCCCCCAGCGGTCGCGCGCCTCGACGGCGAAGCCGTCAGCCATGTCGACGATATCGCCGAGGTCCTGATATCCGAGCTGACGCAGCTTGAAGCGCACCAGCCAGGTCGGGAGAACGGCGCCGGTTGCGGCGTCGGCGTGATAATCCTGCGGAGCGCTGTTGGAGCCGGCCGCAGCCGTGGTCCCCATACCGAGCACCGACGCAAGCGCTGCGGCGAAAGCCGCCATGAAAGCGCGAGTCTCGCGCATTGCAAAATGCCCTTGCTCCACATCCGCCACGACCCTTCGGCCGAGCCCGCTGCGGACGCTGTTCGGTCGTCCGGCGAAACCCGAGGTGGTTTGTTTCGGCACGGAGTTTCTCCTATCCTCCCTGAACCGATGCTGAGAGAATCATTCATGTGGCGTTCAGCTCCCGAGCCGTATGACAGCTCGATGCGTGACTTCCTGGATGTCGGGCTGGCGGCCATCCTGCTGTCGCTGGGAGCAGCGGGAGTCGCCGCCGCCGGGGACGATCACGAGCGCGCCCGCGCGGCGCTCGAGGCCGGTGAGATCCGGCCGCTCAAGGAGATCGTCGGCAATGTGCAGAGCCGCTGCGGCGGCAAGGTGATCGAGGTCGAGCTCGAGCAATCCTCCCGCAACGGCCGGCAATTCTGGCTCTACGAGCTGCGCATGATGATGCCGAAAGGTGACGTGCTCAGGCTCGACATCGACGCGTCGACGACCGAGATTCTCCAGGTCAAAGGACGCGGCGCTGACAGCGCTTGCCGATAGCCATGCGAATTCTCGCCATCGAAGACGAGCCCGACCTCGCGCGCCAGCTTGCCGATGCGCTGCGGGAGGCCGGCTACGCCGTCGACGTCGCGCATGACGGCGAGCAGGGCCATTACCTCGGCGAAACCGAGACCTACGACGCCGTCGTGCTCGACCTCGGCCTTCCGGTGATGGACGGAATCACCGTGTTGGAGCGCTGGCGCCGCGCCGGCCGCAACATGCCCGTCTTGATCCTGACGGCGCGCGATCGCTGGAGCGAGAAGGTCTCCGGCTTCGATGCCGGTGCCGACGACTACGTCACCAAGCCGTTCCAGATGGAGGAGGTGCTGGCGCGGCTGCGGGCGCTCATTCGGCGCGCGGCCGGCCACGCCAGCGCCGAGATCGAGTGCGGGCCGCTGCGCCTCGATACGCGCAGCTCGCGTGTGACGCTCCGCGGCGCCACGGTCAAGCTCACGGCGCAGGAGTATCGGCTCCTCGCCTATCTCCTCCATCATCGGGGCCGCGTCGTCTCCCGCACCGAGCTTACCGAGCACCTCTATGACCAGGACTTCGATCGGGATTCGAACACGATCGAGGTATTCGTCGGCCGTCTGCGCAAGAAGATCGGCGCCGATATGATCCAGACCGTGCGCGGACTCGGCTATCAGCTCATCGCGCCCGACGAGCGGATGAAGGGGCGCACCGCACCGACCCGCGGCGACGAGGGTCGCGGAGAGCCTACGTGAAGGTGAACTCGCTCGCCTTCCGCCTGGTCGCGGGGGCGGGCCTCTGGCTTGCCGCCGGCCTGCTTGCAGGCGGGTTTCTGCTCTCGGACATCTTCGAGGACTCGGTCGAGCGTAGCTTCGACGCACGCCTGCAAGTCTATTTGGAGAGCCTGATCGCGGTCAGTCGGGCCGGCAATGCGGGACGACTCGAGCTTGCGCGCGGCCTGGGTGAGCCGCGTTTCACGCAGCCTTATTCCGGGTGGTATTGGCAGGTCTCCGGCGCTCATGGGCCGGTGCTGCGCTCGCGCTCCCTCTGGGATATGACGCTCAACGACAAGGGAGGAGAGGACGGCGCGCTCCACACTTACATCGCCGATGGGCCCGACGGGCGCTCCTTGCGGGTCGTCGAGCGGAACGTGTCATTGCCGGGATTCCCCCATCGCCTGCGCTATATGGTGGCTGCCGAGGAAAGCGAGATCAGCCGCGAAGTCGCGCATTTCAACGAGATCCTGACCTATGGCCTGGCGGCACTCGGTTTCGGGCTGATTGCGGCGGTGCTCATACAGGTGCATTTCGGTCTGACGCCGCTTCGACGCATGCGCGAAGGCCTCAGCTCCATCCGCGCCGGTCGGACGGAACGCCTGGCCGGCAGCTTCCCCGCCGAGGTGCAGCCGCTCGCCGAGGAGCTCAACGCGCTTCTCGAGCATAATGCCGATGTGGTCGAGCGCGCCCGCACCCATGTCGGCAATCTCGCCCATGCGCTCAAGACGCCGCTTGCGGTGTTGGCCAACGAGGCGGCGCGGGAGAAGGGGCAGCTTGCAGACTCGGTCTTGCGGCAGACGGATGTGATGCGCCGGCAGGTCGACCATTACCTCTCCCGCGCTCGCGCCGCCGCGATGAGCGGTGTGTTGGGCGTGCGCACCGCGGTGCTGCCCGCCGTCGAGGATCTCAAGCGAACGCTCGAGCGCATCCATGCCGAGCGCCATATCGAGATCACGGTCGGCGGCGATCGCGACGCGAGCTTTCGTGGCGAGCGCCAGGACCTCGAGGAGATGCTCGGCAATCTCATGGACAATGGCTGCAAATGGGCCCATGGGCGCGTTGCCGTTGCGGTCGCGCATGCGGGCGACCGCCTCACCGTCGTCGTCGAGGATGACGGCCCCGGCCTCTCGCCCGATGAGCGCGCCCAGCTCTTCCAGCGGGGCAAGCGGCTCGACGAAGCCGTGCCGGGCAGCGGGCTCGGTCTCGCCATCGTCCGCGACATCGCCGAGCTCTACGGCGGCAGCGTCACGCTCGATCGGGCCGATCTCGGTGGTCTCCAGGTCCGCCTGACCCTACCGGCCGCCGAGAGCAAGGCCGTCGGCACGGCTTAGCGCGCGGTCGCAGCGTTAATCGGCGAGCGCGGCTTTGGCGCGACCGATCACATCCGCCAGGGCGGCCGGGCTGTAGCGTTGCGCCGGGCCAGCGGCCCAGACCAGGCCGGGCTGCGCGGCGTCGTCCTTGCGCCGGCCGACAATGTGGATGTGGAGCTGCCGCACCACATTGCCGAGCGCCGCCACGTTGATCTTGTCGGGTGCCCAAGCCTTGCTCAGCGCGCGTGAGGCGCGCACGATCTCTTCCATCAATTGCGCGCGATCCGCGGGCGCCAGATCGTGAATTTCGCAAAGCTGCGGCCGGCGCGGCACGAGGATGAGCCAGGGAAAGCGCCGGTCGTCCATGAGAAGAACGCGCGAGAGTGGCCAGTCGGCGATGAGATGGGTATCCGCGGCGAGCTGCGGGTGGAGCGCGAACATCGTCTAGGAGACGCGCTCGAGTCCGGCCCGAAGCTGCTGGCGCAGCGCATCGATCGGCACCATCCGCCCCCGCCTCTCGACATACCAGAAGGTCCAGCCGTTGCATGCGGGCGCTCCCTGCACGGCGGCCCCGACCTGGTGGATCGAGCCGCGATGGTCGGCGGAAATCAGGGTGCCGTCCGCACGCACCTTCGCCGTCCACCGCCGCGAAGGATCGGAGAGGACCTCTCCCGGTTTCAGGAGGCCGTGCTCCACGAGCCAGCCGAAGGGAATGCGCGGCTCCTCGCGCTTGCTGCGCAGCTCGACCGCGGCGGGGTCGGGAGCGGCGACTTGCGCGATGCGCTCGCGGGCGCGCCGGGCGTACTCAGGGTCCTTCTCGATGCCGATATAGCTCCGGCCGAGCCGCCGCGCGACGACGCCGGTCGTGCCGGTGCCGAAGAAGGGATCGAGGACGAGGGCCCCCGGCTTCGTGCCCGCAAGGATGACGCGGTGGAGCAGCGCCTCCGGCTTTTGAGTCGGGTGCGCCTTGCGCCCGTCGGCATCCTTGAGGCGCTCGGCTCCCGTGCAGAGCGGGATGAGCCAATCGCTCCGCATCTGCAGATCGTCGTTGAGCGCCTTCATCGCTTCGTAGTTGAACGTATAGC
Organism: Alphaproteobacteria bacterium; assembly: GCA_035294245.1. Lineage (GTDB taxonomy): Bacteria > Pseudomonadota > Alphaproteobacteria > JACZXZ01 > JACZXZ01 > DATGLG01. Next base: position 30,204 of record DATGLG010000052.1, on the reverse strand, counting down.
GCGCATCCTGGCTCTTGGCGCACCAGATCAGCGTCTCGTGGGCATTGGTGAAGCGGCGGCCGCGGAAGTTCGGCATCGGATTCGTCTTGCGCCAGATCACGTCGTTGAGGACCCAGAAGCCGAGATCCTGCAGCGCGGCGCCGACGCGAAAGATGTTGTGATAGCTGCCGATCACCCAGAGCGTGCCATCCTCCTTGAGCACGCGCCGCGCGGCGGCAAGCCAGGCGCGGGTGAACGAATCATAGGTCGCGAAGTCGTCGAACTTGTCCCACGCCGCTTCGACGCCGTCGACGCGGCTGTTGTTGGGACGATGCAACTCGCCAGCAAGCTGAAGATTATAGGGAGGGTCGGCGAAGATCATGTCGACCGAGCCCGACGGCAACCAGCCCATCAGCTCGACGCAGTCGCCGACCAGCACTTGATTTGGCTTCATGGACCCCCCCGCCCGGAGGAGGCCACTTTGAGTCAAGCGAGTCGCCGGGTCAATAATTTTGTGGAGTCAATCACTTAAGCTTGGAGCGGGCGCGCAGCTCGGACCACGCCTCGCGGACCGGGGCGAAGCTCATGCGGTGGTGAGGCGTGGGGCCGAATCGCCACAAGGCCTCGCGGTGCTCGAGCGTGCCATATCCCATATTCTGTGCCCAACGGAAGCCGAAATAGCGCGGATCGAGCCGCGCCATCAGCCGGTCGCGAGTGACCTTCGCAAGCACGGAGGCCGCCGCGATCGAGAGGCTGAGCCCATCACCGCCGATGATCGTCTCGACCGGCATGGGAAGGGACGGCGGGCGGTCGCCGTCGACGAGGGCAAGCGCCGGCAGCATCCCCAGCGCCCGCACGGCTCGCGTCATGGCGAGATGGGTGGCAGCGAGGATGTTGATGCGGTCGATCTCGGCGGCGCTCGCCGCCGCCACGGCAAAACGCGCGCGCCCGCGCCGCGCCGCCGCCATCAGTGCTGCGTAGAGCACCTCGCGATGCGCGGGGAGGAGGCGCTTCGAGTCGTCGAGCTCGTCGCGAAGCAGCCTCGGCAGCCCGGCGAGATTGCCGCGGCCGTCGCCGAGCACGACCGCGGCGGCAACCACCGGCCCGGCCCAGGGCCCTCGCCCCGCTTCGTCGATGCCGCAAACGACACCGTCGCCGGTGCGCGCGCTGGCCGCTTGCTCGAAAGCGCAATCGGGCATCGCCTCAGCCCTTCCGCCTGCGGCGCCAGCCAAGGCCGAGAAGCGGCAGCTTCGACTCGCCCCGTGGGCGCTCGAAATGCAAGCCGAGTCGAACGGTGACCCAGCCCACGCCGGCGATGATGCGCTCCGCGGGCGCGCCATAGACGAGGCGGAAGATCTCGGCGCCCGAAGGCGTGCCAAGCCGGGCGATGCGCTCGATGCGCCGCGCGGACGTCATCCAGAAGGGGCTGATCACGAGAGAGAGCACGGTGACGGCGACGACGAGACGGTGATGGACGGGGTCGATCACGCCGGCGGAGAGGCCCACCGCGGCGAGGATGAAGGAGAATTCCCCCACTTGGCTGAGCAGCACACCAGAAAAGTAAGCACGTGTCCACGGCTCGCCGAGCCCGCGCAGGAGCAGCACGTTGAAGGTGGTCTTGCACAAGGTCACCAGCATCAGGACCACCACCACCTCGGGCAAATGGGCAAAGATGTAGGCGAGATCCGCGAGCAGCCCGATGGAGACGAAGAACATCATCAGCAGGACGCTCTGGATGGGCTGCATCGTCGACAGCACGGCATGGCGCTCCGCGCTGTTGCCGATGATCAGCCCGGCGAGGAAGGCGCCATAGGCGGGAGAAAGGCCGACCAGGCCGGAAAGCGCCGCCGCTGCGAAGCAGAAGGCAAGCCCGGCGACCGCCGTGAGGTCGAGATTGCCGCGCACCCAATGGGCGAAGGGCAGGTGGATTCGCTGACGCCGGGAGAGATACCAGGTGAGCGCCACGAGGAGCGCGATGGCGACGGCGAGCTTGACGGCGCTCGCGGCGCCGAAGCGGGCGGCACCCATATTGTGGACGATCAGCATGAGAGGGGCGACGGCGAGGTCCTGGGCGATCAGCACCGCGACCGTCACCTGGCCCAGGCGGCTGCGCAGCTCGCCGAGATCCTCCAGCATCTTGATGGCGACCGCCGTGCTCGAGAGGGCGACGACGAACCCGAGCAGGGTCGCAAGCCGCGACGACCAGCCGAGCAGATAGGAGAGGCCGAGCATGACCAGCACGGCGCCGGCGAGCTGGACGCAGACCGCCACGATGGCGATGCGCCACACCGATTTGAAGCCGCGCAGGCTGAGCTCCATCCCGACGAGATAGAGCAGCATCAGAACGCCGAGATCGGCGAGGAGCTCGACCGTATCGCGGCTCCTGATCAGGCCGAGCACCGATGGTCCCAGGATGACGCCGGCGAGAATATAGCCGACGACGGCCGGCTGCCTGAGGCGGGTGAACAGCATGCCGCAAGCCAGCGCCGCCAAGGCTACGATGGCAAAGGCGGTGAGGTTCACATGGGACGGCAGCGCCGTCAGGGCGTCCAGTGCGGCGGGTGGCGACATCGCTGCACCAGCTTAACACCGAACCCCGGCGCGCCGGGCGGCAAAAGGGCGCGGCAGGTGGCCTCTGCGGCTTCGAGAGGTGGGGCTCAGGTAACGGAAGTCGGGCGACGGTGGGCCGTTAAGGTTTTGTTAGGCATGTCCGCCTACCGTCCGCAGATGGAAATTGCAATGTGCGGATGCCCATGACATCGCGCCTCGTCCTGCTCGTCGATGATGACCCCAGCCAGCGGCGGCTTTACAACGACATCCTGAAATATAATGGCTATCTCGTTGTGCAGGCGGCCGACGGTCAGGACTGCCTCAATTTCCTTTACGGAAATACGCCGTCGCTGGTTGTCCTTGACATCATGATGCCGGGGATCGACGGCATCGAGTGCTGCCGCCAGATCCGCAAATCGAAGCCGATCGCCCTGCCGATCCTGCTGCATTCGGCGGTTTTCGAGCTCGATCTCCTGGCCGAAGCCCTCAAGGCGGGCGCCGACGATTACCTTGTCAAATCCGGCTCGCCGAAGAAGCTATTGGAACGGGTGCGCCACTGGACCCAGAGCGGGGTGCGGCAAATGACCGCCAGCGAGCGCGACGCGCGGATCGCCGAGATCGAGAAGATGAAGGCCGCCGGCGCGACGACCCTGGCGGCCTCCTAAGCGGACGTCGGTTCCGCTGCCCGGCTCACGCGGCGAGCGCCCGCTCGCCCTCGATCGTCGCAGCCACGGCATGCACCACGGCGGCGATCCGAGCCGCGGCCTGGATGGCCTCGGCGCTCATGCCGGCCTTGCGCAGCTCGCGCTCATGCGCCTCGATGCACGTACCGCAGCCATTGACGGCGGAGACCGCAAGCGACCACAGCTCGAAGTCGCGCTTCTCCACGCCCGGCCTGGCGATCACGTTCATGCGCAGCTTGGCCGGCATCGACTTGTAATCAGGCGAGCCCGAGAGATGCACGAACCGGTAATAGATGTTGTTCATGCCCATGATTGCGGCCGCGGCCTTGGCCGCTTCCAGCGCCTCGGGGCCGAGCTTCGGCGCAAACTCCGCATTGAGTGCTGCAATCACCTCGGCATTGCGTGAAGCGAGGGCCGAGGCGATGAAAGTGCCGGCGCGCTGCTGCTCGCTCAGCGCCGTCTCGCTCGCCAGGCTTGAGAGGTTGAGCTTCAGATCCTTGGCGTAGTCGGGCAAGCGGTTCTTCAAGGCCTCGAGCGACATGATCGCCTCTCCTTTCACGAATGCAGGGGATGTCCGGCGCCGCGCGACAGCGTGCCGTCGCGGCGCCGGATTGAGTTAGGCGGCCTTCAGAACCTCGTCCCCCTTCTGCCAGTTGCAGGGGCAGAGCTCGTCGGTCTGCAGGGCGTCGAGCACGCGCAGCACTTCCTGCGGGTTCCGCCCGACGCTCAGATCGTTGACCGACACGAAGCGGATGACGCCTTCGGGGTCGACGATGAAGGTGGCGCGCAGCGCGACCCCCTCCTTCTTGTCGAGGATGCCGAGAGCGCCGGAAAGCTCGCGCTTGATATCGGCCAGCATCGGGAAGGGCAGCTCCTTGAGGTCGGCGTGGTTCTGCCGCCACGCCAGATGGACGTACTCGCTGTCGATGCTGACGCCGTAGATCACCGCGTCGCGGTCGCGAAACTCGCCGTCGAGCTTGCCGAAGGCGGCGATCTCCGTCGGACATACGAAGGTGAAATCCTTCGGCCAGAAGAACACGACCTTCCACTTGCCCGGATCGCTTGCCTCGGTCACGTCAGTGAATGCCGCTTTCGGGTCGGTCGAGACGACCGCCTTCAGCGCGAAACTTGGGAACTTGTCGCCGATGGTCAGCATGATTCCAAACTCCGTCTTCTTTCGGGTTAGGGGCTGTCGTGCTCTAATAATGGGAACGACCTCCGAGGCGATCCAACGAGTTGTTTCTTTTTCTGTGATCGAAAAAGACGATGATCAACCTGCCCACTCTCCGCCAGCTCCGGCATCTCACGGCCCTCGCCGAGCATCGCCATTTCGGCAAGGCGGCGGCGGCCTGCCATGTCACGCAATCGACGTTGAGCGCAAGCATCAAGGAGCTCGAAGATACCCTCGGCGCAGCGCTGGTCGATCGCACGAAGCGCTCGGTCGTGCTGACGCCCCTTGGCGAGGAGACGGTGCGGCGCGGACGCCGCGTGCTCCAGGAAGCGGAGGAGCTGGCTCTCAATGCCCGGGCGGCCGGCGAGCCCCTATCCGGCGCGCTGCGCATGGGGGTCATCCCGACGATCAGCCCCTTCCTCCTGCCGCAGATCCTGCCGACGCTGCGCCGCGCCTATCCCAAGCTCAAGCTCTATCTCAAGGAGGATCTCACCGAGCGCCTGATCGAGCAGCTCGAGAACGGCCAGCTCGATGTCGTCCTCATGGCGCTTCCCTACGATGCGCGCAATTTGGAGACCGAGGCGCTGTTCGAGGACCGCTTCAGCCTGGCCGTTCCCCGCGACCACCCCCTCGCCGCGGAAAAGCGCGTGAAGGCCTCCGAGCTGGAAGGCGAGCCGCTCCTTCTCCTTCAGGACGGGCACTGCCTGCGGCAGCACGCGTTGAGCGCCTGCGGCATCCATACGCGGCGCCCCGTCGACGCCTTCGAGGCGACCAGCCTGCACACCTTGGTGCAGATGGTGGATAACGGCCTCGGCATCACCCTCCTGCCCCAGCTCGCGATCGATGCGGGTATTGCCAAGGGCACGAGGCTCGTCTTCCGCCCGCTTGTCTCCGACGAGCCGTCACGGGAGATCGGGCTGGCGTGGCGGCGCGGCACGGCCCGGCGCGACGAGTTCCACCTGCTGGGGCGCGCGATCGCCCATCTCGTCAAGGAGCGGGAGAAGAAGGAGAAGAGATAGCCCGCTCAATGGGGCAGCGGCGCTTCGAGGCCGGTATAGCCGCTCCAGATGATCTGAAAGCCGATGCACAGCAGTATGAAGGCCGAAAGCCGCACCACGACGTTCATGCCGCCTTCACCGAGGACGCCCTCGATGCGGTCGGCGAAGCGGTAGCACACATAGATCGTCGCGGCGATCCCGACGAGACCGGCGATGGCAGCGCCCCCGAGGAAGGCGAGCTCGGTGATATCCGTTGCACCCTTCGGCTTCTCGCTGCCCAAGGTGATCGCGACCGAGATGGAGCCGGGCCCGACGGTCAAGGGCATGGTCAGGGGATAGAAGGCATCCTTGAGCGCGAGTGCGGCGCTGCGCGGCGCCTCGGCGTGCCGGCCCTGGGGATCGTCGCCTTCATTGAGAAGCTTCCACCCCATCGCCGCGACGACGAGGCCACCCGCGATACGGACGACGGGCAGGGTGATGCCAAAGAACTCGAGGACATGGGAGCCGACGAAAAGCGAGCCGAGAAGGAGCAGGAAGCCGTTCAAGGCGATGCGCCAGGCAAGCGCATGGCGCATATCGGCGGCCATATGACGCGTCAGGCTGATGAAGACGGGCGCCGCCCCCAGCGGGTTGACGATGGGGAATAGCGCCGCATAGACGAGGAGAAACGAATTTACCGCGTCGCCGATATCCTGCTGCGCCCCGCTCAGCATCGTCCCCTCTCATGTGTTGTCATGGGAATGCAAGACAGCCGCCGGCAAGACGACAAGGCCGTCGGTACGGCGGTCGCCGCATCCTCCGAATCGCTCAGCATATTACCGTGAGGACACGGTTTGATCACTGGTCGCAACAATGACCGGCCGCGATAGTGAAAACGTCACGCTATGGCGCCACCGGGCGCTGATCATGGACGGAACCGGGCGGTGGACACGATCATCGGCGGCGGCGTGGGGGACGCCCGACACGCGAGCCGGAGTCATTTTCGGTTCCTGTTCGGCGGCGCGGCACTCGCCACTCTCATCGTCGTCGGCCTCAAGCTCGCCTTGGCGCGCGAGGTCGTATTCTGCGGCGGCGCCGACGCCTGCTTCTATTACGCCTTGGCGCGTGAGTTGGCGCAGCACCACGACTTCTTTGTCGATTTCGTTTGGAACTATCAGGTTCCCCATGTGCAGCTTCCCAGCCTGGCCGCCGAGTACTGGCGGCCCGGCACCAGCCTGTTGCTGAGCCTTGCGCTGCCTTTCGGCGAGATCACGCTCCGCTCGAGTGCCGTCATTGCCACGATAGCGACGCTGGTGACAGCGCTGTCGGCCGCCTATTTGGCCTGGTCGGCGACCGAAGACCGCACCATCGCAGTTCTGAGCTATCTCATCTGCCTCTGCCTGCCGTCCTTCTGGACGATGCCCCTGACGCCGGATTCGGGAAGCTTCTATGCCGCTGCCGTCGCTTGGTTCCTGGCGCTGTTCACCGCGCAATCCCGTGGCGTGATGGCCGATCTGCTCGGCATCGGCTGTATCGGTCTTGCCTATCTGATCCGCAACGACGCGGTTCTGCTCGGGGCGCCCTTTGCTGCGGTGCTCGCGAAGCGGATGCTCGATCAGCAGCATCAAGGCCTGCTGCGCCGGGAGTGGCGGCGGCCGATCTGGCTCTGCGCCGCCTTTGTCGCCGCGCTCCTGCCGGCTCACCTGCTGACCTATGCCATTCTCGGCCGGTTCTTGAACTCGTCGATTACGCAGGTCCTGTACTTCAATCATCTCGAAGACTTTTACCGATACGGAAGCCTTCTGAATTTCCAGAGCTGGATCGCGAACGGGGTCGAGGCTCTGGCGCGCCAGCGGCTCCTGGTGCTCGCCCAGACCCTCCATCACCTCCTGTCCCTTTACGGCGAGCCGGCGACGATGCTGGCTCTGGTCGCCGCCGGGCTCGCCATCGTGGCGGCCAGGGAGCGGGCGGTGCTCGGATGGGGCCTCCTCGGCCCCGTCGCGTTCCTCGTGGCGATCATCTTCGCCTATGTCTTCGTGATGCCGGCGATCGGCGCGCATGCCATATTGCGCAGCTATGAAGGCTTTTTGCCCGCCCTCGCCGTTCTCGCGGCGCTCGGGGTCAGGCGTGCGGCCGGCTCGCGAGCGGCCTTCGTGATTCTCGCGATCCTCGTGATCCTCTTCTCCGCGATGGATGGGATCACCGAGGCGCGCAATTTCCTGGCCGACGCGCGCGCGCAGCTCGCGGCGTATCGAGCGGAAGCGAGCGTCATCGAGCGCGGCTCCGGTGCGCAAGCCATTGCCATGGTGCTGAACCCTGCGCCATTCACGGCGACAACCGAGATCCCGTCGGTGCCCATCCCGTCGAACGGCATTGCCGCGGTCCGCCGCGCGATCGGAGACTTCAAGGTGACCTGCATCGTTACGGCGAAATGGGGTGGCGAGGCACTCGCAAGCGCCCTCGGTGCCGTGCGCGTCGAGGATGTTCCCAATACGGACGAGGTTGTCATCTTCGTTCGTGCTCCTTCGTCATCCTGACATGCTCGTTTCCGAGCAGGCACACGCAATCGTGACAACCGCATAGCAAGCGCAAGAGTCGCAGAAACACGTGATTTTCCGGGCTCAAGACGACGTCACGAATCGGGGAAGCCGGTTGCGTCACAGGTTGGTCACTGGAAGGCGCTCCCAAAAGTGACCTAGAACCACAATGGTCGATGCGAAAGCGTTCCTGCCGGTTTACGTGGCCGGAATACGAATCATAGGCATTCGCATCGCGGTGGGCCGAGCGTACCGCTCGAAACGCTTAGAGAGAATAAGCGGGGGCCCATGAACTCCATTGTGACCGACGACGATGTCAACGGCTTTGCAGGCGACCAACCGGAAGCGTTGCTGGCCGCGCTGCGCGCCATTCATGCCAAGGGCCGTGACCCCAAGGACGCTTCGACGATGCTTGGCCCATCGGCCGCGCCGCTTGTCGACGCCGTCCCACCCGCCGCGGGGAAGCGAGACATCGCGCTCGAAGGAGACCGGCCGCTCGTCGTCGATGTCGATGGCACGCTGATCAAATCCGACCTGCTGCTCGAGTCTCTGCTCGCCTTGTTGTCGACAAAGCCGCGCGCGGTGCTTGGCGCTGTCGCGGTCCTGCCTCGCGGCCGGGCGGCGATCAAGGCCTATATCGCGCGCGAAGCGGCGCTTCGCGTCGAGACCCTCCCGCTCAACGCGGAGCTCATCGCGATTCTCCGCAAAGAGCGCGCAAAGGGCCGCAAGATCTATCTCGCTTCCGGCTCCGACCGCCGCTATGTGGAGGCGCTGTCTCAGCACCTGCGATTGTTCGACGGCGTCTTCGCCTCCGACGGCAAGAGCAATTTGTCCGGCAAAGCGAAGGCGATGGCGCTTTGCGAGGCGTTCGGCGAGGGCGGCTTCGACTACGCGGGCAATGCGCGCCCCGATCGCGAGGTGTGGGAGCGGGCGCACGACGTGCTCATGGTCAACACGACTTGGGGATTGCGGCGCCGGCTTCGCAGGCGCTTTCCCGAGGCGCAGGAGATGGGTAGCCGGAGGCTGCGGCTCATGGACTATGTCCGCGCTTGCCGCGTTCATCAATGGCTGAAGAATCTGCTGATCCTCATTCCCGCTCTCGCCGCGCACCAGATCGATCCCGTCTCGGCCTTGACCCTGCTGGTCGCGTTTCTCAGCTTCAGCACGTTTGCCTCGGGAAGCTATCTGATCAACGACCTGCTCGATCTCGGCAATGATCGCCAGCATCCGGTCAAGCGGAGCCGCCCCTTCGCCTCCGGCGCCATCCCCCTTTCCCATGGACCGCTTTTCGTGGCGGCGCTGCTCGCGACCGCCTGCGCGCTGGCGCATTACTTGCCCTCGACATTCACGGCTCTCCTCTTGGGCTATGGCGTGCTGACGCTCACCTACTCGCTGTGGCTCAAGCGCAAGATGATGGTCGACGTGCTGATGCTTGCGTGCCTCTACGGGATGCGCCTCGTCGCCGGTGGGGTGGCGGTGGCCGTGCCGTTGTCGCCGTGGCTGGTGGCATTCTCGATCTTCCTTTTCTTGAGCTTGGCCATCATCAAGCGCTGCACGGAGCTCATCGCCTGCTTCGAGAGCGGCCGCGGCGATCCCTCCGGCCGCGGCTATCAGCTCCGCGATCTGCCCGTGCTCGAGGCGATGGCGGCTGCCAGCGGCTATGTGGCAGTCATGGTCTTCGCGTTCTATATCAATAGCCCCGCAGTCATGGTTCTCTACCACTCGCCCGAGCGGCTGTGGCTCATCTGCGTCATCCTCATCTACTGGATCGGCCGCATGGTTGTGCTGACCCATCGCGGCAGGATGCATACGGACCCCATCGTCTTCGCCGCAACGGATCGCGTGAGCCTGGTTTCCGCGGCGGCCGTCGCGGCGGTGGTCGTCGCAGCCAGCGTCTGACCCTCGGGCGCAGCGCTCCGGCCGCGCCGCCGTCGCGGTGTTCCGGCTGCGAGTCGCCCTTGCGACACATCCGAACAACGCTCGTGGAAGGCTGTCGATCGTGGTAGAGCATGACATCATGCCCTAAGGTTGCCGCCGCACCGGCCGGTGCCGACGCCGCTACGACGATTAGAGGTGAGCCCTTCCATGTCGAAGCATCAGAATCACAATCACCTTGGCCAGCCGATCGGCTTTCCCCTCCCGGGCTGGGCCCCGCGGCCGCGGCCATCGCGCACGCCAATCGAGGGGCGCTGCTGCCGCATCGAGCCCATCGATCCCGATCGGCACGCCGAGGCGCTTTTCCGTGCCAATGCCGTGGATCGGGAAGGGCGGAACTGGACCTATTTGGCCTATGGGCCGTTTCCCGATCTCGACGGCTATCGCGCCTGGATGCGCAGCACCTGCCTCGGTGACGATCCGATGTTCCACGCCATCATCGATCTGAGGAGCGGGGAGGCCGTCGGCGTGGCGAGCTATTTGCGTATCGATCCCGCCGCTGGCGTGATCGAGGTGGGCCACATCAACTACTCGCCGCTGCTCCAGCGCAGGCCCGCCGCGACCGAGGCCATGTTCCTCATGATGCGCCGCGTCTTCGACGAGTTGGGCTATCGCCGCTACGAATGGAAATGCGATGCCTTGAACGCGCCCTCGCGCGCCGCCGCCGCGCGCCTTGGCTTCCGCTATGAGGGGCTCTTTCGGCAGGCGACCATCTACAAGGGCCGCAATCGGGATACCGCGTGGTTCTCGATTATCGACACGGAATGGCCCGAGCTCAGGGCGGGGTTCGAGCGCTGGCTGGATCCCGCCAATTTCGACGCCGAGGGCCGCCAGCGGGAAAAGCTTTCGGCCTGCCTCGGCCGCGCCGAATGACGCCTACTTCGCTTGGTGCACGCGACCTTGGCCCGCAGGGTTGTGCCGCGGTCGCGCGTAACTAAATTGTAGGGATCGTAGCGGTCCGGGAACGCTTTAACGGTTAAGAGGTATATTGACGATGCGCGGCTCGTCTCTGCGGAAAGCGCTCCGGCGCAGTGCGCAAGGCGTATTCGGCGCCGTCGGGTTGGTATTTGCGCTCTCGTTGGTCGCCACGCCGGCCCATGCCTATTGGCACCATTGCTGGCACTGCGGGCCGCGAGTCTTCATCGGCCTGGGAGCCGTCTATCCGCCACCACCCGTTTATTATTATCCGCCGCCCCCGCCATATTATTACGCGCCCCCGCCGCCCGTGGTGGTCGCCCCGCCGCCGCCCGTCATCGTCCAAGGGGGGCCGAGCTGCACCTCCGGCAAATGGCGCCAGGAGGACGGCTCGATCGTCAATGGCGTGGCGTGTCTCCAGCCGGACGGCACCTGGAAGCTGCAATAAGCCCTAGCCACGGCATTTCAGGCAGCCTCGTCATCGGGGCAACCTTCCCCGCGCGCAAGGCTTCGGATCGGCGGCCGTACCTATCCTTGGATGGATCCGAGGCCGCGCGCTTCTCTTTCGCAGCGAGAGCGCGCATAGTGGTTGCCATTGCATCCGCAGCTCGCATGCCGCGGGGCTCGCCGGTGTTTCGATGAAATCTCTCATTGCGCTTCTCTTCTGCCTTGGCGCCGCCGCCTGCTCCGTCGCCGGCGCATCCTCGCCATCCCGAGCGCGGCCGGTCGCGGCGGGCTCCGCCACCGCTGTGCAAGACGACGAGGGCGACTGCATGCCCGAGCTTTATGCCTATACGAGCGTGGTGAGCCTGGCCAAGCAGCTTGGCCCCGACAGCGACGTCTTCGCCGACGCGCTGAGCGATCTCCGCGAGCAGCTCGTCGATTGCCTGACCGCGCCCCCTGCCGATCTCACGCCTGTTGCGCATCGCGGCGCGTCGGGTCCGGTCGGCTCGGACCGGCGCCGGTTGTAGGCCGAGGCGAAGGCCTAAATCACCACCTTGCGCAACAATGGTACCTTCGCGGCAAGGCGCGTGACGGCCAAAGCGATGGCGAAGACGGCCGTCGGAAAGACGAGCTGCCAACTGAGTGGCGGAAAATCCGGAGCCCAGGGCCCCAACAGATCGATTGCGAGGAAATGCAAGAGATAGATGCCGAGCGTGAGGCGCCCCCAGCGCGCCAAAGCCGAGCCCGTGGCGAGATCCGGCAAGGCGAGCGCGAGGAAGGCGGCGCCGATGCCGTAGAGCGCCGTGCCATGCACGTAATCGATGCCGAAGGGCGAGACGCCGTAGAATTGCCAAAGAACCCCCGCCTCCACGCTGTGGAGCACCAGCCCGGCGTAGAGCATCGCCAGGGCCAGGCGCAAGGGGGGGCGGTATCCGCTCCGCGCCAGCCAAGCGCCGATTGCCACAAAGAGCGTGGCGAAGAAGGGCCCGTCGCGGGTATTGAATCCGACGTGAAAGCCTATCGGCGTCGCGGCATAGGCCCCCGCGAGCACGCCGAACTCGTAGAGCGGGACCGCGAGATAGAAGATCTTGTCTTCCCAGCCGAAATAGGCAAAGGCGGCGTAGATCGCCAGCGCCATGGCGAGTGAGACGAGGAACCAGAGCTGCGGCTTCGTGCCTTCGAGCAGCAGCCGGAGGGGATGTGCGCCGGCTGCGAGCGCCTTGTCGACGACCGATTGCGACAGCGGCTCGCGCAAGACTCCCGGACCGAAGACCGGCTCGACGATATAGATGGCCGACGCGATCACGAATGCGAGGATAAGCCGGTTGGTCGTGCGCCGGTGGAGCTCGCCCAAGGGTGCGCCGTCTCGGACGCGCTTGGCGAAGAAATATCCCGAGACGATGAAGAAATACGGCACTCCGAACCGGGTGAGGTCGTTGATTGCCGCGGCAAGCGGCACGGAGATGTGGCGAAACGGCACGGTATGAATGCAGATCACGCCGAAGATTGCGATGGTCTTGATGAGGTCGAAGCTTGCAATGCGCGGCGTGGCGGGGTGCCGGCGCTCTGCGGTCGAGAACGAAGCCGCTTGAGAATGATAGGTCGCCGCGCGCTCCATCGCTCTTCCAAATCGCTGCGGGATTTCGGGGTTGGCTCGCGATTCCGGCCGCCGCTGTGGCGGTTCGGGTCGAAAGTGAACGGGCACCCCACGGGCGCGCCTGGTAGACGCACCTTTGCGGCCGCGATTCGAGGCGTGCAATAATGCCTATCGCGGCCCCGGTCGATCATGCTCAGTCGAGCATGCTCAGGCGACCGGACGGCTATATAGACGCTGGCTCACGCCGATCTATTCCTGCGGCCTCGAATGTGTCACAAGCGGCATCATCACGCGCCCGCTCGCCGCGGCCATCTCGGCATCAAAAGAGAGCGAGCTGATCTCCCGGCAGCGGCGGCGGCTTGAATTGCGCGCAGTCGAGCCGCCAATCGTTGCGCTTGTTGAGGCCGAGGCGCGCACATGCCGCGCGGAAGCGCTGCCGGATCATCGCCGCATAGGGGCCTTGCCCCGCGAAGCGGCGCCCGAACTCTGCCTGGTTGAGCTTGCCGCCGCGCATCTCGCGAATGAGGTTGAGGATATGCTTCGCGCGCCCGGGGAAGTGCGCAGCGAGCCATTCCTGGAAGAGATTCTTGATCTCGAGGGGAAGCCGAAGCAGCACATATCCGGCGCCGCTGGCGCCGTGCGCCGCGGCCGCCTCGAGCAGCCGCTCAATTTCCCAGTCGTTGAGGGCGGGAATGATCGGCGCCGTCATCACCGCCACGGGAATGCCGGCTGCGGCGAGGGCGCGCATCGCGTCGAGGCGACGGTCGGGCCGCGGCGCCCGCGGCTCCATGGTCCGGGCGACCGCTGGATCGAGGGTGGTGAGCGACAGCGCGACGTGGGCCAGGCCTTTGGCGGCCATCGGCGCCAGGATATCGATGTCGCGCGTCACCAGCGCCGATTTCGTGGTGATCATCACGGGATGGGCGAAATCGCGCAACACCTCGAGAAGGCCGCGAGTTATCCGATATTCCCGCTCGATCGGCTGATAGGGATCCGTATTCGTCCCGAGGGCCAGGGGCTCGACGCGATAGCCGGGGCGGCGGAGCTCCTCGGCAAGGAGCTTGGGCGCATCGGGCTTGGCGAGGAGCTTGCTCTCGAAATCGAGGCCCGGCGAGAGTCCGAGATAGGCGTGGGTCGGCCGCGCGAAGCAGTAGATGCAGCCATGCTCGCAACCGCGATAGGGGTTGACCGAGCGGTCGAAAGGGATGTCGGGCGATTGGTTGCGTACGATGGCGCTCCGGCTCGCGTCCACCGACACCGTCGTGCGCAGGGGCGGGAGATCGTCCTCGTCACGCGACCAGCCGTCGTCGACGGCGCTGCGCTTTTCCCGGTCGTAGCGGGATGAGATATTGCTGATGGCGCCACGGCCTTTTCGGGGGAGAGCTGGACTGGGATCACCCATAGCTCATTATGGCCGCTTATTGGGAACATTTCAAGAACATTGTTGCAAGGATGCTGGTTAGGCTTGACCTGACGCCCCCGTCAGTAGCCGTAATAATGGGGATATCCGTAATAGTAATAGTGGTAACGAGGCGGCGGGGGCGGATAGGCGGGGGCCACGACACAGCCGGCAAGGAGCGCCGCCAAGCTGCAGCCGAGCACGAAGCGTGTCCAAGCGCGGCGGAGAGGCGTCGGGCGCGCCGCGGCGAAACGCGTCTCCCCATCTCTCGTTGCGAAGCCCGGGGCCGCCGGAAAGCGAGCCACGCGGGTGGGCGCCTTGCCAATCGTCATTGTTGCTCTCCTCATCAGCGCAGTTCGACGGGCGGCTTGGGCAGCCTCCATTTGCGCGAGGCGCTGACCAAAGCCTCGATGAATATACGCAGCGACCAAAGAAACGCGACGGTATCGTTTCGTTTTTGTCACAATCCGGCTATCGACCTGATTTGGCGCGGATATCTCGTCTCCGTGAGGCCGGGAGTGGCCTCAGCCTCCATGATTCGCGGCCGAGGCTCGGCCTTCAGGGGGTCTTGCCGGCGGTCGCGGCGACCAGCCCGAGAACGCCCCCGGGATTCATGCTGTCGACCATGGCCGAGGGGATCAGCACGGTGGCGCCGCGCTCCTTCGTCGTCTCGTAGATGATGTTCATGGCTCGGAGCTGGAGCGCTGCCGGGTTTTTTGCGTAGGTCTCGGCGGCATCGAGGAATTTATGCGCGACCTCCTGCTCCGCCGAGCCGAGCAGGACGCGGGCCTGGCGCTCCCGCTCGGCCTGGGCCTGTCGGCTCATGGCGTCCTGGAGGGCGGCTGGGATAGTTACGTCGCGGATCTCCGCCGAGGTCACGGCGACGCCCCAGTCGGCGGTCTTGCGGCCGATCACGTCCTTGAGCCACGCGTCGGCCTCCCGGCGCTCGGAGAGCAGGGTCGCGAGCAGGGCGGAGCCGATCATCTCGCGCAGCGAGGTCTGGGCGACCTGCTCGATCGCCTGCTTGTAGTCGGCGATCTCCAGGGCGGCGCGCTCCGCGTCATGAACATGCCAGAACACGATGGCATCGACGCTGACCGGCACCGTGTCCTTGGTTAGGGCCTGCTCGGCCTTGAATTCTGTCGTCCGGATCCGCTGATCGATCCAGGTGGCGACGGCATCGATGAAGGGGATGATGAAGAACAGGCCGGCACCCCGTATGGCGTGGAGCTTGCCGAGGCGGAGAATGACGGCCTTCTCCCATTGATTGGCCAGCATCAGGGAGCGTGGCACGAGCGAGGCCGCGATCACGAGGACGCCCGCCGCCGCATAGAGCCCCGGCGCCGTCGCGCGAAAGCCGAGCCACCCCGCCGCGGCGGCGAGCACGATGAGGAGCCCGGCCAAAATCCGCGCGGGCGGGTTGGCGCCGTGCAGGCTTGAAGGATTCATTCCCCACCTCCCTTGCTCTCTGCGATGCGGACGATGCGTCCCGCTACATCGCGGGGATCGACCCCGGCGACGGTCGCGGCGGCAACGGCCTGGAGTGCGAGCTCCTCGGCCCGCCTCTCTTGGGCCTCCCGAGCCAGCGGCGCGTGCTGCGCGGCGACGAAGGTCCCCCGCGCCGGAACGATGACGATGGCGCCGGTGCGCTCGAGCTCGCGATAGGCATGGCGGACGGTGTTGAGGTCGACCTTGAGGGCGACGGCAACCTCGCGCATGGTCGGCATCTGATCGCCGGGGCGCAGCCGGCCCGCGCCGATGGCGCGCAGCATCTTGTCGCGAATCTGGACATAGATCGGAACGCCGTTGTCCTCGAGGCGGAGGAAATCGAGCATCCGCGCACCCGCCTGCCCGCTCCAGGGCTGTATGCATCTTCTCATACAGTACGCCTGGGACCCGCTTCTGTCCAGGGGGACGGCGTGCTCAGCCGAGGGACATGGGCCCGCCGCCTTGGAGCCATTCGGCGCGGATGCGCGCGATCGTGGCCGGAGCGAAGAAATCCGCAATGCAGGCTTCGGTATGGACACGGGTGCGCGGATCGAGCCTGAGGCGCGACCAGCCATCGGTTCCCGCGGACTCGACCCGCCACTTGGCGCACCAGGTGGTGGTCCGCAGCCAGACGAGCCGTCGCAAGGGGAGGAGCCACGGACGCAACGCCTCTCTCAGCTCAATCCCAATGCGGCCCAGATAATCGCGGTAGAAGGCGGCGGTCTCCTCCGCGGTGAGCGCGGTATCGATGTCCGGATCGAAGCGCGTCGAGGTATAGAGCGTGGCATGGGCGAGGTCGATCGCCGGATTGGCATACATGGCCTTCTCCAGATCGACAAAATGGGCTTTGCCGGCGGCGTCAATGACGAAATTTCCCGGGTGGCTGTCGGTGAGGATGAGCGTTGTCGGGGCAGGGGGATGGCCGGCCGCGGTGACGAAGTGCCGCGCCCAGGCCAATTCCTCGCGTAGCATCGCCTCGGCCTCGTCGGCGCGCCCGGCGCGCCCAAGGAACGTCGCCTGCGTCTCGATGGTGCGCAGCACGTGGCCGAGCGGATCGTCGGGGGAGAGCAGGGGGCGGCGCTCCTGCGGATGGGGGAGCGGGAGGCCGTGCACGGCGCGGAGGCAGGCCGCAAGGGCGGGGAGGTCATCCGGCAGGCGCGGCTTGCGTCCGACGATCTCCTCGACGAGGAGTGCGCCCATGGGCAGAGGCTCGCTTGGCGGCAACACGGCGTAGAGGCGCGGGGTGTGGCCGCTCGGGGCCGCCCGGCGGAAGGCGGCCGCCTGATAGGCGAGATTGACGGCGGCTGGGAGCGCCCATTGGGAGACCCGCGGTATCCGCAGCACGAGCCCAAGGCCCTTGAGGCGAAGATGATCGTGGGCCATCCCAGCAAAACCCGCGGGCTCCAGGGCGTCCGGCGCCAAATTGCGGAAGGCGGGCAAGGCGCGCAGCGCCGCGAGCGCCGGCGTCACGTCGAAGGCGTCGGCGGGTATCCTGTCGCGCATTGGGTCGGGCGGCGCCTTTGTGGTGGAGACTGGAGCTCCTGTATGATACGCGGCGCCCGTCATTGCAACCGGTCGCGACAGCCATGACCGCTGCGCTCAGCATCGTGATCCCTGCCCTCGACGCCGCTGCTCATCTGCGGGCGACTCTCGCCAGCTTGCGCGACGCCCGGGCCGATATCCTGGTACGGGAGATCATCGTGGTGGATGGGGGCTCCCAGGACGGCACCGCAGCACTAGCCGCGGCCGATGGGTGCCGCGTGCTGACGAGCGACCCCGGGCGCGGCGTCCAGCTCGCCGCAGGGGCGTGCGCCGCCACCGGCGACTGGCTCCTCTTCCTCCACGCCGATACCCGGCTCGAGCCGGGCTGGGCGGCGGCGGTGATGGCGTTCGCCGCGTTGCCGGCCAATGCGGCGCGCGCCGGCTATTTCCGCTACACCCTCGACGACGACAGTCCGCCGGCGCGCCGGCTCGCGCGGCTGGTCGCGTGGCGCTGCCGCGCGCTCGCCTTGCCCTATGGGGATCAGGGATTGCTCATCGCGCGCAGCTTCTACGAGGCGCTGGGCGGGTATCGGCCGCTTCCGCTGATGGAGGATGTCGACCTCGTGCGCCGCCTCGGCCGCCGGCGCCTCGTCGCCCTCGATGCGCGGGCCGTCACCTCCGCTGCACGCTATCGGCAGGGGGGCTGGATTGCGCGGCCGCTGCGCAATCTCTCCTGCCTCCTCCTCTATTTTCTCGGCCTCTCGCCGCGCGTCATCCGCCGACTTTACGCATGAGGGCGCGCCGTCATCTCGTCGTCATGGCCAAGGCGCCGCGCCTTGGCCGTGTGAAGCGCCGCTTGGCGCAAGGCATCGGCCAGCGCGCGGCCTTTGCGTTCTACAGCCGCACCCTTGCGCTGCTGCTGCGGCGCCTCGGCCACGACGGGCGCTGGCGCCTCTGGCTCTATGTGGCGCCCGACCGCGCCGTGCATCGGGGCTGCCGCTGGCCCCGCGGCCTGCCGCGGCGCCGGCAGGGTGCGGGAGATCTCGGCGCGCGCATGCGCCGGCCGCTGCGCGAGCTGCCGCCGGGCGCGGTGGTCATCATCGGCGCCGATATTCCCGATCTCGCGCGCCGCCACGTCGCCGCCGCCTTTCGTTGCCTCGGCAGCCATGACGCCGTCTTCGGCCGCGCCGCCGACGGCGGATATTGGCTCATCGGTGTCCGTCGGCGCCCCCACCTGCCGAGGCTCTTCTACAAGGTGCGCTGGTCGACCGCCCATGCCCTTGCCGATACCCTCGCCGCCTTCGACAGGCGTCACCGCATCGGGTTTCTGGAGGAGCTCGAAGACGTCGACGACGCGGCGAGCTACGCCCGGTTCCGGGAGCGCCGGGCGGCAGCGCTCAGCCGGCGCGCTTGAGGTGCTCTTGAAGCCGCGGCATCAGCTCGACGAGATTGCAGGGCCGGTAGCGTGAATCGAGCTGCCAGCGTAGGATCTCGTCCCAGCCGTCCTTGACCGCGCCCGGGCTGCCGGGGAGCGCGAAGAGATAGGTTCCCCCGGCGACTCCGCCCGTGGCGCGCGACTGCATCGTCGAGGTCCTGACCTTCTCATAGGAGATCATGCGGAAGAGCTCGCCGAAGCCGGGGATCTCCTTCTCGTAGACCGAGTGGAACGCCTCCGGCGTCACGTCGCGTCCGGTCACCCCGGTACCGCCGGTCGAGACGACGACATCCACTGCGGGATCGGCGATCCATTCCCTGAGCTTGGCAACGATATCGCGAACGTCGTCCTTGACGATGGCGCGCGCCGCCAGCTTGTGGCCGGCCGCCGCGATGCGGTCGACGAGGGTCTGGCCCGATTTGTCCGCCGCGAGATCGCGGCTGTCGGAGATCGTGAGGACGGCGATGTTGACGGGAAGAAAACCCCGGGATTCGTCAATGCCTGTCATGGCTCGCCACCGGAACGAGATACGCGTCCGGTGACTTATAGGTCGGCCAGCGGCCTTCGACAAGCTCGTCGAGGCTCGTCGCGGGCTCGCCGAGCTGATCGCCATAAATCCAATAATTGGCGAGCACGCGCTCGACGAAGTGCCGGGTCTCGAGGTTGGGAATGGTCTCGAGGAAGAGCAGGGGATCGTCGTCATGCCTGCTCTCTTGCTCCCAATGCGCAAGGGTGCCGGGGCCGGCATTGTAGGCGGCGACCATCAGCAAGAGATTGTCGCCGACGCCGTCCACCGTTGTAAGATGCGTCAGATATTTTTGCCCAAGCGTGAGATTCGTCTCCGGCTCGAAGAGCTGGGCGGCGCCGCGATAATGCCGGTTGTCGGCGACGAAGCGGGCCGTCTCCGGCATGAGCTGCATCAGGCCGCGCGCGCCCGCCGAGCTCTCGGCTCCGACGAGGAACTTGGATTCGAGGCGGATCAAGGCGAGCACAAGCGCCTGGTCCACTTTGAATCCGCCCCGCGGCGACCATGACGGCACGGGGTAGAGTGCGGCGTCATAGCGCTGGCCCTCGGTGCCGGCGAGCTGCTCTGCGAGCTGCAGGGCGAGGGCCGGCATATCCGCCCGCTCGCTCACCGCGAGCAAGGCATGGGCCATTCCCGGCTGGGCCGGATTGAGCCGGCGGAGCTCCTGCTCGGCGCGCATATCCTGGCCGATCTGGATAAGGGCAAGGGCCCTCAGGCCGGCGGGCGTCGCCGCCACCAGGGCGGCATCCGCCCGCGTCAGCACGGGAATCGACCAATCATAGTCGAAATCCCTGCCGGCCAGCCGCCGCGCGAGTATGCCGTAGAAGGTGTAGGGATATTCCCCGGCGACATCGAGCCAATGGGCAACCTTGTCGGGCTGGCGATTGCGCAGATAGCTGCGCGCGGCCCAATAGGCTCCCGCGGCGCGGCCCCAACGGTCGACGGCCTCGGAAGCGGTCACGCGCTCGAAGAAGCGCGCCGCCTCGGCATAATGCCGGGCATGCCACGCGGCAAGGCCGCGCGCCCAGTCGCTGCGATGGCTCTCCCGCGGCGCTCCTGATCCGCCGTCGCTCGCAGGGGCCGCGGCGAAGGCGTTACCCTCGGGATGACGAAGATGCCGGGCGCCCCTCGGCGCGCGGGTAAGCGCGAGCCTGTAGAGCGCCGGCGCCTCAGGGAGATCGGCATAGCGCGCGAGCCATTCGCTCAGCTCGACATACTTAGCATGGTAACCGTCCTGGCCAAGATAGCGCTGTGCCAGGACATGGCCGAGCAGAAGCTCGTTGCCGAGCTTGGCGATCGATTTGTCGGCAAGCGAGAAGCGGCCTTCGCTCTGCAAGTGGAAAATGGCGCGATAGAGCTGCGCGTCCCGCTCCTTGAGCGGCTGCGGCAGGGGGACCTCGTCGCCGGCTCGGAGATTGCCGGTCGCGAGGGCCGCCGTCTCGACGTCGCCGCGCGACGCGCCACTCACGGGCTCGGCGTGAACGGGTCGTGCGACGCTCAATGCCAATGCTAAGCTGGCGAAGATAAAACGAGCCCCTCCGGAGCGGCGGCTCCGGGGATTTTTGTGGGCGCACAGGGCAAGTTCTTGTCGAGGCGTCACACCGGCTTCATACCGGAACAAACACCGCCTGGCAAGGAAATGGCGTTCGCGGAAATTTCCACAAATTGTGGATAAGTTGCGAGGACTCCAAGTCGTGGCGGTTTATCGCAGCTCGACCAATCGCGCCTTGATGGCGAGAAGATCGCGCCAAGCCTCGCGCTTCTGCATGGGCGTGCGCAGAAGATAAGCGGGGTGATAGATGGCGGTCGCCGGGATCGGTCGCGCCATGCCGCGGCTCTGGTATTGAAACCATTGCCCGCGCAAGCGCATGATTCCCTCGCTGCGCCCGAGCAGCGTCTTCGCCGACGCGGCGCCGACGAAAATGAGCAGCCGCGGATCGACGAGCTCGATGTGGCGCTCGACGAAGGGAAGGCAGGCGGCGATCTCGGCCGCGGTGGGCTG
Source organism: Alphaproteobacteria bacterium (assembly GCA_035294245.1). GTDB lineage: Bacteria > Pseudomonadota > Alphaproteobacteria > JACZXZ01 > JACZXZ01 > DATGLG01. The sequence continues at coordinate 9,084 of DATGLG010000052.1, read as the reverse complement.
GCGATTGCCCGGCGGCCGCCAATAGAGAACGTTGGTGATGTAGAAGTTCGTGCGGTCGAGGCCGATCCACCCGAGCATGCGATCGAGGAGCTGTCCGCTCACGCCGACGAAGGGCTTGCCCAGCCGGTCCTCGTCGGCGCCCGGCGCCTCGCCGACCAGCATCACGTCGGCGCGCGGATTGCCGTCGCCGAAGACGAGATTGGTCGCGGTCTCCTTGAGAGGGCAGCCATCGAAGGCTTTGAGCGCGTCCTCGAGCGCCTGGAGGCTCTGCGCGGCCTCGGCGAGATGGCGGGCCGTCCGGCTCGCTTCGGCGCTCGCCGCAAGCCGCGGTGACGCTGAGGATTCGCGGCGAGGGGGGGGTGCGGCGTCACGCTTCGCCGCCGTGGCGGGCTCGCCGGGCATGGGCGGCGCCGGCTCGGCGGCCGGCCGAGCCCCCGTCGGCTTGTGCGGGCCGCGATAGCGCGGCACCGGCGCCTCGCCGATCGCCTCGTCGGCACCGGCCGCAACCTGCCAGGCCAATGCGGCGAGATTTGCCCCTCTCCTTGCTTGCTCGGTCATGGCGTAATCCTAGCAGCTGCGTTATTCCTGTGTCAGTCCGGTTGCGAGGTCGAAGACAGGCGGAGGAGCGGAGGAATCGCATGTCGCGGGAAATCATGGAATTCGACGTCGTCATCGTCGGCGGCGGGCCCTCGGGCCTCACGGCAGCGATCCGCACGAAGCAGCTTGCCGAGGCGGCCAGGCGCGAGCTCAGCGTTTGCGTCGTGGAGAAGGGCTCGGAAGTGGGCGCCCATATTCTCTCCGGGGCCGTGCTCGAGCCCCGCGCGCTCAACGAGCTCCTGCCCGATTGGCGCGAGCGCGAGGCGCCGCTCAACACGCCGGCGGGCGAGGATCGCTTCCTTTTTCTCACCGAGCGCCGCGCGTTCCGGCTGCCCACCCCGCCCCAGATGCGCAACCACGGCAATTACATCGTGAGCGTCGGCAATCTCTGTCGTTGGCTCGCGCAGCAGGCCGAGGCCATGGGGGTCGAAATCTATCCCGGCTTCGCCGCCGCCGAGGTGCTCTACGACGAGGCCGGACGGGTCGCCGGGGTCGCGACCGGCGATATGGGGATCGGCCGGGACGGCAAGCGCACCGAGCATTACCAGCCCGGGGTCGAGCTGCGCGCCAAGCAGACCCTGTTCGCCGAGGGCTGCCGCGGCTCTCTCACCAAGACGCTCTTCGAGCGCTTCCGCCTGCGCGAGGGTGTCGACCCGCAGACCTTCGGCATCGGCATCAAGGAGCTGTGGGAGGTCGATCCCGCCAGGCATCAGCCCGGCCTCGTCACCCATACGGTCGGCTGGCCGATGGACAACCGCACCTATGGCGGCTCCTTCCTCTACCATCTGGAGAACAATCAGGTGGCTGTCGGCTTCGTCATTGGGCTCGACTACGAGAATCCCTATCTCAGCCCCTTCGACGAGTTCCAGCGCTTCAAGACTCATCCGGCCATCCGCCCGGTTTTTGAAGGCGGCCGGCGCGTCTGCTATGGCGCGCGGGCGCTCAACGAAGGAGGCTTCCAGTCCATCCCCAAGCTCACCTTCCCGGGCGGCGCGCTGATCGGCTGCACGGCGGGCTTCCTCAACGTCCCCAAGATCAAGGGCACGCATGGCGCCATGAAATCGGCGATGCTCGCCGCCGAGGCGATCTTCGATGTGCTGGCCGAAGGCGACGGGCGTGGCGAGGCCTCCCATTACCGCGGCAAGCTCGAGGCGAGCTGGCTCTGGGACGAGCTCAAGCGCGTGCGCAATATCCGCCCGGCCTTCCGCGGCGGGCTTCTTGCCGGGCTCGCCTATGGCGCCATCGACACCTATCTGCTGCGCGGCCGCGCTCCCTGGACGTTTCATAACCACGCCGACAACACCAGCCTCAAGCGCGCGAGCGAATGCCGGCGCATCGAATATCCCAAGCCGGACGGCAAGATCACCTTCGACAAGCTGAGCTCGGTGTTCATCTCCAATACGAATCACGAGGAGAACCAGCCTTCTCATCTCAAGCTTGCGAACCCGGCGGTCGCGATCGATGTCAACCTCAAGCTCTACGATTCCCCCGAGCAGCGCTATTGCCCGGCGGGCGTCTACGAGATCGTCCGCGACGAAGGCGGCGCCGCCCGTCTGCAAATCAATGCGCAGAACTGCGTCCATTGTAAGACTTGTGACATCAAGGATCCGACCCAGAACATCACCTGGGTGACCCCGGAGGGCGGCGGCGGGCCGAATTACCCGAATATGTAGATTTCACTTGGGTTCGCGGCGACAAAGGGGTATGAGCGCACGAAGCGCGGGCGTATCGCGCCGCCCTTTATGGGCGGACGGCCTCGGAAAAGGTGCTCCGGCCGTCCTAAATGGATCGGGAGAGCGGCCGGCATCGAGGCCCGCCGCGGGACAGAGGCTAGCGCAGGGCGAGATCGAGTCTCTGGCCCCATCCCGTCGCGAAATCTATATTATTGGTTGAATACGGCTGCGGCCGCGGAGGATTGTCTTGGGCATTTTCCGGCAAGGCGTGATGAAGATTTCAGTATTGCGGGGCGCCTGCGTCCTGCTGCTGGCGCTCGGCGCCGCGAGCTGCGACGGCGCCGCGGGCGCTCCGATGGACCGCACCGCTCTGGCCGCGGGGAATGGCGCCGCCGCCGCGGCGGACCCGGAACAGGTCCACGCTTTCTATCCTTCGGCCGCCGGCTTCTTCCTGGCCGCGCGCGAGGCGGAGATGAGCGGCGACCGCGCGCTTGCCGCCAAATTCATGGCCGAGGCCCTCAAGCTCGATCCGACCAATCCGGACCTCTTGCGGGGGACGTTCGAGCTGGCGCTGGCCGAGGGCCATATCGAGGAAGCCGACCATCTCGCGCGCGCCATCGTCGCAACCCGGCCCGAGGACCAGCTTCCCAATTATCTCCTGGCCGTCGAGGAGGTGCGGGACGGGCGGCCGAAGGCTGCCATCGCCCGCATGCAGCGGCTGCCCAAGGTCGAGCTGGCCGTGGTGACGGCGCCCATGATCGAAGCCTGGGCCCTGGCGGGCGAGGGCAAGACGAACGAGGCGCTGGGCGCCCTTGACGCCCTTGCCAGCTTGCGCGGGTTCTCCGTGCTGCGCGACTTCCATGCCGCGATGATCGAGGACCTCGCCGGTCGCACCGCCGAGGCGGAAACCGATTACAAGAAGGCGTTGGCCGCGGAAGCCAGCCCGTCCTATCGCGTGGTCGAGGCCCTGGCGAATTTCTATGCGCGTCACGGCCGGAACAAGGAGGCCGTCGCGCTCTTTGAGCGCTACAAGGACAGCGTGCCGGATACGGTTCGCGTCGAGCAGACGATCAAGGAGCTGCGGAGCGGCAAGCCGGCGCCGCATCTGCGCAACGCCAAGGACGGCTTGGCGGAGGCGCTCTTCGATCTCGGCAGCGCGCTGCGCCAGGGCAGCGACGACGGCATCTCTCTGCAATTCGTGCAGCTTTCCCTCGTTGTCGAGCCCGGGTTCGATCTGTCACGCCTGACTCTGGCGGATATCCTCTCGAGCGAGCAGCGCGACGGCGACGCGCTGGCGATCTATCGCAGCATTCCGCCGAGCTCGCCGCTTTACTACAGCGCGCGCCTCAGGGTCGCCGAAGCCCTGCACAATATGGGCAAGCTCGACGAGGCGGTGAAGGAGCTGGAGGTGCTGGCGGCACGCTGGCCGAGCCGGCCGGAAGCGCTCGCCACCGAGGGCGATTTCCTGCGCGCGGCGGATCGTTTCGCCGACGCCGCCAAGGCCTACGACCGCGCCATCGCCCGCCTCAACCCGGTGAAGCCGGCCGACTGGTCGCTGTTCTATGCGCGCGGCGTGGCGCTCGAGCGGGCCGGCGATTGGCCGCCCGCGGAAAAGGATTTTCTCGAGTCGCTCAAGCTCTCGCCCGACCAGCCGAGCGTGCTTAACTATCTGGGTTATTCCTGGGTCGACCGGGGCATCCACCTGGACAAGGCGAAGGGGCTCATCGAGCGGGCGGTGCAGCTCCGGCCGAATGACGGCTACATCGTCGACAGCCTGGGTTGGGTGCTTTACCGCGAAGGCCAGTATCAGAGTGCTGTTACCAATCTCGAGCGCGCCGTCGAGCTCCGGCCCGACGACCCCGTCATCAACGATCACCTGGGCGACGCCTATTGGCGCGTGGGGCGGGAGAACGAGGCGCGCTATCAGTGGCGGCGCGCGCTTTCGCTGAAACCGGATTCGGCCCTCGAGACCCAGCTCGGGCTCAAGCTCGAGCATGGTCTCAAGGTGGAGAAGAAGAGCGGCGAGCACAACAGTTGATCCGGGCTCGGTCAGGCGGCGCGCCTGCCTTGCGCAACCATTCTCCGGACCAGGACGATGCCGTCGCCGCGCAGTGCGTGGCGGCCGCACCGGCCAAGCTCAACCTTTATCTCCATGTGACGGGGCGGCGCGCGGACGGCTACCATCTCCTCGACAGTCTCGTCGCCTTCGCCTCGATCCACGATACCGTCGCGGTGACGGCAGGGGAGGGCCTCGCGCTCGCGCTCGAGGGGCCCTTCGCCTCAGCGCTCGCCAAGGAGCCGGACAATCTCGTCTTGCGCGCGGCGCGGCGGCTTGCGGCGGAGGCGAAGATCCCGGCGCGGGCGGCGATCACGCTGATCAAGCGCCTGCCCGTCGCCTCGGGGATCGGCGGCGGCTCGGCGGATGCCGCGGCCGCGCTCCGGCTGCTCGCAGAGCTCTGGCAGGTGTCGCTCGCGAAGGAGGAGCTCCATCGCCTGGCGCTCGCCCTCGGCGCCGATCTTCCCATGTGCCTCAACGGCCGCAGCGCCTTCGTCGGCGGCATCGGCGAGGAATTGGCGCCGGCACCGCCGCTACCGGCCGTCGGGCTCCTTCTCGTCAATCCGGGAATCGCGGTGCCGACGCCCAAGGTGTTCCAAGCCCGCGCGGCGCTCGCAGCCGGGGGCTTTTCGGCTGCCGCCCGCTTCGACGAAGCGCCGGGCGATGCCGCGGCGCTGGCGGCCTTGCTTGGCGCGCGCCGGAACGACCTCACCGAAGGGGCCTGCGCGCTCTGCCCGGAAATCCGCGAGGTGCTGGCCACACTATCCGCAACCTCCGGCTGCCGGCTCGCCCGCATGTCCGGGAGCGGGGCGACCTGCTTCGGACTCTTCGACGACGAGGCGGCGGCGCATCAGGCCGCCGTCCGGCTCCGCCGCCCTGGCTGGTGGGTCGCGCCGGGGCATCTCGTCAACGACGCTGCGGCGCTCAAGGCTGACCGCCGATCGTCTTGATGGCCTGAAGTAGCTGCGGGCTGGGCTGCCCGTCGGCGGGCAGGCCGGCCTCGCGCTGGAAGGCGCGGATGGCGGCGGCGGTCTTCTCGTCGACGATTCCGTTGTCTGCGCCGGCATCGTAACCCAGGCTGTTGAGCCGGTGCTGGATGTCGGCAACGAGCGGCGACGGCTCTGCCGATTTGACCGGCTCCGCCACATGTGCCGACGCCTTCTGCGGCGTTGCATCCCCCGCCACCGGCACCTTGGCGGGATGCAGGCGGGGGACGGGCGGGCGCGCCAGGAGCGAGATATTCTCCGGCTCGTCCTTGAAGGAGGGCTCGGCGGGTATGGTCGCCGCCCGCGTCGTGAAGCGGCGCTCCCCCTCGGCGACCTGCTCCGCCGACATCTTGCCGCGCAGCGCATCGAGATGCGCCTCGGCTTCCGGCGCCCCACCACGGACCGCGATCTTGTACCAGCTATAGGCCGCCACGGCGTCGGCCGGCGCTCCCAGCCCTTGCTCGTCGAGCTGGCCCAGGCGATCGGCAGCCGCGGCGACTCCTTGCTCGGCGGCCTTGCTCAACCATTTCCGCGCTTCGAGGTTATTCTGCGGGATGCCCTTGCCGTCAGCGTAGGCCATGCCGACGTCGTATTGCGCCGTGGGATGGCCTTGCTCCGCCGCACTCAGATACCACAGCAGCGATTCGAGCGGATTCTTCTCGACGCCCAGGCCGCGCTCATAGAGCTCGCCGAGATGGAACTGGGCCGCGGCGACGCCTTGCAGCGCGGCCTCGCGATACCAGTGTGCCGCCTCGCCGTAGTTCTGGGGCAGCCGATCGCCCCGGGCGTAAAGCTCGGCGAGCTCGTTTTGCGCGCGCGGATCGCCCCGCTTGGCGAGGTGCTCCAGCTCCCGGAGCGCGGCGGGCGGAACGCGCGTCGGCTTGCTCCCAGCTCCTGCGGGCGGAAGAGCTGCGGTCGCGACGGGGGCCGGCGCCGCCTTGAAGGGTGGGGCTGGCGGCGGCGCGTGATTGGCCGCCGTCTCCGCCTGTGGCTCCGCTCTTGGCGCTGCCTGCTGCGCCGGCGGCATTGTCGCCGAGGGCGCTGCGCTCGACACGGCATTTCCGGGCTTCGCCTCGACGGACGCCGTTGTCGAGGGCTTCGCAATCGTGTCGGCGCCGTTGGCGTGAGGTGGCGGTGCCGCTCCTTTCCCCGCCGTATTGTCGGGCGCCTTGCCGGCTTGCGAGGACGAGGCCGCCGGGGGCTCGAGCGGCGGGGGCATATGCGTCGTGATCTCGCCCGGCTGGGCACGCACATTCGCCTCTCGCTCGGCTTCGCCACGCTTCACCGCCGGGCTCGCGCGCCGCTCGGCGATGGCGTGGCGAATCTGGGCCGAGAAGCGCTTGATCTCGGCCGAGAGGTTCCGGCTCGTTCCGATCACCGGCATGAGCGCCGCGGTCGCGACGGCGAGAACTAGGGCTGCGGCAACAGCGCCCGCAACAAGCGCAAGCAAGCGCCGCTTGGCGCCGTGCCGCCGACGCGGCGGCTCGTCGCCTTCCGGGCTGCTCGTACCCTCGATCGTCACCGGGCTCGCGGTCCGCACCGGCTCCCTCAGCTCGAGGATCGGCGGCGCGGGCTCTGGCGGGGGGACGCCCGAGAGATCGGGAGCCGCGGTGGGGTCGACCCGCGCGGTGATGACCTCGGCAACCGGTTCCTCCGCGGGCGGCGGGGACTCCGTCACCCCGCCGGCGGAGGCGCCTGGCGGCGCCTGAAGCGATACGGAGCTTTCTTGCGGCGGCGGGGGCGGAGGGCTCGGCTCCGGTGCGGCGGCTGGTGGTGGCGATGTCGGCGGTGCTGCGGCTCGCGCCGAAGGAGTGAGCGGCTTCGGCAGGCTTCCGGCCTTCCGCATGATGGCGCGGATGATCCACTGCTCGACGGTGAGACCGGCCGCCCGCGCCGCCCGCTCGGCGAGGGCGCGGGTCTCGGGATCCAGGTGCTCGAGCGAGAAAGGCGTCTCAGCCGCCATGCGCCGCGCTCTTCATTGGTTGGGGAAGGCCCCCGAGCAAGCTTAGCAAGAGTCGGGCCGCGGCGGAATCCCGCCCCTCAGGTTCGCAGCCGCTCGATCAATCCGTGGAGCTGCTCGAGGCCTTTGAAGCGTATGGCAAGGGTGCCGCGGTCGCCTTTTCCGCGCAGCTTGATCTCGACGGCCGCCCCGAACAGCCGGGACAATTCGGCCTCGATGGCCACGAGGTCGGGGTCCTTTTCCACGCTGCGCCGTGCTGGCTGCGACTCGGGAAGCGGGGCGGACTGGGCGAGGCGCTCGGTCTCGCGCACGCTGAGCTGCTCCGCAACGGCGCGGCGGGCCAGCGCCTCGGGGTCGGCGGCGCCGAGAATGGCGCGCGCATGCCCGGCGCTCAGGGCGCCTGCGGCAAGCAGGGCCTTCACGGGCTCGGGCAGCCGCAGGAGGCGCAACATGTTGGCAATATGGCTGCGGCTCTTGCCGACGGCCTCCGCCGCTCGCTCCTGGGTCTCGCCCAGTTCCTCGATCAGGCGCCGATACCCTTCCGCTTCCTCGAGGGCCGAAAGGTCATGGCGCTGAAGATTCTCGACGAGGGCCACCTCCATGGCGACCCGGTCGGGGAGCGCCAATACCAGCACCGGCACGTCCGCAAGCCCGGCCTCGCGCGCCGCACGCCAGCGCCGCTCGCCGGCGACGATCTCGAAGGGTGTTGCGCCTTCGCCGGTTTCACGGACCAGGATCGGCTGCAGGACGCCGCGGCGCCGAATCGACTCGACGAGCGGCGCCAATTCCTCGGCCCCGATCTCCGCCCGCATCTGGAAGCGTCCAGGCTTGAGCGCCGCAAGAGGCGCGCGGCGCAGCGGAAGCTTGGGGCCCGCCTCGGCGGAAGGATTCTCGCCGAACGAGGGTGGCGGCGAGGCGCCAGCCCCCTTGTTTTCGCTTGGCGCAGCCTGATGGGCGCTGCGCTGGGCCTCGCGCGCCAAATCCGCGAGCCAGCCGCTCGGCGGCAGCCCGGCCGCAGCGGCGGCTTCGGCGGCGGCGCGGTCGAGCGCGATCGGTAAAGGCGCTGCGGGGGCGGAGGTGTCGCCGTTATCGGCTCGGGGGGATGCCAATGTCGCCCCTTCCTCCTCGAGGCTCGCCTCGCGCAGGAGACGCCCCAGCCAGGCGCCGATCGGCACACCGGCCGCGGCGGCCGCCTGCTCAACGGCCCGGCGCGCCTCCTCGGGAAGCGAGGAATCATCCGCAGTCGTATTCGCTGGCGAAGTGGCGGCGCCCTCATCCGCCGCCGCCGCCGCGATCGCCTGGTTGAGCCAGCTGCCCAGGGACAATCCGGCCATCTCGGCGGCCCGTTGCGCAGCCGCGTCGGCCTTCTCCCTGGCGGTCTCGTCCTTCTTGGGCGTCTCGTCCGTGCTCATGCCGCCGATCCGGCGATGCTCCGCGGCACTATATAGCGTTACGCCGGCGACACAATCGTTTCGCAGCTATCGGCGATCCGCAACGCTTGGGACGAAGCGTAGCGCGGGGCGCGCGAGACCGGCTTAGAACAGTTGCAGGCCCGCGCGGGGAGCGCTAAACCCTAGCCCACCCCCGCTGGGGCGTGGCCAAGCGGTAAGGCAACGGGTTTTGGTCCCGTGATCCCAGGTTCGAATCCTGGCGCCCCAGCCAGCTCCTCCAGGTCCGTACCGGAGACATGGGTAACGGACTATTCTTGAGGCATAGGTAACACATTTTTGCCGAACGGGTTAGCGATCGGCTCGAGGCGACACGCGTCCTCGTCGAAGTAGCCGAGATCGTAAGTCATGAAGCTAGCCAGCC
>DATGLG010000051.1:0-26543 GCA_035294245.1 Alphaproteobacteria bacterium | reverse complement strand
CTACAAGATGCCGCGCATGCACACCAAGGCCGAGGTGCTGGCCAACGCGCGCAAGATCGCCGACATGCTGGTTGGCATGAAGACCGGCCTTCCGGGCATGGATCTGGTGATCTTCCCGGAATATTCCACGCACGGCATCATGTACGACAGCACGGAGATGTACGAGACGGCGGCGAGCGTGCCGGGCGAGGAGACCGTGATCTTCGCCGAAGCCTGCCGCAAGGCGAAGGTCTGGGGCGTGTTCTCGCTCACCGGCGAGCGCCATGAGGAGCATCCGCACAAGGCGCCCTACAACACGCTGATCCTGATGAACGACAAGGGTGAGATCGTCCAGAAATACCGCAAGATCATGCCGTGGGTGCCGATCGAGGGCTGGTATCCCGGCAACTGCACCTTCGTGTCCGAGGGGCCGAAGGGCCTCAAGACCAGCCTCATCATCTGCGATGACGGCAACTATCCCGAGATCTGGCGCGACTGCGCCATGAAGGGCGCCGAGCTGATCATCCGCTGCCAGGGCTACATGTACCCCGCCAAGGAGCAGCAGGTGCTGATGGCCAAGGCGATGGCCTGGGCGAACAACGTGTATGTCGCCGTCGCGAACGCCGCCGGCTTCGACGGCGTCTACTCGTATTTCGGCCACTCGGCGATCATCGGCTTCGACGGCCGCACCCTTGGCGAGACGGGCGAAGAGGAGAACGGCATCCAATACGCCCAGCTCTCGAAGATGCTGATCCGCGACGCCCGCCGCAACATGCAGTCGCAGAATCACCTCTTCAAGCTGCTGCACCGCGGCTACACGGGGAAGATCAACTCCCGCGAGGACATGCGCGGCGAGGCCCTCTGTCCCTATGACTTCTACAAGAAGTGGATCACCGATCCCGAGGGCACGCGCGCGATGGTCGAGGCCTTGACGCGCTCCACCGTCGGCACCGACGAGTGCCCGATGGAGGGCATCCCGAACCAGAAGATGGTCGCCCATCGTTGACAGGACGCTCATCCCGCGGGCGACCGCATCCGGACGCATCCTCCATTTGAGGATGCGTCCGGAAGGGCGCGGTCCGATCGTTGAGCCTCGATGCGACCAGCCGCTTCCGCACGCAAGATCATGGATGTCCGCGATTACCTGATTCGGAGCGAGCCCTACTATCGGCCCGTGAGCGACGAGGTCGCGCTCTTCGAGGCGGCCTATGCGAGCCGCATGCCGATGATGCTCAAAGGCCCCACCGGCTGCGGCAAGACCCGCTTCGTCGAGCATATGGCCTGGCGCCTCGGCCGGCCGCTCGTGACCGTCGCCTGTCATGAGGACATGACGGCGTCCGATCTGGTCGGCCGCTATCTCCTCGATGCCGGCGGCACGGTGTGGCATGACGGGCCCCTGACCATCGCCGTGCGCGGCGGCGCCATCTGCTATCTCGACGAGATCGTCGAGGCGCGCCAGGACACCACGGTCGTCATCCATCCCCTGACCGACGATCGCCGCGTCCTGCCGCTCGAGAAGAAGGGCGAGCTCGTCGAGGCCCATCCCGATTTCCAGCTCGTGATCTCCTATAATCCCGGCTATCAAAGCGTGCTCAAGGATCTCAAGGAATCGACCAAGCAGCGCTTCGGCGCGATCGATTTCGGCTACCCGGCCCAGGTGGTCGAGGCCGAGATCATCGCCCATGAGGCGGGCGTGGAGCAGGGCTTGGCCGAGCGGCTTGTCACCATCGGCGAGCGCTCGCGCAATCTCAAGGGGCACGGGCTCGACGAGGGCGCCTCGACCCGCATGCTGATCTATGCCGGCCGTCTCATCGCGCGCGGCGTGGCGCTCGAGGCCGCTTGTCGCGTGGCGCTCGTGCTCCCGATTACCGATGATCCCGATATTCGGGATGCGTTGACGGCGGCGGTCGCCGCCTGCGCATAAGTGCGATCGATGGTCGATCCCGCGACCACCGATCCCAAGCAGATCCTGGCCGAGGTGCTGCCGGACCGGCCGCATCTCGCCGGCACGCTCGAGCTGGTCTGGCGCCAGGCGCAGCGCAGCTTCCCCGGGCCCGCGCTGCAGGACTGGCTCAAGGCCTGTCGCGAGCTTGCCGAAGGCGATCTGGGCGATGCGTGCACCCTCAGCTATCTGCGCAATGCGCCGGCCTGCGCCGCCCTCGTCGGGCCGGAGGCCGCGACCGCGCTCGCGCGCGCGGCGTTCGATGTCGGGGCGGCCGCGGGCGGGCGGGCGGTGCTCGCCTTGCTCGCAGCGGCGCCGCAGGCCGCGCGTCGATTCCGCTCGGCCTCGCTCTTCCTCGAATGGCTCCGCGTCGTCGAGCGCGTCGCCGCAGCGGCGCCGGAATCGGCCTCGGTCCTGCTCGACCGCACCGAGAGCATCCTCGCAGCACTCGATCTCCGGGCCTATGAGGCCTGGGCGCTTGGCGGAGTCCGCGCCGCCGCCGGCGATCCCGACCGCCGCCTCAAGTTCTTCAGCCTGCTGGACCCGTCGGCCCGGCGCTGGCTGACCCACGAGACCGACGCCGTCGTCTTCTCCGACGTGGAGCGGCGGCTCAAGGCCTATCTCGCAGCACTCTGGCGCATACGTCCGCCGATCCGCTCGGCGGCGGCGACGGCCACCGAGCCCATGCGCCGCGCGAGCTATGACGGCGGGATCATCCGCATGCCCGACGCCTTCGCCGGCTTCGTCGGCTCTCAAGCGGTCGAGCTCTTCCGCGCCGCCTTGGCCCATATCGCCGCCCATCTGCTGTTCACCCGGCGCAAATTTCCGGTTCGCAGCCTCAAGCCGCTTCAAGTGGCGCTCGTCTCGCTGATCGAGGATGCGAGAGTGGAGCAGCTCGCCATCCGAGCCTTCCCGGGCTTGCGACGGCTCTGGCTGCCCTTCCACACCGCGGCGCCGTCGGGCGCGCTGACGGCGCCGGCCCTTCTCGCGCGCCTGGCGCGCGCGCTCATCGATCCCGATTATGAGGACGGCCATGGCTGGGTGCAGAAGGGGCGGGCGCTCTTCTTCGACGCGGAGGCGCATTGGGGCGATCCCGAGATGAGCCGCCCGCTGGGCGGCCTCCTCGGCAATGATCTCGGCCAGATGCGCGTGCAGTTCAATGCGCGCACCTATGTGGTGGAGCCGCCCTATCGCGACGACAATCTCGGGCTTTGGGATTTCGGCGACGCCGCCTCGCCGCCGGATACGGCGGAGATGCTCCACGAGTCCGTGCGCTTCGAGCAGCTCGACGACGAGTCCCGGCCGCCCGATCGCGAGCGCGATGCCGGCCGGGACAGCGAGGAGTCCGAGGCGCCCAATCGCGCCGCGCTCGCGGAGGCGGAGGAGGAGAGCGGCGTCCCCGTCGCCCGCTATCCCGAATGGGATTACCTGATCGGCCGCGATCGGCCGGAATGGGCCACGCTTGTCGAATACCCGGCCTTTCCGGGTGCCGCAGGGGCGATCGATCGGCTGCTGGAGCGGCATGAGGTGCTGGTCGAGCGCATCACCGCGCTCATCCGCTCGGCCAAGGTCAGCCGGCCGATCCGGCTCAAGCGCCAGATCGAGGGCGACCGGCTCGATCTTGACGCCTGCATCGCGGCGGCGGTCAGCCGGCACCAGGGCGAGCAGCCGGATCCCAGAGTTTACATGACCTTGGCGCGAAAATACCGGGATCTCTCGGCCCTCGTCCTGCTCGACGTCTCCCAATCGACCAACGACATCGTCCGCGGCACGGAGTCGAGCGTGCTCGCCCTCGAGCGCGCGGCCGCCGCCTTGCTGGCTCACGCCATGGCCGGGCTGGGCGATCCCTTCGCGATCCATGCGTTCTGCTCCAATGGCCGCGAGGAGGTGCGCTACTATCGCATCAAGGATTTCGATCAGCCCTTTGACGAGCCGGCGAAGCGCCGCCTTGCCGGCCTGTCGGGCGCGCTCTCCACGCGCATCGGCGCCGCCTTGCGCCACGCCGGGGTCGAGCTGGCGAGCCGGCGCACCCATCGCAAGCTCCTTCTCGTCGTCACCGACGGCGAGCCGTCGGATGTCGATGTCGGCGACCGCCGCTATCTCGTCGAGGACGCCCGCAAGGCGGTGATGTCGCTCAATCACCAGGGCATCGACGCCTTCGGAGTCGGCCTCGACGCCGGCGGCGAGGGCTATCTGCCGCGCATCTTCGGCCCGCATAACGTGCTGCATATCGACAGGCTCGAGCGCCTGCCCGAGAGGCTGCCGATGCTCTATCTGCGCCTCACCGCCTGAAACGCGGTTCGTCCACGCGGCGTCTCGCCGGCAAGCCGGCCAATCCCGTCACGTCTGGATCGGCTTCAAATAGGCTTGAACTCGATCAAGGGCGGCGACATGCGCCGGGTTGGCGACGTCGGGGGGCTCCTCGGTTGCGACGATGATGAGCCCGCCATCGGGAGCGGGCTGGAAATGATGTCCGCTGCGGGCGCCAGCTGCTGAGCCAAAGGTGGTGAGAGATAGGTGATCCAGCCGCCCCAAGGCCTCAGGGGGAAGCCCCGAAAATCCGTCGTCGCTCCTGTGTAATCGTTATTTTTCAACGCGGCCCAATTTGGTTGCCATGCCTCTACGACCGCATGCGTCATTTTTTTCATGATTGGCGCACTGATGAAGTCTGCGTTCCCGGCACACGCTCGACGTAATTCCATCTGAACGCTGTTGGGCTCGCTCGTACTATCGGTGTATTTGCCTGCCCCTACAGTCAGCTGGACGCCGCAATCGTCGTCATGGCCGTTCCAGGCGCTGACGCTGAAGCCGAGATCCTCGATCGGCTTGCGCGGGCGCTTATCGGTGTAATATTTCCCCTTCTCGAAGATTTTGGTCAGCTCGTCGATTCGCGGCGGCATGGCGCAAAACGGCGTATCGGCGGCCTTCCGCGTCCATGCCATTTTGTTCCAACGGGAAAGCACTGAATGCACGGCGACGAATGCTTCGAGCATGCAGGCCATCCGACGGGCGCAGGCCTCGGCGCTTTCCTGACGAGGTCCCCAGAAGGCCCAGAACCTATGGCTCATGGTTGTTCCTCCGCCGGCGTATGGATCACGATGATATTGTTCCATTCGTTGCGTTCGGCATATGCACCCGCGCGGGTGCAGGCGATGCGTCTTTAGCAGGGCATCCATCGTCGCCAATTTTCCACTTCATGAGCCTACGAAGTTTATAGAACATATAGAGAACATCGTCAACGGCGACGTGCCGAAACGCGGGAGGTGAGGCGAGTTATGGGCGGCTTGCCGCCTTCCGCCGCAGCGACCGTGCTGCGATAATCACCGCATTTGGCCGGCTGGATGAGGGAAGAAGCGGCAGCAGGCGACCCGGCAGCGCAGTTCCGCATCGGATGCGCGGGATGGGCGATCCCGAAACAGCACGCTGCGGCGTTTCCGTCCGCAGGCAGCCATCTCGCGCGCTATGGGCGACGCTTCGCAGCCGTCGAGATCAATTCGTCATTCCATCGCCCGCATCGGCGGACGACCTATGAGCGCTGGGCGGCTGCCGTGCCGGCGGGCTTCGCCTTCGCCGTCAAGGCGCCGAAGGAGATCACCCATCGCCGTCGCTTGGCGAATGCGGGGGCGGAGCTCGAGGCATTTCTGGCGCAAATCGGCGGGCTCGGTGAGAGGCTCGGACCGCTGCTGTTCCAGCTTTCGCCGAGCCTGGCTTTCGACCGCGGCGTGGCCGAGGCGTTCTTCGCCGCGCTGCGGGCGCGCTTCGAGGGAAGCGCTGTCTGCGAGCCGCGCCATCCGGACTGGCTCACTTCTGAGGCCGATGACGTGCTCAAGGCCTTTCGTATAGGCCGTGTCGCTGCCGATCCGCCGCTGGCATTCGGCGCCGCCGATCCGGGCGGATGGGGGAGCATTCGGTATTTTCGGCTGCATGGATCGCCGCGCCGATACTATTCGGATTACGATGCGGACGCGCTGGAGCGCATCGCGACAGCCTTGACTCGAGCCGGGATGGAGGGCGACGCCGTCTGGTGCATCTTCGACAACACTGCAGCAGGAGCTGCGACGGCGAACGCGCTCGCGCTTCAGGTGATCCTCGGTCGGCGCGGCCGGCCGACCGCCCGGCATCTCGGCTAGGCACGGAACGCCTTTCGCAAAAGGGGAGAAGTCGGGTACTGTTCCCGGGCAAAGGTCTTTCCACATGCCGAAATCCCGGATTGAAGGTCTTGAGGGGAGAACGCGATGCGCTTGCTGCCGGTGTCGGTGCGCTACGGAGTTGTCGCCCTAGGATTGACCTTGACGGCGGCCGCCGTCTCGATCCCGGCGTTCGCCGCGCAAAACGAAATCCGCGTGGGCATGGTCCCCGATGCGGGGGCGACGCAGGTCTCGATCGAGGAGAAAGCGCCGCTCAAGGATTATCTCGCGCGCGCCATGGGCGAGCCCGTGGTCCTGGTGGTTCCGACCAATTACAACGCCACGGTCGAGGCTCTCGGCAACGGCTCGCTGGATTTCGCCTATCTGGGCGGGCTCACCTATATCAAGGCCCACAAGCGCTACGGCGTGGTGCCCCTCGTTCAGCGCGAGAGCGACCGTCAATTCCATTCGCTCTTCATCACCCAGGCGGGCTCGCCGATCCACACGCTCGCCGATTTGAAAGGCAAGCAATTCGCATTCGGCGACATCAATTCCACCAGCGGTCACCTCATGCCCTATGAGGCGTTGACGAAGGCCGGCATCGATCCCGACCGGGACATGCGGTATCGCTATACGGGCAGCCATCCGGCGACGGCGAAGGCCGTCGAGGCCGGCGTCGTGGATGCGGGCGCGATGGACGAGAGCGTCTATCAAGCCATGATCGCGGACGGCAAGCTCGACCGCGCGAAGATCCGCGTCTTCTACACGACGCCGGCCTTCGTCGATTACGTCTGGGTGGCGCGCCGGGATATCGACGCGGCGACACGGGACAAGTTCGGCAAGGCGTTCCTGGCCCTGGAGAGCGGCCGGGACGACAAGATCCTGGATATCCTGCGCGGCAAGAAGTTCGTCACGGCCAATGACCACGAATATGCCACGCTACGGCGCGTCGCGAGCGAGCTGAAGCTGTTCTGACGACCGCGAGCCCTGGTGCGATGCTCGAAATCGAGAATCTGACCGTTCGCTACGGCGGCACCGCCCTGCCGGCGTTGCAAGGGCTGTCGCTGGCGGTCGAGCCGGGCGAGCGCGTCGCCATCATCGGCCCGAGCGGTGCTGGGAAGACGACGCTGTTCCGGGCCATCGGCGGCTTCGTGCCGATCGAGTCCGGACGCATCGCCGTTGCCGGCATGGATGTCGGCAGCACCCGCGGCCGGCGCCTGCGCGACCTGCGGCGCCGCGTCGCCATGATCGCGCAGCGGCACGACGTGGTGGAGCGCCTGCGTGTCTACCAGAATGTGATGGCCGGCGCGCTCGGCCGCTGGTCGGCGCTGCGCGCCTTCCGCTTCCTTTTGTGGCCGCTCGGGTCCGAGCTCGACGAGGCGCGAGCGGCGCTCGAGCGGGTTGGGATACCGGAGAAGCTGCACGACCGGACCGGCGCGCTCTCCGGCGGGCAGCAGCAACGGGTGGCGATCGCGCGCGCGCTCGTGCAGAAGCCCGTCATGCTGCTGGCCGACGAGCCGGTCGCCTCGCTCGACCCGGCGCTCGCCGATCACATTCTCTCCTTGCTTTGCGGCTTGACCCGCGAGGCGGGCATCGGGCTGCTTTGCTCGCTGCATCAGCACGACCTCGCGCGGCAGCATTTCGACCGGGTGCTGCGGCTCGAGCGCGGAGATGCCGCCGGGCGGGCCGCGGCGAATGCCGGGCTCGTGGCGGCGTCATGACCGGTGGTCTCGGCTCGGCGCTCGGCCTGATCGGCGCATTCTTCCCACCGGATCTCTCCTTGTCCTATCTTGGCGCAGCACTCGTGCCCGTTGTGCAGACGATCGCCATGGCCGCGGGCGGCATGCTGATCGCCTGCCTGGTCGGCGTGCCGCTCGCCATGGTGATCGGCGCCCGGCTGCCCGGCAGCGGTATTCTTTACGGCGCGCTCTCGGCCGTGCGGGCCGTCCCCGACCTCACCCTCGCCATCCTCTGCGTCATCGTCGTCGGGCTCGGGCCGGCGGCCGGAATGTCCGCCTTGGCCGTATTCTATACGGCAATGGTCGGGAAGGTGTTCGCCGACCTTTTCCGCGCCGCCGACTGGCGCCCGCTCGAGGCCCTGCGCGCGACCGGTGCCTCGGGCCTGTCGGTGGCGCTCTTCGGGCTGTTCCCTTTGACCTTGAACGACCTCATATCGATGGGATGCTATTCCTTCGAATGCGCCGTGCGCGCTGCGGTGATCGTGGGCGCCGTCGGCGGCGGCGGCCTCGGCACCGAGCTGGTCGGGACGCTCAACGCGTTCGATTATCATCGCGCGACGACCCTGATCATCATCCTGGTGCTGATCGTGACGGCCCTCGACAGCCTGAGCTGGTGGCTGCGGCGGAATCCGCGCGTCATTCTTCTCTTTGTTCCGCTCGGCGCCGCGGCGCTGTGGACATACCGCCCGGAGATGGTCGCGCTGCGCCATGCCGCCTCGGCCATCGGCGCGATGTTTCCGCCGGCGCTGCCGCAAGGTGCCATCAATCGGCTGCCGCGGCTGTTCATCGAGACGGTCTTCATCGCCGTCGCCGGCACGGCGCTAGCTGCGGCCCTGGCGATCCCGCTGGCGCTCGCGTCCGCCCGCAATATGGTGCCCGTGCCGGTCGCGAGCGCCGTGCGCGCGCTCCTCGAGACCTTGCGCGCGGTGCCCGAGGTGATTTGGGGGCTGATCCTGGTGACCCTGATCGGCGTTGGGCCGATCGCGGGGGTCTTCGCGCTCGGCATCCATTCTGCGGGCGTGCTCGGAAAGCTCTACGCGGAATCCTGCGAGAATGTCAGGCTTGCGCCGGTGCAGGCGATCGAATCGACGGGTGCCGGCCGGCTCGCCGTCGCCTTCTTCGGGATCGTGCCCCTGGCGTCCGGCGCCATGGCTGTGCACACGCTGTTCCGGCTCGAATGGAACTTGCGCGCCGCGACGGTGGTCGGCATGATCGGCGCCGGCGGCATCGGCCAAGCCCTCTACAACGCCCAGCAGCTCTTCTTCTACGATCAGATGATGGCCTATGTGCTCATCACCTGGGCCATGGTCATGCTCTCCGACGCGCTGAGCGCCCGTACGCGTCGGCACTTCGGCTGGGCCCACGTCATCGGATAGAGAGCCAACGAGCGGGTCGCGCCAGCAAGGCAGCCAATGGAGAATACGCAAGGACCCGTCGTCAAGGACCTCGTGCTCGTCGGCGGCGGCCATAGCCACGTGGCGGTGCTCAAGCGCTTCGGCATGCGGCCGCTCGCCGGGGTCCGGCTCACGCTGATCTGCCGGGACACGCATACGCCCTATTCCGGCATGCTGCCGGGCCTGGTCGCCGGCCATTACGGCTTCGACGAGGCGCATATCGATCTCGGCCCGCTCTGCCGTTTCGCGCGGGCGCGCTTCTATCACGACGAGGCGACCGGCCTCGACCTCGAGAATCGCCTCGTCATGTGTCGCGGCCGGCCGCCGGTGAAATACGACGTGCTATCCTTCAATATCGGCTCGACCCCGCGGACGGCCGATGTGCCGGGTGCTGCCGGCAATGTCGTGCCGGTGAAGCCGATCAATCGCTTCATCGCCCAATGGGAGCGCTTGAGCGCGCGCGTTCTCGCCCATGACGACGGCGTTCGGATCGCCGTCGTCGGCGCCGGTGCTGGCGGAGTCGAGATCCTGCTGGCGATCCAGTATCGCCTTCGCCAGCTTCTGGCGGCGCGCGGGCGGAGCGACGATCACCTGGAATATTACCTGTTCAGCGCCACGGAAACGATCCTGCCGACGCATAACGCCGGCGTGCGTCGCGCCTTCGAGCGCACGCTGCGGGAGCGGCGTGTCCGCATGATCACCGGGACCCCGGTCGTCAAGGTGGCGCCCGGCCGCGTCATTGATGGTAACGGCGCCGCATACGCGCTGGACGAGATCCTGTGGGTGACCGCCGCGGGGGCCGCATCCTGGCTGCGCGAAGCGGGTCTCAGGACCGATGCGGAAGGCTTCGTCGCGGTCGACGATACCCTGCAATCGGTCTCGCACCCGGCGGTCTTCGCGGCGGGCGATATCGCCGCGATCGTCAATCATCCGCGTCCGAAGGCCGGCGTCTTCGCCGTGCGCGGGGGCAGGCCTCTGGCGGAGAACCTGCGGCGCGCGCTGCGCGGCCGGCGGCTCGTATCCTTTCGGCCGCAGCGGAGTTTCCTGAGCCTCGTCACGACGGGCGACAAATACGCCGTCGCCTCGCGCGGCCGCTGGATGCTCGAAGGGCGATGGGTGTGGCGCTGGAAGGACTGGATCGACCGCCGCTTCATGCGAAAATACAACGAGCTGCCCGAGATGGCGACGGAGGCGGCGCCGAGTGTCGCCGCCGGCGTCGCCGACGGCGCGGCGCTCAAGGAGATATCCGCCATCGCCATGCGCTGCGGAGGATGCGGCGCCAAGGTCGGCAGCACCGTGCTCGACAGGGCTCTCGGCCAGCTCCGCCCGCCGGGGCGACCCGACGTGCTGATCGGGCTCGATGCGCCGGACGACGCCGCGGTGGTCGCCGTGCCGCCCGGAAAGGTCATGATCCACACCGTGGACTATTTCCGCGCCTTCATCGACGATCCCTATATCTTCGGGCAGGTCGCCGCCAATCACAGCCTCGGCGACATCTTCGCCATGGGCGGCGAGCCGCAGACGGCGCTCGCCATCGCGACGCTTCCCTTCGGCCTCGAAGCCAAGGTCGAGGATCAGCTGTTTCAGCTCATGTCCGGCGCGCTCAAGGTGCTGAGCGAAGCCGGGACGGCGCTGGTCGGCGGGCATACGAGCGAGGGGGCGGAGCTCGGCTTGGGCTTCGCCGTGAACGGTCTCGCCGAGCGCGAGCGCCTGCTGCGCAAGGGCGGGATGCGGCCGGGCGATCGGCTGATCCTGACCAAGCCGCTCGGCACCGGCACGCTCTTCGCCGCCGATATGCGGCTCAAGGCGAAGGGGCGCTGGATCGACGCGGCGCTCGCCTCGATGGTCCAGTCCAATCGCGCGGCCGCCGCCTGCGTCCACCGCCACGGCGCCACGGCCTGCACCGACGTCACGGGATTCGGCCTCCTCGGCCATCTCGTGGAGATGGCGAAGCCGTCCGGGGTGGATGTGGCGCTGGCGCTCGATGCCCTGCCGCTTCTGGAGGGTGCCGCCGAGACGGTGCGCATGGGCGTCTTCAGCTCGCTCCAGCCGCAGAACCTTCGCTTGCGCCGCGCCATTCGCGATCTCGAGGCGTTTGCCGGCGACGAGCGCTTCGCCCTCATCTTCGACCCCCAGACGGCCGGCGGGCTTCTCGCCAGCATCCCCGGCGAGCGGGCGGAGGCCTGCCTCGCCGAGTTGCGGCGGCTCGGCTACGGCCACGCCGCCATCATCGGCACGGTCGCGCCGCAGAGCGATCAGCTCGAGCCGATCACCCTCCGCCGTTGAGTGCCGCGAGGAGATCGCGCCAAGCTTGTCTTTCGCGCGCTGGATCGAAGAGCGGCGCCCGTGCGCGGCAATGGCGGCCGAGCTCGTCGAGGAAGGCCGGGTCGCCTTCGGCGCGCCGCAAAAGAGCTGCGAGCGCCGCGGTGTCCTTGGCCGGGTAGTAGCCGGGGTAACCCGGTCCCAGCAGCCCGATCGAGCCGGGGATCGCCGAGGCGATCACGGGCACGCCGGCAACGACGGCCTCGGAGACGACATTGGCGCCGCCCTCCATGATCGAGCTCAGCACCATGAGGGGCGCCCGCGCGAGGGCGCGGCGCACCGCCCAGCCGGGCTGCTCGCCGCGCCAATGATAGCGCGGGTTGCGCGCCATCTCGGCCTGCGCCGCCTCGGCCCAGCTCGCGTCATGCGCCTTGCCGAGATGCACGATGCGAAGGCGCGACTCCGGCGGCAGCTCCCGCGCCGCATAGGCGGCCCGCAGCGGATCCTTCTCCTCGCGAAGATGGCCGATCACCAGCACCTCGAAGATCCGGCGAAGCGGCGGCAGGCGCCGGGGGAGCAGCGGCGCCGACTGGTAAATCACCTTGACCTTTCCACGCAACGGCTCGGGAAGGGCGTCGGCCACCAGATCGTGAAGCCCGACCAGGATGTCCGCCGAAGCCATGGAGGCTAGCGTCGCTTCCGGATGGCTGTGCTGGAAGCGGTAGATGTCGGTTCCCGTGAGGGCCACGACGAGGGGGCGCTCGGGATGACGCGCGCGAAATTCGCGGATGCTGTCGGCGCTTCGCCAGGCGTGCAAGGCGATCATGAGGTCGGCGTCGTCGCCGCCATAGGCGGTCTCGACTTGTACGCGCAAGCCGAGGTCGCGTAGGATTCTCGCCCAGCGCATCGCCGTCGTCCGATTGCCCGTGCGCGAATCCTTCCGCGCCGGGGTGACCAGGCTAGCCTTCATGGCAGCCCTGCTGCCGACGACGCCAATAGCGAAGAGAGACCGCGCATGACCGTGCCGATGGCAACCGCTCGCCTCGTCGATTATCTCGCCGACGCCCGCGCCCGCACGCTCGAGCTGGTGCAAGGCCTGGACGCCGGTCAGCTTATGGGCCCGCGGCTCGACATCGTCAATCCGCTCCTCTGGGAGATCGGCCACGTGGCGTGGTTCTACGAGCATTTCGCCCTGCAGCGCCTGGATGGCGGCCCGAAGCGCCTGCCGGAGGCGGACGCCCTCTACAATTCCTCGACCGTCCCCCATGCTCGCCGCTGGGAGCTGCCGCTGCCCTCCCTCCAAGGCACCCTCGATTACATGGCGCGCGTCCACGAGGCGATGGTGGGCCGGCTGGACGGCGCGCGCGCCGGCGCGGAGGAGACGGCCCTCTACCTCCTGTCGATCTATCACGAGGACATGCACGACGAGGCCTTCACGTATACGCGCCAGACGCTGGGCTATCCGGCGCCGATCTTCGCCGCGGCGCAGGCCAGGGGAAACGGCGGCCCCGAGGCCGGTCCGTTTCCAGGCGACGCGCACGTCCCGGGCGGCGAGCTGCAGCTTGGCGCGCCACCCGAGGCGCCGTTTCTCTTCGATAATGAGAAATGGGCGCATCCGGTGAGGGTGGACCCTTTCCGCATCGCGCGCGCGCCGGTCACCAATGCCGAGTTCCTCGCCTTCGTCACGGAAGGCGGCTATCGCCGGCGCGAGTTCTGGGGCGAGGAGGGCTGGCGCTGGCGCGAGGCGGCGGGCGCCGAGCATCCGCTTTACTGGTCGCCGCGGCGCGACGGCTGGAGCGAGCGCCGCTTCAATCGCGACGAGCCGCTCCATCCCCATCGGCCGGTCGCTCACGTCAACTGGTACGAGGCCATGGCGTGGTGCCGCTGGGCGGGGCGACGCCTGCCGAGCGAGGCGGAATGGGAGGCGGCCGCGGCGACCGAGCCCGGGCCCGGCGGCGGGCTCGCGGCGCGCAAGCGGCGCTATCCCTGGGGTGACGAGACGCCCGACCCTCGCCGCGCCAATCTCGACGGCGCCGTGCTGGGCACCGTCGATGTCGCGGCGCATCCCGAGGGCGACAGCGCGTGGGGCTGCCGCCAGATGCTCGGCAATGTCTGGGAGTGGACGGCGACCACCTTCGAGCCCTATCCCGGCTTTGCGCCCGACGCGTATGAGGACTATTCGGCCCCCTGGTTCGGCTCGCGCAAGGTCTTGCGCGGCGGCGCCTGGGCCACGCGCAGCCGGATGATCACCAATACCTATCGCAACTTCTTCACGCCCGAGCGGCGCGACGTCTTCGCCGGGTTCCGCACCTGCGCGGTATAGCCGCACTGTCCCTTCCGCCGGGTTGCAACCGCGGCTCGAATGTCGCGCCGCCATGCGGTAATCTGCTCCTTTCAGACGCAGGCACCGGGTCGGATCGCGATGGCGATGGAGCGCCAACGAGCATCGGGCGTCATGGCCCCGGCGAGCGGCTTCTTGGCGAGGCCTCGGCGGCTCCTGGCCTGGCTCCGCGCGCGCAGCACCCGCGAGGCGATCGAATCGAGCCTCTACGGCTTCATCCTCCGCAACAGCGCTCGGGATCAGATCATCCTCGTGGTGCTGACCGTGGCATCGTTTCCCATCCTCTATTATTCGCTGGAGCTGCCGAAGACGATCATCAATCACGCGATCGGCGGCAGGCATTTCCCGCAGACGATCCTCGGCGTCGCGTTCGACCAGGTGACCTATCTCCTGATACTCTGCGGCGTCTATCTCGCGCTGGTCGTGACGAACGGCCTGTTCAAGTTCTACATCAATGTGCGCAAGGGCCGGCTCGGCGAGCGCATGCTGCGCAACCTGCGCTATGACCTCTACCAGCGCACGCTCCGCTTTCCGCTGCAGCAATTCAGCCGCAGCTCCGGCGGCCAGATCATCACGATGATGACGGCCGAGCTCGAGCCGGTCGCGGGGTTCATCGGCGACGCCTTCGCGCTGCCGATCTTCCAGGGCGGCACGCTCCTGACGATTCTCGTCTTCATGTTCGTGCAGAACCCGCTATTGGGGGCCGCGGCCGTCGCGCTCTATCCGGTCCAGGGCTATGTCATTCCCAAGCTGCAGCGCAAGGTGAGGGAGCTCGGACGGCTGCGGATTCGCAAGATCCGGGGATTGGCCGACCGGCTCGCCGAATCGATCGCGGCGCGGGTCGACATCCGCGTCAATGACGACGCGCCCTATCAGCTCGCCGAGATCTCGGGCCGCCTGGAGCAGATCTACGAAATCCGCTACGAAAGCTATTACCGCAAGTTCTTCGCGCGATTTCTCAGCAACTTCCTGACCCAGCTCACGCCCTTCTTCTTCTATGCGCTTGGCGGCTATTTCGTGATCGTGGGCGACCTCTCCTTCGGCGCGCTCGTCGCGGTGCTCGCCGCCTACAAGGACATGTCCGACCCCTGGAAGGAGCTGCTGGACTTCTATCAGGACCAGCAGGACGTCGCGATCAAGTACGAGCAGGTCATGCAGCAGTTCGACGTCGCCGATATGCTCGACACCCGTCTGCTGCTCGAGCGGCCGGCGGAGATCCCGCGCTTTGCGGGCGATGTCGTCGCCTCGGGTGTGACGTATCGCGATCCCGATGGCGTCTATCGCCTCGAGGGCGTGAGCTTCTCGCTCCCTCTCGCCACCCATGTCGCCGTCGTCGGGGCGAGCAATGGCGGCAAGGCCGAGCTCGCCGGCCTCCTGGCGCGCCTTGCCACGCCGACGACGGGCCGGATCGCCATCGGCGGCGTCGATCTCGCCTCGCTTCCCGTCGGGGTCGTGGGGTGCCGCATCGGCTATGTCGGGCCGGCGACTTATCTCTTCGGCGTCAGCCTGCGCGAAAATCTCCTGGTGGGATTGCGCCATCGGCCGCCGGCACCGGACGGAGCGGCGGACAAGCCCGGCGGCGCGCAACAAGCCCTCGACGCCGATTGGGTCGATTACGCGCAGGCCGGCGTCGCAGGTCCGGAGGCGCTACGGGCGCGCATGATCGATGTGATCCGCCTCGTCGACCTCGAGGCCGATGTGTACGAGCTCGGGCTGCATGGGCGCCTCGATCCCGTGCTGCAGCCGGAAGCGGCCGCGCGGCTGCTCGAGGCGCGGCGCCGCCTTGCAGCGCGATTGGCCGAGGCCGGCGCGAGCCGCGTCGTCGAGCGATGGGATCCGCACCGCTTCAATCGCAACGCCTCGCTCGCCGAGAATCTGCTGTTCGGCACGCCGGTCGGCTCCGCCTTCGCGGACGAAAGCCTGCCGCGCCAGCCCTATCTTCGCCGCGTCATCGACGAGGCCGGGCTGACGCGGGATCTGTTGCGCGTCGGCGCCGAAGCGGCGGCGACGATGATCGAGGTGTTCGGCGAGGTCGATACCCACCTCGATCTCATCGAGGAATTCAGCCTCGTCCGGCCCGACGAGCTGCCCGATTTCGAGGCGCTCTTGAATCGGATCAAGGACGCCGATCCGGCGGCGCTGGGCGCGCCCGACCAGGAGCGGCTGTTGTCGCTCGCCTTCCGCATCGTGCCGGCGCGCCATCGCTTCGAGGAGCTGGAGGATGATCTGCCGGCGCGCATCCTCGAGGCGCGCGACCGGTTCGCCGCAGGGCTTCCCGCGGAGCTGCGCGCGGCGATCTCCTTTTTCGACGAGGAGCAATACAACGCCGCCGCCAGCCTCTACGACAATATCCTGTTCGGGAAGGTCGCAGGCAGCGAGCCGAACAGCCGGGCGACGCTGCATGCGATCGGCGCCAAGATCGTCGACGAGATGGGCTTGCGCGACCTGATCATCGCCACTGGGCTCGAGCATCCCGTGGGCACGGGCGGCACCTCGCTATCGCCGGCGCAGCGCCAGAAGGTGGCGATCGCGCGCGCCGTCCTCAAGCGCCCCGACCTCCTCGTCCTCAACGAGGCGACCGCAGGGCTCGACGGCACCTCGCAGGCGAAGATCATGGCGGCACTTCGGCGGGAATTCGAGGGGCGCTGCCTGTTCTGGGCCCTCCACAGCGCCGTTCTTGCCCGGTCCTTCGATCAGGTGCTCGTCATCGGCGCCGGCCGCCTCGTCGAGTCCGGCGCACCCGAGACGCTTGCGCATCCGGGCAGCGCGCTCTCGCGGCTGATCGAGGCGGGTTAGCTGATAAGTCGAGGACGCGCGCGATCGAGGCTACTTCCCCTGCCACACTGGCTGGCGCTTGTTGAGAAAGGCGTCCATGCCCTCGCGGAAATCGCTGCTCATGTAGCACATCAGAAGGAGCTCCTTGTCCTCGTCGGCGACGGCCGCGCGGTCCCGCAGGCGGCGCAGCACCTCTTTTGTCGCGCGCAGGGTGAGGGGCGCATGGCCGGCGACGGTGCGGGCGATCTCCGTTGCGCGCGGCATCAGTTGCGCCGGCTCGCTCACCACCTCGTGCAGCAGGCCGATCGCTTTGGCTTCTTCGGCCTCGACGAGCCGCGCGAGGAAAATGAGCTCTTTCACCCGGGACGGGCCGATCAGCGCCGAGAGCCGGGCGTAATTCGTCGTCGACAGGCAATTGCCCAGGGTGCGCGCGATGGGGAAGCCGAATTTCGCATTGCCCGCCCCGATCCGCAAATCGCAGCAGGCGGCGATCCCGGCGCCGCCGCCCGTGCAAGCCCCGGCAATCGCCGCGATCGTCGGAAGCCGGCAGCGCTCGAGCTGCCCCAGCACCCGATCGATGCGGGCCTCGTAATCCAGCGCATCCTGCGGCGTCTTGAAGGCGCGAAACTGGTTGATGTCGGTTCCGGCGGCGAAGGCCTTGTCGCCCGCGCCGGACAGCACCAAGACCTTGATCGCCGCATCCGCCTCGGCCTCGGCGACGACCTCGATCAGCCGCTCATACATCGCGAAGGTCAGCGCGTTGCGCGCCTGGGGGCGATTGAAGGTGATGTAGCCGATCCCGTCTCGGGCCTCGAACAGCAAGTCGCTCATGCGGTTTCCTTTGCCTCAGCGAGATGGATGGCCCCCGCAGCCGCGAGATCGTCGATCTCCGCCTCCGTGAAACCATGCTCGCGCAGGACCTCACGCGTATGCTGACCATAGAGGGGCGCGGGGCGGCGGATGCTTGCCGACGTTTCGGAGAACTTCACGGGAGGGCCGATCGCCTTCACCACGCCGGCCGTGGGGTGCGATGTCTCGACGATCATCCGCCGCGCCATGGTCTGCTCGTGCGCATGCATCTCCTTCACGTCGAGCACCGGCCCCGCCGGCACGCCCGCGGCGGCGAGGCGGGCGAGCCAGTCCGCGCTGCTGCGGGCGCGGAAAAGCGGCGCCAGGGCGTCGGCGAGGGCTTGGAGATGGGCCATCCGGTCGGCATTGGTGGCAAAGCGCGGGTCCGCGGCCAAGTGCTGCGCGCCCATGACATCGAGCAGGCGCAGCCAATTGGGCTGATTGGCGGCGCCGACCGTGATCCAGCCGTCCGCCGTTGCGAACGCCTGGTAAGGCGCATTCAGCGGATGCGCCGAGCCCATCGGCCCCGGCGGCACGCCCGTCGCGAAGCAGATCGCCGATTGCCAGTAGGTGTGCACGATCCCAGCCTCGAAGAGCGAGGTGTCGACGAGCTGCCCCGCGCCGGTGCGGTCACGATGGTGGAGCGCCGCCAGGATGCCCATGCAGGCGAGAATGCCGGCGGTGATGTCGGTGACGGGGGCGCCGACCTTCACGGGCGGCCGGTCGGGAGCTTCGCCGGTGATGCTCATCAGCCCGCTCATGCCCTGGGCGATCAGGTCGAACCCGCCGCGATCGGCATAGGGGCCGGTGCGACCGAAGCCCGAGATCGAGCAATAGATCAGGCGCGGATTGCGCTCGCGCAGGCTTGCATAGCCGAAGCCCATGCGGTCCATCGTGCCGCGACGGTAGTTCTCGACCACGATGTCCGCCTGATCCAGGAGACGGCGCAGCACGCGCTTGCCGCCCTCCGATTTGAGGTCGAGGGCGATGCCGCGCTTGTTGCGGTTCATCATGAGGAAGGCCGCGGATTCGCCGCCGATGGTCGGCGGCACCGAGCGGCGCGTATCGTCGCCCCCGGGAATCTTCTCGACCTTGATGACATCGGCACCAAGATCCGCGAGCATCAGCGCGCAGGTCGGCCCCGCCATCACATGGGAGAGATCGACGACCTTCAGCCCGGCGAGCGGCCCGGTCGCACCCGGTGGCGTCATCGCGCGCCCATCCACACCGGGCGCAGCGCCGCCGCGCAAAGGATGAGGCACGTCAACATCGTCTCCCGTCCTCGGCCCGCATCGAGAGGCCAAAGACCTTGCATACAAGGTTTCCCCTGTCAACGCCGCGGAATTCTTAAGATGCAAGGCGCAGGTGCGGGCGGCGCGCGCTGTGCCGCCTTGCTCCGCCGGCGCCGAAGCGGAACCGGACGGCGGCGGCCCGCGTTTCTAAGCTGTCCGCGCTCGGGCCCGCCGCGCTCGGTTCTTGACGGATGCAGGCCGGGGGAGGGGAAGGAGCCATGCCGCCATTGCGAAAACGCCAATCCTCTCGTGACGACAAGAGCCGGTCTCCGCGCAAGGAGCGACGGTCGCGCGCCGATGGCAGGAGTGCGGCCGACGAGCGTATGGATCGCCTGGTCGAGGAGTCGTTCCCTGCCAGCGATCCGCTGCCCTTCCCGAGCGCGCGCGTGGGAAAGCCGTGGCGCCTTTCCGAAACGCCCGCGAAGCCGCAGGGCCGGTCGCGGCCGGCCAAGAGGAAGAAATAGCGGGATCCGCCTGGCCTCACCGGAATCGGCGACGGCCTGAGAGACGGCATCCGCTCGCGGCCGCGCCTTCAATCGGCCGCGGGCCGCGTCCTAGTGTTATGACTCCAATGGTTCGTTCTGTTTGGTCGTCATTCCCGCGAAAGCGGGAATCCAGGCATGCGGCCCTGGATTCCGGCTCTGCGCTTCGCTCCGGCCGGAATGACGATCCTTGAATGCGAATCGAGTGTCGAAATCACAATATTAAAGCTGTCCTGTCCCGAGCCGCGGGCTGTCGATCATGCCGGCGCCGTCGCTGCCGGGAAGCAGCTCGACCTTGATCCAGCCGGACCTGCGCCGATCGAAGGATTTGTAGGCGTCGATGACGTCGGTCAGCGGCGCCGCATGGGTGAGCACGGCCGTGGGATCCACGCGGGCCGCGCGCACGAGGTCGAGCAGCATCGGGATGTATTTGCGGTGGTTGCAGTTGCCGCACTTGACGGTGAGGTTGCGGCTCATCGCCACCCCGATGGGGAAATCATGCGCGTCCGGTGGATAGACCCCGATGATGCCGAGCGTTCCCGCCTTGGCCAGCGCTTCCACGCTCCATGTCAAGGCCTGGGCGGGCCCGTCCCCGGGCTGCCATTGCGCCTCCCCGTCACCGCCTTTCGCCGCCGCGGCCGTGGGCCGCTCGTCCCGGCGATGGGGGTGCACGGCGTCCACGCCGACGGCGTCGATGGCGCGGTCGACCCCGATGCCGGCGGTGAGCACCCGAATCGCCTCGACGGGATCTTCCTCATCGAAATTGACGATCTCGGCTCCTTGCGCCTTGGCCATGCCGAGGCGCGACGGCTCGTAATCCACGGCGATGATCCGGCTGGCGCCGCGCAGCTTGGCGCTCGCGACGACGAACTGGCCGACCGGGCCGCAGCCGAACACGGCAACGGTGTCGCCGGGCGTGATCTCGGCGAGGTCTGCGCCGAAATAGCCGGTGGGGAAGATATCCGAGAGCAGGAGGGCCTGGTCGTCGGTCACCTCCTCCGGGATCTTGACGAGGCCGACATGGGCGAAGGGAATGCGCGCCTTCTCCGCCTGCAGGCCGTGAAACGGCCCGGTGCTCGCCGGCCCGCCGAAGAAGGCGGTCCCCGCCTGCGGCCCCTTGGGATTCGCCCGGTCGCATTGGGCATGGTAGCCGGCGCGGCAATAGACGCAGGAGCCGCAGGCGATCGTCGAGGGGATGACGACGCGGTCGCCGACGCTCAGGTTCCGCACGCCGCGGCCCAGCTCCTCGATGATGCCGACGCCCTCATGGCCGAGAATCGTGCCCGGCTTCATGCCGGACATCGTGCCGCGGATCATATGGAGATCCGTGCCGCATATGGCGCTCGCCGTCAGGCGAACGATCGCGTCGTAATCGTCCGCGATCTCGGGCTCGCGCACATCCTCGAGCCGGATATCGCCGACATCGTGAAAGACCACCGCCTTCATCGTGAGCTCCCGGGGCATTGCTGCGCTTGCCGGAACTATCGCGAGGAGCAAGCGCCGACTGGGGACAGAACGCTCGCCTGCTGCAAATGTTCCGCCGGCGCCGATCCGGGCGGCGCTTGTCGGGCGGCAGGCCATCCCGCCGAGCAGCGCCGAGACGATTGCCGTGACAAGCACCTGGCGCGTCGCCGATAGCTTGCGCGGAGAGAATGGGGCCAAGATCAAGGTGACGAGGGGATAAGGTCAAGTTGCGATCTTGTCCGACTGCGACGTGTTGCCGCGGGATGGTGCGGCGCCGGAATCTGTGACGAAATCCTCGGGGCGCGGTAAAGTCGCGCCGTTGCTGCCGTCCCATCCGTCCCGTGCGGATGGGCAGGCCCGTCACGACGCAGAGCGGTGGAGAGCAGGATGTCGGTTTCCCACTATGCCGGACATAAGGATGAGGTGAAGCGCCGCGATTTCCTCTATCTTGCGACAGCGGCGATGGGCGTCCTCGGCGCGGCGGCCGCGGCCTGGCCCTTCCTCGATTCGATGAATGCCTCCTCCGATGTGCTCGCGGCGGGCGGCCCCCTCGATGTCGACCTCGCGCCGCTGCGTCCCGGCGAGCAGATCGTCGTCCGCTGGCGCAGCCGGCCGATCTTCATCGTCAACCGCAGCCCGGAGGCGCTCAAGACGCTGCGGGAGCCGCAGCTCCTGAGCCGCCTCCGCGACCCCAATTCCGAGCAGGATCAGCAGGCAAAATACGCGACCAACTGGCACCGCTCGATCAAGCCGGAATACCTCGTGCTGGTCGGGATCTGCACCCATCTCGGCTGCATTCCCGAATTCCACCCGAAGCCCGGCGATCCGCAGCTCGGCGCCGATTGGCTGGGCGGCTATTTCTGCCCCTGCCACGGCTCGCGCTACGACCTGGCCGGCCGCGTCTTCCAGGGGGTTCCGGCTCCTTATAATCTGCCCGTGCCGCCCTATCGCTTCGTCAACGACAAGACGTTGCGGGTGGGCGAGAATCCGCCAGGCTCGGATTTCGATTTCGAGAGCATCGAGCAGATTTAGCCGACCGCTGACGTGATCGGCGGCGCTGCCCGCGCGCACTGCGCGCTCATGGCGCCACCACCAGATCATAGCTTGTGTTCTTGCTGCCGCCCGGATTGCGGCGAAGGATATTGCGCTCGACCAGCGCATTGATGTCGCGCTGCGCGGTCGGAATCGAGCACTTGCCGATCGCAGCCCATTTCCTGGTCGTGAGCCGGCCTTCGAATCCGTCCAGCAGCCGGTTCAGCACGGACCGCTGCCGCTCGCTGAGCGGCTCGCGAGCGTAGCGTTGCCAGAAATCCGCCTTGCGCAGGACATTGGCGCAAGCGGCCTCGGCGCCGTCGATCGCGCGCAAGAGGCAGCCGAGAAACCAGACCAGCCACGCGGTGACGTCGAGCGCGCCTTTCTGCGTGCGTTCGAGCGCCTCGTAATAATGGGACCGTTCCTTCCGGATCTGGCTTGACATGCTGTAAAAGCGCTGCCCGGAGCCCTCCGATTGGGCGAGCGCCTGATCGGCGATCGCGCGGGCCACGCGGCCGTTGCCGTCATCGAAGGGATGAATGGTCACGAACCAGAGATGCGCGAGGCCGGCGCGCAGAAGACCTTCGGGCTCGACCCGGCGATTGAACCAGTCCAGGAACGCCGTCATCTCGGCTTCGAGGCGCTCCGCTGGTGGCGCTTGATAGTGAACGCGCTGGCGTCCGATGGGTCCCGAAATGACCTGCATCGGCCCTTCGGCGTCGTCGCGCCATGCGCCCGTCCTGACCTTGTGCAATCCGGAATAGCCCGAGGGAAAGAGCGCCGCCTGCCAGCCGAACAACCGCTCGGGCGTGAGAAAGGTGTCATAATTCTCCGTGGCGTCCAGGGTCATTTCGACGACGCCTTCAGTGCGCCGGTCGGACGGCGCGATGGCGGCTACGGGCACGCCGAGGCGGCGCGCGAGCGACAAACGAACGCTGGCGCGGTCGAGGACCTCACCCTCGATCTCCGAGCTCTTGAGGACGTCCTCGGTGAGGGCCTCGAGCTGGGCCTCGCGCTTCAGGTCGAAGCCGAGTCGCGCCATGCTTCCGAGGAGACGACCCTGCTTGAGGCGTGCGGCGGCGAGCGGCTCAAGCAGCCGCGTATCGTCCCAGGTGAAATGGGGCCATTCCGGCCGCTCCCAGATATACACTTGTTCTCCTCTTCATATGAGGAGAATCTGCCGACTTTCTCCTCATCCGGCAAGCTTTATTCTCGTCTTGTTCTGAGGAGAATCCGGCCGCATTGCCCTCGCCCGCTCCGGCAGGCGATCTGGGCTCCGCATGATCTTTTCGGAGAATCGATTGTTGAAGACGGCAGCCGCTTCCACACCGGAGCTGGCGGGTCGGCCGCCCCCGCTATGCGTTTCCGGGCGGCCTGGGCTGCGGTTCCGGCAGTACGTATAATACGTAAGGCGTATAATATACGCTGCTTATGAATATCCCCGATCTGAACCGCAGCTTCGGCTTTCTCGTCCACGACGTCGCGCGCCTGCTCGGCAAGCGCTTTGCCCAGCAGGCCAAGGGCTTGGGGCTTACCCGGGCGCAAGGCAAGGCGCTCGCCTATCTGGCGCGGCACGAGGGCATCCATCAGGCGGGGCTGGCGGAGCTTCTGGAGATCGAGCCGATCACCCTCGTCCGCCTGCTCGACCGCATGGAGGAGGCGGGCTGGATCGAGCGGCGCCCGGATCCCGCCGACCGGCGGGCGCGGCGTCTGTTTCTTGCCGCGAAGGCGGAGCCGATCTTCGCGGAGATGCGGCGCATCGCCGAGGCGACGCGGAGCGAGGCCTTCGCCGGGCTGTCGCCGGAGCAGCAGGAGTCGCTGCTCGACATGCTGACGCGCGTGCGCGTCAATCTGCTGGATCGTGATCCCAATGGCGCTGCCGTCGAGAGGCCGGCCTCGGCCGCCGTCGGCGGCGAGGAGGAGGCGCCCGGAGACGCGCCGCGCAAGGCGCGGGGGAGTGCCAGATGAACGCGCCCGACAAGCAGCCGATCGTCATAGCCAAGGCCGGCGAGCGGCGGTTCGGCCGCGGCGAGGCGCCCGTCCGCCGCCGCCGCTCCCTGCGCCAGCGGCTGCGCCTGCCGCTCATGATCGCAGCGCCGATTCTGGTGCTCCTCGCAGCAGGCTATGTCTATCTCACGGGCGGACGCTACGTCTCGACCGACGACGCCTATATCCAGGCGGCGCGCGTCTCGATCAGCACGCAGGTCCCCGGCCAGGTCTCCGAGATCGACGTGCGCGACAATCAGCAGGTGCAGAAGGGGCAGGTTCTCTTCCGCCTCGACGATCGCCCCTATCGCATCGCCGTCGAGCAGGCGGTGGCGGAGCTGGCCGGCGCGCGGCTGCAGATCGACGCGCTGAAGGCGACCTATCGCCAGAAGCAGGCGGATCTCAAGGCGGCGCAGGACACGCTGAATTATCAGCAGAGCGAGTTCGACCGGCAGAAGCGCCTGCGCGCCTCGGGGGTGGCCTCGCAGGCGCAGTTCGATCAGGCCAATCACGCGCTCCAGGTCGCGAAGCAGCAAGTCGCCGCCACTGAGCAGCAGATCGCCAGCGCTCTCGCGAGCCTGGGCGGCAACCCCGACATCCCTGTCGACCGGCATCCCACCGTGCAGCAGGCCCAGGCCAAGCTCGACCGCGCCAAGCTCAATCTCTCCTATACCGTCGTCACGGCGCCCGACGAGGGCATCGTGACCAAGGTCGATCAGCTCCAGGTCGGCGATTACGTGAACGCGGCGACCCCGGTCTTCTCCCTCGTCTCCACGGACCGGGTCTGGGTCGAGGCCAATTTCAAGGAGACGGAGCTCACCCATATGCGCCCGGGGCAGACGGCCGAGGTCGATGTCGACGCCTATCCCGACAAAACCTTCGAGGCCCGCGTGGCGAGCCTCAGCCCGGGGACGGGCTCGGTGTTCTCTCTGCTGCCGCCGGAGAACGCCACGGGCAACTGGGTCAAGGTGGTGCAGCGGCTGCCCGTCCGCCTGGTCATCGACAAGCTCGACCCGTCGCGGCCCCTCCATGCGGGGCTGAGCGTCAGCGTGGAGGTCGATACGCAATACCGGCGGTCGGCGCTGGCCTTCATCGAATCGGCATTCGCCTCGACGCCGCGCAACAACAAATAGTCCCATGGCCGCCGCCTCGGACACGATGGCCGTCAATCGCGGCATGATCACCGTCTCGATCATGCTCGCGACGATCATGCAGGCCCTCGACACGACCATCGCCAATGTGGCCCTGCCCCATATGCAGGGAAGCCTCTCGGCGAGCCAGGATCAGATCACCTGGGTGCTGACCTCCTATATCGTCGCGGCGGCGATCATGACGCCGATGACCGGCTGGCTCTCCGGGCGCTTCGGCCGCAAGCGCGTGTTCCTGATCTCGGTCGCGGGCTTCACCATTGCCTCCGCCCTGTGCGGCATGGCGGAGAGCCTGACGCAGATCGTGGTGTTCCGGCTGCTCCAGGGGATTTGCGGGGCCGCCCTCGTGCCGCTCTCCCAGGCCGTCCTCCTCGACATCAATCCGCCCGAGCGCCATGGCCAGGCGATGGCCGTGTGGGGGGCCGGCATCATGGTGGGCCCGATCCTGGGCCCGACCTTGGGCGGGTGGCTCACCGACAACTACAATTGGCGCTGGGTCTTCTACATCAATCTCCCGGTCGGGCTGATCGCCTTTCTCGGCATCCTGATCTTCATCGCCGAGAGCAAGCACGACCGGCCGCGGCCCTTCGACTTCTTCGGCTTCGCGGCCCTCAGCATCGGCGTCGGCGCGCTCCAGATGATGCTCGACCGCGGCGAGCTCAAGGACTGGTTCGGCTCGACGGAGATCTGGATCGAGGCCGTCGTCTCGGCCCTCGGCTGGTATCTCTTCGCCGTCCATACGGCGACGGCCAAGCGGCCCTTCCTCAATCCGACGCTGCTCAAGGATCGCAATTTCGCGACCGGCACCTTCTTCATCTTCATCGTCGGCATCATCCTCTACGCGACCCTCGCCTTGCTGCCGCCGCTCTTGCAGGACCTGATGAACTATCCGGTGGTCACCACCGGCCTCGTCACGGCGCCGCGCGGCATCGGCACCATGATCGCGATGATCCTGGTCGGACGCCTGATCGGACGCGTCGACATCCGGCTCATCATCGGCTTCGGCTTCGGCCTGACGGCCTTCTCCCTCTGGCAGATGACGGGCTTCTCCCTGCAGATGGACATGATGCCGGTGATCGTCTCCGGCATCACCCAGGGCTTCGGGCTCGGCTTCGTCTTCGTGCCTCTCAGCACCGTTGCCTTCGCGACCCTGCCGCCGAAGCTCCGCACCGAGGGCACGGCCATCTTCAGCCTGGTGCGCAATATCGGCAGCAGCATCGGCATCTCGATCGTGCAGGCGCTGCTGACGGAGAACACCCAGGTGGTGCATGCCTCGCTCGCGACGCATGTGACTCCCTTCAATCCGCTGGTGCATCCGCCCTATCTCGCCGCGGGCTCCCTCGGCACGAGCGCGGGGCTCGCCGCCTTGAACGCCCAGGTCACGACCCAGGCGGCGATGATCGCCTATATCGACGATTTCAAATTGATGATGATCCTCGCCCTCATCGCCATGCCCCTGCTGCTTCTGCTGCGGAAGGGGCGGCGATCCGGCGGCCGAGGTGCCGCCTCGATGGCCCTCGACTAACCGCGCGCTCAGGAGTTCCCGATGCAGGCTCGACGCGATCGCTGGCGCAAGGCGCTCCCATGTCTTGCGCTGTTAATGGCGGCGGGGTTGGGGGTTTATGGGTGCGAGGTGGGGCCGGATTTCGTGGCCCCGCCCGCACCGGCGGTTGAGGGCTACACGGCGGAGGGGACGGCGCTGCCCGCCGCGGCCCCGGGGGAGCCGACGCA
>DATGLG010000050.1:0-11958 GCA_035294245.1 Alphaproteobacteria bacterium | reverse complement strand
TGGCCGCTCTCCTTGCCCTTCGGGCCTTCCTTCACGAAGCTGATATTGCCGTTGATGCCCTTCACATGCACCTCCCAGAGCGCCTTGCGGATGGCCTCGGGCTCGGCCTTGCCGGCCAGCTTGATCGCCGCCGCGATCGTCTCGATACCGTCATGGCCGCGGAAGCCCTCCGTCAGGCCCGCGAATTCATAGCCGCGCTTCTTCCATGCGGCGACGAAGTCCTCGGCGACCTTGGGGTTCTCCGCCTTCTGCGGGAACCACGGGGCGAAGAAGAGGATGTGGTAGGTGCCGTTGGCGGCATCGCCGTCCTGCTGGATGAGCTGGTCCGGCGAGGAGGAGCCGCCGGTGGTGATGATGCGCTGCTTGAGGCCGAGGGACTTCGCCTGCTTGAGGATGAGCGTGATCTGCTCGACCTCGGTCGTCACGAACAGGGTGTCCGCGCCCGAGTCCTTGATCTTGGCGAGCTGAGCGCTCAGGTCCTGGGCGTTGGCATCCATCGTTTGCTCGATGCCGGTCTGGACACCATGGCTCTTCAGCATCGCCGAGAAGGCCTGCGCCGCGCCCAAGCCCCAGTCGTTGTTCACAACGAGGAAGTCGGCCTTCTTGATATGGAACTTGCCGACCTCTTTGGAGAACGCCTTGGCCTCCATGCCGTTGGTCGGCGCGGTGCGAAAGATATAGGGATTGCCCGAGGTGGTGATCTTGTCGGAGGACGAGGTCTCGACCACCATCGGGACCTTGTACTCCATGAGCTTCGGCATCACGGCGAGGGTGTAGGTCGAGCTCCAGGCGCCCATCAGCACCGGCACCTTGTCGCGCACGATGAGCTTCTCGGCGGCGGACGCCGCTTCGGTCGGATTGCTCTTGTTGTCCTCGATGACGAGCTCGAGCTTCTTGCCCAGCACACCGCCCTTGGCGTTGATCTCGTCGGTAGCGATCTTGGCGCCGTTGGTGACGTAGTTTCCCGAGGCGGCGACAGCGCCCGTGAGCGGCTCGTCCACCCCGATCTTGATCGTATCGGCCGCCCGTGCCAGGCCCGGCATGAATGCCACGGCAAGGCCGCCGGCCAGCAAAGCGACACGTGTCTTCCTCAAGCTAGCCATGATGACCCTCCCAAATTTGTGTCGTCGAAGAGGCGATGCCCCCAACGTCTTGGCTTTTGATATTTCTTACTATAGTCCCAACCATAGGACGACGCACTATACGGAACCAGCTCAAGCCCCGCAAGGCGGTGCCGCGACTGCATCCTGCCCCGCCTTGCTTGCCTTCTGGTGTATTGTTCCAAGTATAGTACGATAGTACTATACGCGTAAATCGGCGACGCGCAAATAGCGCAAGAACCCGCGGAATCCTTGCTCAGATGTCGCTTTCGAATAGAAAGCGGCCGATCTGCGGCGGCCGGCCGATGCGCTTCGGGCGTAGATTGGTGATGGTTTCGACGTCGGCGGCTCTCGCGACGGGAGCCAAGAGGTATCGCAATGTCGTTGAGCGTGTTCGACCTGTTCAAGATTGGGATCGGTCCTTCGAGCTCGCACACCGT
This sequence comes from Alphaproteobacteria bacterium, assembly GCA_035294245.1. GTDB lineage: Bacteria > Pseudomonadota > Alphaproteobacteria > JACZXZ01 > JACZXZ01 > DATGLG01. The sequence continues at coordinate 10,418 of DATGLG010000050.1, read as the reverse complement.
CGGCCCGATGTGGGCGGTGCATCGCTTCCTCTTGGCTCTCGAATCGCGTGATCTCCTGAATGCCGTCGCGCGCATCGAGGTGCGGCTTTACGGCTCGCTGGCCTTGACGGGGAAAGGGCATGCGACGGATACCGCGGTCCTGCTGGGGCTGCTTGGCGAGACCCCGGACAAGATCGACCCGGATACCATCGCCGGGCGTGTCGCCGATATTCGGCGACGCGGCAAGCTGCGCCTCTTCGGCGGAGGAGAGATCGCCTTCGACGAGCCGCGGGACCTCGTGTTCTGCGCCGGCGAGACCATGCCCGGCCATCCCAACGGCATGCGGATCACTGCGCGTGACCGCAACGACGTCGTGCTGCTCGGGCGCGGCTATTATTCGGTCGGCGGCGGCTTCGTCATCGACGAGAACGAGGCCGGTAGCACCCCCGATGCCGGCACCAATCTGGCCCTGCCCTACTCGTTCCGCTCGGCGCAGGAGTTGCTCGCGATCGGCGACCGCACCGGCTTGTCGATTGCCGACATCGTCATGGAGAACGAGAGAGCGCGCCGCAGCGATGCGGAGATCGCCGGCGGTCTGCGTGACATTTGCAAGGCGATGCGGGCTTCGATCGAGCGCGGCTGCCGCCAATCGGGGATATTGCCCGGCGGCCTTCAGGTGCGTCGCCGTGCCCACGACCTGCACCAGGAGCTGGTGCGCCGGCAAGCCGACGCGCCGCAGGACCCCCTCGCCGCACTCGACTGGGTCAGCCTCTATGCCCTCGCCGTCAACGAGGAGAACGCTGCAGGGGGTCGTATCGTCACCGCGCCGACCAACGGCGCCGCGGGCGTCATACCCGCGGTGCTCGCCTATTACGACCGCTTCATACCCGGCGCCGATGAGGCCGGGCGCTTTAGATTCCTTCTCACGGCCGCCGCCATCGGCATGCTCTACAAGAGCAATGCATCGATCTCGGCGGCGGAGGTCGGCTGCCAGGGCGAGGTCGGCGTCGCCTGCTCAATGGCAGCGGCAGGGCTTGCGGCGGCGCTCGGCGGCAGCAACGCGCAGATCGAGAACGCCGCCGAGATCGGCATGGAGCATAATCTCGGCCTCACATGCGACCCGATCGGCGGCCTTGTGCAGATCCCCTGCATCGAGCGCAACACGATGGGTGCCGTGAAGGCGATCAACGCCGCGCGTCTCGCGCTGCGCGGCGACGGCACGCATCACGTCTCCTTGGACAGCGTCATCGAGACGATGCGGCAGACCGGCGCCGACATGGCCGACAAATACAAGGAGACCAGTCGCGGCGGGCTCGCCGTGAACGTTCCCGACTGCTGATCCGCGCGCGACGGTCGCGGCGGCCTTCCTCACAGCAAGGAAGCCTCATAGCGCTGCAGCAATCGATAGATCAGCGCCACGGGCACAACTGTGAAGAGGATGAGGACCGAAGCCGCAGCGGCGGCCATGCCTGCACCCGTGCCTTCGAGCGCCTGGAACATCACGACGGTGAGGGTTTGCCAGGGCCCGCTGTAGAGCACGACGGTCGAGCTCAGCTCGGACGCAACGGTGACCCAGGTCAATACGATGCCGCCGATGATGCCGCCCAGCATCAGGGGCACGGTGAGGCGCAGAAAGGTCGCGAGAGGAGAGACGCCGAGATTGATCGAGGCCTCCTCGAGGCTGGTATCGATCTGATGGAGGATGGCGCTCGACGCGCGCACGCTGAAGGGCAGTTTCCGGATCAGATAGGCGAGCACCATGATGAACCAGCCGCCGGTGAGCACGAGCCAGCCGCTGTTGAAGGCGATGATGAGACCGATGCCGAGCACGGTTCCGGCCACGGCGAAGGGGGTCATGGCGAAGACGTCGAGCAGGCTCGTCGCCACGGAGCGATATCGTGTCAGGGCATAGCCGATTGGCACGCCAAGCGTGGCGGCGCCGAGTGCGGCAAGTGTCGAGAGAAAGAGGGTATTGAAGAGCGGCCGCGACGAGCGATCGATCAGCTCCGTGAAGTTCCCGAGGCTGAAGCTGAAATGAAGAACCGGCCCGCGGAACTCGAGAAATGAGATGACGATCACGGCGAAAAACGGCACCAGCGCCAACAACACGACCCCCCAGCTATAGGCGGTCGCGATCCGTCGCAGGCCGGGCCGCAGCTCGAGCAAAGGCGGGGCCCGGCGCGCGCCGGTCGCGAAGCGTCGGCGCGCGAGGTAGCGCCGCTGGATCAGGAGCACAACAGCCGTGCAGATGACCAAGAGAACACCGAGCACACCGGCCGAGGCCGGGTTGGAGTCGGTCTCGCCCACAAAGAGCTTGAACGTCTCGACGGCAAGAATGGGCTTATCTTCCGCCAGCACGAAGGGAACGCCGAAATTCTCCAAGGTCTCGATGAAAACCAGCAGCGCGCCGGAGAGTATGGACGGTATGACGATCGGGAAGGTGACGCCCCAGAAGGTCTTCCAGCGCGAGACGCCCAGGTTCTGGCTCGCTTCCTCGAGCGAGATGTCGATCGCCTTCAGCCCGGCGATCGTCGGCAACAGGACATAAGGATAGAGCGTCAGCGCATAAACCAGGACGATGCCCCCGATCCCATAGATCGAGCCGAAGGGGATCCCCAACGACCGGAGGAAATGGGTGACGATACCGGCGCGACCCAGCATCAGCACGATGGCATAGGCGCCAACGAAGGACGGCAGCACGAGGGGCAGCGTCGCCAAGCCGACGAGCGCCGATTTCCCGGGTATCGGCAGGCGAGCGATCGAGAAGGCGAGCGGCAGCGAGAGGGCCGTCGTGACGACGGTCGCCAGCGCCCCGATCACCAGGCTGTTATAGATGCTGCCGAGATAGAACGAGCTCGAAAGAATCCTCGCGAAATTGTGCAGCGTGAAATGCTGCCCGTTCGCATCGAGGAAGCTCGCGCTGAAAACGCGATAGACCGGATAGACCAGGAAAAGGCCCAGGAATCCGAGCGCCACCACCGTGACGGCGAGGGGGAAGCGGGTGCGGGCGGCGACGGCCCTCATGGCAGCGAAAAGGCTGTCACGCGGCTCGGGTCATAGGCGAGCGCCACAGCGCTTCTTTCCTGGACGTCATCCAAGGGACGATCCAAGAGAGCCACTCGCAGCGCTGTGCCGCCCGGGAGCTTGACTTCGAGGCGCGTGAGCGCGCCGAGGAACTCGACCCGCGAAACATGTCCACGAAGCTCCGCCCATCCAGCATACGCCGTTTCGCCTCCCGCAAGCATGCGGATGGCCTCCGGTCGTAGCGAGAAGCCAAGGTTGGCCCCTTCCCGCCCATCGATCCCGGCAACGGGAAACGCGTCGCCGCCAACCCGCACGACGAGGCTACGCCCGTCGCGACGCTCGACGACCCCGGAAAACAGATTGGTGACGCCCATGAATTCGGCCACGAAAGGTGTCGCGGGGTGACGATAGATGTCGAGCGGCCGCCCGACTTGAGCGAGCTGCCCCCCGCTCATCACGGCGATGCGATCGGAGATCGCGAGGGCTTCCTCCTGGTCATGGGTGACGTAGAGCGCCGTGATCCCGAGCTGCCGCTGGAGCGCGCGGATTTCGCCGCGCATCTCGACCCTTAGCTTCGCATCGAGATTGGAAAGAGGCTCATCGAGCAGCAGCACCTCGGGCTCGATCACCAAGGCGCGCGCGATCGCGACGCGCTGGAGCTGCCCGCCCGAGAGCTGGTGCGGCCAGCACGCCTCATGGCCGTCGAGGTGCACGAGCTTGAGCGCCCGCCCTACCCGCTCGGCGGCTTCCACGGCTGGCGTGCGGCGGGGACGCAATCCATAGGCGACGTTTCCGCCGACGGTGAGGTTGGGGAATATGGCGTAGTTCTGGAACACCATCCCCGTGTTGCGCCGATGGGGCGGGAGCTGGTCGATTCGTCGGTCACCGAAGCGGATGGCCCCGGCATCGAGATCGCAAAACCCGGCAACCATGCGCAGCAGGGTTGTCTTGCCGCAACCGGAAGGGCCCAAGAGCGTGAAGAGCTCGCCGTCGCGAATATCGAGCGAGACGCTGCTCACCGCGCGGACCGGCCCGAAGGACCGCTCGACCCGCTCGATGGCAATGCTGGTCAAGATCGACTATGCCTCGCAACGGAAGCGCCGGATCAGCGCGTCTCTTGAATAATATCCTTGATCTTGCCGAGGGTCTCGCTTCGCTTCTTGTCCCAGCCCGCCTCGTCATAGGAGAGGAGCTTCAGGCTCGACAGCGCCGGCATGTTGCCCGGCAGCTTAGAGAGATCGAGATCCTGCCGCGTGGGACGGCGGAAGGTCGCCTTCAGAATCATCTCGCGCACATCCTTGCGCGTGATCCAGTCGACGAATTTCTTGGCCGGCTCGAGATGAGGGCCGCCCTTGATGATGGCGACCCCTTCCATCAGCACAAGCGTCCCGTCGGTGGGATAAATGGTCTTTACCGGCGCCCCGTCATGGGCCCAGAGATAGCCGGCATATTCGAGGGAGAGCCCGAGCGGATACTCGCCGTTCCCTACCCCCTGAAAGACGAGAGACGAGCGATTGAGCACCTTCAGGTTGGCGAAGAGCGTCTTGACCCTCTGCCACCCCTTGTCGCCTCCGCCCCAATGATCGACAAGGAGCGTCGTATTGGCATAGGCCGAGCCGGAATTCGCCGGATCGGTGAAGGCGATCTTGTCCTTCCATTTGGGATCGAGCAGATCTTCCCAGCTCCGCGGCCCCTGATCGGCTGGCAGCGCCTTGGTGTTCTGTAGAATGACGAGGAGATGCAAATTGGTGCCGGTCCACAGATTGTCGGGATCGCGGTAATCGGCGGGGATCGCCGCGGCGTTCTGGGATTTATAGGGAGTGAAATACGCCCGGTTCGTGTTCAGAAGCTGGCGGCTGACGCCCCAGATGATATCGCCTTGCGGATGATCCTTCTCGGCCTGGATGCGCTTGAACAGCACACCGGAGCCGGTGGATACGGGATCGACCTGGATGCCGGTATCTTTGGTGAAGGCAGAGAAAACCAGCTCATTGAGCGTGCTGTCATTGGCGGAATAGATGACGACCTTTTGCTGCGCCGCCGCGTCGCGAGCGCCGAGACCCAGGCTCAGCGCGGCCGCCAGAACGGCGGGCCCCGCCACAGACATGAATCGGAATCGAAGCGTCATTCCTGCCTCCCCGTCCCTGATATTGTCTTTCGAGACCACCCGCTTCTCAAAGGCGCGGGCGTTATTTATCGAGAATATACGGTGCCCCTCTGGCGTCAACATTGTCACGATGCCGTGAGTGGAGGAGGGCTTGCTTCCTCGGCGACGCGATGGCGACGTCCCGCCGCGATGTTCAGCGCTTTTGGAGAGCCGCTGTCGCAGCGGCGATGCCAGCTCCCCTCTCGAAGCGATGGCCGAGTTCGGAAAGCACATCCTCGAGGTGGATGAGATCCGTCAAGACATCGCCTTCATGAATATCGCCCATCGTGCCGATGCGGATCACCTTTCCCGCCAGCTTGTTGCGGGCTCCTGCGATGACCGTACGGTGCTTTTCATACAGCCGCCGGACGATCGCGCCGCCGTCCAGGCCGGCCGGCACATTGAATACGGAAACCGTGCTCGAGAGCCGCACGGTGCGGGCGAAGGAGGTGAGCCCGATGGCCGCCGCCCCTGCACGGAGCGCTTCGGCAAGGCGGCGATGGCGGGCAAGGACAGGCGGAATCCCTTCGTCGTGGATCATCCGCAGCGCCTCATGGAGCCCCTGGATCAATGAAACCGGCGCCGTGAACGGCAGCTCGGCCTTCTCGATGCCTTCCCGGTATTTGCGGAAATCCCAATAGAAGCGGGAGAGGCCGCCCTCACGCGCGACGAGCCGCCACGCCTTGTCGCTGATGGCGGCGAGCCCGACGCCGGGCGGGCACATCAGCGCCTTCTGGCTTGCGGAAACGAGGACATCGACGCCCCACTCGTCTTGGCGCACCTCTATGCCGCCCAGCCCGCTCACAGAATCGACGACAAGAAGCGTGGGGCTGTCCCTGAGCAAGGCGCCGATCGCCGCAAGATCGGCAACGGCGCCCGTCGAGCTTTCATTATGCACGAGGACGACAGCGCGATAGCTCTGCGCAGAAACCCGCTTCGCGATCTCGGCCGGGTCCACGGCCTCGCTCCAGGCGACCTCGATCGTGTCGATCTCGGCACCGAGCGCCTTTGCGATCGCGGCGAAGCGCTCGCCGAATTGCCCGTTGACGACGACGAGGAGGCGCTCGCCGGGTGCCAGCACATTGAGCAAGGCGGCTTCCATCATCCCGGTGCCGGTGCTGGTGAAGAGCATGACGCGATTGCGCGTGCCGAAGAGCGGGCGCAGCAGCGCCTCGGTCTCCGCAAGGATTGCCCGAAATTCGGCGCCGCGATGGGCGAGGACCGGTCGGGCGATCGCCTGTCGAACCCGCTCGGGGACTGCGGTGGGGCCGGGAAGGCGCAGACGATAGGGTGCAGGCGCGAGGTTGGCCGGTGCGGTTGTATCCATGGGGCGTATCGCTCCGATTTCGAGGCTTGCTCTCAGATGACGAAGTCGCGATGGCTGCGGAGGTAGGGCACGATGCCGCCGGCGGCGAGAATGTCGAGCATGATTTGCGGGATCGGCTCACCCGGTAGAGCCACCCGCCTGTCGGCATCCCATACGCGAACCTCGTCGCCCACCGTGATCGTCAAGCGGCCGCCTTCGCCGATCCCGTGCGTATCGCAAAGGATCGGCAGCAGCCCATTATTGATGGCGTTGCGATAGTAAGTCCGCGCGAAGCTTCGCGCCAGGACGGCGTTGATGCCGGCGCCGAGCACCGCGGTCGCGGCCACCTCCATCGCCGATCCACAGCCGAAATTCTTGCCAGCGACGATGATGTCGCCGGGTGCGATCGACGCCGCGAAAGCCGGATCTATGGTTTCGAACAGGAAATGCCTAAGCACCTGGGGATCGAGGCTGTCGCGCTTCCGATGGGAGGCAATGATGTAATCGGTGTTGATGTCATCTCCGATGACGCGAGCCCGCCCTTCGAGGTGCAGCTCCCTCACGACAGGAACTCCCGGGGATCGGTGATCTTGCCTGTGACCGCCGCCGCGGCGCAGGACGCCGGTGAAGCGAGATAGATCTCGGCCTTTGCGTTTCCCATCCGTCCCTTGAAATTGCGGTTGGCCGTAGAGATCACCCTGACTCCGTCGCCGGGAATGGCACCGCAGGTGCCGCAGCACGAGCCGCAGCCGGGGGTCACGATGACGGCCCCGAGCTCGACGAATTTCTGCAACGAGCCGTCGCGCGCCAGCGCCGCCAGAACTTCACGCGAGGCTGGCGTCACGACGAGTTGAACTCCGCGCGCAACTCTCGGCGCATTCCTCAATACGGCAAGCGCCTGATGGAAGTCGCGCACACGTCCGCCCGTACAGGTGCCGAGATAGACCATCTGCACCGGCGTGCCCTTCGCCTCCGTAATCGGCACCACACGATCAACTTGATGAGGCAAGGCCAGGAGCGGCGTGAGGCGCCGCAGATCCACGTCGACCTCGCCGGCGTAGCTGGCGTCAGCATCCGGCGCCACGCAAGCAAAGGGCCCTCGCGCACGGCCGTCGAGATAAGAAAGCGTCTTCTCGTCGGCCGGAAAGACGCCGCATTTGGCACCCATCTCGACACAGAGATTGCTGAGCACCAGGCGGTCCTCGAGATCGAGGCGCGCCAAGCCCGAGCCGTGGAACTCCATTGCGCGATAGGTCGCACCGTCGGCACCCAGGCGCTTGGCGAGGGCAAGCGCCACATCCTTGGGATAGATGCCTACTGGAAGCTCGCCCTCCAGCGTGACCCGAATCGACTCCGGCACGCGCAGCCAGAGGCGGCCGCACAACATGATCGCCGCCAAGTCCGAGGAGCCGATCCCTGTTGCGAAGGCATTGAGCGCGCCATAGGTGACGGCGTGGCTGTCGGCGCCGACAACGAGGCTGCCGGGAACCGCGCGGCCGGACTCGACCATGAGCTGATGGCCGATGCCGTCGCCGACTTCCCAGAGCGCGACGCCTTGGGCGGCGGCGAAGGCGCGCAGGCGATCGTGAAGCGCCGAGGTCTTGGGATTGGGCGCCGGAGCATAATGGTCGAGGGCGATGGCGATGCGCCCTGGGTGACGGACGCGTCGCCCGTCCATCTGCGCGAAATAATCGAGCGCCATCGGCATCGACCCATCGGTGCCGAGGGCATGATCGACCTCGCAGACGACGAGATCGCCAGCCCGCGCATCACGTCCTGAGGCCGCCGATAGAATCTTCTCGCTGATCGTCTTGCCGGCCATGCCCATGAGCGCCTCGAAGCTCCATCAAGCCGACCCGAGTCGGCCGACGGGCTGCGAAGACTACCGTATTGGAATGCGCCCTTCGAGAGGGCTCGATATCCTGAGCCCTCTCGCGCCGATGGACAATCGTAACGCTGCGCCGCTCGGGCCGCCCCGCTACGGCTTGGTGCGCCGCCCTGCTTTCGCTTCATAGACCATTGGCACAGCGGCTTGCGGCGAAAGCGGTTGAAACGTGAAGCTCTCCTGGAGGTAGAGCCGGACGGTCTCGGCCGTATGATCGAGATAGCCGACCGAAATGTCCTGTCCGACGGTGAGCTCGAAATCACCGCCCCGCATGGAAAGCACGACGGCGCCGTCGACCGCCGGCGCCCAGATGATGGGGCCGTCGAGTAGCCGACGAACGTGCTGAAGGACGGGATAGCCGCCTTTCGTCGTCTCGGTGAGGCCGGTATAGCACTCCCGGCCGAGGGCGATGGCATAGGGGCCGTCGACCCCCGCCTCGCGCAATCGGCTGATCGCGGCGGCAACGGACAGCGGATAGTCTTCGTAATTGCGCGTGAGCGTTAGGGGCGTTCCCGGCGCTGCCTCGCAGATGCCGCGGATGCCGGCCTCGCCATAGCCGTGGAAGACCGCACGGTCCTCTGCTTGCGCGATCTTCTGAGCTGCCGCGATGACAGGGTCGAGATCGGGATCCTTTGCTCCGCGGTCGATGGCCTCGAGCTCGCTGCGCGGCAGCTCGAAAGGCACCCTTAGCTCGACCAGCGGTAGCACATGCCGCAATCGGGCCTCGACACCGCCACCCCTCGGGGACGGCAGGGCCTGCGATCGCCCCGTGCCCACGGCCGAAGAGGCCAGGCCATGTGGGCCGGAAAAATCGACAAGCTTGCGCGCCGCCAGTGTCGTCTTGAGAGTCCGTGTGGCTTCCTTGTCGATCTCTTCCCATGCTGCGCTTGATATCGGCGCCAGATCACGAAACAAGCTGTTCATGGCTCAATTCCCCGCGACATTTAGGCTGCCAGTGCCGCGCAGGCTGCCGATACCAAGAGAGCCCTCCCTCGTCTCCGCCTGCGGCGCGGCATTCCCCGCCTCATCCGCAGCCTCCTCGATCGCCAGGATCGGCTTGTCGGTGAAGAGATAACGGCGAAGATGCTGATCCAGTACCCCGTCGTGGCGGCGTAGCCATTCGAGGACCATCGAGGCGTGCTCCTTCTCCTCGTCGCGGTTATGAGCCAGAATTTCCCGGAGTTCCGGATCGCCGGCCGCGTCGACCCTCTGGTTGTACCAGTCGACAGCCTCGAGCTCCTCCTGCAAGGAAACAAAGGCGCGATGCCGGTCGACCGTCTCGGGTTTGAGCTTTGCTGCATCCTCGTGGAGGGTTTCACTTGCGCCAGCCATGACCTGTGCTCCGGTTGATTGAAGGGCTTGCGAGCGGTTTCGCGTGGATTCGATGGATGGACGAGCGACCCATGGATATGGGCCACCGTAATGCGACGCTTAGCGAGTTACTAGATAGATGTAGCGCAGTGCGATTATTTCCACCCGATCTTCTGCTCTTGCGCACAAATTCTGGTCCAACCGCACCAGAAGCGTCCGGCCACCGTTTTGTCACTGGCCTCCTTCGCGCATAGGGTCAAAATTTGTGTGTCACAGTGGCAACTTAGGCCCCGGTTTCACCGGGGCCGTTCTTCTCTCAATCCCCCTCATCGTCGGCCGAGTGTTCTCCGTTATGCGCGAAATTGCGCGCAAAACGGCTTGGCTCGAACCTTTCCAACTGACTCCTCGGTCTTAATGTAATGCGCTAAAATTCTATCTGTACTGATTTATAATCATTTATTTTCTGAATCTCTCTCGTTATCCGGCAGCCGAGCTTACGGATTGTTAAGGTTACCGTTCCAAGCTTCCGCAGGGGTTCGGCCACAGGCGGCGGATAAGCGATCAATGTCCCGAGCTCGACCCGGCTTTCGCGCGAAGGCGCAACTTCAGGCGACTCGCTTCTGGCCTGCGCTGTTAATGGCGGCGGGGTTGGGGGTTTATGGGTGCGAGGTGGGGCCGGATTTCGTGGCCCCGCCCGCACCGGCGGTTGAGGGCTACACGGCGGAGGGGACGGCGCTGCCCGCCGCGGCCCCGGGGGAGCCGACGCA
>DATGLG010000049.1:0-39035 GCA_035294245.1 Alphaproteobacteria bacterium | reverse complement strand
GAAGCAGCTCAGGGAACACATCGATGCCTTCATCGAAAGCTACAACCAGTCCGCAACGCCTTTCGTTTGGACCAAGAGCAAAGTCGCGCAGCGCCCTTTCAAGGGCCGCCGTCTCAGCGACTTATGATCCCGAGTACTAGTGTTGTGACTCCAACGGTTTGTTCTGTTTGGCCGTCATGCCCGCGAAAGCGGGCATCCAGGGATGCGGCCCTGGATTCCGGCTCTGCGCGGAGCCTGTCCTCGGGCCCGCCTTCGGCGGGACCCGGGGGCTCCGGCCGGAATGACGACCTTTGAATGCGATTCGAATGTCAAAATCACAACATTAGCGTCCAGGGTTCCGCGAGTCGGCGGAACTGTCGTTCTTGCGCCTGCACAGCGGCGGGCCCGGCTTTGTCACGGGGCCAAGACGACCTATATAAGTCCGTAGAATTAAATGGTTCTTTACCGGCCCGCGCTAAGGATAGCGGCATCGGTTGCGGAATTGTCACGGATCGATTACCGTGCGCCGCAGTATATATTTGTGCGTCGCACCAGCGAAAGGATGCCGAATGGCACTGGACGTCGTCGAGGAGCGGCAACGAAATGCCATGGATGAGCTCCATGGCTATTACATCGAGGAGCTCGCGCTCGGCATGAGCGCCCTCTATGCCCGGACCGTGACCGATGCCGATATCGTGCTCTTCGCCGGCATCTCGGGCGACGGCAATCCCGTCCATCTCAACAGCGAATTCGCCGCCAATACGGTGTTCGAGGGCCGCATCGCCCACGGCATGCTGACGGCGAGCTTCGTCTCGACGGTGCTCGGCACCAAGCTGCCGGGGCCCGGCTGCGTCTATCTCAGCCAGAGCTTGCGCTTCAAGGCGCCGGTGCGCGCCGGCGACACGGTGAATGCCCGTGTCACCATCACCGACATCGTGCCGGCGAAGCGCAAGGTGACCTTGGCGACCGTCTGCACCGTTGGCGAGCGCGTCGTGCTCGAAGGCGAGGCCGTCGTCATGGTGCCCGCGCGCCCGGCGAGCTGAGCGCCGCCGATTTACCCCGAACTCCGCGCTTGCCAGCGCAAGGAATGCCGCTAGCCTTGGGACCGCGACCGAGTCCCGAGCGTGAGCCAATGCGCGTCTTCCGCCACTACACCGATCTCCCCGAGAACGTCCGCGGCGCCGTCGTCGCCATCGGCAATTTCGACGGCATCCATCGCGGCCACCAGGCGATCATCGCCGCCGCCGCCGAGCGGGCCCGGGCGGCCAAGGCGCCGCTTGCGGTGCTCACCTTCGAGCCTCATCCGCGCAGCTTCTTCCGCCCGGACCTGCCGCCCTTCCGCCTGACGCCCTTCCGCATCAAGGCGCGGCTCGTCGAGGCCCTCGGCGTCGATCTCCTCTTCGTGCTCACCTTCGACGAGGCCCTCTCCCGCCTCTCGGCCGAGCGCTTCGTCGCCGAGGTGCTGGTCGCGGGGCTCGGCATCCGCCATGCGGTGATCGGCGACAATTTCGCTTTCGGCCACAAGCGCGGCGGCACGCCGGAAACGCTGCGCGCCCTCGGCGAGCGCCACGGCTTCGCCGTGACCTGCCTCACCCGCGTCAAGGGCCCGGGCGAGGAGATTTATTCCTCGACGCGCATCCGCGATTATCTCCAGGCCGGCAACCCCACCCGTGCCGCCCTCCTGCTCGGGCGCTACTGGGAGATCGAGGCGCGGGTGCAGGCGGGCGACAAGCGTGGCCGCAAGCTCGGCTTCCCCACCGCCAATCTGCCCCTCGACGGCTATCTCGTGCCGGCGCGCGGCGTCTATGCGGTGCGCGCCGGGATCGATCGCGGCACGGCCATCCACTGGCATGGCGGTGTCGCCAATCTCGGCGTGCGCCCGACGGTCGACGGCACCACGCTCCTCTTCGAGGTCAATCTCTTTGACTTCGCGGGTGATCTCTACGGCCATCACCTGCGCGTCGCCCTCGTCGATCACCTGCGGCCGGAGATGAAGTTCGACGGCCTCGACGCGCTCAAGCGGCAGATCGCCGAGGATAGCCGCCGCGCCCGCGTCATCCTCGCCTCCGAGCATTGGGAGCGCGGCTGGCCCGCGACCCCCTTCGGTCCGGCCGCGGCCGGCGAAGCGTTCGGCGGCGGCCAGCACTAAGGGGGCTGCGGGCCCGCGGCCCCTTTTTCTTGACGCTGCGGGGGGCGGTCCATAACATCCGCCCGCCGCGAGAGGCTGCCGCTTGCGCCCTCGCCGGCCCTTTCGTCCCAACCGGAACAGGCCGAGTCCCCACGAGCCGAGCATGGCCATCGACGATTATCGAGCGACCGTCTTCCTGCCGCGCACCGACTTTCCCATGAAGGGCGAGCTGCCCAAGCGCGAGCCGGCGATGCTCGCGCGCTGGGACGCGATGGATCTCTTCGGCCGCCTGCGCGCGGCGTCGAAGGGACGGCCCAAATTCATCCTCCATGACGGCCCGCCCTACGCCAACGGGCACCTCCATATCGGCCACGCGCTCAACAAGATCCTCAAGGACGTGATCAATCGCTCTCAGCAGATGCTGGGCAAGGACGCCAATTACGTGCCCGGCTGGGACTGCCACGGGCTTCCTATCGAGTGGAAGATCGAGGAGAAGTACCGCGCCGCGGGGAAGAGCAAGGACGAGGTTCCGATCGCCCAGCTCCGGCGGGAGTGCCGCGCTTTCGCCGAGGAGTGGATCGCCGTGCAGAAGCGCGAGTTCCGCCGCCTCGGCGTCGAGGGCGACTGGGCGCATCCCTACACCACGATGAGCTACGACGCCGAGGCGCAGATCGTGCGCGAGATCGGCAAGTTCCTGATGAATGGCGGGCTCTTCCGCGGCGCCAAGCCGGTGATGTGGTCCGTCGTCGAGAAGACGGCCCTCGCCGAGGCCGAGATCGAGTATCACGATCACCGCTCGACGACGATCTATGTGCGCTTTCCGGTGATCGCCGCCCCCGACAAGCGCCTCGAGGGTGCTGCGATCGTCATCTGGACGACGACGCCGTGGACCATCCCCGGCAACCGCGCCATCGCCTATGGCGAGGAGATCGACTATGTCCTCGTCGAGGTCGTCGAGGCCGCCGAGGGCAGCCTCGCCCATGCGGGCGAGCGGCTGGTCTTCGCGGCGAGCCGGCACGCGGCTCTCGACCAGGAGCTGAAAATCGCCTCGCGAGTCCTCGCCCGCTTCAAGGGCGCGGCGCTCGCAGGCGTCGTCGCGCGCCATCCGCTGCGCGGCCAAGGCTACGACTTCGAGGTGCTGCTGCTGCCCGGCGGCTTTGTCACCGACGCGGACGGCAGCGGCCTCGTGCATATCGCGCCGGGGCACGGCGCCGACGACTACGAGACTGGCATCGCCCATGGTATCGAGGTGCCTCAGACCGTCTCGGAGGACGGCAGCTACTATCCCCATGTGCCGCTCTTCGCCGGCAGGCGCGTCTACACGCCCCAGGGCAGGGAGGGCGACGCCAACAAGACGGTGATCGCGGCCCTTGCCGCTGCGGACGGCCTCCTCGCCCAAGGCCATCTGGTGCACAGCTACCCCCATTCCTGGCGCTCCAAGGCGCCCCTCATCTTCCGCAACACGCCCCAGTGGTTCATCTCGATGACCATCAACGACTTGCGGCAGAAGGCCCTTGCCGCTATCGAGGCGACCCGCTTCGTGCCGGCCCAGGGCAAGGCGCGGCTCTACGGCATGATCGAGACGCGCCCCGACTGGTGCATCTCGCGCCAGCGCGCCTGGGGGGTGCCCATCGCCATCTTCGTCGACAAGACGACGGGCGAGCCGCTCAGGGATCAGAAGGTCGTCGACCGCATCGCCGAGGCCTTCGAGGCAGAGGGCGCCGACGCCTGGTTCACCAGCCCGCCCGCGCGCTTCCTCGGCAACGACTATGACCCCGCCGATTACGAGCAGGTCACCGACATCGCCGATGTCTGGTTCGACAGCGGCTCGACCCACGCCTTCGTGCTCGAGAAGCGGCCCGAGCTCGCCTGGCCCGCCTCGCTCTATCTCGAGGGCTCCGACCAGCATCGAGGCTGGTTCCACTCGTCGCTCCTCGAATCCTGCGGCACCCGCGGCCGCGCGCCTTACGACGCTGTGCTCACCCACGGCTTCGTCATGGACGAGCAGGGGCGCAAGATGTCGAAATCCCTCGGCAACGTCACCGCCCCCCAGGAGGTCGTCGACAAATACGGTGCCGACATCCTGCGCCTCTGGGTGGTATGGTCGGATTATTCCGAGGATCTGCGTATCGGCCCCGACATCCTGAAGCATCTCGCCGATATCTATCGGCGCCTGCGCAACACGCTGCGCTATCTCCTCGGCAATCTCGCCGGCTTCGACGCCAGGGAGCGGGTCGACGCCGCGGCGATGCCCGAGCTTGAGCGCTGGGTGCTGCATCGCCTGTGGCAGCTCGATCGGCTGGTGCGCAAATGCATCGACGATTTCGATTTCCATACGCTCTTCACCGAGCTGCACAATTTCTGCGCCGTCGATCTCTCCGCCTTCTACTTCGACATCCGCAAGGACGTGCTCTATTGCGACGCCGCGGCAAGTCCGCGCCGCCGCGCCGCGCGCACCGTGCTCGATGCGCTCTTCTCCTGTCTGACTGCCTGGCTCGCCCCGGTGCTCTGCTTCACCGCGGAGGAGGCGTGGCTGGCGCGCTCGCCCGACCCGGATCGCGACAGCGTGCATCTCCGGGTGATCCCCGAGATCCCGCCGGCCTGGCGCGATGACGCCCTCGCCGCGAAATGGGAGAAGATTCGCCGCCTGCGCCGCGTCGTCACCGGCGCCCTCGAGATCGAGCGGGCGGAGAAGCGGATCGGCGCGAGCCTCCAGGCCCATCCCCGCGTCTATGCCACCGCCGACGACATCGCGGCGATGCGCGGCATCGATCTCGCCGAGCTCGCCATCACCTCGGCCGCCACCCTTGTCGAGGGGCCGCCCCCGGCGGGCGCCTTCACGCTCCCCGAGGCGGCGGAGATCGGCGTGGTGCCGGGGCTCGCCGAGGGAAGCAAATGCGAGCGCTGCTGGATGGTGCTGCCCGAGGTCGGGCGCCACGCCGACCATCCCGGGCTCTGCGACCGCTGCCACGATGTGGTGACGAGCCTTGAGCCGGTCCGCTGAGCGCGGATCGCCGCGGCCCACGACGGCCCTCGCGGTCACGATCGCCGTCCTCGTCATCGTCGCGGATCAGCTCAGCAAATGGTGGATCGTGGCCGTCGTGATGCGTCCGCCGCGCATCCTCCCCCTGACCCCGTTCCTCAATCTCGTGCTGGCAACCAATACGGGCGTGAGCTTCGGCATGCTGCGGATCGAGAGCGCCTGGGGACCCTGGCTGCTCTCGGCCTTTGCCGTCGTCGTCGTGGTCTGGCTCTTCCTCTGGCAGCGCCGCAGCGGCAGTCGCTGGATCGCCGCGGCGGTGGGGCTGATCGCCGGCGGCGCCCTCGGCAATGTGGTGGACCGGCTGCTCAACGGGGCGGTCACCGACTTCATCGACGTCTATGCGGGCCGCTATCACTGGCCGGCCTTCAACCTGGCCGACTCGGCGATCACCATCGGCGTCGTGATTATCCTCGCCGAAGCCTTGTTTAGCGGGCGCGGAAGCTCTAAAACGTAGCCCAGGAATCAGGGGTCCCCGATGCGCCCCGGCCGTGCCGGAGCCTCGGGCGTTGACGATACCTGCCAGGGCGTTCCGGATGGGCAAGCTTGCCGGACGGCTGGGGCGGCGATACGGGCCGGAAGATTTGGGCCGGCGCCGGCGCCGACTGGCGAGAGGATTCGAGATCAAATGCTGAATGGAAAGACCCTCCGGGCCATGGCGGCGCTCTTGGCGCTCCTGAGCTTGGGCGCCTGCGATACCGCCAAGGGCCTGATCAACACCGCGCTGAACGGCGATCAGCCTCAGGATCCGGCCGACGACAGCGTGAAGCGGCCGCCTTTGACCCTGCCGCCCGACTACAATCTGCGGCCGCCCGCCGCGACGGCCGCGACGGCGACGGATGTGACGGCGTCCCAGCAGGGCCGCGCCACGGTGTTCGGCCTCGACGAGGAGCAGGCGAAGCAGAATCCGGCCGCCGGCATCAAGCGCCAGGCGGGCCTCACCCTGGGCGAGTCGGCTCTCTTGCAGCATGCCGGCGCCGCCTCGGCGGCCAAGGATATCCGCACCAAGGTCGACCAGGAGACGGAGAAGCTCGATCGCGAGGATAAGGCCTTCACCGAGACCCTGATCA
Organism: Alphaproteobacteria bacterium; assembly: GCA_035294245.1. Taxonomy (GTDB): domain Bacteria; phylum Pseudomonadota; class Alphaproteobacteria; order JACZXZ01; family JACZXZ01; genus DATGLG01. The sequence goes on along the minus strand of DATGLG010000049.1, from coordinate 32,818 downwards.
AGGGACAGCCCCAGCAGCCGCAACAGCCCCAGGAAGAAACGAAGAAGGCCGATTCGGGCGGCGTGCTCGGTGCGATCGGGAAGATCTTCTCGCCCGTCGACACCAAGCCGACGATGCAGCGCCAAGGCGACAGCGGCATCTTCTGATCGGTGTCGGCGCCCCGATGCGCGCGTCTCGCGGCCGCCGCTCTGCCGTGATATGCAGGCGGAAGGAGGAGACGCCGCGTTGAGCCCCACCGAGCCGAGCCATCCCGTCCCCGTTCGCCGCGCCGCCGCGGAGAGGGCCGCGTGACCATCCGCCTGCTGCCCTCCAATCTGGTCAATCAGATCGCCGCGGGCGAGGTGATCGAGCGCCCGGCGGCGGCCCTCAAGGAGCTGATCGAGAACGCGCTCGACGCCGGGGCGCGCCGCATCGACGCGGTGCTGCGCGACGGCGGGCGCAGCCTCATCGTCGTGGTCGATGACGGCGGCGGTATGGACCCGGGCGAATTGGCGCTCGCGGTCGAGCGCCACGCCACCTCCAAGCTGCCGGATGACGATCTCACCCGCATCGCGACCCTGGGCTTCCGCGGCGAGGCGCTGCCCTCGATCGGCGCCGTCAGCCGCCTGACGCTCACCAGCCGGCGGCGCGGCGCGGCCGAGGCCTGGAGCCTCGCGGTCGAGGGCGGGCGCAAGGGAGCGCCCCAGCCGGCGGCGCATCCGCCGGGCACCCGCGTCGAGGTGCGCGATCTTTTCTTCGCCACCCCGGCGCGGCTCAAATTCCTCAAGGCCGAGCGCACCGAGCTGCAGCACGCGGTCGATGTGGTCAATCGCCTCGCCATGGCCCATCCCGAGGTCGCCTTCTCGCTTTCCGATGGCGAGCGCGCGGTGGTCAAGCTCACCGCCGCCCAGGGCGATCTCCTCGACGCGCGGCTCGGCCGCCTCGCCGCCGTCATGGGGCGTGACTTCGCCGAGAACGCGCTCCCCATCGCCGCCGCGCGCGAGGGCCTGCGCCTTTCGGGCTACGCCGGCGTGCCGACCCTCAACCGCGCCACGGCGCAGCACCAATATCTCTTCGTCAATGGCCGCCCTGTGCGCGACAAGCTCCTGGTGGGCGCGGTGCGCGGCGCCTATCAGGATTTTCTCGCCCGCGACCGCCACCCCATGCTCGCCCTCTTCCTCGAGCTCGATCCCGAGCTCGTCGACGTGAACGTGCATCCGACCAAGGCGGAGGTGCGCTTCCGCGACGCCGGTCTCGTGCGCGGGCTCATCGTGAGCACCCTCAAGCATGCGCTTGCGGAAGCCGGGCATCGCGCCGCGACGACGGTGGCCCATGCCGCTCTCGGCGCCTTCCGCCCGGCGGCATCCCCGGCCTACGGGCATTCCGCGCCACGGCCCGCCGGCGGCACCGCGCTGCCGCGGGGCCTGGCGGAAGCCGCCGCCGCCTATTTCGCGCCGCCTTCGTCCGAGGCGGCGGCGTTGCCTGGTCTTGAAACGCCGCCACTGGCCGTGGCGGCCGCTCCCGAGGGTGCCGCGGCAGCGGGGTCCGCCGCCTATCCGTTGGGCGCGCCGCGCGCCCAGCTCCACGAGACCTATATCGTCGCGCAGACGGCGGACGGCATCGTCATCGTCGATCAGCACGCCGCCCATGAGCGCCTCGTCTATGAGCGCATGAAGCGCGCCTTGGGCGATGCCGGGGTCCGGCGCCAGGCGCTCCTCATCCCCGAGGTCGTCGAGCTCGACGCGGCGGCGGCCGAGCGCCTCGCCGCGCGTGCGCCCGAGCTTGCCGAGCTCGGCCTCGTGCTCGAGCCCTTCGGCACGGGGGCCGTTGTCGTGCGCGAGGTGCCGGCGCTCCTCGGCGAATGCGACGTGACGGGGCTGGTGCGCGATCTCGCCGACGAGCTCGCCGAGCTGGGCCAGGCGCTCTCGCTCAAGGAGCGGCTCGAGGCGGTCTGCGGCACGCTCGCCTGCCACGGCAGCGTGCGCGCCGGGCGGCGCCTCTCCCTGGCCGAGATGGACGCGCTTCTGCGCGAGATGGAGGCGACCCCCCATTCCGGGCAGTGCAATCACGGCCGGCCTACTTACGTCGAGCTCAAGCTTGCCGATATCGAGAGGCTGTTCGGGCGGCGCTGAGCGACGATCGACGCATCCATTTCTTTCCCAACCCCAAGGATCGCCCATGCTTCCGCCGAAGGACCGCCTGACCATCTGCTTCGCCCATGTCGCCTATCGCCTGCAGGAGCGCTTCGCCTTGCGCCGCACGGGGATCACGAGCTTCCAGGTCGGCGCGCGCGAGGCGCTCGAGGCGCGGATCGGCGAGGCGGATGTGCTCGTCGTCTCGGGGATGTGGCGGAACGAGCTCGTCGAGCGCGCGCCGAGGCTGCGCTTCATCCAATCGATCAGCGCCGGGGTCGATCAGTATTCCCGCGATCTCCTCCGCGCGCACGGCATTCGCCTGGCGAGCGCGCAAGGCGTCAATGCGCGCGCCGTGGCCGAGCACGCCATGGCGCTCATCCTGGCGCTGGCGCGGCGCCTCCCCGAGGCGCGCGACAACCAGGCGAAGCGGGTCTGGCGCGGCATGATCGGCGAGCTCGACCGCCGCGAGGACGAGCTCGGCGGCAAGACCCTGCTCATCATCGGGCTCGGCCGCATCGGCGGGCGCCTGGCGCAGCTCGCCAAGGCCTTCGGCCTGCGCGTCCTCGGCGTCCGGCGCGATCCCGCCGCGGGCAGCAACGGCGCTGATTCCGTGCACGGCCTGGGCGAGCTCGACGCGCTGCTGCCGCAGGCCGACATCGTGGCGCTCACCTGTCCGTTGACACCCGAGACCGAGGGGGTCATCGGCGTGAGGGCGCTTCAGGCGATGAAGCCCTCGGCCCATCTCGTCAATGTCGCGCGCGGCCGCTGCGTCGACGAGCCCGCCTTGATCAAGGCCCTCGGCGAGGGCCGTCTCGCGGCGGCCGGGCTCGACTGCACCCTCGAGGAGCCGCTGCCGCCCGACTCGCCGCTCTGGGGCTTCTCCAACGTGCTGATCACGCCGCACACCGCCGGCGAGACGCGGCGCTACGAGGAGAACGTCATCGACATCCTGATCGAGAATCTCGACCGCCTGTGGAGGGGCGAGGCGGCGCTCAAGAACCAAGTCGTCTAAGCGCGCGGCGCGCCATCTCCGAAAACAAGCTGAAGCAGCCGGACGGTGGAGAAATGGCGCAGGCCTCGCGAGGATACGTCAGTTCTCTGTTAGCATGACAATTATCGCGCCAACGGCGACCGGCGCCGCAAGACACCAAAACCCGAGCCCGTAATAGAGGAGCGCCGCAACAGCACAACCGGCCGCGAACGAGACGATGCCCCGCACCGTCCGCGCAAGCCGGGCGCGAACGGTCGCTGTATCGACCCTCTCGAGTCCCCAGATCAAATCGTTGGCATCAAGGATGGCTTGCGTGATATTGCCGGTCATCAGCGTTGTCGGTGGCATGCCGACAAAATGGACGCGCTGCACGGCATTCTGCATAGCCATGGCGGTAATGCCCGCGAAGGCCGTCAGCAGCGCCGGTGGCGCGTCGCTGTCGGCAAAGGGCCCAAAAACAACCGCAAGAGCGAAGAATGCCAGCAGGGAGCACATCATGGCCGCGAGCGCGATCCGCAAGACAGGCCGCCCGCGCGCTCTCATTCTGGAGCCGGCGAGCCGGCCCAGCGCAAGGACGAGTATGAATTCGGGGATCACCAGCAGCTTGGCGATGACACCGTGCGGCCCCATCACCAGAGTGGCGGCAAGCGTCACGAAGTTGCCAGTGATGTGCGCCATGAAAAGGCCTTGCAGGCCGAGAAAGCCCGTCGTATCGACAAAGCCGGCGTTGAAACTGAGCAGCTCAAATTGTCCACGAGCGTTCATCATAGCGCCCCCAAGCCTCAACGCGGGATCGTCGCTGCGCCGACCGATGTCCGGAACGGATCAAAGACGGCGGCGTGACGTCGTCAGCGACACGGCGGCTTTGCCCTTCATACACTAGAGCTTGACGCGCCGCAGCCTGAGCGCGTTGCCGATCACCGTCACCGAGCTTGCGCTCATAGCCGCGCTCGCGATCATGGGATTGAGGAGCAGCCCCCAGAGCGGGTAGAGCACCCCGGCGGCGATCGGCACCGCGAGGGCGTTGAAGACGAAGGCGAGGACGAGGTTCTGCCGGATATTGCGCATCACCGCGCGGCTCAGGCGGCGCGCGCGCAGGATGCCGCCGAGATCGCCCTTGAGGAGGGTGATGCCGGCGCTCTCCATCGCCACATCGGCGCCCGTGCCCATGGCGATGCCGACATGGGCCGCGGCCAGGGCCGGGGCGTCGTTGATGCCGTCCCCGGCCATGGCGACGCGGCGGCCTTCGCGCCGCAGCCTCTCCACCACCGCGGCTTTCTCCGCCGGCAGCACCTCGGCGACGGTCTCGGCGATGCCGAGGCGCCTGGCGACGGCCTCCGCCGTCGCGCGGCTGTCGCCGGTGAGCATGACGACGCGAAGGCCACCGGCGCGCAGTGACGCGACGGCATCCGCGGCCGTCGCCTTGATCGGGTCGGCGACGGCGATGAGGCCGGCGGCGTCGCCCTCGACGGCGACGAGCATGACTGTCTGCCCCTCGCGACGCCGGGCCTCGGCTTGCGCCGGGAGGTCGCGCGCATCGATGCGCAAGTCCTGAAGCAGGGCGAGGTTTCCAACCGCGACCCGCTTGCCCTCGACGGCGCCGACGACGCCCTTGCCGGGGAGAGCCTGGAACTCGGCGGCGCTCGCGAGGGCGAGGCCGCGCGCAGCCGCCCCCTCGACGATGGCGGCGGCCAGGGGATGCTCGCTGCCGCGCTCGAGGCTGGCGACGAGGCGGAGGAGCACGTCCTCGGCGAGATCGCCCGTCGCCGTCACGCCGACGAGGCGCGGCTTGCCCTCGGTGAGGGTGCCCGTCTTGTCGACGACGATGGTATCGACGCGCTCCAGGAGCTGCAGCGCCTCGGCGTTCTTGATCAGCACGCCGGCGAGCGCGCCGCGGCCGGTGCCGACCATGATCGACATCGGCGTGGCGAGGCCGAGGGCGCAGGGGCAGGCGATGATGAGCACGGCGACGGCATTGACGAGGGCGAAGGCGAGCGCCGGCGCCGGGCCGTAGATCGACCAGGCGACGAAGGCCGCGATCGCGACCAGGATCACGGCGGGAACGAACCAGGCGGAGACGCGGTCGGCGAGGCCCTGGATGGGCGCGCGCGAGCGCTGCGCCTCGGCCACCATGGCGACGATGCGCGAAAGCAGCGTGTCGGCGCCGACGCGCTCGGCGCGCATGATGAAGCTGCCCGAGAGGTTGAGGGTCGCTCCGGTCACCGCGTCCCCGGGAGCCTTCTCGACGGGGAGCGGCTCGCCGGTGAGCATCGACTCGTCGACGGCGCTCTTGCCCTCGATCACGACGCCGTCGAGGGGCACCTTCTCGCCGGGACGCACGCGCAGGCGCGCGCCGACGGCGACCTGGTCGAGGGGGAGGTCCGTCTCGCCGCCGTCGTCGCACACGAGGCGCGCGGTCTTGGGGGCGAGGTCGAGAAGGGCGCGGATGGCGCTCCCGGTCTTGGCGCGGGCGCGCAGCTCGAGCACCTGGCCGAGCAACACGAGGGTGGTGATGACGGCGGCAGCCTCGAAATAGACCGCGACGGTGCCGCCATGCCCGCGGAAGGAGGGCGGGAAGAGGCCGGGGAAGAATGTCGCGACGAGGCTGTAGCCATAGGCGACGCCCGTGCCGAGGGCGATGAGGGTGAACATGTTGGGGCTGCGCGCCTTGATCGAGGCCCAGCCGCGCGCAAAGAAGGGAGCGCCGCCCCACAGCACCACGGGTGTCGCAAGGGCGAGCTGCACCCAGATCGCAGCGCGCGGCGAGAGCAGGTGCGCGAGCCCGCCGCCTGCCATGTCGCTTGCCATGCTCAGGATCAGGAGCGGCAGGGAGAGCGCGACGCCGAGCCAGAAGCGCCGCGTCATCAGGGCGAGCTCGGGGTTCTCGACCTCGTCGCCCGTCGGGGCCAGCGGCTCGAGGGCCATGCCGCAAAGGGGACAGCTTCCTGGCGCGTCGCGCAGGATCTCGGGATGCATGGGGCAGGTCCAGCGGGCGGCGCTTGGAGCTGCCGGCGCCCTCGCTGCCGGTGCAGCGCGCCGCTCCTCCACCGCGGCGTCGAGATAGCGCTCGGGCGCCGCGACGAACTTCTCGCGGCACCTCGGATTGCAGAAGTAATAGATGCGCCCGTCGTGCTCGGCCCGGTGCTTAGCCGTCGCCGGGTCGACACGCATGCCGCAGACGGGATCGCGCGCGTCGTTTGCCGCCGCGCCTGCGGGCGCATGATCGTGAGCGCAGCCGTGATGGGGATGCCGGGGGCTGGGATCGGGGGCGTTCATCGCGACGGGCGCCTCGTGGTGCGATATCAGGGCCTTGATCTATACCGTACTGGGGTATAGTATGTCGCCATGCGCAGCGAAGTCAAGAAGACGGCCGCCACGCGGCTCAACCGCGTCGAGGGCCAGGTGCGCGGCATCGCCCGCATGATCGCCGAGGACCGCTACTGCATCGACGTGGTGAACCAGATCGAGGCGGTGCGCGCCGCCCTCAAGCGGGTCGAGGACGAGATCCTCAAGGACCATATCGGCACCTGCGTCGAGCATGCGATCGCCTCGGGCGACGCCGAGGATCAGCGGCGCAAGGTCGCCGAGCTGGTGCAGGTGCTGGGCCGCATGTCGGGCTGAGCGTGGCGCGCGCCGAGACCGAGGCCGCCCTCGCCGCGATTCGCCGCCATTGGCGCGAGGGGCGTCGTGCCGAGGCCGAGCGCCTCTGCCGCGCGCTGCTCGCCGCATCGCCGGCGGAGCCTGAGGCCCTGCATCTTCTTGGCCTCGCCGCCTATGGGCGCGGCGAGATCGACGCGGCGATCGACTGTCTCGCGCAGGCCTGCGCGGCGGCCGACGCGCCCGCGCTCTTCCTGAGCAACCTCGCGGAGGTCTATCGGCGCCAGGGACGCCTCGCCGAGGCGATCGCCGTTGGGCGGCGCGCGATCGCCCGCGACCCCACGCTTGCCGCCGCCTGGAACAATCTCGGCATCGCGCTCCATGGCGAGGGCGCGCTCGAGGAGAGCCGGGCTGCGCTCTTGCGCGCGATCGAGCTGCAGCCGGATTTCGCCGGGGCCCTCAGCAATCTCGGCAATACGCTGCGGCGGCTCGGCGATCTCGGCGGCGCGCGGGCGCGGCACGAGCAAGCCATCGCGCTCGTTCCCCAATCCGCCGAGCTCCACAGCAATCTCGCCGCCACACTCCTCGATCTGGGTCGGCTCGACGACGCCCTCGCGGCTGCGGCGCGCGCCGCGGCTCTCGATCCGCAGCTTGTCGACGCCTATCTCAACGCCGCGGCGGTCGAGAGCGCCCGCGAGCGCCACGCCGAAGCGCTCGCCTGGCTCGCGCGCGCCGCCGCCGTGGCGCCGGGACGCAGCGATGTGCAGCTCGCGCGCGCCAATGCGCTGCGTCGCCTGGACCGGCCCGACGAGGCGCTGGCCATCTGCGCCGATCTCCTTGCCCGCGAGCCCGGGAACGGCGAGGCCCATAATATGCGGGCTCTGGCCCTCCAGGCCCTCGGCCGCAGCGAGGAGGCGCTCGCCGGCTTCGCGCGCGCGGCCGATTTGCAGCCGCGCTCGGGAACGGCGATGGCGAATGCGGCGCTGCTGCTGATGCAGCTTGGGCGGCGCAAGGCTGCGCTCGAGCGCTTCGACGCCGCCCTCCGCATCGAGCCCACCCTCGCCTCCGCCTGGCTCAGCCGCGCCGACGCCAAGACCTTCGCACCCGGCGATCCCGACATTGCCGCCATGGCCGGGCTGCTCGAAGGCGGCCGCGTCCACGGCTACCAGGATCGCATCTGCCTCCATTTCGCCCTGGGCAAGGCCTGCCTCGATGCGGGGGAGGCGGCGCGCGCCTTCGCCCATTTCGCCGAGGGCAATCGCATGAAGCGCGCCGTCACCGCCTATGATCCGGCGGCGGCCGAGGCCTGGCTCGCGCGCATCGCCGCGCAGTTCACGCCCGAGCTTCTCGCGCGCTTCGCGGATGCCGGCCCCGCGTCGCCGCTCCCCGTCTTCGTCATCGGCATGCCCCGCTCGGGCACCACCCTCGTCGAGCAGATCCTCGCCTCCCATCCGGCGATCCGCGGCGCGGGCGAGCTGCCCCATCTGCATGCCATCGCGGCCGAGCTCTGCAGCCCCGCGCTTCGGGAGCGCAGCGCCGACGCCTTCGCCGCGTCGCTCTCGCGAGACGGGCTGGCCGTGATGGGCCGGCGCTATCTCGACCAGGTCGCGCCGCTCGCCGCCGGTGCTGCGCGCCTCGTCGACAAGATGCCCTCCAATTTCCTCCATGCCGGCCTGATCCGGCTCATCCTGCCCGGCGCGCGGCTCGTCCACATTCGCCGCGATCCGGCGGATACCTGCTTCTCCTGCTATACGCGGCTCTTCGAGAACGGGCAGGACTACGCCTATGATCTCGTGGAGCTGGCGCGCTTCCACCGCGCCTATCAGGGGCTTATGGCCCATTGGCGGCGGGTGCTGCCGGCGGAGGCGTTTCTCGAGATCGGCTACGAGGCCCTCGTCGCGGATCTCGAGGGAGAGGCGCGGCGGCTCGTTGCATTCTGCGGCCTGCCCTGGGACGCCGCCTGCCTGCGCTTCCACGAGACGGAGCGCCTCGTCCGCACCGGCAGCCTCAACCAGGTGCGCCGCCCGCTCTACGGCAGCAGCATCGGCCGCGCCCGTCGCTATCGCGAATTCATCGCCCCGCTCCTGGACGCCCTCGCGGCGCCGTGACGCTCAGCGGCAGGGGGCGGGCAAGGGCGGGTTGCCACCGGTTCCCGGGGCCGCGCCGCTGTCGCGCACCCGCCTGTTGACGTAGTCCTGCCAGCCATAGGCCTGGTTCTCGAGCGCGGCCCCCGCCGTCCCGACGTAGACCTCCGCGAAATGGGCGATGCCCATCTGCGCATATTGCAGCACATGCACGAGCTCGTGGGACCACAGGTCCCAGCGCGTGAAGCCCATTTCGCAGCTCGGGAAGACGACGACGTCGTCGAGCGTGATCGCGTCGACATCCTTGTTGATCGTCATGACGCCTTCGAGGGAGAGGCGGCTCGGATCGGCGACGTTCCAGCGCACGCGCGCGAAGGCCTCCGGCGGGAAATAGGGGGCGAGGAGGCGGCGCACGCCCGGTGGAATCGGCCGCGACCCCTGTCGCGCCTGATCGCGCGTCAATTGGATGGCGACGCCCAGGCTGATCGCGGCCACCTGCGCGAGGCCGCGCATATTCTCGGGGAGCCCGTCGACGACGGCCGCGACCGCCGCCGGGTCCACGGGCGCCAAGCGGATACGCCCCGCCGCGGTATCGATCGCCACCCCGGTGATGGGGCTCGCATCGTCGCCGGATGCCGGCGCGGCCGGGGCGCCGAGCAGCACGAGCGCCACCGGGACGGCGAGGGCGAGGCCGCGGCGCCGCGCCGTCACGGATGGCCGAGCCGCCAGGCGCCGAGGAGCGGGCCCTTGACGCCATAGACGGGATCGGCCGCCGGCAGCGGGACATGGGCGATGCTGGCGAGCGCGCGAAGGCGCGTATCGCCCCTTCCGGTGCACATATCCGGCTCGCGCCCACCGGGATAGGCGCCGACGACGAGAAGATCGCCGGTTGCGCCCTCGCTCTTGTGGCCGACCCCGGCGGGGATCACCACGACATCGCCGGCGCGCACGGTGACGACGGGGCCGGCCTCGCCGCCGAAGCGCACCCGCGCCTCGCCGCGCACGATGCCGAGGGCCTCGTGGGTCGTCGCGTGGTAATGATGATAGGGATAGATGCCGTCGCGCCAGCCGCCGTTCCAGTCGTTCTCCGCGAAGAGGGCCTCGCAAGCAGCGGCGGGGTCGGCCCCGTCGAGGGGCAAGACGTTGCGATAGACGACGAGGGGGAGGGCGGCGTTGTTGGGGATGTGTCCGTCATCCGCGAGCCGGAAGGATTCGAGCGGCGCCGTTTCGCCGGGCCGCGCCGGGCTTGTCATCTCGGCCTCCTCTTCCTCGCTGTCGCCCATCCGTCATCCTGATGTGGGGCCGCGGCCCCGTCGCGTCCAGCGCCGCGCGCGTTCCGGCGGGTGGAACGGCGCTCTGCCGGTCACCGCTTGGTCCCTGGCCCGCACTGGGGTTTTGCGGGAGATTGGCACCAGTCTCCGCGGCCGCGGCCAGCGCGCGGCGATGCCGCATGAGGGTGTCGGCTGTGACTCTCCCCGCTGTCGTCTCCGCGGCTTCCGGGCACCGGCAGATTGGTTTGCGCGTCCTGCGCTGTCGCGGCGGCCAGGCGCGCGTGATGCGCGAATGATGATGGGGCGCAAGCCGCCAGGACCGCCGCCGGGATTGGCCGCCCTCCTGCTGGCGCTCTGCCTCGGCCTCGCCGCCTGCGCCTCGGAACCGAACCTTCACCAGATTTTCGCAGAGGCCCGGGAGAATGCCGGGCCTCCGGAGGTCGTCGGGGCGCGCGGGCCGCTCAGCGACGCGCAGGCCAAGGCGGTGCTGGCGCGCCTGGAGAAGCAGGCGCCGGGCAGCGATATCCTGCAGCGCCATCTGGCGATCGAGCAGGCCCTGGCCGGAACGCCTCTCGTGGCGGGCAACCGCACGCAGATCCTGCACACGGGAACGGCGACGTTCCGCGCCATGTTCGCGGCGATCGAGGGTGCCAAGGACAACGTCAACCTCGAATACTACACCTTGGAGGACATCGAGGTGGACGGCCGGCATCTCGGCGATCTCCTGCTGGCGAAGCGCGCCCAAGGGGTCAAGATCAACATCATCTATGACAGCTTCGGCTCGCTCGGCACGCCGAGCGGCTTCTTCGACCGACTGGGCAAGGCCGGCGTCAAGCTGCTCACCTTCCACCCGCTCAATCCGTTCCTGGCGGGCCTCGACTACGCCCCCAACGACCGCGATCATCGCAAGATCCTCGTCGTCGACGGCCGCACGGCGATCGTCGGCGGGGTCAATCTCAGCACCGTCTACGAGTCGGCCAATCCGCTCGCCCGCCGTGGGGGCAAGCAGCCCGCGCCCGATTACTGGCGCGACACGGATATCGAGATCCAAGGGCCCGTCGTGGCGGAGCTGCAGCGGCTCTTCCTCGACACCTGGGCGCGCCAGGGCGGGCCGCCCATGGACCCGGCCGATTACTTCCCCAAGCTCGCGCCCATGGGCAATCAGCTCGTGCGCATCATCGGCAGCTCGCCCGCCGAGACGGTTCCGCACTATTACGCCACCCTGCTCTCGGCCATCCACACCGCCGAGAAGACCGTGTGGCTGACCACCGCCTATTTCGTGCCCACCCACGCGGAGATGGAGGATCTCGAGCATGCCGCGCGGCGCGGCGTCGATGTGCGGCTGCTGCTTCCGGGCAAGAGCGACTCGCCCTCGGCCCTCGCCGTCGGCCATTCCCACTACGGCGACCTGCTGGAAGCGGGGGTCAAGATCTATGAGACGCGGAACGAGATTCTGCACTCGAAGACCGCCGTCATCGACGGCGTGTGGTCGAGCGTCGGCTCGTCGAATTTCGACCATCGCAGTGTGCTCTTCAACAACGAGGTCGACGCCGTGGTGCTCGGCCGCGAGACCGCCGCCCAGCTCGAGATGGTCTTCCAGGAGGACCTCAAGGAGGCGACCCAGATCAATCTCGAGGCCTGGGAGGACCGGCCCTTCTCCGAGAAGGTCCAGGAGTTCCTGTCGCGCACCTGGCAGACCCTGCTGTGAGGGCGCGCGGCTGTCGCGACCTCGGTCGCCCCTTGCCGGCGGCGCGGGCAAGGAATTAAGGAAACCCCCTTAAGCTTTCCCCTGCGGCCGATCCGCGCGATGGGGCCAAGCGCCGGCAGGGCGGCTCCGCGCATTTCCGTATATGGTGCCGCGGAATATGGTGCCGCGGAAGCGGGATGGCCGCCGGGCTGCCCGCGAGACGGGATCAGGAGACGGTGACGGTCAAGAAGGAGCCGAGATTAGGGCCGCTCGGGTCGGTTTTGGGCGATGCCGCAGCGACGCCGGAGGCGGCGGACGCGGTGGTGACGACCCCTGCGGCCACGGCTTCAGCCGAGGCTGCGCCGGCCGCGACGCTCGCCGCCATGCGGGACGAGCATGCGCCCCTATCGCGCGATGCCTGGGGGGCTGCGCGCCGTGCCGCGGCGCAGATCGGCGCGCTCCTCCTCCATCTCGCGATCCTGGTCTTCCTCTTCGGCCCCTCGATCAAGGAGGCCCCGGTCGAGCCGCCGCCGATCCCCGTCGAGATCGTCACCCTGCCGCCGCCCAAGCCGAAGGTGGCGCCTCAGCCCAAGCCGCCGCCGAAGCCCGCGCCGAAGCCGCGCCCGAGCGAGCCGCCTCCGCCCCTCGAGCATCTCGAATCCGGGGGCAATCCGGACCTGGCCCCGGGCCGTCCGGCCGAGACCAAGGCTCCCGAGACGGCGCAGCAGGCGGCCCAGGAGACGCCCACGCCCACCCCCCAGCCGCCGCCCCCCGAGGCCAAGCCGGCGCCGCGGACGCTGCCCAAGGCCCAGCAGCAGGCGCCGCTCCGGCCCCAGCCGACCCTGCGCGAGACGGCGCGCAGCCATGCCCCGGCACCCCCCCTCAAGCTGCCGCCGACCGAGGACAAGACGGCGCCACCCCAGCTCGCAGCACTGCCGCCCCCCTCCCGCTCCGTGCCCCGGGCAGCGCCTCAGGGTGCTCCCGTCACCGCCTCGGCCCCGGCCCAGATCGAGAGCGAGCTGCGCGGCCAGGGCGGGGGCGACCGCTATCTCAACGCCATGCGCGACGAGATCGTGAGCAATCTCATCTATCCCTCGGCCGGCCGCGGGCAGAAGGGGGTGGCGCGCTACGAGATGGTGGTGGGCCGCAACGGCTATGTGCTGCAGCTGCGCCTGGTGCAATCCTCGGGCTCGCCGGCCCTCGACCGCGCCGGCATGGACGCGATCCAGAACAGCGCGCCGTTCCAGCCTTTGCCGCCCAACGTGCCCGGCGAATATGTCGGCATCCGCGTCGTCCTCTATATCGGGCCGAGCTGAGGCGACCCTAGCCGAGCCCGGCGACGAGCGCCTGGCCGTCGGGGCTGCCCCAGCCGGTGCAGGCGTCCCAGCCCGGCTTCGCGGGGTAGCCGGGATAGGGGGCGATGGCGTTGTTGCCTTCGACGATATCGTGGAAGCCGCGCCCGCTCTTGCCGAGCGCATAGAGCGCGGCATGGGGCGCCCCCAGGGGCCGTCCGCGGCTCTGGTTGATGAGGGCGATGAGCGCCGCCCAGAGCGGGGCGACGGCGCTGGTGCCGCCGACCACGATATCCTCGCCGTCGACGCGAACCGCGTAGCCCGAATTGGGATCGGCATCGCCGGCGACATCGGGGACGCCGCGGCCGATCGCGTGCCCCGCGTTGAGCGAGGGCGGCACGCCGATTCCCTGTTGATAGCTTGGCAAGGGAAAGACCTCGCTCACCCCGCCGCCCGTCGCACCCCCGGCGGGCTCGTTCCACACGGTCTCGCTCTCGATGCGGCCGCCGCTGGCGCGGAGCTCGGTGCCGCCGCAGGCGAGCGCATTGGGGCTGGAAGCGGGGAAATCCACATTGGCGCGCCGCGTCGGCGGATTGGTGCCGGAGGCGCCGCTGTCCCCGGCGGCGGCGCAGACCGTGATGCCGAGCGTGCCGGCATCGGCGCAGACGGAGTCGAGGGCCTGGATCGCCTGCCCCGTCCAGCTCCGCTCGGCGTTGCCCCAGCTGATCGAGATCACCGAGGGCTTGCGGAGATCGTCATGGACCGCGGCGGTGACGGCGTCGAGGAAGCCGGCATCGGTATTGGGCGCGAAATAGACGACGATGGCCGCCCCCGGCGCGATCGCGCCGGCGATCTCGATGTCGAGCATGACCTCGCCGTCGGGCCCGTCCGGGCCGCCACCCGGGGCGTTGGCGGCGCCGTCAACGGCGACGGCGGTGAGGCGCGGCACGGCGAGGCCGAGGCCCTGGAAATAAGCCGCGAGATCGGCAAGGCGATAGCCGCCGCCGAGCTCGATGAGACCGATGCATTGGCCGCTGCCGTCGACGCTGCTGGGGAAGCCGTAGAGGGCGGCGATCTCGGGCGGGGTGAAGGCGCGCTGCCCGGGGGCAGCGCCCGGCCTAGGGCGCTTTGGCGGCCGGGCGATGCGAAAATAGGAGCGGGCATGGGGCCGGTCGTCGAGGCCGAACACGCCTTCGATGATGCCGGCGAGCGCGGTGGGGATGGTGATGGCGCCGCTGCGGCCGCGGAAGCGGCGGCGGCCGGACTGATACCAGGCGAGGGTCACGCCGAAGGCGCGCCTCATCGCCGCCGCCGTGCCGCCGGCGCGAATGGCGCGCTCGGCGAGGCTGGCGCGCAGAATGTCGAGGCCGCAGCTGTGGAGGAAGGCCTCGACATTGCGCAGATCCTCGGGATCGGCGCCGTAGAGGTCTGCGAACTCGCGCCGCGAGAGAAAGCGCTCGCCCGCGGCGCGCGTGCCCTCGGCGGGCGGCGAGGGGCGGCGCCGCAGGCGGACCGTCACCTCGCAGCGCGTCTCGGGTGCGACGGGGCCGAGGCGCCTGGCATCGGCGGGCGCCGTCTTCTCGCTCCCCGGAAGGCGCATGCGCTGCTCCTTCATCCCTGCCATGGCAAGCTCCGTGTCTAGTGCTTGCGTTGTAGATGGGACGGCGCCCGCCGGATGTCACGCGCTCAGAAGCCCAGGGCTCGCGCCCGCGCCTGCCAATCCGCCTCGTGAGCCGGCTTGGCTTCCGGATGGTATTGCGGCGCCTCGCGGCGATCGAACATGCCGTAATCGCGAATGATGCGGACCTGGCGATGGCGCAACGTCCCCGCCGGAGGCCGGCGCGGCGTCCAGCCTTGTGCCGCGGCCTCGTCGATCCAGGCGGCGAGCAGCAGCAGCTTGCCGGGCGCATAAATGCTCTCGAAGGTCTCGATCGCCACGATGCCGGCAGTGCCGGGTATTGGCGCGCCGAGCATCGCGGCGAGATCGGCGCTTGGCGTCGCCCCGCCTTCCGCGGGCGAGAGCTCGCTGATCGTCACGGCTTTCGTCGGCGCGATCTCGGTCGCATCGAAGCGCTGCTGGGCGAGGCTCTGGCCGGCGGGGACATGGGTGTCCGCGCTGATCTCTCCCACCCGGAGGTGGTAGTTCTCGAAAATCTCGCGCCGGCCCGTCTCCTGGACCTCGTGATGGAAGCCGGCGCTGCGCCAGCGGATCACCGCCTTCTCGTCGCGCCAGGTGGAGAGCGAGAGCAGGCGCCCCTCGTGGCGCTTGCTGGCGAAGCGCTCGTTGTCGATGAAGCCGTCGACGCGCTCGAGATCGGGCTTGAGGCGCTTCGCCAGGCCGAGATAAACCGCCCAACGCGAGGGCTTCGGCTGAACTTCGAAGATCACGGCGAACATGCGGCACCTCCATTCGTGTCGGATGGCGGGTTCAAGATGGCCGCGGGCCCTCCTCGAGGAAGCTCCGCGCCGCGCGGTAGAGCTCGTGGCGCCCGGCCTCGAGATGCATGAGATGGGTGGCGCGGCCGATCTTCACGTCGCGCTTGATGGGCGCCTGGACGAAGGCGTCGAAGAGCCAGCGGGCGTCTTCGTCGGTGATGAGGCTGTCCCATTCGCCGCGGATGATGGCGACGGGGGCGCGGATGGCGGCGGGGTCGTAGGCGAGATCGCCGGCGAAGGCGTTGGCGATGTCCTGCCAGGGGCCGCTCGGCACCTTGACGCTCGGCGGGGTGCGCGTGCGGCTCTCGGGATCGCTGTCGAGATAGAGCGGGCCCCATTCCGCGAAGTGCCGCCGCGCCAGCACCGGCGCCTCGCCCGCCGGTACCTCGGCGGTGAAGCGGCGCCATTGGTCCTCGAGGGAGACGAGCCGCCAAGCATCGAAGGACTCCGGCGGCGTCTTGCCGGCGCGCCGCGGAATCGGCCCGAAGAAGACGAGGCGGTCGACGAGCTCGGGGCAGCGCGCGGCGAAGCGGCCGGCGGCGATCGAGCCCCAGGAATGGGCGATGATGGAGAGCCGCGTCGTAGCGTGGCGGCCGGTGATGAAGCGCGCGGCGGCCTCGATCTGGCGGCTGGCTGTCTCGGCGCCCCCCAGCGCGGGATGGGCGTTCGCCGCCGCGGCCATCTCCGGATAGCGGTCGGACTCGCCGAAGCCGAGGAAATCGAGGCCCCAGACATCGACCCCCGCCGCGGCGAGATCCTCGCGCCAGGAGAGTCCGTCGAAGCGATGGGCGATCGAGAGGGCGGAGGGGAAGGTCCCGCCATGGACGTAGAGGACGGGCGAAGCGCCGGGGCGGTGCGCTCGCGGCGGCAAATGGCGCAGGAAGAGACGCAAGCCCGCGATCGGGCTCGGGATGCGGAACTGCGCCTCCGCGGGATCGAGGAGAGCGGCGTCTTGGCGCACGAGGGCGATCGAGTTTGGCATGACTGTCTCCGTCGTCGAGGGCAGCGCGGCTGCGGTGCCGGCCGCGATGACTGTTGTCCTCGCCAAGGATATGAGCGCGCCGCCCTGTCGCGTCGAAGGCGATCGCTTCGTTGCACGCCGAACTATCACCGCGCCGCCGCGCCGCATGGGGAGAACCCGGCCGCGCCCTCGCGCGTTCTCTAGTGTTGTGATAGGCATTCGATTCGCATTCAAAGATCGTCATTCCGGCCGGAGCCCCCGGGTCCCGCCGAAGGCGGGCCCGAGGACAGGCTCCGCGCAGAGCCGGAATCCAGGGCCGCATGCCTGGATGCCCGCCTTCGCGGGCATGACGGCCAAACAGAACGAACCGTTGGAGTCGCAACGCTAGCAGCGGCGCCGCAAGCGGAGGAGGTCGTGGCGAGGCCGGGACGCGTGCGGATCGGCATTTCGGGCTGGACCTATGCGCCGTGGCGCGGCGTCTTCTTTCCCGAGGGCCTGCCGCACAAGGACGAGCTCGCCTATGCGGCGCGCAAGTTCCGCTCGATAGAGATCAACGGCACCTTCTATTCCTTGCAGCGCCCCGGGAGCTTCGCCCGCTGGGCCGAGGCCGTGCCCAAGGATTTCGTCTTCGCGGTCAAGGCGCCGCGCTATATCACCCATGTGCGCCGCCTGAAGGCGGTCGAGGGGGCGCTCGCCAATTTCCTTGCCTCGGGAGTGCTCCGTCTCGGCGCCAAGCTCGGTCCCGTTCTCTGGCAGCTCCCGCCGAATTTCTCCTATGACCGCGAGCGCATCGCACGCTTCCTCGTCCTCCTGCCCCGCGATACCGAGGCCGCCCTCGCCGTGGCGCGCCGCCACGAGCCGCGCATGAAGGGCCGCGCCTGGCTGGAGATCGACCGCAAGCGTCCGCTGCGCCACGCAATCGAGATTCGCCACGAGAGCTTCCGCAGCGCCGATTTCGTGGCGCTGCTGCGCGAGCATCGCGTGGCCCTCGTCTGCGCCGACGCGGTGGACTGGCCGCGGCTGATGGACCTCACCGCCGATTTCGTCTATTGCCGCCTGCACGGCTCGGAGCAGCTCTATACGAGCGGCTATGACGCGGCCGCCCTCGACGATTGGGCGCGCCGGGTCGCGGCCTGGGCCCAGGGTGGGGAGCCCGCGGATGCCGAGCGCGCGGACGGCAGAGCGCCCAAGCGCGCAGGCCGCGACGTCTTCGTCTATTTCGACAACGACGCCAAGGTGCGGGCCCCCTTCGATGCGGCGGCGCTCGTCGAGCGGGTCGAGGCCAAGCTCAACAAGACGTGATCGCCGCCGCGCATCGACGCCGCGTGCCGCTGCCGTCCAACTCCCTTATAATCGAGCGATGCGAATGGCTCCGGTCATCGCTCTGATCTTGCTGATGGCAGCCGGCATGGGGATGGCGCGCGCGGCGCCGCCGCCCGATGCCGATCCCGCGTTTACCGCCTGGTTCGACAGCCTGCGCCAGCCCGGCTCCGGCGCCAAATGCTGCTCGATCGCCGATTGCCGCGAGACGGAGTCGCGCATGGTCGGCGGTCATTACGAGGCCCTCATCGGCCATCACTGGGCCGTCGTGCCCGAGGACAAGATCCTGCAGCGCACCGACAATCCCACCGGCCGCGCCGTGCTCTGCTGGCTCCCGCCGCTCGGCATCCTCTGCTTCGTGCGCGCGCCCGAGACGTGAGCCGCGTGGTGGTGTGGATCCGTTTAGCCGTGCGGCAGCGCGCCCTGCGCCGCAGCCTCGACGAGGGCGTCGCGAATTTGGGCGACGACCGCGTCCCAGGCGCCGGGCGCGGGTTGGCGAAAGAGCCTGAGCGACGGGTACCAGGGGCTGTCGGCGCGGCCGAGGAGCCAGCGCCAATCCGCCGCGAAGGGCAGCATCACCCAGCACGGCACCCCGAGGCTGCCGGCGAGATGGGCGATCGCGGTATCGACGGTGATCACCAGGTCGAGCGCCGCGACGGCCGCGGCGGCGTCGGCGAAATCCCCGAGCCTGTCGCCGAGATGGGTCACGGCCGGCAGGCGGCGTAAGAGCTCGGCGTCACCGGCGCGGAGCGCCTTCTGCAGGCTCACGAAGCGCAGTCCTTGGAGAGCGAGGAGCGGCGCCAAGCCCGCCAAGGGAAGGGAGCGGCGGCGATCGTTCTTGTGGCTCCGGCTTCCCGCCCAGACGAGACCGATCCGCGGCGGCGCGAGATCCGCGAGCCGCGCTTGCCAAGCGTCGCGCCGCGTCGCGGCGCCGGCAGTCACGTCGAAGGGCGGCGGAATCGTCGCAAGGGTGGTGCCGACGGCGTGCGGCAGGCTCATGAGCGGGCAATAGAGATCGAAGGCGGGAAGCGCCTCGCCGGCGGCGGCGACTTGGACAGCGCCCGTAATACCGTCGAGGAGTGGCTTGAGCGGCGGCTGCACCTCGAGGACCACGCGGCCGCCGCGGGCCGCGACCAGGGGCAGATAGCGCAGGAATTGCAGCGTGTCGCCGAGGCCCTGCTCGCAATGGAGCAGGATGGTCCGCCCGGCGATCGCCTCGCCGCGCCAGAGGGGTGCCGCGATCGCGCGCGCGCTCTGCGCGAAGCGGCTGGTGCGCCAGCGCCACTCGTATTCCGCCCAGCCCGCCGCGAGATCGCCCAAGGCGAGATGGGAGAGCGCCTTGTTGAAATGCACCCAGGGGTGATCGGGACGGCCTTGCAGCGCCGCCTCGTAATGGGCGAGGGCGTCCTCGTGGCGGTTCTCGGCGGCGCAGAGGAGGCCGAGATTGCTGAGCGCCTCGGCATAGCCGGGCCGCAGCCGCAACGCCGTGGCGAAGGCCTCGCGCGCCTCGTCGGGGCGGTCGAGGGCGGAGAGTGCTGTGCCCAGATTGTTGTGCGCCTCCGCGTCATTCGGCCTGAGCGCGATCGCCCGGCGATGACAGGCGATCGCCTCGACGGGCCGCCCCGTATCGGTGAGCGCGACGCCGAGATTGTTGTGGGCCTCGGCATGGCCGGGTGCCAGGGCGATGACGCGGCGGAAGCCGGCGATGGCCTCGTCATGCTGCTGGAGCGCGCTCAAAGCCGCGCCGAGATTGTTGAGCGCCTCGATATAATCGGGCCGGAGCGCGAGCGCGCGGCGGCAGGGCGCGATCGCCTCGGCCGGCCGGCCGAGGCTGTTATAGGCGGCGCCGAGATTGCTATGCGCCTCGACGGAGGCGGGATCGCGGGTGAGCGCTGCCTCATAGCAGGCTATGGACTCTGCGTGTCGTGCGAGACGTTGCAGCGCGTTGCCGAGATTGACCTGCGCCTCGACCGAGGCGGGGTCGCGGGCGATGGCTGCGCGAAAGGCGGCGATGGCCTCCTCATGGCGCCCGAGCGCGCCGAGGGCGAGGCCGAGGTTGTTGTGCGCCTGCGCGTAATCGGGCTTCGCCGCGATGGCGCGGCGGCAGCTCGCGACGGCGGCTTCCGCCTCGCCGGCGCGATTGAGGGCGACGCCGAGATTGTTATGCGCCTCGGCGCAGGCGGGATCGAGCGCGATGGCGCGGCGATAGGCGGCGATAGCCTCGTCGCTGCGGCCGAGCCGGTAAAGGGCGTCGCCGAGGCGGCGTCGGGCCGCGGCGTCGGTGGGGCGATGCCGCACGGCCTCGCGGCGGCAGGCCAGGGCCTCGTCTTGGCGGCCCCGGCGGGCGAGCGCGCCGGCGAGCGCCTCGAGGGCGCCGACATGGGCGGGCTCGCGGGCGAGGGCCGCGCGGTAGCAGAGAATGGCCTCCTCGGGGCGTTGCAGCTCGTCGAGGACGAGGCCGCGATGGTAATGGGCCTCGGGCGTGTCGAGGCCGCAGGCAATCGCCTCGCCCAGCCGCACCGCCGCCTCGGCAAGCTCCCCCTGCTGCAGATGGAGAAGGCCGAGGAGCTGGAGGCAGGTCGGGTTCGCGGGCTCGCGCGCCAGGATGTCGCGATAGGCCGCAGCGGCCGCATCGAGACGGCCGCTGCGGTGGAGCGCCGCGGCGGCATCGAAGCTCGTCTCGGGCTGCCGGGACAACGGGGAAGCGGTCACGCGCGACCTCGGAGCAGGGCTCGGCGCCTCGTGGGAGGGCCGATCCATGCTCCGCCGTCATGGTTGAGAATTGGTTACCGGGGCAGGCGGCCGGGAATGGGAAGCCACTTGCGCGCTCACCAAGTTTTGACCGTGCCGCCCATGGCGCCGCCGCCGTGAAGCTGCGACGATGAGGCGGTTCGTCCAGGCCGAGTCGCTGTAATCCTCTCGTCATTCCCGCGAAAGCGGGCCTCGCCTTCGCGGGGTGACGACAAAAGCGCATTCATCCCGGCGCATCACCAGGAGGCTCGCCATGTCGCTTGTCCGTATCGTCCCGCCCGCAGCCCTCGCCTTTGCCATACTGGCCGTGCCAGGATTGTCCGTCCGGGCCGAGGGTGTCGTCGCCGAGAAGGCCCTCTCCCTCGACCTCGCCCAGGCGATCGCCCAGGGCGCTCTCGCGAAATGCCGCGCCGACGGCTATCACGTCAGCATCACCGTGGTCGACCGCGACGGGCTCGTTAAAGCCGCGATGCGCGACGAGGGTAGCGGCCCCCACACCATCGATACCAGCCGGCGCAAGGCCTTCACCGCCGTCACGTTCAAGGCGACCTCGGCCGACTGGGCCAAGCGCGTGCTTGCCGCCGACCCGGCCATCGCCGGGCTCAAGGACACCTGGGGCACCATCGCGCTCGCCGGCGGCGTCCCGATCAAGGCAGGTGCCGAGGTGATTGGCGCGATCGGGGTGAGCGGCGCGCCCGGTGGCGAGAAGGACGAGGCCTGCGCCAAGGCCGGCATCGACAAGGCGGCCGCGAGCCTGCAATAGCTCGCGTCAGTCGGCCTGCGGGTCCGGCGCCGCGCGTGCCGCCGTCGCGCACGCATATTGCCGCGGCGTGAGCCCGGTCAGCCCGCGGAAGCGCAAGGCGAGATGGCTCTGGCTGCTGAAGCCGCAGGCGAGGGCGATGGCGGCGAGGGGCCGGTCGCCTTCGGCGATCAGCGCCTTCGCCCGCGCGATGCGCCGGCGCAGCACATAGGCATGGGGGCTCTTGCCGGTCGTGCGCTTGAACATGCGGGCGAAGTGATAGGGGCTCAGCCCCGCCACGGCGGCGAGATCGTCGAGGCAGAGGGGCGCTGCGAGATTGGCCTCGGCGAAATCCACGACGCGGCGAAGTGTCGCCGGCGCAAGCCCGCCGCGGGCTGGGCGCGCGCTGCGGGGGCGCTCGGTGCGGCGCGCGGCGAGATAGGCCAGCAGCATCTGCCCGGCATGGGACAAGGCGATGCGCTCCGCGGGCTCGCTCCAGTCGAGCGGCAGGACGGCGCGGATCGCCGCCTCGAGGGTGGGATCGCGGAAATAGGTCTCGTCGCGCAGCGCAACACCGGCGGGATCGGCGCCGAGAGTCTCGGCCACGGCGCGATCGAAGGCGGGCTTGGCGATATAGAGATGGAACATGCGCACCGGGCCGCTCACCTCCCAATCGGTGGTGAGCCCCGCGGGCATGACGCAGAGGCTGCCCGGCCCGTCGCTGCGCAAGGCCTCGCGCCCGCGGCGGCGGCGGATGCCGTGGCCTCCGGCGACATAGAGGCTCAGCATGTGGTGGCCGGGGGCGGCGTAGCGGGTGAAGGCGGTCTCGTCGCGATCCCACAGCGCCGCCGCGACGCCACGGCCGAGCGCGGCCGCGGCGCGCAGGGGCACGCGGGCGCGCCTCAGGCAGTCGAACACGCTATAGCCGCCGAGCTCGCTCATCGGTGGCGATGAGAGCACCGCGCCTCCGCCGCGGCAAGCCTCGCATCTCGCCGCGCCGCCGTTTTGCGCAAGATCGTGACAAAGCGCGCAAGATCATGGGCGACGGCGGACCCGTATCATGGCAGCTTGCGCCGCCGCAACGGACCCGCGAGGCCGCCACCCCATGACCGCCCTTCTCTTCGCCACCATCGTGCTCGCCTGGGGCTTCACCTGGTTCGCGATCAAGCTCCAGCTCGGCGCCGTGCCCATGGAGGTCTCGATCTTCTGGCGCTTCGCCGTGGCGACCGCCCTGCTCGCGCTCGGGCTCGCCGCGACGAAGCGGCTCAAGCCCGTCCCGCTCGCGCAGCACCGCTGGCTCGCCGCCATGGGGATGTGCCTTTTCACCCTCAACTTCCTCCTCATCTACGCAGCGACCCAATACATCGCGAGCGGCGTCGTCTCCGTCGTCTTCACCCTGGCGACGATCTTCAACGCCTTCAACCAATGGCTCTTCCTGGGCAGGCGGCCGGGGCCGCGGGCGCTTTTGGGCGGGGCGCTCGGGATCACCGGCCTGGCCCTTCTCTTCGGCGAGGAGCTCGCCCGCATCGAGGCCGGCGCTGCGGCCGGGCTCGGCATCGGCCTGGCCCTGCTCGGCACCTACGTCTTCTCCCTGGGCAACCTCGCCTCCCTGCGCGCGACGGCGGGCGGCGTCGATCTCCCCAATGCCGTCCTGCGCGGGATGGGCTGGGGCACGTGCTTCCTCGCATTCTATCTGCTCGTCCGCGGCGACAGCTTCCGCCCGGCCCTCACCGCGATCTATCTCGGCAGCCTCGCTTATCTCGCCGTGGTGGGCTCCGTCGTCGGCTTCCTCGCCTATCTCTCGCTCGTGGCGCGCGTGGGCGCCGACCGGGCCGCCTACGCGACGGTGCTCTTTCCCCTCGTGGCGCTCTCCGTCTCGACCTTGCTCGAAGGCTATGCCTGGACGCCGCTCGCGGTGGCCGGCCTGCCGCTCATCCTCCTCGGCAATGTCGTGATCTTCGCCCGGCTGCCGCGAAGCGGGATTGCAGTCGGCCCGCGCAGCCCCTAGCATGCCGGCGCGGCAGCAGCGGAGGGGCAGTCATGAGCACGCATCCCGGCACGGCGACGCAGAGCGAGAAGGCGAAGGCGTTCCGCGCGCTGCACGCGAGCGGCATCTTCGTCATTCCCAATCCCTGGGACGTCGGCACGGCGCGCATCCTGGCGAGCCTCGGCTTCGCCGCCTTGGCGACGACGAGCGCCGGCTACGCCTTCTCGATCGGCCGCCGCGACGGGGCGATCACGCGCGACGACGCGCTCGCCCATGCGCGGGCCATCGTCGGGGCGAGCGATCTCCCCGTCTCCGCCGATCTCGAGAACTGCTTCGGCGACGCGCCCGAGACCGTGGCCGAGACGATCCGCCTCGCCGCCGCGACGGGCCTCGTCGGCGGCTCGGTCGAGGACGCGACCGGCGATCCCGACCGCCCCATCTACGAACACGCCCTCGCCGTCGAGCGCGTGGCGGCGGCGGTGGCGGCGGCGCGGGCGCTCCCCTTCTCCTTCACCCTGACGGCGCGGGCCGAGAATTTCCTCCATGGCCGCCGTGATCTCGACGACACCATCCGCCGCCTCCAGGCCTTCGCCGCGGCGGGGGCCGACGTGCTCTACGCCCCGGGCCTGCCCGATCTCGACGCCGTGCGCAAGGTTTGCGCCGCGGTGGCGCCCAAGCCCGTCAACGTCCTCGCCAATGGCCGGGTGGCGGACTTCACGGTCGCGAGCCTCGCCGAGGCCGGCGTGCGCCGCATCAGCGTGGGCTCGGCGCTCGCCTGCGCCGCCTTCGGCGCCTTCCTGCGCGGCGCGCGGGAGATCCAGGCGACGGGCGGCTTCACCTTCGGCGCCGAGGCGGCCAGCTATGCCGAGGTGAACGGCTTCATGGCGGGGAAGCCGGCGTCGTCCTGACGCGGCAGCGAGCAACCCGAGGGAGATATCCAATGGTCAAGCCGATTACGGGGCGATGCTTCTGCGGCGCGGTGCGGTTCGGGTTCGACGAGCCGCCCGTCGCCGCGCGGGCCTGCTGGTGCCGCGACTGCCAGTACCTGTCCTCGGGCAACGCCTCCATCAACGCGATCTTTAGGACGGCGAGCTTCAAGGTCAGCGGTGCGCTCGCCGAATATGTCAGCACGGCGGATAGCGGGAGCGTCATGCGCCGCCGCTTCTGCCCGAGATGCGGCACGCCCCTCTTCAGCGAATCGCTCGACCGGCCCGACCTCATGGTGGTGCGGGTGGGCGCCCTCGACGATCGCGAGCTCGGCCGCCCGTCCGGGGTCATCTGGACCGCCTCCGCGCCGAGCTGGGGCTTCATCGACCCCGCTCTTCCCCACTGCCAAGGCCAGCCCGCGCCGGTCTCGGCGTAGATGCCCGGGGCGCGGCCTTACGGCCGGCCCGGGCATGACGATCGAGAGCGAATAAATCTCCTTAGCCGGGCAAGCTACGGCGCGGACGGCGGCGCCGGCCGTGAGCGCCGCCTCAGCCCATCACCGAGGCCGAGACCGGCTCGATCTCGTAGATGACGCGCACCTCGCCGGGCTGGCTGTAAGGATACTTGTCCTGGCCCATATATTTCTTGGTGAGGGAATCGATATGGGCCGAGGCCCCCTCCTCGGTCATGCGTTTGACCTTGCCGCGCACCTGGATGTGGCGATAGGGGTTGTCGGGATCCATGATGGCCAGCGCCACCCGCGAGCCCTCCTTCATGTTGCGCGCCTTGACGCGGCCCTTGGCGGTGTTGACGCGGATGAGCCCGCGCGTGTAGTCGAACCACACCGGCGTCACCTGGGGCGAGCCGTCCGGCATCACGGTCGCCAGATTGGCGAAGGCCTTCTTCTGCTGCAGCAGATCGAGATACTTGTCGGGTATCGCCGCCATGATCGTGCTCCTTCCTGTTGCGCCGCGGTGATGGATATGGGTTCAGGATCGGCAAAACGGTAGCACAGCGCGGCCGCCGCGGGGAGTCGGCGCCGCCTCGACCTGATTACGCGGCGCGCGGATCGGAGTATACTGGCGCCATGAGCCGGATCAGGACGGCAGCATTCGTGCTGCTCCTCGGCGCGCGGGCTGTCGTCGCGCACGCGGCGCCGCCGCCCGATGCCGATCCCGCGCTCGCGCCGTGGTTCCAAAGCCTGCGGCAGCCGGGCACGGGCGCCTCGTGCTGCGGCCTCGGCGATTGCCGGATGACCGAATCGCGCATCGTGAACGGCCATTACGAGGCTCTCGTCGGCAATCACTGGACGGTTGTGCCGCCCGACAAGATCCTGCAGCGCACCGACAACCCCACCGGCCGCGCCGTCATCTGCTGGGTGCCGTTGCGCGGCGTGGTGTGCTTCGTCCGCGCGCCGGAAACGTGAGAGGACGCGAGTCGTTGCGCGGCGCCGCTCGCTCAAGCGGCCTTGAAGCGCCGTCCTACCGGAGATGGCCGACGACGCGATATCAGAATTTGCCGGAAAAACGCGGTGCGCGCCTCTGTCTCTTGGCGGCTTGCTCTATTTCATTGAGCAGGGCACGTTTGGACGGACTGCGAGCTGCCCCGCTGTTTGGCGGAACATAATCCCGGCCCTCGATCCGCTGTGCGGCTTTCCAGCGGGCTATGAGTTCGGCTTGGCGCTGAAGAGAATCAGGCTTCATTGGCCTTCTCGGTTAGGTAAGCGAGCCCGTAATCGCCGTTCGTCTCTTGTCGAATGCGTTTTTCAAGATAGGCACTATCGATACGGTATTCCATATCCTGACAGGCGATCAGGTAAAGGACAATGGCTTGTCTTAACATCGCTGGATCACCGCCTGGCCGAGTATTGAATTGCCCCATGCGATCAGCAATCATGTCTTCCACTGCTGGTATTGGTATCGGCTCTCCCGCGCCGACATCAACGAGGCGAACCCTCTCTCGATCAGCCGCGCCGTCGAACAGAATGCCGGAGACGACCTCAACACCCATATCCAGCTCGGGATGATAGACACCCCGAGCGGGCGTCCCCGGCCCACTCGGCCTTATAAATCCACGTTTCAATAAGGCTCGCTCCAGCTCCTTTTGAGCTGGCGTGATCACGTCGAAATCGCCGGAGGTGATTTCTCCACCGGTATAGTACTCGACGGCGCCACCGCCCACCAATACAGGTCTTCCATATCCGGCCGCCGCCACCTCGGCGAAAGCTGACGCCAGCAGGCGTAGCGCAGCCTCGAATTGCGCGCGGTAAATCGACATGGGCATTCCGCTCCATCCGAAAGCAAGAAGCTTAGCAATATTTTACGCTTTATCGTGGAATTCCGTCGGGGCGCGCTATGTCTCTATAGCGATGCTGCGATCGTTGCCGTCCACCTCAGGAACACGATCTTCGTGCGGCCGTAGCGCCGCTCGTCCGCAAGCATGAAGCCGGCGGGGATGGCGAGCGATTCCGCCTGGTCGAGCTCGACGACGAGGAGGGCGCCCTCGGCGAGCCACCCGGCCGCGGCGAGAGCGGCGAGGGCGGCCGCGGCGAGGCCGCTGCGATAGGGCGGGTCGAGGAAGGCAAGGCTGCGCGGCGCGGGATGGCCGCGCACGTTCTCGGGCGGCGGCGGGCGCGTCGCGTCGCCTTGCACGAGGGTCGCCCGCGCCGTCTCGCCGAGGGCCGTCACGTTGCGCCGCGCGCATTCGAGGGCGCTCAGGTCGCGATCGAGGAAGACCACATGCGCCGCACCCCGCGACAGCGCCTCAAGCCCGAGGGCGCCGCTGCCGGAAAACGCGTCGAGCACGCGCGCCTCCTCGAGGGGCGGACGGCCATCCGCTGCGGCGAGCCGGCCATGGGCGAGGATGTTGAACAGACTCTCGCGCACCCGGTCCGAGGTCGGGCGCACGGAATCGTCCGCCGGCGCGGTGATGGCGCGGCCGCGATGCCTACCCGCGACGATGCGCATGTCCGCTCGCTTTCACCCTCAGCCGCTTGTAGACGCCGCCGAGCTGGTCGCGCAGCACCCGGCGCGGCACCTCCTCCACACCGCCGCGCGGCAGCGCGCCGAGCTGGAAGGGGCCGTAATGGGTGCGGATGAGGCGGTTGACGCTGAGGCCGAGATGCTCGAGCACGCGGCGCACCTCGCGGTTCTTGCCCTCGCGCAGCGCCACGGTGAGCCAGAGATTGGCGCCCTTGGCGCGGTCGAGGGTGGCGTCGATCGCGCCATAGGCGACGCCGCCGATGGTGACGCCGCGTTTCAAGCGCGCGAGCGCCTCGGGAGCGAGCTGGCCGAAGGCGCGCACCCGGTAGCGGCGCAGCCAGCCCGTCGCCGGCAGCTCGAGATGGCGCGCGAGCTCGCCGTCATTGGTGAGAAGGAGGAGGCCCTCCGAGGCGAGATCGAGCCGGCCGACCGCGATGAGGCGCGGCAGCTCGCGCGGCAGCCTCTCGAAGATGGTGGGCCGTCCCTGGGGATCGCGCGCGGTGGTGAGGAGGCCGCTCGGCTTGTGGTAGCGGAAGAGGCGCGGCGGCTCCGCCTCGGGGAGCGGCTTGCCGTCGACGGTGACGAGATTGTCGTCGGTGACGGCGATGGCGGGCGAGGCGAGGGTCTCGCCGTCGACGGCGACGCGGCCTTGGGCGATCCAGCGCTCCGCCTCGCGGCGCGAGCAGAGCCCGGCGCGCGCGATGCGCTTGGCGACGCGCTCGCCGGCGGGAGCGGCGGATGACGAGGCGGTCATAAGCAGGCTAAAGGACTACGCCGCCGCGGCGACGAAGGCCTCGAGGATGCGCCCGTCGCCCGGGCTGATGAGGTATTCCGGGTGCCATTGCACGCCGAGGCAGAAGCGGTAGCCGGGATGCTCGATGCCCTCGATGACGCCGTCCTCGGCGGTGGCGTCGACCACCACCTGCGGCCCCACCGTCTTGGCCGCCTGGTGATGGGCGCTGTTGACGGCGAGCTCGTCCTGTCCGGTGATGCGGTGAAGCAGGGTCCCCGCCGCGACGCGCACCACATGGCCCGCCTCGGTGCGCGGGTTGGGCTGCTCGTGGGCGAGGGGGCGCGCGACCTCGTCGGGGATGTGCTGGATGAGGGTGCCGCCGAGCACCACGTTGAGGAGCTGCTGGCCCCCGCAGATGCCGAGCACGGGCATGTTGCGCGCGAGCGCGCCCTTGACGATGGCGAGCTCGAAGGCGGTGCGCCGGTCCTTGGTCTTGACCGTCGGGTGGCGTGCCTCGGCGCCGAAGAGGGCCGGGTCGACGTCGAAGGCGCCGCCGGTGACGAGGAGCCCGTCGAGGCGGTCGAGGTAGTCCGCCGCCCGCTCGGGCTCGTGGGGCAGCAGCACGGGGAGGCCCCCCGCGCGGGCGATGGTGTCGCAGTAGTTCTGGCGCAGCGCGTACCAGGGCAGCTTGGAATAGCCGCCCGCGGGCTCCGCATCCAGGGTGAGGCCGATCGCCGGTCGCGTCATGGCGCGCACTTTACGGTGCGGCGGGTTAACGCGCAATGTATGCGGCGGCGGCCACCTCGGCCGCTCGCGCCTCAGTGCGTCGTGCCCTTGAGCGCCTGGGCCTGGGCCGCGACGACCGCGTTCGTCGCGGCGCTGCTCGTGAGGCCGAGCCGGGCGTTGAGGGTCGCCACGGTGGAGGCCGTCACCGCCTTGTTCGAGGCTCGGGCGAGGGACTGGGACGCCGCGGCGAGGGCGTTCGCGGCCGCCTGGGTGTTGTGGTCGGCGAGGGCCGCCTGATAGCTGAGCATGTCGGCCTTGTAGCTCGCAATCAGCCCGACCCGCGAAGTGGGCGCCGCATGGGCCATCGCCGTCGTGGAGGCGTGGGAGGCGTTGAGCGCGCCGAGCTGCGCCGCGGGCGCGCGGCCGGCACTGGCATGGCCATGGCCGCTCGAGGCGGCACCCGCCGCGGCGTTGCCGCCGCCGTGGCCGCCGCCATGCCCGCCGCCATTGCTGGCGGCACCGCCATTGCCATTGCCGCTTCCGTTGCCGGCGCCGTTGCCGCCATTGCCGTTACCATTTCCGTTGCCGCCGCCGGCACCGCTCCCGCCGCCGCCACCTCCCCCTCCGCCGCCACCCCCGCCGCCACCCCCACCATGGGCGAAGGCGGTCTTCGCCGTCGGCACCAGGGAATGGGTCGCGATTCCGAAGGGCAGTGCTGCGAGAGCCAAAGCGAGCACGCCCGTCGAGGCGAGAAGAGAAATCCGCATCCGGCTCGACATTCTCCGTCCTCCTTCAGCGATGGCCATGGGCTTGCTTGGCGAGACAAGCATCGCGGCGACACCCGCCGCGCAGCCTTGCGCATCGGCGCATCCGGACCGAGCTATAGCGCGCGGCCACCCCGTCCGGGTGGGACAAAAAATGGCAATCCCGGACCAAGATTCGGGCCGGGATTTAAGAAAGATTAAGGCATGCTAAGAATTGAGCCATAGCTCGCGCCGAGCCCAGCTTATGCCGGGCTGCGACATAGGCGGGAAGCGGCGGCCGGGAAGTGCCGCCGCCGCGCCGCAATGGGGCTATTTCGCGCTGCTCAGCTTGACGCCGTCGAGCTCCTTGAGGGCGAGGAGCTGGGTGGCACAGGCATTGGCGATGCCGCCCGTCACGTCGTCGCTGAGCTTCTGCCCGGGCAAGGCGACCCAGCCGCCCTTCTGGACGAAGTCGCTCTGGTTGTAGTTGTCGGCGCTCTTCTTGAGCGCCTTCCAGGCCGTCACCGCATTCGGCTGCTGCTCGAAGCGCTGGACGCAATAGGGCGTCACGGCGGCGACGACGGCACTCTGCGCCTGATTATCGGCCATCTGCTTGGCGGTGCCGGCGCTCATCCAGCCGAAGCCGTAGGCGAGCACGATCCACCACCCGATGGCGCCGATGATGATGCCCCAGATGCCGGGCTTCACCCATGAAGGAACCTTCATCGCACGTCCTCCGTCTGCTGTCGGGACGGGGCCGTTGCCGTGCGCCCGCCCCGGAACTGCGGGATAACAACCGCTCGATTCCGGGCCATCCACTCCACACCCCGGAGCCCTGCATGTGGGAAGACGAGATGGCGGCACCGTTGCCGCTTCGTGAATTTTCCTCCATGCGGGAAGCGCGGCAGGCGCGGCGAGCGCGCGGACATGTCTCGCCCCGCGCGATGGCCGCAGCGGGGGCTTGTGCTATCCTGCCGCCCGCGCGCGCCGGAGACGGCGGCCTCGTCCCGCCCCTTCTCAGGGAATGCCCATGGCCGATGCGATCTGTGACGATGCCGTCCTGACGGCGGCCGAGCGCGCCGCCTGGGAGCGGGACGGCTTTCTCGTAACGCGCGGCCTGCTCGATGCGACGGCGGCGCGGGATCTCGCGCGCTGGTGCGACGAGCTCGCGGCATGGCCCGAGGTGCCGGGCCGCCACATGGTCTATCACGAGGCGAGCCTCATCGAGCCCGGCCGCCGCCTGGTGCAGCGGATCGAGAATTTCCACCCCTATCACGACGGCTTCCGCGCCCTCATCGACGGTCGGCACCTCCACCGCCGCGTCGAGGCCCTCCTCGGCGAGCCCGCCCTCCTCTTCAAGGACAAGATCAACTTCAAATCCCCCGGCGGCGACGGCTTCAAGCCCCACCAGGACCAGCAGGCCGGCTGGTGGCGCTACGCCTCGCTCTTCGTCACCGCTCTCGTGGCGGTCGACGCGGCGACGGCGGAGAATGGCTGGCTCGAGCTCGCCGCGGGGCATCACCGCCGCGGGCTGGTCGGCCGGCCCTGGGAGCCCCTTGACGACGCCGAGATGGCGGCGATGACGTTCGAGCCTTGCCCCTTGGCGCCGGGGGACGTGGTCTTCTTCGACAGCTTCGCCCCCCACCGCTCGGGGCCGAATCTGAGTGCGAAGCCGCGCCGGGCCCTCTACGTCACCTGGAACCGCTTGCGCGAGGGCGATCACCGCGCCCGCTATTTCGCCGAGAAGCGCCGGAGCTTTCCCCCCGACATCGAGCGCGAGCCCGGCAAGGACTACCGCTTCCGCGTCTGAGGGCGCGATTCCCTCACCCCGACCTCTGCCGCCCACGGGAGCGGCCGGTAATGGCGCACGCGGTGAAGACTGTCGGTAGATTTTGCATCTCGATAGTCGCCTGGACGTGAAACCTTAGCAATAACAATTGGTTAGATTTCGGCACGATTATTGCTTACAGATTTCTGTCCGAACCAACCATAAAACGAGGGGGGCCGAGGTGAAAAACGTAACCAGGACATTATCAGCCAAGCATCTTGCCTTCGCCGCGGCGCTGGCCGCCGGCACGCTGCTGGCGGGGGGCGCCAAGGCAACGACATTCGACACGACCCTGACCAGTCCGCCGGGCGTTTATTGGGGAACCGGCAACATCAATGCCCACTTCGTCACCAACATCCAGGACAACATCGAGCTGGGTCTCGGGACGATCCAGCGCTTCATCGGTCCGATCGCGCCGGACGCCAATACCAGCGTCTATCACGTGCAGACGGGGGCGACCACGGTTCCCGGCAAGACGGGCTCGGACTGGGGCTTCGTCTTCTCGATCAACACCAATGTCGACGGCACCGGCTCGCTGACCCTGAGCGACCTCACGGCGTCGCTTTGCATTCAGGATGTCGGGCACGGGAGCAATACCTGCTTCAATCCCCTCCTGATCCCCGACAACGCCCATTTCGGATCGACGGGCGCTCAGAATTCCGAGGCGCTGAGCTTCGCCGGCTTCGATCCGGGCTACGACATCAACGCCAATGACACCTATCTCTTCACGCTCGACGTCACCTACGGCGCGACGGCGCCTCGCCAGCTGACTGTCAACATGACCGACATCGCCGGGACGGGTGCCGTGCCCGAGCCGGGCACGCTTGCCCTCTTCGGCGCCGGGCTGGCCGGTCTGGGTTGGCTGCGGCGCCGCGGCAAGGCTCACCGCGCCGGCTGAGCCGGACGGCGCGACGCGATGCTTGGGGCCGGGTGCGGCGAGGGCGGCACCCGGCGCCCGGCTCTCACCCCGCCTCGATCAGGCCGCGGCGGAGGGCCCGCGCCTCGTCCCTGAAGATGGCCATCGCCGTGCGCATGCGGCGGAAGCCGAGCTTCGCATAGAATCCCTCCTTGCCCGGGTTGGCGTAGAGGATGATCTTGTCGTGCCCTGCCGAGAGCGCGACGAGCCTCTGGGTGATCGCCTTGCCGAGGCCGCGCCCCTGAAAATCGGGATGCACGACGATGTCGCAGAGATAGGCGCAATAGACGCCGTCGGCCACCGCGCGCCCGGCGCCCACGAGCGCGCCCTCCTCGAGGACGAAGCATTTATACATGCTATGGGCGAAGGCGCGCCGCAAGTCGTCCGGCGCCTTCTCGCCCAAGGGGGCGATGCGGTAGAGCTCGGACAGCGCCGCCCAGTCGATCGTCGCGTCCTCGAAGAGCCAATCCATGCCGCCTCCCTCGCCGCCCGTCGGTATAAAGCCATCGTCATTCCCGCAAAAGCGGGAACCGCGTGATTTCTGGACCCCCGCCTGCGCGCTACGGCATGCACACAAGTCTGGATGGGCGCCGCTTCCAAAGGAATAGCCGTCATTCCGGCCGGAGCCCACGGGTCCGGCCGAAGGCCGGCCCGAGGACAGGCTCCGCGGAGAGCCGGAATCCAGGTTTTCCGTGGAAATACTGGATTCCCGCTTTCGCGGGAATGACGAGGGG
>DATGLG010000048.1:0-10025 GCA_035294245.1 Alphaproteobacteria bacterium | reverse complement strand
GAGCGCCTCGCCCAGCAGGCCCGCCTCGGCGTCGTCCGCGCCCAGGCCCAGCGCTTCCTCGACACCACCCAGCTCTTCCTCGCCATGGGCGGCGCCGCCATCCCGTCCCACACGCAAACCGCAACCGCAAATCCAGCGGCGGAGCGCTAATTCCCGATGATGCTCTCAATGATCTCGCTGACGGGCAGCGACCGGTCGACGAGCCCGACGCTCTGGCCCGCCATGAGGGAGCCCTCCTCAACGTCGCCATCGACGACGCCGCGCCGCAGTCGGCCCGCCCAGAAGCCCTCGATCCGATGCTGAGCCTCCGACGGCGATATTCGTCCTTCCCTCACCATCGCCAGCACATCTTTCTGCAGCGCGACGAAGGCGTCATGCGCGCGATTGCGCAAGGAGCGGACCGGGATGATGTGGAGACTGGGGTCCAGGCGCGGCGTCAGGACCGCATCATGCGCAGAGGCCTTGAGATAGGCCGCTTTCGCATTAGGATGCATCCGGCTCTCTTGGGCGCAGGCGAATACCGTGCCGAGCTGGCAGCCTGCGGCTCCCAGAGCAAGGAACATGCGAAACGCCGCCCCGCTTGCAATGCCGCCGGCGACGAAGACCGGCACGCGATCCATGAGCGGCGACAACTCCTGCGCCAAGGTCAGGGTCGAGGTCGGCCCTACATGGCCTCCCGCCTCGTGCCCTTCGACGATCAGCGCGTCGGCGCCATTGCGCAGATGGCGAAGCCCCATTTGCAACGAGGCGGCGAAGCAGATGACCTTGGCGCCGCCCGATTTTGCGCGAGCGATCTGCGCAGCACTGGGACGTCCGCCGCCAAGCACGATGTGCGAGACGTCCCGATCGAGGCAGACCTCAAGGAGCGCGTCGATTTCCGGATTGAGCGTGACAAGGTTGACCCCGAACACCGCGCCGGTCGACGCATAGGTCCGCTCGATCTCTGCATCCAGGTCCGACGGGGAGAGCGCGCCGGCAGCCAAGGTACCGAATCCGCCGGCATTGGATATGGCCGCGACCAGGCTCGCCTCGGAAACCCAGGTCATGGCACCGCCCAGGACCGGATAGCGGCAACCGAGGAAGCGCGCGCCGAGGGCCGCCCGTCCGATCGCTTTGCTCACATCCGCGAAATGAGAGGGCGCCAGGGCCAGGGGCAGCCCGGAAATCTGGAATCGCGTCCTTTGCCGGAAGCGCGCTCCCAATTGTCCAGCGCGCCTTTGGATCAGGCTCAAGGTCGAGGGCATCGCTATCCTTTTCCGATGCTCGGCGTCTGGCGGTGCTCGGTTGCAATATTCTCGACCAAGGCGGTAAAGAGACGGCTAAGGCCGCAGCATGCAGCAGGAAGCTTTTTAGTAAAAAATACAATGATATCTGCTAGAGATAGCTCGCCAAGGGCGGCCCGGATCATGCGTTTCGCCGCATGGTTCCGATGGGCGTAGGGGGTGCTTCTTGCCTGCTTATCTCGTGACCGGCGGATGCGGATTCATCGGCTCGCATCTCTGCGACGCCCTGGTCGCCCGCGGAGACGAGGTGCGAGTCCTCGATGATCTCTCAACGGGGCGGCGGAGCAACCTCAATCCGAAGGCCGACCTCGTCGTCGGTGATGTCGCCGACGGATCGGCCGTCGCGCAGGCGATGAGAAATGTCGATGGCTGCTTCCACCTTGCCGCCGTCGCCTCGGTCGAGCGCGGCAATAAGGAATGGGTGGCGACCCATCGGACAAACTTGACGGGCACGATCACCGTCTTCGATGCAGCGCGTATGGCTGGAGATCGCGCCGCCAATCCGATACCCGTCGTCTATGCCTCCTCGGCGGCAGTTTACGGCGACAACCCCGATCTGCCTCTCGTCGAGACCGCCGAAGCGAGACCCCTATCCGCCTATGGCGCCGACAAGCTCGGCTGCGAATTCCATGCACGAGTCGCGGGGATCGTGCACAAGGTTCCGACCCTGGGGCTGCGGTTTTTCAACGTCTACGGCCCGCGGCAAGACCCGAGCTCGCCCTATTCCGGCGTCATCTCCATTTTCAGCGCGCGATTGCGGCGCCGCGCGAGCGTGACGATTCTCGGCGACGGCAAGCAGGAGCGCGACTTTGTCTTCGTCGGCGACGTGGTCCGCGCGCTGATGTCAGCCATGGCGAACGCCTCGACCGAGGCCCGCGTCTTCAATGTGTGCAGCGGCGTCGCCACATCGATCCTCGGGCTTGCCGAGACGATCGCATCGGTCTGCGCCGCCCCCCTGGCGATCGAGTTCGCGGCGGCGCGTCCCGGAGATATTCGGCGATCGCTCGGCAGCGCAGCCAGGATCGAGGCGGCCCTCGGCTGGCGCGCCGAGCGAAGGCTGGAAGACGGCCTGCGAGAGACCGCCTCCAGCCTATGACGGCCTCGGCCTCGCAAGCTTGGAGCGACAGAAGCGACACCCTTCTCAGGGTGCTTCGCTCCCCGTCGGACGCGTTGCGGCTCGGCGTCCCCGAATGGGAAGATCTGCTGTGGCGCGCGCGCAAGAGCCATCTGAGCGGCCGGCTTTGGCATCTTTTCAATCGGGCGAAACTGGCGGACAGGCTCCCCGACCCGGTCCGGCGGCGTCTTCTCGCTGCCTTCCTCGAAGCCGAGCACCATCGCCGGCGCATGCTCTGGGAAGTCGATCGCCTGCACAATGTGCTGCAAGGCACCGGTCTCTATTTCGCTCTCCTGAAGGGCGCCGCTTATGCGGCGCTGGGGCTCGACGTCGCGCAGGGCCGCACCTCGGCGGATGTCGACATCATCGTTCCCCAGAAGGACATCGAGAGCCTCGAGGACATCCTCTTGAAGCAGGGCTGGGAGCACGTGATCGTCGATTCCTACGATCAGCGCTACTATCGCCACTGGATGCATGAGTTGCCGCCGCTGCGACATCGCATCCGCGATACCGTTCTCGACCTGCACCACGCGATCGTCCCCCTCTCGTCCCGGCTGCACCCCGATACGATGCTCCTATTCGAGCGTGCCGTCGTTGCCGATGCGCGGGGAACCAAGGTCCTGGCCCCCCCGGACATGGTGCTCCATGGCGCCGTGCATCTCTTTTATGACGGCGAGGTGAGTGGGGCCTTAAGGGATCTGAGCGATTTGGACGGACTGCTCCGCGAATTCGGCGCGCGCGACGAATTCTGGCCCGAGCTTACCGCGCGGGCGAAGCAATTGGGGTTGGAGCGGCCGCTATTCTACGCGCTGCGATACACCCGGCGCCTCCTCGGTACCCCAATTCCTCCGGAGGCGTGCAAGGACGCCGAGGCCGGGCGACCGGCGGCGCCGCTGCTGCTCGCCATGGATCATCTTGTCGAGCGCGCGCTTATGCTGCCGCCATCGCGCCTCAGTCGGCTTTGCCTTTATATCAGATCGCACTGGCTCCGCATGTCTCCGGCACTCCTGGCCGCCCATCTCGCCCGGAAATCCATCCGGCGCTGGCGGACGCGCAGCCAGGAGGCCTGACTCCGCCATTTGCCAACGCTTTCAAGTCTACTGAGCCGACCAGCACGACTTTCAGGATCATTACCTTGACGCCACGGCAACCCCGGGTGATCGTGGCGCCCCTTTCGACGGTGCGCGACGCATGATTTCGATAATGGCCTTCCCGCGCAGAGGGGATTCCTACACCGAGTGCTTCTATCCGGCGCTCGAGTCCCTCGGCGTCAAGGTGCACGAAGGCGTATTTTCAGGCCGCTGGCTCCTGAAGAACCTGCGGAACATCGATTACCTTCACATGCATTGGCCGTCCTTCTTCTACGCCAGCCCGCGGCCCGCCCGGTGCCTGCGCGGCTTCCTGGTGTTCCTTTTTCTCCTCGCCCTCGCGCGCTGGCGGGGAACGCGTCTGCTGTGGACCGTGCATAATGCCTGGCCCCACGACCGCTGCGTCATTCCCGCGCTCGATGTCTGGGCCAGGCGTCTCGTCGTCATGCTGGCCTATCGCTTCCTCGTCCACGGCTCCTCGGCGGAAGCGGAAATCCTTCGTATCTTCCCACGAATGGCGGGGCGAACGGTGCTGGTCGACCACGGCCACTGGATCGGCTATTACGCCAACGACATCACGCGGGAAGCGGCGCGCGCCCGTCTCGGCCTGGCGGAAGAGGACTGCGTCTTCCTCTTCATTGGCCTGTGTAAGCCTTACAAGAACCTCGAATACCTCATCGAGGCGTTTCAGCGACTTCCCGCCCGAGCGACCCTGGTGATCGCGGGGAAATTCCAGGACCCCCAATACGAAACCGCCATCCGGACTGCCGTCACGCGGAGCAAGGCACGCATCGCGCTTCATGCAGGCTTCGTCCCGGAGAATGAGATTCAGACATATCTCAAGGCCAGCGACGCCGTCGTCCTGCCCTATCGCGACGTCCTGACCTCGGGCGGCGCGATGCTGGCCTTGAGCTTCGGCCGGCCCGTGGTGGCGCCGGCCTTGGGCTTTCTCAAGGATGCCGTCGGACGGGATCGCGGCATTCTCTATAACCCTTCGCGGCCCGACGGTCTCTCGGAGGCCATGGCGGCCGCAATGCAGACGCATTTCGACGAATCCCGCATCCTCGCCCAGGTGCGCAAGCACGACTGGACA
This sequence comes from Alphaproteobacteria bacterium, assembly GCA_035294245.1. GTDB lineage: Bacteria > Pseudomonadota > Alphaproteobacteria > JACZXZ01 > JACZXZ01 > DATGLG01. The sequence continues at coordinate 5,447 of DATGLG010000048.1, read as the reverse complement.
AGATCGGCGCGACAGGCCCTCGCCGGTCTGGGCGAAGGCGCCGTCCGGCCGGTTTGAGCGGGTCAGTCGCGCGGCTGCGCCTCGGCCAGCGATTCTCCGGTTGATCGCGGCGCAAGAAACGCATCGACGGTCATTCCCGGCACCAGCCCTTGCGGCGCGTCGAGGACGATCTTGACCCTCACCACCTTGGTGTCGACCCGTTCGCCGGGCTCGCCGGTATAAACCCCCTTCTCGCCCACCTTGCGGCCGATTTCCACGACGCGGCCGGAAAACCGCTTCTCACCAAAGGCGCGCGCCTTCACATAAGCGCGCTCCCCCGGCGCGAGTCCGGCGATGTCCGCCTCGTCGACCTCCGCCCAGACTTGCAGCTTGCTCAGATCGCCGACCGAGACGATGTTCGAGTCGCGCATCGCCACCAGCACCTCGCCGGGATTGTGATATTTGTGAAGGACCGTCCCGCTGATCGGCGACCGGATATACGTCTTATCCATCATGGCGCGCGCTTCCTGCAGCTGCGCGTCTGCAAGCTCGACCGCCGCCGTGGCCTTGGCGACGTCCTCGACACGAGGTGCGCCCATGACGAGCTGATATCTCTCGCGCGCCTGCTCGAGCTGGGCGCGTGCCACGGCATCCTGCCGCACGATGCGCTGCAGCTCCTCGAGCGAAGTGAAGCCCTGCTTGTTCAGCGTCTCCCGCCGCGCCAGCTCGATGGCGGTGTTGCGCGCGACGGCCTCCGCCTCCTGAACGGCGGCCTCCGCCTCCCGACGCTCCTCGATCCTCGCACCGTTCTTGAGGCGGAGGAGCTCGGCCTCGCGCTGATGAATGAGCGCTGTCGCCTCATCGATGCGCGCCTGATACACACCGTGATCCAGCTCGGCGACGACCTCGCCGGCCCGAACCGAATCTCCTTCTTTGACAAGAAGCTTTTCGAGGCGGCCATCGATATCGGCGGCGAGAACCACCTCCGACGATGCGGGCTCGACCTTGCCGACGGCGGCGATCACTCGCGGCGCCGGATCGGCTTGCGCCGGCGCTTCGCTAATGGAAGGCGCCGCTTTCGGCAGCTCTGCGCGACTGCGCGATACCGGCAGATCGGAGGCGACGGTCAGGCCGATGAGCAGAGATAGCGCGAAGACGGCAAGGGAGCCCAGCCGCCGCATCCAGCCGCGTCCAGACGGCTGACCGGAGACCGCGGAATAGCCATCGGCCGACGCTGCAGCGGCTGATGCGGGCGACGCCGCGGCCAAGGTCTCCAAGGCTTCGGGGGGATCGCGCGCTTCGATCGCCAGGAGCTCCTCTGGAAGCCCCGGCCGAGAGGGGTCGAAGGGAGACGGAATCACTTTCCCATCCTCCATGGAGATGATGCGATCCGCGAATTCCATGATCCGCTCGTCGTGGGTGACGATGACGACGGCCTTGCCGTCTTCGTGCGCGAGTCGACACAACAATTCGACGACGTGACGACCGTTGTGGGAATCGAGCGCGGCCGTGGGCTCGTCGGCGAGGAGGATCGAGGGAGATCCGACGATCGCGCGGGCGATCGCCACCCGTTGCTGCTGACCGCCGCTGAGCTCATGAGGGAAGCTCTCGGCTTTATCGGCGAGACCGACCTTGGCGAGGGCCGCCAAGGCCAGCGGACGCAGCCGGGGCCGCGGGACCGCCCTGAGATCGAGCGCCAATGCCACGTTCTGCCATGCGGTGATGCTCGGAAACAGGTTGTAGCTTTGGAAGACAAAGCCGATCTCCGTCCGCCGGAGATCGCTCAGCGCCGCCTGGCTTAGGCCCAGCATGTCTCGGCCGTTGATACGGAGGCTCCCGCTGTCCGGACGCAGAATGCAACCGATCACGGACAGCAAAGTCGTCTTGCCGCTCCCCGAGGGGCCGCGCAGAACGGTCACCAGGCCGCGATGGATATCGAGATCGACGCCGCGTAGCGCATGAACGGCGGCCGCCCTCGCGGCATGGGTCTTGTGCAACCCGCGCGCCGAGACGACCGCCTGGCGAAGCTTGGTGATCGCGTTCATCGGAACACCGCAACCGGGTCGACGCGCATGACCTTACGTATGGAGATGACCGCAGCTCCCGCGCACATCACGAGCGTGAGGATGCCCACCATGACCGCCAGCGGCCACGGCATCGGAATGGCCGGGCCCGCATCTTTCGCGACGTGCGTCGCCAGGGTCGCAAGGGCTAGGCCAACGCCGTATCCCAAGGCGGCGCTGATCGCCGCCTGCCAGAGAATGATCGCATAGATGTATCGCCCGGCGGCTCCGATCGCGCGGAGCGTGGCGAACTCCTTTAGGTGATCGATCGTTGTGGCATAGAGCGTTTGCGCGACGACGACGCTGCCAACCAGCAGCCCCATCACCGCAGCGACCAACACCGCCAAGCCCGCACCCGTCGTGATCATCCAGTAGAGGCGCGTGCGCCGGCTGAACTCGGCCTTCGTCAGCACCGCCATATTGTCGAGGCGCGAGGCGATCGCATTCCTGACGGCGGTCGGGTCGGCATCGGGCCGGAGAGTGACGAGGATATAATCGGCGTGATGACTCGGCAGATCGAGGTATTTGCGGGCCGATTTCAGCGTCGCGAAGACATAGGGAGATTGGGTGAAGGAGCGAATTCCGCGCGTGAAGGCGACCACGCGCGCATGATGGCCGTTGATCTCCACGACCTGTCCGAGCCGCTTCACGCCGAGCTTGCCGGCATAAAGCTCGTCGATCATGACGGTATCCGGCAGCTTCAGATCGGCGACGCTGCCGGCGACGACGTTCCAGGGCGCGGCGACACCGGTATCGGGATCGAATCCCACGACGATGACGGTCTCCGGCGCGTTCCCGACGGCGTTCCACGGCGCGAACTGGGCAATATAGGGCTCGGTCGCGCCGACCCCGTCCAAGCCGAGCACCCGGTATTGCTTGTGATCGTCGAACGGCACCGTCTGGTCGACGTCCTGGACGCCCCTTGCGCCGATCCAGATATCGGCCCTCGCGTGATCGATGAGGCTCGAAGTCGTCTCGGCGAACCCGATGAACAGGCCGAGCTGTATCGTGATCAGCACCACCGCGAAGACGATTCCGGCCAGGGTGACGGCAAACCTCACCCTGTCATGCCAAAGGTTCCGAAAGGCCAAGACGATCCGCATGCCCGTGCCTCGCTTCGCGCTAGTTACGGTCACGCCCCTGTCGAGGTGTGACGATCGCCCCGAATAGGTCAGCTGTGGCACTTTATCGCCGCGCGCCATGCCGGCTTTGTCGGCGGCCGAGGGCAGATGGCATCGACTGCGACCGCAGCCGAGCGGCATAGCAAGGTTCGCCGCAATATTCGCGGCGAAGCCCTTAATTTTGGGTAAATCCGCCGGGCGCCGAGCTTGGCGCGGCAGTCCTCGCGCAAGCGCCGGCATAGGCGCTTAATTGCTTGGCTATGCTCGGCAAAACTCTCCTTCCCCTCCGGAGCGCCGAGCAGCGCCTGCCGAATTGGCCCGGCAGGCTTGCGTTTACGCAATCTTAAAGAGACACGGGGATACTCGGGGACGAGTGGCCAAGGCGGCATAGGCAAAAAAGACACCCGCCGATAACAGCACATTGCGGCCAACTGATGCGGAGGGGTTCATTACCGTCGGAGCTCGGAATTCTCTCGCACGAGGCCTTGAACATGCTGAGACAGAACCGCAGCGAGCATCGGACGCAACCGCTTCACGCTGCAAGTCCCCTCGACAAGGCGCAATTCGCGGCGCGGCAGCCGGCGGAGGATACGCTTCTCGACCTGTATAGCCGCTATTTCGACTTGGTGCCGGCGGACACCATCGAGCTGAAGCGTGAGGCGTTCCGCTTGCGCTATCAGGTTTACTGCGTCGAGAACGCCTTCGAGAATCCCGCGGATCACCCCGACGGCCTCGAGACCGATGAATTCGACGATCGGTCGGTGCACAGCCTACTCGTCTACAGGCCGACAGGTGCGCTGACCGGCACGGTTCGACTGATCCTGCCGCAGCCGGACACGCAGGGTATCGATCTTCCCATCGGCCGCATCTGCGGCGAGGAGCTTATCGCCGATCTCGGCCTGCCGGCCTCTCGAACCGCGGAGATTTCCCGCTTCGCCGTATCCAAGGCATTCCGCCGTCGCGTTTCCGATGTGACGGTTGTCGACAACGGCTTTCAGGGCTTTGGACGGACCAGTCCCCGTCAAGGCGCAGCCGAAGGGCGCGTGCTACCCCATATCACGCTCGGGCTCATGAAGGCCGTGGTCAAGATGAGCGTCGAGAATGGCATCACCCACCTCGTCGCCGTCATGGAGCCGGCGCTGCTGAGATTGCTCGGCCGCATCGGGATCAAATTCCGAAATATCGGGCCCCTCGTCCATTATCATGGGCTCCGGCAGCCCTGCTACGCCGAGCTCGACCCGCTGCTCGAAGGGATCCTGTTCGAGCGACCCGATGCCCTCGAGGTGATCACCGATCACAGCCGCTATTGGCGGCCGCGGCTCGTCGAGGCGTAAGCGGCGCCCAGGGGCGCGCCCGGCGAACGATCCTGGCCGGGCAAGCAACACGCGCAAGCCGCTTTTTCCTAGATCATTCCCGACGAGCTATTAGGTCGCTATTATTTGCGGCGCTTGCTGGTTGTCGCATCTACCCAGCCGGCCCGCCCGCCGGAATCTAGTGTTGTGACTCCAACGGTTCGTTCTGTTTGATCGTCATGTCCGCGAAGCTTGTCCCCGCGCAGGCGCTACGGCATGCGCACATCTCAGTCTGCACTCTCCCCCTCGTCATTCCCGCGAAAGCGGGAATCCAGTATTTCCGCGGAAAACCTGGATTCCGGCTCTCCGCTGCGCTCCGGCCGGAATGACGGCCTTTGAATGCGAATCGAATGTCAAAATCACAACGTGAGAGATCCGCGGTGTGGAGCGATGGCCAAGGCGTCTCGACCGAGCGAGCTCCCTGGGGCAGGGCGGCCCGCTCAGCTATTCTCCACTATTGAGCGACGGCTTCAGTCCAAAAAAGTCACGATTCTTCCGAAAAAGCCATCCCTATGACTCAACAATGTCCATTTAAGCGCTCTAAAAGGTCCCTTTTTTTTCAGAATTTGTTTACCATACTTTGCAAGATTTTGCGTGGGGGCAGTTTTCTCACACAACTGCATGTAGTTAGGCTCCCGCTACACGCGCAGCGTGCATAACCGCCGCGGGTGCCCGCGCGTGACGTGATTGTGACCGTGGGGACATACGAAAGGGGGATCGTGATGCTGGTCTGGTCTCAATCCGCGCGGGCGGGCGACCCGCGCTTCGAGTCGCTGCACGCCGAGTTCCTGGTCCGGCCCGCCGACAGCCCCGAGCTCCTGCGCCAGGCCTACCGCCTGCGCTACCAGGTCTATTGCGTCGAGAACGCCTTCGAGGACCCGGCCCAGCACCCCGACGGCCTCGAGACCGACGAGTTCGACGACAACGCCCTC
>DATGLG010000047.1:0-65414 GCA_035294245.1 Alphaproteobacteria bacterium | reverse complement strand
GCGCTACGGCATGCACACATCTCAGTCTGCACTCTCCCCCTCGTCATTCCCGCGGAAGCGGGAATCCAGTATTTCCGCGGAAAACCTGGATTCCGGCTCTCCGCTGCGCTCCGGCCGGAATGACGGCTATTCCTTTGGAAGCGGCGCCCATCCAGGCTTGTGTGCATGCCGTAGCGCGAAAGCGGGAGCCCAGAAAGCTCTGGATTCCCGCTTGCGCGGGAATGACGATGCCTCGTCGGTGATTCCGCCAATGCTCATCCCGCTCCCGCATGACGCCGGCAAACGGAGATCGACCATGACGATGACAGCCACGGACGTTGCCAAGGGTGGAAGGACCGGATTCGAGGGATCGCGTCTCCTGCACACGATGATCCGCGTGCGGGACCTCGACAAGTCGCTGGATTTCTACACCCGCCTCCTCGGCATGAAGGTGCTGCGCAAGAAGGACTATCCGTCCGGCGAGTTCACCCTGGCCTTCGTCGGCTATGGCGACGAGAGCGACTCCTCGGTGATCGAGCTGACCTACAACTGGCCGCGCAAGGAGCCCTATGCCCTGGGCGAGGCCTTCGGCCATCTCGCCATTGCCGTGCGCGATATCTACGCGGCGTGCGAGCGCCTCGCCGCCGAGGGCGTCAAGATTCCCCGCCCGCCCGGCCCGATGAAGCATGGCGGCAGCGTCATTGCCTTCATCGAGGATCCCGACGGCTACAAGATCGAGCTCATCGAGCGCGCGTAAGCGGCGCGTTTGATCGACGTTGTCGCCTCGGTTGGACCGGCGGGCCGCATCCATCCCAGTGATCATCCGCGTAGGGCGACACGACGCTTGCCGCGCCGATGCCACCCAACAAACGCCTTGAGCACGCGGTTGTAGAAACGGGGAGGGAGGAAATCGTAATCGTATCGATCGCTGTTCGGCGCCTTACGGAGATCGTAGCCCGGATTCGGAATGGGCATGAGCGCCGCTATTTCCGATCGAGCAGGGCATCGAGATGCTTATGCCTCCGGTCCATGCGAGACACTTTGATAGCCTTGACCCTTTCATCGGAAAGCTCAACCGTGGCGAAGCTGCGGCGGCTATCTCGAAAGCGCTTGAATTCCTCGTATTCATCGGCCCCGACGAAATAGCCGGTTATTTGGCCGTGGCTCGACACGGCGACCGCCTCGCGCTGAGCGCGCATGCGGTAGCGGCCAAAATTGCGAGTGAATTCAGACGCGGGAACGGTCTTGGGCGTAGCCATTGCTGACTCCTTTCACGAAATTTACGCAACTCGCATAACTTGCACAAGATGCGCAAGTTGCGATCAAAGTGCTGACGCCATCGCCCTATGAGGCCCGATCCTCCGCCACGGCGAGACCGAGCGCATCGGCGACGGCGTGCAGCTTGCGATCTTTCGTCCAAAGCGAAGCGCCGGGCGTCAATTGCGCGGCGGCAAGCAAGTGGACATCGATATAGCCGACGCCGCGCCCGAACAGAGCGTTGCGCTCGATGAAACTCAGAACCTCGTCCTCGGTCGCAACCTGAGTCCGCGGCAGATTGGAAAGCGCGGCCAAGATGAGATTGCGCTGCCGCATATGCCCCAGAGCAACTTCGCCGATGACGAAAGGATGGACCAGCACGCGCCCAGCCTCCAAGAGCTTGCTGAGCGGCGCGCTTTTCCTGCGCAAATGATCGACCCAGACCGAGGTGTCGACGAGGATCAAGCGCGGACGGGCCGCCGTCTCCGCGGCGTCCTCAAAGCGGGCTCGCTGCCGCCGAGGCGTGCAAGGCGTCGTGCGCTTTCGCGCTCGATAAGGGCCTTAAGAGCTTCTCGGACCAGGCTCGACTTCTCTTTCAGGCCGGTGAAAGCCTGAGCCTTTGCGACAAGCTCGTCATCGAGAGCCAGCGTCGTGCGCATCTCCGATACCTCCGGTCGAGGCACGAATTTAGCATCATTTGATGATGGTCTCAATGCCTTGCCGCGGGTGAAGCGCGCTCCGCATCGAAGGCGGGGGGCGCGCTCCCGGAAACGCGCAGCGATGCATCGGGATGGATTTGCCGGGCCGCGACCGACGATGATGAGCACGATGTCGATGCCACAGCCCTATAACGAACGTCAGTCCGCGAGGCCCATGACGAAGGCCAGGGCGATGTTGAGGCGCCCGATATCGGCGTCGGTCAAACGCCCAACCAATTGTCCAATCCGTTCCCGTCGGACCGTGACGGGCTTATCGGCCATGACCTGCGAGCGGGTGCGCAGGCCATTTTCTTCACTCGGCTCGATCGTGACACGGAAATCGGGTGCAGCGACGACATCGGATGTCATCTGGCAAATCACGACTGATGGATGGGTTTCGGGAAAGGCGTTGGTTTGCACCACGACGGCCGGTCGCGGCTTTCCGTAATCTCCCGCCGCCGCGACGATGACGACATCGCCGCGCCTCATTTTCCGTTTGAAGCGGGTGCGTCAAACTCCGAAACGGCCTCGATCCAGTTCAGAGCGTCATCTTCCTGGCGCCGGTCGAGACGCCTCACCTGGGCGGCGACGCGCTTTCGAACAGACGCCAATCGCGCGTCAGGCACAACAAGGCGTAATTCCCGCAGCCCCCGCCCGCGGCGCCGCTCGCGCATCATCCTCATCCGGTCAGCGGCTGCTGTCACTTCGATCCCCCAGGTAACTCCCAACATATCTAATGTAACGCGTTACACTCCTCGAGGCAATGATCTCACAGGCGCAAGCGGCGTCGCGGAATAGCAGCTCACCGGCAGCGGCCGGACACCGCCGCGGAAAGCAGATTGAAGCCAACTCCCTTCGCAGTTCTGAAGTGGCGGGCCGCAGCCGACGATGATGAGCACGATGTCTACGCTATGGCCCTATGAAACCGAACTCAATCCATTTCGCTCATACGCAAGAAGACGCCTCGTCAAACCTTCAGGGTTGGACAACGCGACGAGATGGCCGCCGGCGATCTCCTCTACATCCTTTCCAAGCCTTTCGCGCGCAACTCGCTGCTGGAATTCGACCGGAAAGAAGCGGTCGTCTCTTCCCGCCAGGACGTGAATGGGAATCGCCGGCCAGTGCTCAAAGCGGCAGGGCTCGCCGAAGACGATCTCGGCTTCCCTGCGTGGTGCTTCTGGACCGGTGCGTCGGACGTCCGTCGGTACGTCGTGCAGAAAATATGTCTCCGGATCGAACGCCACGGCATAGCCGCGGCTCAAGGCGGCCTGTTCCCGCGCCGCGATGGCTTGGTGCCCCGATTCGCGCAGCAGGGGCGTCACCCGATGCCAATACCAGGCCATGCCGCCCGCGCCGGGAACGAGTGTGAACAACGCCATATGAATTCTCCCCGGATGCGTCCGAAAGGTGCCCTTTCTGGGAGAAGGGACGACCCATGCGTCCGGAGCGGACAGTTCTGAAGTGGCGGGCCACGGCCGACGATGATGAGCACTATGTCTACGCTATAGCCCTATGATGCGCGCGTCTCAGTACAGAGTCCTACCCTCAGGTTCGCGCAGCACGGTTCGCACCGGGTTTGAGGCCCGCCCGTCCGCCGAAACCATAAACTCGATGTCCAGAAGCCCTTCCGTCTCGCTGAGGCAAAGGCACTTACATGATTTGCTTCCATCGACTCTTTGAATTCGCAGACCGAGCGGTGTCTTGAGAATCGCTCGCGTATCGCCGACAGCCTTCTTCAGGTCGTTGCTGAACACGGCCTCGTTCAGTTCATGGGGAGATTCGATGATTTGATAGTCGCGTTCGTAGAGTCCGTGCCAGTAGGCACCAATCGTCGGAAGGATGACACTGGCGAAGAACGCCGACAGGATGCCATCCTTGGTATCGGCAAACCGCAACGCTTGGAGCAGACTGACTTCGTGCCCGTCGAGGCTGGCAAAAGAGTCAAAGCACCAGCCGTGATGAATTGAGCCGATGTCGCCATCTTCGTCTATCGCGAATTGCGCGTAGTAAGAAGCCCTTGGATAGGTTTGTGTATCCTTCAAGCACCGGACGAACGGTTCCATTGGAAATCTCCCGCCGTCTCCTTGTTCAGTCCGTCGTAATGCCTCCTCCTCGGTTATTTCCAGGATCCGTTTGGCTTCGGTAGCGTATTTGGCAACCACAGGAAGCAGGTCATCTGGCCCAATCAAAGCATTGCCGGCAGAATCGAAGGCGTATCGGCCCCGCGATGGAGGAGCAGCGGTACGGCTGCGGCTGGATGGTGCCGACGAGGTCTGCACGGAGGGCGGGAGAGTCGGGGGCGAGGGAGTGGTGCTCTGGGTCGGCCGGGCCATTCGCGCTTTTCGCAAACGCATGGCAGCATCGACGCGGGTTTGAATCTGATCACTCTCAATCTTCATAAGGGCAAGGTACCGGTCTGTTCGCGCACGATCAGGACTATGCGCCAGGACTCTCATTTGCTCCTTCACATCCGGTGTGGAGCGTTGAAGTTCGGCGAGATCAACGCCGGTCCAAAACAATGGCTTGGGTCCGATACTCTGCTGAAACGAGGGCAAAAAAGCAGCGCCGACCGCAAGCCATTCGGCGCGAGCGTCGAGCGGTTCGCGAAGTATCTCCCGTTCTATCGCCAGGAGAATGTCCTCCTTCGGATGTGGCAGCACCGAGACGTCGTAGAACGCATCCGGTTTCACCTCACCCGCTGCCATGAGGTCTGCCAGATCAGAGACGATCTTTTCGTCGCTATCTTTGAAGCCCTTTCGTGCGGGCGCCGCATCCGGAAACTTTGCCACAGCTTCGTTGAGAACGGTGCAAACTTCGGCGGCCGATGAGCAATGCCAAATAGCATTGGAGAACGCGGCCAATACAGGATTCTTGAAGGAGAGCGGCGACGCTTGTTCGGGATAGATCAGACTGAGCGCTCGCGCCGTCTGCGCATTTTTGTAGACGCTACTCTCGTTGTACAGCTTTGGGCCGAAGAAGTTGCTGAGGAAGGATTTGATCAATCCTCCGTTCATGTCCCATCTGCGCACCAACACGCCGGTCTGCGCGATGGACACGTACACGACCTCGCCGTTGTCTAATTCGATCGTGGCACCGCAACCGGCTGTCTCGCTGGACCTCAAAAGCTTTGGCATGTGCTGATCCCTAGTTTTCCGTCGTCGGACCAGACGGATGCACTTGCAAGCTGAGAGGCCGTCGCAGTGCTGATTATTTGCAGTAACTCCGCGTCTCGATCGTCGTGCGAAGCGACGCCGGTTCGCAATTTCGGGAGAACGATTCGCGCATATTTGCAGGCTTCCAAGAACGCCGCGGCCGTCTTCAGGACGACCTTGGGACTGATGTCGTCGGGCGTTCTGTAGGTCGTTATGAGCCGCGTCACGCAGTCACGCGCAATGTCAAGCAGTCCATAGACGATGACCCCGTCCATGGCGCCTTTTTCGAGGAGTCTGACCTTGTGCACGTTCGCTGGATATACGATCGGAGCCGGCATTCGCGACAGACTTTCCATCATCCTGGCGGTAATCGGCCTGTCCGTCTTGGCGCCTAGTTTAGTGAGGGAACCATGCACGCCAAGCGCTCGCGGAATGAGTTGGCGAAGTTCTATGGCGAGTGACTTACGCAGTGCATCCAGTTCGCGATCGACCTTTCGTCTCTCGACCTTCAGCGTGACGACGACGGTGATGATCGCAGCGATCAACGCGATCAGTCCAGCGATCAGAGTTTGCCAGTGGTCGACGAAATCAACGAGAGTTGTGTAGTGCCATGGCACAGCGACAGTCGTCCCCAAGCTCGTTTCACCCCCACGAATATGGCCCGTGAAGTGCCATCTGGCGGTTGCTCCGGTGTCGCCGCTTCGCCGTCTTCTGGCAAGGAGATTTTTAGCGCGAGACGGGATGGGAGGGCTTGGATTTGGACGGCAAGGGAAAGCCTGGACGGCCGTTGGTCGGATGTCTCTGAGGACATTGAGATTTTTGGACTCCCGCTGGACACCCTCTGCTGGCGCTTTTGGCTAAAAGATCAATGATATCAATGCTCCCGGCGCCAGCTGCCTATCCGGGAGCCGCCCACGGCCCTCCCTTGCTTATGTTGCTTCAGTATGATAACTATATGCCGTGACGGAGCCGCGTGACCCGACCCTCGATGTGCTTCTCGACCTCGACGGGCAGGTTCTCGTGGTGGACCCGGAGGGCGGCCACTGGGTCCGGTTCATGGTAAGGCGGGTGCCGGTGTCGCCGGAGAAGCCGCACGGCATCGATTACTCGCTCACGCTGCACGGGCCGGAGGGCGAGCGGCTGGTCGGCTTCGACAATGCTCATCCAGTGGCACAGCAGAAGCGCGGCGATCCGCAAGACCACCGCCACCGGCTGCGGAGCATCCGGCCTTATGAGTACCGGGACGCGGCGACTTTGCTTGCGGACTTCTGGGCAACAGTGGACGCGGTGTTGCGCGAGAGAGGAGTGATTCCATGACAACGCTTAAGGTCGGCATCGCCAGCTACGACGAGATGAAGGCGCGCACCATGGCCGTGGCGCGCGGCGAGCGTCGCGTGGCGGCTGACGAGCCCAAGGTCTGGTTCACCTCGACCGAGTCCTTTGCCAAGGTCCTGTCGGCCGGCAATCGCGAGCTGCTGCGCGTCATTGCCGAGAAGGCGCCCGGCTCGCTCGACGAGCTGGCGCGCATCACCGGCAAGGCCAAGTCGAACCTCTCCCGCACGCTCAGGACCATGGAAGGCTACGGCTTGGTCCGCCTGGAACGCGGCGAGCGCGGACGCATCACGCCCAAGGTCATGCACGACCGGGTGGAGCTGGACCTGCCGCTCACGCTCTCGCGCAAGGCGGGCTGATGGCGTTCGCAGTTCTGAAGTGGCGGATGGGGTGGGAAAATCATCCCATCCGTCAGTGATTAGCAAAATCAATGGGTTATAAGCCGACTCGACAGACTGTGCTGGACAAAGTGCTGGACAAAAAAATAAGCCACCAGCGTTCCCTCAGCTCCACTTCACCGCACCGCAGGGGCACCGGAAGTGAGTCTTGAGGTTCGCGCTGGTGGCTTGAAGATAATGGCCTACTGGCCCAATTAGCGGGAGCCTTTGATCCGCTCCAACAGCTCCTTCACGGGGCCAGGGCGGAACTGATCATACGGCCATCGCTGCAACGTAGGCTCAACGCCTAGCATACTATCGATCCAAGCGTTGAACTCAAGGAACTCTGCGGCCAGCCTGTTCGCCTCCTTCTTGTACTCCCTCGTGACCGCCTTGGCTTTCGCATGGGCTTCGGCCTTTGCCTCGCTCATGACCTTCCGTGGCTTACGATCCCGCTTTCGCGAGAGCCCTTGCCGGGGACGGGGAGAGGGAGGCAAGGGCGGCACAGGTGTCGAGGGCGGGCGGTCACAAGCGGTCGAGGAAGGAGGCGGCAGGTAGGACGCGGGGAAACCGAAGTCGTCCATGCCGGTGGCTATTTGTCGTCGTTCTGCCCGCTTCGCTGGCCCGTGAAGGCGGATAGCGGGACCATGCGCCCGCTGCGGAGCGCCGTGAAGCCCTTGCCGGTGCTCCAATAGATTTCGCCAGCCTCGTAGCGAGCGGCCGTGTCGTCGGGGCGGTTGTGTCCCAGCTCCGTGAGCTTCGATCCTTGCTGCACGGCTCGCCTTACAGATTGTCGTGGAAGGTGACGACGGTAGGATTGCCGGACGCGGCATCCAGCGGTCCCCGACGCCACGGGCGGGTATCGAGGGTCTGCGAAGCCGGGACCGCGTGGTTGATCACCGCAACAGCGATCAGGTTCGCGCCGGCCGCACCCGTGAGCTTCACGCGGAGCCCCTTATAGTCCGCCGCTGTGAGGGCGATGGCGCCCGCTGCCGAGAGCGATGATCCGGGGACGGCGGCCCAGTTGCCGAGCCCGTCATAGCTTTCCAGCGACGCGGTGCCGCCCCCGAAGGGGCCGGAGAAGGTCACCACCACGGTGCCGTTGACGGGGCCGATGAAGGGGAACTCGGTCGCGGAGGTTGATCCGGTGGTGTTGGAAGTTTGGCCTGCGAGGAGGATGATGGAATCGTTATTCATGTGTGATGGTCTGTCTGCTGTGATGGTGAGGTTACGGGTGATGGTGGAACGTCACGCTTCCATCGGCGGCGATGACCGCGTATGCGCCACTGCGGAAGTGGATGCTGCCGCTCTCGTGACCGTGGTGGAGCGAGAAGCGGACGGGATCGCCAAGCCCGTGGTGTGCCGCATGGTGTACGGCAAGGCGAACGGCGGCATAGCCACGGGCGTACTCGGGTGACGGGCTGTTCTTCGGATGGAGATGCACCCTCGCCCCGAGGGCGCGCTCGTGTGTTGATGCTTGCATTAGATTCTCCGCTCCCGAAGCTTCGGCAGCGTGTGGCCGTGATCGCGGAGGAACTTGTTGATCTCGCGGAATGTGGCAGCGGAAGGGGTCTTCCTGATCATCTTGCCGTTCTTGAGCATGTAGGGTTCCCCGTGTTGGAGGATGTCGAGATATCTGTGGACAGCGGCCTTGAATGCCGCTTCGTTTAACTCTGGCATGTCATGTCCTTACCGGCGCGTCACGATGGTGCTGCGCTGGTGCTCGACGATCTCCTGCATGGTCTTCTGGAACTCGCGTTCGGCATTCGCGGTATAGATAGAGCCGGGCTCGGTGAGGATGTCCTCGACCGGTTGCGACTCCTGCGCCGAAGGGTCTGCAACCTCTTCGACGCTGGCAATGTTGCGCGGCTTCTTGCTCATGGATTCTTGTCCTTTCGGTTAGCGAGCGAAGGAAACGGGCATCCCGGCGCGGACGGCAGCGCGCCAGGGCATCCTTCTGCCGTTGACGAGGATCGTGATGGAGCCGTCCTTCTCCCGTTGGGGCTGCGCATGGGCCACGCCAGGGCTGTTCAGGATGATGTCCGGGGCGTGCTGGTCCAACGTCAGGAAGTACCGTTGAGCGAGGGCACGATAGCCTTTGGTCGATCCCTCGTTCACTTGCCGGTACATGGCGTCGCGAAGCTCTTGCGGGGAGTGCCGGCGCGCCCAATCGAAGACCGCCTCCGAGTTTGCTCCGACCGCTTCGCGAGCCTGCTTCTCGAAAGCGGCTTTCACGGTTTCGACCTTGGCAGCGACTTGCTCAGGGGCAACGCCCATGCGAGAGGCCACGCGGGAGAGGACTTCCGGTGAGGCTTCACCCGTCTCGACGATCTCGTGGGCACCGGCAACAACGTCCATGCCGCCCACGCCGTTGACGAACTCGCCCATGATCTGCTCCGAGGCCGGGTCGAGAGTTTCGACCGTAGAGGCATCATTGGCGGACTGCTCCGTCTCCTGCGCGGCCCTCCCGTGCTCCTGAGCGGGCTGCTGGTGTTGCTGCCGCTCGCTCGGAGCGGCGTCGTCAAAAGGGCCGGAAACGTCCTCCCACAGGCCGTTCTCGTTCTGCCTGATAAGGCCAGCCCGCGCGGCGGCGGCAATAGACACTTCCATTCCGCCGAGATTGATGAGGGCGTTGTCGCCGATTTGACGCCCGGTGAGAGGAGCGCCCGATGACGACCGCGCGGTGGAGATAACGCTTCCGCTCTCCGCCTTGGGCGCAGCACCGCTCGTATTGAGGGACGACATATTGGACGAGGCAACGGAGACCTCGCCGTTGTTGAAGGTCACGAGCGGGCCATCCTCGATCACGCGGTAAGTGGCCCGCATCTTGGTTGAAGGTTGCTCGGCAGCGGCGGCTTGAGCAGCGGCGGCCTTGGCCTCGGAGGCGTTCCCCGAGTCCAGTTGAATGGATGAGTTGATCAAACTTGCTTCCTTTCGTTAGGAACGGAGCTGTGGGAATTGCGTTGCCGCGCACTCGATCAGATACAGGAGCGCGCCTTCCAGGATCGCCATGCGATGTTCCAGCGGGATGTCCTGGCTCTGCCGATGCTGCGCAATCGCGTAGGTCATGATGCGCTGTACGGCATCCTTTACTTCTGCCGCCGCGCCGTCCCCAGGCGGGACCAGCGACAACACCTTCGTCAGGTGCTCATGGATGGGGTTGACGGTGTCGTCGGTTGCTTCGGATGTGCTGCTCATGTCTCACCTGTCGGTTAGAGGTCGTTTGGTGCGTAGAAGGGCACCGGGGTCGGATCGGGAATACGGAGAAACTTGTCGTAGGCCCCGAGCGCGCCGAAGCCGATGCGCATCATCGGGTCGAGGATGCTCGGGCCAGACTTGAGGTAATGTGAACGGACGCTGTTGATCTGCGATTGCGCGCCGGATTGGAAGCCCTTCATCTGTTGTCGTATCTCGTCGTCTTGGGCTTGCTGGTTGTACTGGACATCCGCGTTGAACTCGTCGCGGCGGTTCTCGTACTCCTGGGCCAGTGCCCGGACGGAGATACCGGAGATGCCACGCGAGGATGCACCGGCAGTCATGGTGCCGATAGCAGATCGCGCCATGCGGTCTTCCTGGGCCATCTTCTGAGTGGCCGCAGCGTCGTGATAAATGATCTGCTGTTGGCCTTGGCCGTATTCGGAGATGACGTTGTTGAGGATGTTCTGAGACTGCGCCATGGACCAATCGGAGACGGCCTTGTTCTCCGCATTGGCCTGCATGGTGCCGCCGATGTAGTCGGCACCGGCTTGAACGGCGGTCAGCCCGACAGAGGTTGCGGCGAGGGAGAGGGGATCACACAAGTGGATTGGTTTCCTGTTGAAGAGTTTCGTTCAAGCGTCCTTGCGAGCTGGGCAAGGGCGGGGAGGAGGAAGCGGGTCAGTCGAGAGCCGTATTCGTCGAGAACCTCCGAGGATAGTCGTTTGGTGATGGTCCGCAGTGCCCCATCCCTGCGCCTTGTGGATGGCGTCCGGTAGCGAGGAGCGAGGGAGAAGACGGCACGGGCTATGGCGTAGTGCAGTGGACGCCCATAAGGATCGAGAGCACCGGGGCGACGGCGAGAGAAGAGGAAGACGGCGGCGGCAGCCTCGAAGACGTTGCGGCCTGTGACGCCATGCGTTGCCAGCCTCGCCAGCTCTAGGAAGAGCCGTTGTCGCCACGAGCGAGGGCGGTAGCCGCGCCATTCGGTTGCCCAGGCAGCAGCCTCGGAAAGTTGCCGGTCAAGCTCCGCGAAGGTGGCGACGAAGGTGGGATGCTTGGCGTTCCGCCTGACGAAGCGGCGGACGGTCTTGAGGTCCGGTGCGTACTCGTATTTGCGGATGGCCCTCTGCGTCGGACTGCCGTTCCGCAAGAGGCTCAGCTTGTGGCGCGTGCAGTAGTTCGAGACCCCGTGGCGGCGCGCGGGGCATCCCGCGATGTTGCACGGGAGCCCCTGGCGTTCAGCCATGCGGGCGGTGATGGTGAGCGGTTTCATCTCTCCTTCTGTGGTCGCGAGAACTGCACAATCAAATCGAAGATCACATCCAGAAGCTCAGTCTTGGACATGCCCTCGAACGGCTTGAGTATCTCCGCGCGGAGGGCGCGGTTGTTGGCTTCATGAGCTGTGAGGGTTTGATCCGGACATAGCTTCTTGCTCTTCTTAACCAGCTCCTCGCTGGTCATACCGTAGTCCTTAGCGAGCTTCTCAAGCTTAGCCTTGGCTACGTCCCGCTCCCCCTCGATGCCCCTCTCGGCCCTCGCGTTGATCTTGAGGGCGTACTCAGCGTCTTCGCGAGTGAAGGGAGAGGTGATGGAGGGTTTTGGCTTTACTGGAGCGTTGCCGCTTATGCGTTGCCACTCGTCCCAGGCTTTTTCGGAGCTAAGGTTAAGGTTTCCAGTAGACTGGAACTTCGCCCACTCCATGTACTGATAGGCCCGAGATTTCTTTACGTTACAATTCTCAGCGAGCCATCTCAGAAACCCTTCCGCGGGCTTCAACGCCTTAGCCTCAAGCAGCTTCTCACCAGCGAAATAGGCGGCGCACAGCACGTCCTTATTGGCGTACTGAGTTGCCCGGTGCCATTTGTCGATCTCCCTCGCGAGGACAGCGAGAGGGGTGACGGTAAGTGTCCCCGAGCTGGGGGCTTGTGTGACACATGTTGTCATGTGGTGGGCTCCTTCCCCGCTCTATGCGGGGCCTATGGGGTGAGGAGGAGGCGACACAGAGACAGGAAAGGCCCCGGCTATCAGACCAGGGCCTCCCTGCACGGCAGGACGAAGTAGGAGAGGAACAGCTAGGCGGCAGTCTTTGCAGCCTCAAGCCGCTCCCTCCAGTCCTTCGGCGTGAAGATCATTTCGACCTTGCCGAGGCGGACGACGCGCTCCCCACCGCTGGTCCAGGTGTCGAACCAAGGTGCGCCGATGGGGCGACCGGAAGCGAAATCCATGCACGCCTGGGCTCCAGACGGGAGGGCGATGAAGACATGACGACAGAAGGTCTCAAGGACGAAGCCGTTAAGTTGCAGACGCATTTGATGTTCCCCTTTGTTGTCGTGCTCACTCCTTATGTCCCCGGTGTCCGAGGGACGAGGGAGACGATGAGTCCTCGGAGTCCATCCGTCAAGAATTTTATAGTTCCATCAATGGGTTATATCCATATGTGGGATATTTCCACATGTGGGAGCGAAAGACGGAGTCGGAGCAAGGGCTTAGGTGTTCGCCCCCTCGGTGGGAGGAAGACAATCCGCTTGGTCTTCCACTGAGGTAGAGCCCCCGCCTGCCCCTTTGGTCGCAACAGAAGGGGTCACGGAAGTGGCGACCAGAGGGGAGGGTGGGGTGAGAGACGATAAGGACGGACCCCTATAGAAACGAGCCGCCCTATAGGGTTCCGTCTTTATCTTTCCCCTCACTCTGCAACGAAGGGAGCCAGGGCAGTCCTCACGAAAGAGCGGCCGACAAGCTGCCACCCTGCCGCATCCATGGAGCCACTGAACAGAAGGTTCCTGGCATCCTTGAATGTCTGAGCCGGGAGGTCTGCTAGGCCAGCCGCCACCTTGAGGCGCTTGCTGCTGATTTGCTGTGTCTCTTCGGAGAGCCCCCGAAGGAACTCAGCAATGCGGACAGCAGCCGAGTAGGTCTTACGCTCAAAGCCTGAGCCGTGCTCACCATTCCATGCCGTCCACACAGCCCCCGGCATCACCTTGTCGAGGACTTCCTTGATACGCGGATCGTGATGGACAAGCCACACCTTCATTGGTCTAGCCCTGCCGTTTTCCGTGAACCGGCTAGAGCCGCGAGACATGGCCTGATAGAGGATGTTGGCGATCTCACCACGCTTGATGTCTTCAATTGAGGTCAGCTCGCCAAGGTCAACCAACAGGTCGTCTCGCTGCCCTATGGCGGCAGCGGCTAGGTCTTCATCGCTCCGATGCAGGACACCGGCAAACACCACGTTCCCGCAATAAGCGTATTCCGACAGGGACGTGTGGTTTCCCCAGGTCAGCACATTGATGCGCGGCTTACCGTTCGGCAGCGTGGCTTTGGTGTCAACGCCAGCGGCTTCCAAGTCCTTGAGGAGGACTGTGGGGATGTCCACCGCATCCTTACGCTTCGGGCGATGCTTGAAGGTGAAGACAATCACGGCTTCCTCGGGAGGAATGCTCTTGATCATAGAGACGATCTCACGAGGGAGCTTTCGCTTGTCTCCCTTCCTGGCGCCGAAGTCGGCTTCCACCGAAGCCCTGCCAGAGGGTCCGATCATGTAGTTGATCGTGACCGTCTCATAGGACTTGATGATGCGCCCCTCTGAGAACCACGGCTCACGCCTTATCGTCGTGTCGAGTTCCACCAGCTTGTTGACCGTGTGGCTGGCGTCCAGAATGGCGATGTTGATGAGAGCCCGAGGCACAGTCAGCACGTATCGCACAAGCGCCGTCTTCGAGGTTCCCATCGGGGCAACCCGGATTTCGCATCCGTTCATCCCGATGAGTGATCGAAGCGGGCTTGTGGCATCGAAGTCGCTAAGCTTGGTGATGAACTGGTCTTGTTCCAGCTCCGTCAGGGCCGGGAGCTGCACGAGGCGCGCCTTGTCCCCTCCGGCCTGCCGTTGCTGCTCCTCCATGATTAGAGCGTGACAGCTTTCGATGTAGGCCAGGGCCGCCTTGAGGACGGGATCAGTGCTGATCTCGACTTGCGGTCTCAGCCATCCGATCCCGGACGCCACATTGACGGTGGAGATGGCCCAGGCTTGAGAGCTGATCAAGGCTTCATCCCACACCACGAGGTCGCGCGGCAGGCCGCGATAGGTGTTGATGAAGGATAGCTTGTCGTCATCCTGCTTGGCCCCGCGTATGCGGTTGTGCGAGACCAAGAGGAATTGCCGCACGCCGTTGTCTGTGGTTGCCGGTGCCGAGGCGTAGCGGTGCCCCAAGAGGTTGTAATCGCCGCACCGGGCGAACTCGGCAGCGAGGATGGGATCAAACGCCTTGTCGTGCAGCAGGCCGATCTTGTTCTCGGGAACGCCGAGGCTCAGCAGGTCCGCCCTGATCTTGATGAGCCCCTCGATGTGGGAAGCGGCCACGAGCACGGATTTGTCGAGGCCAAGCCGGTGAACCGCAGTGAGCCACGCCACGACGCCTTGAGTCTTGCCGCAGCCGCACGGCAGGTCCATGGCCCATCGCCCGGTCTGTTGGCCGTAAGCCATGAACGAGAGCCGCCCAACAAGGCGCATTAACGCCTCGCTGTGCTCCTGGGACAGGCTGTTGTGGAAGTCCCTCGTCATCCGGTCAGTGATGATCCGATACGCCAAGGTGGCGAGGGCCGCGACAGGCTGAACGGAAGGCGAGAATGCCTCCATAGACGGCCGCGCTTCGGGTAGATGGCGCAAGGCGCGCCGCGTCATTCGGTTCATGGGTTCATCCTGAGTGGCGTTGCTGGGGTTACGAAGAGCAGGGCACGAGAGAAGACGCCCGTCCAATCACGGACGGACACGCGCGAAACGTCGCGTCACTTGTCGTCGAGATAGCTCGGGAACGGCACCCTGCCGAGGTCACCGTGCGGCGGGAATGGGAGGCTCATCAACTCGGGTCCCGAGGGTGGCACCGGCGGGAGATCGAGCATCCCCGCAGCGGCCAGGAGCTTCACCGCAGTGGCGAGAAGGGCAGCCGAAGGCTTCTCCTGGAGCGCCTCGATTGTGCGCCTCACGGTGAGGTCGCGCAGGGCTTCCAATTCGTCCCTGGGAGTCATGTTCGGTTTGCCGGGGGTGGAAGTGGCGTCCGTCATCAGAAGCTCTCTATGGCCTTCCCAGCGGCAGCCAGGGCCAGCTTGAGGACGTAGTGCTCAACGGTCAGGTCGTCGCTGGTCTGCGGCATCTCCAAGCGCTCAAGCCGCTCCTCAAGGAGCCGCAAGGACGCGCGGAGGATCACGGAAGAGGTCGCCTTGATGCCGAGCTTCTCGGGGATTGTGGAGCGGAGCCGGGCAAGGCGCGCCTTCGACGCCTTGTCCAGCCACAGACTCATGGGCGCGCCGTCCGTGTGGCGCGTGTACGCGTTCATCATGGATGGAATCCTAAGTGATGGGGCTTGGCTCGGCTGCATAGGCAACCGCGCGAAAAAGGGAAGGGAGCGGCGAACGTGTGCCGCGTCCCTCAAGTGAGGACAGGAAGCAAAGCTGCATTGGAATTGAGACTCAGGTTTCCAGTAGACTGGAACTTCGCCCACACCGGGAGCGAGGAAGACTTCATGGCTTCTTAAAGGTCCGCCCTAATCGCCAGGGCGGCTCCCTGCTATGCAGGTGACCACTATTCGGCAAGGGCGGCAGCCGTACACGGGTGACTACTATTCCCGCGCCAACACATTTGCGACGGTTTGCGGCCCCCAGGAACCGCCCCGAGGCGAAGCAATGCCCCGATCCGTCAGCTCCTTCGCGATGGCGCGCAAGCTCAAGCCCGCCGTCCGTAGCTCATTGATGGCGGGCAGGACGCTCGCCGCGAACTCCTGCGCTTTACGCTTGCGAGCAACGGCGGCGCGCGGGACGCCTATGGTCGCGCCCTTGTGAGGATCAGGTGAACCGAGTTGAACCCCGCGCGCTTTCGCAGCCGCCAGGGCTTCCCTGGTCCGCTTGGAAATCATGCGCCGTTCCTCCTCTGCGACCAGCGCCATAATGCCGACCGTGAGACGGTTCGCTGTGGGCATGTCCGCAGCGACGAACTCAATCCCTGCCTTCTGGAGCCCAAGGAGAAAGTGCGCATCGCGGCTCAAGCGGTCCAGCTTGGCGATCACGAGCGTGGCCTTGTGGCGGCGACATGCGCCGATGGCCCGTGACAGCTCCGGACGATCCGTGCGCTTGCCGCTCTCGACCTCGGTATATTCGCCCTCTAGCTTCCACTTGCCGCCGTTCAGGTAGTCCATGACGGCTTTGCGTTGCGCCTCAAGGCCAAGCCCGGAGCGCCCTTGGCGTGCTGTAGAGACGCGGTAATATGCGACGAACTTGCCTTCGGCCATCACTTTGCCCTCACTGTCCACAATCCCAAACGTCGGTTTGAGAATATGGACAGGAGCCGAGTCGCGGTCAAGTAGGTAGCTGGCGAACGTTCCGCTAAGGTGCATGCTGGGAGCGCGGAGCCTGCGCGTCGCTGCGGCCCTCCCTGCGGCCCTCCCTGCGGCCCTTGGCCGTCCAGCGTCCCACGGCGGGCCGTCATTCGCGCGCCCCGCAAGTCGTATCGAGATGGTCCGCCGTCCCTGCCCATACGGGGGGAACGAGCGACGACGACCACCCCGCCTGACCCAACGAATTTTTGCGGTGGAATGTCGGGGTCAGGCCTCGTCCAGTTCCATGAGCGGCAGCGCTTCAGTCTCGCGCGCGCAGGCGGCAGCGTCCACCGCGTCACCTGAGCCGCGCATAGACGATCACCTTGGCCTCCCCTGGCGCGGGTAATCGTACTTCTGGCCCCTAGCGGCGCAATGTTCCCTGAATATTCTCACATAACAACATTTCGTAGGTGAGGGCGGATTTGAGGCACGACATCTTGACACATAGATGGGGGCGTCACTATCATTCCTAATGGGTGTTGTTGTGCAATGCACAACCCAGGGTTAGCGGCCCACTGGCCGTAGGAGACTGACATGCAGAACCTTGAAGCGCTCTATGTTGTTGAGTTTGGGGATGTTCTTGGCGGCGTCTACCGAAACGGCGGGGTCGTGGTCTTGGAGACGAATCGCATTTTCGGGGGCGACAGCGGGTACTACTACCTGGGCAGTTTCACGCCGAATGGCTCTTCCATTAGCGCAGAACTTCGCGTCGTGAGGCATAACTTGAATATCCCCAGCGTGTGGGGAGACAACGCCCAAGAATTCTCGATTCGACTTGAAGGAGTTAGGCACGGCGGCGTCATCGAAGGGCGGATGGTGCGCGCCGATCGGCCTGGCATTCAGCTTCCCGTGCGCCTCACGCGGAAGGCTGATCTTCCGTGAAGACTGATCGTACAAAACACAGAACGGTGAAGAGGATCACGGGAAGAGTGTAGGTGCTGCATGGCGCTTGCGGGTTTCGATAGGAAAGCTTTTGAGGAGGTCCTAAAGCAGCGCCTCTCGCCAACCACGCCGATCCGCAGCGCCGAGTTCCTTCGCGGTCGGGACAAGAAGCTGGAGGACATCCGACGCTCGCTGGTGCAGCCGGGCCGCCACGTCTTCATCTACGGCGAGCGGGGCGTGGGCAAGACATCGCTGGCGCAGACGGTGGCGTTCGAGCATCATCCCGCGAGCCGCGCGCCGATCTTGCTCGGCTGCGATCCAGGGTCGTCCTTCTACAGCATCGCGAAGAACCTCTGCGACCGGCTCGAAGGGCTCGGCCCTGGCGAGCACAAGAAGACGAGGCGTCGAACAGCGATGCTCGGCATCCCTTCGGTAGCTGGGGTGGAAGATCATGAGGCAACTGAGCACGGTCATGCTACCGAACTCCGCTCGATCAACGATGCCGTCGCCGCCGTGGCCCTCGCCGTTAAGGGGTACAAATTAGCGCCCGTCGTGGTGATCGATGAGTTCGAACGCATCAAGAGCGCGAGCGAGCGAATGCTGTTCGCCGACTTCATCAAGCAGATCGGCGACCAAATGGTGCCGCTCAAGCTAATCTTCTGCGGTGTTGGCTCCGTCCTGGGCGAACTGCTCGACGCACATCACTCGTGCTACCGCTACCTCACCACGGTTCCACTGGAGCGCCTCGGCTATGAGCCTCGCCTTGAGATCATCGATGGCGCCGCGGGCTCTCTCGGCATCGAGGTTGAGAACACGACGCGTTATCGCATCGCGACGATCAGCGACGGCTTTCCGCACTATGTTCACCTGATCACCGAGAAGCTCCTGTGGCAGGTGTTCGAGTACCAGCATCCGCTCAAGAAGACTGCTGCCGCTGACTTCGTAGCTGCGATCAAGGAGGCCGCGAACGATGTCGAGGCCCACCTGAAGGCGATCTACGAGACGGCGACGCTGAAGTACCGCAACGACTACGAGGAAGTTCTGTGGGCTGTCGCTGACTACCACGAGCTGAAGCGACGGAGCTCAGATATCTTCGAATCATATCTACGTATCATGAAGAAGCGCGGAACAACGCCGCTGTCGCGGGAGAAGTTCAACGGAAGAATGAACCAATTGAAGAAGCCGGCCCATGCTTCTGTTCTCAAGGGGAACCGTCAAGGCTGGTACGAATTTAGCGAGAACGTGCTCCGCGGGTACGTTCGCTTGCGGGCAGAGGAGCAGGGCATCTCACTGGGGATCGATCATCCCATGTTACCTCGCGCGGTTGCTGCCTCAGCCCGCGACTAAACTGCGTACAGGTGTGCCAGCCTGAGCCCCTTAAACTTCACCTTCTTGATCTCCGCGTACAACGTCGCGGGCTTTAAGCCGTCCCCATAATCCTCTTGCGTTTCTCGATTGGCCCACCCTCCGAGCGCCTTGACGCGTTCCTGGCTGATGTTCGCTTCTCGCAAGGCGTCCCGGTAAGTATGCCGAAACGAGTGGAACGAAGTCTTTGGCTTCGCCGCTCCGGTCTTTTTGAGAAATCGTCCAAACCACTTCTGGAATGGGTCGGAATAGTAGCCATTGGCTCCGAGCGTAAGATCAGGAAACAGACGGTTCTCACCGCGCTCTTTCATTTCTTTCCAGTATGTGAGGAAGCCGAGTTTTTCTAGCTCGGGGTGGATGGGGACATAACGCTCGCCTGCCTCTGTCTTTACGCGCTTAATGTCGCCTGCGTCCGCTCCCGGCTCGCTGTCCTCGGTAATGATAATCACGGGTACCTTGCCCATGTATCGCACGTCAGCAACATGAAGTTGGCAGCATTCGTTTAGGCGCATCCCGGTAAAGAGCGAGAGGAGAGGGACCCAAAAGCGCCCTCTCCGGGGCTTCGCTGGCCCGGACGTGGCATAACCGTTCTCGTCATTGACGCA
Organism: Alphaproteobacteria bacterium; assembly: GCA_035294245.1. Classification (GTDB taxonomy): domain Bacteria; phylum Pseudomonadota; class Alphaproteobacteria; order JACZXZ01; family JACZXZ01; genus DATGLG01. The sequence goes on along the minus strand of DATGLG010000047.1, from coordinate 46,204 downwards.
TCCCGTGTAGAGGGGTGCCTTGAAGATCGCGTTGAGCTGATCGATATCGAAAGGCTTCTTGCGGTCTTTCTTCTTCCGCACGACGGGGACCAACAGGTTCTTCGCTGGGTGGCGGTCAACAAAGGCTTCCTCGACAGCGTAGTTAAAGAGCGCCGCGAGGTTCACGAGGTAGCTGTTGACGCTCTCCGCCCTGCGGCGCGGCATATCCAGCTCGCGGCTTACCTTTGCTGCTTCCATCATCGTCTTACCGCGCGTAGCGGGGAGCTTGGTGTAATTCGGCGCAAGGTCCATGAGGATGTCCTTTACCTTGCGGCAGTCCTCACGGGTAATTGTCTTGGCGCCTCGATCCTCTCCGAGAAGCTCCTTGAGAGCGCGGAAGACGAGGGTATAGCCGTCCTTCGTCTTTTTCGTCCAACGCGCGCCGCGATCCTTCTGGTAGCGGTCGATAAGCTCTTTGAGCGAAATACCCTCGGCTGGCTGAGAAGCGGGGGACTTGCTGAATAACGGGTCAACCTTCACTCCTGCGAAGTCCCCCGTCCGCCGCTTCTTTTGCTGCTGTATGTTCTCAAGCATCCCGCGCAAGAGTGTTTGCGCTAGCAGGCGGTATTCCAACGATGCCGGATCGGAGATCAGGTTTGCTTCGCGCAGCACAGCCTCGGCATGGGACCTAATCAAGGTGAAGTCGTTCTTCCGGAGCGACCACTTGCACAGCGCTTCAAAGTGATCGATTGCCCCGTCAACATCCTCCAAATCATTCCATCGGCTGTCCATCAACTCAGAGAGTGCCAGCCGCCCGGATTCCTTCTTGAACCAAGCGAGGACAAGCGGCTCCACATCGGGCATCGTCAATGGTCTCTTGTTGCGCGCTCGCTGATCCAATAACGCCCGCTTGCGCTGGAACTCCGCGTCAATCTCCGCGCCCCGTTGACGACACAGACGCTCCGCTTCCCTGCGCTCTCGTGCGGGCTGCCCATCTTCGGAGCGAAGAGGCTCAAAGACCTCCCATTGGTTCTTCCCTTCCGCGCGATAGGCTTCGCGGAGATTGCGAGGGACGGGAACGCGGATGAAAAAGCGGTCCGCGACCTTGAACAGGCGGGGGCCGATCTTAATCCGTTGGGTGCGTGCTTCTGATGCCATGATTGCCTGTGCTGGACAAAGTGCTGGACAAAAACGCTGGATAAACTCTAGCGTTTCCGCGCCTTTCAGGCAATCTGCGGGTTTCAGGTGCCGTTGGCGGATGGGGTGGGATTCGAACCCACGAGGCCCTTGCGGGCCTGCCGGTTTTCAAGACCGGTGCCTTCAACCGCTCGGCCACCCATCCTTCTTATGAAGCAAGCGCTTAACAGATGGCGGCGGGGCAGGGAAGGGGGAATGGGGAGGAACCGTGACTGTGCCGGCGGTTTGATCCTTAGGAAGCCTGTCATTCCCGCGCAAAGCTTGTCCTCGCGAAGGCAAGCGCGGGAAACAGCAGTTTTTGGACCCCCGCTTCCGCGGGGGTGACGAGGAGGATTTAGTCGAAACCCATTATGTTCTATCTGGCCAATCAGAGCGATGTGGCGGCAGCTCCCCACGAGGGGCCGATCGTCATATAGTACCCGGATGGGACGCCCCGATCACGGGCAGGCCGCTCCCGCGCGGGAAAGGCCGCCGCGGACCTTGGCCGATCTGCAGCGCTTGCCCGGCCGCATGATCTGGGCGAGCTGTCCTCATTGCGGCCGCTATCGCACCCTGGATCTCAACGCCCTCGCGCAGCGGTTCGGCCGAGCCGCGAAGATCGCCGCGCTCAAGCCGCTGCTGCGCTGCTCGCGCTGCGGCCGCGCCGGGCGGCTCAGCATCGGCGCGACTGAGGACTATCGCCGGCACCGGCGATAGTCCCGTAGACACGTAGACACGCAGACTGGACGCGCGCGCGACGCTGTGGCAGAAGCATTCGCCATGGCTTTCATAGAGATACCGCGCTGCCACATCCGCGCCGCCAGGCGCAGCGGGCTCGCCGCGATCGCCGCCGGCCTCGTCCTCCTGGGCCTGGCCTCGACCGGGCATGCCAACGACAAGGATTTCGCCACCTGGCTCCAGGGCGTGCGGAAGGAGGCCCTCAGCCGCGGCATCTCGCAAGCGACGCTCAATACCGCCCTCGCCAATGTGGCGCCCATTCCGCGCGTGATCGAGCTCGATCACAAGCAGCCCGAATTCACGATGACCTTCGCGGAGTACCTGGCGAGGGTCGTCCCCGAGTCGCGCGTCGCCAAGGGCCGGCAGCTCCTGGACGAGAATCGGCAGGTGCTCGAGCAGGTGAGCAGCGTCTACGGCGTTCAGCCGCGCTTCATCGTCGCCCTGTGGGGGATCGAGAGCGATTTCGGCCGCTTGACCGGCGATTTTCAGATCGTCCCGGCGCTCGCGACCCTCGCCTATGACGGCCGGCGAAGCAGCTATTTCCGCGGCGAGCTCATGGCCGCCCTGAAGATCCTCGACCTGCATTACATCGACCTTCCGACCTTGCGAGGCTCCTGGGCCGGCGCCATGGGGCAGAACCAGTTCATGCCGTCGAGCTATCTGCGCTACGCCGTCGATTTCAACGGCAAGGGCAAGCGCGACATCTGGCACAACCAGGCGGACGTCTTCGCCTCGACGGCGAATTTCCTGCTCCATGCGGGCTGGCATAGCGACGAGACCTGGGGACGGGAGGTCCGTCTGCCGGCCGGCTTCGAGCCCCGTCTCGCCGACCTCGCGGTCAAGAAGCCCGTGACGGAATGGACCGCCTTGGGGGTCAAATGCGCCGACGGGAGCCCCCTGCCGGAGCAAGGGCTCGAAGGCTCCATCGTGCTGCCCGGCGGCGAAGGCGGGCCCGCCTACATCGTCTATGAGAATTACCGGGCGATCCTCAAATGGAACCGCTCGAATTTCTTCGCCACCGCTGCCGGATTGCTTGCTGATCGCATCGGGGGCCGCTAATCTACTAGATATTGGCGTTGTCGGTGGGGGCGGCCCCAAGTTATGCGGTATCCCAGGATTTTTTTGCCGGCCTTGCTGCTGGCCTGCCTGCTTGCGGGCTGCGCCGGGCGCCACGAGCCGCCGTCCGGAAGCCACAATCAGGCCGCGAATGGCGGCCGCGGCTACTACAAGATCGGCTCGCCCTACGAAGTCGACGGCGTCTGGTACTACCCGGGGGTCGACTACAATTACGACGAGACCGGCATCGCCTCGTGGTACGGCCCCGATTTCCATGGGAAATACACGGCCAACGGCGAAGTCTACAACATGAACGACATGACGGCGGCGCACCCCACGCTGCCCATGCCGAGCATCGTGCGGGTCACCAATCTCGAGAACGGCCGCTCCATCGTGGTCCGGGTGAACGATCGCGGGCCCTATATCCGCGGCCGTATCATCGACCTCTCCCGCCGCGCCGCCCAGCTTCTGGGCATGATCGGGAAGGGGACCGCCAAGGTGCGGGTGCAGATCCTGGCCGACGAGAGCCGCCAGGCGGCGCTGATCGCGCAGCAGGGCGAAATCCCCTCGATCGAGCGGCTGGCCGCGGCTGCCCCGACGGCGCCCGTGACGGCGCAGACGCTGCCCCCACCCCCCGGGCTCAAATCCGAGCCCGCACCCCCGCCCATCAAGAGCGGACCCGTGCGCGCAACGCCGGCTCCCGTTACCGCCGCCGCCCTGCCGGCGCCACCGCTCACGCCGCCGGAGCCGAAGCCCGACGGGCAGGTGACGATGGTTCCCGTGACGCCCACCTCGATCTATGTGCAGGTCGGCGCCTTCGCCCAATACGCCAACGCCAACCGGCTGAAGGCCCGATTGGCGAGCCTGGGCCCGACCAAGGTGAGCCAGGCCACCGTCAACGGGCAGCCCTTCTTCCGGGTGCGGCTCGGGCCCGCGAGCAATGTTCCCGACGCCGACCACCTGCTCGATCTCGTGGTGCGGGCCGGCTATCATGACGCCCGCATCGTCGTCGAATAAACTTGGTTCCGAGAGGGGCTTGGGTTTGTCTATGTTGCGGGGCGGCGCATTGCGTCGGCTCCGTAGCGCGGCCTGCGAAGAGGAATCCGCTACGTCATGATCATGTTTCTAAAGACCCGTCGGGCACCGCGTGGCGCGGGCGCCGCCCTTCCGCTCTTGCTCAGCCTCGCCCTGGCATTCGCGATCACGGCAAGGACCGCCGCCGCCGCGCTGCCGACCGTCGACACCACGGCGCGCCAGGGCATCATGATCGACTACAATACGGGTGCCGTGCTTTTCGCCAAGAATCCCGACGAGCGAATGGCGCCGTCATCCATGAGCAAGATGATGACGCTCTACATCCTCTTCAAGCATCTCAAGGAGGGGCGCATCAAGATGGGCGACACGCTCGGCGTCAGCGAGAAGGCCTGGCGGACCGGCGGCTCCAAGATGTTCGTCATGGTGGGCTCGCGCGTGAAGGTCGAGGACCTCATCCAGGGCATCGCCGTGCAATCGGGCAATGACGCCTGCGTCGTCGTCGCCGAGGGGCTTTCCGGCAGCGAGGCCGCCTTCGCCCAGGAGATGAACAAGACCGCCAAGGATCTCGGGCTCACCAACAGCCACTTCGTCGATGCCTCGGGGCTGCCCGATCCGCAGCAATACATGACGGCGCGCGACCTTGCGACTCTCGCCCGCGCGCTGATCCATGATTTTCCCGAGTACTACCACTATTTCAGCGAGATCGATTTCACCTATAACGGCATCAAGCAGGGCAACCGCAACCCGCTCCTCTACAAGAACGACAATGTCGACGGGGTAAAGACCGGCCATACCGAAGTCGGCGGCTACGGCCTGACAGCATCGGCGCTGCGCAACGGGCGGCGCCTGATCCTCGTCTTGAACGGCATGTCCTCGGTGAATGAGCGCTCGCGCGAATCCGAGCGGCTGCTCGATTGGGGATTCCACGAGTGGAACAACTACACGCTCTTTAAGGCCGGCGAGAAGGTCACCGACGCGGAGGTTTGGCTCGGCGCTCAAGCGACCGTCCCCCTCGTCGTCAGCCAGGACCTCGTCGTGACCATGCCGCAGACGGAGCGGGATCAGATGAAGGTGACGGCGAGCTATGATGGCCCGATCCCGGCTCCGCTTCCCAAGGGGAAAACGGTCGGCCAGGTGCGGGTCGAGGCGCCCGACCTCCCCGCGGTGCAGGCGCCGCTCCAGACCGGCGATGCCGTCGACCGGCTGGGATTCTTCGGCCGCATCGGCGCTGCGCTCCGCTCCCTCGTCTGGAGTGGCGCGGGCGAGCATAAGGGCTAGCGGCATGCGCGCTCCTCGCCGGATATCATGAGCCGTGGCCGGTTCGTCACGCTGGAGGGCGGCGAGGGGGCCGGCAAGAGCACGCAAACCGCTCTTCTCGCCGAGGCCCTCCGCAGCGCCGGCCTGGAAGTCGTCACCACGCGGGAGCCCGGCGGAGCGCCGGGCGCCGAAGAGATCCGCAAGCTTCTCGTCGAGGGCGAAATCGGCCGCTGGGACCCGATCAGCGAATTGCTCCTCTATGCTGCGGCCCGGCGGGATCACGTGAGGACCCTGATCGCGCCGTCCCTCGCCCGCGGCGCCTGGGTGCTCTGCGACCGCTTCTCAGATTCGACCATGGCCTATCAGGGCTACGGCCATGGGCTGGGTGCCGCTCCCGTCGAGGCCGTGCAGAGGCTCGCGATCGGCGATCTGGTCCCGGATCTGACGCTGATCCTCGATCTTCCGCCCGAAATCGGCCTCGCGCGCGCGCGCGGCCGGCGCAAGGGTGGCACGCGCTACGAGCGCATGGACCTGGACTTCCATCGGCGCCTGCGCGACGGGTTTCTCGCCATTGCCCGTCGCGCGCCGGCGCGCTGTCGCGTGATCGACGCCCGCGGGCCGGTCCAGGAGGTTCAATCCGCACTCCGCAATGAGGTTTCGCGATGTCTCCTGGTGCAGCTCTAGCGGAGACCCAGGCGGCGCTGTCGCCGCGGGCGAATCCGCACCTCTTTGGCCACGCGGCCGCCGAGGCGGTCCTGCTCTCCGCCTATCGGAGCGGCCGACTGCCCCATACCTGGCTCATCTGCGGCCCGCGCGGCGTCGGCAAGGCGACGCTCGCCTATCGCTTCGCCCGCTTCGTCCTCGCCACTGGCGCGGATCTCGGCGGGCCGCGGGAGCCGGGACTCTTCGGCGGCGACGCTCCGCCGACGAGCCTGGCGCTCGCCCCCGATCACCCGGTCTTCTGCCGTGTCGCCTCGGGCGGCCACGGCGATCTCCTCAGCATCGAGCGGAGGGAGGACGATCGTGGGCGCCTGAAAAGCGAGATCCCCGTCGAGGAGTCACGCACCGCCGCGGATTTCCTCCACCTCACCCCGGCCGAGGGCGGGTGGCGGATCATCGTCATCGATGCCGTCGAGGAGATGAACCGGCACGCCGCCAACGCCCTCCTCAAGATCATCGAGGAGCCGCCGGACAAGGCGCTCATCCTGATGATCAGCCATGCTCCCGGCCGGCTCCTTCCCACCATTCGCTCGCGCTGCCGGCTCCTGCCGCTCAAGGCTCTGCCGGCGTCGCTCATCGGCGAGGTGCTCAGGGCGCAATGTCCGGAGCTTGCCCCCGACGACGTGCGCATCCTGGCCGATCTCGCCGAAGGGAGCGCCGGACGGGCGATCGAGCTCGCAAGCCATGGCGGGCTCGCGCTCTATCGCGAGCTGAGCGGCATGTTACAGCGGCTGCCGGCGCTGGACATCGCCGCCCTCCATCGTTTCGCGGACCGCATGTCGGGAAGCGAAGGGGAGGTGGCCTTCCGCACCACGGCCGATCTCCTTCAATGGTGGCTGTCCCGGCGCGTGCGCGCGGCGGCACGCGGCGAAGCCGCCGCCGAGAAGCCGCCGGGGGCTGGCGAGGAGGGCAGGCTCGTCGGCCTCGGCAACCTTGATCGCTGGCTGGAGGTGTGGGAAAAGACGCGCCATCTCTTATCCCGATCCGACAGCCTCAATCTGGAGCGCAAGCAGATCGTGTTGAATGCGGTTTTGGCGCTCGAGGCTGCCGCTCGCACTTGATCGCCGTCGCCGCCGGCCGAAACTAAGCTTCTTCGCATCGGCATTCAGGAGGGTTTTATGAGCGGGCAGCCGTCGTTTTACATAACGACGCCGATCTATTACGTGAACGACGCCCCACATATCGGCCATGCCTATACATCTCTGGCCTGTGACGTCCTTGCCCGCTTCATGCGCCTCGATGGCCGATGGGTGAAGTTCCTGACGGGAACGGACGAGCACGGGCAGAAGGTCGAGAAATCGGCGAAGTCAGCCGGAATGGAGCCGGCTGCATTCTGCGACCGGGTCTCGCAGAACTTCCGCGACCTCGGCCGAGTGATGAATTTCTCGAACGACGATTTCATCCGGACCACGGAGCCGCGCCACATCCGCGCCTGCCAGGAGCTGTGGCGGCGCCTCAAGGCCGCCGGCGAGATCTATCTCGGCAGTTATGCGGGCTGGTATGCCGTGCGCGACGAGGCCTTCTATGCGGAAAGCGAGCTTTCCACGGGACCGGACGGTCGGAAGCGCGCGCCCTCCGGGGCCGAGGTGGAGTGGGTGGAGGAGCCGAGCTATTTCTTTCGGCTCTCCAAGTGGCAGGCGCCGCTCCTCGATTTCTATCGCCGGAACCCGGATTTCATCGGCCCCGAGAGTCGCCGCAACGAGGTGATCAGCTTCGTCTCCGGCGGGCTCAAGGACCTCTCCATCTCGCGGACGAGCTTCCGCTGGGGCGTGCCGGTGCCGGACGATCCCGCGCATATCATGTATGTCTGGCTGGACGCGCTCACGAACTATCTCACCGCCGCCGGGTTTCCCGACGAGAAGAGCTCAGATTATGCAACCTTCTGGCCGGCAAACCTCCACATGGTGGGCAAGGATATCCTGCGCTTTCATGCCGTCTATTGGCCGGCGTTTCTCATGGCCGCGGGGCTGGCGACCCCGCGGCGGGTCTTCGCCCATGGCTGGTGGACGAATGAGGGCCAGAAGATCTCGAAATCCCTCGGCAACGTGATCGACCCCGTGGCCCTCGTCGAGCGCTACGGCCGCGATCCCGTGCGCTACTTCCTTTTGCGCGAGGTGCCTTTCGGATTGGACGGCGATTTCTCCCATCGCGCCATGGTGCAGCGGCAGAACGACGACCTCGCCAATGACTTCGGCAATCTCGTGCAGCGCGTGCTGAGCATGATCAGCCGGAACTGCGCGGCCCGCGTGCCGCAGCCCGGCGACCTCGCCGAGGCCGACCGGAAGCTCCTTGAGGCGGCGGAGGGCCTGCTCCCGGCGTTGCGCGTCCACATGACGGAGCAGGCCTTCCACAAGGCGATCGAGAGCCTTTGGCACGTCATCGGGCTCGCCAATCGATACGTGGACGAGCAAGCGCCCTGGGCGCTGCGCAAGACCGACCCCGCGCGCATGGCGACGGTGCTTTACGTCCTCGCCGAGGTGATCCGGCATCTGGCGGTTCTGACGCAGCCATTCATGCCCGAATCCGCGAGCCGCATCCTCGATCAGCTCGCGGTGGCGGCCGATCGGCGCAGCTTCGCGCAATTGGGAGAGGCGGGACGCCTTGCCCATGGCACGCTGCTCCCCAAGCCCGAGGGCGTGTTCCCTCGCTATGTCGAGGAAGCGGCGGCAAGCTGATGCTCGTCGACAGCCATTGCCATCTCGACTTCCCCGACTTCGCCGCCGAGCTCGATGCTGTCGTCGCGCGCGCGCGGGATGCCGGCGTCGGTGCCATGGTGTCGATCGCGACCAAGCTCACGGGATTCGGGCGAGTTCAAGAGATCGCGCAGCGCTATCCTGCGGTGTGGTGCTCGGTTGGCGTTCATCCGCACGAAGCCACTGCGGAGGAGGGGGCCGATCAGCCGCCGCGGATCGTTGGATTGTGCGATGGACCCCGGGTCGTCGGGATCGGCGAAACGGGCTTGGATTATTTCTACGAGCACAGCCCACGCGCCGCGCAGGCAAAGGCTTTTCGCGCCCATTGCGCGGCCGCGCGGGAGACCGGGTTGCCCCTTATCGTCCATACCCGCGACGCCGACGAGGATACGGCGCGCATCTTGCGTGAGGAGAGCCGCGGCGGCGCGCTTCGCGGGCTCATCCATTGCTTTACCGCCAGCCCGGGATTTGCCGAGGCGGCGCTGGCGCTCGGCTTCTATATCTCGATCTCGGGCATCGTCACCTTCAAGGCTGCCGATCGATTGCGGGAGACGGTGAAGAATCTCCCGCTGGAGCGAATGCTGGTCGAGACGGATGCGCCGTTCCTGGCGCCCGTGCCCCGACGCGGCAAGCGAAACGAGCCGGCCTTCGTCGTCCATACCGCCGCGGCCGTGGCGCGTCTCAAGGGTATCTCTGCGGAAAGGCTCGCCGAGGTCACCACGGAGAATTTTCTCCGGCTGTTCACGCGCGTGAAGGGCGACATGCGCGCCGAGGCGCGATGAAGGTCACGATTCTCGGCTGCGGCGGCTCGAATGGCGTCCCGACGATCGGTGGGTACTGGGGCGCCTGCAACCCGGATAATCCTAAGAACCGGCGCTTGCGCTCATCGATCCTGGTGGAAGACGGGACGACGCGCATCCTCATCGACACCTCGCCCGACCTGCGCCAACAGCTGCTGGCGGCGGGCGGCGGGCGGCTGGATGCGGTGCTCTATACCCACGCCCATGCCGACCATCTGCACGGGATCGACGATCTGCGCATGGTCAATGTCATTCGCAAGGCGCCGCTCGACATCTATGGGGACCAGCGCACGCTGCAGCAGATCCGGGATCGTTTTGATTACGTCCTGACGCCGATCCCGCCCGACGCGACCGGCGCCATCCATTTCTACAAGCCCTATCTCATTCCCCATGAGATCGCGGGGCCGTTTCACGTCAAGGAGACAAAGGTGATTCCGTTTCGGCAGAATCACGGCTTCTCCACGACGCTGGGCTTCCGCCTCGGCACCATCGCATATTCGACCGACGTCGTCGATCTCGACGACACGGCGTTCGACATCTTGAAGGGGCTCGAGCTCTGGATCGTCGATTGCCTGCGTGTCGCGCAGCACGAGACCCACGCTCATTTCAAGAAGACCATGTCTTGGATCGCCCGCGCGCGGCCGATGCGAGCCATCCTCACGCATATGAATCAGAGCATGGACTATGACGCCGTCCACGCCATGTGCCCGCCGAACGTCGAGCCGGCTTATGACGGAATGATTGTGGAAATCTAATTGCTTATCTCCAGATTTTGACCTAAATCGCGAGATCTATCAATTTTCCATAATATACATTATGAGATAAACGGACGAGGCTCACGCCAGCTTGCTTAATTCCTATGGCCCACCGCCTCGTCCCACGGCATCCCCATCGGTAAAGAGCCGAGCCCGTCGCGCGCGGATGGTGACGCGTTGACCGAGGCTGAGCGACAGCTCGTGATAGCGCGCCCGGCTGAGCGCCGCTTCGACCAGTATTCCGTCGCGCTCCAGCAAGAGCTCGACGGAAGCGAGCGGTCCCGCCGCCGATACGTGCTGGACGATCGAGGAAGCCCCCTCTCCCTCAGCATCTGTTGAAATCTCGATATCGTGCGGACGGACAAAGGCCACGACCTCACCATCGTGGTGAACGCCATGAGTAGCGGCACGGAACGAATTGCCGCAGACCTGGACCCGGCCTGCCTGAACCCGGCAGATGAACCGGTTCGCGTTCCCCAGGAAGCCGTATACGAATGGGGTCGCGGGATGCTCGTAGACGTCATCGGGCGCGCCGATCTGCTCCAATTTGCCCTCGTGCAGCACCGCGACCCGGTCGGCCAGCTCAAGCGCCTCTTCCTGGTCATGCGTGACGAAGACGCTGGTAAGGCGCATATCGTCGTGCAGCCGCCGTAGCCAGCGGCGCAGCTCCTTGCGCACCTTGGCGTCCAGGGCGCCGAACGGCTCATCGAGCAGCAGCACGCGAGGCTCGATCGCCAAGGCGCGCGCGAGCGCGACGCGCTGCCGCTGGCCCCCGGAGAGTTGAGCCGGATACCGGTGCGCGAGAGGACCGAGCTGTACGAGCGAAAGAAGCCGCATCACCCTCTCGCGGAGCTCCGTCCGCTTCGGGCGCTCGCGCCGGGGTTTTACCCGAAGCCCGAAGGCGACGTTCTCGAATACCGTCATGTGGTGGAAGAGCGCGTAATGCTGGAATACGAATCCAACGCGGCGCTCCCGCACCTGTCGGCCCATCGCATCCTCGCCGTCGAGCAATACCGCTCCTTCCTCAGGGCACTCCAGCCCGGCGATAACGCGAAGCAACGTCGTCTTACCGGAACCGGATGGGCCGAGGAGCGCCATGAGCTCGCCTGGCTTGATCTTGAGATCGATGCCGTCGAGGGCGGTGAAGCCGCCAAACCGCTTGACGAGACCTCGGAGCTCGATTTCCACCGACCGCTCCTATCCTCGGACGGCGGCGAGCTCACCGCCATACCGCCACTCCAATAGCGATTTGAGCAGGAGCGTCGCGAGGGCCAGCAGAGCGAGCAGAGAGGCGACGGCGAAGGCCGCGACGAAGTTATATTCGTTGTAGAGGATTTCGACGTGCAGCGGCATCGTATTGGTCACGCCGCGAATATGCCCGGAGACGACGGACACGGCACCGAACTCACCCATGGCGCGGGCATTGCAGAGCAAGAGGCCATATAGGAGGCCCCAGCGAATATTCGGCAGAGTGACTCGGAAGAACGTCTGCCATCCCCCCGCGCCCAATGAAAGCGCCGCCTCTTCCTCCTGCGTCCCCTGCGCCTGCATGAGTGGGATGAGCTCCCGTGCCACATAGGGCGCGGTCACGAAGATCGTCGCAAGCACGATGCCCGGCACGGCGAAAATGATCTCGACATCGTGCCGCGCCAGCCATGGTCCCAGCCAGCCCTGGGCGCCAAACACCAGGACATAGACCAGGCCCGAGACGACGGGCGAAATCGAGAGCGGCAGCTCGATCAGGGTGACAAGCAGGTCCTTCCCCGGGAACTCGAATTTCGCCACGGCCCAAGCCGAAGCCACGCCGAAGCTCGCATTGAGCGGCACGGCAATGGCGGCGACGAGGATGGTGAGCTTGATCGCGGCGACGGCGTCCGGCTGAGCGATAGCGGAAAAATACGTGAGAAGGCCGCGCCGGAGCGCTTCCTCGAAGACCACGATCAACGGAAGTACGAGGAACAGTCCGAGGAACAGAAGGGCGCACGCGATCAATGCGCACCGCATCCAGGATGGCTCGCCGACTGCGCTTCGATGCCCCTTCGAGGCAAATCGCATCGGCACTTACTCCTGCCCCATGCGGCTGCGCGCCCAGTGCTGCAGCAGGTTGATCAAGAACAGGAGCGTGAACGACGCCACCAGCATGACCACGGCGATCGCTGTCGCACCCCGGTAATCGTATTGCTCCAGCTTGATGATGATCAGCACGGGTGCAATCTCCGAGACCATCGGCAGATTGCCGGCGATGAAGACGACGGAGCCATATTCTCCGAGCCCGCGGGCGAAAGCGAGCGCCGCGCCGGTTATCGTCGCCGGCAATATGGTCGGCAGCGTCACCCGCAGGAAAATCTGCCATCGATTGGCGCCGAGACTGGCGGCCGCCTCCTCCAGCTCGCGCTCGAGGTCCTGGAGAACGGGCTCGACGGTGCGCACGACGAATGGCAAGCCGACGAAGACGAGGGCGACAAAAACGCCAAGGGGGGTGAATGCGACCTTGATTCCGAGATGAGCAAGCTGCGCGCCGACCCAGCCGTTTTGCGCATAAAGCGTCGTGAGCGAGATGCCGGCAACGGCAGTCGGCAAAGCAAAGGGCAGATCGACGAGCGCATCGAAGAGTCGCCGGCCGGGAAACCGGTAGCGAACCACGACCCAGGCGACGAGCAGCCCGAAGATGCCGTTGAGCGCCGCGGCGCAGGCCGAGGCGCCGAAGCTCAAGCGGTAGGCTGCGAGCGCGCGGGGATCGAGAGCCGCTTGCCAGAAGCCGCCCCAGCTCATGCCGGCGGCGCGGACTGCAAGGGCCGAAAGCGGAATCAATACGATCAGAGCGAGATAGAGCAGGCCATAGCCGAGGCTCAACCCGAAACCCGGCAGCGTGCTCGTCCGACGACCGAGGGCGGAAAAGGAGAAGAATGCCAAGCTTACCGCCCTGGCGTATAAATTTGGTCGAAGATCGCGCCGTCGGCGAAGAATTTGGCTTCCGCCTTCGTCCAGCCGCCGAACATCTCGTCGATCGTGAAGAGCGTCAGCTTGGGAAACCGCGCAAGGGCCTTCGCATCGACGTCCTGCGGCGAGACCGGGCGATAATGGTGCTTTGCTGCGAGCTTTTGGCCCTCGGGCGAATAGAGATACGCGAGATAGGCTTGCGCGACCTTTCGCGTGCCGTGCTTGTCGGAGTTTCCGTCGACGAGCGCAACGGCCGGCTCGGCCAGGATGCTTGCAGACGGCGCGATCAGCTCGAACTGGCCTGCGCCGAACTCGTCGAGAGCCAGAAAGGCCTCGTTTTCCCAAGCCAGCAGGACATCGCCGAGGCCGCGACGGACGAACGTAGTCGTGGAGCCGCGGGCGCCCGTATCGAGCACCGGGACGTGCTTGTAAAGCGCCGTGACGAATTCCCGGGCCTTGCTCTCATCTCCCCATTTGCGCATCGCATAGCCCCAGGCGGCGAGGAAGTTCCAGCGTGCGCCGCCGGAGGTCTTCGGATTCGGCGTGATCACCGCGACGCCAGGCTTCACGAGATCGTCCCAATCGTGGATGCCTTTCGGGTTTCCCTTGCGAACCAGGAAGACGATCGTGGATGTGTACGGCGCGCTGTTGTGGGGAAGACGCTTTTGCCAGTCCTTCGGAAGAAGGTGGCTGCGATCCGCGATGGCGTCAATATCGTAAGCCAAGGCAAGAGTCACCACGTCCGCCGGGAGACCGTCGATGACCGCGCGCGCCTGCGCGCCTGAGCCGCCATGGGACATTCGGATGGTCACGGTGCCGCCGCTCACGGCTTTCCAATGGGCTGCGAAGGCGGCATTGAAGTCCTGATAGAATTCTCGCGTGGGATCGTAGGAGACGTTGAGAAGCGCCTGGTTGGCGTGAGCCAAGCGTGGCAGCGTTGCGAGCCCGAGAAAAGCGACAATCATCCCCCACGCGCGCATTCGAGCCACCAAGCCTCTCCCCGCTGTCGCCGGCGATGTCGCCGTCTTTGCCCCCTGCGCCTACCCGCCATTTGACCCCGCGCATATTTGGAGCGAGATAGGGTGCAAAGATATCGTCGAGCTATGACGAACTCAATGCGTTGTATTTTGTAATATACTAACTATGTTTGTATGATTTTCGCGCGCGACGACCCTCCCCCTCCGCACCGACTCCTTGGCTCAATGACCCAGCGCAACATCGACCGGCTTCTGGAAATCATGGCGCGCCTGCGCGATCCCGAGGGTGGATGCCCCTGGGATTTGCAGCAGAGCTTCGCGACGATTGCGCCCTACACGATCGAGGAGGCCTATGAAGTCGCAGACGCGATCTCCCGAGAGGATATGGCCGATCTGCGCGACGAGCTGGGCGATCTCCTGCTTCAAGTCGTGTTCCATGCGCGGATGGCCGAGGAAGCCGGCGCTTTCAATTTCGATGAGGTGGCGCAGGCAATCGCCGACAAGATGATCCGCCGCCACCCTCACGTTTTCGGCGATGAGCGGGTTCGAACCGCAGCGGATCAAAGCGTCGCTTGGGAGAATCACAAGGCAGCCGAAAGATTATCTCAGGCGACGGAAAAAGGGACGGCGTCACGAAGCGCGCTCGACGGCGTTGCCATCGCCCTGCCGGCGCTGACGCGCGCCTTAAAATTGCAAGCGCGCGCCGCGCGTGTCGGCTTCGACTGGCCGGAGATCGCACCGATCTTCGACAAGATCAAGGAGGAGATCGGTGAGCTGAGCGAGGCGCTCGCCGCAAACGCGACCAAAGACCGCGTGGCCGACGAGCTGGGCGACATCCTCTTCGCGATGGTCAATCTGGTGCGACGGTTGGAATTCGACCCTGAAGCGGTCTTGCGTCAGGCCAACGGCAAGTTCGAGCGCCGCTTTCGCCGGGTCGAGGCGCTGCTCGCGGAGCGGGGGCGGACTCCCGCGGATTCGACGCTTGCCGAAATGGATGCGCTGTGGGAGGAAGCGAAGCGCGAGGAGAAGACGAGCTGAGCCATTTCCGTTGCGGAGTATGTGATGACTGCATTCACTGTCTTGATCACTGGAGCAACTGCGGGGATCGGCGCCGCCTGCGCCCGGCGCTTCGTGGCACCAGGGGCGCACCTGGTGCTCACCGGCCGCCGCGCCGAGCGGCTCGACGAGACGAAGCGGCGGCTGGAAGCCGCAGGCAAGGATGTCAAAGTCCATACGCTCGCGCTCGATATGCGCGATCGTCGCGCGGTCGAGCGCATGATCGAGACTCTGCCATCGGAATTTGGCGAGATCGACGTTCTGGTCAATAACGCCGGGCTGGCGCTTGGCCTTGAGCCGGCCCATCGCGTCGCCCTCGACGACTGGGAGGCCATGGTCGACACGAACATCAAGGGCCTTATCTGCTGCACCCGAGCGGTCTTGCCCGGCATGGTCGAGCGGAACCGTGGGCATATCGTCAATCTCGGCTCCGTCGCCGGCACCTATCCCTACCCGGGCGGCAACGTCTATGGCGGCACGAAGGCCTTCGTGCACCAGTTCTCACTCGCCCTTCGCTCCGATCTCCTGGGCACGAATGTCCGCGTCACCTGCATCGAGCCGGGCATGGTCGAAACGGAATTCGCCCAGGTGCGTTTCAAGGGCGATCGGACGAAAGCCGCGCAGACCTACGCCGGAATGCAGCCGATGACGGCGGACGATATCGCCGACGTGATTCACTGGTGCGTATCGCGGCCGGCCCACCTCAATATCAACACAATCGAGCTGATGCCCGTCGCCCAGGCCTTCAATGCCTTTGCCGTTGCCCGGCAGCAGGAGTAGGCCGGCTAAGCGTCAGAGCGGCGCGAGCACGAGCGCGGCGATGGCGCTCCATGTCGCCGCGTCGGGCGCGAGCAATATGCCACCGCCGCGCCGGGTGGGCCGATATGGGTGGCCGTCCCAGCATTTGTTGTAGCCGCCCGCTTCGCCGTGGATCAGGGCGCCCGCGGCATGGTCCCACGGCATAAGGCGGCTGAACAGCGCGAAATGGGTCCGGCCGCGGGCCAAGCCGAGATAATCATGGCCCGCGCAACGATAATTGACGATGTTGGCGAAGCGCCGCCTGATGGCGTCGAGCTCTTTCACGACGCCGGGCCGACCGGCCTTGACGTAAAGAGCACCTTGCATCTCCCAAAACGACCCAGCCGTCGCGACGCCGAGCCGGCGGCCATCCTCCCAGGCGCCGGCGCCGCGCTCGGCTGCCACGGTCGCATTCGACAGGGGATCATGGATCCACGCGGCAACCGTCTCGCCGCCCCGCGCGAGCGCCACGATGACGGCGAATTGGGGGATTCCCTTGGCGAAATTATGCGTCCCGTCGAGGGGGTCGATGATCCAGGTGAAGACGTCGTCGGCGATGCTGTCGAGAAGCTCTGGATGCTTTTCGCAGCCCTCCTCGCCGACCGCCCGCGAACCCGGCAGCAGAGCCGTGAGGCGCTCGGTCAACGCCTTCTCCGCGGCGAAATCCGCGGCTGTGGCGAAGTCGCCGTGGGAGCCCTTGGGCGTAATGTCGGCGGCGGTGATCTTGCGGAAACGAGGCAGTATCTCGGCTTCGGCTGTTTCGCGAATGATTGCAGCGACCCGCCCGGGCTCGACGGCGGCCGTCATGGAAAACGATTCCCCGACAATTGCCCTGCTATCCCGTCACGAAGAGCGAGCGCTTGGACGGCGTCACACCCCGATGCGCGAGGCGGGCCAAATCGGCGGGCTCGAGCCTCACGCGCATATGGGCATGACTGTCGTCGTCCTCGCGCTGCAAGACCTCGCCGCGCCGGTAGAGCCAAGCGAGCGTCGCGCCGTCCGAGAGCGAGATGGAGACTTGAACGATATCCCGACTCTCGGAAAGCCGCTCATCGAGAGCGGCTTGCAGAGCCTCGACCCCCTCCCCGGTTACCGCCGACGCCGCGACGAGGGCATGATTGCTTCGGGCGGCCGATTCGCGAAGGGCAATCCTCTCGTATTCCGGAAGAAGATCGATCTTGTTGAGGAACTCGATCAGCCCCGCATCGATGAGCTCTCCCAATCCGAGCTCTTGGAGGACGCGATTGACGTCGTCCCTCTGGGCTTCCGTATCGGGATGCGAGATATCTCGAACATGGACGACGATATCCGCTTCCAGCACCTCCTCGAGCGTGGCGCGGAACGCCGCCACGAGCTGGGTCGGGAGATCGGAAATGAAGCCGACGGTATCCGAAAGGATGATCTCCCGGCCCGAGGGCAGCTTGACGGAGCGCATCGTCGGATCGAGCGTCGCGAACAACAGATTCTCGGCAAAGACAGCGGCGTTCGTGAGCCGATTGAAGAGCGTCGACTTCCCGGCATTGGTGTAGCCGACGAGTGCGACCACCGGGTAGGGGACGCGCCGGCGCGCGTTTCGGTGCAATTCCCGTGTCCGAACCACGCTTTCCAATTCTCGCTTGAGCTTGGTGATGCGCTCGCCGATCAGGCGCCGGTCGATTTCGATCTGGCTTTCGCCCGGCCCGCCCAGGAATCCGAAGCCGCCGCGTTGCCGCTCCAGATGGGTCCAGCTTCGCACCAATCGGCTGCGCTGATAGGTGAGGTGCGCAAGCTCGACCTGAAGCCGTCCCTCGCGGGTACGGGCCCGCTCCCCGAAAATCTCCAGGATCAAAGCCGTGCGGTCGATGACCTTGCAGTGAAGCGCGCGCTCCAAATTGCGCTGCTGGACCGGGCTCAACCCGCCATCCACGACGACGATCCCAACCGCCAAGTCTCGGACGAGACCGGCCAAGCGGTCCACCGTGCCGGCCCCGAAGAAGCTGCCTGGGCGTCGCTCCGCCAGGCGGATCACTTCCGCGTGAACGACCTCCAGCAAGATCGCCGTTGCCAGCCCGACCGCCTCGGCGAGCCGCGCTTCGGGCGAGCGGCCGGCATCCTTTTGGCCCCTCATGGCAGGATGAAGCACGAGAGCGCGGCCCGTCGAGCCGCGCCCATCGCCGTTCCCCTCCGAAGAGTGCCTATTTTGCTCCGCTACCCGCAATTCAGGCCTCGACGGCCTCCTTGTCCTGCTCGAAGAGCTGGATCGGGCCCGTCGGCATTACCGTCGATATCGCGTGCTTGTAAACAAGCTGCGAATGGTGATCTCGCCGCAGCAGTACCGAGAAATTGTCGAACCACGTGACAATTCCCTGCAACTTTACCCCATTGACGAGGAAGATCGTGACCGGCGTCTTGTTTTTGCGGATGTGGTTAAGAAATACGTCTTGCAAGTTCTGGGATTTTTCGGAGGACATGGGTTGATCCCCTCTTTTTCGTTTCGGGGGCGCCGATCGACCGAAGAGGTCATGCGCCATCACGTTAATATGGTTTCTCAAAATCGGCGGACAAGGGCCGCGAGGGCCGCGCAATCGGAAACCGTGCAACTCGGTGGCCACGCGGAAAAATCGTCGTATTCCAGTCCATTACCGGCGATGAGCACGGGCACGCAACCGGCGCTTATGGCGCAGGCCATATCGAGCGCCGTGTCGCCCACCAACCATACGACGGGTCCCGGAGGGGTTTCGCTGCCCGCCAGGGCGAGCGCGACGGGAGCCGGATCGGGCTTGTCTCGCTCGGCGTCGCCCGCCCCGACGACTCGGCCGAAGTAGCGGTTCCAGCCGAGATGGGCGACCTCTTTTCGCAAGAGGGCGCCTGTTTTGTTGCTGACGATGGCAAGGTAGAGCCCTGCCTCCGACAGTTCCGCCAGCATCGCCTCCGCGCCCGGCAACGGCGTCAAATGCTCGAGATGCCGGGCGGCGAAGGTGTCATAGAAGATTTTTCGCGCTTCGGGCCATCGCTCGCCGAAGAGCCGTGGAAAGGCATCGCGCATCGATTCGCGCACCCTCGCGCGGGCCTCCTCGGCTGTCCAGGCGGCTTGGCCCATCGCCACGAGGGTCGTGTTCACCGCGTGCACGATGCTCTGCCAATTGTCAACCAAGGTGCTGTCCCAATCGAAGAGCAGCGCCTTGGGAGGGAATAGGCTGGGAGCGCTCGAAGGCATGGCCGGCTCGCTCAAGAGCTTGCTCCGGGACCTTCGGCGTAGTCGAGGTAGATGGCGCGGAGCTTGAGGGCGAAGGAGCCGGCCTTACCGTTGCCGATGACCGTGTCGTCGATTTGCGTCACCGCCAGGACGTGAGACGTCGTGCTGGTCAGGAACGCCTCGCGCGCGGTCTTGGCGTCCTCCACGCTGAAGGCGCGCTCCTCGAGCTTCAGGCCGTTATTCCTCGCCAATTTTATGACCGCTTGGCGGGTGATGCCATTGAGGATCGCTTGCGTCGCTGCGCGGGTGACGAGCTTTCCGTCCTTGGTGACGATCCAGGCATTCGTCGAGCTTCCCTCCGTCACGTGCCCGTCGCGATCGACGAGCCACGCCTCATAGGCTCCCGCCTGCTTTGCCTGCTGCTTGGCCAGGACATTCGGAAGCAGGCTCACCGTCTTGATATCGCAGCGGCCCCAGCGGATATCCGGCACCGTGACGACGCGTATCCCGTCCTCGACCATTTGCGTCGGCTGAACGCGCGCGCGCTTAGCCGTCATCACGACCGACGTCGCCGCCTTCGCTGGAAAGGCATGGTCGCGCGGAGCGACGCCGCGCGTCATCTGGATATAGATGCTGCCATCTGCGATATAGTTGCGCCTCAGCACTTCCCGCATGACGCCGCGCAGAACCTCACGGCTCATCGGTGGCCGGATCCTCAATTCCGCAAGCGAGCGGTCGAGCCGGTCCAAATGAGGCCTTTCGTCGACCAGCCGGCCGCCCTGGACCGCGATGACCTCGTAGACGCCGTCGGCGAACTGATAGCCCCGATCCTCGATATGGACGGCGGCGTCTCGATGCGGAACATAGGCTCCGTTGACATAGGCGATGCGCGACATGACTGCCTTCCTGACGGGGGTGCAATAAAGGCGCCGGCTCGGCAATCAAGCGTCGAAGGGCTGACTTTTCTCCGTCCCATGGACGCCGAGAGATTTAAGCTTCCGATGCAAGGCCGAGCGCTCCATTCCCACGAACGACGCCGTGCGGGAAATATTGCCGCCAAAGCGGGTCACCTGGGCAATCAGGTATTGCCGCTCGAAGAGCTCGCGAGCCTCCCGCAAGGGCAGCCCCATGATCTCACCGGCCTTGTCCCATTTGAGAACGGGGGGCGCGATCGCGCCGATTTCCGGCGGCAGCATGTCTGCGCGGATCGGCTCGCGCGGATCGCCGGGCGCCATGATGAGCAGCCATTCGATGACGTTTCGCAGCTGACGGACGCTGCCCGGCCAGTCATACGCCTGCAACGCCGCCATTGCGTCTTCGCCGATCTCCCTCGCAAACAGGCCAGAGGCGCTGGCGTAGCGGTCCATGAAGGCGCGGGCCAGAAGAGGGATGTCCTCTCGCCGCTCCCTCAAAGGCGGCACGCGCAAAGGCACGACGTTCAGGCGATAGAACAAATCCTCCCGAAACCGACCCGCCTCGATTTCCGCGACGAGGTCGCGATTGCTTGACGCTATGACGCGGACATCGACTTTCACCCGCGTATTTCCCCCGACCCGCTCGAAGGTCTGCTCCTGCAGGGCGCGGACGATCTTGCCTTGGGTCTCGACGGGCATATCCGCCACCTCGTCGAGCAGAAGAGTGCCATTATGCGCCTGCTCCAGCGTCCCGACCTTGGCGACGCCCCCCTTCCCCGCTCCCGCCTCCGCGCCGAAGAGCTCGATCTCGAGATTCTCCGGACGCATTGTCGCGCAATTCAACACGACAAACGGCCCCGTGCCGCGCCGCGACCGCGCGTGAATAAGACGCGCCACCACCTCCTTGCCCGAGCCGGCGGGGCCGGTGATCAGCACGCGGCTCCCGGTCGGCGCCACCTTGTCGATCGCCTGCCGTAGTTGATTTACTGGCATGGACGTCCCGATGAGTTCCAGCTCGCCGCCCGCGCGCACGCGCAATTCTTCGTTCTCGCGCTTGAGCCGCGCGGCCTCGATGGCGCGCTCGACCATGAGGAGGAGCCGATCGGTCTTGAAGGGCTTCTCGATGAAATCATACGCGCCGCGCTTGATCGCGCTGACCGCCGTCTCGATCGTGCCGTGGCCGCTGATCATCAGGACCGGCATGTTCGGATGATTCTCTCGAACGAGATCGAGCATGCTCAAGCCGTCCAGCTCGCTGCCCTGCAGCCAAATATCCAAAATGAGAAGGCTCGGACGACGCGAGCGGATCGCCGCCAAGGCATCGGTGCTGTTGACCGCCTCGCGCGTCTCGTATCCCTCGTCCTTGAGGATGTCCGCGATGAGGAGCCTTATGTCCGATTCGTCGTCGACGATCAGAATGTCATGTGCCATGGGCGGCCGCCGCTTCCGCGTTAAGGGATGCGTCCCCTTCTTGCGTGGTACTATCGGAGATCGGAGGCGCCGTCACCGAAAAAACGAGCCTGACGCTTGCGCCACCGCCTTCGCGATCCTCAAGCACAAGATCGCCGCGGTGGTCCTCCATGATCTTTTTCACGATGGCGAGGCCAAGGCCGGTCCCTTTTTCGCGCGTCGTCACATAAGGCTCCGTGAGACGATCGCGATTTTCCTGAGGAAGGCCTTTGCCATCGTCCTCGACGACGATGGTAACGCTGCTCTTCTCGACGCTTAGCCGAAGAAGAATCCGGCCACGCGCTGCCGATCCCCTTCTTTCTTTCGCCGTCGAGCCATGGATCGAATCCGCCGCATTTTGAAGCAGGTTGGTGAGCGCCTGGCTGATCTGCCGCGCATCGCAGCGAAAGCGCACCGTCGTTGCAGGCAGCTCCGTCTCGTAGCGGATATCGGGATTGCCCTGGCGCTGGAGAAAGATCGCCTGCCGGCAAAGCTCAACAAGATCCTCCTCCCTCATGACCGGTGCCGGCATCCGGGCGAAAGCCGAGAACTCGTCCACCATCCGCCCGATATCGCCGACTTGGCGGACGATCGTCTCCGTACAGGTGAGGAAGGTCTCCGGATCGCTGGAAATCTCCTTGAGATATTTGCGCTTGAGGCGTTCCGCGGAGAGCTGGATCGGCGTAAGCGGATTCTTGATCTCGTGGGCGATCCGTCGCGCTACATCCCCCCAAGCGGCCGTACGCTGCGCTGCAAGCAGATCGGAGATGTCGTCGAAGGTAACGACGTAGCCCTTGATCTCGCCGTCGACGCGCTCAGCCGAGATGCGCACGAGCAGGGTCCGCGTGCGGCCTTTGCGCATGACCTTCAATTCCGCCTCGACAAAACGCGACGGCCGACGGCGCGCCTCTTGCAGAAGTTCGGCCATTTCCGGCACAGCCTCTTCGAGGGCGCGGCCAACGAGATTCTCGCTCTTGGTCGCCAGCAGCTCGCAGGCTGAGCGGTTGGGGAGATTGACCCGGCCGCGCTGATCGAGGCCGATGACTCCCGCCGAAACGCCGGCGAGTACGGCCTCGGTGAAACGACGGCGCGCATCGAGCTGGCGGTTGGCCTCGATCAGCTCGCGCCGCTGTTCCGCGAGCTGTCCGGTCATCCTGTTGAACGCGCGACTGAGCGAGCCGATCTCATCGGATTTCGCCTCCTCCTCCGGCACCCTGGCGCTCAGATCGCCGGCTCGGATGCTTTCCGCCGCCGCGATCAAGGACGATATCGGCCGCACGAGCTGGGTGGCGAAATAGAGCCCGACCCACACGGCGGCCAAAAGGAGGAGGAGTGCGACAACGACGAAGATTAGGGCGAACGTAATCTCGATGTCGGATCGTGCCAACTCGAGCTGCTGATATTCAGCCAGAGCCGATTGTGCCCGTTCGACGTGCTGAAGCACGCCCGGCTCCACAAAACGTCCTACGAAGAGATAAACAGTCGGCATGATTTCGCCGATCGGCGGATTGACACGGAGGAGCGCTCGCACTCGGTCATCCGCCTCGCTGCGCAACAAGGCGACGCTCCCCTTGCGCGCCTTCTCGATCGCTGCGGCCGGAATGGTCTCGCGTTCCATGGCGAAGCTCAATTTCGTGCGCGCGAGCACGCGAAACGAGCTGTCGAAGACCACGGCCTCGGGTAGGGAGAGTTGATCGGCTTCGTCATTCAGGATGCGCTCGAATTCTGCGATCTTGATCGGATCGCCGTCGGCGATCAGGGGCAGTGCGCGCTGGATTCGCTGGCTGAGCGTTATCGCGTCGGTCTGTATCGAGCGGACGTTCTCGTCCAGGTAGGCGCTGGCGACGGCGACCGATTCCTTAATGGCCGTCCGCACCTTGTCGCTAAACCAAGACTGCAAGCCAAAGTTGAAAAAAAATGTCGAGAAGATCGCGACGATAATCGTCGGCGTCACCGCGACGAAGCTGAAAAGCGCGACGAGCCGCGTGTGCAGGCGGGAGCCCGCGGAGCCGCGCCGGCGCTCGATCCAGATCTGTGTGATC
The DNA here is from genome assembly GCA_035294245.1 of Alphaproteobacteria bacterium. Taxonomy (GTDB): domain Bacteria; phylum Pseudomonadota; class Alphaproteobacteria; order JACZXZ01; family JACZXZ01; genus DATGLG01. The sequence goes on along the minus strand of DATGLG010000047.1, from coordinate 22,644 downwards.
CGCCGCGCGACGACAGCAGCAAGCAGCAAAAGCAGGACGAGATCGACATAAAGCAGGACGAGGATGACGTTGGGGTTGGTCTGGATGGGGAGCGTCTTGCTCAAAGCGGCATAAGTCGCGAGCCCGGCGAGAGCCGCGCAGACGGCCAATGCGATCGCGAGCTTGCGGCCCAGCCCGCTCCGTGCCACCCAGGCCCACCCCTGACGAAAAATAGCAAGCCGCCCCTGGTCTGCGCGTTCGACCGTCATGCTGCGCGATATGTCGTTGGCAATTTTCCCTCGCGGACGATCTCCCCGAGTCGCAATGGTTATTTTACGCTTCGTACGACCTGGATGTCCAACTCACGGATTTTCTTGCGCAGCGTGTTGCGATTCAAGCCCAAGAGGTGCGCCGCCTTGATCTGGTTTCCGCGCGTGGCCGAAAGGCTCAATGAGAGCAATGGCCGCTCCACCTCCCTGAGAACCCGCTCATAGAGCCCCGCGGCCGGCAACCCGTCCCGGTGCGCCGAGAAGTATTCCTTGAGATGCCGCTCGACGGAGGCGCTCAAGCTGTCGTCCTCCGCATCGACCTCCGCTGCCCCGGCATGACCCAACTCTGCGAGCTCCTGCTCGATGACATCCACGCCGATCGACTCCTGCGCATAGAGCGCGGTTAAGCGCTGAATCAGGTTTTCGAGCTCCCGCACATTACCTGGCCAGCGGTGCTGCTTGAGCCTTTCCATTGCCGCGTGATCGAGAGTTTTCGCGGGGAGGCCCTGGGAAGCCGCGCGGTTCAGAAAATGCCTCACCAGGGCCGGCAAATCTTCCGTTCGCTCACGCAGAGGAGGCAGCCGGATCGGCACGACGTTGAGCCGATAGAAAAGGTCCTCGCGGAAGAGCCCCTGGCGGATGTATTGCCGCAAATCACGATGCGTGGCGGCGATGATGCGGACGTCGGCGCGGATCGGCGTGCGTCCGCCGACAGTCGTGTACTCGCCTTCCTGCAGTACCCGCAGCAGCCGCGTCTGCGCCTCAAGCGGCATGTCGCCGATCTCGTCGAGAAAGAGCGTACCCCCGTGAGCCTGCTCGAAGCGCCCGGCATAGCGGGTCGCCGCCCCCGTGAAGGCGCCTTTCTCGTGGCCAAACAGCTCGCTTTCGATGAGATCCCGAGGGATCGCCGCCATGTTGATCGCGATGAAGGGGCCGTTCCGCCGCTTGCCGTAATCGTGGAGCGCGCGCGCAACCAGCTCCTTTCCCGTCCCAGACTCACCGGTGATCGTCACTGTCAGATCCGTTCCCATCAATCGCGCAAGCACCCGGTAGATTTCTTGCATCGCGGGCGAGCGGCCGATAAGCGGCAATTGCTCTTCGCTCTCTGCTTGAGGTTGAGGCGGCTCGCCGCTTGGCCGGCTGGCAAGCGCCCGCTCGACGACGTTGACGAGCTCGCGCAAATCAAACGGTTTTGGCAGGTACTCGAAGGCACCCCGCTCGGTCGCTTTCACAGCGGTGAGAAGGTTGTTTTGCGCGCTCATAACGATGACGCGCAGCTCCGGCCGAAGCTTCTTGATGCGCGGGATGAGATCGAGGCCGTTCTCATCGGGCATCAGCACATCCGTGATGACGAGGTCGCCGTCGCCCTCCGAAACCCAGCGCCACAAGGTCGCCGCATGTCCGGTCGTTCGCACCGTATAGCCCAGCCGCCCCAGTGCTTGATTGAGGACGGTTCGGATCGCACGATCATCGTCGGCGATAAGAATCGTTGCGTCGCTCATGTTCGCGTTACCTCGGCGCGGTGGATCGGCAACATGACCCGGAAGACCGTTCGGCGTGGCTCGCTGTCGAACTCGATAACGCCGCCATGATCGCCGACGATCTTTGCAACCAATGCCAAACCGAGGCCGTTGCCGCTGCTTTTCGTCGTCACGAAGGGATCGAAGAGATGGGGGCGAAGGTCCTCTGGTATCCCGCCGCCGTTATCCTGCACGGTAACGACGAGCGGCAATTGCATGCGTCTTTCGCTTCCCGGCACGGCGAGCCGAACGCCATGCTGATAGGCTGTCGAAAGGGCGATCTCGCCGCCCGTCAAGGAAACCGCCTCGGCGGCGTTCTTGACCAGATTGAGAAAGAGCTGGACCAAGAGGTCTCGATTGCCTTGCACCGGCGGCAATGAGGGGTCGTAGTTCTCGATGAAGCGCACATGGCGGGCGAAGCCGGCCTCCGCCAATTTCCGCACATGCTCCAGCACGGCGTGGATGTTGACGGGCGCGCGCTCGATCGGTTGCCCGTCTGAGAAGACCTCCATGCGGTCGACAAGCGCGCAGATCCGATCGGTCTCATCGCAGATCAGCCGCGTGAGCTCCCGATCTTCCGGCGCCGCGTTTTGCTCGAGCAGCTGAGCGGCGCCACGGATTCCGGAGAGGGGGTTCTTGACCTCATGGGCGAGCAGCGCCGCCATCGCCGTGACCGATCGCGCCGCGTGGCGATGGGTCAGTTGATGGTCGATCTTCCGCGCGATCGACTGCTCATGGATCGTCACGACCACGCTTTCTGGTTGCTCGGCGAGAGGGGCGACCTGCACCGTTCCGAAATGCTCGCCGATGCGGGGCGATTGAAGGGTAACGCCATACTCGGAAACGCTTGCGCGATCCGAGCGCGCCTGGGCGATCAGAGCGAAGAGGGGGCTATCCGCGGGCAGAAGATCGGCCAGTGGACGCCCGAGGAGCCATGCGGCGCTCGCGCCCAGAAACTGCTCGGCCGCCATGTTGGCAAAGCGGACGTCTCCGGCGGCGCCGATGACGAGAACGACATGGGGCAGCGCGTTGACGACGGCGTTCGCGTCGGCGGGAGCAATCGATTGATAGCGCGGCCGAGGATGCGTCACGCCCTCAACCCTCGACGAACTCGGCCCAGCCCCCCGAATTGCTGCAAACCCACCATGTAGGGTTGCCTAGAAAACAGGCAATAAAGAAAAACGTCTATATATTAGGCATAATGGATCGGTCTCTTCGCAAGTGCAAGAAAATTCTCTAGGCGAGGAGGACGTCCGTCACGAACTTGACCCCTGGATAAGCGAGCGTCAGCAGCAGATACGCCAAAAGGATGAGTCGAGCGGCGCGCCGACCTCCGACCCCGCTCACGCCCTCTGCGACCAGGAGCCCCCCGATCACCGTGAAGGCCAGGATCGAGAAAAGCGTCTTATGGTCCAATCTGAAGACGGCTCCCGACACGAAGTATTGGGTCGCCATACCGGTCGCCAAGCCGAAGGCCAACACCAGCTCGGACGCCGCGAGTAATCGCACCTGGAGCTGCTCACAGGCGGCAACTGCGGGAAGAAGCTGGTTGAGCATGTGTCGCCGCTTCGACTTGAGGGACCGCTCCTGGATGAGGACGGCGAGACCGGCGATGGCCGCGAGGGTCAGCAGCGCATAGGTCGCGATCGAGACGAGAATATGCAGGTCCAGCCACACGGGTGGCGCCGGCAGCAAAGGCTGCTCCGGCGCTTGCTGCCATATCGTCGCCACGATCCCCAGCAGGATCAGATAAGGAAGCAGCAGTGGGGTCAGTCGCCACGAATTCCGTGTTGTCGCCGCGAGGAGGATAAAAATCGCAATGCTGGCCGCCATGGTGACCCAGAGAGCGCCCGCAAAACCCGTGCTCCAATTCGGCACCAGCGCGGTGAAAGCGCGCATGAGCGCAGCGGCGAGGGCCACGGCGAGCAGGCACCAATATGTGATATCGCGACCGGCCCCTCCTCGCAGCGACGAAAGCGAGGCAGGAATTAAGGCGATAATCGTCGAAATGCTGAGCAGCAGATTGATCGACATGGGTGCCCTTATAGCATCGTTTGCGCAGCGCGGCACCGCTCGGAGCCGTAGCGATGCGCGCGCGGGAAGGCTTGGCAAGGTTCCAGGCCGACGATAGGGTGGCGCCGCACGAAAATGCGAGAGCAATGCTGTGGAAAATTGCGTGGCACTAATCGTTGCCGCTGGTCGAGGGCAGCGTCTGGGAGGAGAGGTCCCGAAGCAATATCGCTTGCTGGGCGGTCGCGCCATGCTCCGACATAGCGTCCTCACCTTCCTGCACAACCCGCGCGTGAATGCCGTGCGCGCCATTATTCATCCCGCCGACCAGCCGCTCTACGAGCAAGCCGTCGCGGGACTATCCTTGCTGCCGCCGATTTACGGCGGAGCCGCGCGTCAGGAGTCGGCGCGGCTGGGCCTCGAAAGTCTCGCAGCGTTGGAGCCCGGCCTCGTACTGATCCACGATGCCGCGCGCCCTTTTGTCGATTTCGGCACTATCGATCGCGTCATCGACGCGCTCGACGAGACTCCCGCGGCGATCGCGGCGGTTCCCGTCATCGATACGCTCAAACGCGAAAACGGCGGTCTCGTCGAGGGGACACTTGACCGGGCAGCGCTATGGCGGGCGCAAACGCCACAGGGCTTCCGTTTCCACGAGATAATCGCGGCGCATCGTGCGGCGATCGGCCGGGAGCTCACCGACGATGCCGCCGTCGCGGAGCATGCAGGCCTTCCGGTCAGGCTGGTCCTGGGCAGTGAGGAGAATTTCAAGGTGACGACCGAGGAGGATCTTCGCCGCGCCGAGCGCTTCGCCATAGACGCGCTATGCGAGAGTCGCGTCGGCACCGGCTTCGATGTGCACCAGTTCGGACCCGGCGACAAGCTGATGCTCTGCGGCTTGCCCGTCGCCCACGATCATGGGCTGGTCGGCCACTCGGACGGGGACGTCGGCCTCCACGCCCTTACGGATGCCCTGCTCGGCTGCATCGGTGCCGGTGACATCGGCAGCCATTTCCCCCCATCCGATCCTCGCTGGAAGGGCGCCGCTTCGGCGCTTTTCCTCCGACATGCCGCCGATCTCGTCGCTGAGCGCGGCGGCTCGATCGTCAATCTCGATGTCACCGTCATCTGCGAGCGGCCCAAGATCGGGCCCCATCGCGAGGCCATGGCGGCGCGCATCGCGGAAATTCTCGGCATCCCGCGAGAGCGTGTCAGCGTCAAGGCCACGACCACGGACAAGCTCGGCTTCACCGGTCGAGGCGAGGGCATCGCGGCCCAAGCCGTCGCCACCATACGCCTCCCCTCTCGCCCATGAGGCTTCAAATCAGCCAACCGGCGCTGCCATTCTGGCATCCGGCCACGCTCGTCGGGACATGGTTCGGCGCCGGCCTCCTGCCGATCGCGCCAGGGACATGGGGCTCCCTTGCGGCGCTTCCCTTCGGCTGGTTGATCCGCATCGCCGGAGGCTCCGCTGCTCTCCTCGTCGCCGCCGGCATTGTGTTTGCCCTCGGCTGGTGGGCGACAGCGCGCTACAAGAAGGAGACCGAGGTCAAGGACCCCTCCGAGATCGTGGTCGACGAGGTCTCCGCGCAATGGCTGACATTGCTGGTCGCGGATCCGGGAGTCTGGTGGCACTGGCTTCTCGGATTTCTCCTCTTCCGCTTGTGCGACATCGTCAAGCCATGGCCCGCCAACGCGATCGACCGCCGCGGCAGCGCCCTTGCCGTCATGGCCGACGACACCGTCGCCGCCATCTATGCCCTCTTCATCCTCGCGATCGTCATTTTTGCCCGAGGCTTAACTCGTGGCGCGTGAACTGGCACGGCAAGCGCGGGACGTTCTCGACGCCTGCAGGTCGGCAGGCTTGCGCGTGGTTACGGCCGAGTCCTGCACCGGCGGCCTGATCGCCGCCGCCTTGACCGAGATTCCCGGAAGCTCCGACGTCGTTGACCGCGGCTTCGTGACCTATACGAACGAAGCCAAGGAGGAGTTGCTCGGCGTCCCCCGCGCATTGCTCGAAGCCCATGGGGCCGTCAGCGAGCCCGTCGCCCGTGCGATGGCGGAAGGCGCGCTGGCTCGCGCGCCCGCCGCGCAGCTGAGCGTCGCCGTGACGGGCATCGCGGGACCCGGGGGTGCTACGCCGACGAAGCCCGTCGGCCTCGTTTTCGTCGCTTCGGCCCGGCGGGGCAGCGCCACCCTCTGTGAGCGGCACGTCTTTGACGGCAATCGGACGCAGATCCGGCACGCCGCGGTCGCGCGAGCGCTTGCCATGCTCGCCCGCCAGGCGGCGGGTGCCTAACCGCGATGGGGTGACGGCTGGGAAGCGCCCGCCGGCGGCGCGCGGCCATAGAGCTTGCGCGCGCGCTCCTCGAAGGCGTGGACCATGCGTCGGACGGCCTCGTTGAACAGCACGCCGATGACCTTCTGCAGCATCTTCGAGCGAAACTCGAAATCGACATAGAAGTCGATGAGACAGTTGCCATCCGGCTGCTGCTCGAAAATCCAATGGTTGTTCAGGTACTTGAACGGCCCTTCGTGATAGGACACGTCAATGCGCGCGGGCCTCTGCAAAACCACCCGCGAGGTGAAGGACTCGCGGATCATTCTCCAGCCGATGATGAGATCGGCATAGATCGTATCGGCTTCGCGTCGCCGGATCCGGGCCGCCCGGCACCAGGGCAGGAATTCCGGATAGCGCTCAATATCGGCGACGAGGTCGAAGAGCTGGTCGGCCCGATAGGGCAGAATGCGCTTCTCGGCATGGGTGGGCATGCGGGCCGCTCCGCCGCGCTCAGGAGGCGGCGGCAGCGAGGCGTGCGCTGCGGGCCTGGCGCAAGCGGAGGAAATCGTCGCCGGCATGATAGGAGGAGCGGGTCAGGGGCGAGGCCGCAACGAGAAGGAAACCCTTGCCCTGGGCCAGGCTCTTCAGAGATGCGAATTCCTCCGGGGTGACGAAGCGCTCGACCGGCGCGTGCTTGGGGGTCGGCTGCAGATACTGCCCGATCGTGAGGAAATCGACGCCGGCGGTGCGCAGATCATCCATAACCTGCTGAATCTCCTCGCGCTTCTCCCCCAGGCCGACCATCAGCCCGGATTTGGTGAAGAGCGATGGGTCGAGCGTCTTCACCCGGTCGAGAAGGCGCAGGGAGGCGTAATAGCGCGCGCCGGGCCGGATGGTGGGGTAGAGCCGCGGCACCGTCTCGAGATTGTGGTTGTAGACGTCGGGCTTGGCCGCCACCACGGTCTCGATCGCCCCCTCCTTGCGCAGGAAATCCGGGGTCAGGACCTCGATGGTGGTGCTTGGCGCCGCGGCGCGCACCGCCCGGATCGTCTTCGCGAAGTGCTCCGCACCGCCATCGGGCAGGTCGTCCCGGTCCACGGAGGTGATGACGATATGGGAGAGGCCGAGCTTCCCGACGGCTTCGGCGACATGGTCCGGCTCGTGGGGGTCGAGCCGGCCGGGCAAGCCCGTGGCGACGTTGCAAAAGGCGCAGGCGCGCGTGCAGACGCTGCCGAGGATCATCACCGTCGCGTGGCGGCGCGCCCAGCACTCGCCGATATTCGGACAGGCGGCCTCCTCGCACACGGTATTGAGGCCGAGCGCCCGCATCAGCCGGCGCGTCTCCTGGTATTCGCGCGAGACCGGCGCCTTCACCCGGATCCATTCGGGCTTGCGCGCGATCGGATGATCCGGACGGTTGAGCTTTTCCGGGTGGCGGGGCCGCGCAGGCGTCGGCGTCATGCTCATCGGGTTCGGCGCTCCATGGGCACCCTAGAAATGTATGGCCCGGCCATAGGCGTCAAGCACGGCCTCGTGCATCATCTCCGAGAGGGTCGGGTGCGGGAAGATCGCGTGGATCAGCTCCGACTCCGTCGATTCGAGGGTCTTGGCGATGCCGAAGCCCTGGATCAGCTCGGTGACCTCTGCGCCGATCATATGGGCGCCGAGCAGCTCGCCGGTCTTGGCGTCGAACACCGTCTTGACCATGCCTTCGGGCTCGCCGAGGGCAATCGCCTTGCCGTTGCCGATGAAGGGGAAGTGGCCCACCTTGACCTCGCGGCCCTTGGCCTTGGCCGCGGCCTCGGTCAAGCCCACGCTCGCGACCTGGGGCGAGCAATAGGTGCAGCCCGGAATATTGGTGATATCAAGGGGATGAACGTCGTTCAGCCCGGCGATCCTCTCGACGCAGATGACGCCCTCGTGGCTCGCCTTGTGGGCGAGCCAGGGCGGCCCGACGAGATCGCCGATGGCATAGATTCCGGGCTCGCCGGTCTCGAGCCATTCATTGACCACGACGTGGGTCTTCTCGACTTTGATCCGGGTGCCCTCGATCCCGATATTCTCCACATTCCCGGCGATGCCGATGGCGAGGATCACCCGCTCGACGGTGAGCTCGTTCGACTTGCCGTCGGCCTCGATGGTCGCCGTCACGCTGCCGGCATTGCGCTTGAGGCCCTTCACCGCCGCACTGGTGATGATCTTCATGCCCTGCTTTTCGAAGGACTTGCGGGCGAAAGCCGAAATTTCCTCGTCCTCCACGGGAAGAATGCGCGGCAGCACCTCCACCACCGTCACCTCGACCCCCAAGATTCTGTAGAAGCTGGCGAATTCGATGCCGATGGCCCCCGAGCCGATGACCAGGAGGGATTTCGGCATCTCGCTCGGTACCATGGCCTCCTTGTAGGTCCAGACCAGCTTGCCGTCGGGCTCGAGGCCGGGCAGCGTGCGCGCCCGCGCCCCGGTCGCCAAGATGATGTGCTTGGCCGCGAGATCGGCGACGGCCCTGCCGTCCTTGCTCACGGCGAGCTTGCCGCGCCCGGCCAAGCGCCCGTGGCCGTCGAAGACGGTAACCTTGTTCTTCTTAAGAAGATGCTTAACGCCGGCCGAAAGCTGGCCCGCGACCTTGCGCGAGCGCTCGACGATTTTCTTCGTATCAAAGCTCACCCCGTTGACCTGAAAGCCGAATTGGTCGGCATGCTTGACCAGGCTGAAGACTTCCGAGGAGCGCAGCAGGGCCTTGGTCGGGATGCAGCCCCAATTGAGGCAGATGCCGCCGAGATGCTCCCGCTCCACCACGGCGGTCTTCATGCCGAGCTGAGCCGCGCGGATGGCGGCGACATAGCCGCCCGGGCCGCCGCCGACGACGATCAGGTCAAATGAGGTCTCGGCCATGATTTTCCTCGAGTTTCCCGGCGGGTTGCGCGGGTCGTTAAAGCAGCATGGTGAGCGGGCTCTCGACCAGGGCCTTGAAGGCGGCGAGAAACTCGGCGCCGGTCGCGCCATCGACCACCCGGTGGTCACAGGAGAGCGTACAGGTCATTATTGTGGCGATGGCGAGGGCGCCGTCCTTCACGATGGGCCGCTTCTCCCCCGCTCCCACGGCCAGAATGGCGCTCTGGGGCGGGTTGATGACCGCCGCGAATTCGCGGATCCCGTACATGCCCAGATTGGAGATCGAGAAGGTGCCGCCCTGGTATTCCTCCGGCTTCAGCTTCCCCTCGCGCGCCCGCGCGGCGAGATCCTTCATCTCGTTGGAGATTTCGGCGAGGCCCTTCTGGTCGGCGCCGCGGATCACCGGGGTGATGAGGCCGCTCGGCAGCGCCACCGCGACCGAGATGTCGGCACGGTGATAGAGGCGGGCGGCCTCGTCCGTCCAGGAGGCATTGGCGGCAGGCACCTTCTTGAGCGCGAGCGCCGCCGCCTTGATGAGCAAGTCGTTGACCGAAAGCTTGAAGCCGCCCTTCCCCTCCGGCGCCTTGGCGTTGAGGTCCTGACGCAGCTTGAGGAGCTCATCGATCTCGCAATCGATGGAGAGATAGAAATGGGGCTGCTGGAGCTTGGCCTCGACGAGGCGCCGGGCGATTACCTTGCGCATCGAGCTATGGGGTACCTCCGTGTAGCTCGGCATGCCGGGAAGCTCGACGGGTGCGGAGGGTGCCGGCGGTCGCGCTGCGGGCGGGGCCCCGGGAGCGGCAGGCGCCGGCTTCGCCGCCGGGGCGCCCCTGGCGAGGGCCGCCTCGATATCCGCCTTCACGATGCGGCCATGGGGCCCGCTGCCGCGCAACGCGGCCAGGTCGAGCCCGGCCTGCTGCGCCATGCGCTTGGCGAGGGGGCTCGCGAAGACCCGATCGGCGCCGTTTCCCCGCGCGGCCGCGGGCGCTGGCGACGGGGGTGCCGCCGGCGGGGCTGCGGGCTTCGCCGCGGCTGGCGGCGGCGCGGCGGGAGCCGGCTTTGCCTCCGCCGGAGGCGTGGCAGGCTTCGCCGCGGGCGGCGAGACATTTGCCGCCGCGGCATCCTCGCCCTCGTCCAGCAGCACGGCGATCGGCGTGTTGACGGCGACCCCCTCAGTTCCCTCGGGAATCAAGAGCTTGCCGAGCGTCCCCTCGTCCACTGCCTCAATCTCCATGGTGGCCTTGTCGGTCTCGATCTCGGCGACGATGTCGCCGGGGCTCACCTTGTCCCCCTCCTTCTTGAGCCACTTGGCCAGCTTGCCCTCGGTCATGGTGGGCGAAAGGGCGGGCATCAGGATTTGCGTCGGCATGGCCTTGTCCCCTAGCCGGCGCCGCTCAAGCTCAGGCGGCGCCACATTGATTCGACGAGCTGGATACGATACTCACGCGCGATAGCAGGCCTTTTTCGCAGCTTCGACGATGCCTTCGGCCTGCGGCAGGGCGAGATGCTCGAGATTGGCCGCGTAAGGCAGCGGCACATCGACGCCGGCGACCCGGATGACGGGAGCGTCGAGCCAGTCGAAGGCCTCCTCCATCATCACGGCGGCGAGCTCGGCGCCGATGCCGGCGAAGGGCCAGCCCTCCTCCACGGACACCAACCGGTTGGTCTTCTTGACGGATTCGACAATGGTCGCGCGATCGAGAGGACGGATCGTGCGCAGGTTGATGACCTCGGCGCTGATCCCCTCCTTGGCGAGCTGCTCGGCCGCCTCGAGGGCGCGCCCGACCATGAGCGAGAACGCCGTGATGGTGACATCGCTGCCGGGCCGCTCGACCTTGGCCTTGCCGATGGGCACCACCCAGTCCTCGTGCTCCGGCACCTCGAAGGTATGGCCGTAGAGAATCTCGTTCTCGAGGATGATGACGGGGTTGGGGTCGCGGATCGCCGCCTTGAGCAGACCCTTGGCGTCGGCCGCCGAATAGGGTGCGACGACCTTGAGGCCCGGGACGTGGCCGTACCAGCTCGCATAGCATTGGGAATGTTGCGCCGCGACGCGGGCGGCGGCGCCGTTGGGGCCGCGAAAAACGATGGGGCAGCTCATCTGCCCCCCGGACATGTAGCGGGTCTTCGCCGCCGAGTTGACGATCTGGTCGATCGCCTGCATGGCGAAGTTCCAGGTCATGAACTCGACGATGGGCTTGAGCCCGTTGAAGGCGGCACCGACCCCGAGGCCGGCGAAGCCCTGCTCGGTGATCGGGGTATCGACGACACGGCGCTCGCCAAACTCCTCGAGGAGCCCCTGGCTCACCTTGTAAGCCCCTTGATATTGCGCGACTTCCTCGCCCATGAGAAAGACCGCCGGGTCGCGCCGCATCTCCTCGGCCATGGCGTCGCGCAGGGCCTCGCGCACGGTCTGGGTCTTGGTCGGGCCGGAATATTCGGGCTCGGCAGCCGCGGGCGGCGTGGCCGGCGCGCGCGGCGCGGGAGCTTCGGCGGGGGCCGGGGATGGGGGCGCCTTCGCCGCCGGCGCCGCGGGAGAGGTTGCCGGGGCGGCGTCCTTGCGGGGAGGCGGAGCCCCGGAAGCCGTATCGGCAAGCGCGTCCGGGCCCTCGCCGTCGCCCAGCAAGAGGGCGATGGGCGTGTTGACGGCGACTCCCTCCGTCCCCTCGGGAATCAAGAGCTTGCCCACCGTTCCCTCATCGACAGCCTCAACTTCCATGGTGGCCTTGTCGGTCTCGATCTCGGCCAGGATCTCGCCGGCCTTGACCGCGTCTCCCTCGTGCTTCAGCCACTTGGCGAGCTTGCCCTCGGTCATGGTCGGCGACAGCGCCGGCATGAGCACCTGGATCGGCATCTTCCGTCTCCCCTCTCAGGCCTCGACCAGCACGTCGGTATAGAGCTCCGCCGGATCGGGCTCCGGGCTCTGCTGGGCAAAATCGGCGGCCGCCGTGACGATGTCCTTGATCTCGCGGTCGATCTGCTTGAGCCCGTCCTCGTCGACGAGGCCGCGCTCGAGGAGATGGCCGCGCAGCCGCTCGATGGGGTCGCGCTCCTGGCGCACCTTCTGCACCTCCTCCCGCGAGCGGTACTTGGCGGGATCGGACATGGAATGGCCGCGATAGCGATAGGTGACCATTTCGAGGATAAAGGGCCCCTTGCCGGAGCGGACATAGTCGACGGCCTTCTCGCCGGCGGCCTTCACCGCCTCCACGTCCATCCCGTCCACCTGCTCGCCGGGAATCCCATAGGCGGCCCCGCGATGATAGAGGTCGGTGCGCGCCGAGGCCCGCTCGACGGAGGTGCCCATGCCGTATTTGTTGTTCTCGATCACATAGATGACCGGCAGCTTCCAGAGCTCGGCCATGTTGAAGGATTCGGCGACCTGGCCCTGGTTGACGGCCCCGTCGCCGAGATAGGTGAGGCAGACCTTGTCCTCGTTGCGGTAGCGGAAGGCGAAGGCAATGCCGGTGCCGAGCGGCACCTGGGCGCCGACGATGCCGTGCCCACCATAGAAATGCTTGTCCCGGCTGAACATGTGCATGGAGCCGCCCTTGCCCTTGGAATAGCCGGTGCGGCGCCCAGTGAGCTCGGCGAGGACACCCTTGGGGTCCATGCCCGTCGCCAGCATGTGGCCGTGATCGCGATAGCTGGTGATCACCGCATCGCCGGGACGCAGGCAGTTCTGCATGCCGACGACCACGGCTTCCTGGCCGATATAGAGATGGCAGAAGCCGCCGATGAGGCCCATGCCGTACATCTGCCCCGCCTTCTCCTCGAAGCGGCGGATCAGCAGCATCTCCCGATAATAGCGGACGAGATCCTCGGCCGCGGCAGCGCCGCCGCGCGCCTTGCCCCGTGTGGTCTTGGCGGTGGCCATCCAGCCTCCCTGCAAAAAGATTGCGCGGCAGGCGAATCCCCAGACGCATTCGCGGGCCGCGCTCTGAACGCAGCAGACTACCTAGCGCCGGCTCTGCCTTATTTCAAGCGCGCCGGGCGAAAAAATGCCTTATTTTGCAACGCACAAAGAGTAATTAACTGGAATCCGGTTAACAAGCGGCGCGGCCGCGCGTCGCGAGCCCCTTCGCGCCGGCATCGCAAGGCGCTGACGATACGGCTTCCGGTTGCATCGTCGCCGGCTCCCTCGCGGTGTGAGAAGGGGGCGACGTTGGCATCCCCTTGGTGCGGCCAAAGCTCGGCCGCGCGGCGCGCATCGCCTTGAATTTTCGACGTTTTCAATTGTTCGTGCCGAAGGCGGGAGCGGCGATGCAAGAGGGGGCGACGTTGGCATCCCTCTCGTCAACGCCCATCATCGCGAGGAGCGTAGCGACGAAGCGATCCAGAAAATTGCCTTGCTCTGGATTGCTTCGCTCCCGCCGCCTCACCGCGCGAGGCGTTGCGGGAGCTCGCAATGACGGCTTCTGTGGCTTACTCGCTCTTCGGATCGTTAGCAAGCTTGGTAAAGCTGCGCCTTGGCGCGCGCCGGCCAGTCGCGGTCGAAGGCGGCGCCGTCGAAGCGCGCGCCGCTCAGGTCGCGGAGGATGGTGCCCGTGCTCGGCAGCGCCGCGCGCGCGATCTGGCGCGCCGGGTTCCACAGCTCCGAGCGCAGGATGGCGCGGGAGCATTGGAAGAAGACGGTCTTGACATGGATGACGAGGACCGAGCGCGGCGGCTTGCCGTCCACGGCGAAGCGCTGCAGGAGCTCGGGGTCGATGCTGATCTCGGCGCGCCCGTTGATGCGCAGCGTCTCGCCCACGCCCGGAATGAGGAGAAGGAGGGCGACGCGCGGATCGGCGAGGATGTTGCGCAGGCTGTCGATGCGGTTGTTGCCGCGCCGATCGGGGATGAGCAGCGTCTTCTCGTCGGCGACGGTAATGAAGCCCGGCGCGTCGCCGCGCGGCGAGGCGTCGAGCCCGCCGGGCCCGCTCGTCGCCAGCACGGCGAAGGGAGCCGCCTTGATCATCGCGACGTAATGGGGGTGGAGGTAGTCGACCTCCTTGACGAGCGAGGCCTCCGAGGGCGCGCCGTAGAGGTGCTCGAGCGCCGCCGCGTCGGTGATCAGGTGCTGCGCGTCCATGCCCCCTCCCCGCAAGATGCTCCTGCCGCACTATAGCCGCGACCGGGGCCGCGGCGAAAGCGGCGCGGGGCCGGCGCGGGCGGCGGGGATTTTCCGGACCGGCGCGCTATGCGTTGCCGTTGGCGGGCGCGGCCCTGCTCCGCGGGACACCCCGCCAGCGCTCGGCGGCGATGCGATTGAACTCGGATTCCGCCTGCCTGACGAGCCGCAGCGCCTGGCGCCGCGACATGCCCTCGACCGGCGTCCCGCTGAAGGAGAAGGGCTCCCAGGCGTAAGGCGGCGCGCGGCCGCGATGAAAGGTCACGACAAGGCCCGTCGGCTTGTGCGCCGCCACCGCCGCTCCGAGGGAGATGGTGAACTCCGAATCCGCGCTCATGATCCCGAGATCGCACTATAGCGATTTTTGCCCGATTGACAGTCGGTAAATGCGCTTGTCACGGCCATGTCACAACCACGACGACCGAAAACGGGGAACGCTTGCGGCGCAGGCGTCGCGCATCCGGGTGGCCGCATCGCGCTCAGGGCTGGCAAGATGTCCGGGCGGCCTGACAGAGCATGCTAAGCATTTTCAGGCGTGGCGACGGGGCGCAGGGGTGCCGCATGCCGGTGATGGGGAGGCCATGCGTGCTCGACGCCGAGACTTGTGAGATGCGGGCGACCGAGTATCGCCATTTCGCCACCACCGCCGCGAACGAGACGATCCGGCAGCGCTGCCTCGAGATCGCCCGGCTCTATGGCGAGCTCGCCGCCCTCCTCCGCGAGCTCAAGCCGCCTCCGCCGCCGAGGCCGCGGGCGTGAGAGGCGTCGTTCCGCTTTGGCTCCGGCGCCTGACCTCAAATTCGTCATTCCGGCCGAAGCCCACGGGTCCGGCAGAAGGCCGGCCCGAGGACAGGCTCCGCGAAGAGCCGGAAACCAGGAATCATGAAACGACTGGGTTCCCGCCTTCGCGCTACGGCATGCACACATCTCAGTCTGCACTCTCCCCCTCGTCATTCCCGCGAAAGCGGGAATCCAGTATTTCCGCGGAAAACCTGGATTCCGGCCCTCCGCTGCGCTCCGGCCGGAATGACGGCTATTCCTTTGGAAGCGGCGCCCTTCCAGACTTGTGTGCATGCCCTAGCGCCTTCGCGGGGACGGCGGCTGAGGTACTTCGACTCGATAGAGGCTCCTCTATTGGATCACCGGCAGCTCGCGCGGGGCGCGCTCGGTCAGGAGCTGTGGCCCCGCTTCAGTAATCACTAGGTTCTCCTCGTGCACGATCATCTTGCCGGGGCTGTATTCCATGCCCGGCTCGATCGTCAGGATCATGCCGGGGACGAGCCGCGTGCGGTCGCCGGGCATGTTCGAGGGCGGCTCGGTGAGCTGCATGCCGAGGCCGTGGCCCATGCGACCGACATTGTTGCCGAGCGAGCCGGCCTCCTCGAGGATCTTGCCCATGGCGCGCCACACCTCTTCCGGCGTGGCACCCGGGTGGGCGGCGGCAATGCCCGCCTCGGTCGCGCGCCACACCGTGTCGTGGGCGCGCTTCGCCTCGTCCGACACGCGGCCGACGGCATAGTTGCGGTCGAAGTCGCAGTAATAGCCGTCATAGGTCGAGCCCGTGTCGATGAAGAGGATGTCCCCTTCCCGCAAGGCGCGGTCATGGGGGCCGCAGACGATCTGGCTGACCCCGCCAGGCCCGGAAATGGCCGGCAGGAAGGGCGTGAAATCGGCGCCGAGCTTGCCGATCTCGAAGCGGAAGCGCTTGCAGAGCTCGCGCTCGGTGTCGCCGGCGCGCACGAACTCCGGCACCGCCGCATAGGCGCGGCTCGCGACCTGGCAGATGTAGCGGAGATGGGCGATCTCGGCCTCGGTCTTGACCATGCGGATCTCCCAGAGGCAGGGCGAGCCGTTGGCGAACTCGAGCCCCGGCGCGCGCTCGCGCAAGGCCAGGAACTCGATGACGGGCATGCGCAGGGACATCTCGCGCCCGAGCTCGGCGCCGATCTTGCCATGGCGCCGCGGCAGCGCCGCAAGCGTCTGCGCCAGGAGCGAGACGCCGTCATCCTCGGGCCGCGGCGCCGGCCAGGTGCGGATGTCGGTGAGCCAGGTCGTCGCCATCTCCGGTCCGCCGATCTCGGGGATGACGGCGATGGGGGCGCCGCTCAGGGGCACCACGACGAACCACGGCCGCGTCGGGCTCTCCCAGAACTGGGTGTCGAAGCCGGTGAAGTAGCGCACATTGGGCGGGGCCGTGACGAGGAGCGCATCGAGGCCGTGGCGCTGCATGATCGCCTGCGCCCGCGCCGTACGCCGCTCGAATTCCGCCTTCGTGAAGCCGCGCCGGGGCGGAGCCGTCATGTGCATCGTCGTCGCCTTACCTCTGGAAGAACTCGGTGCTGCCGAGCCTAGCACAGCCGCAGCATCCGTCGAGGCTGATAACGCCCCCACCTCACCCGCTCGCTCCGCTTCGCTTCCCTCTCCGCCCCCGCGGGGCGGAGAGGGTTGGGGAGAGGTGGGGGTCAACAAACAGCCGCGCTCAATGATAGCCGATATCGGCGCGCACCTTGCCGCGGAACACCCAATAGGACCAGCCCGTGTACATGAGGATGATCGGCAGGAGGAAGAGCGTGCCGATCAGGAGAAAGGCCTGGGTGTCCGCCGAGGAGGCGGCCTGCCACAGGGTGAACCGATACGGTACGATCATCGGCCACAGGCTGATGCCGATGCCGAGATAGGACATGAGGAAGAGCAGCACGGCGCCGACGAAGGGAGCCGCCTCCGAGCGGTTGTTGAGCGAGCGCCACTCCCAGATCGCGATCAGCAGGGTGATGATCGGCACCGGCCAGAGGAAACCGATATGGGGCCAGGAGAACCAGCGCGCCGCGATCGCCGGCACCATCAGCGGCGTCCACAGGCTGACCGCGGCGATGGCGACGAGGACGCCGATGAGGCACCAGCGCCCCAGCCGCCGCGCCCAGTCCTGAAGCGGCCCCTGCGTCTTCAGCACCAGCCAGCCGGCGCCGAGCAGGCTGTAGCCGAACATGAGGGCGACGCCGGTGAAGATCGAGAACGGGGTGAAGCAGTCGAAGGAGCCGCCGGCGAAATGGCGGCCGTCGACGGCGAAGCCCTGGATGAAGGCGCCGAGCACGATGCCCTGGGCGAAGGTGGCGAGGGCCGAGCCGTAGCAGAAGGCGTGATCCCAGAACGTGCGATGCTCGGCGTCCTTGAAGCGGAACTCGAAGGCGGTGCCGCGGAAGACGAGGGCCAGGAGCATGATGAGGATGGGGAAATAGACCGCCGGCAGGATGATCGAGAAGGCGAGCGGAAAGGCGGCGAGGAGGCCGACGCCGCCCAGCACCAGCCAGGTCTCGTTGCCGTCCCAGATCGGCGCCACCGCATTCATCACGAGGTTCCGTGACGGGAGATCGGGCGCGAAGCCGTAGAGCATGCCGACGCCGAGATCGAAGCCGTCGAGCAGCACGTAGAAGAAGACGCCGAGCCCGAGGATGATCGTCCACAGGGGCACGAAATCGAGGATCGGCGGGCTCATGATCCCGTCTCCGCCTCGGCGTCGGCCGCGGTCGAGGGCAGCGCCAGGACCGGCCCCTGGGGCCGCCCGCTCTCGACGGGCCCCGGCCCGGCGGCGGGCGTCGCCGGCCCCTTCCCCACGATGCGCGCCATCAAGGTGATGCCGACGGGGAACATGATGAGATAGACGACGCCGTAGCCGATCAGGGACAGGATCACATCGAAGCCGGTGAGCGAGGGCGAGACGGAATCGCTCGTGCGCAGCAGGCCGTAGACGGTCCAGGGCTGGCGCCCGACCTCGGTCGTGGTCCAGCCGGCCAGCACGGCGAGGAAGCCGAGGGGTGCCGCGAGCTCGCAGGCGCGGAGAAACCACCCGGCCGCGAAGAGGCGCCGGCGCAGCCGCAGCCACCAGCTCGCGACGATGACGGCGAGCATCACAAGCCCGATCCCCACCATGATGCGGAAGGCGAAGAAGGGAATGGCGACGGGCGGCCACTCGTCCCGGGGCCAGTCCTTGAGCCCGCGCACGGTACCGTTGGGGTCATGGGTGAGGATGAGGCTGCCGAGATCGGGAATGTCGAGGGCGTAGCGGTTCGTCGCGTCCGTCTCGTCGGGAATGGCAAAGAGGGTGAGCGGCACGCGGCTCGCCGTGTTCCAGCGCGCCTCGATCGCGGCGAGCTTGGCCGGCTGATATTCGAGCGTATTCAGTCCATGGGCGTCGCCGAGCACGATCTGCGCCGGCACCAGCACGCTGAGGAGCCAGAGGGTCATCGACAGCATGGCGCGGCCCTCCTCGGCGAAGCGGCCGCGCCGCAGGTAATAAGCGGCGACGCCGACGACGACGAAGGCGGTGGTCACGTAGAAAGCGACCACCGTGTGCGCCAGGCGATAGGGGAAGGACGGGTTGAAGATGATCGCGAGCCAATCCTTGGGATAGAAGCGCCCGTCCACCACGGTGTAGCCCGCCGGCGTCTGCATCCAGCTGTTGGTCGCGAGGATCCAGAAGGACGAGAACAGTGTGCCGAAAGCCACCATGAGGGCGGCCACGAAATGGGCCCAGCGCGGCACCAGCTTGCGCCCGAACAGCAGCACGCCGAGAAAGGCGGATTCGAGGAAGAAGGCCATCAGCCCCTCATAGGCGAGGAGCGGCGAGATCACATCGGCCGTGGCGTCGGAGAAGCGGCTCCAATTGGTGCCGAACTGGAAGGGCATCACGATCCCCGACACCACCCCCATGCCGAAGGAGACCGCGAAGATCTTGGTCCAGAAATTGGAGAGGCGGAGATAGACCGCGCGCCCGCTTGCGAGATGCAGGCCCTCGAGCACGGCGATATAGGCGGCGAGGCCGACGGTGAAGGCCGGCAGCAGGATATGCCACGCGATCACCCAGGCGAATTGCAGCCGGGATAGAAGCACCGGATCCAGACTCATCGCGTCTCCTCGCCGTGCCGGAGGGCGTGCCCGGCATTCATGCCGAGGCCCGCGCCCGCGTCAACGCCCCGATTGTCGCACGACCCGATGTCGCAGGCACGGCCGGCGCGTCTCAGCCGACCTCGACCTCCTGCCAGAAGCCGATGCGCCCGGCCGTCCTCGCCATCGCCTGCCGCGGCGCCTCATAGGACCAGGCGACGCGGGGATGGCGGCGGCCGTCGATCACGGCGTCGTAGAACTGCACGCCATGGGGGCAGGCGCGATCCGCCTCCGTTTTCGGCGCCATCTCGAGGCAGTCGAGGCGCACGGCGGTGCGCGGGAAATACGGATAGCCGTCGCAGGCGACGATATCGTCGCTCTCGGCGATCACATGCCCGTCGAGGATGGCCTTCATGGTCGAACGCTCCATGGGGAGAGAGGGGACGCCCGCTTCCCCCGAATTGGCGCCACCCCGCCGCAAAATCAAGCGGACGAGGCCGCGGCACGGATCCGGTCGTGCTGCGAATGCCCGAAAATGTCGTCACCCCGGACAAGCCGCGCGACCGCGCGGCGCGATCCGGGGCCCAGGAGCCGTCTCCGTCTGGGCCCCGGCCTTCCCCCGGCTCAGGACCGGGGTCGGCCGCCGGGGCGACGAAGCGGGAAGATCGGCGACATATCCCTTTCGGCTATTGTTGAGCCTCCAAATGGTCGCTCGCCTATCCCTTTGCGTCCTCATCAACGGCAAGCTTCGGGGCGAGAATAGCCGATCGAGACGGCATAACAGCGTCGCCGATACCTTCGTCGCCTCTTCATTGCCCGAGCCTGTGCCCGGGCGCCGTTCCTGGTGGGGGAGAGCCGCAGAAACAAGCTCAGCGTTCTCGAAAAGCCGTTGCAGCAGAGTCCAAAGTCGACGCGGACGCCCCCTTTGGGGTGCTCCGGCGGAGCAGCGAAATGCGCCACGCGGCACGTCCGTCATGGCTCCTTCTCGTCGCCGGCCTGGTCCTGGTCCCGGGCGGGCGCGCCGGAGCCCTTGGGCCGGCGGCCGCGACCGGCACCGCACCCCTGGTGCTGACGGCGGCGCAGCTCGACACCGTCACCGCCGGAGCACCCCTCACCTTCCAGATCGAGCTCGCCGCCGCCGCGACGGGTGCGGACGTGCTCGCCGCGACGGGGGCGCAGTCCCAGATTGTGCGGACTGAGATCGTCCGCGCCGCCTTCGATCCGGCCGCCCCCGAGGGCGCGCGGCTGCGCATGATCGACCGCGAGGATGCCGAGGTCGCCATGGGCTCGGGCCACGCGCTTGCCGTCGGCCAGAGCGGGGCCACCTGCACGGCGCAGATGACGGTGATCGGCGATCTCGCCTTCAGCCGCAGCCTCAGCACGGCGGTCACGACGCCGACCACGGCGACCTGCCTCTGCGCGGTCTTCGCCATCTCTCTTCTTAAGTAGCGCCAGCCCCGTCGCAGCCCAGCGCGGCGGGCGGCGCGGATGACCGCGCGGGTGCGCAAACGGCCGGATCGCCGCCTGTCGCAGGCGCGAACGGGCCCGCGCCGCAATCCGCACGAGCCGGCGGCAGCACCGTCCGGCCAGCCGCGAATACCCAATGGGGCCGGCGCCCCGCCCCTTCGCGCCGCGCGCATCCCTTCAGCCCTCGCACCATCGCTCCGATCGGCCCGGGGAGCCCCCTCGCCGCGACGCGTTCGTGCCGGGCGGCCGTCCGAAATAGGCCCGGGGCAGCCGACCGCTCGCTTGCCGGCGGGACGGAAGCTTGCCACGCTATGTGTCACGGGCGTCTCTCAGAAAACCAACGATCAGGGTCCAGCGACTCCGGGAATGGTCAACGGGCGCGACGCCAGAGGTGCGCTCTTCGCGAGGATAAGCTGGCCGCCCTGACCTGCTGAAAGGAGAGAATCATGCGCAGAACCCTATGCGCGACAATCCTCGGCCTCTGCGTCGCCGCGCCGGCACTGGCGGCCGAGCATAACCACGCCGCGCCGCGCCCGCCCGAGCCTTACCGCCTCTCCGCGGCTGAGCTCGACAACGTGACCGCCGGCATCATCCTCACCGGGATCACCGCGGCCCTCGCCGCGGGCGGCACCTTCGGCCTGGCTGAGACGGGTGGCGGCGGCAGCAGCACCCAGACCCCGCTTCCCGGCGGCGGCTTCGTCGAGAGCGGCGTCGTCGGCGGCACCGCCGCGGCGATGTCCACGGGGGGCGGCAGTGCCGCGTCGGGCGCCAGCACCTCGGGCTCGACCAACGGCGTGCCCCTCGTCGTCATCAGCGGCGGCGGCACGGTCAATAGCCCGCTCACCAACAGCAGCACCAGCGTGAGCTTCACCTTCGTTTCCGGCGGCGTCGTGTTCATGCCGTAGGCCCCGCAGCGAAGTGCCGCCGGCTGCAACTCGGGACCTGCGCAGCGAGCGTCCATGAACCTTTTGAAAGGGAGAAGTCAATATGAGGACTCTGTTCGCCGCTCTGGCGGCACTTCCGCTTCTCGCTGTCGCGAGCCTCGCCTCGGCGCAGGAGCCCCTCGTGCTCAGCAACGGGCAGATGGACACCGTGACGGCCGGCTCGGCCAGCGGCATCCTCGTGACGCTGACGGCCATCGCCACCGGTGGCTCGACGGCGGCGACCGAGACGGCCGCCCTGGCCCAGATCACCCAGGCGCCGGTCGTGTTCGTCACCCCGTTCGGCCCCGTCACCCTGAGTGCAGGGACGACGCTGGTCCAGGCGGCGTCGACCTCGGCGAATTAGGGGCTCTGCGCGCTCTTCATCAGTCTGCCCTCAAGGCTCGCCTTTCGGCGGGCTTGACACAGGAGATACCAACATGAAGACCAGGCTTTTCTCACTTCTTGCCGGCGTCGCGCTGCTTGGCCTCGCCACCGCAGCGAATGCCCAGTCGCCGGTGCAGCTCTCCGATTCCCAGATGGATGTCGTGACCGCCGGCGCCACCTCGACCGCCCTCGGTGGGGCCGCGGCCTTCGGCACGCTCTTCTCCGGCAACCTCGTAACCCTCGCGACGGCCGTGAACGGCCCGAACGCCGCGGCGCTCGGCGACGTGGTTTCGATTGCGGCCTCCTTCAGCCCCGGCCCGGGTGCCGCTGCCGCTTCCGCGCTCACCATCGTTTTGACGAGCCCGTAAGCCGATCCGCCCCCCACAGGCATCTCACGCGAGCGAGACTTGGCGCCCCGCATCGGAGATGCGGGGCGCTTTCTTCGCCCACCGCGCCCGCCGCCGTGATTGTCGAGTTGAGGGACTCGAGAGCAAATGCGCAGGCATCGAACTCGTCTCGATCGTCATGCCCGCGCTCGTCGCGGGCATCCACGACTTAGACAAAAAATTCGTGGATGGCCGGCACGGAGGCCGGCCATGACTGCGCATGCGACTCCTATATCGCTCGCATCCGAATTCCACGAGGCACGACATCGAATCCCATCGCCGCGCGTGACGTGATTGTGACCGTGGGGACATACGAAAGGGGGATCGTGATGCTGGTCTGGTCTCAATCCGCGCGGGCGGGCGACCCGCGCTTCGAGTCGCTGCACGCCGAGTTCGTCGTCCGGCCCGCCGACAGCCCCGAGCTCCTGCGCCAGGCCTACCGCCTGCGCTACCAGGTCTATTGCGTCGAGAACGCCTTCGAGGACCCGGCCCAGCACCCCGACGGCCTCGAGACCGACGAGTTCGACGACAACGCCCTC
>DATGLG010000046.1:0-13439 GCA_035294245.1 Alphaproteobacteria bacterium | reverse complement strand
GGCGCTTGGCACGGCGGAGCCATGTGGTCCGCGCCAATCAGCGCCGCCCGCGGGCTGACAGTTTGAAGGCTCTGCTTGCTGCTGCGCCGCTGGAAGATGTCGATATTTCGCGAGCTCGGGATCACGGCCGCGAACCACTGTTTTGAAATGGCTGTACTTGGAACCTAAGTACAGCCGCTTCATAACATGCCACGGTGCTCTACAGGAGAACGGTCCCGCACAGCAGCCGACAGGGCCGTTCAGATCCTCATCGGCGGACACCGCTTCCGGCCGGCATTCCCGTCGGCTTGAGCGACGAGTTTGCCACCCCTGGCGACACGGTGCGGCGATGGGAGTTCTTTACGAGCCGCAATGTTCTGAGCGAGCAACGCACACTTCCTTGAAGGAAGTGGTCGCAGCATTGCGTGGCTTTCTACTGCCGGCCCTCCCGTTGGCAGGCGGACCAAATACCGGCGTAACTCTGTGGCCCGTCGGGCCGTGGAGGCGGCAGTCTTCCGCGCGCGTCTTTCCCGAGCCTGGCGCTTCGCATAGCCGAATTCGCCGCGGTCTGTCTCACCCGCCAATGTCTCACCGAAAATTGTCTCACGCGCAGAAATCATCTTGACAGGGCGCGCGTGCCTTCAACGACGAACCGCCGCGACCGCTTCGCCGGAAGGCGCCTGCCATTGAGCCGCCAAGCGATCACGCTCAAGGCGTACTCCCAGCGCCGGTGCGCGGTGGCACGCGCGATCCCGAACCGCCAGCAGATCATCTTCCAGGGGGTGCGCTCGGCGCGTGCCCAGGCGAGCTTGGCGTCGTCAACTTCCAGCCAGCGCAGCCAGTCGAGCGTCTCCTCCATGCGGGAGATGGCGTCCGGCGCCGGGGGTGGGCGCTTGAGGCGCGGCGGCTCCTGTCCGACGAGATCGGAAAACGCATGCAGAACCTTGGGCCAGAGATTGTAGTAGCCCTGCACGCGCACCGGCGGCAGCCGCCGCATGACGTCGGCGGCTTCGCAGAGCCGCTCTTCGACCCGCTCGCGCGTCCAATCGGTCATTGGCGATGCTCCTCGCCGCTGCGGCGCTTGCCGTAGAGCTTCTCCCCGAGCTGGCGCACGAGCTCGCGCTCGGGCCAGGTCAAGCGCGGATCGTGCGGGCTCACGACGAGGAGGTTCTGCTCGCGCCAGCCGTCGCGCTTGAGCTCCTCGAGCGAGCGGCGCCTGCCGCCATAGCCCTTCGGTATCCACCTCATGGCTCAAGCCTCCCGAGCGATGAGATCGGCGAGCACGCCATTCTCGGGCGGCGCATCACAGCACCTCCTTGAGCCAAGCGGGCGGGTTTTCAGCGGGTGAACGTTCGAAGGCACGTTCACCGCCATGTTCACCGGCGTAAGTAGTTGGCGCGCCTTGCGTTTGTGAACATGGTGAACGTGGTGAACGTTTTTCCGCCTCTTTATTATTATTGTCGGAGGCCGTCTCCTCACGCGCTAGCATAGAAAAACGTTCACGACGTTCACGACGTTCACCAAACCCTTTGTTTTCAATGGGTTGGGTCGGTGAACGTGCCGGTGAACGTTGGTCGCAACGTTCACTATGCTCACCTTCCTGCGCGGGGGAAGGATCGGAAGAACGTTCACAACGTTCACCACGTTCACCTTCCTGCGCCGCGGCCGCGCGCCGACCGAGCAAACGTTCACCGCGTTCGCCGCGAGCTGATGCCTCGTCTTCGATGGCGAGCTTCCAGCGCTGCGCCCGCTGCGCCGTGCCGACGGCACGGATGCCCACATGCAGGTCACCGATCGCGAACACGCGATCGCGCATCCGGCCGAGGGCCTTGCCGAGGCGGGTCCGCTGGGAGCGGTCGCTGCCGTTGCCGAGCGGCAGCGGCGGCTCGCATTCCCCGGCAATCGGAAACAGATCAGAGGTGCCGACCTCCGCGGTGCCGAAGCGATCCCACCAGGCCGCGACGAAGTTGCGCCACAGGATCCCTTCGGCATCGGAGAGTTCGTAGAGCTCCTCCGCGTTGGCGAGGAATCCGGATATGCCGGCGACATCGAGAATACCGCCCATGGTCTCGGACCACGCCTCGAAACTGCCGAGCGTGGCGCGACGATCGCGCGGCCTCCCGGCCTCGACCCAGGCCCGGGCGAGGGTGAGGCAGGCGGCGACGAGCGAGCCCCGATGGGCGTGCACCCAGGCGAGCAGATTGGGGTGGCGGAAACCCTCCCGCTGCCAGGGCCGGTCCATGTGCGCATCGAGCCGGATGCGCACCGCGCGGCGGGCGATCTCGTTCGAGAGTTGAGGGTTGTTGCCGGTGGCGACCCATGCGCAGCGGACGGGGATGCGGATGATGTCGGAGCGCCCGAGAATGCGGTCCTCCCAGTACGGAGCGGTGAGCGCGGCGGCGACGGGCGCGGCATCCAAGGGGCGGCGCAGGTTGTCGATCACGACCATGAGCGGCGAGGAGCGCAGCTTGGCGGTCAGCCGCTTGCGCCATTCCTCCTCGTCGCGGCCTTCGGTCATGATCGAGGCCGAATGCCCGGTTGCGATCACGGCGATGGCGTCGACCAGGAGCGTGGCGCCGGTACCCGGCGTGGGCTTCTCGACGAGGTGCAAGGGCGTTGGTCCTTCGATCAGCGGGCGGACGAAGGGCAGGAGCAGGAGGGCGAGCGCATGGGCGCGCTCGGCCTCGGAGGTGAAGGGAAAATCGCCGAGCAGATCGTGGAGGAGCAGCGAGCGCGCTGCCGCGATGTCGGCTGCGCCCGGCCGCTCGGGGATGGGCGGAAGCTCGAAGCCCGCTGGCGGTTCGTGCAGCAGCCGGGTTGCCGGGTGATATCCGCGTTCGGTGACGAGCTCGCCCGCGCGGCCGAAGACGGGTGCGGCCACGATGCCGGCGAGCACCGGCAGGTCGGGATTGGGGGTGGCGAGCAATGCCTTGACGAGCGGCGTCGGCGGATGTGCGGGTACGAGATCGCCTTCGCGATTGCGCTTGCGCCAATCGATGAGATGGGCGAGTGCGAGCTTGAGGCGATCCTCGGTGAGATGGACGGCCATGGCCCGGCCGTCGTCGTCGCGGGTGACCCAGGCGAGCATGGCGCCCATCCGGAACAGCCAGGGTGGCGCGTTGCACTCGAGGAGCAGCACGCGTGTCTCTGCTGCGAGCGCGGCCAGATCGCCATGATCGGCGCGCAATCTGGGCCGCACCCCCGTGATGATCGGGAACCCCACCGGCAGGTTCGGCGCGTCGCTGCGGACGGCCGGCCTGTGATTGTCGGTCCTTGCCGGCGCGGGTGGCATCCATTCTGCGGCCGATTCGACGACCGCGCGCACCGCTTGTGCACCCGCGCGGCAGAGCAGATCATTGAAATCGTCGCCCTCCTGCGGAGGCGATGCGATGAAGACGCGACACCCTTGCTGATGCAGCCTGAAAGCAGCGGCTTCGGCTGCCCGCTGTCCGGTGCTCGACGCATCGTGGTCGGCAAGGATGATGACGCGCGTGATTCCGGATGGAAGCTCGATCTGTTCGAGATTGCCGGCGGACAGGGCTGCCCAGACGGGCAGGTCTGGACACGCCGTCATCACCGCAAGCGCGGTCTCGATGCCTTCGGCGAGCCCGAGCAAACCATCGGCGGGGGCGGACAGACGCACGGCGCCGCCGCTCGCCCTTCCGAGCATCTTGCGATTGTTCTTGACCGACGCCTTCCCTGCGCCGTCGGGAGCAAGCCATATACGATGCAGTCCGATCGTCTCGCCTTTGGCGTCGCGGATCACTGCGACCATGGCCGGCCAGCCGGTCCTGCTCTCCCAATGAACGAGATCGGGATGGAAGCGCAGGTCATCGCATGAGGGAAGGTCAAGCCCACGCGCGCGCAGGTAGGTTTCCGCGAGCGTGCCGGCGATCGGAACGGCGCGGGCGAGGATGATCGCGATCTCTTGCGCGACGTCCTTTTCCTTCGCAGACGGCGGAGGCGCGCGGCGGGCGGGAGGCGCGGCGGTTGAGCCCGTGATGGCGGCGGCATGGGCGTAGAGATCGCGCCCCACGAGCCCGGTGGCATGCTGAAGCGCATTGAGCGGCCCCCCACCCTCGCCGCCGTCGTGGTCGTACCAGTCGCCGGCGTGCGGGCCTCGAAGCGCGATCACGCAGGAACCGTTCTTGCGCGGGGCGTCGCCGCGGATGTTGGCAAGCCGCCAGACGTCGCCCTCGCGCCGGCCATTGGGAAAATGCTGCGGCACCCAGCTTGCTGCCGTGTCGCGCAGGCTGGCGACGATCGCGTCGAGATCGTAGCGGCTATGGTGCGCGGCCGGAGCGAGGTCGTTGAGGTCGATCATGCGCTCGCCTCAGTCGAGAATCACGAGCCCGCGTTCGGCGCGCGTGATGGCGGTATAGAGCCAGCGCGCGCGATCCTCGGTCGTGCGGCCAAGGCCGTCATCGAAGACGATTACGTTCTCCCATTGCGAGCCCTGCGCCTTGTGGCAGGTGATCGCCCAGCCCCAGACCGCCTCGATGATGGTCTTTTTCTTCCAGTGGTCGCGTCGCTCGCGCTCTGGATCGGGCGCGACGTGCTCGTCGAAATGCCCCTTGTAGATGCGGAAGCGTTCGCACTCGCCGTTCGCGCCGCCGATCTTCTGCCCGTCCTCGGTGGTGATGGTGGCGGTGAACGAAATCTCGTCTTCGTCCTTGACCTCGGCAAGCGAGAGGAACATGCCGTTGACGAGACCGAGATCGTTGCGGTTCTTGAGGCAGATGAGCTTCTCGCCCCGGCCGGTCGGATAGATGCCGTCGAAGCCCGCCGCGCGCTTCATGGCAAGGTTCAGCTGCAACCGGGTTGCGTTCTTGCCGCAGATCACCTGGCCGCCTTTGAGCATCTGCGCAGGCGAAACGTCGGTGCGGCGCATCTTCCAGACGAAGGCATCGTGCTCGCCGTACGGAATGGGCTTGCTCTCGCGCGCCCACGTTGCAAGCCGGATGATGGCGCTTTCGCCGGCCTGGCGATGAATCTCGGTGAGCATCACGTCGGGCTCGCCTTGCGTGAATGCCCCTTCACCCTTTACCGGCGGGAGTTGGCCAGGATCACCAAGCACGAGGATCGGCTTGCCGAAGGCAACGAGGTCGCGCGCCATGTCGTCGCCGACCATCGATACCTCGTCGAGGACGAGGAGCTTTGCATCGCGCAGGATCGACTGCTCGTTGAGCACGAAGCGCGGCTTGTGGACGTCGGATAATCGCAGTTGGAGCGAGCGAAGCCGTGATTCGGCCAAGAGGCGCTCGACTTGGCTCATTGACGCGAGCCTCGCCTCGAGATCGGCGATGTCCTGCTTGATCCGTTCCATCTCGGCTGGCGTCGCCTCCGAGACACGGTAGATCAGCGAGTGGATGGTCGAGGCGGGCGTGCCCTTGCGGGTCATGACGAGCGCCGCCTTGCCGGTGAAGGCGGCGTAGAGGACGTCGGAGCCGTCATCGAGACCGAGCTCGGTGATGGCGTGCCTGGTGATGGTGGTCTTGCCGGTGCCGGCATAGCCGAACACGCGGAACACCTGTTGCGTGGCGGTGCGGTTCTTGAACCAGTCCTTGATCGCGGCGATGGCCTTGGCTTGCAAAGGCGAAGGCGTGAAGCTCATAGCGTCTCCTCCCAGCAGCGGCGCGCGTAGGGACAGACGCGGCAGAGGTAGAAATCGGATGCTGCGGCGATGCGCGGCAAGAGCTCGCCGGCCTCCGCTGCATGGATAATGGCGACTGCCTTGTCGGACAGGGCCTGGGCCTGAGCGGGATCGAACGCGACAATTTCGTGATGGAGCGCCTGAGTATCCTTGTTGAGGGCGGTGAAGAGGGTGCGCTCGACCTCGAGATAGGCCATGTAGAGCTGGACTTGTGCGAAGTAGATCGGCTTCGACACCGCGAGCCCCCGCTTGACCAGGTCGTTCCAGCTCTTGGCGTTCAGGGCCTTGTGTTCCCAAAGCGCCGGCCAGGCGATGCCGATGACAGGGCCATCCACGATGACGCCGTCGATGTGGCCGCGCAGCCTGCCGCCGGCGGCCGAGAAGGAGAATTGGCTTCCATCCCGCCGCTCGGTGCGCAAATCGAAGCCGGCGGCGCGCAACCAGCGGGCGGAGAGCCGCTCGCACAGATGCCCGGCTTCGAACACGCGCAGGGCGCCTCCATCGACCTCCCGTCCGTCGTCCGGCCGCGCATGGGTGATCTCGTAGACGAGGCGGCGCGCGCAGGGCTCACCGATGCGGCTTGCCCCGAGATAGTCGCGCGGCGGCGTGTGCTCCCGCTCGGCGATGAGAGCGGAGTCGATGAGTGCGTTGATGCGGACGGCGGGGTCTTCGGTCGAGCCGTGGGTCAGCGCGCGCCCGTAAATGAAACCGGAACCTTGGTTCAGATCGAGAAACATGTCTCAGAACGGCAGAGGGTCGTTCAGTTCATCATCCTGCGCCCGCTTCTCGACCGCTTGGCGCTGCATGGACTCCTGGAAGCCGTCGATGCAGGCCTCGATCAGGCGATCGATCTCCTCCGCCGTGCGATCATGGAAGGGCGCCATGAGCCCGAGCTCGGTCAGCGCCTCGGCGAAATTGCGCCGCGCCTCCTTGATCGCCTGCTTCTCGAGGTCGGTCTTGTCGATCATGCCATTGTTCCTCCTCGCGAGGGCCGAACCGGCGTTGAGGCAGCGCATGGAGCAGAAGCGGTAGAAGGGGGAGCGGTCCCAGCGCAGCCGGTGGCAATAGCCGAAGCCGTGTGCCTTCCGCCCGCACAAGGCGCAGAGGCTTACCCGAGCAAGAGCCATCCGATCGGGTCGTCCTTCGGCCAGCCTTGCCGTGCGAGGCGTTCCGATTGCAGGACCATCCAGCGCGAGATGGCATTGCTCGCCATCGCTTCGAGATCGACCATGGTGAGGGAGGCGATGGGGCTTCGGAGTTTTCCAGCGCCGCGCCCCTCGAGCCATCGGCCGATCTCCCTTGCCGCCTCGCGCGTGACGTGCGCCTGCCACTCGTCATCGGTCATGGCCATTAGCCGTTGAGCCAAGCGGGGCCGGCCGGCCTGGCCGTCTGCTGCGGTTGCGCGGGCGTGGCTGCGGCCGCCCAGGCTGGCGCCACGGACGGCGCCGGCGGCTGTGCGGTCGCGGGGCGACTCCAGGCCGGCTGCACAGACGGCTGTGCGGGCGTCGATGCGACGCGACGGCTCGGGCTCGGCGCCACCTCGCGCCCTTCCATGACGGCCTTCCATTCCTTCTCGTTGGGCAGCACCACCCGGTCGAGCCGGTTCTGGTCGCGGTAGGCAGGGTTGTCCGAGGGCTCGACCCGGATCTTGGCGACGAAGACGATCCCGTTGAGGTCGGCAAGGCCGCGCAGGATGCGCTTCTGTTTTGCCGCCTCGCTCATGTCGTTGGGATCGAGCCCGAGTGCGGAGTCGATCATGGCGCGGAAGGTGCTCTTCGAGATCTTCCAGCCGATTGAGACCACCTGCTCGTCCACCTTGCCGCCCGCGACCGTGAACATCTGCCAGAACTTACGCCGGGCATGCGGGCCTTCGGTCACCGTGAACTCGCAATCGAGCAGGAGTGCATCGCTCAAGCTCGAGGCCTTGAGCAGGCCGCGATCGGTCTCGTTCGGACCATCGATCCCGCCCGGGCGGATCGTCATGGCGAGCTTGGCAAACGTGCCGTCGGGGATGAGCTCGCTCGAACGCTGCGGCTCGGCATCGTTCATGTCGAGGGACATGGGGATCATCCTTCCTTGCAAGCATTGATCTTGGCGATGAGGGCGGAGAGGTCGGGGGGCTCGATCACGTCGAGCCGACCGGAGCGGTCCTTGGCGGGCAGGCCCCAGGGGTTGGGACGGCAGACGAGGCGGCGGATTTCGCCGCGCTCGGGCTCGTGGCGGAAGCCCTCACCCTCCGGGACGAACAGGCTCATGGAGACGACCTGGTCGACGATGCCGGGCAGCTCACGGCCTGTCTTGCCGCCTTCGAGCTGCGGTTGCCAATGGATGCGATTGAGCTCGTCGGTGACCTTCTCCAGGATGCCCACGAAGATCACCGTCTTTGCCTGCGCGTGCTGCAGGTGCTTCAAGAGCGCGATCACCTCGCGCGCGAGCAGCCCATAGGCGCCGCGCGTGTCCGCCTTGCCGGTGCGCTCCGAGAACGCCTCCGGCCGCGTCTTGGCCCAAGCCATGGCCTGACGCGTCAGATCAGTGATCGAGTCGACGAAAATGATGCGCTTGCTCGCGATCAGGCGGACGAGGTCGGGGTAGGTTGCGGCAACGTGGCGATGGTGAGCCTCCGAGAAGAACGAGTCGGCAGGCGCGGCGGGGTCGACGCCGCCGACGAGGCAGGCGACGTCGAGCGCGTCGAGCCACGTGCGCACGGGGATGCTCACGCCCGGCCAGTCCTGCACCGACTTCATGCCGGCTTCGAGATCGATGCACAGCGTCTCGTCGGCGGGCAGTGTCTTCAGCAGCGATGTCTTGCCGACCCCGCTCGGCCCGAAGATGGCGATCGTGGTCTTGGCAGCGGCCTCCGCAAGGCGCTCGTCGGCGGTGACGATCTTGAGCGCCATCAGCGGCCCCCCTCGGCGAGCAGGTCGATTGGCCGCTCGCAGCCGAGCGCGCCGACTTCGCGAGCGAGCACATAGAGCCGGCGCAATGCGTGGAGGCGATCGCCGACCGCATTGAACTCGGCTTCGAGCGCGCGCAGCGCAAAGGCAATGTCGTCGAGCGTCGCGTCCTCGATCCGCTTCACGGCCGCCCCGGGGCGGCGTGCGCCGAGCGCGGGAACGACGATCGTGTCGGGAAGAGCTTCGAGCGCGTAATGACGCTTGCGCAGCGCGGCAATGCAGGCGGAGTTGCTCATCGGGATTCCTCGGGCGCGAGCATGAGGCGGAAGGTTGGCTTGCCGGTGCGCACGGTGCGGGCCGGTGCGAAGGCTTGGCGGATGGCTTCAGGCCAGGCGGTGAAGGCGCGCTCGGACACCTTGATCTCGAGGGAGACGTAGTCGGCCACCTTCTCGCCGCTTGCCCGGATGCGCTCGACGAGCGCGGCGAGCCGGTCTTGGTCCCACTCGATCCTCTTCGGCAGGTCGGCCACCACGGTCACCGGGCCGTCATCGAAGCGCACCGTGCCGGTATCCTTGCCTTGCGCGGCGCGCAAGCGCGCGGCCACCTCGCCGTAGCGAAGCACCAGCGCGCCATCGAGCCAGTCCCTGATTCGCTTGGCCGCATTCAGCGCCTCCTCCGCCTCTTCCTGCAGGAGCGCGAGATGCTCCGCCGGTAGCTTGGCGATCTCGCCGACCGGCATTGTTCGAATATGGGCGAGCTGCGGCCGATTGCTGCGATCGACCCCCATCACGCGACCTCCTGAAGCAGGAACGAGGCGAGCGAGGCCGGCACGCGCCTCGGCTTCGGCCGCGCGATCGCGAGATAGCTGTAGTCGTCGGGGCCGTGCCGCCGCTGCACCAGATGAACGAGCCCAAGCTCGGCGGCCCACCAGGCGCGGCGCGCCACGCGCACGAGCTCGGTACGGTCGCGCTCGGCAAGCCGCGTGCCCTGCTCCGTGACATCGAGGGCAAGGAAGCCCCGATGGTATTCGAGCCTTTCGCCGGGCATGGCCTGGCCGATCCAGCCGCACAGATCGATCTCCTTGATGCGGAGGCGAGCCGTGCGAAGCTTGGTGATAGAGTGCGTCATGGGCTCCTCCTACTCACGGGCGCGCCGAAGCGTCTCAGGCGGCCTCGAGGCCGTGCGCCATCAGGACGAGGCGGATGTCCTTGAGGCGGCGGTAGAGGCCGCTGCGGGAGCCACGGCCTTGGGCCGCAAGCGAATCGACGGTGGTATGCGCAAGCGCCGCGCAAAGCGCGCCGTTGCGCCGATCGAGCAACCCGAGGCCGCGCTCGACATCGAGGCGCCGCTCGACCTCGGCAAAGCCATCGACCGGCTGGCCGAGCCAAGCGGAAAGCCCGTCCTCTTCGGCGGTGAGCTCCCCGCGCGTTGCGCCGTCGCGCCCGGACTGCTCCTCGTCGAGGGAGACAGGGACGGCGCCGAACGCCTCGCGCTCGCGCTTGATCTTGGCGGCAATGCGCGTGGCCTGATTCCGCAGCACCAGTCCTGCGAATGCGCCGAGCGCGCCGCGCTCAGGATCGAAGGCCGGCAGCCGGGCAATGAGGTCGACGAGAAGGCCCTGACGGATGTCGTCGAGCTCGGCGCGCGGCAGCCGCAATCGGCGAACCAAGCGGCGGGCTTCCGCATCGGCTTCGAGGAGCAGGAGCTGCAGGTCGGAGGCAGAGAGTGCAAGCGGCATCGGGCGGGGCCTCGCTCATCGGTGTCGATGACCGCAGCCTGCCGCGGTGCCCGATCGGCTTGCTGGGAACAGCCTGGGATTTCGCTGGGAAAGAATGGGAAGCCGGGCCTAATCCGGCCGGCCCGTCAGCGCAAATCGATCTCGTGCGGCTCGAGCGCCAGCGCGTAACCGGACGGACTGCGCCGAGTCCTGATCAGCCTCCTGACCTGATCGGGTTCCGCGGCGCCCGCCGCGAGGCAATCCCTGAGCTCACGAACGAGATCGCTGGCCGTGCGACCGCTATTGGCTGCCTCGATGTCGACCGTGCGGACGAAGCCACCCCCACGGACGGCGGCCTCCGCCAACTGTACGAGCAGCCGGAACGGCTGTTGCGGCACGTGGCGCTCGATGCCGTCGAGAATGACGCGCTGGCTCGATTTCACGATCGAGAGCCGCGGCGCGGACGTTCGAGCCGGTTCGAGCTTGGCGGGATCGATCGCAAAACATCCCTCTCCCGAGTCGCCAATGCATTCCTCACTGCTCACGAGGTGAATGCCGGCCCCGGCAAAACGAACGCGTTCCGCAGCCGACAGGGCTGGCGTGATCAACGTGCTTTGCGACGCCCCATCGACGAGTCGGATCGCGGCAATCAGACCCGCCTGAAGCGCACGGAGGCGCGAGAGCACCAGAAACACCTGCCGGCCGCTTGCGCTGCGGCCGACGTGCCAGGCGCCTGCAATCACTTCCGACGGCTCCTCGAAGCCCGACGCGGCCGCGATCTCGCGCGCGAGCGCCGCCGGGTTGATCTCGTAACTTTCGAGATCCTCCGGATCGAGCACGAGATCGGCTTTGTGATCGAGCGGACAGACGGCGACGAGCCGGCCCTCGATCCGCTCGATCGGCCGCCAGTCGCGACCGCAAGCGCAATCCTCGCACACCTGCCATTCGTGCGCCGGCGCACGCGCAACGAGCACGCCGGCCGCGATCAGCCGATCGAATGCGGGGCCGTAGAACGGCTTCGCCTCGCGTCCCCAGAGAAGCGCGGGCTCGCCCGTCTCACTCCGCCGCAACAGCAGTCGGGCGAGCGTCGCGACCATACACGAGCCCATTGTGATGCAGGATCTCGAAGATGCGATGCTCGTGGCGGTGCCGCTTGAACTTCGCCACGGCGGGCGGCTTGAGCATCACCCGCACACGGTCCGGCTTGGTCGTGCCACTGTCGATCTCCACTTCGATACCCAGACGCGAGAGCTGCCAGTCGGGGCCGAACCGGATCCCCGGCACATGGTGGCCGAGACTGGCCAGGGCATCCCCCGACGGATCGCGCAGGATCAGCCGCTGGTAGACCCGCGTCCTTCCCGTTCTGCGATCGAGACCAACCTGCTGGACCTCGGCCTCGAAGATCGTCACCTTCCGCACAGCGGGATCGAAGGCGTGTGTGACGCGAAAACCAAATCCAGCCCGTTCTACCGGGGCGAGCGTGTAAAGCCTTCTTGCATCGGGCCGCTTGAAGAAGCCCGGTTTGCCGATGAGGCATCGTGCGAAGATGTCGGCGAACTCATCGCAGCGCGCCTTCGCGATCCGCCCGATCTCCAATCGCCCGCTTGCAGCGTCATAGGAAAGGACCGCGCGAGCGATCTCGCGAAAGCTCACCACCCGGTCCATTCCGTCCTCGATCACTTCCGTAGTCTTGAGCGGCGCGCCATGCGTCACGATGAGGACGAGTCTCTCATTGTCGTGGTAACACCCAACGCGGCAGTAGGAGCCGCGCAGGTCGGCTTCGAACAGGCGTTTCGCCTCACGCTCGAATGCGGCAAGCGCCCTCCGATCGGTGTGCGCCTGCACTTCCACATCGGCGCCGCGCAATTCGACCGGCGCCGACATGGTCGCAACGCTCAACAGATCGGAGGCCTCGTTGAAAACCTGCGGATGATCGAGGAAACAGCGAAGCGCCACTTGCTTCGGCTCTGACTTCTCGTCGTCGCGGTTTCGGGTCGGCTGAATCGTCACCCCGTGCCGGTGCGCCGCTTCGAGCAACAGCTCGAGCCCGCGGGCGTTGCCGAGCTCGGCGATACGAAACAGGTCCGCGATGAGACTCTCCGGGCGGTCCCCGTCGGGACCCTGAAAATACGCGCGCAACGCCTCTCGCGCTTTCCTTGGGCTCCCCTCGAACACCGCCATGTCGAAACCTTGCAGCGCCGCGGCATGGCGTTCGAGCAATCGCCGCATGAGGGCGAGATCGACCGTGTTCAGGAATTGAAGATTGGCGAATTTCCTTAAGTTCTTGGCCATGGCGGCCACCCAACGAATCGATATGCGTTCCTATTATGTTCCGACTCGGCCGCAACTCCGAGTCGATTCTTAGCGCCTCAACATCCACCGGATTCACCGCCGTGGGACGCCTTCCGACGCCGGCGAGTAGAGGGCTCAAGCGAAGGAATTCTCCGTCCGCACCCGGCTCATGCCCGCTCGCCCCTCTCCGCATCCACCGACGGCCCCCCACCTCGACGAGATCGCAGAGATCCTCGCTCAGGGCGTATTGCGGCTCGCCCGGCGGATACGCCAAAATGTCAATGACACCAATGAGTTGGGAGACTTTCCGCTGGACTTTCCAGCGAAAGAGAGCGTCTGTCGTCACGAACCGCCCCAAGACTAAAGACGTGTGATGACGACGCCCATCCTCAAGCAGATCGCCGCGCTCCATGACCT
Source organism: Alphaproteobacteria bacterium (assembly GCA_035294245.1). GTDB lineage: Bacteria > Pseudomonadota > Alphaproteobacteria > JACZXZ01 > JACZXZ01 > DATGLG01. The sequence goes on along the minus strand of DATGLG010000046.1, from coordinate 487 downwards.
CGACCATGGTGCGCTCAAGGCGCTCTGGCGCGAGTACTATGGCAGCGAGCCGCCGGGCTACCGGCGCGGCTTCCTGATCAAGGCGCTCGCCTATCGCATCCAGGAGCTCACCTACGGGGGATTGTCGAAGGAGGCACGCGAGGAGCTCGACGCCCGCATCAAGGGCGAGGCTCCCAGGGGTAAGGCGCGCCATAGCCTGCCGAAGGATCGGCCCGTTGCCGGCACGCGGCTCATCCGCGAATGGCAGGGCGTCGAGCACCACGTCACCGTGCTCGCCGACGGCTACGAATACCAGGGCCGCAAATACAAATCGCTCTCGGCCATCGCCCGCTCAATCGCCGGCACGCGCTGGAACGGGCCGCTGTTCTTCGGCCTGCGCCGACCCGGGAGCCTGGCATGAGCAAGATGCCCGTCCGCAAGGTCCGCTGCGCCATCTATACGCGCAAATCGAGCGAGGAGGGCCTCGAGCAGGAGTTCAATTCCCTCG
>DATGLG010000045.1:0-9951 GCA_035294245.1 Alphaproteobacteria bacterium | reverse complement strand
CCAGAAACCTGGCCACAAAACGAATACGCTCATCCATTGGGCGACACTCCTTCCACGGCATCCCCGGCTCCCCCCGAAAATGCCCAAAGTGTTACCCATGTCTCCGGTATGAAGTGTCACCTATGTCTCGGGAAGCACACTTGTTCCGGAGATATTTTTTGTATCTGCGGGATTTTGGCGCGGTTCCGCGGGACTTTTCTCGCAGGTGGGAACCGGAGACGGCCATTGCGGCGTGGATTTCATTGCCGCCGCCCATTTTTTCTCCGTTCTAAGGTTGGGCGGTTCCCACTTGCGCCCCGTTCCGAAGGCGGATCGCGAAGCTCAGTCGCTCGATGTGCCGCGAATCAGGATGGGTCGATCTCGCAAGCAGTCGGCCGCCGATTTCTGCTTCTACCGGATCAAGACCACGAATACGGCGCAAAGCCATTGTCGGCCGTGGGACGGCGGTGCTGTCAGGAGAAGCCCAAAAGCCGCTTTTGCGCGATCCAGCCCATGGGCAGGTCGAGCCGGGTCGTCAGCGCCTCCGCGGTGAGGTCGGCGGGCTGACGCCCTTCAACGATCGCCTCAATGATCTTCGGGGCGAGGAAGGCGAGGGGGAGAAGGCGGTTGACGTAGCGCTTGGTGTTTCCGATGCGCGCCGCGATCTCGGCTGGCGAGGTAACGCGACCCGCAAGGAGATCGTCGAGCCAGCCGCGAGCCCGCGCGATGGCCTTGAGAAGGGCAGGGTCCGCCTTGGTTGGTATCGCGGCAGCACCCTCGATGACGAGACGCATTTCGATGCCCCGCCGCTTGAGCGCCATTGGGAAAGTCTGCGTGATCGTCGGCCGTGCCGCTCCCGGTGTTGCGCGATCCGGGAGGAGCGTTGCCAAGGTCAGCGTGAGGCGGACGCTATCCAGCTGCAGCTCGACGCGCTCGATGAGATCCATGAGCGCATCACTGCTCTCGGCGTCGGACGCCAGCTGCCGCTTGAGCGTGTCCAGCTTGGCGAGAGCCGCGGGTAGGGCATGGGTCGGCAGCCCAGCCGCCCCGAGTGCTTCGGCGATAGCGTTGCGATCGTCGAGGATGCGGCTCACTGCCGCCATGACGGCCCGCTCGATCTCCGGGGCGGGGAGACGCCAGCCGCGCCCGGCTTCATTGCTTGTGCCGGCGATGAGGGCCTGGGAGACGTAATAGCGATAGCGTCGGCCGCCCTTGACCGCATGGCTCGGCGTAAGGCGCTCGCTGTTCTCGTCGAAGAGCTTGCCGGCGAGCGGGCTCGTGGCGCTGGTGCCGGCGCGTGGCGCGCGTCCGATGGTGTTCTGGGCGAGACGCTGTTGCACCGCCGCCCAGAGGGCACGATCGATGATGGGGTTATGCTGACCGGGATGGCACACCCCCTTGTGGCGGACCTCGCCGGCATAGATCGGGTTGGCGAGGAGGGCATAGAGGGCACCCCGGGAGAAGGGCTGGCCGCCCGATCGGGTGCCGTCAGGGGCCACTCTGACTCTGGAGCGGAAGCCGCGCGCGTCGAGGTCCTGCTTGAGCCGGCGCACGCAGCCGAGGGCGAGATAGGTGGAGTAGATGTATCGGACTGTCGCGGCCTCGGCCTCGTTGACGACGAGCTTGCGATCCTTGACGTCGTAGCCCAGCGGAACGACGCCCCCCATCCACAGCCCTTTCCTCTTCGATGCCGCGATCTTGTCGCGGATGCGCTCGCCCGTGACCTCCCGCTCGAACTGGGCGAAGGACAGAAGCACGTTGAGCGTCAGCCGGCCCATCGAGGTCGTGGTGTTGAACTGCTGTGTCACCGAGACGGACGACACGCCCTTGGCATCAAAGAGCTCGACGATCTTGGCGAAGTCGGCGAGGGAGCGAGTGAGGCGGTCGACCTTGTAGACGGCCACGACATCGATTTTGCCGGCGCCAATGTCGGCGAGCAGACGCCGCAAGGCCGGCCGCTCCATGCTGCCGCCGGAGAATCCGCCATCGTCATACCGTTCGCGCAACGAGGCCCAGCCTTCATGGCGCTGGCTCGTGATGAAGGCCTCGCAGGCCTCGCGCTGAGCGTGGAGGGAGTTGAAGTCCTGCTCGAGGCCCTCCTCCGAGGACTTGCGGGTATAGATGGCGCAACGCCGACGGCTCGTCATAGCCCGAAGAACCGCGGCCCCGTGCCGTCCGGGAGGACACTCACGCTCTTCTCGCCCTTCTCATCCAGTCGTTTCCGGATCACTTTGTGGCTTTGTTGCGCTGATCCCAAGCATTTGCTGAGCCGGGCCAGGATTGTGGTCATGCCGCAAAGCGAGCCCTTTCCGGAGCGGACCTGGCTCCTCGTACCCTTTCCGCCCGCTGCTCACGCGACGTCGCAGCGCGGAAGGCGGTTGGCCGTGATATCCCCGCGTGCCGACTCGGTCGCCCCCGCTCTTGCGAATACGACGGAGCCGGCTCGCGGGAGATCATCAAAGACTTAAGCGTCCTCACTTCGGAACTGCCAAAGCCGGCTCGATCGTCACAGTCGGCTTACCAACGATCCCGCTTTCGCACTCGTCTTCACATTCGTCATAGTCGATCCCCTCGAGATATTCGGCGAGGTCCCCTGCTCTTTCGTCCATTCAAGCTTTGGATGGCAGACCTCATCGGGAGCACCACCCTCGCCGCTCGCATGCTCGCGCTCCGGCGTCAGCAGCTGGCACTTGCTCGCGATCTCGACCACCGATTTTGCGGCCTTGGGGTCACCGTGGATTGCCCGGGCGCCTAAGGAGATGATGACCGCCCCGATCATGATGACGCGCCGGTATCGGCCGTTCTCCTTGAGAGGGACGAGCCTCAAGAAGGTCTGACGGCTCCTCGTCCCGATGTTCTTCGATCCCCTGGGGCGCCCCTTGGGATTGCCCGATTGACCCGGCTTGAACTGGCTCCCCACCGGCGGCTTGGCGTAGCCCACGTCATATGACTTGCTCATCGCGGCCCTCCTGGCTCACGGTCTCCACGTCTCTCTCTTCTGCCTGCGCTTGCCCTTGGTCCTGCCGGCGGCGCGTCCGCGCGGCGAAGCTCTCTCCCGTCTCCCCATGCCGGGCGGTCTCGCCCGTGTAGGCTTCCCAGCGGCGGATGATCACGTCGACATAACCGGGGTCGAGCTCCAGGAGGCACCCGACCCGGCCCGTCCTCTCGGCGGCGATGAGCGTGGTGCCGCTGCCCCCGAAGGGGTCCAGCACCACCCCGCCCCGATGGGAGCAGTCGCGGATGGCATCGGCGACGAGCGCCACCGGCTTCACGGTCGGGTGCAGGGCCAGCTCGTCCATGCGCCCCGGCCGCAGCGTGTTGACTCCGGGATAGGACCACACATTGGTCCGATAGCGGCCGCGCTCGCCGAGGCCGAAATTGTTGATGTGCGGCGCCGCGCCGGCCTTGAGCACGAAGACGAGCTCGTGCTGGGAGTGATAGAAGCTGCCCATGCCGCCATTGTCCTTGACCCAGACGCAGAGATTCTTGTGCTCGAGGCGAGCGGCACGGCCGGCGGCGAGGAGCTCGCCCATATGGCGCCAGTCCATGCAGGCATAAAGGATGGCACCATCGGTCGCGGCGGTGCGGGTGTTGGTGAGGGCGCGGGTCAGGAAGGTGGTGAACGCCTCTGCCGATAACTCCCCTGCGGCCATGACGAACTCGCGATGCCGGGTGTAGCCCAGGCCCGAGACGTGGCCGGCGATCGGCACGTTGTAGGGTGGATCCGTGAAGACCATCTGGGCGGTCTGGTCGCCGAGGAGCTTCTGGTAGGAGGCCGGCTCGAGGGCATCGGCGCAGAGGAGGCGGTGCCGGCCGAGGATCCAGAGGTCGCCCAAACGGCTGACCGGGGGTGTGTCCCGCTCGACCGGGGGCGGGGCGTCAGCCGCAGGGTCGAGGTCGCCGTCGAGGCCGTCGATCAGGCGATCGATCTCGACGGTCTCGAAGCCGGTGATCGAGACCTCGACGTCGAGATCGATCTCGCTGAGAAATCTCAGTTCCTCCCCCAGGATCCGCTCATCCCAGCCGGCAGTCTCGGCCAGGCGGTTGTCGGCGAGGGTGTAGGCGCGCTTCTCCGCCTCCGAGAAGCCGGCCAAGGCGAGGGTCGGGACCTCGTGCCAGCCGAGCCGGCGGGCGGCCTCCAGGCGGGCATGTCCGGCGATCACCAGCCCCGCCTCGTCGACGAGGAGGGGGAGGGTGAAGCCGAAGCGGCGGATGCTGGCGGCGATCTGCGTGATCTGCTTCTCGCCATGGGTGCGCGCATTGCGGGGGTTGACCCGCAGTGCCTCGATGGGTCGCCACGCGACCACATGCTCTGTCCAGCGCGTCCGGCCCACCTTATCCTCGCGGCCCGGCCGGTTGTCGTTGGCGTGCTCAGCGTCAGGCCCGGGCGCCTTGGTGCTGTGGGCGGGACGAATGCTCTTGGAGCGGCGAATAATGGTGTGCATACCTGCCTCCCTCACGAAGGTGAACGACTCTAATCTCGATCTCGCTCGAGACGACGTCGCACGATGCTTCGAAGGGATAGCCCTGCACGGTGCGCCTGCGCAGGCTCTGCCGCCCGGCTATGGGCCGTGACGGCTCGAATGCGTCGAGCTGAAATTAGCAGAGGAGGCGACAAGTGCAAGGCCGCTTCCGACCCTTGGTCTCAAAAGCGTGCCGCGATCCATTCGTGAGCGAATTATTCATAGCAAAAAGCCGCAGCCCGGGATTTTGCGATTATCATTCACCCTTGGCCCCCCAAGACGGGCATGGCTTCGATCGCCTGTGAAATCCGTTCCTCCTGATGGTTGAATTCGCAGGGGCGTCGATCGGCCCGTCACAGAGAGTAACGCGCGCCGAGCTTTCTCAGTGCGGCCCGCCTGCGCTCGCAATCCGGCATGACCGACGCCAGGAGTCGCCAGAACTCATCCGAATGATTCCGGTGCTTGACGTGGCAGAGCTCGTGCGCGACGACGTAGTCGATCAGCGAAAGCGGCGCCATCATGATGCGCCAGTTGATGCGGATGTTGTTCGCCGCATCGCAGCTTCCCCAGCGCTTGGCGGGACTCGTGATGAGGAGCTGGCCGAAGGCGATTCCGAGGCGTTCGGACCAAATCTTGGTGCGCGTCATGAGCCGGGAACGGGCTCGCGCCCGATACCAACTCTGAACCGCCTGAGCGACTGTGCGTTGGCGATCGCGCATAGGGACGGACGCGGGGACGACCACTTCCAGCCAGCCACCGCGCAGCTTGCAACTTGGCTTCCCGGTCCCCGCGTGGGAGACGCGCAGGCGATACTGGCGGCCAAGATAGGTCAAGCTTTCGCCATCGACGAACTCATGCGAATGCTGTGAGTGGGCACGTTCGCGGATATCCGCAAGCTTGCGCAGGATCCATCCGGTCCGTCGCCGCGCCACAGCCTCGATGCGCGAGAGCTCAGCCGTCGCGGGCGCCAGAATCGTCAGGTCCGAGCCCGGTTCGATGATGAGCGCGATCGTGCGCTTGCGCCGCGGGCTACGCTTGACGCGATAGGGAATCGCGGTTTTTCCAAGCATCAGTTTGCACCTGCCGTCGTTCATGCCCGCAGCCTCACTCGCGCCAGATCGATGACGGCGTTGGTGGTTTCCTCAAGGCCGTCGCGAATACCGGCGACGCGCAACAGCCGCTTCACCTGGCGCCGCATTTCGCGCTGGACATCCTCCTTGCTCTGCCAATCGATGACGGCGAGCGGCTTGAGCGCGTCGATGACAGCTCCAGCCAGGTCCTTGGCATGGTCCACGGAGATCGCGCCGTCGAACAGGCTAGCGAAGGCGAATTGCTCCTCGGTCATGCCGAGGCTCTCGGCCTTCCGCGCTGCGCCAAGCATCTCCTCGCGCAGCATGCCGAAGAGCCTGAGCTGCTCGGCGGCGTCGATCTGGGCGCGGCGCCGCGCCTCGATCAGCGCCTCGAGCCGCTCGCGGAGCGACCGATAGAAGACCGGGTTTTCCTCCAGCCGCACGCTGATCTCGTGCCGCAACGCATGCTCCATTTCGCTCGCCTTGGCCTCGGTGCTGGTCAGTCGTCCGACAGCCTCGTCGAAGTCGTGGGAGAACACGGAGACCGGCTCCATCAGCCCGCGCACACCGGACGATTGGACGTGCTCCTCGATCATCTGACGCACCTTCTCGCCGCAACCGCCGAGATCGAAAGTGTCGTCGCGGAACCGGTTGCGCGCGGTCGCACGCAGGTCGGCGAGCCAGCGCAGATCGGCCGTGAAGCGAAGCGCCGCAGGGTCGGGCAGCACCATGTCCAGGCTCGCGGCGAAGCGCCTGAAAGCCTGCTCGAATTCGGCCCGCACATCCTCGGGCTCGATCACCTTGAGGCAGGCCTCCATGTCGGATTTGCGCACGCCATGGAAGAAGCGCATCACGGTCTGGTGCCGCGATTCGAGCCGCGGCAGCTCGTCGCTCTTGGGTCTCAGCGCATTCGCCACGTCGGCCGGGTTGAAGATCGCCAGCGCGTCCTGGAGGTTCCGCGACACGCCCCAATAATCGACGATCAGCCCATAGGTCTTCTTCTCGTCGGCCACGCGGTTCACGCGCGCGATGGCCTGGAGCAGCGTGTGCTCGCGCAACGGGCTGTCGAGATACATCACTTGCTCGACCGGCGCGTCGAAGCCGGTGATCAGCATGTCGCAGACGATGAGAATGGCGAGCGGATCGCCCTTCGCCTTGAACTGGTCTTCGATCACCGCCTTTTGCCGGTCTTTCGGCACGGCGGCATCGCGATAGCGCTTGGGATCGTTATGCCCGATCGACATGACGAGCGCCGTTTTCGGCGCGCCCTCGTAGCCCAGGAGCCGGTCAAGCGTCTCCTTGTAGAGCACGGCGATCTCGCGATTGGCGGCGACGATCTGCGCCTTGTAGCCGTTGGGGTAGATGTATTTCTCGAAGTGATCGATCAGATCCAGGCAGATTTGCCGGATGCGGCTGGGCGCGCCGGCCAGCGCCTCCTCGGTGGCATGGCGGCGCTTGATTTCTTCGCGTTCCTCGGGCGTGCGGTCGCGAAACACGCGCTCGAACACCTGGTCGATGGTCTCGCCGGCGATATGCAGATCGGCGAGCCGCGTCTCGTAGAAGATCGGCACCGTCGCGCCGTCCTTCACGGCCTCGTCGATGGTGTAGGTGTGAATGTAGGGACCGAAGGTCGCGAAGGTGCTGCGGTCCTTCTTGTCGATCGGCGTGCCCGTGAAGCTCAGGAAGCAGGCATTCGGTAGCGCCTGACGCATGCGCGCGGCGAGGCTCTTGTATTGTGTGCGATGCGCCTCGTCGACCATGACGAAGATGTCGTCGGCGTCGGCCAGTCTCTCGGTGATGCCGCCGAATTTCTGCACGGTGGTGAGGATCGTCTTGCCGGCATGGGCGGCGAGAAGCTCTTTCAGGTGGCTGATGCGCGTCGCCTGCTCGGGATTGGGAAAGCCGCAGGCCTTGAAGGTGCCGCTGATCTGCCGGTCGAGATCCGTGCGGTCCGTTACGATGACGATAGTGGGGTTCTGAAGCTCCGGTATGCGTCGCAGCTTCAGGGCCATATAGACCATGGTCAGCGACTTGCCGGAGCCCTGCGTGTGCCACACCACGCCGCCGCGCGCCGCGCCCTCGTTGTCGCGAATGCGGGCGATCGCGCGGTTGACGGCGATGAATTGCTGGTAGCGCGCGAGCTTCTTGACGAGCCGCCCGCCATCGACCTCGAAGACGATGAAATTGCGCACGATGTCGAGGAAGTTGTCGCGCCGGAACAGCCCGTAGAGCAGGACGTTCTGCGCCGTGGGATCGCCCTCGCGCTTCTGGAATTCATCGAGCGTCAGGGGATGCGGCACCTTCCAGCCACCCCAAAGATTGCGCGGCGTGCGACGCTCGCATAAGCGGCGCCGACGCTCGAGATCGCCGCTAGAACCTGCATGGCCTCGAACAGCTTGGGTGCGCCGAGATGCTCGAAGCGGTCCTCCACCTCCTGATAGCGCAGCATCTGGCCGATGGCCTCGGCGATCGGCTCGGCGATCTTCGGGCTCTTGCATTCGATGACGGCAAGCGGCACGCCGTTCACGAACAGCACGATGTCGGGGATGATGGTGAGCCCCTTGACGTTCTGCACCGGGAACTGACGGGTAAAGATGAACTCGTTGCCCCCGTTTCCGTTGATTAGATCGGCGGGATCGTCGAAATCGATCAGCCGCACCGGCCGGTCCTTCACCCCCAGCCCATCGCCGATGTCCTGGCGCACGGTCGCGCCATAGGTCAAAAGGATGTGCAGCTTCTCGTTCACCTCCATCAGGCTCGCCGCCTGCACCGCGCCAAGCTCGCGCAGGACGCGGCCGACATTCTCGGACGAAATCCATGGATTGAGCCGCCGGATCGCGGCTTCGAGGCGCGGAAGGAGCAGCACGTCGCGCGGGCTCGCGCGCTCGGCCTCAAGCTGCTCCGGCGGCACGAAGATCCAGCCGAGCCTTTGTAGCAGAAGCGCCGCCGGCTCCTCGGACTGGCTCAGCTCGTCCCAGTTAGGCGGCATCGGCAGCCTCCTGAGCGATCCAGCGGATGCCGACGCGGTAACGCATCCGGCGCAGCTGCTTGTGGATTCCGGCAAGCGCCACCTTGCTGAAGAACGGCAGCGTGGCGGTGCCGTCATGCAGCAGCGCATAGACGATTTCGTAGTCCTCGCCGTTCGGCGGGGTCTCGCGGATCAGATGTTGAATCGCAGGAATGCGCTCGCGAATCTGGCGGCGCAAATCCTGGTGGTCGAGAAATGCCTCACCCGAGACAAATCCTTGCATGAAGAGATGACTGAGCACCGCCGAGCCGGCTCGCTTTTTGACGTGAACGATCTGGCGCGCCTCGGTCAGCAGGTCGCAGAACTCAACTCGGCCACGCTCGCCCTCGAAGGTGATCAACGACCGATCGAACAGATGCACGTCGGGGGCTTGAGCGGCGCGACAATTGTATTCGCCCTCGTCCTCCCCGGAGCGAAACGCAGGCAGGTTTAGCGCAGCATCGGGGATTTGCGCAATCTCGGCATTGATCCGGTCAACAAAGGAACGGACGACAGAATACCATTCACCGGCGCTAAGAGTCCGTTTAAGAATTGGTTTAATGGCTGATCCTACGCAGCAGGAGGCTTCCCATAGCGACATGGATCATGGCCTCGGAAACGTCGATACGCTGCTCGTAGTCGCGCACGAGGCGGCGCCAGCGAGTGAGCCATCCGAACGTGCGCTCGACCACCCAACGGCGGGGCAGGATTTTGAAGCCGGCCTCACGGTCGATGCGGCGGACGACCTCGATGACGAAGTCGAGGAAGGCGGCTTTGTCCATGAGTTGGGTACGGTCGTAGGCGCCATCGGCGAACAGATGCTTAACCCACGGCCAGCGCTTGCGAATGGCATCGAGGATCAGTTGCGCGCCGGCACTGTCGGACAGATCAGCCGGAGTGAGATTGACCATCAAGAGCCTGCCGTCGGTGTCGACTGCGATATGACGCTTGCGCCCCACCATCTTCTTGGCGGCGTCATAGCCGCGTCGCGCACCAGGAGCAGGCGCTTTCACCGTCTGGCTGTCGATGATGCCCGCGCTTGGGCTGGCTTCGCGCCCAGCGCGTTCGCGGTCCATCATCAGTGCGACATCGTGGATGGTGCGGAACAGCATCAGCCGAACGAAACGCCGGAACCACCAGTACACCGTCTGCCAGGGCGGAAAGTCCTTCGGCAGCATGCGCCAGCCGCCGCCGCTGCGCGTCATGTATCGGATAGCGTTCAAAATCTCGCGCATCTCAACGCTCGCCTTGCGGCCGCGCTTTGCCGGAACGGGCAACAGCGGCGCGATCCGGTCCCATTCCTCGTCGGTGAGATCGGTCGGATAGCGCTTGGTCTTCCGCTCGATCGCGGCCATACGGCCTCGCGTCTGTCGTGTCCACATGGATAGTGTGAATCACGAATGCGCCTCCGAGGGAATCCCAATTCTCAAAC
>DATGLG010000044.1:0-4037 GCA_035294245.1 Alphaproteobacteria bacterium | reverse complement strand
GTGCCGACGCCGGACAATGTGCGGGAGCAGGAGAACCGCAACGTGCATATCGAGCTGCAATAGCCCGATCCGCCCGAAGGCGGCCATCACGGACGGCGCCGGCCCACCCGGCGCCGTCTTTCTTTCCACCAACGCCGCGCCCCGCCGGATGACGGCGCCGATAAAATTTCTATTCGTTCTCCTCGATCCGCGCCGCAAGTCGCTTCATCGCCGCCGCATCCTGACGGCGCAGCAGCGCGAGCCTGGGCGATTCCTGCTCCCAGGCCGCGGCCTCCGCGCGGGCGGCCTCGGCATGCCGGCGGCATTGAGCAGCGCCAATGGCGATCGCCTCCCAGGCGTGCTTGTCGTGGCGAAGGAGCTCTCGACGCAGACTGCGCAAGAAACCGCCTTCTCGAAATGTGAGCGTCCAGAGCGACAGATCTGCAGGGCTCGCGAAACGCTCTCGGGCGCCGCTCTCTTCCGCAGCCGGAGTTGTGGCGCTCCGCTCGGCGGCGAAGCGGCGCCGCCATCGGGTGTCGAGGGACAGAGCCGTACGGATGGCTCCCAGCGGGCGCTGTGAGATGTAGGGCGACATCGCATTCGTGCAAGTCTGGCGCAGCGCCGCGATGCCAGCGGGACGTCTCCGGGGAGGCGTAGAGGGTTCCTCCAGCATCGCGGCGTCTCCGATCTTAGCGGCCGGCGTCTTGGATATCAAGTAAAACTTACTATAAAAAGTTTTACTTGACAACAACGAGGATTGTAGCTTAAGGTCGTCATCAACGGTGCCGGAAGCTGCGGTGTTCGACCATCACGCCGACAATGTGGCCGGGGCTATCGGCGTCGACGCGAAGAATAGGCCAATCCTCGTTGAGGGGAACGAGCTCAATGATGGGTTGTCCTTTCTGATCGAAGCCGCGGGGGCGGTATTTTTTGAAGGTCGCCTCCTCCTCGTGGTCGAGCTTGGCGACGACGAAGTCCCCCGGCTGGGGGGTGATGGCGGGATCGACGACGATGATATCGCCCTCGCGGAAGCGCGGCTCCATGCTCGTGCCGCGGATGCGAAGGGCGAAGGCCCCGCCGCCGACCGCCTGGCTGGTCTGCACGAATTCGGCCCCCGCCCCCGGCTCGTAGGGATTGGCGATGGCGCCCCAGCGCCCGGCGGTGACGGCGTCGATGAGGGGCACCGAGATCCCCCCTTCGCCGGAGGGGGCGACGTTGGCATCCCCCCGGTCGCGCGGCCCGCTGCCGTCGACCAGCCATTGCAGCCGGGCGCCGAGCAGGCTCGAGAGGTCGTTGAGGTTCTCGAGCGCCGGCGTCGTCTCGCCGGTCTCCCATTGGGACACCGATTGCGCCGAGACGCCGAGCTTGGCGGCGATCTGGGCCTGGGTGAGGCGGCGCAGCTCGCGGACGGCGCGGATGCGGGCGCCGCGGGCCTGGGCCAGGGCCGGGGGGGCGGGACTCTTCGCCATGGCCCTTTTTACAAGCTTCGCTTGAGGGACGCACGCAGTTTTTGCTTGACTCTGGATTAGCAAGTATAGCTTTATATTCCTCGCCAATATATCAAGCATCAACTGTTATCGAGCAATGGCGAGGAACTCCATGGACGGCGCCCGCACCACCCCGACCCGCAACGGCACCACCGGGAGCGATCCCGCCCGCGGCAACGTCTCGGCACGGCCTGCCCGCCCGGCGCCGTCGCGGGCCGTGCGGCGGATGGCCTTGCGCGAGCGGTCGCTCGACCTCGTGCGCGATCCCGCGAGCGGGGTCGAGGTCTCGCTTTATGACGAGGACGGGCCGAGCGCCGCGCACCGCCGGCATGCGCGCTTCGAGACGGCCCTCATCGCCGAGACGGATCCGCAGAGCGGCCGCGCCGAGATCCGCCGCGTCACGCGCAAGATCGACACCGTGGCGCTCCTGGTGCGGGCGGGGAAGCTCGACGACGCCGGAAAATCGGCGGCGTGGAACGAGCGGCGCCGCGAGGCCGTGCTCGCCGCCGCGCGCCGCTTCCGCGACGATTTCGACCGCGCCCATCTCGATCCCTTGCGCGCCGCCGATCTCACCCGCATCCCGGGCCAGAAGACCCGCGAGGCCGATGCCGCCCTCGCCGCGGCCGAGGCGGCGAAGGCGCGGCTGTGGCGCGCGCTGGGGCGGCTCGGCGGCAGCGGCGAGAGTCCCCTGGGCGCGCCGCTCGCCGCCGCGGCGTGGTTCGTGATCGGCGCCGGCCTCTCGATCAGCGATTTCGCGCGGCGCCAGCGCTGGGGCCGCGGCGCCGGAATGAGCCGCAAGACGGCGGAGGCCCTCGTGGTCGGCGCGCTGGCCGTTCTCGCCGCGTGAGTGCCGGCGCCGCTACAGGCGCTCGCGCAGGAAGCGCAGCAGCACGGGGGCGAAGCGCGCCGGGTAGCCGTGGGGCTCGTCGAGGGGATCGGACATCCAGAAGTGGGGCGCTTCGGCGAGGGGAGCCGTGCGCACGAAGAAGCCCGCCTGCTTGAGCGCCGCGACGAAGACCCGCGACTGGGTCTGCCAATCGACGATATCGTCGGCGGTGCCCCAGGCGATCAGGAAGGCCGGCGGGCTCTCGCGCCGCGTCGCATAGGCGAGGGGAGAGGCCGCGAAGAAGGCGAGGCGGTCCTCGATCGGCGAGGTCCCCATGAGGAGTTCCGTGATCTGGTCCCGCGGTCTCGCGGCGAGGTCGTGCTGCCATTGCGCCAGGAGGTCGTAGACGCCGTAGACGCCGACGACGGCCTTGACCGGAATTGCTGCGTCGCCGCCCTCCGCGAGGGGTATCGTCTCTCCGGCGAGGGCGACGAGGGCGGCGAGATGGGCGCCGGCGGAATCGCCGATCAGGCCGATGCGCGTCGGATCGATGCCGAGGGCGGCGGCGTTGGCGCGCACAAAGGCGAGGGCGGCGCGGACGTCCTGGGCCGCGGCGGGGTGGCGATTGCCTCTGCCGTCGGCGAGCCGGTAGTCGATCGCGAAGAGGGCGATGCCGTGCGCCGCGAGATACGGCCCCCAATGGCGATAGAACTGCGCCGAGCCGGACTTCCAGCCGCCGCCATGCACGGCGACGACGACGGGGGCCGTGGTCGCCTCGCCCGGCGCGTAGAGATCGCCGAGGCAGGCCTCGTCGTGGTGCGCATATTCGAGGCCGAAGCGCGCCCGCACGGGCGGCGCCGGCGCGCTCATGCCCATTCCGCCGCCCGCGCGGGGTCCCAATGGCGGATCGTGGTGGGGTCGGGGAGCACCGTCCCGCATTTCTTGCAGGTGCGCAGCGCCGCGTCGGCGTTGAAGGCGCCGATCACCTCGCGCAGGCCCTTCTCGATGTCGTCGCACCAGAAATCGACCTGGTGCAGCTTGTTGCTGCAGGCGGGACAGAACCAGGCGACGCCGTCGAGCTCCTCGGGCCGGCGCGGCCGCTCGATGACGAGGCCGACGCTCCCCGGCGGCCGCCGCGGCGAGTGATAGACGTTCTTCGGCAGCAGGAAGACCTCGCCCTCGCCGATGCGCACCCGCCTCTCGCGGCCGTCCTCGATCACATGGACGAAGATATGGCCGTGGAGCTGGTAGAAGATCTCGTCCCACGGATCGATGTGGAAGTCGTTGCGCGCGTTCGGGCCCTTGATGATCTGGAAGATGAAGTCCGAGCCCTTGAACACCTCCTTGTTGCCGATGGCGCCGAGGGCGGTCGGCAGATGCGTGTCGATCCAGGCTTGAAGCCCAAAGGGCGCTGCCAGCGTGCTCGTCATCGATGCTGCTCCTTTCCCAACTGCTATTCGCTGCGGCCCGAGAGCATGGCGCGCTCGGGTTGGATCGCCATCATCGCATCGTCATTCCCGCGCAAGCGGGAATCCAGCGGCTCCTGGGCCCCCGCTTGCGCGGGGGCGACGAGGACAGCGCTCCAATCTGAGCGCAACCCACTCTAGGGTCCGTACTCAATTAGAGGATTCCCAAACCGGCGTCGATGTGATTCAAACTTTCAAACTGGGTTGGAGGTTTGGATGGCACCGGCACTTTATTGGCTTTCGGATACAGAGTGGTCGCGGATTGAGCCAATGATGCCG
>DATGLG010000043.1:0-278606 GCA_035294245.1 Alphaproteobacteria bacterium | reverse complement strand
CCTCCAAAGGAATAGCCGTCATTCCGGCCGGAGCGCAGCGGAGAGCCGGAATCCAGGTTTTCCGCGGAAATACTGGATTCCCGCTTTCGCGGGAATGACGAGGGGGAGAGTGCAGACTGAGATGTGTGCATGCCGTAGCGCGCAGGCGGGGAGCGGGCATCCAGGCATGCGGCCTTGGATTCCGGCTCCGCGCAGAGCCGGAATGACGACCTTTGAATGCGAATCGAATGTCAAAATCACAACACTAGCCGACCGCGGGCCCCTATTCCCAATACGTCGTCGTGCGCCGGTGTTTCATTTTGTGCCGGCCCTCACTATCATCGAGCCCAGCGACACGAGGCAGCCCCTTGCCCCACCGATACGGCCGAAGCGGGGGTCGCGTGCACAACGTCGAACGCATGAGGCTCGGCGTCATCGTCGAGCGACGCGAGAGTAATCATCCCTGGCAGGATCACACCTGGCAGCCGGTTGCGGTATTGGCCGGCGTGCCGGAGAGCGGCGCCCGAGCTTCGGATTGGCAGCTGCTCGCCGAGGGTCCCGGTTGGAAGCAGCTCTATGCCGGCGCGCTTGAGCTGGAGCTTTTTCCCAAGGAAACCGACGCCTACCAGATCAACCTGACGAGCGCGACACCCGTCGTCTATGTCATTCTCCGTCCGCGCGAGGACGCCGAAGCGTTCGAAGTCGAGCCCTTTCACGTCACCGTCTCCGCCGACGAGGTCCGAGACTATCTCGATGCCGGCGGCGACATCATAGAGGGCGTGCCGATGCCCGCGGCGGTTCGAGCCTGGGTCGAGGGATATGTCGCGCGATATCACCGGGCCGAGGCATTCGAGAAATATCCACGCAAGCGCTGGAAGGATGAGGGCTCTGCCCGCCCTCCGCAGGCCTCCATGCGTGGCGAGCGGAGCAAGGCCAGAGGGAGCGCGTAAGATGCGCGGGCTCGGAGGCTTTCTCGGTCGCTGGTCCCGCCTCAAGGCGGATGCGCGCAAGGATGTCGCCCCCGGATTTTCTCCTCAAGATCCTCGGGATCAGACCGAAAGAGGGCTCGCAATACCGCAAGGCGCAGCCGGGATAACGGTCGGGTCCGAGCCGGCCGAGCGTAAAGCGGCGCCTCACCGCGCCGAAGCAGGGAGCTTGGCCGAGGGCAGGAGCGAGCACGGCGCGCGGCGGCAAGATCCGCACCGATCATCCGTGAAGGATTTGCCGCCGATCGAGAGCCTCACTTACGAATCGGACTTCACGCTGTTCCTCGGGACCGAGGTTCCGGAAGAGCTGCGCCGCGAAGCGCTGCGCCGGCTCTGGCGGAGCGATCCTGTCCTTGCGAATCTCGACGGGTTGAACGACTACGATGAGGATTACTCGCTTTTCGGCAAGGTCGAAGAGACGGTTCGGACCTTATTCCAAACCGGCCGCGGCATGATCGAGCCGGAGCAGCAGCCCGCCTTGTCGCAACGGGAAGATGCGGCCGCGCCGGCCGCCGACGCACCGGGTGTCATGCCCACACCCGATGCTCTCGCCGCAGACTCGGTGACATCGACGGGTGCACCGGAGACCGCATCGGGTGAGAGCGCCGCCGCCTGCGGAGACACCGCCGACGGCGCCGATGGTCGCGGCCGCGAGGACGCCGAGGCATGGCCGGGACCGGGCTCGACCGCGCAAGAAAAACGCCGCGAAGCCGTTAAATCGCCGTGAGCGATACCCGGTTATTTCGTCAAATGATCGTGCTTCCCCACGCGTCTTCATATTCCCCTCGGGCTGAAGAAGTGGCCGGCAATGCCTGAGGCATCCGCCATCGCCTTGCTTATTTCGGCTTGTGCTCCTACAGTCAGGAGGTGCCGCTTCATACAACATAACAAAAGTCAAGAGAAAAATAGGCGGCAGGGAGGGCGCATTTGGGTATCACGGGACGCGCAACGGACCCGAGCGACGGCGTCGATGCGTTGCGCGCGCGCACATACCGCTTGCTCGCGCGCCTCCTGGCCGCACCCCCCGATGCCGGCCTCCTCAAGAGCCTCAGCGCCCTCGACGGTGATGCGGGACCGCTCGGTCTCGCTCTCAACGCGTTGGCGGCGGAGGCCCGTGCCACCACCGTGGCGATGCTGGATGACGAGTACCATGCACTGTTCATCGGGGTCGGCGGCGGCGAGCTCAATCCCTTTGGCTCCTATTACCTGACGGGGTTTCTCTATGAGCGGCCCCTCGCCCGGCTGCGGATCGACATGGCGCGGCTTGGCATCGCGCGCGCGGACGGCAACAGCGATCCCGAGGACCATATCGCCGCGCTTTGCGAGATGATGGCGGGTCTCATTTCCGGGGACTTCGGCGATGAGCCGGTTCCGCTCGCCGCTCAGCAAGCGTTTTTCGATGCTCATCTCGGCGGCTGGGCCTCTCGTTTCTTCGGGGATCTGGAGGCCGCGGCGGCGGCGCGGTTCTACCGGCCAGTCGGCCGGATTGGACGGCATTTCTTCGAAATCGAGCGCCAGGCTTTCGCGATGGCAGCCTAGCAGGCGACGAGAGAGTCGCGAGCCATTGCCTAGCGCACGAAAGATCGAGGCTAAGAGGTGCGCGATGCGGAACACGGAAGCGAAAGCGAAAGTAGCGAGCCGGCGGGACTTCTTGAAGCTCGCCGGCGCCGGCGCCGGCGTTGCTGCGGCCCATGGCTTGACATCGCCGGCCGCCGCCGAGGCGGCGGAGACGCCGCCGGGGCGGGCCGAGGCCGGCTATCACGAGTCGGAGCACGTCAAGAAGTATTACGCGCTGGCCCGTTTCTAGGACTCGAACCCGCAGGAGAGGCCGATGCTTACCAAGAAGCTGGACGGGGTCGCGAAGAGCTCCCGCTTGTCGGTCATGCTGAGCAGCGTAGTCGGCGACGCCATCGACCGTCGCGCGTTCCTGAAGCGCTCGGGTCTGGCCGCGGGCGGGCTCGCCGCAGCGGCGGCCCTGCCGCTAAGCCTGGTGCGACGCGCGGAAGCCGCCGCTCCCGCGGCCGCTCACAACGTCAAGTCGGTGAAGACCGTTTGTACCCACTGCTCGGTCGGCTGCACGGTGATGGCGACCGTCGAGAACGGCGTTTGGACGCGGCAGGAGCCCGGCTATGACAGCCCCTTCAACCTGGGCGCCCATTGCGCCAAGGGGGCCTCCATTCGCGAGCACGCCCATAGCGAGCGGCGCCTCCGCTATCCCATGAAGCTCGTCGACGGCAAGTGGAAGCGCATCGACTGGAACACGGCGATCAACGAGATCGGGGACAGGCTGCTCGAGATCCGCCAGAAGTCCGGCCCCGATTCCGTGTACTGGCTGGGCGGCTCCAAGCATTCGAACGAGGGCGCCTATCTCTATCGCAAGTTCCAGGCCTTCTGGGGCTCCAACAATTGCGACAATCAGGCGCGCATCTGCCATTCGACGACGGTCGCCGGCGTGGCCAACACCTGGGGCTATGGCTGCATGACGAACAGCTTCAACGACATGCAGAAGGCGCGCTCGTTGATCTTCATCGGCAGCAACCCCGCCGAAGCGCATCCGGTGTCGATGATGCATATCCTGCGCGCGAAGGAGCACGGCGCGCCGATCATCGTGTGCGACCCGCGCTTTACCCGCACGGCCGCCCACGCGGACGAGTATGTCCGCTTCCGGCCCGGCACCGACGTGCCGCTGATGTGGGGCATTCTCTGGCACGTTCTCGAGAATGGCTGGGAGGACAAGGACTACATCAAGGCGCGGGTGTGGGGCTTCGACCAGGTTCGGCCGGAGGTCAAGAAATGGGACCCGAAGGAGGTCGAGCGCGTCACCGGCGTTCCCGGCACGCAGCTCGCGCGCGTCGCGCGCATCCTCGCCACCAACCGCCCCGGCTCGCTCACCTGGTGCATGGGCGGCACGCAGCACCATAGCGCCAACAACAACATCCGCGCCTACTGCATCCTTCAACTGGCGCTCGGCAATGTCGGCGTATCGGGCGGCGGGGCCAATATCTTCCGCGGCCATGACAATGTGCAGGGCGCAACCGATCTCGGCCCGCTGCCCGACACCTTGCCCGCCTATTACGGGCTCGCGACGGGGGCCTGGAAGCACTGGGCCCGCGTCTGGGATGTCGATTACGAGTACCTGGCCGGCCGCTTCGCCAGCAAGAAGCTGATGGAGAGCAAGGGCATCCCGGTCTCGCGCTGGTTCGACGGCGTCCTCGAGAAGAAGGAGGATATCGACCAGCCCGACAATATCCACGGCATGATCTTCATGGGCCACGCGCCGAACTCCCAGACACGCCAGCCTGATGTGAAGAAGGCGATGGACAAGCTGGCGCTGCTCGTGGTGATCGATCCCTATCCGACGGTCTCGGCCGTCCTCAACGACCGCAAGAGCGACACCTATCTCCTCCCCGCCTCGACCCAGCTCGAGACCTACGGCTCGGTCACGGCGTCCAACCGCTCGGTTCAGTGGCGCGAGAAGGTGTTCGACCCGGCGTTCGAATCCAAGCCGGATCACGAGATCCTGTATCTGCTTGCCAAAAAGCTCGGCTTCGCCGATCCGATGTTCAAGCACATCAAGGTCAACAACAATGAGCCGCTGATCGAAGACATCACCCGCGAGATCAACCGCGGCTCCTGGACGATCGGCTATACCGGCCAATCGCCGGAGCGCCTGCGGCTCCACATGGAGAACCAGCACACCTTCGACAAGACGACGCTCAAGGCGAATGGCGGCCCCTGCGACGGCGATTACTATGGCATGCCCTGGCCATGCTGGGGCACGCCCGCGCTCAAGCATCCGGGCACGCCGATCCTCTACGATATCTCGAAGCCCGTTGCGGAAGGGGGCATGGGGTTCCGCGCCCGCTTCGGCGTCGAGCGCAACGGCGAGAACCTGCTTGCCGAAGGCGTCTACCCGCCCGGCTCGGAGATCAAGGACGGCTATCCCGAAGTCACCTACGGGATGCTCAAGAAGCTCGGCTGGGACAAGGACCTGACCGACGCGGAGCGCGACTTCATCCTGAAGCTCGGCGGCGACAAGCCCGACGCCGTCAACTGGAAGCTCGACCTCACGGGCGGCATTCAGCGGGTCTGCATCAAGCATGGCATTGCCCCCTTCGGCAACGCGAAGGCCCGCTGCGTCGTCTGGAACTTCCCGGACCCGGTCCCGATTCACCGCGAGCCGCTCTACACGCCGCGGCGGGATCTGGTGAAGGATTATCCGACCTACAACGACGTGAAGTCGGCGTGGCGCATGCCGACGCTCTACAAGTCGATCCAGGAGAAGGATTTCTCGAAGGACTTCCCGATCATTCTCACCTCGGGGCGGCTGGTGGAATACGAAGGCGGCGGCGACGAGACGCGCTCCAATCCCTGGCTCGCCGAGCTCGTGCAGGACATGTATGTCGAGGTCAATCCGCGCGACGCCAACAACGCCGGCATCAAGAACGGCCAGATGGTCTGGCTCCATGGGCCGGAAGGCGGCAAGGTGAAAGTCAAGGCCTGGGTCACCGAGCGTGTCGGCCAGGGCGTTGCCTTCATGCCCTTCCATTTCGGGGGCTTCTTCGAGGGCCAGGATCTGCGCCACAAATACCCGCCGGGGGCCGATCCCTATGTCCTCGGCGAGTCCGCGAATACGGCCACGACGTATGGCTATGATTCGGTGACCCAAATGCAGGAAAGCAAGGTCACCTTGTGCCGGATCGAGAAGGCGTAAGGGAGGCAACGGGCAATGGCACGCATGAAGTTCCTTTGCGACGCCGAGCGCTGCATCGAATGCAACGCCTGCGTCACCGCCTGCAAGAACGCGCACGAAGTGCCATGGGGGATCAATCGGCGCCGGGTCGTCACCTTGAACGACGGCCAGCCGGGCGAGCGCTCGATCTCGGTCGCCTGCATGCACTGCTCGGACGCGCCCTGCATGGCCGTCTGCCCGGTCGACTGCTTCTATCAGACCAAGGAAGGCGTCGTCCTGCACTCGAAGGATTTGTGCATCGGTTGCGGCTATTGCTTCTATGCCTGCCCGTTCGGCGCGCCGCAATATCCTCAAGTCGGCAATTTCGGCTCCCGCGGCAAGATGGACAAGTGCACCTTCTGCGGCGGCGGGCCCGATCAAGGCGATGCCTTCGTGCCGGTCAGCAAGGGCGGCTACGGCCAGAACCGGCTCGCCGAGGGAAAGCTGCCGCTCTGCGCAGAGATGTGCGCCACCAAGGCGCTCCTCGCCGGCGACGGCGATATCGTCGCCGACATCTACCGGGAGCGCGTGGTCGGGCGTGGCTTCGGCTCGGGCGCATGGGGCTGGGGAACCGCCTACCAGCAGAAGGCGGGATCCTAACAACCCGCCGGTGACGTCAAACGATCGGGTTCTCGCCGACCTGCGCATGGGAGGCGTTGGTGAAAAGCAATCGGGAGTTGATCTCGCGTCCCTTCGCCGGCTTGGCCGTGCCGCGCGCACGGCGCGGAATTGCTCGAGCAATCCGAGCCGCCTCTGCCCTCGGCTATTCGCTGGCGCTCCTTCTCGCTCTGAGCGGCTGCCACAAGGAGACGAGCGGGAGCCTCCTGGATCCGCACCCGGGAGTTTACAAGGGACCGCCGGTCGCGGCGTTGTCTCCGGCGGCGGCCGCGGCACTCGAGAAGCGCGTCAGGCGGCAGGAGTTCTATAACGACGGAGGGCCGACATGAGGCTCAACGGGAGGCGGATTCGCAACGGGCTCGGCGCGGCCGGATTGGCGCTTCTCCTGGGATATGCGCTCGCCGCCTGCCTCGCGCTTTCGCCGGCGGAGGCCTCCGCGCAGGCCGTGCGTCCTCCGGAAAACGCCGTAACGGCGGCGCCGATGGGGCAAAGCCCTCGCGATGTCGACATCAGCCGCTACAAGCAAACCTGGCACGAGATTCGGCGCGGCGTGGTGGGCGACGTGCGCATCCCCGACAAGCGGGAGGCCGTGCTCGTCCAGGCGACGGGTCAGGTCTGGCGCAGCTTGCGCACGGGGCCTGTCGTGACGTGGGGCGCCTGGGGGCTCCTCGCCGTGATCGTTCTGCTCGCGGTCTATTATGTGCTGCGCGGACCGATCAAGACCCAGCGCGGCTCCTCGGGGCGCCTAGTCGAGCGGTTCAACGGGTTCGAGCGTTTCGTCCACTGGCTTACCGCCGCCACCTTCGTCGTGCTGGCGATCACCGGACTCAACATTCTTCTCGGTCGCTGGCTCTTTCTCAGCAAGCCGGGCGAGGTGACGATCGGCGCGAATTTCTCCGCGGCGCAGAATTTCTATGCCCAGCTGACCCACTGGGGAAAGATGCTGCACGATTATGCGGCTTGGGGCTTTCTGATCGGCCTGACCCTCACCTTCCTCATCTGGGTGCGGCAGAACATCCCAAACAAATATGATTGGATCTGGCTCAAAAAGGGCGGCGGGCTTTTCAGCAAGAACGTGCATCCGCCCGCCAAGAAGTTCAACGCCGGTCAGAAGCTCCTGTTCTGGATCGTTGTGATCCTCGGCGCGTCGCTCAGCTTCTCGGGGCTGTGCCTGTTGTTCCCCTTCCAGATCCTGCCCTGGAACGGGACGTTCGGCGCTCTGAACGCTCTCGGCGCGGGCTTGCCGACCAATCTGCTGCCGGTTCAGGAGATGCAGCTCTCCCAGCTCTGGCACGCCATCGTGGCGCTCGTCCTTATCGCGGTCATTCTCGGCCATATCTACATCGGCACGATCGGCATGAAAGGCGCTTTCGATGCCATGGGCACCGGCAAGGTCGACGAGAATTGGGCGCGCGAGCACCATAATTTGTGGGTGGAGGAGATCGAGCGAGAGACCAAGGAGGCTGCCGCCGCCACCGGGCGCGCGCAGCCCGCGGAGTGAATGGGCCGAATCGTCGGCAAGCATCGAGCGAGGCGCCCTATGCGAAAAGCGGTTCTTTTTGCGGCAATCGGCTTCGCAGCCTGCGTCGGCATGGGCCCGCCGGGAGCCTCTGCTTCCGCGGCGCTGTCGCAAGACCAGATCAAGGCCGAGATCGAGAAGACCTACGGGGTCAGCGTGCTCCGCATGAAGGAGATCGAGGTCGCCGGCAAGCCGGCCTATGCCGTCACCGTGATGAACAAGGGCGGCAACGACAATCGCGCCTTCCAGGTCAATACGATCTTGGTCGATCCCGAGAGCGGCCACCTGGTCTCGGCCTATCGGATCATGCCGGATGGCTATGACTTCTCGGATGTGCTTGAGACAAACCCCAACAAGCAACCGAGCGATTTGCTGGCGCGCCGGGGCAATCACCCCTGGCCTTGATGCGGCCAAGGTGCGGAGCCTCGCGACCGGCAAGGAGGTCGCCCGACGCCGGCCGCCGGCGGCTCGCTAGAGCCGGACGCTCGACGTCGCGAACACGGCGGCGGAGCTCATATCGATGCTGGTGAGCACGGCGGCGGCGATCACACCGATCACGACGGCGGCACAGATGGCGGAGATGAAGGCTTTCAAGGGCGTTCCCTCCTTGCGCAGGATCGTCACGTCCCTGGCAGGATAGCGCCGTGCGGCTTCGCGGGGAAGCTCCCGCTCGCGTTGCCGCCCGCCGTCAGCGCCAGTGCGATCGGAACGGCGTCGCGCCGGCAGGACAGGTGAGCAGCGCGGCCGCTCGAGCTTCCATCACGCCTTCCCGGAGTCCTTGATGCTCCCGCCGCTCCTGTTGGGCGGGGCATTGCTCTGCTGCGCCTCCCATTCCGCGCGGAGCCGGGCGCGCTCAGCCTGAGCCTCTCGTTCGTGCAGATCGTCGTCGGTCGTGCGCGGGCGTGGCCGCGGCCGCGATGCCATCGGCGATGGCGCGGACTCGAACTCATCAATGACCCGGCAATCCTCGCACATCTTGATGCGCGCGATGCGGGCCGCATCCTGGAACATCCAATGGATTCCCGCGAGCTTGCCCGTCACCTTCTCGATCGACGCCCGGCTCGCGAAGGGCTTGCCGCAACGAACGCAAAGGAAGGGCTCGTCCTCCGCAAGGATGGCGGCGCGACGCGCCCCCTCGCCCAGATTGAGCCTCGGCTCGAGCGTAATCACTTTCTCCGGGCAGGTGTTCTTGCAGAGGCCGCATTGGACGCAAGCGTCCTCGACGAAACTGAGCTCAGGCTTGTCGGGATTGTCGCGCAACGCCCCCGTCGGGCAGGCGCCAACGCAAGCGAGGCATAATGTGCAGCCCTCGGCGTCGACGCGCACGCCGCCAAAGGGAGCCCCTTGCGGCAGGGGCAAGATCTCGACGGGCGTGGGCGCCGCGTCATGAAGATGGCGCAGAGCAAGCGAGATGATGCCCCGCTTACCGCCGGCCGCGAGAAAACGCCCCGGCGCGGCGGGCGCAGGCCCCGTGAGACTCCAGAGTATGCGCTCGACCGCAGTCGGGTCCGCGTCCTCGATCGTGACGACGCGCCCTCGCCCAAAGCCGAATCCCTCCATAATCGCCTCGGCGAGGCCGAGCTGGTCGGAAAGGCCGCGGCGCGCCTCCGATCGTCTCGCGTCGACGAGCAGCAGGATTTGGCTGACACCATAGGCGAGCGCCACGAGCAGAAATTCGAGGCCGATCTGCGTCACCTCGTTGACCGCGAACGGGATGACCCGCGCGGGAAGACCGCGACCGAAGCGGGCGATCGCGCCGATCATCTCCTCGCCATAGCTGGCATCGTGGAGCAGGAGCGCTGGCGCCTGTCCGCCCGCTGCGATGTAGGTCGTGAGCAAAATCCGCAAGCGCTCCAACAGCGCATCGCGCGGCGGCACCGCATAGCGCGCCGCGTCGGTCGGGCAGACGCTCGAGCAGCCGCCGCAGCCATTGCAGATATAAGGATCGATCGTCACCTGATCGCCCGCGGGCGTGATCGCCGAGGTTGGGCAGACCTCGAGGCATCGCGTGCAGCCCGTCCGCCGGCTGCGCGAATGGGCGCAGAGCTCGCCGTGGAAGTCGACATAAAGCGGCTTCTCGAACGTGCCGACCATGCTCGTGAGATCGAGCAGCGCCGTCTGCACCGCCGCGGGATTGTTCGGGTCGGGTCGCAGACAGCCATCCCGGTCCGCCGCACTGAAAAACGCCGCCCTGCCGGAAAGGTCGAGGATCAGGTCGAAAGCCAAGGAAACCCCGTCCCTTGGTGCCTGGAAGGCAAGCGTCGCGCGCGAGGACGGCACGACCGGCGCGTAGCCGTCGACCGTGATCTTGAACGCGCCGAAATGGCCCGTGGCCGACGCGATCGTGCCCTTGAAGAGAGGAAACTCGGTGATGCGCGGCGGCATGACGTCGCCGGGTGCCGTGAGCAGCACGGTTACGTCCAGCCGGCCTTTGAGCTGACGTGCTGCGTCCAGCGCCCGCTCGTCGCGGCCGTAAATGAGAAGCTTGCCTCCCGAGCCAAGCGTCAGGCTGGGGACGGCCTTTGCGCCGACCGTCGCCTCTGCGAGGAGCGCTGCGATCTTCGGCGTCGCGTCTCCGGCTTCGTCCGACCAGCCGGCGCGCTCGCGGATATTGGCATACCGGACATCGGTTTGCGGACCGGCTTCGCTGCGCGCCTCCTCGAACAACGGCGCTTCCTGGGTGCAGGCGACGAGGAGCGGCCGCTGCGCGCCGAGCGCCCGCCTGAAATCGTCGAGCTGGGCGCGGCAGAGATGGTGGTGAAGAGCTAGTCCAGGCGCGCCGCAGGCCTTGGCGAGACCGGCGCCGTCGAGCGGCATCGTGCCTTCGCAGGTACAAACGAGAACACGCTTTCCGCGCAGCTCCATCGCCTGCCGTCCTCCCGTCCGCCGGGTCCGATCGGCGCGATCGGCCGGTACCTCTTTGTTTTTTCCTATTTTAGGGCGGTCGCCGGGTTATCGTCGACAGCCTTGTTCTCAGCGAGCCGAGCCGATGCCGTCCCGTCTTGCTCGGCGGCGCATCGAGGCGGCCGCGCGGCGCACGTGACCAGCGCGCCATCGGCACTTGACATGCAAGCGATTACTTGCATATATATATGCAAGCGACTACTTGCGTATCGAGCATGGCCGAACGTCACGACACCGACCTGCTGTTCAAGGCCCTGGCCGATCCCAGCCGGCGCAAGCTGCTGGATCTGCTGCATGAGCATGACGGGCGCACGCTCAGCGAGTTGTGCGAGCACATGGACATGACCCGCCAGGGCGTGACGCAGCATCTGGACCTGCTGGAGGCCGCCAATTTGGTCGCCACCATGCGGCGCGGGCGCGAAAAGCTGCACTTCCTGAATCCGGTGCCGCTGCAAGAGATCTACGAGCGCTGGATTGCCAAGTTTGAAAAGCGTCGCCTCAGGGCGCTTTCGGATTTGAAACGACGACTGGAGAGAACCAATGGCTAAATCGACCTTTGTCTACGTCACCTACATCCGCACCACGCCGGAGAAGCTGTGGTCGGCGCTGACCGATGCCGAGTTCATGAAGCAGTACTGGTTCGGCTGCCACTGCGAAAGCCGATGGACACCGGGATCGCCGTGGAAGCTGGTATCCGGCGAAGGCCAGGTCCTCGATGCCGGTGAGATCATCGAGGCCGAGCCGCCGCGACGCCTGGTGATTCGCTGGCAGAACTACAAGCCCGAGCTCAAGCCGGAAGGCTATTCGCTTTGCACGATGGAGCTGGAGCCCTCTGGAACGGCGGTCAAGCTTTCCATCACCCACACCATCGAGCGTGAATCCTCGAAGCTCATCACGGCGGTGTCCGGCGGCTGGCCGAAGGTGCTCTCGAACCTGAAGTCCCTGCTGGAGAGCGGCTCCGTCGCCCTACAGGAGGCCTATCCGGCGGGCAATCCGCGGTAATCAGCGCGGAGGGAGCATGGAGACTGGGGGACCGTGACGCATCGACCCCGGAGCGCTGGCGGCGGTCATCATCGCCGCCGGCGCGGCGCCGCCATCCACGCCGGCCCGTGGAGCAGGGCCTCGGCCGCCGCGCGGCGATGGACTTTCTGGCGGTGGTGTTGGCGCCGGCGGCGATGGTGGGCGCACAAGGACTCGAACCTTGGACCCGCTGATTAAGAGTCAGCTGCTCTACCAACTGAGCTATGCGCCCGCCACAGCGAGGCGGGGGATATAGCAAAGCCATGGGGGCTTGTCGATAGGCTTGGGACGGCGCGGGATGCCTTGGCGCGCCGGCGACAGCGCGGCCGCATTCTCGCGCGAGGCCGCGCCAAACAGCACCTACATCGCCGCGTCGAGGCCGCGCCGCCCGATGCGCACGTCCCGGTGGACATAGACGCTCATCACCAGGCCGAAGCCGAAGAGGATCGAGAGCATCGCCGTCCCGCCATAGGAGATGAGCGGCAGCGGCACGCCGACCACGGGGATGAGCCCCATCACCATGGCGATGTTGACGAAGACATAGAGGAAGAAGGTGACGGTGATGCCCATGGCGAGCAGGCGGCCGAAATGGTTGCGGCTGCGGAGCGCGATGGCGATTCCGTAGGTGAGGAGAAGCACGTAGAGCGAGAGCAGCACCAGCCCGCCGACGATGCCGAATTCCTCGGCCAGCATCGTGAAGATGAAATCGGTCTGCTTCTCGGGCAGGAAATTGAGATGGCTCTGCGTGCCTTCAAGGAAGCCTTTGCCGAAAATGCCTCCCGATCCAAGGGCGATCTTCGATTGCAGGATGTGATAGCCGGCCCCCAGGGGATCCCGCTCGGGATCGAGGAAGGTCAGGATGCGCGCCCGCTGATAGCCGTGGAGGAAATGCCAGCCGAGGGGCACCACCGCCACCGCGGCGGCGAGCACCACGCCGAATTTCCATAGCCGCACCCCGGCGAGGAAGAAAATCGCCCCGCCGCTCGCGAGAAGCATGACGGCGGTGCCGAGATCCGGCTGCTTGAGCACCAGCAGCACGGGTGCGATCACCAGGGCCAGGGGGGCCACCAGCTTGGAGAGGCGCCCGATCTGGTCGGGTCCGACGCCGTGGAAATAGCGGGCGAGCGCCAGCACGAGGGCGATCTTCATCACCTCCGAGGGCTGGAGCTGGATCACCTTGAGGTCGAGCCAGCGCTGGGCCCCCATCGCATCGGCGCCGACCACGTCGACGGCGGCGAGGAGCGCCAGCGCCACGAAGTAGATCGGGTAGGCAAGGCGCATCCAGCGGCGGATGTCGACGAAGGCGGCGCCGATCATGAGGAAGAGGCCGAGCACGACGCGGACCATCTGCCGGGACGCCCAAGGCTCCCAGCTCCCGTTGCCGGCGGAATAAAGCATGGCCAGGCCGATGGCGCAGAGGGCCATCGCGAGGAGCACGATCGTCCAGTTGATCTGGCGCAGCTTCTCGAGGAAGGAGAGGCGCACCTCGTGGTGAAGCGAGCCGACCGACGCCATCAGCCCTCCCGCTCGACGGGCTTGCTCCCGGCCACCGGGGAGGCCGGCGGGCTGCCGAGAGGATCGAGCTTCTGCGCCTCGAGCAGGATATCGCGCGCGATCGGTGCCGCGGCGGCCGAGCCGCCGACTCCGTGCTCGACGAGGACCGAGCAGACATAGCGCGGCGCGTGGACGGGCGCGAAGGCGATGAAGAGCGCATTGTCGCGCTCGTTCCAGGGTATGTCCTCCTGCTTCGGATGGTTCTTCTCCCGCTCGCTCGCGGTGATGCGGCGCACCTGGGCGCTTCCCGATTTTCCCCCCATCTCGAAGCCGGCCTCCGTGATCCGCGCGCGATAGGCCGTCCCGCCCTGCTCGTTCACCACGGCGTTCATGCCGCTGAGGACGACCTGGATCGAGGAGGCCGCGATGCCAAGGGAGGCCGGCGTCGTCTGCGCCACGGTGTGGAGCAATTCGCCCGCCTCGCCGGGATCGCGGCCGAGGCGCGGCACCACGGCCCGGCCGCCATTCACGATGCGGCAGAGCATGACCGCGAGCTGGAGCGGTGTTGCGAGGACATAGCCCTGCCCGATCCCGGCGACCACCGTGTCGCCCTGGGTCCAGGGATGCCCGACCACGGCCCGCTTCCACGCCCGGGTCGGGATCAGGCCCGGGCGCTCGCCCGTAAGATCGATGTCGGTGAGGGCGCCGAGGCCCAGGCGCTTGGCCATCTCGGCGATGCGGTCGATGCCGATGCGGCGCGCCACCTCATAGAAATAGACGTCGCAGGAGTTCTTGATACCGCCATGCATATCGAGCGTGCCGTGGCCCTGATGGCGCCAGCAATGGAAGCGCGCGTCGCCAAGATCGAGGAAGCCCGGGCAGAACACCTTGAAGTCCGGCGTCACCAGCCCGGATTCGAGGGCCGCGAGCGCCACGTTCACCTTGAAGGTCGAGCCCGGCGCGTATTGGCCGCTGATGGCCTTGTTGCTGAGCGGCGCCAGGGGATCGGTGATGAGCTCCTTCCAGCGCGCGGCGCTGAGCCCCTCGTTGAACTCGGCGGGATCGAAGCTCGGCTGGGAGGCCATCGCCAGGACATGGCCGGTCTGCGGATCCATCAGCACGACGGCGGCGCTGGGCTCGCTCGCCAGGCGTTGGACGAGGAAATCCTGGAGCCGGTAATCCAGGCCGAGCGTCACGTCCTTGCCGGGCTCGCCGGGATCGCGGGCCAGCTCGCGCACCACGCGGCCGCGCGCATTCACCTCGACCTGGCTGGTCCCGGCCGAGCCGCGCAGGGCGCGGTCGTAGACCTTCTCGATCCCGCTCTTCCCGATGCGGAAGTCGGGCTGCTCGAGCAAAGGATCGCCGTCGAGCTCCTTCTCCGACACGGCGGCGACGTAGCCGATGGTGTGGGCCAGCGCCGGCCCGTAGGGATAATACCGGCTGCGCCCCACCTCGGTCCGCACGCCCGGCAGGTCGGGCATGTTGACCTCGATATGGGAGAACTCCTCCCAGGTCAGGTTCTCGCGCACGGTGATGGGCACGAAGGCACGCGTCCGCTCGAGCTCGCGCGCGATGCGGCGGCGGTCGCCATCGGTGATCTGGATGATCTGCCCGAGAATGTCGAGGGTCGCGGAGACGTCGCTCGTCTCCTCGGGCACCACGACGACGCGATAGTTCTGGCGATTGCTGGCGAGGGCCACGCCGAAGCGGTCGAGGATGCGCCCGCGCGGCGGCACGAGCAGCCGCAGGCTGATGCGGTTGTCCTCGGCGAGCGTCTGGTATTTCTCCGACTGGAGGACCTGGAGGTAATACATGCGCCCCAGGAGGGCGGAGAGGAGAACCAGCTTTCCGCCGATGACGACGGCGGCGCGGCGGCCGAACAACTTGCTCTGAAGCTGGTCGAGCTGCATCTCACCGGGCCCGAAGGAAGGCGCGCTGGCCGGTCGCGAAGATCCAGGTCAGCCAGGGATAGAGCGCCACGGTGAGGAGGAGCTCGACGATGGCCATCCGCGCGGAGACCAGCCGGCCGAAGAGCGCGGAGACCAGCAGCCAGTGCACGAGGGCCGCCGCCGGGGCGACGATGAAGAACCCGAACCACATGACGGGGAACGGCTTGCCGAGGAAGGGCCGGCGCTGGTTGCGCATGACGCCGTAGACGAGGAGGAACACCAGGGCATTCACGCCAATGGGCGCCCCAGTTAGGACGTCGTCCAGCAGCCCGAGGGCGAAGACGGCGATGGCGGGCAGCAGATCCGGCCGATGAATAGCCCAGTAATAGACCGCCATGATGCCGAAGGCCGGAACCACCTGGGCGTAGCCCGGTATCGGCAAGGGCACCACGCCGGCGACGATCAGCAAGGTCGAGAGCGCAAAGGGGAAGAGCTTGCGCGCAAGGAGATCGATCTGCTGCACGAGCCCGCCGGTCATGACCGCGAGCGCCTGCGAGTGGGCGGCGGAGGCAGCTCGACGGGGCCGAGGATGCCCTTGAGGCCGTAATCGATGATGCGCACGTATTCGAGCCGATTCCAATTGGCGAAGGGCTGCACGCGCACGCCGTCCTCGCCGACCGAGCTCACGACGCCGACGGGAAGCTCGGGCGGGAAGGCGCCGCCATCCCCCGAGGTGACGATGCGCTCGCCGGGCGAGAGCGCAACGCTGGCGGGAAGGTAGAGCAGCTTGGGATTGTCGGTGTTGTCGCCGGCCAGGATGGCGTGGTCGCGGGTCGACTCCACCATGACGGGAATGCGCGAGTTCAGATCGGTGATGAGGAGCACCCGGGCGGAGATCTTGCCGACCTCGGAAACGCGCCCGATGAGGGACTGGCCGACGATGACGGCTTGCCCCTTTGTCACCCCGTCCTCGGCACCGGCATCGACGAGCAGGCTGCGGACGAAGGCGCCGCCCGCATCGGCGATCACCCGCCCCGCCGTGCTGTGGCGATCCTCATGGGGCACGAATTGGAGCGCTTCCCGCAGGCCCTTGTTCTGCGCCTCGAGCGCCCGCGCCACCTGCTCCCACTGGCGCAAGCGGGCGTTCTCCTCCCGGAGCCGCAGATTCTCGGCGCGGAGATGGATGAGGTCGCGGACGTCCTCGATGCCGTGATTCACCGTCGCGACGGGCCGCGCGAGAGCCGCGAGGATCGGCGCGAAGGCGTCGCTCACCGCAGCGCGGAAGCGCTCGGTCACCACCGCGTCGGCCTTCCCGAGGACCACCAGCCCGACGGCGCTCGCGACCAGCAGCAGAAAGGCGAAGCGCTGCGCCATCGCCTTGAGCGGCGCCGCATAGCGCAAGATCGACCCGCCGCGCGGCCTCACGTCCTTTGCCCTTCACTCCCTACGGCGCCGGGCACTCCCTCGCGGCGAGGCGGCCGGCTGCCAAGCTCAGTATGTCGTGATCAGCACGTTTCGCAGAGTCTTCATTTCCTCAAGGCACCGCCCGGTTCCGAGCGCCACGCAGGAAAGCGGATCGTCCGCGATCGAGACGGGCAGCCCCGTCGAATGGCGCAGCACGTGGTCGAGGTTGCCCAGGAGCGCGCCGCCGCCGGTCAGCACGATCCCCTTGTCGACGATGTCGGCGGCGAGCTCGGGAGCGGTATGCTCCAGCGCGACCTTGACGGCCTCGATGATGGCGCTCACCGGCTCGGCCAGGCTCTCGGCGATCTGCCGCTCGCTGATCAGGAGCTCCTTCGGCACGCCGTTCATGAGATCGCGGCCTTTGATCTGCATTAGGCTGCCGTCTCCGTCATCCGGCGGGCAGGCGGAGCCGATCTCCTTCTTGATCCGCTCGGCACTGCCCTCGCCGACGAGGAGATTATGATTGCGCCGGATATAGGCGATGATCGCCTCGTCCATCTTGTCGCCGCCCACGCGCACCGAGCGGGAATAGACGATGCCGCCGAGCGAGAGCACCGCGACCTCGGTGGTGCCGCCGCCGATATCGACGACCATGGACCCCGTCGGCTCGGTCACCGGCAGCCCGGCGCCGATCGCCGCCGCCATCGGCTCCTCGATGAGAAAGACGCGGCGCGCGCCGGCGGCCTCCGCCGATTCCTGGATGGCGCGGCGCTCGACCGCCGTCGAGCCGGACGGCACGCAGACGATCACCTGCGGGCTTGCGAAGCTGCGGCGGTTGTGCACCTTGCGGATGAAATGCTTGATCATCTCCTCCGCGACCTCGAAATCGGCGATGACGCCGTCGCGGAGCGGACGGATGGCGGTGATGTTGCCGGGCGTGCGGCCCAGCATCATCTTGGCCTCGTCGCCGACGGCGAGGACCTGCTTCTTGCCCTTCACCTCGGCGATCGCGACGACCGACGGCTCATTGAGCACGATCCCCTGCCCCTTGACGTAGACGAGGGTGTTCGCCGTGCCGAGGTCGATCGCCATATCGGCGGACAGCATGCCTAGAATTCGCGAGAACATACGTTTCTCTTCCTCAATGTCTGATTGCTGTGTCCATGCCCGCCGCCGCCATCGCGCCCATCGGCTCCGCCGCTTACGCCGAGAGTGCCGCCGGCGCGGTTTTTTCCCGCTTCACCAGCAGCTTGTTGAGCGCGTGGACATAGGCCCGGCATGAGGCCACGAGAGTATCGGTATCGGCACCCTGCCCGTTGACGGTTTTCCCGTCCTCCTCGAGACGCACCGTAACCTCCGCTTGCGCGTCGGTCCCCCCTGTCACGGCGTTAACTTGGAACAATTGCAGCTTCGCCCTGTGGGGAACGAGCTGCTTGATGCCGTTGAACGTCGCATCGACGGGGCCATCGCCCGTGGCGTGGGTCCTCCGGGCGACCCCGTCGATCTCGAGCTCGAGGTCGGCCGTTTGCGGCCCCTTCGAGCCGCAGACGACCTGGAGCGAGATGAACTTGATGCGGTCGCGGCTGCGGATGACCTCGTCGTCGACCAAGGCGACGATGTCCTCGTCATAGACTTCCTTCTTCTTGTCGGCGAGATCCTTGAAGCGGCGGAAGGCCTCCTCGAGCATGTTGTCGCCGAGATCGAAGCCGAGCTCCTTGAGCTTCTCGCGAAAGGCGTGGCGGCCGGAATGCTTGCCCATGACCAGCTTGGAGCGGGTGAGCCCCACCGATTCCGGCGTCATGATCTCATAGGTGCCGGCATGCTTGAGCATGCCGTCCTGATGGATGCCGGATTCATGCGCGAAGGCGTTGGCGCCGACGATGGCCTTGTTGGGCTGGACCTGGAAGCCGGTGATCGTGGAGATCATGCGCGAGAGCTTGGTAATCTGCTCGGTCTTGACGCCGGTCTTGTAGGGCAGGCGATCGCCGCGCGTCTTGAGCGCCATGACGATCTCCTCGAGGGCGGCGTTGCCGGCGCGCTCGCCGATGCCGTTGATGGTGCATTCGACCTGGCGCGCGCCGGCGCCGACCCCGGCCAGCGAGTTGGCGACGGCAAGGCCCAGGTCGTTATGGCAATGGACCGAGAGGACCGCCTTGTCGATGTTCGGAACGCGGTTCACCAGCATGCGGATGAGCTCGGCGAACTCCTCGGGAACCGCATAGCCGACCGTATCCGGGATATTGATGGTGCGCGCACCGGCCTTGATGGCGCCCTCGACGCAGCGACAGAGAAAGTCGTGCTCCGTCCGCGAGCCGTCCTCGCAGCTCCACTCGACGTCCTCGCACAGGTTGCGCGCATAGCCGACGCTGTCGAGGACCGCCGCGTGCACCTGCTCCGGCTCCATCTGGAGCTTGAATTTCATGTGCAGCGGGCTGGTTGAGATGAACGTGTGAATCCGCGGCCGCCGGGCGTGGCGGAGCGCCTCCCAGGCACGATCGATGTCCCGCCGCGCGGCGCGGGCGAGACCTGCGACCGTCGACGTCTTGAGGAGGCTCGCCACCTCGCGCACCGCCTCGAAATCGCCGTTGGAGGCGATCGGGAAGCCGGCCTCGATGACGTCAACCCTCATCTCCTCGAGGGCCTGCGCGACGCGCAGCTTCTCCTCGAGATTCATCGAGCAGCCCGGAGACTGCTCGCCGTCCCGCAGGGTGGTATCGAAGATCGTGACGTGGTCCGAACTGATCGCCATGGCTAGGGTCCTCCGATGCGAACGTAAGACGAGCAACGCTTCGATATTGTCCCCTGAACGCCCGGACGAATTCCGGGACCGCGTTCAGGGGCGGCTAAGTCGAAGCGCCTCGCCACGACGGAGGAGCCGAAGGGAGGTGAGTGCGGCCGAATAGTGACGGACCTCGGTCTCCAACGACATGCCGGTGCAGCCTGCGGCATATGCCATCCGGTCCATCGGTTGCCTTCCCGCCCTCCCGCCGGGGACTGCCCCCTGAGGGAAAACGTGGTTAATACTCACCTCGTACGCCCTGAATGCTGAAAAAATCATTAAGAATCAAGGCGAGGTTATGTTTACGATGTTTTTCCCCGGAATCGCAAGGATTTTCGGGGGATTCTCGGGGTGCTCAGCGCCGGCGCCGGCCGGCGGCGCAGGGCGCAAAAAGGCGGGCGGCAGGCGGCCGGAGGCGGCTACCCCGCCCCCTCCGGCCCCCATCCGCGGCTCAGTTCTTCGCCTTGTCGACGAGCTTGTTGGCGGCGATCCAGGGCATCATGCCGCGCAGCTTGGCGCCGATCTCCTCGATGGGGTGGTTGCCCAATTGCCGGCGCATGGCCTTGAAGCTCGGCTGGCCGGCCTGGCACTCGCCCACCCAGTCGCGCGCGAAGCGCCCGGACTGGATATCCTCGAGCACGCGCTTCATCTCCGTCTTCACCGCGTCGTTGATGATGCGCGGCCCGCTCCGGTACTCGCCGTACTCGGCGGTGTTCGAGATCGAGTAGTTCATGGTGGCGATGCCGCCCTCATAGATGAGGTCGACGATGAGCTTCACCTCGTGGAGGCACTCGAAATAGGCCATCTCCGGCGCATAGCCGGCGGCGACGAGGGTCTCGTAGCCCGCCTTGATGAGCTCGACGAGGCCGCCGCACAGCACCACCTGCTCGCCGAAGAGGTCGGTCTCCGTCTCCTCGCGGAACGACGTCTCGATCACCCCGGCGCGGCCGCCGCCGATCGCCGAGGCATAGGAGAGGGCGAGCTCGAGGGCGTTGCCGCTCGCGTTCTGGGCGATCGCCACGAGGCAGGGCACGCCGCCGCCGCGCACATATTCCGAGCGCACCGTGTGACCCGGCCCCTTGGGCGCGATCATGAAGACGTCGAGATCCGGCCGCGGCTCGATCAGGCTGAAATGAATATTGAACCCGTGGGCGAAGGCCAGCGCCGCGCCCTTCTTCATGTTGGGCGCGAGCTCGTTGCGGTAGATCGCGGATTGCAGCTCGTCGGGGGTGAGGACCATCACCACGTCCGCCCATTTCGCCGCATCCGCGGGGGTCATCACCTTGAAGTCCGCGGCCTTGGCCTTGGCGGCGCTGGGCGAGCCCTCGCGCAGGGCCACCGCCACCTCCTTCACGCCGCTGTCCCGGAGATTCATGGCGTGGGCATGGCCCTGGCTGCCATAGCCGACGATCGTCACCTTCTTGCCCTTGATGAGGCCGACATCGGCATCACGGTCGTAATAAACGCGCATAGCAAAGTCCTTCCGAGAGTTGTCGCAAATGAAGGCGCACAGCCCCGCCCGGTGGCGAGCGCCGCTCAGATCGTTCCTGCGCCCCGGCCGATCGCGACGATGCCGCTCCGCACCACCTCGATCTGCCCCAGCTCGCGCATGAGGCCGATGAAGGCGTCGATCTTGTCGGTGGATCCCGTCATCTCGAAGACGAAGGACCGGGTCGTGCTGTCGACGACGCGCGCGCGGAAGATATCAGCAATCCGCAGCGATTCGACTCTTTTCTCGCCGTTGTTCACAACCTTGATCAGGGCGAGGTCGCGCTCGATATGGGCGCCCTCCGCTGTGAGGTCGTTGACCTTGTGCACGGGCACGAGACGGCCGAGCTGGGCCTTGATCTGCTCGATCACCATGGGCGTGCCCGAGGTGACGATGGTGATGCGGGAGAGATTGTCCGCGGTCTCGACCTGCGCCACGGTCAGGCTCTCGATGTTGTAGCCGCGGCCGGAGAAGAGTCCGATGACGCGCGCGAGGACGCCGGGCTCGTTATCGACCAAAAGGGCAATGGTATGTCGCTCGACGGCCTCGGACACGGCTTTGATCCTCGTCCCTTCGCTCTTGTTCCCGCCGCGATGGCATGGCGGCGCGCCTTCCCCTTCCCCTCTCGCCGCCCCTCGAGGCGCGAGCCTCCGCCTCAGACGAGGATCATGCCTTCCTCGGTCGCCGGCTTGTCGGTCTTGTCCTCGGGGCCGAGGATCATCTCGTTATGGGCGCGGCCGGCCGGGATCATGGGGAAGCAGTTCTCCCGCTGGTCGACCCGGACATCGGCGATGACCGGGTGCGGCGTGTCGATCATCGTCTTGATGAGATCGTCCACCTCGCCCGGCTTCTCGGCGCGCAGGCCGACGGCGCCGAAGGCCTCCGCGAGCTTCACGAAGTCCGGCAGCGAGTCCATGTAGCTCTCGGCGTAGCGCCCGCCATGGAGCAGCTCCTGCCATTGGCGCACCATGCCCATCCACTGGTTGTTGAGGATGAAGACCTTGACCGGCAGCCGGTACTGCTGGATCGTCGACATCTCCTGGATATTCATCAGCACCGAGGCCTCGCCCGCGACGTCGATGACGAGGGCGTCGGGATGCGCCACCTGCACCCCCATCGCCGCGGGCAGGCCATAGCCCATGGTGCCGAGCCCGCCCGAGGTCATCCAGTGATTGGGCTTCTGGAACTTGAAGAACTGCGCCGCCCACATCTGATGCTGGCCCACTTCGGTGGTGATGTAGGGGGCGCGGTCCTTGGTCAGCTCGTAGAGACGCTGGATGGCGTATTGGGGCTTGATGACGTCCTTGCCCTGCTTGTAGCGGAGGCAGTCGCGCTTTCGCCAGGCCTCGATCTGCTTCCACCAGGCGTCGAGGGCCTTCTGGTCGGGCTTGCGCTGCCTCGCCTTCCACAGCTTGATGAGCTCCTCGAGCACATGGGCCACATCCCCGACGATCCCCACATCGACGCGCACGTTCTTGTTGATGGAGGAGGGATCGATATCGATCTGGATCTTCTTCGATCCCGGCGCGAAATCCGCGAGCTTGCCGGTCACGCGGTCGTCGAAGCGCGCGCCGATCGCAACCATCACGTCGCAGCCGTGCATCGCGAGATTGGCCTCGTAAGTGCCGTGCATGCCGAGCATGCCGAGGAATTGCGGATCGGTCCCGGACAGGGCGCCGAGACCCATCAGCGTGCTCGTGCAGGGGAAGCCGGTGAGGTGGACGAGCTGGGTCAAGAGCTTGGACGCGGCGGGGCCCGAGTTGATGACGCCGCCGCCGGTGTAGAGGATCGGCCGCTTGGCCGACATCATGAGGTCGAGGGCGCGCTCCAAGAGCTCGCGCTCGGCCTTGAGCCGGGGCCGGTAGCTGCGATGCTGCACGCGCTCGGGCGGGAGATAGGGGGCCTTGCCCTGAAGGATGTCCTTGGGCAGGTCGACGACGACGGGGCCCGGGCGGCCCGTACGCGCCACGTAAAACGCCTCGTGCATGATCCGCGCCAGGTCTTCCGGGCGCTTCACGAGATAGTTGTGCTTGGTGCAGGGCCGCGTGATGCCGACGGTATCGGCCTCCTGGAAGGCGTCGTTCCCGATCAGGTGCGTCGGCACCTGGCCGGTCAGGCATACCACCGGGATGCTGTCCATCAAGGCGTCGGTCAGGCCGGTCACGGCGTTGGTTGCGCCCGGGCCGGAGGTCACCAGGACGACCCCCACCTTGCCGGTCGAGCGGGCATAGCCCTCGGCCGCGTGGACGGCGCCGCCCTCCTGCCGGACCAGAACATGGCGGAGCGCATTCTGCTTGTAGAAGGCATCGTAAAGCGGCAGGACGGCGCCGCCGGGATAGCCGAAGATGACCTCGACATCCTGGTCCGCCAAGGCCTTGAGGACCACTTCCGCTCCCGTCATATCCTGCGCCGACATCGCCGAAACCCTCCGCAAAACCGCCCCCCTCGCCGCCTCGCATATGCACGGCCGTCATCTGAGTCATGCCAGGGGACAACGGAAACTAGACGCTGGAGGCGGGCGCGGTCAATAGAAAGTGACGAATAAAATTAAAGATTGCCGCCTTGAAACTTTCCGAATCTTGCGCGATGAAGCGTTGGCCGGCCGGCGGGCGATGGCGGAACCAGGTCATCTGGCGCTTCGCCAGTCGTCGTGTCGCCTGCTTCGCCGCCGCGACGGCCGCCGCGAGAGAGAGCTCGCCCGCCAGATAGCGTCCGAGCTCGGGAACCCCGATCGTCTTCATGACAGGCAGCGCGGGATCGAGCGCGAGCCCCATCAGCGCCTGGACCTCGTCGAGGGCGCCGGCCGCGATCATGTGGTCAAACCGGCGCTCGCAGGCCGCATAGAGTGCCGCGCGGGGTGGCGCTAAGAGAATGACTGCGAAGCGCAGCTCGGGCGGCGGGCCCTGCGTCGCCTCGGCCTGCCAAAGGGCGAGCGGCCGCCCGGTCGCCGCAAAAACCTCCCAGGCGCGCAGGAGCCGCTGCCGGTCGCCGGTTCCGAGGCGCGCCGCCGTCAGAGGATCGCGCGCCGCAAGTGCCGCATGGAAGCCGGCGGAGCCGAGCCGGGCATGGAGCTCGCGCGCCTCGGCGCGGATTCGCGGCGGCACCTCGGGCAAGGCCGCGAGCCCGTCCGTGAGCGCCGAAAGATAGAGCCCGGTTCCGCCGGCGAGGATGGGCAGCTTTCCCGCCTCATGCGCCTGCGAAATTTCGGCCAAGGCCAGCCGGAGCCACAGGCCGGCGGAGCAGGCGGTGGTCGCCGGCAGGGTGCCGTAGAGCCGATGCTCGGCGCGCGCAAGGGCCTCGGGCCCCGGGCGCGCCGTCAGGATCGCGAGCTCCCGATAGACCTGCATGGCGTCGGCGTTGATGACAACCCCGCCGAAATGCTCGGCAAGCTCCACCGCCAGGCCGGACTTCCCGCTCGCCGTCGGCCCGGCGACGATGAGCACCGGTTGGGGCGTCATGCGGTCATGCTCGTCGCCGGCGCGTCATCCGCCTTGCCGGAGCGCGCGCCCGGCTCGTATATTCGCATCCGCAAAAATCTCATTTCGCAATGCAGCAAATCCTCACCCTCGTCGCCGCCCCGGGCGGCATGCCCCTTGACGATAGCATCCTCGCCGGAGTCCGCGCGGCGCTCGAGGAGGGGGATGCCAACGTCGCCCCCCCTCGCTGGCTGGCCCCGGGGCTTGCCGCCGACCTGCCCTTCGCCGGCCTGCCGGCGGCAGCCGCCGAGGCGGCGGCGCGGCGCGCGCTTGGGGGCAAGCCCTTCGATCTCCTCGCCCAGGCCAGCGCCGGCCGGCGCAAAGAGCTGCTGCTCGCCGATATGGACTCCACCATCGTCGGCGTCGAGACCCTCGACGAGCTCGCCGACTTCGCCGGCCTCAAGGACCGGGTCGCCACCATCACCGAGCGCTCCATGCGGGGCGACATCGATTTCGTGCAAGCGCTCGAGGCGCGCGTCGCCATGCTGGCGGGCCTACCCGCCGCCATGCTGGAGGAGGCCTACAAGCGCGTCGTCTTCGTCCCCGGTGCCGAAGCTCTCGTGCGCACCATGCGTGCGCATGGTGCCTTCACGGCCCTCGTCTCGGGCGGCTTCCGATTCTTCACGGAGCGGGTACGGAGCGCCATCGGCTTCGATTACGACGAGGCCAATTCCCTGGAAATTATCGATGGCCGCCTGACCGGCCGCGTCGTGCCGCCGATCATCAATCGCGACGGCAAGCTGAACGCGCTCGGCCGTCTCGCCAAGGAGCGCGGTGTCGCTCTTTCGGCGACCCTCGCCGTCGGCGATGGCGCCAATGATCTGGCGATGATCCACGCTGCCGGGCTGGGTGTGGCTTTTCGAGGCAAACCCGCTCTTGCGGCCGAGGCGCGGGCGCGTATCGACCACGGCGATCTTACCGCGCTCCTCTACTTCCAAGGATACAGCGCCGCCGATTTTGCGCGATGATGGAGCCGCCGCGAGACGAATCGCGGCGACCCGCCGCTGTCAGCCCTTGCCGATGCGCAGGACGACAAACCGCAAATCACCGGCACGCTCAACGAGCACGAGCACCGACTTCTGTCCCGCCTTGGCGGCCTTCTGGACGCGCGCGGCGACGTCGGCGGGCGTGGTCACCTCGTCCTGGCTGACGGTGACGAAGACGTCGCCGGGCCGGATGCCCTTCTCGGAAGCGCCACCGCTGTCGTCGACCGCCGTCACCACGACGCCCTTGACCTCGGGGCCGATCTCGTAGCGGTCGCGCAGCTCCTGGCTGATTGGCGCAAGCGAGACCCCGAGGGCCTCGATCTTCTTCTCCGCCCCCGGCGCTGTTCCCTTTTGCTTCTCGGGCGCGGGCGCCGACGCCTCCTCGGTTTCCTGCAGCTCGCCCACCTTTGCCTTGAGGTCGACGCGCTTGCCCTTGCGCCAGACCTGGACATCGACCGATTTCCCGATCTCCGTCTCCGCAACGATGCGCGGCAGGTGCCGCATATCCATCACGTCCTTGCCGTCGAATTTGAGAATGATGTCGCCAGGCTGGATTCCCGCAGCCTCGGCGGGCCCCCCGCCGGTGACGCTGG
Source organism: Alphaproteobacteria bacterium (assembly GCA_035294245.1). Classification (GTDB taxonomy): domain Bacteria; phylum Pseudomonadota; class Alphaproteobacteria; order JACZXZ01; family JACZXZ01; genus DATGLG01. The sequence goes on along the minus strand of DATGLG010000043.1, from coordinate 252,738 downwards.
CGACGAGAGCCCCCGACGGCTTGTTGAGCCCCATGCTCTCGGCGATGTCCTCGGTGACCGTCTGGATGCGCACGCCAAGCCAGCCGCGCCGGGTGTGGCCATATTTGCGCAGCTGCTCGATCACCGGCTCCGCCAGCGAGGAGGGTATGGCGAAGCCGATGCCCACGCTCCCCCCCGTCGGCGAGTAGATGGCGGAATTCACGCCGATCACCTCGCCGGCCATATTGAACATCGGCCCCCCGGAATTGCCCTTGTTGATGGCGGCGTCGGTCTGGAGGAAGTCGTCATAGGGGCCGGAATTGAGCTCGCGCGCACGCGCCGAAATGATGCCCGCCGTCACCGTGCCGCCAAGGCCGAAAGGATTGCCGATGGCCACGACCCAATCGCCAACGCGGATCTTGTCCGAGTTCCCCCATTTGACGGCGGGCAGGGGGTGCCCGGCATCGACCTTGAGAAGTGCCAGATCCGTCTTGGTATCGCGCCCGACAAGCTTGGCTTTGAGGCTGGTGTTCTGCGCGTCCTGGAGAATGACGGTGATCTCATCCGCATCGGCGATGACGTGATTGTTCGTCACGATATAGCCTGCCGGATCGATGATGAATCCTGAACCCAGCGACGTCACCTTGCGGGTCTGCTGCTCCTTCTGCTGGCGGTCGAAGAAATCCTTGAAGAACTGCTCGAACGGCGAGCCCGGCGGGAATTGCGGAATCTCGACGCCGGGGCGTTGGCCTTTGATTGTCTGCGTGGTGGAAATATTCACCACCGCAGGAACGAGGTTCTCGACGAGGTCGGCCAGGCTGTCCGGCCCGGCCTTCGCGACGGCGGCCGTCGTCCAGAGCAGCGTCGCCGCGGCGAATGCCAGCACACGAAACCCGCCCCGCCGATAGGACGGCGCATCGCGGTGATAATCGAGCCGGCGATGCGCGGGGCCGGTCCGTTCTTCAACAGCGCTCACGTAATGTCTCCATGTTTCGAAGCCCGCGTCGCGGGAGCCCCAATCTAGCATGATCTCGGTCAATTCGCGGGAAAAACCGTGCAAGCGAAAGGCAATCTCCGCTCAAGGCTTGCCCGATCGAAGCTGCCTAACGCCTGACCAGCCAAACCACCGCCACGCCGAGTGCCGCGGCACCGACACCAAGCAGTCGCAGCAGCATCGGCTGCTGGCCGAGCATGACCATGACCGCCCGTCGCATGACCTCCGGAAAAAGCGCGTAGAGGATGCCCTCGATCACCAGGACGAGGCCAAAGGCTGTGAGGAGATCCGTCACGACGGCGCCCCGACTCAAATACGTCCGGCCTAGGGCTTCGCCGCCGGCTTCTTCCCGTCGGACGTGCCGTCCATCGAGTCGAAATAGCGGAAGAAATCGCCCTCCGGCGGGCCGACATAGCTCGTCGTGTCCTTCGGGAGGCCGCGGCTCAGCGCCTGCATGGAGCGCCAGAAATCGAAGAACTGGGGGTCCTTGCTGTAGGCGGCATTGTAGATCTTCTGCGCCTCGGCGTCGCCCTCGCCCTGGAGAATCTCGGCCTGCTTCTTGGCTTCCGCCAGGATGACGCGCTCCTGCATGTCGGCATCCGCATGAATGCGCCGGGACTCCTTGTCGCCCTCGGCGCGAATCTTGCGCGCCTCCTGGCCGCGCTGGGTCTGCATGCGGCGGATGACCGCCTCCATGTTCTGCTCGGGCAAGTCCACCCGCTTGATGCGGACATCGAGCACCTTGATGCCGAAGCCCTTGGCATCGTTCTCGACGAGGCCGGTGATGCGGCGCATGAGCGCCGCCCGTTCCGGAGTGAGCACCGTCAGCAGCGGCACGTCGCCCAGGACCCCCCTGAGTGCGGAATTGACGATCGAGCCCAAGCGTGCCTGGGCTCCCCGTTCGTTACTGACCGTCTGGAAGAAGCGGAGCGGATCGAGAATGCGGTAGCGCACGAAGGCGTCGACGATGAGCTGCTTCTGGTCGAGGGTCGGCACCTCCTGTGCCTCCGCATCGAAATCCAGCACGCGGCGGTCGAAATAAGTGACCGTCTGGATCAAGGGAATCTTGAAATGAAGGCCCGGCTGATCGACGACCTCGCGCGGGTCGCCGAACTGAAGGACGAGAGCCTGCTCCGCCTGCTGAACGGTGAAGATCGCCGACGACGCAATGATGATCAGGATGAGGATGGCGATGCCGACGCCCAACATCGTGCTTCGATTCATTGCTGCGCCCCCTTCTGCTCCGGGGCCGGGGCCGGCGATGTCGACTTCGGCGACTGGTGCTGCAGAAGATTCTGCAGCGGCAGATAGGGGAGGACGCCGAGACCGCCGCCCGTCCCCTTCTGCACCAGGATCTTGTCCATGCCGCCCAGGATCTTCTCCATCACGTCCAGGTAAATGCGGCGCTTCGTGATGTCCTTGTCCTGCTGGTACTGATTGTAGATCAGGAGAAAGCGCTGGGCATCACCGGCCGCCCTGTTCTCTTGCTCGGCTTTGTAGGCCTGGGCTGCCTTGATGATCTGCTCCGCCTGCCCTTGTGCCTTCTGGGTGACCTCATTGAGATAGCCCTGCGCCTCGTTCATGGCGCGCTCCTTGTCCGCTTGCGCGGCCTGGACGTCGCGGAAGGCATTGATCGCACCCTGGGGCGGATCGGCGCGTTGGAGCTGCACGCCGGTCACGAGAATGCCCGCCCCATAGCTATCGAGGGTCTGCTGGATCAGCTTTTGGGTCTCGCGCTCGATGGCGGCGCGGCCCTGCGTGCGCGCGAATTCGAAATTGCTTTGCCCGATGACCTCGCGCATGGAGGCTTCGGCCACATCCTTCACCGTGCCGTCGGGATTGCGGATGTTGAAGAGATATTTACCCGCGTCATTGATGATCCACTGCACGACGAATTGGATGTCGATGATGTTCTCGTCGCCCGTCAGCATCAGGCTTTCCTGTGGGACATCGCGCACGACCCCGGGTCGCCCCACCTCGGAGCCGCTGCGGAATCCGATCTCGACCCGGTTCACGCGGGTCACCTTCGGTGTGAACACCTCACCGATCGGTGCCGGCAGATTGTAGTTGAGGCCGGGTCCCGTGGTGGCCACCCACTTGCCGAAAACAAGCGCGACGCCCTGCTCCTCCGGCTGAACCCGGTAGAACCCCGTCAGCAGCCAGATCACGAAAGCGGCGACGATAAGAAGAATGATCGCCCGCGCGTTCCCCCCGCCGCCGGGAAGCCAGCGGCGCAGCTGCTCCTGAACGCGCCGCAGGAAATCTTCGAGATTGGGCTGCTGCGGTCCCGAAGGTCCGCGTCCCCAAGGACCAGGCCCGCCCCCGCCGCCCCAGGGGCCTCCGCCGCCTTGATTGCTCCACGGCATGCCGTCGATCCTCGCCTTGGGTAGCGCCGGACTCCGCTCCGGCCGCGAGTTTTGCAAAGAAAGCTCGACGGCCTTATATGACAGCTACGCAAGCGGTGCAAATCCATCCGGTTCGGACCCGGTGGATATTGGAGGAGGCAAGGAGTTTCCACGGATGTCCCAAGTCACGGAGGGGCGGGTGCTCGAGGCCCTCAAGGCGGTCGTCGAGCCGGAGCGCAAGCAGGACATCGTCAGCCTCGGCATGGTCTCGGGCATCGCCGTGCGGGACGGCCATATCGGCTTTGCCATCGAGGTCGACCCGGCCAAGGGCGCGGCGATGGAGCCGCTTCGCAAGGCCGCCGAGCGCGCTGTCGAGGCCCTCGAGGGCGTACTTTCCGTCTCGGCCGTGCTAACGGCGGAGCGCGCCCCGCCTGCTCAGGCCTCGTCCGAAACACCACCCCGAAGGGCGGCGCCAGGCCGTACTGGTCAAGGAAAGATCCTGGTGCCAGGGGTGGCGGCGATCATCGCCGTCGCCAGCGGCAAGGGCGGGGTCGGCAAATCAACGACGGCGGCCAATCTGGCCCTGGCACTGCAGCGCCTCGGGCTCGCCGTCGGTGTGCTCGACGCCGACATCTATGGCCCCTCGATGCCCCGCATGCTCGGCATCTCCGGCCGCCCCAGGACCATCGACGGGCGCTCCCTCGAGCCGATGGAGAATTACGGCGTCAAATGCATGTCGATGGGCTTTCTCGTCGCCGAGGAGACGCCGATGATCTGGCGCGGCCCGATGGTCATGAGCGCCATCCAGCAGCTCCTCCGCGACGTCGCTTGGGGAACACTCGACGTCCTTGTCGTCGATATGCCGCCGGGCACCGGCGACGCGCAGCTCACCTTGGCGCAGCAGGTCCCCTTGGCCGGGGCCGTCATCGTGTCGACGCCTCAGGACATCGCCCTCCTCGACGCGCGCAAGGGGCTCAATATGTTTCGCAAGGTCGATGTGCCGGTGCTGGGCATCATCGAGAACATGAGCTATTTCCTCTGCCCCCATTGCGGCGAGCGCAGCGATATCTTCAGCCATGGCGGCGCGCGGCGCGAGGCGGAGAGACTCGGCGCCGAATTCCTCGGCGAAGTGCCGTTGGATATCGCGATCCGGGAGACTTCCGATGGCGGATGGCCAATCGTCGTCTCTCAGCCCGAGAGCCCCCATGCCGAGGCCTATCTTAAGATCGCGGCGCGGATCAGCGAGCAGCTTCGTCAGGGCGCCGACCGCGCCGCCCCGCGCATCGTCGTGCAGTAGCGTCGCTCATACGGGACGGCCGAGCATCGCCATCAGCTCGCGCCACTCGCGCGCCGAAAGACCGCTCGAGGCCTGCTCGACGGGCTCGCCCCGGATGAGGCGCCTCACGATGTCCAGCCCGCGGGCGGAGAGATGGAACCCGCCCATGCGATACTGCATGAACGCCTCGTAGACGAGCGGCACCCAGCGTCTGACGGTCTCCAACATCGCTTCTGCATAGACACGGATCTCGTGCTGCGCATGGGGATCGGCACGCAGGCTGAGGAAATGCAGGAGGTTATGAAGGTCGGTTTTCCAATACCACTGGGTGTAGACGTTCAACGTCAGGTTCATGCGGGCAAGCTCGCGCGCGAGGCCGCGACGGTCGTTGCGAACCGGGTTACCAGATTCGTCCTCGTTCAGCATCTCCACATAATGGGCGTAGCAGCGCTCGGCATCCTCGCGCAGGAGGCCGAGCACGCGCCGAGCCTCCTCGCCTTCGAGCACCTCGCCCCGCCCCTGCCGATTCGTCCGCGATTGAGCCGCGAGCTGCGCCAATCCGGGGATGTAGAACTCCCTGTCGAGGATTGAATACCGCGCCGAGTACTCGTTCACATTGGCGGTGCGATGGCGGATCCATTGTCGCGCTACGAAGATCGGCAGCTTCACGTGGTACTTGATCTCGCACATCTCGAAGGGCGTGGTATGCCGATGGCGCATCAGATAGTTGATGAGCCCGCGATCCTCGGACACCTTCTTCGTGCCCCTGCCATAGGACACGCGCGCCGCCTGGACCACGGCGCCGTCGTCGCCCATATAGTCGATGACGCGAACGAAGCCGTGATCAAGAACCGGGATCGGCTGATAGAGGATCTCCTCGAGCGCCGCGACGCAGGCCCTCCGCGTCTCACTGCGGCTTTCGCGAGTCCTGTCGATCTCCGCCTGTTGTTCGCGGCTCAAGCTCATCCTCGTCTCCTGTGCTGCCGCCGGCAATCCGCCGTGGGCGGGTAAGCTTTGGCCGCCCACTCTATCCGCCCGCTCGCGCAGGCGCCACTCATGGCGGGTCGCGTTCCGCTGCGGGTCGCGTCCCGCTTTTCAAACTCTTCGGCGATCCCTATATTCCAGGTGTCGGGGCGACCCGGCTATGGCGATAAACGTCGTACATAATAACCGCTGCGGACCCGGGGGCAGTACCCGGCGCCTCCACCAATCCCGATCAAGCCCGCGACTCGGCGAGCATGTCGCGGGCCCCGAGGGGGCGAAACAGGATCGACGCGCGGCTAAAGGTGCGATTTTCGCCCGGCATGGTTCCGCCGTTATCGGGCCATAGCATAGTTGCCAACGACAACTACGCGGAGGCTCGCCTCGCTGCCTAAGGGCGGCTGGTTAGCCTGAAGTTCAAGCCCTCGGCTCTCGCAAGCCGAGGCGGGGTTCGGAGGGCACCTGGCAACAGAAGCCCTCCACCGCCAGGTCCCGACAAGAGGACGCGCCGCACCGGGGAGCACGCTTGATGAGCAGGGATCTGCTCCGCTACGACAAGATGGTCGAGGAAGCCTTGCGGGACGTCGTGCGCCAGTCCTTGCGGGTCGTCGCTAAAAACGGGTTTCCCGATAACCACCACTTCTATCTTACCTTCCGTACCGGCTTTCCCGGCGTCGTCATACCCGATCATCTCCGCGCCCAATATCCCCAGGAGATGACGATCGTCCTCCAATACCAATTCTGGGGCCTCGACGTGACCGACGACGCCTTCGAGGTGACCTTGAGCTTCAATCGGGTGCATGAGCGGCTGCATATCCCCTTCGCGGCGCTCACGGGCTTTGTCGACCCATCGGTCCAGTTCGGTCTGCAGTTCAAGGGAGAAATCACCCGCGAGGAAGCGATCAAGCTGGACAAGGACAGCGCCGCCCGCGACGCCGCCGGCGCCGAGCCGGTCGACAAGGCGGGCCAGGTCGTGACACTCGACGCCTTCCGCAAGAAATGATTGTGTAGGCCCCCACCGAATTCCGCGGGATCAGGCCTACGGAGCCAGACATGACCGACTTCGCCTTTCAGGAGCTCTTCCCGTTGGGGGAAGACAAGACCCCTTACCGCAAGCTCATGGGAGAGCATGTGGAAATCGCATCCTTCGCCGGCGGTCGCATGGTCAAGGTGGCGCCCGAGGCCTTGGCGCTGCTCGCGCGCGAGGCGTTTCACGACATCTCGCATCTTCTGCGCCCCGGCCATCTCGGTCAGCTGCGCGCCATCATCGACGACTCGGAGGCGTCGGACAATGACCGCTTCGTGGCGCTCGATCTGCTGAAGAACGCCGTGATCGCCGCCGGCCGCGTCTTGCCGATGTGCCAGGACACGGGTACCCCGATCGTGATCGGCGAGAAGGGGCAGCGCGTCTTCACCGGCTTCAACGACGCCGAGGCCCTTTCGCGCGGCATCCACAAGGTATGGACCGAGACCAATCTCCGCTACAGCCAGATGGCGCCGCTCTCCATGTTCAAGGAGGCGAATACGCGGACCAATCTGCCGGCGCAGATCGATATTTACGCCACCCAGGGCGACGAATATCACTTCCTCTTCATCGCCAAGGGCGGCGGCTCGGCAAACAAGACGTTCCTTTTCCAAGAGACACCCGCGATCCTGCGCCCGGACGCCCTGCTCAAGTCGCTCGAGGGCAAGATCAAATCTCTCGGGACAGCCGCCTGCCCGCCTTATCATCTGGCGGTGGTGATCGGTGGCACATCCGCCGAGCAGAACCTCAAGACCGTGAAGCTCGCGAGCTGCCGCTATCTCGACACTCTGCCGAGCGAAGGCGGCGTCGGCGGCCATGCCTTTCGCGACCGTGACCTGGAAGAGCAGATTCGCGAGATGACCCGAGGCTTCGGGATCGGGGCTCAGTTCGGTGGCAAGTATTTCGTGCATGACGTGCGCGTCATCCGCCTGCCCCGCCATGGCGCCAGCCTGCCGGTCGGCATCGGCGTCTCCTGCTCGGCGGATCGACAGGCGCTCGGCAAGATCACGGCAGACGGGGTATTCCTCGAGGAGCTCGAAACCAATCCCGCCCAATATCTTCCCGAGCCCGGCGAGGGCGAGATCGGCGGCGAGGTCGTCCGCATCGACCTCAGGACGCCGATGAGCGAGATCCGCAAGACTTTGAGCCGCTACCCGATCCGCATGCGGCTCGCCTTGACCGGCCCCATGGTGGTGGCCCGTGATATCGCCCATGGTCGCCTGCAAGACCGCATCGAGAGAGGCGAGGGCTTGCCCGATGCGATCAAGGATCATCCGATCTATTACGCGGGACCCGCCAAGACGCCCAAGGGCTACGCGTCCGGCTCCTTCGGGCCGACGACCTCCTCGCGCATGGACTCCTATGCCGATCTCTTCATGAGGAACGGCGGTAGTTTCGTCACGGTCGGCAAAGGCAACCGCTCGAAGCCCTTCATCGACGCGTGCCGCGCCCATGGCGGGTTCTATCTGGGCTCGATCGGCGGGCCGGCCGCGCGCCTCGCCCAGGACTGCATCCGCAAGGTCGAGGTGATCGATTATCCCGAGCTCGGGATGGAGGCGATCTACCGGATCGAGGTGGAGGACTTCCCTGCATTCATCATCACCGATGACAAGGGCAATGACTTCTTCCAGGGGAATGCGCGCTAAGCAGAGGCGCACCGCGGCCGAGGTCTTCGTCGACGGTATCGCCGCACGGCTGACGCCCCTCGGGCCGATCGCCTCGCGACGGCTTTTCAGCGGCTTCGGCCTCTACCTGGAAGACACCATCTTTGCCATTGCGGTCAGAGGACGGCTTTTCCTCAAGGTGGACGACAAGAACCGCCTCGATTTCGTGAGGCGGGGCTTTGCCCAGCTCACCTATGAAGGACGGAGCGGGGTCGTCGGCCTTCCTTACTGGGAAGTGCCGTCCGCCATCATCGACGACCCCCGAGCGTTGCGCCGCTGGGCCCGGAAGGCTCATGCCGCCGGGGTGAGAGCCAAAGAGCGGAAGGTGCGCGGAAGTTTGCCCCGGCAGTATCCCCCTGCTGGCGCTCGTGCGAGCCTCGCACCCGACGCGTGAGCGCCTTGCTGGCGAAGCGCTCCGTCATCATCGCCGGGCATCGGACGAGCGTCTCCCTCGAGCCCGTCTTTTGGCGCACGCTCAAGGAGATTGCCGCGCAACGGGGCTTATCCCTGAACGCGCTCGTCGCGGAAATCGACAAGGATCGCACCGGCAATCTCTCGAGCGCGCTTCGCGTCTTCGTCGTGGAGCACCTGAGCGCCGCGGCGCAGACTAAGGCTTCTTCTCGAAGCTCTTCAGCAGATTCTGAATGATCTCCTGAGGCGAGCTGGACTTCGGCGCCGTAGTGGGATTCTCTCCATCCGGCCCCGGGGCCTTCTCCTGGGACGCCTTGCCCGTGTCCTTGAAGGCGGCACCCACGCCGCGCTTCAGAAGGTATTCCTGGAACTCATTGGCATTGAGGAATTTGCGCGGCGCGTCGGGAGCCCCTTTGAGGGTGACCGCAACCGGCGGCGCGTCGGCGGCGCCGGTCAGCTTGAAATCGACGGTGTAGTCCATGTACCAGCGCGGCAAATCGATGGTGCCGTGGCCTTGGCCGACCGCGCCATCGGCGTCGATTGCGAGATCGGTATTCTTGGCCACACCATTCGCCACGGTAACGGTGCCGGCGAGGTGCGCGACCTTGCTCGCACCCCCCGAAAGCCCCGTCTCTACCATCCGCAGCAAATCCGTGGCGCGATCAGGCTTGCCCAGTCGCGCGCTTGCCGCCGCAAGGTTGAAGCCTTCGATCTCGCCGCCCTCCATGGCAAAGGCACCGTTGCCGTTGAGGCCCTGGATGAGCGCGCGCTCGCTGCCGCCGCTTGCCGCAAGATCGGCGGAGATCGTCAATTTGCCCTTCGCCAGGTGTAGTGCGCCGATCGCCAATTCAGCGGCGCCGAGATCGGCTCCGGACAGCCGTAGCGCGAGCGCGGTATTGGGAACGGTGCGCGCGTCGAGCTTGCCGGTGAGCTTGAAGTCGCCGCCATAGAGTCGCCCGGCCAATTCCGAAAGGTCGAGGACGCCGTCGCTCACGGCCGCTGTCACGGTCGCATCCTCGAGCCGGTAGTGGCCATAAGTCAGCGACGGCGTTGAAAGCGAGAGATTCGCGTCTGCCGATTTCAGCAACCCCAATTCGAGCGGCGCGTCCGACCAGCGGGAATCGGTCTCGGCCGGAGGCGGGTCGGACGTTTGGCGCGCCGTCGCCTCGGTCTTGGCTGCGGGCAGCAAGGAGCCGATATCGATCGCATCGGCGCTCAGCCGCAGGTCGAATTTCGGCCGCGGGCCGGCGAAAGCCCCGTCGAGGTCGCCCTTGAAGGAGACCGGGCCGAGCTTGGCAGCCATATCGGATAGCGCGAAGCCATCGCCTCCGCCGGAAAGCTTTCCCGTGAACTCCAGGGCGCCGAGCTTCCGTGCGGCAGGGCGATAAGCGGGCGCCATGATGCGGAGAAGTGCCGCGAGATCCGGGTGGCTCGCATTGACGGTAAGATCATAGCGCAGAGGTGCCCCGTTGCCCGCAGCCACCGTCCCGGTCAGCGAGAGGGAGCCGCCACTGGCGGCGACTGTCGCGTCGATCGAGGTGCCATCCGGAAGAGCCGCGGTCTTGACGGAGATCTGCGTCGCGCCGAGGGCATCGAGCGTGCTCGCAATCCCGAAGCCCGCGAGAGCCGCGAGGGCTCCCGGATGCGAAGTGGAAGCCGTCAGGCTTGTCGTGATCTGTGGCTTGTCCGGAAGGCCGCTCACGACGACATCGCCTGCCGCATCGAGCAGCCCCGACTGCGCCTTCAACCCCGTAACACCCAAGGAGGTATCGTCCCCCCTGAAGCGGCCCTTCACCGCGAGAGCACCGATCTGATCAGCGGGAATCGGCAAAGGCAGCGAGGCGAAGCGCAGGAAGGTTGCGAGCGAGGCGGCGCTTGCCTCGAAAGTAACATCGGCGGTCGGCTTCTTGTCGGCGAGACCGGCGAAGGTCCCGCGCAGGGTCCCCTTCATCCCCGCGAGATCCTCGACGCTGGCCTCGCGCAAGGTGATGTTGCCTCCTTGAACGGTACCGTCGAGAGCGACACCGCGGATATCCTGGCCGCGATAGATGAGCTCGTCGACGCGCGCCCGAATGTTGGCGTCAAAGCGATTGAAAAGCTGCAGACGATCCGCCATGGCAACCAAAGGGGGTGCCTTTTGCCGCGCCGCGCCGGAAGCATCACCAGTTGCCTGTGCCCGGTTGGTAGGTGGAGCCGCATTGGCCGACTCGGGCAGATAGGCGTCGAGGTTGAGGCGGTCGATCGCCAGGCTGGCGCCGAAAGCCGGGCGACTTTGCAACAGGATCGTCGCGCCGCCGACGAGGTGCGAGGAATCCAGCACCATGTCGACATCGCGCAACTCGAGCTGCTGCGGCGTCACGTCGAGGGCCGTCGAGAGCGAAAGCTTGCGCAGTCGCTCCGCAGGAATCTGCCCGACGTCGAGCTTGAGCCAACCGAGGAGCCCCCGCAGGTTATCGGCATTTCCCTCCAAGTTCCCGCTGAAGCTCGGTTGCCCGTCTCGGACGCGCAGCGCGCCGTAGGCGGTGACATCGGAGCTGCCGGGCAGCGACGCCGACAGCTGGTCGAGCGCCAGCTCGCCGCGATGCAGCGTGGCGCCGAGATGAATCTGACGCACCACATCACCGCGATAAATGAGCGCGTCGATATTGGCGTCGAGCGTGGCCTCGAGATCGCTCGGCAAGGCGAAGGGAGATGGCACAGCGGAAGCGGGTGCGGTCGTCGGCTCTCGCCTTCGGACGGATTCGCCAAGCAATGCCGCCGCCACATCGGTACCGCTGTTGCGATGGGCCGCCGGGTCTTTCATGGCCAGCCATTTGTCGAGATCGACGCGGCTCAGCGAAAATGTGAGCGCCGCCCGATCAGGCGTGCCGGGCTCGAACACCGCACCACCGCTCGCCTCGCTGTCGCCGAGCCGCAAGGCGAGACCGTTCAACGCAATTTTCGTTCCAGAGGCGGCGAGAGCGGCCTCCACCACGAAATTCTGGGCCAGGAATGGCGGCAGGCTGGTCGGGCGCCGGCCAGCGACGGTCGCTGCGATGGCGCGCAAATCGACCCCTGAAAATCGCAGCTTCCCGTTCAATTCCGTGCCGGTTTCGCCGGGCACCAGCTTACCGTTGAAATCGAGCTGAGCGCCGGTCAGCCCGAGTCTGAGCCCGACCGCGGTAGGGCTCGTGCCACCAAGGCGCTGCAACGTGGCTTCGAAGGTGAGTGGGATATTGGCAGCCGTCGCATGTCCTTGCGCCCGGAACGGGCCCCTCGGGGAGCCGGCACTGAGTCCACCATTGATTTGCGAGAGGGTCTGGACCTCTCCCGTGCGGTCGTCCCGATAGCGGATCACGCCGTTTGTGATGGCGAGATGGTCGGGCGTCAACCAGCCGGGCAGGATCTCATCGGGCGGCGGGGTCGAGCTTGCGGGCCTGCCGGTTGATGCCGGCACTTCCGGAACCAAAATCCAGTTGATGCGTCCATCCGCAAGACGCTCGAAATTGAGCTGCGGCTCGACGAGATCGAGGCTCTCGACGCGGATTCGGCCGGTGAGGAGCGGGATGAAGGCGACACGCGCGTCGAGGATCTTCACCCTGGCCAGATCCGGGTCCGACGCGCCGGACAGGTTGGCAAGGCGTACGTCTTCGATCGTAAGCCGCGGGGTAGGCAGAAGCGCCAAGGAAACCCCGCCCTCGATGGTGAGGGCGCGGCCCGTCGCCGCTTCCACACGCGCCGCGATCTCGCCCTTGTAGCGGCTCCAGTCGATGAAGCTTGGCCCGATCAGCACGGCAGCCAAGGCGGCAATCGCCAAAATGCCGAGGGCGGCCAGCAGCTTCTTCACGGAATGGGTCTCCAGGGCCGAATCGTATCAAGCGGCGGCGCGCTAAAATAGGCAAACACGGGTCGCGGTTCAAATCTGCCCGGCTCGCTCGGCAGCCAGAATACAGGAACCGGGACGGCTGCCGCACTACCCGCCTGATCTCACCGGGCGCCTGTGGCCCTTTTGTGGCGTCAACGCGGCATGACGGCGGCGGCTTCGCTTCGCTTTTACACCCTGAGAATCTTCCCGGGATTCATGATGTTCTCAGGATCGATGGCCGTCTTGATCTGGCGCATGACGCTGACGGCCTCGCCGTGCTCGGCCACGAGGAAATCCATCTTACCAAGGCCAACGCCATGCTCGCCCGTGCAGGTGCCGTCCATAGCAAGCGCGCGCATCACCATGCGCTCGTTGACGGCCTCGGCCTCATGCCGCTCCGCCTCGCTCTCGGGATCGATCAGGAAAAGCAGGTGAAAATTCCCGTCCCCGACATGCCCCACGATGGTCACCGGCATCGAGGCCTTGGATACGTCCTCATAGGTCTCGGCAATGCATTCCGCAAGGCGCGAGATCGGCACGCAGACATCGGTCGCGATGCCGCGGCAGCCGGGCCGAAGCTGGAGGGAAGCGAAATAAGCGTCATGCCGCGCCTGCCAGAGCTTGCTGCGATCCTCTGGCCGGCTCGCCCATTGGAAGTCCGTCGCGCCGTGCTCGCCGGCGATCGCCTGAACGGTCTCGACCTGCTCCTTCACCCCAGACTCGCTGCCGTGGAACTCGAAAAAGAGGGTGAAGACCTCGGGATAGCTGAGCTTCGCATAGCGGTTGATCGCCTTCATGGCGAGCGGGTCGAGGAACTCGATGCGCGCAATTGGCACGCCGAGCTGGATCGTCTCGATGACGGTGCGCACGGCGGCGTCGAGGCTCGGGAACGGGCACACGGCCGCCGAGATCGCCTCCGGAATGCCATAGAGGCGGAGCGTCACCTCGGTGATCACGCCAAGCGTGCCTTCGGACCCGATGAAAAGCCGTGTCAGGTCGTAGCCGGCGGCGGATTTGCGCGCCCGCTTGGATGTGCGGATGATGCGGCCGTCGGCAAGCACAACCGTCAAGCCGAGGACGTTTTCCCGCATCGTGCCATAGCGAACGGCGTTCGTGCCCGAGGCGCGCGTCGCCGCCATGCCGCCGAGAGAGGCGTCAGCGCCCGGATCGATGGGGAAGAACAAGCCGGTATACCGGATATGCTCGTTGAGCTGCTTGCGGGTAACACCGGCCTGCACGGTGCAATCCAGGTCCTCGGGGCTAACCCTCAGTATCTTGTTCATCTGGCTGAGATCGATGCAGATGCCGCCATGGATGGCCAGAACATGGCCTTCGAGCGAGCTCCCGGTACCGAAGGGAATAACCGGCACGCGATGGCGCGCGCAAATCTTCACAATGGCGCTCACCTCCTCGGTCGACCGGGCGAAGGCGACGCCATCGGGAGGCGCCGGGCGAAAGCTGGACTCATCCTTGCCATGAAGTTGCCGCACGGCCATCGCCGTCGTGAAGCGGTCCCCCAAGAGAGTCTTGAGCTCCTCCGCAACGAGCTTCGGGTCGGCGGACAGCATGGGCTGCGCAGTCATTCCGTCATATCCTCCGGGTAGGCGGAGCCGCCGTTATCGACGGCCGAGGTCGACGCTACTCCCGGTAAGACAGTCCGGCAAGGGCCGCGCCGCCACGGACGCCGCCGGCTGCGGTCCGCGTCAACGCGTCCCGGAGCGGCGCAGCTCTTCCTTGGCGGGAGCCACGGCAAAGGCGGGCATTTCTGTGGGCCGCGCCAGTTCGATGGTGCCGTCGACCTGAACGCCGTCGGTCAGAAGGCGCCCGCCCATCTTGAGGGCGAGACGCTGCATCGGCTCGTCCTCGGCGGGACAGACGAAATTCAATCGGCTGACGCCGCGGCTGCGCGCCGTGTTCATCGCCCGCTGCAGCAATTCCGTGCCGATTCCTTTGCCTTTCTCCTGGCGGTCGACGGAGAGGGTGAATTCGACGGCATCCGATCGGGCTGGATCCGACCATAGCAGATGGATCGCGCCAACAAGATTGCGGCCGCTGAAGCAGCCGAGGAGAAGGGAGCGGCCCCAGTCGATGGTGGCGCAGTAATGGCGAATGAGCGAATCGGACGCAGCGCCGCAAAAACGCAGGCGGCGGTCGATCTGGCTCAATCCCAGCAAATGGGCGAGGAGCGCTGGCACGTCGCCCGGCCCCAGGCGGCGGATAAGACGCATGTCGGTACCTCCGACGTCAGCTTCGTTACCTTCGAAGCGGAAATGATTATCCCGTCCTTACCTTAACCAGTTGCTAACGGGAGAAGGGTCGATTAACGAGACGAGAGGCTGCCGGTCTGCGAGGCCCGTGGATGGGGCTTGCTCCGCACCTCAACCGCCGGGTAGCTAAACCCCCGGCATCGCTCGGAAGGGGAAAGCTCGCCGTGGCGGGAGTGACACTGCTCGACCGACCCTCACCGAATTATGGGCCACGGCCGCCGGAACAGCCCGTCGATATTCTATTGCTCCACTACACGGGCATGGTCAGCGCGACGGCGGCACTCGCGCGGCTCTGCGACCCCGCGGCACGGGTGAGTGCCCATTATCTCATCGACGAGGACGGGACCTGCTATCGCCTAGTCGGCGAGGAAGGCCGGGCCTGGCATGCCGGCGAGAGCTCTTGGGCAGGCGCCGACGACATCAACTCGCGCTCAATCGGCATCGAGCTGGTCAATCCCGGGCATGAATTCGGCTACCGTCCCTTTCCCGAGGCCCAAATCGCAGCACTCGAAGCCCTCGCCCGGGACATCCTCGCGCGCCACCCCGCCATCCGTCCGAGCCGTGTGCTGGGGCATTCCGATGTGGCGCCGCGACGCAAGCAGGATCCCGGTGAGCTCTTTCCTTGGGCGCGCCTGGCGCGAGCGGGGATCGGGCTTTGGCCGGAAGCGAGCCCTCCGGTCTCCCTTGAGACGGCGCCCTTCGGTCCGGAGGAGTCCGGCCCATCGGTGCGCTCGCTTCAGGATGAGCTTGCGCGTTACGGCTATGGCATCGCGCTGTCAGGCCGGTATGACGAGCTCACGGCCGCCGTGGTCACCGCCTTCCAACGCCATTTCCGGCAAGCGCGCGTTGATGGAATAGCCGATGGCGAGACGCGCGCCACCCTGCGACGTCTCCTCGGGCTTCTCGGATAATTTCCGCTTCTTGACCTGGGGCCACGCGCGCGCCTACCTCTTCGGGGCCAGACGGCCGGATGGCCGCCTTGCAGGCTTAAGCCTGTGGGGAGGAAAGTCCGGGCTCCACGGAAACACGGTGCCGGGTAACGCCCGGCGGGGGCGACCCCAGGGAAAGTGCCACAGAAATCAAACCGCCGGCCGGCCCGCGAGGGTGCCGGTAAGGGCGAAACGGGGCGGCAAGAGCGCACCGCGCCTCCGGTGACGGGGGCGGCAGGGCAAACCCCACCGGGAGCAAGACCAAGTAGGAACGGTCGTCGGCAGGAACCTGCCGACAAGCGCGTTTCCGCGTTGCCGTTCGGGTCGGTCGCGCGAGGCGCCCGGCAACGGGCGTCCCAGATGAATGGCCATCCTCCAGCAATGGAGACAGAACCCGGCTTACAGGCCGTCTGGCGCTTTCCCTACAACTTTTACGTGTCACAGGCTTGCGACATCTTGCGCTGCACAATATTTTGGAACACACTGAGAACATATAGGGTCCAAATACTGTTAATTGGGTTTCTGCCCGAATCCTAACGATGGACTTGGAGAGCGGCCGGTTTTGCTTTCGGCTTCACAGCGGCACGGTCGAAATGTCTTTGATTGCCCAAGGTTTTATTGGCGAAATCCATTGACGGCCATCTAATCCCATGTTATCCCATGAATTCCCAAGCAGGGCGTGCCACCGGCGCGGGGCCAAGGTGGTCGCCCTGGGAGAGCCAGGTCGCCATCGCGGCCTTGTTGGGGGTCGAAATGGCGCTGTTCGTCGGAACAGTGGTGAACAAGGTGGACCGGAAGGGGCGCGTTTCCGTTCCGGCAAGCTTCCGCGCGGCATTGGCCGGGCAGAGCTTCACCGGCATCGTCGCCTTCCCCTCCTTCAAGCATCCGGCGCTCGAATGCTGCGCCATCGACTTCATGGAGAGGCTCGGGCAGAGCCTCTATGAGGTTGATACCTTTTCCGACCGGCAGGACGATTTGGCGGCCACCATTTTCGCCGAAGCCCATCAGCTCCCCTTCGACTCCGAAGGGCGCATCATGCTGCCGCAGCCCCTGATGGCGCATGCGGGAATTACCGAAATCGCCGCCTTTGTCGGACAGGGGCCTCGCTTTCAGATTTGGGAGCCTCGTGCGCGTGAAGCTTTCGCCGCGGAAGCCCGCGAGCGGGTGCGGCGTCAGAACATGACCTTGCGCGTAAAGCCGCCGCAATCGGCGCCCGCGGAAGTCAAGGGCGATGCCGGCGAATCGGGAGACGCCCCGTGAGCGGCGAATTTCTCCCAACCGAGGTGGCGCCTGGCGGCCACGTTCCCGTCCTCTTGCAGGAAGTGCTTGCCGTGCTCGCTCCGCGTGACGACGGAATCTATGTCGACGGCACGTTCGGCGCGGGCGGCTATAGCAAAGCCATTCTCGACGCCGCCCGCTGCAAGGTTTGGGGCATCGACCGCGATCCCGACGCCGTCGCGCGCAGCCGCGACCTGGTGCGCCGCTATGGCGGCCGGCTTACGGTCCTCGCCGGGCGCTTCGCCGAGATGGACCGACTGCTCGCCGAGCGGCAGGTCGACGCCGTCGATGGCGTCGCCCTGGATCTGGGGGTTTCCTCCCATCAGCTCGACGACCCTGCTCGCGGCTTCTCGTTCCGCAGCGATGGCCCCCTCGATATGCGCATGAGCCGTGAGGGGCCGACTGCCGCCGATCTCGTCAACGGCCTCGGCGAGGACGAATTGGCGCACCTTATTCGTGCTTATGGCGAGGAGAGGTTCGCCCGCCGGATCGCCCGCGCGATCGTGGCCGCTCGAACCGAGGCCCCCATCGAGACCACGGGCCGCCTCGCCGCCATCATCCGCAGCGTGACGCGCCCCGGTCACGACGGGATCGACCCCGCCACGCGCACCTTCCAAGCTTTGCGCATCAAAGTGAATGACGAGCTCGCCGAGCTCGACCGCGGCCTCGCCGCAGCCGAGGCCCTGCTCAAGCCCGGCGGACGGCTCGCCGTCGTCGCCTTTCATTCCCTCGAGGACCGGCAGGTCAAGCGCTTCTTCAAGACGCGCAGCGCCGGCCGCACCGTCTCCCGCTTGCTGCCGGGAGAACTGCCGCCGCCCCCACCCAGCTTCCGCCTCCTCGCGAAAAAGGCGGTGCGCCCCGGTCTCGAGGAGGTCTCGGCGAATCCCCGCGCACGCTCCGCGCGCTTGCGGGCGGGCGAGCGCCTCCCGGCTCCGACATGGCCCACGGCGTCGTCGCAGGGAGGAGTCCGGTGATCAGCCGTGGCACCTGGATGTGGCTTGCATTGGTGCTCGCCATGGGGTTTGGGCTCTTCCAGCTCAAATACGAGGTCCAAGGACTCGAGGAGGAGCTTGCCCGCACCAATCGGCAAATCCTCGAAAGCGAGGAGGCCATCCACGTCCTCAAGGCGGAGTGGAGCTATCTCAACGAGCCCAAGCGGGTCGAGACCCTCGCTCGCCGATATCTCGGCATGCAGCCGCTAACCGGGAAGCAATATGGCTCCATCGACGACCTGCCCCAGCGCGGCAGCGGCGCGCCCGACATGCCGCCGCGGCCCGGTCAGGCCCGGCCGGCGGCGCCAATGGCCGCCCAGCCGCCGGCGCGTCCGGCAGCACCTGTCGGCGGGAAGATCACTTTCGCAAAGGACGAGCGATGATCAGGCTCTGGCGCAAGAATCCGTGCCATCCGCATCATGATGCGGCCCATAACGGCGGCCCCGTGCGGCTCGAGGGTACCAACAAGGAGGTCCTTGAAGCGGGGCGCAATCGCTTGGTCCTGTGCGCCGGGCTCTTCACGATGGCCTTCATCGTCCTGTCGCTGCGACTCGTCGACGTCACGATCATCAACCAGCCGCGCGAGCCGCAGCTCGACCGCGCCGACCGCGCCATCAATCTGCCCCTCGAGCGCGCCGACATCGTCGACCGCAACGGCGTCCTGCTGGCGACGAGCCTGGCCACCGCCTCGCTCTATGCCGATCCCAAGGAGGTGAAGGACCCCGAAGCTGCGACTCGCCAACTCATGGGCGTTCTCCCCGACCTCAAGGCGAGCGAGGTGCTCGACAAGCTCAAGAGCGAGCGTCGCTTCGTCTGGCTGCGGCGCAATCTCACGCCCCGCCAAGAATACGAAGTCAATCGGCTCGGCATCCCTGGACTCTACTTTCAACGCGAAGATCGGCGCGTTTATCCCCATGGCATCTTGACCGCGCATGTCGTCGGCTTTACCAACGTCGACAACCATGGCATGGCGGGAATCGAGCGTCGCTTCGATGACACCCTCTCGAAGGGTGGCGCGCCGCTCGTCCTCTCGCTCGATCTCCGCATCCAGCACATTCTGCGCGAAGAGCTGCTCGCCGGCATGGAGGAGTTCAAGGCGATCGGTGCGGGAGGCGTCGTGCTCGACGTTCACACCGGGGAGGTGCTCGCAATGGTGTCCCTCCCCGATTTCGATGCCAACAAGGCGGGCGAGGCCAGCGACGACGCCCGCTTCAACCGCATGACGCTGGGAACCTATGAGCTGGGCTCCGTCTTCAAGGTCTTCACTGTCGCCATGGCCCTCGACGGCGGCGTCTCGACCTTGGCCAGCAGCTATGACGCGAGCCACCCACTCCATGTCGCCCGCTTCACGATCAGCGACTATCACAACATGCACCGCTGGCTCTCGGTGCCCGAGATATTCATGTATTCGTCCAATATCGGCGCCGCCAAGATAGCGCTCGACGCCGGAGCCCAGATGCAGGAAGCGTTCCTCCGCCGGCTCGGGCTGCTGTCGCCGGCCAAGATCGAGCTGCCCGAGATCGGCGAGCCGGAATATCCAAAGATCTGGCGTCCAATCAATACGATGACGATCGCTTTCGGCCACGGTATCTCGGTGGCCCCGGTCCAGGTCGCCGTGGGCACGGCCGCGATCGTGGACGGCGGCATTCTCCGCAACCCCACTCTGCTCAAGCGCCGGGCGGGCCAAGACGCACCAGGCGTGCGCGTTTTGTCGGAGCGGACCTCCGACGAAATGCGCCGCCTGATGCGACTCGTGGTGACCGAGGGCACCGCCAAGGAGGGGTCTACCCCCGGCTATCTCATGGGCGGCAAGACCGGAACGGCCGAGAAGGCGACCAAGCATGGCTACGCCCATCACGAGCTCGTCAGCTCGTTCGATGGCGTGTTCCCGATGAACGACCCGAAATATGTCGTATTCGCCTTCTACGACGAGCCCCATGGCGACAAGAAGACCCATGGCTTCGCGACGGGCGGCTGGACGGCGGTTCCAGTCGTCGATCGAGTCGTGCACCGCATAGCTCCGATCCTGGGGGTCATGCCGATCGATGAAAAGGACCCTCAGATCGAGCGGGCGCTTTGGGTTCAGGTCAATCAACAGGATCGGAAGCTTGCTTCTAACTAAGCTGATGAACGGAGCAACCGCGAACGCCACGGACCCCGCCGCCGCCGAGATTGACGTTCTCGGCCTTACGGCGGATTCGCGTCGGGTGCAGCCCGGCTATCTGTTCGCGGCGCTTCCCGGCGCCAAAACCGATGGGCGGCGCTTCATAGCGGAGGCCATCGCGCGCGGAGCCACGGCCGTGCTCGCCGACCCGGAAGCGCGGATCGAGCACCGGGGTATTGCCCTCGTCACCGACAGCAATCCCCGCCGCCGCTTTTCCCTGATGGCAGCGCGCTTTTACGGCCGTCAACCCCGTACCGTGGCGGCCGTTACCGGAACCAACGGGAAGACCTCCGTCGCCTTTTTCGCGCGACAGCTCTGGACCGAGCTCGGCTTCCCGGCCGCGAGCCTGGGCACGCTTGGACTTCTCGCGCCGGGCCTCGACCAGTATTTCAACCTGACGACCCCCGACCCCGTCCAGCTCCACGCCACCCTCGCCAAGCTGGCGGCGGCGGGTATCGATCACCTCGCGATGGAAGCCTCCTCGCACGGTCTCGACCAGTATCGTCTCGATGGCGTCGAGGTTCGCGCCGCGGCCTTCACCAACCTCTCACGCGACCACCTCGATTACCATCCGACCATGGCCGCGTATTTCGCCGCCAAATGCCGCCTCTTCAGCGAGGTGATGGCGCCCGGCGGGGTCGCCGTCCTCAATGCCGACGTGCCGGAATACGAGCCCCTCCTCGACGTCTGCCGCGCGCGCCGGCATCGCGTCTTGAGCTACGGCGTGAGAGGAGAAGCGCTCCGGCTCGAAGAGGTGACCTCGTCGGCGTCCGGTCAAACGCTGCGCTTTTCCGTCGATGGGCAACGCTACGAGGTGAAGGTCGGCCTGATCGGCGGCTTCCAGGCCGGCAATCTTCTCTGCGCCCTTGGGCTTGTGCTCAGCGGCGGCTGCGAGATCCAGGCGGCTGTCGGCGCGCTCGGCCATCTCCAAGGTCCTCCCGGCCGCATGCAGCGCGTGGCGCGCCTTCCGAACGGCGCCGTCATCATCGTCGATTACGCGCACAAGCCCGGTGCCTTGGCAGCCGTGCTCGAAGCCTTGCGCCCCCTCACGCAGCGCCGGCTCGTCGTCGTATTCGGCTGCGGCGGCGACCGCGATACAGGCAAGCGCCGGCAGATGGGTGCTATCGCCGCGAAGCTCGCCGATGCCGCTATCGTGACCGACGACAATCCGCGGAGCGAGAACCCCGCGGCGATCCGGCAAGAGATCCTCAAAGGCTGCCCCGATGCCGTCGAGATCGGCGACCGCGCGGCGGCCATCGAAAGCGCCATTCGCGGATTGCAGGCGGGAGATACGCTCCTGATCGCCGGCAAGGGGCACGAGCGCGGACAAATCGTCGGCGACAAGGTGCTGCCCTTCGACGATGCCGAGGTTGCGCGTCGGATCGCCTTGGCCCTCGATGGGAGCGTGAAGTGAGCGCGTCCGCGAGCCCGCTTTGGACCTCGGACGAGGCGGTACGTGCCACCGGCGGCCGTTCGACGGCGGCTTGGGAAGCGACCGGCGTTTCCATCGACAGCCGTACCGCCGAAGCCGGCGACCTCTTCATCGCCATCAAGGGTCCGAACAGCGACGGTCATGATTTCGCCGCCGCCGCCTTCGCCCGGGGCGCCAGCGCGGCGATCGTCAGCCGCAAGCCCTCGGGTGCCGAGGCTGCGCCGCTCTTGCTCGTCCCTGATACCCAAGCCGCGCTCGAGGCTCTCGGCAGCGCCGCCCGCGCCCGCAGCGTCGCCAAGGTCGTGGCTATCACGGGAAGTGTCGGCAAGACCGGGACCAAGGAGGCGCTGCGCCTCGCCCTCGAGCGACAAGGCAAGACCTCCGCCAGCTTGGCCAGCCTCAACAATCAATGGGGCGTGCCGCTGTCGCTCGCCCGCATGCCGCGGGACGCCGCCTTCGGCGTATTCGAGCTCGGGATGAACCACCCGGGCGAGCTGGGCCCCCTCTCGCGCCTGGTGCAGCCCGATGTCGCGATCATCACCACGATCGCGGCGGTGCATATGGCGCATTTCGACACGGTCATGGACATCGCCGAGGCGAAGGCCGAGATCTTCGCCGGGATGAGCGGCGGCGTGGCCGTGCTCAACCGCGACAATCCCTTTTTCCCCGTCCTCGTGGTCAATGCCTATGCCGCCGGGGTGGGCCGCATCATCAGCTTCGGGGCGCATCCGGAGGCACAGGTGCGGCTCCTCGCGCTGAAGCCCGGCTCGGCGGGGAGCACGGTCGCCGCACAGCTGGAAGGACGGGAAATTCACTATCGCCTGGGCGTGCCCGGCCGGCACTGGGCCTTGAACAGCCTGGCCGTGCTGGCGGCCGTGAGCGCGCTTGGCGCCGATACCGATGCCGCAGCGGCCGCTCTCGCCGATCTCGCCGCGCCGAAAGGCCGCGGGCGACGGCATCACATCACCATTCTTGACGGCAGCTTCGAGCTGATCGA
This sequence comes from Alphaproteobacteria bacterium, assembly GCA_035294245.1. Classification (GTDB taxonomy): domain Bacteria; phylum Pseudomonadota; class Alphaproteobacteria; order JACZXZ01; family JACZXZ01; genus DATGLG01. The sequence continues at coordinate 230,161 of DATGLG010000043.1, read as the reverse complement.
CGACAGCTACAATGCGTCGCCGACCTCGATGCGGGCCGCCTTCGAGATCCTGTCGGCGTCGGAGCCGGGTCCCAGCGGCCGACGCATTGCCGTGCTGGGCGACATGCTAGAACTAGGCCCCGACTCCCCCCGCCTGCATGCCGCCCTCGCGGATCCGCTCCGCGCCGGCAGGATCGACCTGGTTTTCACTTCGGGCAGCTTTATGGCAGAGCTCCATGAAGCACTCCCCGCCGCGATGCGCGGCGGCCATGCCGCCAATTCGGACGCGCTCGTGCCGATTCTCGTGCCGGCGATTCGGCCGGGCGACGTCGTCATCGTCAAAGGATCGTTCGGAAGCCGGATGAGCAAGGTGATCGACGCATTGCTTGCGCTCGATCAGATGCCGCACGCGGCCAACGGGTAAGGGCAAACGGATGCTTTTCAACCTTCTCGCGCCGCTGGCCGAAGACTTCACGCCGTTCAATCTCTTTCGCTACATAACCTTCCGGACAGGGGGGGCGCTCGCGACGGCACTCCTCATCAGCTTCGTCCTGGGGCCGCATCTGATTACCTGGCTGCGCCGCAAGCAGCGGGAAGGGCAGCCGATCCGGCTCGACGGCCCCGAAAGCCACCTATTGACGAAAAAGGGCACGCCGACCATGGGAGGCGTCCTCATCCTCGTCGCACTCACCCTGAGCACGCTGCTGTGGGCCGATATCAGCAACGGCTATGTCTGGCTGGTGATCTTCGTCACGACCGGCTTCGGCGCCATCGGGGCCGCCGACGATTATCTTAAGCTGAGTCACCGCTCCAGCCGGGGGCTTCCCGGCCGCATGAAGCTCGTCGGGCAGATCCTCCTCGCCGTCTTGGCCGCCCTTTGGGTCGAGTACCACGCACCTGTCCCGTTGAATACCAGCCTCGCCGTGCCGTTCTTCAAGACCATCCTCCTTCAGCTCGGCTGGTTCTTCCTGCCGATCGCCGCCTTCGTGATCGTGGGCGCCTCCAACGCCGTCAATCTGACCGACGGCCTCGACGGCCTCGCCATCGTGCCGGTGATGATCGCGGCGGGCGTCTTCGGCTTGATCTCCTACGTCGTCGGGAATCTCGTCTTCGCCAATTACCTTCAGCTCCACTATGTCGCCGGCGCCGGCGAGCTTTCCGTCTTCTGCGGCGCGCTTGTCGGCGCGAGCCTCGGCTTCCTGTGGTTCAACGCGCCGCCGGCAATGGTGTTCATGGGCGACACCGGCTCCCTCTCCTGCGGCGGCGCCCTCGGCGTCATCAGCATCGTGACCAAGCACGAGCTGGTCCTTGCCATCGTCGGCGGGCTCTTCGTGCTCGAAACCGTCTCAGTGATGGTGCAGGTGATGTCGTTCAAGCTCACCGGGAAGCGTGTGTTCCGCATGGCCCCGCTGCACCATCACTTCGAGAAGAAGGGTTGGAAGGAGCCCACCATCGTCATCCGCTTCTGGATCATCGCATCGATCCTCGCCCTGGCCGGTCTCTCCACGCTGAAGCTGAGGTGACGATGATCGATCTTCCCTTTCTTGCCGGACGAGCGGTCGCCGTGATGGGCCTCGGCAAGAGCGGCGCCGCCACCGCCGAGGCGCTGATGAGGAGCGGCGCCGTCGTCTGGGCTTGGGATGACAATGCCGAGCGCCGGAAGGAGGCCGAGCGGGCGCATATTCCGCTCGTCGACCTTCGGCGCCAGGAGCTCGAGGCCGCAGCCATGCTGGTTCTGAGCCCGGGCATTCCCCATAGCTTCCCCTTCCCACACCCCGTTGCGGCGCGGGCGCGCGCAGCCGGACTCGAGATCGTCTGCGATCTCGAGCTGCTCTGGCGCAGCCGCCGGGACGCCACCTATGTGGGGATCACCGGCACGAACGGGAAATCCACCACCACGGCCCTGATCGGCCATATCCTCGACCGCGCCGGCAAGCGCGCGCAGACGGGAGGGAATCTCGGTACGCCCGCGCTCTCGCTGGCGCCTCTCGAAGCGGGCGGGATCTATGTCATCGAGGCATCGTCCTATCAGCTCGAGCTAACGCCGACGCTCACCTTCGACATCGCCGTGCTGACCAACATCAGCCCGGACCATCTCGACCGCCATGGCGGGCTTGCGGGGTACATCGCAGCGAAGCAGCACATCTTCGATCGTCAATTCGGCCGGCAGACCGCAATCGTTGGGATCGATGACGACCATGCCCGAGAGATCCATCGGGAATTGGTGGCCAGGGGCGACCGGATCGTGATTCCGATCTCTGCCACGCGCCCTGTCGCGGACGGCGTCTCCGCGGCGGACGGGCAGCTTATCGACGCCAGCGACGATGCTGCGCAAAAGATCGCCGACCTGACCGCAATCGCGACTTTGCCGGGCCGCCATAACTGGCAGAACGCGGCGGCCGCCTATGCCGCGGTGAAGGCCGTCGGCGTTGCGCCTGCGGCGATTGCCGAAGGTTTGCGAAGCTTTCCCGGCCTCGCCCATCGCCAGGAGCTCATCGCGGTTCTCGACGGCGTGCGCTATGTCAACGACAGCAAGGCGACGAATGCCGACGCCGCCGAAAAGGCGCTCATCTGCTATGATCGCGTCTATTGGATCGCCGGCGGACGGCCGAAGGAAGGTGGCATCGAGTCGCTGCGCGCTCATTTCCCCCGCGTCGCCCATGCCTATCTGATCGGCGAGGCCGCCGAAGCTTTTGCCCGCACGCTCGACGGCGCGGTGCCGTACAGCATCTCGCGTACGCTCGAAGCGGCAGTTGCAGCCGCTCACACCGACGCCCGACAGGCGAAGCCCGGCGCCGTTGTGCTCCTGTCTCCTGCCTGCGCCTCCTGGGATCAATTCGCCAATTTCGAGGCGCGCGGCGAGAGGTTCCGCGCGCTCGTCCAGGCGCTGCCGGAATTCCGGCCGCTGCGCCAGTCCGCCGGGGGCGCCTCATGACCACGACCTTCGCGCGCACGGATACGAGTGTGCTTGGCCGCTGGTGGTGGACGGTCGACAAGTGGCTCCTCGTCGCCATCGGCGTGCTCGCCATGATCGGCGTCATTCTGACGCTCGCCGCGAGTCCGGCGGTGGCCGTGCGGATCGGCTACGATTCGTTTTATTTCGTGAAGCGGGAGATGCTCTATCTCCCCATCGCGATCGTGCTCATGCTCGGCGTCTCGCTACTCGAGCCCCGCGGCGTGCGACGCCTTGCCGTCGGGCTCTTCCTGATCTCGCTTGTGCTCATGGCGGCGACCCTGGCCTTCGGGGCCGAGATCAAAGGTGCCCGACGCTGGCTCCATCTGGGTCCGCTCTCGATCCAGCCGTCGGAGTTTATCAAGCCGGCCTTCGCCGTGGTCGCCGCCTGGATGTTCGCCGCCCAACGCCAGAGCCGGCGCATCCCGGGCAATCTGATCTCGATCCTGCTCTATGTCGTGATCGCCGTGATTCTCGTTGCCCAGCCCGATATCGGCATGGTCGCCGTCGTCACGGCGGTCTGGTTTACGCAGTTCTTTCTGGCGGGCCTTCGCCTCTACTGGGTTGCCATCCTGAGCTCGCTCGGGCTCGCAGCGCTCGTACTCGCATATTTCACCCTGCCGCACGTGACCGTCCGCGTCGATAAATTCCTCAATCCGCAATCCGGCGATGGGTATCAGGTCGAGCGCGCCATGGAGGCCTTCTCGAATGGCGGGCTCTTCGGCCGCGGTCCTGGGGAGGGCGTTGCCAAGCTGCATCTCCCCGATGCCCATAGCGACTTTGTCTTCGCCGTTGCGGGCGAGGAGTTCGGCCTCTTCTCCTGCCTGCTCATCGTGGCGATCTTCGCTTTCGTGGTGCTGCGCTCCTTCGGTCGCCTGCTTCAAGAACAGAACCTATTCATTCTGCTGGCCGGAACCGGCTTGATCGCGCAATTCGGGTTGCAGGCTGTCGTCAATATGGCGTCGGCCCTGCACATGATGCCGACCAAGGGCATGACCCTGCCCTTCATCAGCTACGGCGGCTCCTCGCTCCTCGCTCTCGCGGTGGGAATGGGCATGCTGCTGGCCCTGACGCGCAAGCGGGTTGGCCCCGGGGAGCTCGGATGAGATGAGCGGCGGATCGCGCCATATCCTCCTTGCGGCCGGTGGAACGGGCGGGCACATGTTTCCCGCCGAGGCGACGGCGCGCGCGCTTCTCGCGCGGGGGCATCACGTGATGCTGATCACCGACCGACGCGGTGCCGATCATACGGGACGGCTCGCCGGGGTGGAGATCCGCGTAATCGCCGCCGGCGGCGTCGCCGGACGTGCGGTCTTGAAGCGCGCGATCGCCGCCGGAAACCTGGTGCTCGGATTCGGCCAGGCTCTGGCACTGGTCGCCCGGCAGAAACCCGGTGCCGTGCTCGGCTTCGGCGGCTATGCGACGCTGCCGACGATGGCGGCTGCCATGACGCTTCGCGTGCCGGCGGCGCTCCATGAGCAGAACGCCGTGCTGGGGCGCGCCAACCGGCTGCTCGCGCCTCGCGTCCATATGATCGCCACCTCGTTCGCACGGACGAAGGCGATGCGGCAAGTCGACCAAGCCAAGGTTGTCGTGACCGGCAATCCGGTCCGCCCGGAGATCGCCGCCCTCGCCGGGGCGACCTATCCTCCTTTCGAGGAACAGAACGGCATCCGCCTGCTCGTGACCGGGGGCAGCCAAGGCGCACGGGTGTTCGGACATCTCGTGCCCGCTGCCGTTTCTCGCCTCCCCGAGAGCATGCGTGCGCGCCTCCGCGTCGACCAGCAGGCGCGGCCGAAGGACCTGGACACCGTCACGGCAGCCTATCGCGATTGCGGCGTCCGCGCCGAAGTGGCGCCCTTCTTCCACGACATTCCCCAGCGACTGGCCACCTGTCATCTCCTCATCGCGCGCTCGGGCGCCTCGACAGTCGCCGAGCTCACCGCCGCCGGAAGGCCGGCCATCCTCGTGCCCTATCCGCACGCAATCGACAATCATCAGACCGCGAACGCCGCCGCGATCGCGGAAGCCGGTGCTGCATGGCTAATGCCGGAGGCCGGCCTCGACGCCGCAGGTCTTGCCGAGCGCCTCCGTGCGCTGATCGAACGGCCCGAGACGCTCACTGCCGCCGCCCGACGCGCGCGCGCTATCGGCCGCGCCGATGCGGCTGAGCGGCTCGCCGCTTTGGTCGAACGCCTTCTCCCCGCCAACGGGGGCCGTGATCCATTGAAAGTCGCCGCAGAATGAGAAGCTTGCCTCTCGACATCGGAATCATTCATTTCGTCGGCATCGGCGGGATCGGCATGAGCGGGATCGCCGAGATCCTCCACAACCTTGGCTACAAGGTGCAGGGGAGCGATCTTGCCGACAACGCGAATGTTCGCCGGCTGCGCGGCTTCGGCATACCGGTCTCGATCGGCCACCAAGCCGACAATCTCGGCGAAGCTGAGGTTCTCGTCGTCTCCTCAGCCGTCAAGCCGGACAATCCCGAGGTGGCCGCCGCGCGCGCTCGCCTGCTGCCGGTCGTCCGCCGCGCCGAGATGCTGGGCGAGCTCATGCGGCTCAAGTGGTCCGTAGCCGTGGGCGGGACGCACGGGAAGACGACCACGACCTCGATGGTTGCCGCCATGCTCGAGGCCGCGGGACTCGATCCGACGGTGATCAATGGCGGCATTATCAACGCTTATGGCACCAATGCACGCCTCGGCTCCGGCGATTGGATGGTCGTCGAGGCCGACGAGTCCGACGGCACCTTCGTCAAGCTGCCAGCGACAATCGCCGTCGTCACCAACATCGATCCCGAGCATCTCGATTTCTACGGCAGCTTCGACAAGGTCCGCGAGGCCTTCACCTCCTTCGTCCAGAATATTCCCTTTTATGGCTTCGCGGCGCTCTGCCTCGACCACCCGGAGGTTCAGGCTCTCATCCCGCGCGTTCTTGATCGCAAGATCATCACCTATGGCGTGAGTCCCCAGGCCGATGTCCGCGCCAGCGATATCGAGCTGAGCCCCACGGGTTCGCGCTATACCGTCACCATCACAGACCGCTTCCGCGGCGAGGAGCACCGGCTCGAGCGCGTGATTCTGCCAATGCTCGGCCAGCACAACGTGCAGAACTCCCTCGCCGCCATCGCGATCGCCTATGAGATGGGCATCGCCGAGCCGACCATCCGCAAGGCCCTTGCGGCCTTCGGCGGAGTGAAGCGGCGGCTCACCCTCACCGGTGAGGTCAACGGTATCCGCGTCATCGACGACTACGGTCACCATCCGGTCGAGATCGCCGCCGTGATGCGAGCCGTGCGGACGGCGTGCCAAGGACGAGTGATCGCAGTGGTGCAACCCCATCGCTATACGCGGCTGCGCGATCTCTTCGAAGAGTTCTGCACCTGCTTCAACGAGGCCGACGTTGTAATCGTCGCCGAGGTCTATCCGGCAGGCGAGGCACCGATCGAAGGCGTCAACCGCGACGCGCTGGTCGAAGGGCTGCGCAATCACGGCCATCGCAAGGTCATCCCCCTCGGTGAGCCACAGGCACTGGCCGGAATCATCGCCGAGCTTGCCGAAGCGAATGACATGGTCGTGTGTGTGGGGGCTGGCAGCATCACCAATTGGGCGAATTCCTTGCCAAGCGAGCTCGCCGCGATCTTCGCCGCCCGCCGCGGCCGCGCGCCTCACGCGACACGAGGGACCGGACGATGATGGCGCTGAAGCGGGAACCGGTTCGGCTCATCGAGCGGCTGCCCCCGGTGCGGGGACGCCTGACCGAGAATGCACCCCTCGACCGCATCACCTGGTTCAAGGTCGGCGGCCCCGCGGAAATCATGTTCCGCCCGGCCGATCAGGACGACCTCGTCTCCTTCCTCGCCGGCAAGCCTGCGGAGGTTCCGGTGACGGTCATCGGCGTCGGCTCGAATCTGCTGGTGCGCGACGGAGGCGTGCCGGGCGTGGTGATTCGTCTCGGACGGGATTTCGCGGAAATCCGCGTCGCGGAAGAGGAGGTATCCGCCGGCGCCGCGGCTCTCGATCTCAACGTCGCGCTGGTCGCAGCCGAGTCGTCGCTCGCCGGGCTCGAATTCCTCTCGGGCATTCCCGGGACGATCGGCGGCGCATTGCGCATGAATGCCGGCGCTTACGGGTGCGAAATCAAAGACGTCATCGTCGAAGCCGAGGCGATCGACTCCCGTGGCAGCATTCACCGGCTGAGGCCCGACGAGCTCGGTCTTACCTATCGCCACAGCGCGATTCCCGAGGAATGGATATTCACCGCAGCCCGCCTCGCGGCAGCGCGCGGCGAGCGGCAGGCGATCGCCCGGCGCATGGCGGAGATCCAGAAGTCGCGGGAGGAAAGTCAGCCGATCCGCAGCCCGACGGGCGGCAGCACCTTCGCCAATCCGAGCGATCCGGCGGCGCAGGGACGCAAGGCGTGGCAGCTCATCGAGGCAGCCGGGTGTCGCGGCCTGCGGCGCGGCGGCGCCATGGTTTCCGAGAAGCACTGCAATTTCCTCATCAATACGGGAAGTGCTACCGCCGCCGATCTCGAGGATCTGGGCGAGGAGGTGCGTCGCCGCGTGCGTGAATCAAGCGGCGTCGAGCTGCGCTGGGAAATTCGTGTGATCGGTGTGCGGGGCCGGAGCGCGACGTCGGTCGAGAGGATGCCATGAGCCGACACGTCGCCGTCTTGATGGGGGGGTGGTCGAGCGAGCGCGAGGTCTCCCTCGTGAGCGGCAGGAGCTGTGCCAAGGCCCTCGCGGAAGCAGGATATCGCGTCACGGAGATCACGGTCGAGCGCGACCTCGGGAAATTGCTCAAGTCCATCGAGCCGCACCCCGATGTCGTCTTCAACGCCCTGCATGGCCGTTGGGGCGAGGACGGCTGCATCCAGGGCGTGCTCAACGTCCTTGGCATTCCATATACCCACTCGGGCCTGCTCGCCTCCGCCGTCGCGATGAACAAGCCGATGGCGAAGCGCCTCTTCGAGGCGGCAGGGATTCCCTGCGCCGAGGGGAAGGTCGTGCATCGCGAAGAGGTGCTGGCAGGCGATGTGATGCCGCGCCCCTATGTGGTGAAGCCGATCGCCGAGGGCTCCAGCGTCGGAGTCCGTATCGTCAAGTCCGGTGATAACGCGCTTCCATTCGAGCGCAACGCTTGGCCGTTCGGCGACGAAGTCCTGGTCGAGCGCTATATCCCCGGGCGCGAGCTCACCGTGTCGGTGATGGGCGACCGGGCATTGGCCGTCACCGAGCTCCGCCCGCATACGGGGTTCTACGACTACGCCGCCAAATATACCGAGGGGAAGACGACGCATCTCGTTCCCGCCCAGGTCTCCGACGACGTCATTCGCGCCTGCCAGGACTACGCGCTGCGCGCGCATCGGACGATCGGCTGTCGTGGGGTTAGTCGCGCCGATTTTCGCTACGACGATCGCCTCGAGGGCGCCAGCGGCGTGTACCTTCTCGAGATCAATACCCAGCCGGGCATGACGCCCCTCTCCCTGGTGCCCGAGCAAGCCGCCTATCTCGGGATTTCCTTCGTGGAGCTCGTCGCATGGATGGTGGAGAACGCCGCATGCGACACCTGAGCGCCCCGTCCCTGCCTCCCGCCCGCCCGCGCTGGCGTCGTCCATCGGTCCGGCGCTATCGCATGGCGCTGCGCTATGGTGCGGCGCTCCTCACGGCCGCGTGCCTTGGCGGAAGCGGCTTCTGGCTCTGGCATAGCGGCACTGCCGCGCAAGCCTATGGGCTCGCCCTCAACAGCGCCGTCGAGATGACCGCCCAGTTGGGCCTGCAAGTCGAGGACGTGCTCGTCGAAGGACGCAAAGAAACCCGCGCCGACGCGATCCTGGCAGCGCTGGATGTGAAGCGGGGCGCTCCGCTCCTCGCCGTGGATCTCGCCGCGGCCAAGGCACGACTCGAGGCGCTGCCCTGGGTGCGGAAGGCATCGCTTGAGCGTCGCTGGCCCCGGCTTCTCTACGTGAAGATCGAGGAGCGCACGCCGCTCGCGCTCTGGCAGCACGGCGGCGTGATCGGCTTGATCGATCGAGACGGAAAGGAGATCAAGGGCGCCGACATCCACCGCTTCAGTCAACTGCCGATGGTTGTTGGCGAAGGTGCTCCGGAACACGCCTCGATGCTTCTCGACATGTTCGCCCGATGGCCCGCCGTGGCGCGCCATGTCGCCGCCGCGGTGTGGGTCGGTGATCGGCGCTGGAACCTGCACCTCCAGGAGGGCATCGATGTGCGCCTTCCCGAATCCGATGCCGAGGCGGCATTCGGCCGGTTGGCCGCGCTCGAGGCCAAGGATCACCTCTTCGCGCGCGATATCGTGATGATCGACCTTCGCCTACCGGACCGCGTCATCGTGCGGCTGTCGCCGGAAGCGGCGCAACATCTGGCCAAGCCGGGAAAGAACACATGATCAATCACGTCGAGCTTTGATCGAGGAGCTGGGGGAGTCGTGAAGAGGGGATTGCCAAAGCCACGCAGCGGTCTCGTCGCCGCGCTCGATATCGGCACGACCAAGGCCTGTTGCTTCATCGCCCAGATCGAGGGGGACAACATCCGGGTCGTGGGAATCGGGCACCAGAAATCGCGGGGACTGCGCGCGGGCGCCATCGTCGATATGGATGCCGCAGAGGAGTCGATCCGCGGCGCCGTCCATGCCGCCGAGCAAATGGCCGGCGAGACAATCCGCGATGTCTTCGTCAATCTTTCCTGCGGCTCGCCTGCATCGCAGACCGTTGCCGTCGAAGTGGCGATTGCAGGCCACGAGGTCGGGGATGCCGATCTCCGCCGGGTGCTTGGGCAAGGTTACTTGCTGAACGGCGGGAATGACCGCGAGATCATCCATTCGATCCCCGTCAGCTACACGATCGACGGCAGCCGCGGCATTCGGGATCCGCGCGGCATGTATGGCGAGCGGCTCGGCGTCAACATGCACGTCGTGAGCGCGTCCGCGGGCCCGGTCCGCAATCTCAAGACCTGCGTCGCCCGGTGCCATCTCGATCTCCGCGCCCTTGTCGTGTCGCCCTACGCCGCCGGCCTCTCCTCGCTCGTCGAGGACGAGACCGACCTCGGCGTCACCTGCATCGATATGGGCGGCGGCAGCACGTCGATCTCCGTCTTCTTCGACGGTGAGGTGGTTTATACCGAGTGCATCCCCATCGGCGGGCAGCACGTCACCAGCGACATCGCACGGGGACTCTCGACACCTGTCATCCACGCGGAGCGCATGAAGACGCTCTACGGAAGCGCGCTCTCGACTTCGGCCGACGAGCGCGAGGTGATCGACGTACCCCAGGTCGGCGAGGACGAGCATGCGGTTCCCAATCACGTGCCGAAATCGATCCTGGTCGGGATCATTCAGCCGCGCATCGAGGAGACTCTGGAGCTGGTGCGCTCGCGCCTCGAGGCGAGTGGCTTCGACCGCGTTGCCGGCCGGCGCGTCGTGCTGACGGGTGGGGCAAGCCAGCTTCAAGGTCTGCGCGAGATCGCGACGCTGATCCTCGACAAGCAGGTGCGCATGGGCCGGCCGCTCCGCATCGGAGGCCTGGCCGATGCCACAGCCGGGCCGGCCTTCGCGACCTGCGCCGGGCTCCTTCAATACGCGGTGACGCGGTTCTCCGATTCGTCGCAGCGCCCACGGCGCTCGGAGGAGGCGCCGAACGGCGTGCTCGGTCGCATTGGAGACTGGCTGCGCGAGAATCTATGACGCGATCGCCGGCCGCGCCGTCGCGGCCGGATGTTTGTCGCAAGGGCGGAATCCGACGGCAGGTACGAACGTTACGGATGTTTCTCGGAACCGGAGGCTGTTATGACCATCAACCTATCCATCCCTGACAAGGAGCGTGAACTCAAGCCACGGATCGTGGTCGTCGGCGTCGGCGGCGCCGGTGGGAACGCCGTCAATAACATGATCACCGCCAATCTCGAGGGCGTCGAATTCCTTGCCTGCAATACGGATGCGCAGGCGCTGACGCTGTCCAAGGCGGATCGCCGCATCCAGCTCGGCCTTGGCGTGACCCAGGGCCTCGGTGCCGGCTCGCGCCCCGATATCGGTCGCGCCGCCGCCGAAGAGGGCCTCGAGGAGATCCTCGACTATCTCGACGGCGCCCATATGGTGTTCATCACCGCTGGCATGGGCGGCGGCACCGGCACCGGTGGTGCCCCGGTGATCGCCCGCACCACTCGCGAGCGCGGCATTCTCACCGTCGGCGTGGTCACCAAGCCTTTCCACTTCGAGGGGCAGCACCGCATGCGGATCGCCGAGCAGGGGATCGAGGAGCTGCAGCAATACGTCGACACGCTCATCATCATCCCCAACCAGAACCTCTTCCGTGTGGCAAACGAGAAGACCACCTTCGCCGACGCCTTCAAGATGGCGGACGACGTGCTTTATTCAGGCGTCCGCGGCGTCACGGATCTCATGGTGATGCCGGGCCTCATCAATCTCGATTTTGCCGATATCCGCACGGTCATGGGCGAGATGGGCAAGGCCATGATGGGCACGGGCGAAGCGGAAGGCGAGCGGCGCGCCCTCGACGCCGCCGAGGCTGCGATCTCCAACCCGCTTCTCGACGACGTGTCGATGAAGGGCGCGCGCGGCGTCCTCATCAACATCACCGGTGGCATGGACATGACGCTCTTCGAGGTCGACGAGGCGGCCAATCGCATCCGGGACGAGGTCGATCCCGAAGCCAACATCATCTTCGGCTCGACCTTCGATGAGGCGCTCAACGGCCGCGTCCGAGTCTCCGTCGTCGCAACGGGAATCGACGCGGCGATCGCTCAGCAGCCAAAGCCTGCGCGCCCGGTCCTGGTCAGTGAGCGGCCCGCTCCCCGGGTTGCAGCGGCAGCGACGGCCGGCGAGGCTATCCGCGTGCTCCGCGCCGCAGCGGCCGAATCTCATCCGGCGCCGGTACCGCAGCCGGTGGAGGCGACTGCCGCTCCCGCCATCCCGCCAACCCCGCAACCTGCCCCGCTGTCGGCAGCACCGGTCGGAACGGTTTCCGCCGCGAGGACGGCTGCGACTGGTCCGGCGATCTCGGAGTCACTCCCCCTTGACCAGCCGTTTCTCGCGCCGCGTCCCCTCGACCGCGCGGCTCCGGCGGATATCGCCGCACCGGCCCCGGTCGCGGCGGAGCCGGCCGCCACACCCGCCGCCGAGCCGCGCAAGGCCAAGCGTGGCTACAGCCTGTTCAAGCGGGTGACCGGAAGCGTGCGCAGCCATGCCGAGCCGCAGCCGGAGCCGGCGAGCCTGATCCAGCCGCGGCTGGGCGGTCTCGACCCGAGTGATCGCCTGCCCATGTCGAAGGGAGAGGACGATCTTCTCGAGATTCCGGCCTTCCTTCGCCGGCAGGCCAATTGACCGCAACCCTCTGAACGGCGCCGGAATTCAGGGTAACATTCGGTAACAAAAGGTGATTTGAGTGCTCCGGGACAGCTTGGTAGACAGGCCGACGGAGCACTCAACCGCCGGTGCGCAGTGGTGGGTTCAGCCGAGCGATTCATGGCTAATCGAGCAGCAAATCGATCACCGGCAAATCGTAAAGATGGAGAGGAGAAAATTCTCCAGCGTACCCTGAAGACGCCGATCAGCTGTTCGGGCATTGGCTTGCATTCGGGCCAGAAAGTCACCATGACGCTCGTTCCCGCCGAGCCGAATACCGGCATCGTGTTTCGGCGGACGGATCTGCGCGGCGACAAGACCGAGATTCCCGCATCCTGGCGTCACGTCGTGGATACGCGGATGTGCACGACGCTCGGGATCGAGACATCAGGCCGGCATGGTCAAGTGCGGGTTGCTACGGTCGAGCATCTGCTGGCGGCCGTGGCGGGCTGCCACATCGATAACCTCACCGTCGAGCTGGACGGGCCCGAAGTGCCGGTGATGGACGGCAGCTCGGCGCCGTTCGTCTTCCTCATGGATTGCGCCGGCACTACCGAGCAGAACGAGCCCCGGCGCGCCATTGAAATCCTGAAAGCCGTAAAGGTCGGCGACCGGGAGGCGCATGCCTCGATCGTGCCGAGTCATGAGTTTTCGGTGAGCTTCGAGATTGATTTTGAGGCGGCTGCGATCGGGCGGCAGGAATATTCGGTATCGCTCGAGAACGGCGCGTTCAAGAGCGATATCGCACGAGCCCGGACCTTCGGCTCGATGTCGGAGGTCGACCGGCTTCGCGCCGCGGGCCTCGCGCGCGGCGGCTCGCTCGAGAACGCCGTCGTGGTCGACGGCGAGCGCGTCATCAACCCGGAAGGCCTTCGCTACGAGGATGAGTTCGTCCGTCACAAGGTCCTCGATGCCGTCGGCGACCTGATGCTGGCGGGCGGCCCCATCCTCGGTCATTTCCATGGCTTCCGTTCCGGCCATGGCATGCACAACAAGCTGCTGAGAACCCTTTTCGCAGACGACACCGCTTGGCGTCCGATCGAAATCCGCCCGCGAGCCTCGTCCACCGAGATTCGCCATAGGATGGCCGCCTCCGCGTGAGCCCCGCGCCGGCATCGAGGCGCGCCGCGGCCTGAACTGCGGCGCTTTTTCGTTCGGCGCCCGGCGAGAAATCTATGGGATGGCGGCGCTTCGTGCTATAAGGAGGCCACCAATGGCCGGCGCGGGGGGATTCTCGATCGCGCGGACGTGGATTTCACAAGCATCGTTGTCGAGCCGGATCGTTGTTGTGGGCGATGAAGGGACTTCGGCATAGCCTTTCCTGGGTGTTCGTTCTCTGCATGATGGCGCTGGCGGCCGTCGCACTTGCCGCCTGCTCCTCGGACGATAAGGAGAAGGACACCTATGTGGAGAAGCCGGTCAATACCCTCTATAACGCCGGCATGGATGCGCTTTCCGAGCGCCGCTACAAGGAGGCCGCCAAACAGTTCGATGAGGTTGAGCGCCAGCATCCCTATTCGATGTGGGCCACGAAGGCCCAGCTCATGGCCGCCTATGCGCTCTATCAGGACAACAATTACCAGGACGCGATCAACGCGCTGAACCGCTTCATACAGCTCCATCCCGGCAATCGGGACATCGCCTACGCCTATTATCTGAAGGCGCTTTCCTATTACGAGCAGGTAACCGACGTCGAGCGCGACCAATCGAATGCCGAGCAGGCTCTCGCCTCCCTCCAGGAGCTCGTGCGGCGCTTCCCCGATAGCCCCTATGCCAGGGATGCGCGTCAAAAGATCGATCTCGTGAACGACCATCTCGCCGGTAAGGAGATGGAGGTGGGGCGCTTCTACGAGAGCCGCGGTCAGTATCTCGCCGCGATCAACCGCTTCCGCACCGTCGTCGACAAATATCAGACCACCTCCCAAGTTCCCGAGGCGCTGGAGCGACTGGTGGAAAGCTATATGGCCCTCGGCATCGTCGACGAGGCCCGCAAGACGGCGGCGGTCTTGGGCTACAACTACCCGCGTAGCCAGTGGTATATCGACAGCTACGATCTCGTCGAGAACGTCCACACCAATCGGAAGACCGGTGCCGAGACCAAGAACGACGACTCTCTGCTCGCCAAAGCCTGGAACACAATCAATATCTTTTAGAGGATGCTCCTCAGCCTCTCGATCCGGGATGTCGTGCTGATCGACCGGCTGGATCTTTCCTTCCATCCCGGGCTTTGCGTATTGACGGGCGAGACGGGTGCGGGCAAATCCATCCTGTTGGACGCGCTCGGGCTGGCGCTTGGCGCGCGCGCCGACGCCGCCCTCGTGCGGCATGGCGCAACCCAAGCGAGCGTGACGGCGGCTTTCGAGCCGGCGCGCGACCATGCCGCCTGGGGGCTGCTCGCCGAGCAAGGCATCGCGGAGGACGAGCCCTTGGTGTTGCGCCGCGTTCTCGCCGCCGACGGTCGCAGCCGTGCTTTCGTCAATGAGCAGCCGGTAACCGTTGGCTTTTTGCGCCAACTCGGCGATACGCTCGTGGAAATCCAGGGGCAGCTCGACCAGCACGGCCTGCTCGATCCCGCCACCCATCGCGCCGCGCTCGACGCTTTTGGAGGCCATGCCGCTGAATTGGAGCGGCTGCGCAAGGTCTACACCGAATGGCGTGAGGCGGAGGCCGCGCGGGCGCGTTTCGAAGCAGAAGTCGAAGCGGCGCGGCGCGACGAGGAGACGCTTCGCCACGCCGTCGACGAATTGGACAGGCTCGCGCCGCAGCCGGGCGAGGAGGCGCAGCTCGCGGAGGAGCGTATGCTTCTCATGCACCGCGAGAAGATCGTCGAATCCCTCAACGGCACTCTCGCCCTCTTGATGGGCGAAGGTGGGGGCCGCGGCGACGGCGCCGAGCAGCAGCTGCGCAGCGCTCGTCGACTGATCGAGCGCGCCGCCGAGAAAGCGGGGGGACGGCTTGATGCGGCACTCGCAGCACTCGACCGCGCCAGTCTCGAGCTGGGCGAGGCCTTGGCCGGCTTGCAGACCTTCGGGAGCGGCCTCGACACGGAACCGGGGCGGCTTGCCGCGGTCGATGAGCGGCTTTATGCGCTGCGGGATACAGCACGCAAGCACCGGGTATCGACCGAGGCGCTGCCGAGCCTCCGTGGGGCCCTAGCCGCGAAGTTGGCCGCGATCGACGAGCGCAGCGGTGCCCGGGCCCGAATCGAAGCCGCGGCAACCGAGACGCGGGCGGCCTATACCGCCGCGGCCGAGGCTCTTTCCAAGTTGCGCGCGCGCGCGAGCCGGCGGCTTGACCGCGCGATCGCCGACGAGCTACCGCCGCTGAGGCTCGAAAAGGCACGGTTTCAGACAATGATCGAGCCGCTCCCGGAAAGCGACTGGGGTCCCAATGGCACGGAGCGCGTCGGCTTCACCGTGGCGACCAATTCCGGGGCACCGCTCGGGCCGATCGCCAAGATCGCTTCGGGCGGCGAATTGGCGCGGTTCATGCTGGCGCTCAAGGTGGTGCTTTCGCGCGCCGGTACCGCTCCCACGCTCGTCTTCGACGAGGTCGACAGCGGCATCGGCGGCGCCACGGCAGCGGCAGTGGGCGAGCGTCTCGCGCGACTGGGGCGGGAATTGCAAGTCCTCGTCGTGACGCATTCCCCGCAAGTGGCCGCGCGCGGCGCCCACCACTGGCATGTCGCGAAGAGTGAGGCCGGAAACGGCAAGCACGCCAAAACCGTTACCACGGTCGAAGAGCTTGCTGCGGCCGCCCGCCGCGAGGAGATCGCCAGGATGCTCTCCGGCCGCCAGATAACGGACGAGGCGCGAGCCGCGGCCGACAGATTGATCGCTGGCAACGCGATCTGAGAGGCTCCTCATGAGCAAGACGCTGCACGACATCGCGGTGGAAAACCTTACCCCGGCCGAGGCCAAGCGAGAACTCGAGCACCTCGCCGCCGAGATCGCGCACCATGACCGACTCTACTACCAAAAGGCCGCGCCGGAGATTTCGGACGCCGCCTATGACGCCCTGCGACGCCGCAATGATGATATCGAGGCGCGCTTCCCCGACCTCGTGCGCGCCGACAGCCCGTCGCAGCGAATCGGGGCGGCACCGGCCGGCGGCTTCGCCAAGGTCACCCACAGCAAGCCGATGCTCTCGCTCAACAACGCTTTCTCTGAGGCGGAGGTCCACGAGTTCATGTCGCGGATGCGCCGGTTCCTGGGCTTGGCCGAGGGCGATCCCGTCGAGCTCGTCGGGGAGCCCAAGATCGATGGATTGTCGGTCGCCGCACGCTACGAGAACGGGCGCTTCGTCCAGGGTGCGACCCGGGGCGACGGCGTCACCGGCGAGGACATCACCGCCAATTTGCGCACAGTGCAGGGCGTGCCCGAGCGTCTGCACGGCCGCAATCTGCCCGACGTGATCGAGGTGCGCGGCGAGGTCTATATGACCAAGGCCGATTTCCTCAAGCTCAACGAGCAGCAGGAGAAAGACGGCAAGCCACCCTTCGCCAACCCTCGCAACGCCGCAGCCGGCTCCTTGCGCCAGCTCGATCCCCGCATCACGGCTTCGCGCCGGCTTTCGGCGTTCTTCTATGCAGGCGGCGTGATCAGCAATCTGCGCGCCAAGAGCCAATGGGCGTTTCTCGAATGGCTGAACACTCTCGGATTTCCCACCAACCCGCTCGCGAAACTCTGCCCCACCATCGAGGACGCGCTGGCCCTCTACCGCAGCATCGGCGAGAGCCGGGCGACGCTGCCTTACGATATCGACGGGGTCGTCTATAAGGTCAACCGCTTCGATCTCCAGGAGCGGCTCGGCATGGTGAGCCGTGCGCCGCGTTGGGCGCTGGCCCATAAATTCCCCGCCGAGCAGGCCGAGACCGTTCTCAAGGATATCTTCATCCAAGTGGGGCGGCGGGGAACGCTGACCCCGGTCGCAGATCTCGAGCCCATCACCGTCGGCGGCGTGGTCGTCTCGCGCGCGACGCTTCACAACGAAGACGAGATCCGGCGCAAGGACGTCCGTGTCGGCGACACGGTGATCGTGCAGCGCGCCGGCGATGTCATCCCGCAGATCGTCGGCGTCGTCACCGGCAAGCGCCCGAAGCATGCTCGCCCCTACGAATTCCCGCATCAATGCCCCATCTGCGGCAGCAAGGCCGTCCGCGAGGAAGGAGAGGCCGCGTGGCGCTGTACCGGCGGACTGATCTGCGCGGCCCAGGCGAAAGAGCGCCTGCGCCATTTCGTCTCGCGTGATGCCTTCGACATCGAAGGCCTGGGCCGCAAGCACATCGATGCTTTTTTCGAGGATGGGTTGCTCAAGAATCCCGTCGACATCTTCAAGCTTCACACGCGCAGGGACGAGATCGAAGCGCGTGCCGGTTGGGGCCGGCAATCGACCGAGAAGCTCCTGCGCGCCATTGACGAGCGCCGGACCATAAGCCTGGATCGCTTCATCTATGCTCTCGGCATCCCCCAGGTCGGCGAGGCGACGGCGCGTCTCTTGGCCAAGACCTACCGCTCCCTCACTACTTGGCGCAACGCGATGATGGCGGCGCAGGAGCGAAGCGGTGAAGCCTATCAGGATCTCATCTCGATCGAGGGCGTGGGGCCCTCCGTCGCCCAGGATATCCTCGATTTCTTCGCCGAGCGGCACAATCGCGAGGTTCTTGACGCCCTCGCGCGCGAGACGACCGTCGAGGACTTCACCGCCCCGAGGATACGGTCGCGGCTCGCAGGCAAGACCGTCGTCTTCACCGGCACGCTTGAGCGTATGACCCGCAACGAAGCCAAATCCCGCGCCGAAGCACTTGGCGCCACGGTCGCAGGCTCGGTCTCCCGCAAGACCGATTTCGTCGTCGTCGGCGCTGATGCAGGATCGAAAGCTGCGAAGGCGCGTGAACTCGGCGTGGAGATTTTGAGCGAAGCGGATTGGCTGACGCTCATCGGCATGTAAGGCCGCATTCGGCCTTCCGCCTTCCGCGCCGTGACGCCTTACGCCGCTAGCGGTTGTGTCGCCCCTTCGAGCCAGCGATTGGCGTCCCGATCGAGGAGCGGAGCCAGGGTATCGCGGACGCGGGCATGGTAGGCATCGAGCCAGGCGATCTCGCCTGCCGTCATGAGGTTCAGCTCAATGAGGTCGCGATCGATCGGCGCGAGGGTCAGCGTCTCGAAACACATCATCCGCCGCTCCGCTCCCGCGCCTTTGTCGGCAGCCCTGACGGCGACCAGGTTCTCGATGCGAATGCCATATTCGCCGGGCTTGTAATAGCCGGGCTCGTTCGAGACGATCATGCCGGGGCGCAGCGCCACGGTATTCGGGACCTTCGAGATGCGCTGCGGCCCCTCATGGACGCCGAGATAGCTCCCCACTCCATGGCCCGTGCCATGATCGTAGTCGAGCCCTGCCTGCCAGAGAGAATGGCGCGCCAGGACATCGAGCTGGGAGCCTGAAGTGCCTTCGGGGAATTGCGTCGTTGCGAGCGCGATATGGCCCTTGAGCACACGGGTGAAGCGATTGCGCATCTCCCCATTGGGGACACCGATTGCGAGCGTTCGCGTGACGTCGGTCGTGCCGTCGAGATACTGCGCTCCGGAATCGACGAGGAAGAGCGTCCCCGGCTCGATTTGCCGATCCGTGGCCGCGCTGACGCGGTAATGGACCACGGCCCCATCGGGGCCGGCGCCTGCGATGGTCGGAAAGCTGAGGTCCCGAAAGTGCTCGCCCTCTCGCCGGAACGCGGCGAGGCGCTCGGCGGCCGCCATTTCCGTGAGTCCCCCCTTCACCGCTTCCCTCTTGATCCAGGCGAGGAAGCGCGTGAGCGCCGCACCGTCGCGGCGATGAGCTGCGCGGATGCCTTCGAGCTCGACAGGGTTCTTGCAGGCCTTGGGGAGTGCGCAAGGATCCGCTCCTCTGACCAGCTCCGCCCCCGCCTGCTTCAGCCGGTCGGTCACGAAGGCCGGGACCGTGCCCGGGTCCACCAGGATCCGCCGGCCTTCTGCGCCGAGCCGATCGAGCGCGGCGGGAAAGGAGTCGCGGGGCACCGTCCGCACCGCGTTGCCCAGATGCTCAGCGAGCGGCGGCGAAAGCTTGCGCAAGTCGCAGAACAGCTCCACGGAACCGTCCACGCGGGCCACGGCGAAGCTCAACGGCAGAGGCGTGTGCGGCACGTCGGCGCCGCGGATATTGAGAAGCCAGGCGATCGAGTCGGGCGCGGTCAATACCACAGCGTCGATCTTTTCGACGGCGAGGCTCGCACCGAGCTCTGCGCGCTTTTCCGCCGCACTTCGTCCCGAGAAGCGCAGCGGATGCGGCACAATCGGCGAGATCGGGGCCGGCGGCTGGTCGCTCCAGACGGCGTCGACGGGATTGCGTGCGCAAGGCTCAAGGCAGGCGCCCGCCTTTACGGCCGCCGCGGCGTAGCGCTCGATTTCGCCGGGCGTATGAAGCCAGGGGTCGTAGCCAAGGCGCGCTCCCGGCGGAAGGTTGGCCGTGATCCAGGTTGCGGGCGGATCGTCGACGAGATGGCGCGCTTCGTAGAGGCCGGCCTCGGTTTCGGCGCGGACCTGGAGCGTGTAGCGGCCGTCGACGAATATTGCCGCTTTCTCGGCGAGGACGATGGCGAGTCCCGCCGAGCCGGTGAAGCCAGTGAGCCAAGCCAGCCGCTCGGCGCACGATGGCACATATTCGCCCTGATGCTCATCGCCGCGCGGGACGATGAAGCCGGCGAACCCCTGTTGCGCAAGCTCGCGCCGGAGCAAGACGAGTCGCTTCGCCGGCGAGGGGCGGCGCTCTAGAGCCGCCGCTTGCGCCTGCCTCATCTCCGCCTCGAGTGCCAGAAGCTGCGCCGCGACCGCTGCGTCGAGGCGCGGTGCGACGAGTTGCAACCACCCCTGCCGATCCACCGCCGGAGGCGCCGCGGCGATCCCCGCCACGAGACCGCGAATCGCCGTCACATCGGCGGGGATGCCGTGCTGCGCCAAAAGGCGCCCAAGCGCCTCATCTCCTTCATAGATCCGATGATGGTCGAGCACGCTTCCCTCGCTTGTCGCCGGTGGCTCGAAGCTAGGTCCGGGCTCATGGCGCGACAAGACATTTCTCAGCAACGACACCCGCGCGCTGGCGGTGCTTTGCTGCTTTGCAGAAACGATGTATTGTGCGATGCAGCACAACAGTGCGGAGCGCTGATTGGAGATAAAAAAATGTGTCTCGTTCAGCCTCTCCCCCATCGCTGAGCACACATTCATAAATCTTATTTATTCATTCATGATATCAACAAAGTAAATTGATCTGGCGCGCTCCGGATCGGACTCATAGATACGCATTTTTTACATTTATATGATTTAAACCATGCGACACTTGCAATACTGCGATGCACAAAGACCACTGCCGTAGCAGCCTTCGGGCTCCTATCTTCTCGCTGGAGCGCGGGCGTTCCTGGGCGCCCCCGCATTTGAGAAACAAGCCCAGGTGTCAAAGGAATACGACGATGACTGCGAACACCACCGAGCTCTCCACCCTGAATGTCAGTCAACTGGTTGATCGCTACATTCTGAAGCCACTTGCCGTTTGGCGTGCGCGGCGGGCCGCCTATGAGGAGCTCATGTCGCTCGACGACCACATGCTTGCCGATATCGGCATCTCGCGCGGGGAGATCCCGGGCATCGTTACCGGTGCGATTCAACCCCGTCGCGCAACGAACGAGAATCGGCCGCAGCGCGCAGCCTAACCTCGGTCTCGCCTGCCGGGTCCCCGAGCATGGCTGCCTGATTCTTGATTTTGCCCGATTTCCGAGCAATATGGCGCCATGCGATGCGGAGGACTTCGGCGCGGAGGCAGGGACGGCAGGCTCGGATGGCTCGCCGCTGCGGCGAGCCTTCTCCTAGCCTGTCATCCGGTCGCAGCGATGGCACCCAACCGGGCAGCGGAGCCGATCGTCCCGGAATTGCCGACGCGGCCCCCAATCGTGGAAATTACCCCCGTTCTTTCCGAGCTCTCCGAGGGCGCCACGCCTGAGCTGCCGCCGCTGCCGGCCGTCAGCACGCCATCGACGGCCGTCGCGAAGGCCGGCGACCAGCCGCTCCGCTTCGCCGTACCGAAGTCCAACATCACCTTGGCGCCGCAGCTTCGCCTCGATGGCGGCATCAGCAGCAATCCGCTTGACGTCCCCGGGGCGCCGCCGCAGCAGCCGGGCCTCAATCCCACACCGGGCTTGGCCGCGACGATGGATCTGGGCGCGGTCACTTTGGGAACACAGCTCAACCGCCCGCTCCGGACCTCCGATAGCCGTTTCGCGCCCGATGGCCGCCCCATCAGCAGCCAACCCAATGTGGGCCTCGATCTCAAGCTGAAATTCTGACGACGCTCTTGCCTATCAATCCCCGGGGATCGGCCGCCTGGCGAGGATGATCGTCGCCCAGGAGCCGACCGGGATTCGCGCCGTGAGGGCCAATCCCTGCGCCCGATAGGCCGCGATCACGCTTGGCGCCTGTTCCACGAGCACTCCCGACAGCACCAGCCGGCCTCGCGGCGCCAGGGCCGCGGCGAGGCGGGGCGCGAGCTTTTCAAGAGGGCGCGCCAGGATGTTGGCGACGATGAGGTCGTGGCCGCTGCGGCGCCGCAGGCGCCGCGCCTTCATGCCATCGCTGATGATCGCCCTCACCCGTGGCGCCACCTGGTTTCGTCGCGCATTCGCCGCGGTGACGCGAATGGCGACGGGATCGATGTCGGCGGCCGTCACTGTGACGCGCCAAAGCCGCGCCATGGCGATCGCGAGAATCCCGGAGCCGCAGCCGAGATCGAGGGGGCGCTGGAAGCGGCGCCGCCGCGCGAGGCGATCGAGGGCGAGGAGGCAGCCCCGCGTCGACTCATGGGTGCCGCTGCCGAAGGCGAGGCCCGCATCGAGCAGGATGCGGATGCGGCCGGGCGACACATCCCCTGTGAAATAAGCGCCATAGACGAAGAAGCGCCCGGCCTCAACCGGCGGAAACTGACGGCGATTCTCGGCGAGCCAATCCCGTTGCGGCAGCGGCTCGATGACCAGCGCCGGTGCGGGAATGCCCGCGACTGCCGCAGCGAGCGCCAGTTGCAAATTCAAAGTCGCCCGGTCCGGAGCCTCGGCCAGTAGCAGCTCGAAGCGCCAGCGACTTCCCTCGGCCGCCTCGAAGCAGGTGAAGGCGTCGGTCAACTCGGCGGCGAGGGGAGCGAAGAGATCGCCCGCTTCTTTCGGCACTTCGAAGGCAAGCGTCCAGGCCGTCTCGACCATGCTCAGAGGCCGGCGACGAAGCTCGCGACCACCATCTTCTCTCCAGCGCGATCGAAGGCGATGCGCAGCTTGTCGCCGTCGACGGCCAGGACGTTGCCGTTGCCGAACTTCTGGTGAAACACGCGATCGCCGACGGCGAAGCGCTGCGCCGGCTGCTCCTCGCGCACCGGGCGGGCCTTGCCATCGATGACGAGATCATGGGGTCGCCCCCGAGTAGCCGCGGCATAGCCATAGCCGTGCCTCGCCTCGCGCAGCGCGGCGTGCTCCCGGTCATAGCTGCCGTAAAGCCCCGGCTGGGCCTCCACCTCGACCCGCTCCTTCGGCAGCTCGTCGATGAAGCGCGAGGGAATGGCGCTTTGCCATTGGTTATGGACCCTGCGATTGGCGGCGAAGGAGATGAAGACGTGCTGACGCGCCCGGGTGAGCCCGACATAGGCGAGACGCCGCTCCTCCTCGAGGGCGGACATCCCGCCCTCGTCAAGGGCGCGCTGATGGGGAAACAGCCCCTCCTCCCATCCGGGCAGGAACACCACGTCGAACTCCAAGCCCTTGGCGGCGTGGAGCGTCATCAGATTGACCTGGTCCCCCGCCTCGGCCTCGTCATTCTCCATGACGAGGCTGACATGCTCGAGAAAGCCTTCGAGATTCTCGAACGCCTCGAGGGCGGAGACGAGCTCCTTCAGGTTCTCGAGCCGGCCCGGCGCCTCCGCCGATTTGTCGTTCTGCCACATCGCCGTGTAGCCGGACTCATCGAGCACGGTCTCGGCGAGCTCCATATGACCGACCGCGGATTTGAGCGCGCGCCAGCGGCTGAAATCCTCGATCAAGCCCTTAATCGCGCTACGCGATTTCGGCTTGAGCTCGTCGGTTTCGCAAAGGCGCCCCGCGGCGGCGACAAGCGAGAGGCCCTGGGCGCGAGCGAGGCGGTGGACCGCCTGCATCGTCGAATTGCCGATGCCCCGGCGCGGCAGGTTGACGATGCGCTCGAAGGCGAGGTCGTCGTCGGGCTGGGCGATGACGCGGAGATAGGCGACGGCGTCGCGGATTTCCTGGCGCTCGTAGAAGCGCAAGCCGCCCACGACCTTGTAAGGCACGCCGATGGTGAGGAAGCGCTCCTCGAACTCGCGGGTCTGGAAGCCGGCGCGCACCAGGATCGCCAGGGCGCCGAGGCGATGGCCCCGGTGGTGAAGCGCCTCGATCTCCTCGGCGATGGCGCGCGCCTCCTCCTCGCCGTCCCAGAAGCCGCGGATGCGGAGCGGCGCCCCCGCCTCGCCCTCGGTCCACAGGGTCTTGCCGAGACGGCCCTCGTTATGGGCGATGAGGTGGGAGGCAGCGGCGAGGATATGCCCCGTCGAGCGGTAGTTCTGCTCGAGGCGGATGATGCGCGCGCCGGGGAAATCCTTCTCGAAGCGCAGGATGTTGCCGATCTCCGCCCCCCGCCAGCTATAGATCGACTGGTCGTCGTCGCCGACGCAGCAGATGTTCTTGTGCTTCTGGGCGAGTAGGCGCAGCCAGAGATATTGCGCGACGTTGGTGTCCTGATACTCGTCGACGAGGAGGTATTTGAGGCGCCGCTGATACTCCTCGAGCACCTCCGGCCTTTGGGTGAGGAGCGTGAGCCCGTGGAGCAGGAGATCGCCGAAATCGCAGGCGTTGAGCGTGCGCAGCCGCTCCTGGTACTGGGCGTAGAGCTCGAGGACGCGGCCGCCGGCGAGCTCGCCGCCATCGCCCGGCGGCACCCGCTCCGGCGTCAGGCCGCGATCCTTCCAGCGCTGGAAGACGGCGAGGATGGCGCGCGCGGGCCAGCGCTTGTCGTCGACATTCTCGGCCTCGAGAAGCTGCTTGACGAGGCGGGTCTGGTCGTCGGTGTCGAGGATGGTGAAATTGGGCTTGAGCCCGGCCGCCTCGGCGTGGCGGCGCAGGATGCGCGCGCCGAGGGCGTGGAAGGTGCCGAGCCAGAGCCGGTCGACGGGCATGCCGACGAGGCGCTGGATGCGCTCCTTCATCTCCCGCGCCGCCTTGTTGGTGAAGGTGACGGCCATCACCTCCCAGGGCCGCGCCAGGCCCTGGTGGAGGATATGGGCCAGGCGCGTGGTGAGCACGCGAGTCTTGCCGGTGCCGGCCCCGGCGAGCACCAGCACGGGGCCCTCGGTCGCCAGCACGGCCATGCGCTGGGCCTCGTTGAGCCCGTCGAGATAGGGGGTCGCGCGCGGCGCGCGCGCGGCCTTGGGCGCCGGCACCTCGACCTCGGGCAGCGCGAAGGGATCCTCGAAGGGATCGGGAAGGGTATCGGACATCGTCTCCCTATATAGCACCTCCGCGCCGCAAGGGGGCGACGTTGGCATCCCCCCTTTCGCGTTTTTGGCGGAAAACCTGGATTCGAGGGGGGCGACATCAGGGGGCGACGTTGGCATCCCCCGGGCGGGCCTCACGCCAGGGGCACCAGGTCGAAGGCGATCGAGATGCGGCGCTCCGTCGAGCGGAACGGCACCGTGTTGTGGAAGAAATATCCGGGAAAGAGGAGCATGCGCCCCTCGTGCGGCTGGACGCGGCGGGTGATGGGGGCGGCGGCGCAGCGCAGCATCTCGGGCGGGCGGCCGAGCTCGAACCAGCCGGCCTCGCCCGGGCCCCCGGCGCGGACGATCTCGGGCAGGAGGGGGTAGTAGACGCCGCCGAGATAGCCGTCGAGATGGACATGGGGCACGAGATTGCCCTGCCCGGCGAGCCGCGTGGCCCAGGCGCGCAGGGTCCAGCGCGCGGGGAAATGGGCGAGGAAGGGATGGGCCGGCTCGCGCGGCACGGTTGCGAGATAGCGCGCGATCGCCTCGCGCATCATCGCCTCGAGGGCCGCCATCGGGCCCTTGGGCTCGGCCAGAAGCTCGCCGGTGATCTGGAGGGCCTCGTGGTGATAGGTGGGATCGTCCTTGGGCGGCACCGCGAGGGTCGGATGCGCCTCCACATGGCGCACCAGCGCGGCGTTGAGGGTGGCGACGCTGTCATGGCCGGGGGCCGCCTCGAAATCGACGACCTGGACGAAGCGGTCGAGATCGAGGAGGCCGCGCGCCGCGGCCGCATCCCCGGCCTCGTTGAGAGCGAGGGCCTTAAGCGCCATGGCATGGACGCTGCGCGGCTCGCTGCGCAGCCAGGCGTCGCAAAGCGCAAGCACGGTCTTGAACTCGCGCCGCTCGAAGAAGGCGTGCACGAGGAGGTCGAGGGCGGCAGGCCAGTTGGGCCGCAGCGCCAGCGCGCGGCGGAAGGCGGCGATGGCGGCGTCATGCCGGCCGAGCCGCTGCAATACCAGGCCGAGATCGCGCTCGGTCTCCGGGGTCGGCCGCAGCGCCAGCGCGCGCTCATAGGACTGCGCCGCTTCCTCGAGCCGGCCGAGGGAGAGCAGCACGCCGCCGAGATTGTGATGGGCCGCGACCAGATCCGGCTTGAGCGCGACCGCGCGCGCATATTCCGCCGCCGCTGCCTCGAGGCGGCCGAGGCGCTGCAAGGCATGGGCGAGGTTGTACTGGGCGCCGACGAAATCCGGCTTCCCCGCGATGGCCTGGCGATAGAGCGACACGGCCTCGTCGAGGCGGCCGAGCTCGGCGCACATCATGCCGGCGAAGCTGAGCACGTCGGGGCGCCCCGGCTGCACGGCGAGAATCTGTCGGCAGGCCTTGAGCGCAGGCTCGGGCTTGCCGGCCTTGGCATAGGCCATCGCCTGCTGCTGGAGCCACGGCACCGCCGCGGCACTGGGCGCGGCACCATCCGCCGCAGCGGATGCGGCGCTCGCGGGCCGCGTCGTCTCGCCCTGTCGTTGCCTCGGTGGCGCCATGTCGCGTCTGTCCTTCCGGGAGGGAGGCGGCGATTATGAAGCGCCGGCCAGAGCGGCGCAATCGCGATCGGCGGAGCCGTCACGCATCGGGCTCGCGCCGCAACGCACGCGCATAATCCTGGCCGCCATAGAGGATGCGCACGATGACGACCTCGGATTTCCGGACATGAAATACGATCGTCGCGCGCCGGCATGCTCGGGCGAGGATCCGCGAGGGCCTCGTTCACGCGCTGGCGCAGCCAGTCGTCGAGGGCCGCCTCTTCCCGATCGAGCGCGCGCACCGCGGCGCGCATGACCTCGCTCACCGAGGCATAGGCGCCGGACTTCACGCGCGCCTCGACATGCTCCTGAAGATCGCCCAGGGTGATTGTGATCGGGCGGCTCGTGCGCGGCATCGGCGCCGCTTCCTCTCCGATAAAGCGCGCCGTCGCTCTATGCCCGCCTGCGCCGCCGCAACAGGCCGAGTCCGATCAAGCCGCTCGCGAGGAGCGATAGCGTGGCGGGCTCGGGAACGGCCGCGGGAGTCGCGAAGCTGCCTGATTCGCCGCCGCCCCTGATCTCGTATGTGCAGTCGGTGCCGGTTGTCTGGCAGCCGGGGCCGGTCTCTGCGACCTCACCTGACGTCGTCGTAAATTGCTGGGCAAGGTCCAAGGATTCGCCCAATGGCATGACGAAGAAGCCGCCGTTAAAGATGTCGGTCCACAGAGTGTCCACGGTTCCCGAAAAGAGCCCTCCGCTGATGCCCGTAGAATTCTGGTCAAGCGGACCCGAAAGCGGTCCAGATTCGGTGGCGAGCAACACCAGGTTTGCGCCCGATGGCAGATTAATGACGGGGTTACCGGAGGCGCTGAACGTGTAGCTCGCCAGTCCATTGATCGTCGAATATTGATAGACGTTGGCGGTGAAACTGTCGTATGCGCCACAGAGGCCCGTCGAGCATGGGTTGAGGTGCAATGTGGCGTCAAATGTCGCGTAGATTCCATAGCCGCCCGGGCCAGTTGTATGGACCGTGCTCACCGGATTTCCGGACAAGGTAAAGCCCGTCAGCTCAACGAAGCCGCTTTCTGTGACGGACCCGGAGGGCGCCGGATTAGCTGGCACCTCGATGCGCGCCCAATTGTTGATCGAGAATTGATCGGCTGAGAAAGTCCCCGCCGTCGTGTTTCCTGTGGCCGAGGGATTCCATGTGATCACATCGGCCCACGCCTGCCCATGCACCATCGCCAGCACGCTCGCCGCCAGCACCGCAACCGCTACTCTCCCACCTCTCATGTAAACCACCCTCCCGACTCGAATTCGGCTCGAATTGCTCCCCACGCGCTGTGAAGCGTCCGCGCCTGCAAAGGCACGGTTTGCGGCTTGTTGTACAATTTTCGTGCCAAACGTTGTGCATCAAATGGTTAACCGGCCCCGCGCGGCGCCCCGGGCGAGAAGTGTAAAAAAATCCGATGAAACTTCTCGGTTCCCAGCCGAAAGCGTAAAAAATTCCGACGAAATTCCTCGGTTCTCAGCCGGCTATCATCTGTTCTTCGAGTTCATGGGCGAGCGCGCCGCGTCGACCGGTCTCAGGCGTCACCCGGTGATGGTATTCCCCGCCGCCTTCTGCCTCTCGCTGCCAACCGCGATCAGGCGCGGCGCGCCGCGCAGCAGATCTTTCCAATCAGGCACTTGCAGATTATACGTCAACGACGTATAAGCTCATAATGAATTTCGAGTACGACGCCGCCAAGGACGCGATCAATCGGGAAAGCACGGCGTATCGCTCGCCTTAGGCCGGGTCGTGATCGAAAATCGGCTCGGAGACGTACTCGATCCTCGCGACTATGGCGAAGTGCGTCGCATTGCTTACGGACTGGTGGAAGGGCGCCTGTTCGTCTGCGTTTACACAATGCGCAGTAGAGTCTATCGGCTCATTTCGGTGTGAAAGGCAAATACGAAGGAGCGGAAGAGATGGCGATCGTGAAGGCAACAAGCCGGCGCGCCAAGGCGGCTCTCGCGGCCGTCGACTGGCGCAAGATCGATGCGATGACCGACGAGGATATTGCGCGGCAGATCGCCGCAAATCCGGATACCGCGCCCGATCTCACCGATGGCCGAGTCAAGGTGCTTTGGCGGGTCAAGTCAGTACGATTGGCGCCGCGACATAAAATCCGGCTGGTTCGTCGCGCGGTCCGCATGTCGCAAAGCCAGTTCGC
Organism: Alphaproteobacteria bacterium; assembly: GCA_035294245.1. Classification (GTDB taxonomy): domain Bacteria; phylum Pseudomonadota; class Alphaproteobacteria; order JACZXZ01; family JACZXZ01; genus DATGLG01. The sequence goes on along the minus strand of DATGLG010000043.1, from coordinate 201,570 downwards.
GAAAGCGTATGGCCTATCGCTTCGTTCTCTTCAAAATTGGGAGCAGGGCACGCGGCAGCCGGATGAGGCGACGATGGCGCTCATCAAGCTCATCGCATACGAGCCAGAACGGGTGCGGCGAATCCTGAATTCGTAAGGTCGCGCGCGGCTTTTCGCACGCCGCTTTGCCCTCAGGCGGCGCCTGGGCTATGCTCGTCCTGGCCTCGGGCGCATGGCGGCCCATGTGAAACGACGGGCGGCGATGCGAAGCGCCGAGGCGATCCGGAAACAGCGATCAGGGAGGCGACGATGGCGAGCGACATCCGCATTCATCCCGCCGTGGATCACGGCATCAAGCCCGGCGCCAAGGACTTCGCCGGCGGCACCTTGGTGTGCAAATGCGCGAAGGACCCGGTCAAGGTCGCAATCAAGGGACAAGTCGCGCACAACCATGCCTGCGGCTGCACGAAATGCTGGAAGCCGGAGGGCGCGATCTTCTCCATGGTCGCCGTGGTGCCGCGGGAGAATCTCCGCGTCATCGAGAACGGCGACAAGCTCGCCGTCGTCGATCCCAAGGCGACGATCCAGCGCTACGCCTGCAAGGGCTGCGGCGTGCACATGTATGGGCGCATCGAGAACAAGGGCCATCCCTTCTACGGGCTCGATTTCGTGCATCCGGAGCTGTCGCGGGAGCCGGGCTGGGCGGCGCCGGAATTCGCCGCCTTCGTCTCCTCCGTGATCGAGTCGGGCGTCCCCCCGGCGAGGATGCCCGCCATCCGCGCGCGACTGAAGGAGCTCGGGCTCGAGCCCTATGACTGCCTCTCCCCGCCTTTGATGGACGCGATCGCCACCCACACCGCCAAGGCCGCGGGCGTGCTGGCGGCGTGATTGGGAAGCAGCGGTACGCTGTTTTCTCGTCCCGCCCCCACCTCACCCGCTCGCTCCGCTTCGCTTCCCTCTCCGCCCCAAATTGGGGCGGAGAGGGAGAGGAGCGCCGAACGGTCTCATTCCCGACGTCATCGCGACCCCGAGCATCGCGAGGGGGAAGCGATCCAGGCTTTTGCCATTCATCCCGCGATCCTGGTCGTGGCGATGACGGTAGGATCGAGAACTCCGCCTCAGAACTGCACCTGCACCGTGATGGTGTCCATGTAGGTGCCGGGGCGCACCGCGTGCTGCTGCGCCGGGATGCGGCCATAGACGCCGAGGGTGATCGTCGTGTTCGGCGGCGGCGTGGCGTTGGTGTAGAAGCCGGTCCCGCCCGTGCCGTCGCCCCAGATGAGCTTGTTGGGCGGATCGAGATAGAGGTTATAGGCGAGAAGCGAGGCACCCTGGCGCATGGTGCGCGGGTTGTAGGAGCCGCTGCTGCCCCGGTCCAAGGTGATGACAACGGGGGTCGAGGCCGTGCAGCTATAGGAAACGGCGCCGTTGGCGAGGGTGTCGGCGCTCGCGAAGGGCAGATAGGTACCGAAGCGCACGGGGGTTGCCGTCACCGTACATTGCTTGGGCGCCGCCAGGCCGCGCTCGCCGCCGTCCAGGGCGACGAGCGCCAGCAGCGCCGCCGCAATCGCCGCGGCCCAGCGCGTCACGGCATGGCGCATCGGATCTCCCCCAGCGCGGTGACGCGCTGCGCCGATTTCGGCGTCACGAGATCGAAGCGGCATTCCCGGTCCTTGTACTTGATCACCGCCGCGTGGCTCCCCGCCGGCACGCCCTCGAGATAGAACTCCCCATTCTTGCCGATGGGCGAGCTTGCCGTCTCGCCCTCGAGCGTTACGTCGATCTCGCCATAGGCGGGGACGATCGTCTCGCCCTCGGCGGCGATCCTGAGCGTGCCCGTCACTGCGCGCAACGGATGGACGGGGAAGGCGACGACGGCGCCGCCGCGATAGGGCGGGGCGATCGTCCGCTCGGTGCCGCCGATGGCGTAGTCGATGGGGATGTCCTGGTCGTTGATGCTGAGCTGGTTGCCGTAATAGCTGAGGAGATCGGGGACCAGGAGATCGCCGTCGCCATCGGTGCGGCCGACCGGCTGGTTGGCGAGGTAGCCGGTGACGTTGGCGACCCCGGGAACGCGGATCAGGGCATAGGCGTCGTTGATCGGGCGCGTCGGCAGCACGTCGCCGCCGATCGCGACGACGGCGCCGCTCACGCTCGCGGTCGAGGTGTCGACGCCGCGGAAATGGCTGTAGTCGAACTCATAGCGGCCATAGGCGCCCTGATACTGCACATCGGCCCGCTGCATCGCCTGGCTGCCCGCCTGGGCCTGGGCGAGATAGCCGAAGCCCTCGCCGATCGGCAGGGATTTCTGCACCTGCACGGTGCCGGTTGCACCTTGGCCGCTGCTCTTGCCGACCGAGACGGTACCGACCGTGGTCGGATCGAGGATGATGTTGAGGGCGAGGAAGACACTGTTGTCGACGGGGGTGTGCTTCTGGGTCGTGCGGCTCAGCGAGAGGGAGAGATTGGTCCGGTCGCTGGTGCGGAAGGTCGCCGACAGGCTCGCCTGGTCGCTGGGCCCGGCGTCGCGGAAATCGGCGCGGGTGAGCTGGGCAATGACGCCGGCGGGGCCGACCGGAAAGGAGCGGAAGCTGTCGAAGCGGAGGAGCGCACGATCGACGAAATCGGGGAGGCTCAGGGTCGTGTAGTGGCGGCTGTTGCTCGTGACGTCGCCGCCGACGGTGAAGTCCGGCGTGATGTAGCTGTAATTGGCAGAGCCGGCCCAGCCGGCGAGATCCTCGTCCCGGCTGCCGGCGGCGAGAAGCTGGAGCTGCCCGAGGGGGAGGCCGAGGGTCACCTCGGGCCCGCCCGCATAGACGCGGCGGTCGCTCTCGAAGAAGGCCCCGGGGGTCACCGCGTCGCTCCAGCCATAGCGGTGATGGGCGATCACCGCCGGCCGCTCATAGCCGCCGGTGATGCCGATGTTGCTCGTGCGCACATAGCCGAGATTATAGTTGAACTGGTTGAGACCCTCTTGGAGGAGCTGCGTGCTCAGGTAATAGGGTCCGCCGATGACCTGCTGCTGGCCGAGCGCGTTGCGGATCACGATGCGGGTATTGCCGCTGCCGACATTGACGGGGAGGTTCTCAAGGTTGAACGGGCCCGGCGGCAGGTTGATGCTGCGCACCAGAAGGCCGTTGACATACACATCGGCGACCGAGGGCGTGTTGACGATGCCGGAGAAGCTCTGCCCTGGAAAGGGCGTGAAATAGGGATCGATGGCGAAATTCTTGAAGTAGCTGACGCCGCCGATCTGGGTGAGCCCGCCGAGATTGCCGCCATCGGCGGGCGCGTCGCCGAGCTGCAGGCGCGTGAGGTCATTGCGGTCGTCGATCGAGAGGCTGGTGTTGATGCGCGAGGTCCGCCCTGTCGTCGGGTCGCGGGTCAGGCTGTTGTCGAAGAAGGCGCCGTCGATGCTCACCCCCTGCTCGCCGAAGAGGCTCGGCTCGCCGAATTGCTGCGTCGTCACCGCGTAGTTGAGGAAGGCGCTCGGCGAGCTGAGATAGACGAGATCCTTGGGCTTCTCGCGCGAGAGGTCGAGGGTCGTGGGCGCAAGGAGCCTGGGCTCCACCTTGAAGCGCAGCGCGAGCTCGGCCTCGTCATAGACATAGGTGACGGTGGGCGCGAGCGAGCCCAGGCGCACATAGGGCTTGCCCTCGATCGTCTCGCGCTCGCCGCCGGTCAGGGGAAGCCCGGCGCGGCGCAGGTCCTCCTCGCCGACGAAGATGTCCTTGCCGCGGATCCAGCTCACGGCGACGCCCCTGTCCACGCCATTGACGAGGAGCTGAAGGAGCGCGCGCTGAAAGCCGGCCTCCGCCGCCCAGAGCCGCGTCGACAGCCCGAGCAGCATCAGCGCGACGCCAAGAGCGGCCCAGCGCCGCGCATCCCAGCGACCCGCCACCTCCCCCACCCCATTCTCGTCCGTCAGGTCACGGCGTCCTCGCCGGAGCCGAGGCCGCGACGAAGGCGGTCGTCCGCACCCGGCTGTCGCAGCCGCCCGGCGCAAGCGGGACGGCCTCCTGTGTCGATCCTCGATCGGTGATCGCCTCGATGCGCACGCGGCTCGTGCGCCGGCAGGCGCTCTCGGCGATGGCGAGGCGGTAGTCGCGCCGGCCCTGGGCGAGCACGTACCAGCCGTCGGCGCTCGTCTCGAAGGTCGTCGCCCCGCTCGCGTCGCTGCCGACGGCATGCACCCGCTGCAGCACGAAATGCGCGGTTCCGGCATCGCGCACGGCGAAATCGAGCATGCCCGCGGCGAAGGCGGCCGAATCGATCACGGCCGCGGGATGCGCCCCCGCCGGCTCCAGGAAGAGCGGCAGGCTGAACTTGGTAAGGATCTGGATCTGGCCGGCGTTGGCCGGGTTCGCCTCGTTCGGGAGCTGCTGGATGATCACGCGATAGCTCTTCTCGCCGCCCGCGAAGGGCGTCGCCGTCCCGACGCGGACCTTGGCGATCCGCCCGGGGGCCACGGCCAGCAGCGGGGGGAAGAAAATGATGTCCTGGGTCGGCGACAGCACCGTCTCCCCCGCCGGGCTCTGCGTCCAGGCGAAGACGCTCAGCTCGAAGCGCAGCGGCTCGTCGCTATCATTGGCGAGGCTCAGGAGCTCCGTCGTCCTCTGCGGCGTGATGACGATGGTGGTGGGCGTGATCGAGACCGGCGCCGCCTGGGCCGTCGCGGCCAGCAACGCCGCCGCGACGAGGGCAAGCGCCGCGCGCCACGCGGGCGCGCCGACGCGACGCCTTGGCCGGAGATGTCCCGGAAGCGACACGGCGCGGCCGGCTATGCGCCGCGAAGGCTCAGAAGGTCGCCGTGACCGTCACCGTATCCGTGTAGGAGCCGGTGGCGGGCGCCTGGCCGCTCGGCAGCCGGCCATAGGCGGTGAGGTTCACCGGCGAGCCCGTCGAGGTGACCGTCTGGGTGTTGGTGGTGTTCCACACCGTCGTGTAGGCGGTCGAGGTGTAGATGTCGTAGCCGAGATAGTTGCTGCCGCCGGCGCTCATGGCGCGCGTGCCGAAGCTGCCGCCCCGGCCGCCGTTCTGGCCGTTGTCGAGAGCGATCGTCGCCTTGGTCCCGTTGGTGCAGGTCACGGTGATCGTCGAGGTCGCCGTGTTGCCGCTGGTGAGCGAATAGGTCCCGAACGCCATCGCCGTGGCGCTCACGGTGCAGCTGCTCTGGACATTGGCGGTGACCTGGAAGCTGGTGGTGGCCGTCGTCGCCTCGGCGGGGATAGCGCCCGCCGCCGCGGCAAGGAGGCCGGAGACGGCCACGAGCCTGGCCGCGAATTTGAGATCGATACCCCTCATCCTCGTTAATCCTCTGTTAGGCATGTTCGCGCGCAGTTTGCGGCAGCGCGCCGCGGATTATGTTGATCCATATCAAAGCCCGGCGAGAATTCGCTGGCTTCGATGGGCTCGGCCCCGAGATTTCCCCCTGAGCAATCCTCACAGTGGCGAACTTTGCCATTCGCCGGCCTATTCCCATCGGCATCGTCGCACTTGCCGATCGGGGACGGCATCATTTGTTAACCATCTTTCCTAAGAGTTCATTAACGTCTTCGTCCCGTAATCTACCATTGAAGCGCCTTGCGAGCACCTGCAACGTGTAAAGTCCCATGATGCCGACAATTCTCACCGCATCGAACGGCTATCGCGCCCCCCGCCTCGGCGAGCTCCTCGTCGCCCAGGGTGCCCTCTCGCGCGGCCAGCTTGCAGAGGCGCTCGCCGCGCAGCGCCGCGGCCGCGAGCGGATCGGCGAGACCCTGCTCCGTCTCGGCCTCATCACGCGCCGCCAGCTCGCCGCGGCGCTCTTCGAGCAATACCGCTATTGGATGGCGGGCGCCTTCGGCCTCGCCTTCATGGCGCTCGAGCCCGCCGCCGGGATCGCCGGCACCACCCATGCGGAGCTTCAAGTGAGCGCCGAGGTGGTGAATGCCGGGACCGTCGACGCCCAGCTCGCGGCCCTTTCGCGCGGCCATGGCGGGACAAGCGCGAACGCCGCCGTGTCTTTGAGCTGCAGCGCCGCAGGCGTGGTCAGGGTGAGCGTCGAGAGCCTCGGCGCCCTGGGACCGGCGCGGCTGGTCGAGTGCGGGCGCGCGGGCGAGGTGGTCCGCACCGGCCTCGTCGGCGGGGCGAAGACGGGCGGCCCCCACGCGCTCAACGTCACCGTCGAGTATTAGGCTGCGATTTTGACGTTCGATTCGCATTCAAAGGTCGTCATTCCGGCCGGAGCCCCCGGGTCCCGCCGAAGGCGGGCCCGAGGACAGGCTCCGCGCAGAGCCGGAATCCAGCGCCGCATGCCTGGATGCCCGCTTACGCGGGCATGACGGCCAAACAGAACGAACCGTTGGAGCCACAACATTAGCCGCCCTCACCCGGCCCCTCCCGCGGACGGAGGACGGAGCGCGCATGCGGGCGGGAGGAGCTTCGCACCACACCCCTCGACTGGGCGCGCAAGCCGGCTTAAATCTCGGGCGCGACCGCCGCGTCGCGCCACAGGATTTCGAGAGCCGAGCCGGACATCGTGACCGCCATTCCCCGCTATCGCGCAAGCGCCGCGCCCGCCTTGTTCTCGGCGGGCTTCCGCCCCTTCTTTCTGCTCTCGGCGATCTGGGCCGCCGTGGCGATTCCCCTCTGGCTTGCCTTCTTCTCGGGTGGTGCTGCGGTGCCGACGGCGCTCGCGCCGGCGATGTGGCACGTGCACGAGATGGTGTTCGGCTTCGCCGCGGCGACGGTCGCGGGCTTTCTCCTAACGGCGATTCCCAACTGGACGGGGCGCATGCCGCTCCAGGGCGGGCCGCTCGTCGTCCTCGTGCTGCTGTGGCTGGCGGGGCGCCTCGCCATGCTCTTTTCCGCGACGATCGGCGCGCCCGCAGCGGCCGCTCTCGACCTCGCCTTCCCCGCCGCCTTCCTTGCCGTGGTGGCGCGGGAGATCCTGGCCGGGCGCAACTGGCGCAACCTGCCGATGGTGGCGGCGCTCGCCTTCCTCCTCGCCGGCAATCTCCTCGTCCATCTCGATCCCCTCGGCATCGCCGCGACGGCGGCCCTCGGCAACCGCCTCGGCATCGCCACGCTTCTCATGCTGATCAGCTTCGTCGGCGGCCGCATCGTTCCCAGCTTCACGCGCAACTGGCTCGCCAAGGCGCAGCCCGAGACAGCCCCGCCGGCGCCCTTCGATCGCCTCGACCGCGCCGTCTTGGCGCTCACCGCCCTCGCCCTCGCCGCCTGGGTCGCCATTCCGGATGAGCCCGCGGCGCCCTGGCTCGAGCTCGCCGCGGCCGTCGCCCTCGGCCTGCGCCTTGCCCGCTGGCGCGGCGGCGCCACCTGGCGCGAGCCCCTTCTCTCTGTCCTCCATCTCGGCTATGGCTGGCTTGCCCTCGGCTTTCTCCTCCTCGCCCTCGACGGCTTCGCCCCCATCGTGCCGCAGACGGCGGCGCTCCACGCTCTCACGGTCGGCGCCATCGGCACCATGACCCTCGCGGTGATGACGCGCGCCTCTCTCGGCCATACCGGGCGGCCGCTCACGGCCGGGCGGGGCACCGTCGCCATCTATGCCCTGGTGACGCTCGCGGCGCTGCTCCGCCTCGCGGCGCCCCTCGGCGGCGGAGGCTATCTCCTCCTCCTCGCCTTGGCGGGGACGGCGTGGAGCGGCGCCTTCGGGCTCTTCGCCCTGCTCTACGGCCCGCCTTTGGCGCGGCCGCGCGTCAAGGGCGAGGCCGCAAGGCCGATCTGAGCGCCGCGGCGATCGGCGCCCGCGCGCCCGCAGGTTTCGCGATCGACAGCACGGAGGATCCCATGGCCGACACCCTCTACCCGCCCCCATCCGCCGCCCTCGCCAAGAAGCGGCGCGCCCTCGCCCCCGAGATCGAGGCCGCCTTCGACGCCTTCAGCCAGAAGGTCTTCGCCGACGGCGCGCTGCCGGCCAAGACCAAGCAGCTCATCGCCGTGGCCGTGGCCCATGTCACCCAATGCCCCTATTGCATCCGCGGCCACACCAAGGCGGCGCTGCGCCACGGGGCGACGGAGGCGGAGCTGATGGAGGCCATCTGGGTCGCCGCCGAGATGCGCGCTGGCGGCGCCTATGCCCATGCGGCGGTCTCGCTCACCGCGATGGCGGAGGCCGGCGGCGCCCAGCCGGGGTGACGCGGGGCGCGGCTCGGCGGCTATCCGTCACAACCGACCGACATCACTCAGGTGGAGCACGCGAGACGAATAGCCTCGCGGCAAAGTCTTCCGGCTCAGCCGCTCATCGGCGGTGACAAAATCACAGGCAAGCGTCGCCGCGAGCGCCAAATAGACGCAGTCATAGGCCGGATGGTCCAGGGCGATGGCGAGCATCGTCGCCGGCTCGAGGAGGCGACGCGTCGGCGCCAAGTCGATATCCGCGCGCTCCAAGAGCCGTGCCGCGAGGCGCGCCTCCTGCTCCGTTAGCTCCCTCCGCCGTACCTTCTTCCATAGAATATTGGCGCATTCGGGAATCAGGAGCTCAGGCGCCGACAAGTTGTGCCGTCGCAGCAACAGCGCTTCCGCCGTTCCCTGCTCCTGCACAACCCATTTGATCGCGACGCTTGCGTCGACGACCAGGGTAGTCACCGCTCGTCGCGCCCTTCGCGAAGCAGTTGCTCGGCCGGTGTATGCCGCCGCCCCGCCGTCAAGGCACGTAGCTCGGCGGCCAAATCGTCAAACCCCGCCTCGGCCTCTCCACTCAGGACCTGCCGCAAGATGTCGCGCACTTCCGCTTCGGCCGAATGACCCCGCCGTGCAGCGCGGCGCTTGAGCCGCGCCAAGAGATCGTCGTCGAGATTGCGGACGCTTAAACTTGCCATAGGAACCGACCTAAATTGACAGCATTGCTGTCAATGCTAGCACAATCCCAATCCGGAAACCATGGGTCGGTAAGCGAGCCTGCCAGATCGAGATGAGAGGCTACGAGAACAAAATAAGAACATAGGATCGTCCGATGATACCAGGCAGGCGGCTCGAAATGTTCAAATTGTCGAATGAATCCGGCGGCGCGGCGGGCAGCGATTGCCGCCGCGAAGGCTCGCGCGAAGGCTCTCGGTGTCGAGCTTATCGTCACGCCGTTCTGAGGTATTGCCATGCTGTATTGTTGTTATTTGAGAAGGGGCATTGTCTACGTGCCGACGGTCGCCGAAGTCGAAGCCCGTAGCGGATATAGGGAGATCGAGCCGGTGACTGCGGTGCCCGTTTCAGATGCGGCCGGATTGCGCCGCGCATTCCAAGAGACAATGGCTCGGGGCAATCCTGTCGTGCCGAACCTAAGGCGTGCCGATCTTCCCGAGCCCGTGGTGCTGAAATACGCGGGCGTCAAAAGCTCGGCGGCCTTCGTGCGCACAACCTTGACTTGGGACATTGTCGTGAAGGACGGCATCTATCGGATCGTAGGTCTTCGGCGGCGGCCCGACAGAGGCTGGGAGGAGGACCCTAACCAGATCGTCACCTTTCCTCCCGGGACAAGCGCCGATGACGTGATCACGCGCATGATTGCGATTCTGACCGACGCCGCTTAAGTTCGCCACGCTAGCATAGCGCCTCACCCGTCGCCGTGCCAAAGTGGCCCGCCTTACAGCCGCCCCGCCTCGATGAAGCGCTTCAAGAAGGCGCGGGTGCGCTCCTCGCGGGGCGCCTCGAAGATTTCGGCCGGCGGCCCCTCCTCGTGCACCTTGCCGCCGTAGAGGAAGCAGACCTTGCTCGCCACCTCGCGGGCGAAGCCCATCTCGTGGGTGGCAAGCAGCATGGTCATGCCCTCTGCCGCGAGGTCGCGCACGATGCTCAGCACCTCGGCGACGAGTTCGGGGTCGAGGGCCGAGGTGATCTCGTCGAGCAGCATCACCTGCGGCCCCATGGCGAGCGCGCGCACGATGGCGACGCGCTGCTGCTGCCCGCCGGAGAGGCGGTCGGGATAGTCCCCGGCCTTGTGGGCGAGGCCGATGCGCGTGAGAAGGGCCATGGCGTTGGCCTCGGCCTCGGCGCGCGCCTGGCGCAGCACGCGCAAGGGGGCCAGCATCACGTTCTCCAGCACCGTCATGTGCGGGAAGAGGTTGAAGCTCTGGAAGACGATGCCGACGTCGCGGCGAAGCGCGTTGACGTCGACGCCCGGCCCGGTCATGCGGTCGCCATGGATGCGGATCTCGCCCGCCTCGATCGCCTCGAGGCCGTTGATGCAGCGCAGGAGGGTCGACTTGCCGCAGCCCGAGGGGCCGATCAGGCACACCACCTGATGCTCCTCGACGGCGAGGCTCAGGCCGGTGAACACCGGCTGCGCGCCGAAGCGCTTGTGGATGCCGCGGATCTCGATGAGCGCCATGGCCGCCCGGGGCCGTCACGCCCCGCCGGCGCGGCGGCGCTGCCGATCCCGCTCGATCAGCCGGTCGACGAGGCGCGCCTGGGGAATGGTGATGACGATGAAGAGGATGGCGACCGTCGTCACCGCCGAGAGGTTGAAATGGTTGCTGGCGATGATGATCGACTGGTTGAAGGCGTCGATGGCGCCGATGACGTTGACGAGGGCGGTGTCCTTCTGCAGCGAGATGAAGCTGTTGAGAAGCGGCGGGATGATGTTCCGTACCCCCTGGGGCACCACGACGAAGCGCAGCGTCTGCAGATAGGAGAGCCCAAGCGAGCGCGCCGCGGCGGTCTGGCTCCAATGGATGCTCTCGATGCCGGCGCGATAGATCTCGGCGACATAGGCGCCGTTGGTCAATGTCAGCGCCAGGATGGCGAAGGATTGCTGGGAGAAGTCCTTGACGAAAGGGAGGCCGGTCAAGGGCAGGCCGAAGCCGATGAGGTAGATGTTGATGATGGCCGGCAGGCCGCGGAAGAGGTCGACATAGAAGGTGGCGATGAGGCGCACCGGCTTGCCCGCCTCGCCGGGCAGCATGCGGGCTACGGCGACCACGAGGCCCCAGATCAGCACCAGCACCTCCGCGACCATGAAGATGTAGATGTTCATCCAGAAGGCCTTGAGGATCAGCGAGAGGGACTCGCCGATCAGCGGCATCAGGAAGAAGGTGCGGCTCACCGCGAGGTTGTTGGCGATGAAGAACTGCACGACCAGCACCGCCAGCACCTGCGCCGCCGCATAGCCCATGGTGATCCAGGCGAGATTGCGCGCGGCCGCCGTATCGACCCGGGCGCCGATCACGTCGCCGCCGGCGAGGCGGCGCTTTGCCGCCCGTGCGCGCGCCAAGCTGCGAAGGGAAGGCACGAGGAGGATGAGAGCGGCGAGCGCTGCAAGAAGAAGCGCGGCATCGGCGGGAGTGCCGCCAGCCCCGACGGAGCCAAGGGCCGCGCGCAGGTCGCGCAGCGTGCCCCAGCTCGCGGCGACGACAAAGGCGCCCGCGAGGAGGGCGGCCAAGGCCCATCCCGTCGCGTCCTTGGGCGGCGCCCCCGCATGGAAGCGCCGCGCGCCGCTCACGCTGCCGGCCGGTCCGTCTGACGCAAGTGGAGCCACGAAACGCCGGTCAGCACGCTATCGTCACGGCTTGAAATACGGAATCTTGGTCGGGTCGGCGCCCCAGGCCGCGGTCAGGTACTTCTCGGCGAGCTTGTGCAGCGTGCCGTCGTCCTTCATCGCCTGGATGATCTTGTCGAAGGTCGCCTCATTGGGCGAGCCCTTGGGATAGACGGCGCCATAGACCTCGCCCGTGTGATATTGCCCGACTACCACCATGGTGCCTTTCGACTTCGCGGCCTCGCCCAGCACATAGGCGGTATCGGTCAGCACCGCGTCGATCTGGCCGGCGGACAGCGCCGTGAACATCGCCGGCACGTTGGGGAAGACCTTGGCCGGCTGCTTCGGCTTCAGCACATTGGCGACAAAATCCGCGCCCGTGGTGCCCTGATGCACACCGATGCGCAGATCCTTGATCGAGGCGCTGTCGACCTTGGTCCCCTTCCTCACCAGCACGCCGATATCGGAATCAAAATAGGGGATCGAGAAATCGACGACCTTCTTGCGCGCCTCGGTGATCGAGGCCTCCGAGAGGGCGAGGTCGTAGTTCTTGGTCTGCCCGGCGATCAGCCCGGCCCAGGCCACGTTCACCACCTTCACCTTGGGGAGCCCCGCGCGATGGGCGATGTCGGCGGCCATGCAATACTCATAGCCGTCCTTGATGGTGTCCGGCGTGTCGCCGTTCCACCAGCCGGGGGCCGGCAGGCTGACCTCGACGGTGAGCTGGCCGGGCACCGCCGGGTCGATGTGAAAGGCCCCCTTCTGCCCCGTCAGCTCGCAATTGCCGATCGTCGCCGCGGCCGCCGGCTGAATGAGAGCCAAGGCGAGCGCGCCGGCCGTGAAGCAAAGCCAGCGACGCGACGCCGAGGCGCCCCGGCGCATGTCATCCATCCTCATGGTCCCCTCCCCTGTTCGCGCGCAGGCCCACGGCCTTGGAGCCGGCACGCACGGCAATGGTCGCACCGCGCCGCGTCCGCCGCCACCAGATTCTGCTCACGACGGCGCGACCGCCCGCGTCAGGCGGTGCCGGCGACGACGGGCCCGTCCTTGCTCCAGTTGCTCGCATTGCTGCCGCGCATGAACGTGCCGACATGGAGTGGGGGATATTTGGGCGGATTGCCGGGCCCCTGGCAGCTCGGCAGGCAGGCGACCACGGCATCGAAATCGGGAATGGCGAAGAAGGGTACGGAATAGCGCTCGCGCCCGCTGCGGTTGATGACGCGGTGCGGTGTCGAGGCGAAGCGGTCATTGGTCCAGCGCGCCATCATGTCGCCGATATTGATGACGAAGGTCCCGGGGATCGGCGGCGCCTCGATCCAGCCGCCGCGATGCTCGATCTGGAGGCCCGCGACCTCGCCGGGGGCCAGGATGGTGAAGGCCGTGGTGTCGGAATGGGGGCGCAGGCCGAATTGCCGGCCCGACGTAACAGGTGGGTGGGGCGGGTAGTGCAGTAGATTGATCTGCGTAAGCGGCTTGCGATAGAAGGCGAGGAAGTAGCCCTCGTCGAGATCGAGCGCGAGGGCGAAGGCGCGCAGCAGCGCCTGGGTCAGCGCCTCCATGCGCGCGTAATAGCCGAGCAGCGTCTCGCGCCAGCCGGGCAGCCCGTCCGGCCATTTGTTCGGCGCATGGATGCGGTCGCCGGCCAGGATGTCGGGATCGTCGGGGGGAAGCTCGTGCTGATACTTGAAGCTCTCGTTGAGATCCGGCGCGTCGGCCTTGTCGCCATACATGCGCGAGCCGAGGGGCTGGTAGCCCCGGTTCCTGTCGATGGTGAGCCTGACCTTCATCCGCTCGTCGAGAGGCAAGGCGAAGAAGCGCCGGGCCGCGGCGAAGACGGCGTCGATCTCGGCCTGGGGCACGCCGTGCTCGGCGAGATAGAAGAAGCCCGTACCCTCGCACGCCGCGCGGATCTCCCGGGCCACGCGCCGCTTTTCCTCGGGCGCGCCGGCGAGGAAGGGGGCGAAGCGGATCACGGGGATTTCCCGCACCGTTCCGGGAGCGTGGGCGGCAGGGTCGCTCGGCATCAGATTGCTCTCGACGGATCGAGACATGGCCTAAGTAGCGCGGCGCCGCGCGGCGATCAACCTTCTGTTAACCGATCGAGCCCATGCTCCCCCCCGTGGCCCGTCCGCCGCGCCGCCGTTCCCGCGCCGCGGACGGGCCATCCCGAGTGAGCCGGAAATGCCGCTATCTCAGCCGCGGGTCGTCGCCGATCGCACGCGCATAGCCCGCGACCTTGCGGATATCGTCTACGCCTCGCCTTGGCCGACCCTGGTCATGGTGATCGTCGCCGCCTTCACGACGGCGGTGCTCTGGCACGCGGTCGAGCCCGCGGCCATTGCCGCCTGGATGGCGGCGGTGCTCGCCTTCAGCGGCGTGCGGGTGGCGCTGTGGCGCGCCTATCGCACGGCGCGGGCCGCGGGCAAGGCGGTCGAGCACTGGCCGCGGCGCTTCGCCATGGCGATGCTCGCCCTCGGCTGCCTCTGGGGCGCCCTTGCCGCCGTGCTGGCCCTCTCCGACGATGTCCTGCTCCACGCCTATGTCTGCATCGCCGCCGCCGGCCTTGCCGCGGGCGCCGTCTGCACCTATCCGGCGCATGTGCCGGCGGTCGATCTCTTCATCTGGCCGATGCTGGTTCCCCTCGCCGCCGCCGCGGCCTGGTGGGGCGACGCGGCCTATCTGGCGCTCGCGTGCCTCACCCTCGTCTTCGCGGCGGCCTTGAGCCTGCTGGCGCGGCGGGCCCATCGCAATATCGTCGCGGCGCTGGAGACCAAGCATGAGAAGGAAGCCCTCGCTCAGGCGCTGATCATTGCGCGCGACGAGGCCGAGATGGCGAGCCGCGCCAAGTCCGAGTTCCTCGCCACCATGAGCCACGAGCTGCGCACCCCCCTCAACGCCATCATCGGCTTCGCCGAGATCATGCGCGACGAGCTCTTCGGCCCTCTCGGCAGCCCGCGCTACGCCGCATACGCCCGCGACATCCACGGCAGCGGGCGGCATCTCCTCTCCTTGATCAACGACATCCTCGACCTCTCCAAGATCGAGGCGGGCCGCTTCACCTTGGCGGAGGAGGCCGTCGACGTCGCCGCGGTGGTGCGGGGCAGCGCCCATGTCCTCGCGGAGAGGGCCCAGGCGGGCGGGCTCGACCTCGCCCTCGAGCTGCCCGAGCGTCCGCCCATGCTGCGCGCCGACGCCCGGGCGCTGCAGCAGGTGCTCCTCAACCTCATCACCAATGCCGTGAAGTTCACCGAGGCCGGCGGCCGCGTCACCGTGCGCGCGGACCTGGCGCCGGCCGGCGGGCTCGTGATCTCGGTCGCCGATACGGGAATCGGCATCGCCCCCGCCGATCTGGCCCGCGCCCTTGAGCCCTTCGGCCAGATCGAGACGGCGGCCAATCGCCGCCACCAGGGCACCGGGCTCGGCCTGCCCCTTGCGAAGAAGCTGGTCGAGGCCCATGGCGGCACCTTCACCATCGCGAGCGAGCCCGGCGTGGGCACCGTGGCAAGCGCCCTCTTCCCCGCCGATCGCGTCCTCGCCGCTTGAATGGGGAGCCGCGCAGCTCGAGGCGATATCAGGCGGCGGCTCGCCCGATTGACGGCAGCCGCGCCTTGAACGTCACAGCGGTCGGTGCTGAGTCCAAGCCATCAGGCCTTTTCGGAAGATCGGCTGCCAAGCCATGATATGGGCCGTGATCAGCGAGGCGATGGCCTTGGTGTCGCCTTTGACCGCGAGATCGACGAGCTCGTAGTGCTCCTTGACCGAGGCGCGCTGGCGCTCCTCGCCGGCCGCCGAGTCGATGCCGAACAGCCGCATGTCGTCGCGCAAATCGATGATCATCTTGGTGAGCCGGGGATTGCCGGCGCGCGAGACGAAGGCCGCGTGAAATGCGCGATCCGCTTCCAGGTAGCCGCGCACATCCTGGGCCGTGACGGCGGCAGCGACCGCATCGGCCAATTCGGTCAGCTGCCCGGGATCCGCAAGCCCCCGCTTGGCGACTTTCACGACGGCAAAGCGCTCCAGGAGCTGCCGCGCCTCAAACAGATTTTCCAGGTCCTCGAGCGAGGATGCCTGAACTTTGAAGCCCCTGTTTCGCATCGGAACGATCATGCCCCGATTGCTCAGCTCGAGCAGCGCCTCGCGCACCGGCGTCGTCGATACGCCAAGCTCGCTCGCGAGGCTTGGCGCCGAGTATATGGTCCCCGGGCCGCTGCGTCCCGACACGATGTCCGAGCGAACCCGCGCCACCACTCTGTCCCGCAGACTCACAGTCGACTTGCCAGCTTCGGTTTGCGCCACGGCACGGCTCTCGAGTTTGCGCGGCGGGCCTTGATTCGCCGCCGTAAAACGTGATAGTAACGCGCTACAATAATACGCTACGCGTCACTGTACCGTGCTACATGTAGCGATCTTCGTAGGGAACATCAATGGCGCTCGATGGAGATGACCCGGACTCGCGGCCGCTGAGGCGGCTGATGTGCCTGGGCTGCGGCTTCTCTTACGACGAGGCGCTCGGCTTGCCCGAGCACGGGCTGGCACCCGGCACGCGGTGGGAAGATGTGCCCGAGGACTGGGTCTGCCCGGACTGCGGCACGCCCAAGCGCGGCTTCGAGATGGTCACGATCGGCTACGCCGAGGGCGGGGCAGAGCTCGCGCAACGCGCCTAGCGAGCGGATCATCCAGAAATCGGAGAAACGTCATGTCGGATACGGATCCTTCCCGCCTCTCCAGCCGTAACGCCGCCACGCCCAAGACGGTCGCGCCGCGCGCGTTTCTGCTGCGGGCCCAGGAGCGCGGTCACGATCTCATCTGCTCCGACGGCACGCGCTCGTCATATATCGCCGGTCACCCGGACGCTTTCATCACGCGCGAATCGAGCTTCAATTTCCACGAATACCAAAGCGGGCGGCCTGGATTCGGGTCGATGCGCGTGTTCGGAGACGAGGTTTTCCACGGCGCCGGCTGCGGCTACAACATGCACCCGCATCACAACTTCATCATCTGCGCCTTCGTGCTGCAGGGCGAGCTGACCCATATCAATACGGCCGGCGACGGCACGGTGGATCGGCTGCGCCAGGGCGACTACTACGTGTTCTCGGCTGGATCGGGCGGCAAGCATTGCGAGCTGAGCGTGACCGGAGAGGACATGAATGCGATCTATATCTGGTTCATGCCGGGCCAGCTCTATCTGCCGCCCTCCTACCATCGCGCTCACTTCGATTTCCGCACGCGGCGTCACCGCATCGAGCAGCTAGCCGGTGACGCCGACGGCGCATTGCCAATCGCGAACGACATTCGCATCTCGCGGCTGATCACGGACGCCGGCAGCCGGCACGCCTACAGGGCGCGCTCGTCGTCGCACGGGACCTATGTGTTCGTGCTCGAGGGCGGTCTGCGGTGCGGCGATGCATTGCTCGGACGGCGCGACAGCATGGGCATCTGGGGCGTCGACCACATCGCTTGCGAGGCGGCCGCCGACGCGACCGACGTGCTCTTCGTCGAAGTCATGGTGAGGGACGACGAAGGCCTCAAGCAGGGGGTGAGCAAGCACCCGGGCCATTGAGGCCGCCCTCGCTCGGTCGTCATCCGCCGCCGCCACTCACGACGGCTCCGCCCTGGCCGCATCGTCGGGCGGAAAGCTGCCGTCGGCGCGATGGGTCTCGAGCCCGCTCAAGGGCGGGGTGAAGACGCAGATCAGCCGCAGATCGCCCTTGGTCGCACGCAGCACGTGCTCGTCATGGCGGTCGAGGGCGTAGAGCGTGCCGGGCCGGATCGCATGGCGCTCGCCCGTCCTCACATCGAGCACCTCGCCCTCGCCGGCGACGCAGTAATTGGTCTCGAAATGATGCTTGTAGTGGAGGTGCAGCTCCGCACCCTCCTTCACGATGGTGTCGTGGAGCGAATGCCCCATGCCGTCGGCCTTGAGGATGATCCGGCGGCTCTCCCAACCCGGGCCGCGGGCGTGGCGCCTCGCATCGCCGATGACGTCGGAAAGCGTCCTCACGATCATGTGTCCCCCCGCCTCCTTCGGTTGGCCTTCCCGCGGGGATATTACGCCGCGGATTTATCGCGCGCGAGACATCGTGTATCGTGAAGGCGGCTGGCGGCGTTGCCCGCGTCCTTTGCATTTCGGTCGTTTATCGCTTTCCACCCGAGATCATAAGGAGCCGCCGACGTGACAACGCACCCCCCGACGACGCCGGTCCCGCCGGACCAGCCCTGTTTCGACCAGACCGCCTACGGCAACGGCCCGGACGATTCCGTGACCGACGCGAGCGAGAACGCGGCGATCACCCACCACGTCCTGACGCTTGGCGGCCGCACCATCCCCTATACGGCGACGGCCGGGCATCTCGTCGCCGTCGATGCCTCGAGCTCGCGCCCCGCGGCGAAGATTTTCTACGTCGCATTCACCGCGGACGGCGCCGATCACGCGACCCGCCCCGTCACCTTCTTCTACAATGGCGGGCCGGGCTCCTCCTCCGTCTACGTGCTCCTCGGCTCCTTCGCGCCCATGCGCATCAAGACCGCGATGCCGAGCTTCACGCCGCCGGCCCCCTATGCCATGGAGCCCAACACGGACAGCCTCCTCGACCGGAGCGACCTCGTCTTCATCAATCCCGTCGGCACCGGCTATTCGGCGGCGATCGCGCCCAACAAGAACCGGGACTTCTGGGGCGTCGACCAGGATGCCGGCTCGCTGCGCCAATTCATCAAGCGCTATCTCACCGCCTATGATCGCTGGAACTCGCCCAAGTTTCTCTTCGGCGAATCCTACGGCACGGCGCGGAGCTGCGTGCTCGCCTATCTTCTCCACGAGGACGGAGTCGACCTCAACGGGATCACGCTCCAGTCCTCGATCCTCGACTACGCCCAGGCGGGCAATCCCGTCGGCCTGCTCCCGACCTTGGCGGCCGATGCGTGGTATCATAAGAAGATTCACGTGAGCCCGCCGCCGGCGGACCTCCCGTCCTTCATGAGCGCCGTCATCCCCTTCGCGGAGACGGCCTATGCCGCCGCCCTCGCCGCCTTCCCCAAGGCGGACCCGGCGGCGGTGAAGACGCTCAGCGACGACATCGGCATCGCGCCGGCCGTGCTCGCGAGCTGGAGCCTCGACGTGGCGGCCACCAATAGCGCCGGCACGCTCCTCTTCCTCTTGACCCTGATGCAGGCGGAGGGACGGGCCTTGGGCGCCTATGACGGCCGGGTGCTGGGCGTCGATACCGGCATCGCCGCGTCGATCGATCCGAGATCGGGTGGCAATGACCCGACCATGACCGCCGTCAACGGCGCCTATACGGCGATGTGGAACGCCTACCTCAACGAGACGCTGAAATTCACCTCGACCTCCGCCTTCACCGACTTGAACGACCAGGCCTTCGCCCATTGGGACTTCGGCCATATCGATCCGACCGGCGCGCAGAAGGGCAAGGACGCGAACGGCAACGTGATCCTCTACACGGCGGGCGACCTCGCCGCGACGATGGCCCTCAATATCGACATGAAGGTGCTGTCCGCGAACGGCTATTACGACTCGGTGACGCCCTTCCATCAGACCGCCCGCGACTTGCAGAGCATGCCGCTGGTCGACGCCGGCGTGCGCAAGAACCTGACGATCCGCGACTACCCCTCCGGCCACATGATCTATCTCGACGGCCCGTCGCGCACGGCGATGAAGGCCGATCTCGCGGCGCTCTACGACAGCGCCGTGGCGGATCGCGCCGCGATGGCGCGCATCGTGGCGCTGCAAGAGCGGCGCCGGAGCCGGCGCTAAGAGACGCTGCGGAGCGCGCGCTCCACCGTCGCCGGCTCGCGATCGATGATCGCGAGAAGGATCCGCGTTGCGCGATCCGGCCGCGCGCGCCGCTGCTCCCATTCCTGCACGGTTCTCGTCGAGAAGCCGTATTTGCGGGCGAAGGCGGCCTGGCTGAGCCGCTGCCGCTGCCTGATCGCCTTCACATCCACGTCCTCGGGCGCGACAACGCGCGCCTCCTTCAACATCCTCGCCGTCATGACGGGGTGGCCGTCCTCGATGGCCTGCCGGCGAATCTCGGCCTCCGTGGCGGCCTTCACCTTCGCCCAATCGGCCTTGCTCCTCATCCGCCGAATCTGCTTAAGGCTTTTGCGCACGATAGCCATTTCGCTCTCTCCGACTTGCCGTCCTCGCCGAGATGATTCGCCGGGTCTTCCCACGCCAAGTATAGACGACGGTGAGGATTTCGCCGTTCCAGGCCTCGCCGACCGCGATAATCCGCACCTCGCCATAATCTCGCCGGCAGTCCACCACCTCGAGGACAGGGCCCCCAAAGATGGTCGCCGCGTCGGCGAAGGGAAGGCCGCGCCGGCGGATGTTCTCTGCGTCCTTCGCGGCATCCCACTCGAACATATCCGTGACTACCGTATAGTACAGCGACCGCCGGATCAACTCCGCAGGGTCGGCCCGGCGCACTTCCGAGCTGCATTGAGGCGCCGGATCGCCTCCGTGGGAGAAGAGCGCCGGCTGACCCTACTCCGACGCCCGCTTGACAAGCGCCGAGACGGACGGAAGGCTCCGCGCCATGCCGACGCCGCTTCACAGGATCGAGCGCCTCGCCCTTCCCCCGGCGAGCCCGGGCACTGTCCGGGAGCTCGTCGTCCATCGCTTCGGCGCCCCGGGCGCGCGGCCCAAGGCCTATCTCCAGGCGAGCCTGCACGCCGACGAGCCGCCGGGCATGCTCGTGCTCCATCACCTCGTCACGGCGCTCGCCGCCGCGGCCGCGGGCGGCGCGGTCAAGGGCGAGATCGTCATTGTGCCCTATGCCAACCCAATCGGGCTCTCCCAATGGGTCGCGGGGCAGCACACGGGCCGCTACGAGCTGGGCGGCGGCGGCAACTTCAACCGCGGCTATGCGGATCTCACCGAGGCGGTTGCGCTGTGCGTCGAAGACCGGCTGAGCGGCGATGCCGCCGCCAATGTCGCGGCGATCCGCGCAGCGCTCCTTGAGGCGCTCGCGGCGCGCCAGCCGACGAGCGAGCTCGACGCCCTCCGCCTTGCCTTGCTACGCCTCTCCCTCGATGCGGATATCGTCCTCGATCTCCATTGCGACGAGGAGGCGCTGCTCCACCTCTATGTCGCGGCAGCGTCATGGCCGGCCGCGGCCGATCTCTCGGCCGAGCTCGGCAGCCACGCGACCCTCCTCGCCGACAGCTCCGGCGGCGCGCCCTTCGATGAGGCCCACAGCCTTCCCTGGCTCAATTTGCAGAAGCAGCTTGGCGCGCGCCATCCCATTCCCCTCGCCTGCCTCGCCACCACCGTGGAGCTGCGCGGCCGCGCCGATGTGAGCGACGCGCTCGCCGCAGCGGATGCGGCGAGCCTCCATCGCTTTCTTCAGCGCCGCGGCGTCCTCGCCGGCGATCCGGGGCCCTTGCCGCCGGCGCTCTGCGCGGCAACGCCCCTCGCCGGCGCCGATCTGGTGGCGGCGCCCGCGGGCGGAATCCTCTGCTTCACCCGCAATCTCGGCGACAAGGTCCGCGCCGGCGAGACCGTCGCCGAGATCGTCGATCCCGCCGCGACCGATCCCGCAAAAGCGCGCCTGCCCGTCGCCGGCCGCGCCGATGGACTTATTTTCACCCGCACGCGCGACCGCCTGGTGCGGCCGGGCATGGTGATCGCCAAGATCGCGGGTGCGGTGCCCCTGCCCCACCGGACGGGCAGCCTGCTGCAGGACTGAGCCATGGCCTCTCTCGACGTGAAACCCGCCGCCCAAGGCTTCCGCAAGGGTGTCGACGCTTATGTCGCCGGACGGCCCGATTATCCCCCGTCCCTCCTCGATGACCTGCCCCTCGCCGGCGTCGAGACCATCCTCGAGCTCGGCGCCGGCACCGGCAAGTTCACCGCCCTCTTGGCGCGCACCGGCAAGCGCATCGTCGCCGTCGAGCCGATCGCGGAGATGGCCGCGCGCATCCGCGCGACGGCGGGCGATGGCGTCGAGGTGCGCGCCGGCACGGCCGAGGCGATTCCCCTGGCCGACGCCAGCGTCGAGCTCGTCTGCTGCGCCCAGGCCTTCCACTGGTTCGACTACGACAAGGCCGCCGCCGAGGTTGTGCGCGTGCTCAAGCCGGGAGGCCATTTCGCCCTGGTGTGGAACGTGCGCGACGTGCGCACGAGCTGGGTCGCCGCCCTCTCGCGCCTCTTCGAGCGCCACGCCGGCGACACGCCGCGGCACGGCAGCGGCAAATGGAAGGTCGTGCTCGCCGACCCGCGCTTCGATTTTCTCGGCACCACGACGCGGCCCTTCGCCTATCCCATGGGCCGCGAGGCGGTGCTCGACCGCGTGCTGTCGACGAGCTTCATCGCCGCCATGACGGATGGGGAGAAGGCGCGCATCCGCGCCGAGGCCGCCGCCGTCCTCGATGCCGACCCCTCCCTGCGCGGCAGGGACGAGATCGCCTTCCCCTATGTCACCGAGCTGCACCTGCTGCGGAAGCGGGTGTGAGCCCGTGAGATCCAGATTGGATCGCGATATCCAAATCGTCATTCCCGCGAAAGCGGGAAACCAGCAGGACAAATTTCTGGGCCCCCGCCTGCGCGGGGGCGACGATCGCGGCGTTTCAATCTATCAATCCAAACACATCTGCCCTGGCACATTCCGGCCCATCACCGCCGCCGGATGCCGATGACGCGTCCCGCCTGGGGCGGGCGCGGCAGGTGGCGATGCGCCGCCAAGAGCGCCTCGAGCCAGGCAAGCGCCGCCTGGGGCAGCGGCGTCGAGCGGCGCGTCGCGAGATCCACATGGATGCTGATGAGCTCGTTGGTGGCGGCGAGATAGCCCTCGGTCGCGTGATACATGCGGTGGAAGTAGTGCAGGCGCTTGGCGTCGCAGTCGAGGAGCTGGGTCGTCACGCGCACCGGATCGCCGGCGTTGAGCTCCTGCTCATAGGTGACATGGGCCTCGAGCGCGAAGAGCGAGTGATTGTCGCGGGCGACGTAGTCGCGGCCGAGATCGAGGTGATCGAAGAGGCAATCGGTCGCATGATCGAAGACGAGCATGTAATAGGCCAGGTTCATATGGCCGTTGTAATCGGTCCATTCGGGCTGAACGGTCTCGCGATGAAGGGCGAGAGGCGCGGCTGCGGCGACGATCGACATGGCGCGAGAATAGTCGATTGGCGCCGGAGCGCAAACGGGCTAGCGTGGCGGCGGCCATGTGTCTCCGCGCCATCGCGCTTCTCCTCCTCGCCGCATTGCCGCTCGCCGTGCCGCGCGCCGCAGCAAAGACGCTCGTCTATTGCTCGGAAGGCAGCCCGGAGAACTTCTATCCCGGCATCAATGCGACGCTCACCTCCTTCGACGCCTCGTCACGGCCGCTCTACAACCGCCTCGTCGAGTTCGAGCGCGGCGGCACGCGGCTCGTCCCCGGCCTCGCCGCGAGCTGGGAGGTCTCGGCGGACGGCCGCGCCTACACCTTCCATCTGCGCCGCGGCGTCAAGTGGCAGACGACCAGGGACTTCGCGCCGACGCGCGATTTCGATGCCGACGACGTGGTCTTCAGCTTCGCGCGGCAATGGCGGAAGGACGACCCCTGGTACCGGGTCACGAGCGACGATCACGGCTATTTCGACGCCATGGGCTTTCCGGCCCTGCTCAAATCGATCGACAAGCTCGACGATCACACGGTGCGCTTCGTGCTCAACGCCCCCGAGGCGCCCTTCCTCGCCGATCTCGCCATGGATTTCGCCTCGATCATCTCCGAGGAATACGCCGATCGGATGATGGCGGCGGGCACGCCGGAGCGGCTCGACCAGGCGCCGGTCGGCACCGGGCCGTTCCAGCTCGAGCGCTATCGCAAGGACACGCTCATCCGCTACCGCGCCAATCCCGATTACTGGCAAGGCAAGGCCAAGCTCGATTCCCTCGTCTTCGCCATCACGCCCGACGCCGCGGTGCGCCTCGCCAAGCTCAAGGCCAATGAGTGCCAGGTGATGGCCGATCCCGATCCCGCCGATATCCCCGCCATCACGGCCGATCCCGCGCTCGCCCTCGCCACGGCCCCGGGGCTCAATATCGGCTATATCGCCTTCAACACGCGCAAGACGCCCTTTGGCGACGTGCGCGTGCGCCGCGCCGTCGCCATGGCCGTCGACAAGCGCGCCATCATCGCCGCGGTCTATGGCGGCATGGCGACCCCGGCGGCGACGCCGATTCCGCCGGGCCTGTGGTCCCACGACGACGCGATTGCGGATTACCCCTATGATCCCGCGGCGGCGCGAAAGCTGCTTGCCGAGGCCGGCTACCCCCGGGGCTTCGCGACGACGCTCTGGGCGCTCCCGCTCCAGCGTCCCTACAATCCCAACGGCCGGCGCATGGCGACCCTCGTCCAGGCCGAGCTCGCCGCGATCGGCGTGCGCGCCGAGATCGTCTCCTATGAATGGGGCGAGTATCGCCGGCGCCTCAATCGCGGCGAATACGACATGGCGGAGATCGGCTGGATCGGCGACAACGGCGACCCGGACAATTTCCTCTACACGCTCCTCGCCTGCCCGCACGGGACGGCGGGAAGCGGCAATAGCGGCGGCTGGTGCGATCCGCGGTTCCAGTCCCTCGTGCTGGCGGCCAAGCGCAGCGCCGACCAGGCGCAACGCGCCCGCCTCTATCGCCAGGCGCAGGCCATCTTCCACGATGCCGAGCCCTGGGTGCCGATCGCCTATGGGGCCCAGGTGGACGCGATCCGCCGCAGTGTTCAGGACTACAAGCCGAGCCCCTTCGGCCATCACGACTTCTACGGTGTCGATCTCCGGCAGTAGGCCGGGATGCGCTTGCCTCGCTAAGCATCGGCGCGCAGCGCGCGCACCATCAGCCGGACCACCTCGTCCTCGAACTCGCGCGTGGCGAGGAGCGGCGATTCCTCGATCACCGCCGCACGGATGCAGCCGGCGACGGCGCGCGTCGCCACGAAGATCGCGGCGGAGGTCGGCCGGCGGATCTCCGGGCTGTTCTCCCGCAGCAGCCGCTCGATCAGGTGATTCGCGACCTCGGCGACGGGCTTGGCCGCAACCCCCGGCCCGGCCCGGCGCAGCACGGCGAGGAGGACCGCCTTGCGCGTCCGCTGGCGGCCGCCGAAGCCGCCGATCAGGCGGCGCACGAGGGCGCGGATGCGCGCCTCCAAGGGCTGGCCGGCGCCCGCATCGATCTCGGCCTTGATCGCGGCGACGATGCGGCGGCTCTCCCGCTCGGCGATGGCGAGGAGCAGCGCGTCCTTGTTGGGGAAGTACTGATAGAGCGTGCCGATGCCGAAGCCCGCGCGCTCGGCCACCCGGTTGGTGGTGAAATCGTCGGGATGCGTCTGCAGAATCTGAGCCGCCGCCTCGAGAATCGTGTCGACGGTGCCCTCGGCCCGCGCCTGCTGCGGCTTTTTCCGCAAGAGATCAATGACTTGCCTCATAGGCTCCCGCCCTCCGCTGGGGCTCCCGAAGCCGAGCCCGGACGCCGAGCTTTGCTCGCATATTAAGGCCGTTCCGCCGTTGCGGACATCTCGATGGAGGGTTCCATGTCGTTGCCGATGCAGTCCTGGCTCGTCTACGCGCTTCCCGTCATGGTCGCCGTGGCGGCCCTCGAGGGCCTCTATATCAGCAAGATCCGCCGCCGGCCCTATGACTGGCGGGAGAACGCGACCTCGCTCGCCGTCGCCATCGGCCGCCGCCTGGCGGGCCTGTTGCCCATCGGCTTCACCGTGCCGCTCTTCGCCTGGCTGTGGAACCATCGCCTCTTCACCATTCCCCTCGACTCGGCCGGCGCCGTGGCCCTGCTCTTTATCGGGCAGGAGCTCTGCTATTACTGGCTGCATCGCTGCGATCATGCCGTGCGCTGGCTCTGGGCCTCCCATGCGGTGCATCACTCGCCGCAGCAATTCACCCTGGCCTCGGCCTATCGCCTCGCCTGGACGGACCAGATCTCGGGAGCCGCGCTCTTCTTTGCGCCCCTCGTGGTGCTCGGCTTCCGGCCCGAGGCGGTGCTGGCGGCGGCGGCGGCCAATCTCGTCTACCAGTTCTGGCTCCATACCGAGCTTGTGCCCAAGCTCGGCGCGCTGGAATGGGTGCTCAACACGCCCTCCCATCATCGCGTCCATCACGCCATGAACCCGGAATATCTCGACCGCAATTTCGGCGGCGTGCTGATCGTCTTCGACCGCCTGTTCGGCACCTTCGCCGAGGAGCGGGCCGATATCCCCTGCCGCTATGGCGTCATCGGCATGCCCCAGAGCTACAACCCCGTCACCATCGCCTGCCGCGAATGGGTGGCCCTGGCGCGGGATTTCGCGAGCACGCGCAGCCTGCGCAACGGCCTCGGCTACCTCCTCAAAGCACCCGGCTGGGCGCCCAAGGACGACGCGGCGCCCCTCAGCCGGGTAGCTGAAGCCCGAGCTCGCTGAGGCCGCGGCGGCCGCGCGTGGAGACGCGGACCACGCGCGTGCCCCGCACCCGCTCGACCCAGCCCAGGGCTTGGAGGCGCGCCAGGAGGGCGGCCCCGAGCGCGCCGCCGAGATGGGGACGGTTCTCGGTCCAATCGAGGCAGGCCGTCGCGAATTGCCGCTTGGCGCGCCGCGCCGCCTCGATATCGACGCCGAGCCGCCCGAAGACCGGCTGCGCCGCCGGTCCTAGGCTCACGGGACCCAGGCCGCTCCGCACCTTGCGCGTCGCCGCCGGCACCGCCAAGTCCGCGATCGCCTTGCGCGCGACGAGAGTGTCGAAGAGCCCCACTCCCAGCCGCCCCGCGAGATGGTCGTAGCAGCAGCGCGCCTGCATCAAGGCCGGCGTCGCCTGGGGCGAAACATTCCGCCGCGCGCTCCGCAGCAGCGTCTCCATGATCTCGACGACGGCGGGATCGCGCACCTCGTAGAGCACCTGCCGCCCCTGCTTGGTCGCGCGCACGAGCGCGGCGCGGCGCAGGAGCGCCAGGTGGTTCGAGACCTTGGACTGGGAATGGCCGGTCCGCGCCACGAGATCGGAGACCGCGACCGGCCCCGAGGTCATGCGCTCGAGAAGGGCGAAGCGCACGGGGTCGGCCATGGCCTGGAGGAGCTCGACCGCCGCACTCTGCTCACGCATCAGCATCTCCTGATGGGTTCATTGACCCTGCCGCGGGGCACTCCCTAAATAGCACTCTCCTTTCTTGAATCAAAGGATCGTGATATGTTGAATGACGAGATCGCGACAAGCGCGGTGCCCCGCGGCGGGGCGAGGGGGACCCTCGTCGCCATGTGCCTCGGCCTGCTCGTGGCGCAGCTCGACACCTCGGTGGTGAACCTCGCCCTCGCCCCCATCGCGCGGGACCTCGGCGCCGGCGTGGGCCAGCTGCAATGGATCGTCGACGCCTATAACCTCGTCTATGGCGGCCTGCTCCTCACCGGCGGCACGCTCGGCGATCTTTATGGCCGCAAGCGCATCTTCCTCGTCGGCACGGCGCTCTTCTGCGCGGGCTCGGTGCTCTGCGCCTTGGCCGCCGACGCGACGACGCTCATCGCCGCCCGCATCGTGACCGGGCTCGGCGCCGCCCTGGAGCTGCCGGTGACCCTCGCCATCCTCACCGTCGCCTTCCCCGATCCGCGCGAGCGCGCCCGCGCCATCGGCACCTGGGCGGGGATCAACGGCCTCGCCTTCGTGATCGGGCCGACGCTCGGGGGGCTTCTCGTCGATCACGCGGGATGGCGCAGCGTCTTCTGGCTCGTCGTGCCGTTCGCGCTCGCCTCGCTCGCAGTCGCCTGGCGCGCCGTCACCGAGTCCACGGGTGCTGCGGGACGGCGGCTGGACGTGCCGGGCCAGCTCCTGATGGTGACGGGCCTGACCGCGCTGACGCTTGCCGCCATCGAAGGTCGCGGCTGGGGCTGGGGGTCGGGCGCCACCATCGGCTGCGTGCTCCTGGGATTCGGGGCGGCGGCGAGCTTCGTGGCCTATGAGCGCCGCGTCACGGGCGGGCTCGTGCCCCCGGCCTTCTTTCGCAAGCGGCCCTTCGCCGGCGCGCTTGCCGTCATCGCCGCGATGACCTTCGGCATGTATGGCCTGCTCTTCCTCTCGCCCCTCTATCTCCAGGAGCTTCGCGGCGCCTCCCCGCTCGCCGCCGGGCTCGAGCTCCTGCCGATGTCGGCGGTATTCGCCGTCGTCTCCCATTATTCGAGCCGCATCGCCGACCGCATCGGCACGCGGCTCGTCACGGCGGCAGGCATGGCCTTCATGGCGGCGGGACTGATCGGCTTCGCGCGGCTCGGCCAAGGGACGGCGCTTATCTGGGTCGAGGCCTGGCTCGCCGTCACCGGGATCGGGCTCGGGCTCAACACCGGGCCGGTGATGGCCGTCGTCGTCGGCCAGGTGCCGCAGGAGCGCGCCGGCACCGCCTCCGGGCTCGCCAATACGGCGCGGCTTCTCGGCGCCACGCTCGGCGTCGCCATTCTCGGCACCCTCTTCGCGGCCCATGGCCCGGCGGGCGGCATGGCGGCGGGCTTCCTCGACGGCATGGCCGCAGCGCTCGCGGTGGGCGGCGGGGTCATGCTGCTCGGCGCCGCGGCGGCGCTCGCGACCATCCCGGGCCAGCCTCCGGGCCGCGATTGGCGCGCAGCACGGGGCGCTGCGCCGTCCCATCATCCCGACCATCATCCGTCGTGATGAACCCTCGGTTGCGTTGCGCGCGCGCGTTTCGCGGCGAGTTGACACCTCAGGGTCCTGCGCGCACATTGGCGCCCTGTCGCTTCGCCCCGGCCGGCACTCGTCACATCAGGCCGCGGGCGGGGCATCGTCTCAGGGAGGTTACAAATGAAGCGACATCTGCTGGCAGCCGGCATCGGACTGGCGGCCGCCTTGGGCCTTGCCGCAAGCGGCGAGGCGAAGACGCTCGTCTATTGCTCGGAAGGCAGCCCGGAGAACTTCTATCCGGCGATCAACACGACCGGCACCTCGTTCGACGCCTCGTCGCGGCAGATCTACAACCGCCTCGTCGAATTCAAGCTCGGCACCACCGAGGTCGAGCCCGGCCTGGCGCAGAGCTGGGAGGTCTCGCCCGACGGGCTTACCTACACCTTTCACCTGCGCAAGGGCGTGAAGTGGCAGACTACGAAGGACTTCAAGCCCACGCGCGAGTTCAACGCCGACGACGTGATCTTCAGCTTCGAGCGCCAGTGGAAGTCGGACAATCCCTATTTCAAGGTGACGAGCGACAACCACTCCTACTTCAACGACATGGACATGCCGGAGCTGCTGAAGTCCGTCGAGAAGGTGGACGATCACACGGTGCGCTTCGTCCTCAAGGCGCCCAACGCGCCCTTCCTCGCCAACATGGCGATGGACTTCGCCTCGATCCTGTCGAAGGAATACGCCGACAAGCTGATGAAGGCCGGCACGCCCGAGAAGCTCGACCAGGATCCCGTCGGCACCGGGCCGTTCCAGCTCGAGAGCTACAAGAAGGACGCGGTGATCCGCTACAAGGCGAATCCCACCTATTGGCAGGGCAAGGCCAAGATCGACACCCTCGTCTTCGCGATCACGCCCGACGTCTCGGTGCGGTTCGCTAAGATCAAGTCGGGGGAATGCGACCTCATCCCCTATCCGGCCCCCGCCGATATTCCCGCGATGAAGAAGGACGCCAATCTGCGCGTGCTCGAGCAGCCGGGCCTCAACATCGCCTACCTCGCCTTCAACACGACCAAGAAGCCCTTCACCGACTTGAAGGTGCGCCAAGCCGTCGACATGGCCATCAACAAGAAGGCGATCATCGACGCGGTCTATCTCGGCACCGGCATTCCAGCGAAGAACCCGATCCCGCCGAGCATGTGGTCCTATAACGACGCGGTGAAGGACTATCCCTACGATCCGGCCCAAGCCAAGAAGCTGCTCGCCGAGGCGGGCTACGCCAACGGCTTCGAGACCGACCTCTGGTACATGCCGGTGCAGCGCCCCTACAATCCGAACGGCAAGCGCATCGCCGAGCTGATGCAGGCCGATCTCGCCAAGGTCGGCATCCAGGCCAAGCTCGTCACCTATGAGTGGGGCGAGTACCGCAAGCGGCTCCAGGCCGGCGATCCCATGATGGCGCAGTTCGGCTGGACCGGCGACAACGGCGACCCGGACAACTTCCTCAACACGCTGCTCGGCTGCGCCGCCGCCAAGCCGGGCGGCAACAACATCGCGCGCTGGTGCTACAAGCCGTTCGACGATCTCGTCAGCGAGGCGCAGCGCACGACCGACGTGAAGAAGCGGACGGAGCTCTACAAGAAGGCCCAGGTCGTCTTCAAGGAGCAGACGCCGTGGTTCACCATCGCCCACAGCGTCCAGACCGCAGTCGAGCGCAAGAAGGTGGAAGGCTTCAAGCTGAGCCCGCTCGGCTATCACTACTTCTACACGGTCGACGTCAAGTAGCGCCCTCCGACGGCCGCTGCGCCGGCGGTGCGGCCTATAGCCGCGCCGCCGGCCGGCGCTTTCGAGCCAGATGCTCCGCTTTTTCCTGACCCGGGTGAGCCTGGTGATCCCGACCTTCATCGGGATCACGCTGCTCGCCTTCCTCCTCGTTCATTCCGTGCCCGGCGATCCCGTCGAGCTCCTCGCCGGCGAGCACGGCATCTCGCCCGAGCGCCATGCCGAGCTCCTCCATTCCTACGGGCTCGACCGGCCGCTCTATGTGCAATACGCGCTCTACCTCGCCCATGTGATGCAGGGGGATCTCGGCCGCTCCTTCATCACCCATGCCAAGGTCACCGACGAGTTCGAGCAGCTCTTCCCCGCGACCGTCGAGCTCTCGATCGCCGCCGCACTTTTCGCTGTCATTCTCGGCATCCCCGCCGGCATGCTCGCCGCAGTGAAGCGCAACTCGATCTTCGACCACGGCGTGATGGGCATCTCGCTCACCGGCTATTCCATGCCGATCTTCTGGTGGGGCCTCCTCCTCATCATCCTCTTCTCCAATACCCTGGGCTGGACGCCCGTGTCGGGCCGCATCTCGGTCGAGTACGACGTCGACCCGGTGACCGGCTTCCTTCTCGTCGATTCCCTGCTCTCCGATCAGGAGGGCGCCTTCCGCTCGGCGCTCAGCCACCTCATCCTTCCCGCGATCGTGCTGGGAACGATCCCGCTCGCCGTCACCGCGCGCATGACGCGCTCCTCCATGCTCGAGGTGCTGGGCGAGGACTATATCCGCACCGCGCGGGCCAAGGGCCTCGCACCCCTGCGGGTGATCTGCGTCCACGCCCTGCGCAACGCGCTCATCCCCGTGATCACCGTGATCGGGCTCCAGGTCGGGCTGCTCTTCACCGGCGCCATCCTGACCGAGACCATCTTCTCCTGGCCCGGCGTCGGCAAATGGCTGGTCGACGCCATCAGCCGGCGCGATTATCCGGTGCTCCAGGGCGGCACGCTCCTGATCGGCACCGTGGTCATGACCGTCAATCTCATCGTCGACCTTCTCTACGGCCTCATCAACCCGCGCATCCGGCACACCCGCTGACGAGCCATGGTCTTCGAAACCGAGCCGCTTCCCGCCGAAGCCGAAATCGCCGCCCCGCCCCATCCCTTGCGGGAGTTCTGGGGCTATTTCAGCGCCAATCCCGGCGCCGTGGCCGGGCTCGCCACCATCATCTTCGTCGTGCTCCTCGCCATCTTCGCGGACGTGGTCTCGCCCCATTCGCCGATCGCCACCCACGACAACGCCTTCCTCAAGCCGCCCTTCTGGGCCGAGGGCGGCTCGCTGACCTATCCCCTCGGCACCGACGCCATCGGGCGCGACATGCTGTCGCGGGTCATCCACGGCACGCGCTTCTCGCTGCTCATCGGCGCCATCGTGGTGACGATCTCGCTCGCCGCCGGCGTGCTGCTCGGCCTCCTCGCCGGATTCGCGCGGGGCGCGGTCGAGATCTTGATCATGCGGCTCATGGACATCATGTTGACGATGCCGAGCCTGCTGCTGGCCATCGTCATCGTGGCCATCCTCGGCCCCGGGCTGACCAACGCGATGCTCGCCGTGGCGATCGCCTATGCGCCGCAATACGTGCGCATCACCCGCGCGGCCGTGCTCGGCGAAATCAACAAGGATTACGTGACAGCCTCGCGCGTGAACGGCGCCTCGACCCTGCGGCTGATGTTCCTGACCGTCCTGCCCAACTGCCTCGCCCCGCTCATCGTGCAGGCCACCCTCGGCTTCTCCTCCGCCATCCTCGACGCGGCCGCCCTCGGCTTCCTCGGCCTCGGCGCCCAGGCGCCGACGCCGGAATGGGGCACCATGCTGGCGGATGCCCGCGAATTCGTGCTGCGCGCCTGGTGGGTGGTGACGCTGCCCGGGCTCGCCATCCTCATCACCGTGCTCGCCTTCAACCTCATGGGCGACGGGCTGCGCGACGCCCTCGATCCCCGGCTGAAACGCTGATGGCGCTCCTCGACATCCACAATCTCTCCGTCGCCTTCGAGACGAGCCGCGGCACCCTTCGCGCCGTCGACGACGTCTCCTTCGCGGTCGAGGAGGGCGAGGTCCTCGGCATCGTCGGTGAATCGGGATCGGGGAAAAGCGTCTCGATGCTGGCGCTCATGGGCCTCATCGCCTATCCCGGCATCGTCAAGGCGGATCGGCTGCGCTTCGGCGGCCGCGATCTCCTCGCCATCGGCGACCGCGAGCGGCGCCGCATCGCGGGCAAGGACGTCGCCATGATCTTCCAGGAGCCGATGACGAGCCTCAACCCGTGCTTCACCGTCGGCTATCAGATCATGGAGACGATCCGCGTCCACGAGGGCGGCTCGCGCAAGGCGCGGCGGGCGCGCGCCGTCGAGCTCCTGCGGCAAGTCGGCATTCCGGCCGCGGCGAGCCGCCTCGACGCCTTTCCCCACCAGCTCTCCGGGGGCATGAACCAGCGGGTGATGATCGCCATGGCGATCGCCTGCAACCCGCGCCTGCTCATCGCCGACGAGCCGACGACCGCCCTCGACGTCACCATCCAGGCGCAGATCCTCGAGCTGCTCCTGGGCCTCCAGCGCGAGCGGGGCATGGCGCTCATCCTCATCACCCACGACATGGGCGTGGTGGCCGAGACGGCGCAGCGGGTGATCGTCATGTATGCGGGCCAGATCGTCGAGGAGCAGCCGGCCGCCGCCCTCTTCGCCCAGCCGCGCCACCCCTATACCGCGGCCCTGCTCGACGCGCTCCCCGAGCGCAGCCAGGGGGCGCGACGACTGCCGACAATCCAAGGCGTCGTGCCCGGCCTCGACGACCGCCCGCAAGGCTGTCTCTTCAATCCGCGCTGCCGCTATGCGGATGAGCGCTGCCGGAGCGTGGCGCCGGCGCTGCGCGCCGTCGACGGGGTGCGCGCGCGCTGCCATTACCCCTTGGAGGCGCC
Organism: Alphaproteobacteria bacterium; assembly: GCA_035294245.1. Taxonomy (GTDB): domain Bacteria; phylum Pseudomonadota; class Alphaproteobacteria; order JACZXZ01; family JACZXZ01; genus DATGLG01. Next base: position 168,786 of record DATGLG010000043.1, on the reverse strand, counting down.
TCGATGAGCGCGGCACCCCGGGCCGAAGATCGCGCGGCCGCCGCAGCCGACGACACCGTCGTCGATGCCCGGGAGCTCACCAAGGTCTACACGGTGCGCCGCGGCCTCCTCACAGCCCCGGCCGCCTTGCGGGCGGTGGACGGGGTGAGCTTTCGCCTGGCCCGGGGGAAGACCCTGGCGGTGGTCGGCGAGTCCGGCTGCGGAAAATCGACCCTGGCGCGCATGATCACCCTCATCGAGCCGCCCACGGCCGGGAGCCTGAAGCTCGCCGGGCAGGAGGTGGCGGGGGCCGGGTCCGACCGCATCAAGGCCTTGCGCCGGCACGTCCAGATCGTCTTCCAGGATCCCTATGGCTCCCTCAATCCGCGCCGCAAGGTGGGCGCCATCCTGGGCGAGCCCCTCGTCATCAACACGTCGATGCGCGCCGCCGAGCGCGCCCGCGCCGCCCGCGAGATGATGGCGCGGGTCGGGCTGCGCCCCGAGCATTACGAGCGCTATCCCCACATGTTCTCAGGCGGCCAGCGCCAGCGCATCGCGATTGCCCGCGCCCTCATGCTGCGGCCCGACGTGGTGGTGGCGGACGAGCCGGTCTCGGCCCTCGACGTCTCGATCCAGGCGCAGGTGCTGAACCTCCTCATGGACCTGCAGGAGGAATTCCGGCTTGCCTATCTCTTCATCTCCCACGGGCTCTCGGTGGTGCGCCACATCGCCGACGAGGTCATGGTGATGTATCTCGGCCGCACCGTGGAGCAGGGCCCGAAGACGGCGATCTTCACCCGCCCGCGCCACCCCTATACCAAGGCGCTTCTCGCCAGCACGCCGTTCGTCGATCCCAAGCTGCGCGCCCAGCGGGTGGCCCTGAAAGGCGAGCTGCCCTCGCCCCTGAACCCGCCCTCGGGCTGCGCCTTCCACACCCGCTGCCCGTTCGCCCAGGATCGCTGCAAGACGGAGCGGCCGGTCCTGCGGCTCGTCGACGGGCAGCGCGTCGCCTGCCACTACGCCGAGTCGATCGGCTGACGACCGGCGCCCGCACCAAGGCGGCCATCCATAGGCGGTCCCGGTCGCGTCCATTCGAAAAAATCATCATGACTCCTCTGGACGCGAGGCCCCGCGATTTCCTATATACACGGCTGACCCGGATGGGGTTTGACCGCATAGCTTCGCAAGGATGCGGCAGGAGACGTGAAGACTGATCGATAAAATCGGGGCGCGTCACAGAGGGCCGAACCGGCTCCAAGCGTAAAGCGAGACGAAGGCCGTTTGAGTGAGGAAGCGCGGCAGCGGATGCCGCCGCTCGGCTCGACGATGGGCGGATTGCGGCCGGCGGCAGCCAACGGAAGCACAGGCGGAATATGAAATGCCGAGTGTTTTCAGAGACTTGATCGAGGGTGGCGCCAACGCCCCCAGGAATGCCCGGGAACCCGCCGTCCCGGGCTTACTCATGTGAAGCCCAGGTGCGAGCAAGATCATGCGCCGCTCCAATATCCTCATCATCGCCCTCATCGCCGTCGCCAATCTGGCGGTTTGGGCCGTTCTCAACCGGCCGCTCCACGTGCCGTCCTGGTCCGGCGACATCCAGGGCGTCTCCTTCAGCCCCTATCGCGAGAACGAGAACCCGCTCACGGGCAAATACCCCTCCGATGCGGAGATCGGCAGCGACCTCGCCCTGCTCTCGAGCCGGGTCGGCGCCGTCCGCACCTACAGCACCACCGAGGGCGTCCAGGACGTCCCTTACCTCGCCGCCAAATACGGGCTGCAAGTGACCGCCGGCGCTTGGCTTGACAAGCACCTCGACAAGAACGAGCTCGAGCTCGACACCCTTGTCGACATGGTCCAGCGCTACCCGAATATCGACCGGGTGCTGGTCGGCAACGAATCGATCCTGCGCGGCGACGTCACCGTTCCCGAAATGATCCAGTATCTGCGCCGGGCGCGCAGCCAGATCGAGGTGCCGGTCTCGACCGCCGAGCCGTGGCATGTCTGGCTGACACATCCCGAGCTCGTCAAGGAGGTGGACTTCATCGCCGTCCACATCCTGCCATACTGGGAAGGCGTTCCGGTCAAGGAGGCAGTCAACTACGTCGCGTACCGCTACCACCAGCTCAAGGAGGCCTATCCCCACAAGCCCATCGTCCTCACCGAGGTGGGCTGGCCGAGCAAGGGCCGCCAGATCGGCCTCGCCAAGGCGAGCCTCGCCAACCAGGCGCTCTTCATGCGCGAGTTTCTCAACTTCGCCGACCGCGAGGGCGTGCAGTACTTCCTCATGGAGGCCTTCGACCAGCCCTGGAAGGAGAAGATCGAGGGCACCGCCGGCGCCTATTGGGGCCTCTACGACGCCGACCGCAAGCCGAAATACGCGATGACGGGGCCGGTGATCGTGAACGCCTATTGGCCCTATCTCGCGGCCGCGGCGACGCTCCTCGCCCTTCCCGTGATCCTCTTCTTCCTCGCCCGCTGGACCGAGCTTCGCTTCGAGGGCCGCCTCTTCTTCGCGGCCCTCGCTCAGTCGGCCGGCTCGCTCCTCGTCTGGACCATCCTCGCCGGCGCGGAGCGCTACATGTCGACCGGCGACGTCGTGATGTGGGGCGTCATGGTGCTCGGGCAGATCGGGCTCTTGAGCCTGCTCGTCACCGAGAGCGGCCAGATGTCGATCATGCTATGGACGCGGCGCTGGCGCCGCGAGTTCAAGCCCGCGGTCGCCGCCCCCGGCCGCGCGCTGCCCAAGGTCTCGCTGCACCTCCCCGTCCATAACGAGCCGCCCCATATGGTGATCGAGACCATCGAGAGCCTGGCGAGGCTCGACTACCCCAACCTCGAGATCCTGGTGATCGACAACAACACCAAGGATCCCGCGGTGTGGCAGCCCGTCGAGGCCTATTGCGCCACCCTGGGCGGGCGCGTGCGCTTCGTCCATGTCGAGAATCTCAAGGGCTTCAAGGCCGGCGCCCTCAACCTCGCCCTCCGCATGACCGATCCGGAGGCCGAGATCGTCGGCGTCATCGACAGCGACTATGTCGTGCGTCCCGACTGGCTGGCCGCGACGGTGCCCCATTTCGACAATGCGAAGGTCGGCGTGGTCCAGGCGCCGCAGGATCACCGCGACGGCCATCTCAGCTTCTTCAAGGAGATGATCAACTGGGAGTATGCCGGCTTCTTCCATCTCGGCATGGTGCTGCGCAACGAATCCAACGCGATCATCCAGCACGGTACCATGACGCTGGTGCGTCGCTCGCTCCTGGAGAAGCTCGGCGGCTGGGCCGAATGGTGCATCTGCGAGGACGCCGAGCTCGGGCTGCGCGTCATCCGCGAAGGCTACGAGACGGTCTACATCAAGGAATCCTTCGGCCAGGGCCTCTCGCCGGACAGCTTCGCCGGCTATCGCGTGCAGCGCTTCCGCTGGGCCTATGGCGCCATGCAGATCATGAAGCGGCATATCGGCCTCTTCTCGCCGCGCGACCGGCAGCTCAGCCTCGGCCAGAAGTTCCACTTCCTCGCCGGCTGGCTGCCCTGGATCGGCGACGGGCTGCAGCTCCTCTTCACCGTGGCGGCCCTCGTCTGGACGGCGCTGCTCGCCTTCTGGCCGGCCTGGTTCGAGTTCCCCCTCGGCGTCTTCGTGGTGCCGGCCCTCGTCATGGTCGGGTTCAAGCTGCTCCAGACCCTGTGGCTCTACAAGGCCCGGGTCGGCGGCACGCTCCTCCAGCGCATGGGCGCGGCGATCGCCGGCATGGCCCTGACCCATGCCGTCGCCAAGGCGGTGCTGATCGGGCTTTTCACCAAGAAGCGTCCGTTCCTGCGCACGCCCAAATGCGAGGACAGCTCGGCGGTCATCCGCGGCATCGTGGTGGCGTGGGAGGAGTTCGTGCTCTTCACGCTACTGTGGCTGGGCGCTGCGGTGATCCTCGCGGGCGGCTACAACAATGACGAGGCCATCACCTGGGCCTGCATGCTCGTCGCCCAGTCGCTCCCCTACGGCGCCGGCGTCTTCGCCTCGCTCATGAGCGCCATGCCGTCCTTCGCCCTGCGCCGCGTGCCCGCCATCGCCGCGGCGACGGCGAAGGCGCCCGCCGCAGCCCTTGCCGCGGCCAAGGCCCCGGCGACCCAAGGTGCCCGCGCCGCGTCCTGAGCCGCGTTCATTTCGCAGTCATAACCTGAGCCCCGCCCGGCGCGCGCCGGGCGGGGATTTCTTTCGCAAGGGCGGCGAAGCGCAGCGCGCGACTCACACGGCGAAGTATTTCGCCTGGGGATGATGCACCACGATCGCGGAGGTGGATTGCTCGGGCTCGAGCTGGAACTCCTCGCTCAGCTTGATGCCGATGCGCTCGGCGCCGAGGAGGCCGAGGAGCTGCACCTGATCCTCGAGCCGCGGGCAGGCGGGATACCCGAAGGAGTAGCGCGAGCCGCGATAGACCTGGTGCAGGAGCTGGTCCATCTCGCGCGCGTCCTCATGGGCGAAGCCGAGCTCGCCGCGAATGCGCTTGTGCACGTATTCGGCCAGGGCTTCCGCCATCTCCACGCCGAGGCCGTGGAGATAGACGTAATCCTGGTAGCGGTTGTCGGCGAACCATTCGCGCGCCACGTCGGACGCCCGCTGGCCGATCGTGACCACCTGGAGGCCGATGACGTCGCGCTCGGCGTCGCTCACATCGCGGAAGAAATCGGCGATGCAGAGGCCGCCCTCGCGCGCCTGGCGCGGGAAGGTGAAGCGCGTCACCTCCTTCTTGCGGTCGTCGGGATCGAAGAGGATCACGTCGTTGCCCTCGGCGGCGCAGGGCCAGAAGCCGTAGACGGCCTGCGGCTTGAGCACGTCCTGCTGGGCCGAGATGTCGAGCATGCGCTTGAGCTCGGGGCGCAGCTCCCTTCGTGCCCATTCCATGTATTCGTCGAGCTTGCGTCCCTCCTTGCGGAAGCCCCAGTGGAACTGGAACAGCATGCGCTCGTTGAGATAAGGCACGAGCGCCTTGACCGGGACGCGCGCGATCACCCGCGGCCCCCAGAAGGGCGGCGTCGGCACCGGGACGCCGCGCGTCAGCTCGGCGCGGTGCAGGCGGATCTCCTCGATATCGACGGGACGCTGCGGTGCCGCCGGCTCCCTGGGCTGGCCGCGCACGCGCGCGGGCTTGCCCGTGCTCTGGGCCGCGCGCTTGGCCGCGATGTCGCGGGCATATTGCGCGAAGCCGCCGGTCACCACCTTATCCATGAGGTGGAGGCCGTCGAAGGCGTCGCGCGCATAGGCGAGCTGCCCCGTGGCATAGGTGCGGGCGCAATCCTCCTCGACATATTGGCGCGTCAGCGCCGCCCCGCCGAGCAGCACCGGGATGTCGAGCCCGAGCCGCGACATCTCCTCGAGATTCTCGCGCATCACCACCGTCGACTTGACGAGAAGCCCCGACATGCCGACAGCGTCGGCGCGATGCTCCTTCGCGGCGTCGAGGATATTGGAGAGCGGCTGCTTGATGCCGAGGTTCACCACCTTGTAGCCGTTATTGGTGAGAATGATGTCGACGAGATTCTTGCCGATGTCGTGCACGTCGCCCTTGACGGTGGCGAGCACGATCGTGCCGCGCTGCTGGCCCTCGACGCGCTCCATGAAGGGCTCGAGATAGGCGACGGCGGCCTTCATGCACTCGGCCGAGCGCAAGACGAAGGGCAGCTGCATCTTGCCGGCGCCGAAGAGCTCGCCAACCACCTTCATGCCGTCGAGAAGGAAGCGGTTGATGATGTCGAGGGGCGGATGGCTCTTGAGGGCGAGGTCGAGATCCTCGCTCAGGCCTTGGCGGTCGCCATCGACGATGCGCTGGGCGAGACGCTCCTCGACCTTCTCGGGCCGCGTCTTCTTCGCCTTCTGCTCCTCGACGCGGTCGGCGAAGAGAGCCATGAAGGCCTGCAGCGGATCATAGCCCTCGCGGCGGCGGTCGAAGATGAGATCCTCGGCGGCCTGCCGCTCCGTCTCGCCGATCTTGTGGAGGGGCAGGATCTTGCTGACATGCACGATCGCCGCGGTCAGGCCGCGCTTATAGGCATGGTCGAGGAAGACCGAGTTGAGCACCTGGCGCGCCGCGGGATTGAGGCCGAAGGAGATGTTCGAGAGCCCGAGCATGATCTGCACCTCGGGGAGCTCGGCGCGAATCCGCTCGATCGCCTCGAGCGTCCACAGGCCGAGCTTGCGATCGTCGTCGTTGCCGGTGCAGATCGTGAAGGTGAGCGGATCGATGAGAAGATCCGATTGGGGCAGGCCGAAGCGGCCGCAGGCGAAGTCGACGAGGCGCTTGGCGATCGCCACCTTGCGCTCGACGGTCTTCGCCATGCCCTCCTCGTCGATGGTGAGCGCGATCACCGCCGCGCCGAAGCGGCGCGCGAGCTCCAAGCGCTTGACCGCCGCCTCCTCGCCGTTCTCGAAATTGACCGAATTGAGCACGCCCTTGCCGCCATAGAGCTTGAAGGCGGCCTCGAGCACGGGGAGCTCCGTCGAGTCGATGACGAGGGGCGCATTCACGGCGCTGCGCATGCGCGTCACCACCTCGGTCATCTCCGCGATCTCGTCACGCCCGACGAAGGCCGTGCAGATATCGAGGGTATGAGAGCCCTCGCGCACCTGCTCGCGCCCCATCTCGACGCAGCCCTCCCAATCCCCGGCCTCCTGGAGGCGGCGGAACTGGCGGCTGCCATTGGCATTGCAGCGCTCGCCGATCGAGAGATAGGCGTTCTCCTGGCGGAGCGGCACCTGGCCGTAGAGCGAGGCGAGCCCGGGCACCCACACCACCTTGCGGCGAACAGGAGCGGGGCGCACCGCCGCACCGCCGCGCCGCCGCAGCATGGCGTCGAGGGCGGCGATGTGGCGCTGATCGCTGCCGCAGCAGCCGCCGATCATGTTGACGCCATCCTCCTCGATGAAGCGCTCGAGCCATTTCGCCATCTCGTCGGCGGTGAGCGGATAATGGGTATGGCCGTCCACCAGCTCGGGAAGGCCGGCATTGGGCAGCACCGAGAGAAAGCCCGGCCAGTTCTGGCTGAGCCAGCGCACATGCTCGGCCATCTCCTGGGGTCCCGTCGCGCAATTGATGCCGATCACCGGGATGTCGAGGGCATGGATCACCGTCGCCGCCGCGGCGATGTCGGCGCCGACGAGAAGCGTCCCCGTCGTCTCGACGGTGACCTGGGTCATGACGGGAATCTCCGTACGCGCCTCCGCCCGTGCGCGCTTGGCGCCGTTGACCGCTGCCTTGAGCTGGAGCAGGTCCTGGCAGGTCTCGATGAGAATCGCGTCGACGCCGCCCGCGATCAGGCCGGCGCATTGGATGGCGAGCGCGTCCTCGAGGCGCTGATACTCGACCTGCCCCAGGCTCGGCAGCTTGGTGCCTGGGCCGACGGAGCCGAGCACGAAGCGCTCGCGACCGTCGCTCCTGAACTCCTCGACGGCCTCGCCCGCCAGCTCGGCGGCGCGCTTGTTGAGGGCGAAGGCCTCGTCCTGGAGCCCGAACTCCCCGAGGGTGATGGGCGAGCCGCCGAAGCTGTTGGTCTCAACGGCATCGGCCCCCGCCTCGAGATAGCCGACATGGATGTCGCGCACGAGATCGGGGCGGCTCTTGTTGAGGATCTCGGTGCAATTCTCGCAGCCGAGGAAATCGCGCTCGACGTCGAGATGGCGGGCCTGGACCTGGGTCCCCATGGCCCCGTCGGCGAGGATGACGCGGTCGGCGAGGGCGGCGAGAAAACGGCTCATGCTTCGGCTCTCAAATTGCTCGGCGCGGCCTCGCCCACGGCGCGCAGGCCGAGGATATGGCAGATCGCGTAGGCGAGATCGGCGCGGTTGAGGGTGTAGAAATGGAACTCGTCGATGCCGCCGGCGTGAAGCTGGCGACATTGCTCGGCGGCGACCGTGGCGGCGACGAGCTGGCGGGTGCCCGGATCGCCGTCGAGCCCCTCGAAGAGCCCCGCGAGCCAGGGCGGGATGCCGGCGCCGCAGCTTTGCGCGAATTGCACGACGCGCCCGTAATTGGTGACGGGGAGGATTCCCGGGACGATCGGGACGGCGATGCCGGCCCGGCGCGCGCGCTCGACAAAGCGCCAATAGACGTCGACGTCGAAGAAGAACTGGGTGATCGCGCGCGTGGCGCCGGCGTCGACCTTGCGCTTGAGATTGTCGAGATCGAACGCGGAGTCCCGCGCCTCGGGATGGGTCTCGGGATAGGCGGCGACGGAAATCTCGAAATCGGCGATGCGCTTGAGTCCCGCCACCAGGTCGACCGCATAGGGGTAGCCGCCCGGATGGGGCCGGTAGCGGCCGCTCCCGGGGAGGGGATCGCCGCGCAAGGCGACGATGTGCCGGATTCCGGCCGCCCAGTAGTCGCGGGCGACGCTATCGACCTCGTCGCAGGTGGCGCCCACGCAAGTGAGGTGGGCGGCGGGCTCGAGCCGCGTCTCGCGGCGGATGCGGCGCACCGTGCCGTGGGTGCGCTCGCGGGTCGAGCCGGCGGCACCGTAGGTGACCGAGACGAAGCGCGGCATCAGCGGCGCCAGGCGCTCAATGGCGTTCCAGAGCTGCCGCTCCATCTCCTCGGTCTTGGGCGGGAAGAACTCGAAGGAGACCTTGATGGCGCCCTGGGCCAGCGGGCCCGAGAAGGGCAGCCGCTCGAGCCGTGGCTGCAGATGAGAGGGCACCCGCATCAGCCGGCTCCGCGGATGGCGGCGAGGCCGAGCCTCTCGCCGCTGCGGCGCGCGCTCCAGATCGAGACCGTGAGCGGATTGCCGGGAAGCTGGGTGACGGCCGCGGGCTCGAGCCCCGCCGCGCGGCACCATTGCTGCATCTCGGCGTCGCGGAAGCCGAGGCGGCGATGGGCGTGCTCGGTGCGCAGGTATTCGAGCTCGTGCGGCGCGAAATCGACGATGACGAGAATGCCGCCGGGCCGCAGCACGCGTGCCACCTCGGCGATGGCGGCGGCGGGCTCGTCGGCGAAATGCAGCACCTGATGAATGGTCGCCGCATCGAAGGAGGCCGCCGGCCAAGGCAATTGATACATGTCGCCGTGGCGGATCATGCAATTGCGCAAGCCCGCCTTCTCGAGATGCGAGCGGGCGACGGCCAGCATCTCCCGCGAGAGGTCGACGCCGACGGCCCGCTCCACGCGCGGCGCCACGAGCTCGAGAATGCGGCCGGTCCCGGTGCCCACATCGACGAAATCGCGAATGCCCTGCTCGGGCAGGAGCCCGAGAAGAACGCGCTCGACCTGCGCCTCGTCGATATAGAGGGAGCGAATCTTGTCCCAGCGCTCGGCGTTCTCGCGGAAATACTTCGCCGCGGCGACGGCGCGCGCCTCCTTGATCGATTGGAGGCGCTCGAGATCGAGCGCGAGCACGCGGTCCTCGGCCGGGACCAGGTCCACGAGGAGCTCGGCGAGCCGGGCGCATTCGCCCTGCTTTGCCAGGGCGAAGAAGGCGTGGTTGCCCTCGCGAAAACGCTCGAGCAGCCCGGCCTCGCAAAGGAGCTTGAGATGCCGCGAGACCCGCGGCTGGCTCTGGCCCAGGATCTGGGTGAGCTCGCTGACCGTCAGCTCCCCATGGGCGCAGAGGGCGAGGAGCCGCAGCCGCGTCGGCTCCGCCGCGGCGCGCAAGCCACTGAGCAGCTTGTCCATGCCGGGCGCCTGCTCCCCCATCGCCGGCGCCGTCGTCCTGACGAGCCCGATACTGGTCATCTGAGGCTCCCTCTCAATAAAGAGCATCTCAATATAAACATATCTTTATAAACATATTCTTTCGAAACGCAAGGGGGTTTTCCGTCGGACCACGCCCGAAGCCGTCCCGGCCAATGCCGGCCATCCGCTTGGAATTCAGGCTTTTCCCGGCCACAGGGCGCTGGTCTTTTGCAGCCGCTTGTGTTACCTGACCGGAGGTCTGTTTAGGGAGCCTGCAGCGCAAGAAGAGGCCGGAATGCTCGGCCGAGGGGTGAGGCGCCCCACGCGCAGGGGGACGCGGTGGCCGCTAAAGGCTCCGTTAACCACTGACATGACAGGCTTCGCAAGGGGCGCGCAAGCGCCGGGAACCCGAGAGCTCGGGCCGATGGGGACGGTGCGACGGATGCCAGCCAGCGCGACGACAAAAACGCCCCTGCGCAGCCATGGCGGCCTCCTCATGCTCGGGGCCGCGCTCTTGGCCTCGAGCCTGCTTACGGCTTGCGCCACGCCGCCAACCGATCCGGAGGCCCGGGCGGCCTTCGAGGAGGCCAACGACCCCTTCGAGCCCGCCAACCGCAAGATCTTCGACGTCAACCTCGCCCTCGACGACAACATCTTCCAGCCGGTGGCCAAGGCCTATCGGAAGGTGCCCGAGCCAGTGCGCACGGGCGTCCACAACATGATGAAGGCCGTGGACTCTCCCGACCTCTTCGCCAACGAGGTGGCGCAAGGCGAGATCGACGACGCCGCGGATACCGTGCTCCGCATGGTGATCAATCTGACCGCTGGCCTCGGCGGCTTCTTCGATGTCGCGGCTTCCCACGGCGATCTTCCCGCCCACGACACCGATTTCGGCATCACCCTCGGCAAATGGGGCGTGGGCAGCGGCCCCTATCTCATGCTGCCGGTCTTCGGGCCGTCGAACCCGCGCGACGTGGCAGGCAAGATCGTCGACAACTTCGCCGATCCGATTGGCTATTTCACGACCTTCCCCGAGGATGCGGGCCGCACCGTGCTCGAAGGTGTCGACCTGCGCGAGCGGAACCTCGATCCCCTCGAGGAGATCCGGCGCACCTCGGTCGACTTCTACGCCACGCTCCGCAGCCTCTACCAGCAGCGCCGCGCGGCGCAGATTCGCGGCGAGCAGCCGGGCGGCATCCCAGCACCGGCGATCTCCGAGCTGCCGAATGGCGGCGGCGCAGCGGCGGCGCAGCCGGCCGAGACCTCCGCCATCCAAGCCTCCTCCTCCTCCTCTTCCCCCAAGCCGTAGAGCCCCCGCCATGTGGAGCCGCCGAACCCTTCTCGCCTCTGCCGCCGCGGCCGCCATCGCCGCAATCTCGCCGTCCTTCGCACGCGCCGCCGACATCACCAAGGCGGCGTCGGATTTCGTCGGCAAGCTCGCCGACCGCGCCATTGCGATCCTCAAGAACAAGAGCCTCAGCAAGGAGGAGCGGGAGCAGGCGCTGAGCCGGCTCTTCCTCGAGGGCTTCGATGTCGGAGCGATCGGGCGCTTCGTGCTCGGGCGCTATTGGCAGCAGGCGAGCGAGGAGGAGCGCCGCGAATATCTCAGCACCTTCCGCGACTATGTCGTGGAGACCTATGCGATCCGCTTCAACAGCTATGCCGGTCAGTCCTTCGTCATCAACCGCTCCACACCCGACGGCGACAAGGGCGCCATGGTGTTCAGCGATATCGGCAGCCCCGGCGAGGAGCCGGCCCATGTGCAATGGCGCGTGCGCCAGGCCGGCGATGCCCTCAAGATCGTCGACGTCATCGTCGAGGGCGTGAGCCTGCTCGTCACCCAGCGCTCGGAATTCGTCTCGATCCTCCAGCGCAACGGCGGCAAGGTGGCGGCGCTCACCAAGCTCCTGCGCGACAAGATCACCCAGCTCAAGCAGCAGCAGGCGTGACCTCACCCGCGCCGGAGGCCGTCAGGCGCGCACCAGGGGCTTGTATTTGATGCGATGGGGCTGATCTGCGGCCTCGCCGAGCCGCCGCCGACGGTCGGCCTCGTAATCGCTGTAGTTTCCCTCGAACCACACGGCCTGGCTCTCGCCCTCGAAGGCGAGGATATGGGTGGCGATGCGATCGAGGAACCAGCGGTCATGGCTGATCACCATGACGCAGCCCGCGAAGGCGAGGAGCGCATCCTCGAGGGCGCGCAGCGTGTCGACGTCGAGGTCGTTGCTGGGCTCGTCGAGGAGGATCACATTGGCGCCCGATTTGAGCATCTTGGCGAGATGCACCCGATTGCGCTCGCCGCCCGAGAGCTGCCCGACCTTCTTCTGCTGGTCGGCGCCCCTGAAATTGAACGCCGCCACGTAGGCGCGGCTCGCCATGCGGTGCTTGCCGAGCTCGATCTGGTCGAGCCCGTCCGAGATCTCCTCCCACACCGTCTTGTCGCCGCGTAGGGACTCCCGCGACTGATCGACATAGCCGAGCTTGACCGTCTCGCCGATCGTGAGCGTGCCGCCATCGGGCTTCTCCTGGCCGGTGATCATGCGGAAGAGCGTGGTCTTTCCGGCGCCATTGGGGCCGATGATGCCGACGATCGCACCCGGCGGCACGCGAAAGCTCAAATCCTCGATGAGCAGCCGCTCGCCGAACGCCTTGCGCAGGTGCTCGCCGATGAACACCACGTCGCCGAGGCGCGGCCCCGCCGGGATGACGATCTGCGCCTGATCCGGGGCGCGGTCGCGATTCTCGGCGAGCAGCGCCTCGTAGGCGGTGACGCGCGCCTTGCTCTTGGCTTGGCGCGCGCGCGGCGACTGCCGGATCCATTCGAGCTCGCGGGCAAGCTCGCGCTGGCGCGCCGCCTCCTGTCGCTCCTCCTGCTCGAGGCGCTTCTGCTTCTGCTCGAGCCAGGATGAGTAGTTCCCCTGGAAGGGCACGCCGCGGCCGCGATCGAGCTCGAGGATCCAGCCGGCGGTGTTGTCGAGGAAATAGCGGTCGTGGGTCACGACCATGACAGTGCCGTCGTATTCGTGGAGGAACCGCTCGAGCCAAGCCACAGATTCGGCGTCGAGGTGATTGGTCGGCTCGTCGAGCAGCAGGAGATCCGGATGCTGGAGGAGCAATCGGCAGAGCGCCACCCGGCGCCGCTCACCGCCGGAAAGCGTATCGACCTTGGCGTCCCCCGGCGGACAGCGCAAGGCGTCCATGGCGATCTCCACCTGGCGCTCGAGCTCCCAGCCATTGACCGCCTCGATCTTCTCCTGGAGCTCCGCCTGCTCGGCGATGAGGGCGTTCATCGCGTCGTCGTCGAGGGGCTCGGCGAAGCGCGCGCTCACGGCCTCGAAGCGGTCGAGCAGCGCCTTCTTCTCGGCCACGCCCTCCATGACGTTCCCCATTACGTCCTTGGCGGGGTCGAGGAGCGGCTCCTGGGGCAGGTAGCCGACCTTCGCCCCCTCGGCGGCCCAGGCCTCGCCGGTGAATTCGGTCTCGATGCCCGCCATGATCCGCAGGAGGGTCGATTTGCCCGCGCCGTTCGGCCCGAGCACGCCGATCTTGGCGCCGGGAAAGAATGACAGGCGGATGTCCTTGAGGACCTGGCGACCTCCCGGATAGGCCTTCGACAGGCCGTTCATCACATAGATGTACTGATAGGCAGCCATGCCTCTCCCACGAACTCGGCGTTAACGAGGTCGGGGTTTGTACCTCAGCCCCCCAATCGGGGCAATCGCAACGGGCGCCCCTGCCTGTCCGCGCGCAGATTCGCGTTGACGGATCGCTAAAGAGCTTGAGATACTTCAATTGATTGATGTATCTCAACATTATAAACGAAGATTATCAATCACAAATCGTGCCAGTAAGAACCGCCGGGTCCATCGGCGCATGGTGACAACGGACAAGGGGGAAGCAGCCAATGTCAGTCTCCTCGCAACCCATCGGCCGAGGTGCAACCGAGAGTTACAATCTGCCCTTCGTCATCGCCGCCTCCTCGGTCGGCACGCTGATCGAATGGTATGATTTCTACCTTTACGGTAGCCTCGCCGTCTTCTTCTCGACCCTGTTCTTCCCGGCCGGCAATCCGACCGTATCGCTGCTCGTCAGCCTCGCCACTTTCGCCACCGGCTTCGCGGTGCGGCCCTTCGGCGCCATTCTCTTTGGACGGCTCGGCGACCTCATTGGCCGCAAATTCACCTTCCTCCTCACGCTTATCCTGATGGGCCTGTCGACCTTCCTCGTCGGCTGCCTGCCCAGCTACAACTCCATCGGCATGCTGGCGCCGGTGATCCTGGTGTGCCTGCGCCTCGTCCAGGGCCTGGCTCTTGGCGGCGAGTATGGTGGAGCGGCAACCTACATCGCGGAGCATGCGCCCGACGGCAAGCGCGGCCTCTATACGAGCTGGATCCAGACGACGGCGACGTTGGGCATCGTCATGTCGCTCCTCGTCATTCTGTTCTTCCGGCTCAATATGGGCGATGCGGAATTCCGCGCCGTCGGCTGGCGCTATCCGTTCCTGCTCTCGGCCGTGCTCGTCGTGCTGTCGATCTATATCCGCATGAAGCTGCAGGAATCGCCGCTCTATGCCCGCCTCAAGGCGCAGGGCAAGGCGTCGACGGCGCCGCTCAAGGAAAGCTTCACCAGCGGCAAGAATTGGGGTCTCATCATCATAGCCCTCCTCGGCGCGACGGCGCCCGAAGGTGTAGTCTGGTACACGGGGCAGTACTACTCCCTGTTCTTCATGCAGACGGTGCTGAAGATCAACTACGTCACCGTGTATTGGATCATCACCGCCGCCCTCTGCCTCGGCACGCCCTTCTTCCTCGTCTTCGGCCATCTCTCCGACAAGATCGGGCGGCGCAATATCATGACGGCCGGCTTCCTCCTCGCCGCTGTGACTTACGTGCCGGTGTTCTCCGCGATGAAGGCGAACGCCGACAACCCGGTGATCCTCACCCTGCTGGTCTTCTACATGGTGATCCTTGTCACCATGGTGTACGGCCCCATCGCCGCGTTCCTTGTCGAGCTCTTCCCGGCGAAGATCCGTTACACCTCGCTCTCCCTGCCCTACCACATCGGCAACGGGGTATTCGGCGGCTTCGTGCCCCTGGTGAGCACCTCGCTCGTGGCGGCGACGGGGAACATCTATATGGGCCTCGCCTATCCGATCCTGATCGCCGCCATCGGCGTCGTCGTCAGCCTCATCTGGATTCGCGAGCCCACCCACAAGGTCAAGATCTGGGACGAGGTGGGCGGCCCGCCGATCGTCGCCGATCAACCCTAACGCCGCGGATTCACCGCCACCGACCGAGGCCCGGGACTCCGGGCCTCTTTTTTTGTTGCTTATCCGTCGCCGCCCGGCAGGATCGCGCGATGAATGAGCGCAAGGCGGGCCCGACCGCAAGCGTGGGACCGGCGGCTGTGGCGAGCGCCGTGCCGCCCCATCTCGTCACTTATGCCTATCTCGGCTTCGCGATCGTCGCCTGGGGCAGCAATTGGCCGCTCCTCAAGCTCGCCGTCGCGGACGCACCGCCCATCACCTTCACCGCCATAAGGCTCCTCAGCAGCGCCGCGGTGATCGCGATCCTGCTTGCGGTCTGGCGCCAGCCGCTGCTGCCGCGCCGCGGCGAGCGCCTTCTCCTCGGCCTCAGCGGCTTTCTCCAGATCGGCGCAATCCTGGGGCTCAACATGCTCGGCCTGCAATTCCTGCCCCCGGGCCGGGCCGCGATCCTCACCTTCACCATGCCGCTCTGGACGATTCCCTTTGGCATCTGGCTGCTCCGGGAGCATCCCGGCCGCCTTAAGCTCGCCGGTGGCGGCATCGGCCTCCTCGGCCTGGTTCTCTTCTTCAACCCGGCGCTGGTCGACTGGCACGATCGCGATCAGCTCCTTGGCAACGGCATCAACCTCTTGAGCGGCGCCTGCTGGGCGCTCGGTGCCGTGATCTATCGCCGCCGCCGGTGGCAGACGGCGTTCTGGACCCAGACCTTCTGGCAGATTCTGATGAGCGGATTGCCGCTCGTTCCCGCCGTTGCGCTGTTCGAGGTCGGGCGGCCGATCCACTGGACCGGCATTCTCGTCTTCGCCTGGGCGTTCACCGCCTTTCTCGGCACCGGCATCGGCTATTGGTGCTGGGCGAGGGTCTTGACGGCCTTGCCGGCGACGACCGCCGGCCAATTCACCATGCTCGTGCCGGTCATCGCCTTCTGCTACTCGGCGGGCTTCTTCGGCGAGCAGGTGACGCTCCAGGTGCTGGCCAGCGTCGCGCTGATCTTCGCCGGAGTCATCCTCACGCTGCGCGCCCAGCGGCGCTGAGCCTCTCAGCCTGCGCTCGCGTTCACATCGAGCGTCAAGGGCGGCGAGCTGCGCAGCGTCTGGTAGACGACGCAGTAGCGCTCGGTGAGCTTGGTCAGCGTCGCGACCTTGTCGGGCGGCGCGTCCGTATCGAGATCGAAGCGCAGGCGGATGGCGCGAAAGCCGACGGGCGCGTCCTTGGCGACGCCGAGGGTACCGCGGAAATCGAGATCACCCTCGGCCGAGACGGTGCCGCCGCGCAGCTCGATGTCGAGGGCCGTCGCCACCGCCTTGAGCGTCACGCCGGCGCAGGCGACGAGCGCCTCGAGCAGCATGTCGCCCGAGCAGGCCTGAAGGCCGCTGCCGCCGGTCGCCGGATGGAGACCCGCCTCGACGATGGCGCGGCCGGTCTCGACCTTGCAGGCGATGCTTTCATCCCCGAGCCTGCCCTTGGCCTTGAGGGTGATGACGGCGGCCGCCGGCTCGGCGCGGTACCGCTCCTTGATCGGCGCCTGCAACTCGCGCAATGCCTCGGCATCCATGTCTCACACCGCCTTTCGCAAGGGGACAATCTCGGGCGCCCGCCCGTCGCGGGAGTCCTGGAGCTCCGCCAATAGGCGCTGCTTCCACGACTGGAAGCCCGCGTCGCCACGGTCCCGCGGCCGCGGCAGATGGGGCGTCACGGTCGACTGGATGCGGCCGGGCCGCCCGCGCATGACCACCACCCGATCGCTCAGGAAGAGGGCCTCCTCGATGTCATGGGTGACGAGCACCATGGTCGGGCGATCGTAGCGCCAAAGGTCGAGAAGATGCGCCTGAAGATCGTAGCGGGTCAATGCGTCGAGGGCGCTGAAGGGCTCATCCAGCAGCAGCACCGAGGGGCGGCCGACCAGCGCCCGCGCCAGGCTCGCCCGCTGGGCCATGCCGCCCGAGAGCTCCCGCGGCCAGTGGCCTGCAAAATCCGCGAGGCCCACCCGCGCCAGCGCCTCCGCCACGCGGCCCTCGCGCGTCGCGGCGGGAAGATGGCGGATGCCGAAGGCGACATTGTCGCGGATGGAGAGCCAGGGCATCAGCCGCGGCTCCTGGAAGACGAGGCCGATCTCGGGCCGCGGCGCGGTCACCCGCTCGCCCTTGAGCCTGACCCCGCCCCGGGTCGGCGCCTCGAGCCCGGCGACGAGGCGCAGCAGCGTGCTCTTGCCGCAGCCGCTGCCGCCGACGATGCCGAGGATCTCGCCGGGCTCGACGGCGAGGTCGATTCCGTCGAGAGCGAGATGGCCGTTGGGATAGCGCTTGGTAAGCGATGAGAGCTGGAGCATGGCGTCGTCCTAGGGGTTAGGCGTGATGGAGTCCTGCCAGCGCAAGGCACGGCGGGCGAGCAGCGCCAGCCCCCAATCGGTGAGCTTGCCGAGAATGGCGAAGGCCACGATGCTGGCGAGGATCTCGGGCGGATTGCCGGTCATCTGGCCGTCGGTCAGAAGGAAGCCGAGTCCCTGGGAGGCGCCCATGAACTCGGCCGCCACCACGAACATCCAGCCGAGGCCGAGGCCGGTGCGGAGCGCCACGAAATAGCTCGGCAGGCTCGCGGGAAGGAAGACGCGCCAGATCATCGCGGCGCGCGAGAAGCGGAAGACGCGACCGACCTCGACGAGCTTGCGGTCGAGGCCGAGGATCGCGGCGGACACTCCGAGATAGATGGGGAAGAACACGCCCGCCGCGATCAGCAGCACCTTGGAGAGCTCGAAGATCCCGAACCAGAGAATGAAGACGGGCACCCAGGCGATCGAAGGGATGGCACGCAGCGCCTGGAACATGGGATCGAAGAGCCGGCGGGCGAGCACGGAGGTGCCGGTGAGGGCGCCGAAAAGCGTGCCGCCGACCACGCCCAGGAGAAAACCGAGGGCGACCCGGGCGAGAGTTGCCGCGATGTGATTCGCGAGCTCGCCGGAGAGCGCGAGATCGAGAAAGGTCTTGACGACCCGCGAGGGCGGCGGGAGGAGGCGCCCGTCGCTCCAGCCGAGGGCCACCGCCGCCTCCCAGCCGAGCGCCAAGCCGAGGGGAACGGCGAGGCCGAGCGTCCAGCCCCAGCGCCCTTGCCATGGCCGCCGCGCGGGGCGCGCCGCGGCGGCGACCGGCACGTCGCTGCGCGGGTCCGGCAGCACCAGCGGATCGATCAGCGGCGATACCGAGCTCATGGACCGCCTCCTTCGCTCTCCTCGCGGCTAGTTGGCGGCGAGCTTGGCGATGTAGCCG
Organism: Alphaproteobacteria bacterium; assembly: GCA_035294245.1. Lineage (GTDB taxonomy): Bacteria > Pseudomonadota > Alphaproteobacteria > JACZXZ01 > JACZXZ01 > DATGLG01. The sequence continues at coordinate 150,628 of DATGLG010000043.1, read as the reverse complement.
TTGTCGATGAGCCCCGCCGTGGCGGCGGCGACGTCGACATCCGCCTTGATCACGCCCGCCTGCTGCAGCGCCCGGCCGGCGGCCAGGATGGCCTGACGCGGCTTGTCGCCGAGATGGGGGTCGCTGAGGTCGGTGCGATCGAGCTGGCGGCTCGCCACGGCGTCGCTGAGATGCGCCGCCTTCTCGATGATCTGCTTGAGCTCGTCGGGATGGGCGAGCGCCCAGCGCCGGCCGCGCTCATAGACCGCGAGGACGCGGCTGACTGCCTCGGGATGCTGTGCCGCGAAAGCTTCGCGCACATTGAGCACGCCATAGGTGTTGAAATCGGGATTGCGGAAGAACAGGCGGTCGCCGTTCTCGAGCTCCGCCTGCGCCATCATGGGATCGAGTCCCGCCCAGGCATCCACGTCGCCCTTGTCGAGGGCAAAGCGACCGTCCTGATGCTGGAGCAGCACGAGCTTCACGTCCTTCTCGGTGAGGCCTGCCGTCTGCAACGCGCGGACGAGGAAGATATGCGGATCGGTGCCGCGGGTCACGGCGATCCGCTTGCCTCGGAGATCCGCCACGGTCTTGATCGGCGACTCCTTGCGGGTGACGAGCGCCGTCCACTCAGGCTTCGAATAGACATACACGGACTGGATGGGATTGCCGTTGATGCGGCTGATCAAGGCGGCGGCACCCGCCGAGGAGCCGAAATCGAGGCTGCCGGCATTGAGGAACTCGAGGGCCTTGTTGCTGCCGAGGCTGAGCACCCAGCGCACCGGGACGCCGTCCTTCTTGAATTCCACCTCGAGCCAGCCCTTCTCCTTGAGCACGAGGCTCACCGGGTTGTAATAGGCGTAGTCCACATGGAGTTCGCGCAGCGTATCCGCAGCGCGCGCCCCGCCGGGGAGCCCGGCGAAAGCGACCGCGAGCGCGATCATGAAGATTGCCTTGAGTCCCGATCCGAACCGTCCCATCGTCGTCGCTCCTTTTTTCGCGCCCGAGGCGCGGTGATCCAGACGAGGCGGGCCGATAAAAAAGCCCGCCGCAGCTCCGTGCTGGGCGGGATTGCCCAACGCTTTAGCTGCACTTGTTAAGCGCCCGCAAGCTGTTGCTCAAATCGGCGCTGGAATTCACTTTCCTTCATTCAGATCGTAATGTCAATTGAATAATAACACAAAAGTTTCTTGTTATTATAGAGCCGCTCGCGTTGCGCCGAGTCACTGTCGCTCTCTCAGCCCGGGAGTTGCGCCTCAATCAGGGCAGCCGCGGCGGCAGGAAGCGCTTGGGGCGGCCCCTCCTGGCCGAGGGTGTTCCCCATGGAATAGGCTCCCTCCATCAGAAGCAGGAGCTGGTCGGCCAGAAGCGCCGGCTGCCGTGCGCCGATCCCTTCGGCGAGGCCGCGTAGGCGCCGACGCAGCTCCCGCTTGTTCGCGAGCGCCACGCGGCGCCCGGGATGGTCGGGGGACGGGAACTCGGTGGCCGCGTTGAGAAAAGGGCAACCGCGGTAATCCGGGCTCGCCACCCGTTTGGCAAGTGCTGCGAAAAGTGCGGTGAGCTGCGCGCGCGGATTGCCGGGATGGCGCGCCATGATGCCATCCCACCAGGCCCAGTAGCGCTCATTGCGCGCCTCGAGAAAGGCGGCGACGAGCTCATCCTTCGAGGCGAAGCTGCGATAGAGGCTCATCTTGGCGACGCCGGAGCGCGCCACGATGGTATCCACGCCGATGGCGCGGATGCCCTCGCGATAGAACAGCTCGTGGGCCGTCTCGAGGATGCGCTCCCGGGCGGTGCCGCCCTCGGCCGGCTTCGCCCCATCGCGCCGCCGGCCGTCTGCTGCGCTCCGGCTCATGCCGCTCTCCTCCGCATGGCTGCCATACATTGACATGATACAGAACCGTCCGTAACATCACCAGCCATTTCCACCCAACCCGGGGGCCGCTTCAGCCGGCCGGAAGAGGAGCCAGCCCATGCCGAATTTCGCCAGACTGGCCCATGGCCGCGTGCATTACGCCTGGATCGTGCTGGGCACGACCTTCCTCACGCTGCTGACGGCCGCCGCGACACGCGCCACCCCAGGCGTGCTGATGGTGCCTCTCGAGCACGAGTTCGGCTGGACGGCGGCGACCATCTCCCTCGCCGTCTCGATCAACCTGATCCTCTTCGGCCTCATGGGCCCCTTCGCCGCGGCCCTCGTCGAATATCTCGGCGCGCGGCTCACCATGATCATCGCCCTCGCCACGGTCGCCGCAGGGGTCGCCTTGACGACGCTGATGACGGCGCCGTGGCAGCTCGTGCTGCTCTGGGGTGTGGTGGTCGGCGGCGGCACCGGCATGACCGCGGTCGCGCTGGGTGCTACCGTCGTCAATCGCTGGTTCACCCATCGCCGCGGGCTCGCCATGGGCATGCTCACCGCGAGCAACGCGACCGGCCAGCTTCTCTTTCTTCCGCTCCTCGCCGCCATCGTTGAGACCCACGGCTGGCGCACGGCATCCCTCGCCGTGGCCGGCGTCGGCCTTCTCGCCATTCCCCTCGTCGGCGCCCTGATGCGCAACCATCCGGCGGATCTCGGGCTCAACCGCCTCGGCGAGCCCGGCGTCGCCGACCCACCCCGGCGCAGCAGTCGCAATCCGGCAAGCGCCGCGCTCGCCGCCCTCTTCGAGTCGATGCGCTCGCGCGATTTCTGGCTCCTCTTCGGCAGCTTCTTCATCTGCGGCCTCAGCACCAACGGGCTGATTGGCACCCACCTGATCCCCGCCTGTATCGATCACGGCATTCCCGAGGTGAAGGCCGCGGGCCTTCTTGCCGTGATCGGCGCCTTCGACTTCGTGGGCACGCTTGTCTCGGGATGGCTCTCGGACCGCTACAGCAACCGCGCCCTGCTCTTCTGGTATTACGGGCTGCGTGGCCTGTCGCTCCTCTATCTACCTTTCTCCTTCGACATCTCGTTCTACGGACTCTCGCTCTTTTCCGTGTTCTACGGGCTCGACTGGGTGGCGACAGTGCCGCCGACGGTGCGGCTAACGGCCGATGTCTTCGGGCGAGACAAGGTCGGTCTCGTCTTCGGCTGGATCTTCACCGGCCATCAGCTCGGCGCCGCGACGGCGGCCTTCGGCGCCGGCGTCATCCGCACGGAGCTCGACAACTATCTCCTCGCCTTCCTGATTGCCGGCGCCTTTTGCCTGCTCGCCTCGCTCATGGTGCTGGGCATCGGCCGGCGCTCCCGCCGCGAGGGTGTCGCGATGCCTGAGGCTTCCGCCGCCTGAGATCCGAAGTAGGAGATCACGCGGAACCGGGCCTTCGCTTTGGCTTAAACGCCGAGATAGCGGTGCTGGAGCTCCACCGCGTTGCGCAGGGCCGCGGAATCGCCGGACCAGACGATGCGGCCCTTTTCCAAGATGTAATGTCGGTCGGCGATGCGCGCGAGCATCTCGACATTCTTGTCGATGACCAGGATCGACTGGCCCACCTGCTTCAGCCGCGTGAGCACCTTCCAGATCTCGGCGCGCACGAGAGGAGCCAGGCCCTCCGTCGCCTCGTCGAGGATGAGAAGCCGAGGATTGGTCATGAGCGCGCGGCCGATCGCCAGCATCTGCTGCTCGCCCCCCGAGAGCAGCACACCGGGGCTGTCGAGACGCGACGCCAGCGCCGGAAAGAGCTCGAGCACCGTCCCGAGGCGCCAGGGCCGCGGACTGCCGAGGCGATTGGCGGCGGTCGCCACCAAATTCTCGCGCACGGTCAGATTCGGGAAGATCTGCCGCCCCTCGGGGACGAGGCCGAGCCCCCGCTGCGCCACCCGATAGGCGGGCAAGCCGTGGATCGGCCGCCCCTCGAAATGGACCTCGCCGGCGCGCGGCGGCACGATTCCCATGACGGAGAGCACCGTCGTCGTCTTGCCCATGCCGTTGCGACCAAGCAAAGTCACCACCTCGCCGGCCTCGATCGCGAAATCGATGCCGAACAGCACCTGGCTCTCGCCATAGCTCGCCGCGAGGCGCGAGACCTTGAGCATCACGCCGCCTTGTCTTCGCCGAGATAGGCTTGCCGCACCTCGGCGTTCTCGCGAATGGCCTGCGGCGCCCCCGTTGCCACCACCCGGCCGTAAACCAGAACCGTGATGCGATCGGCGAGCGCAAAGACGGCGTCCATGTCATGCTCAATGAGGACCGTGGTGAGCCCGCCCTTGAAGGTCGAGAGCAGCCGCACCATGCGTGCGGAATCCTCGGGGCCCATTCCCGCCATGGGCTCGTCGAGGAGAAGAAGCCGCGGCCGCGTGGCGAGAGCCATGGCGATCTCGAGCGCCCGCTTCTCGCCATGGGCGAGATTGGCGGCGGCGACCTCGGCGCGCCCCTCGAGCCCGACTTGGCGCAGGATGGCGCGGGCCGGCTCCCGCAGCTCTTCATCGCGGCGCGCCGCCCGCCAGAAGCGGAAGCTGTGCCCGGCATGGGCCTGGACCGCGAGGGCCACGTTGTCGAGTGCCGAGAACTCGCGGAAGACGCTCGTGATCTGGAACGAGCGGGCTAGCCCGCGCGCCGAGCGCTCGTAAGTACGCAGGGCCGTGATGTCCTCACCGGCAAAGCGGATGCTGCCGGCATCCGGGCGCAGCTCGCCGGCAAGCTGGGCGATGAGCGTCGTCTTGCCGGCGCCGTTCGGCCCGATGATGGCGTGGACCTCGCCCTCCTCGACCGTGAAATCCACGCCGTCCGTCGCGAGGAGGCCGCCGAAGCGCTTGACCAGGCCTTCGACTCTTAGCAGCGGCTCAGACACGGGCGATCTCCCTTCGCCGCTCGGCAAGCAAGCCGAACACGCCGCGATTGGCGAAAAGGACGACGAGGATCAGGATCGGCCCCATGATCGCCTGCCAATGCTCCGTCAGCCCTGCCAGCACGTTCTCCAGAACAAGATAGACGAGCGCGCCGAGAACGGGCCCGAAGAGCGACCCCATGCCGCCGAGGATGACCATCACCATGATCTCGCCCGAGCGCGTCCAATGCATGATCGAGGGCGAGATGAAGAGCGTCTGATTGGCGAGCAGCGCGCCGGCGACGCCGCACATGGCGCCGGAGATCACGAAGGCCAGGAGCTTGTAGCGAAGGGTCGGGAAGCCGATGGCGATCATCCGCCGCTCGTTGGACTTGGCGCCACGGATCACCATGCCGAAGCGGGCGTCGATGAGGCGATGGCAGAGGAAGAGGAATAGGGCGAGGATCGCGAAGACAAGGTAATAGAGGACCGTGGCGTTGTCGAGGTCGAGAAGGCCGGCGAAGTCGCTGTGATCGCTGATGTTGAGGCCGTTGTCGCCGCCAAAGGCGTTCACGCTCTCGGCGAGAAAATAGAGCATCTGCGCAAAGGCAAGCGTGATCATGATGAAATAGACGCCGCTCGTGCGCAGGGAGACGGCGCCGATGAAGAGAGCGACGAGGGCCGAGGCGAGGATGGCGACCCCGAAATGGATGAAGCCGTCGGTGATGCCGTAATAGGAGAGGATGCCGACGGCATAGGCGCCGATGCCGAGATAGGCCGCGTGGCCGAAGCTCACCATCCCGCCATAGCCGAGAATGACGTCGAGGCTCAGCGCCGCGATCGCGAAAATCATGATGCGGGTGAAGAGATCGAGATAGAAGGGCTCGCTCAGCGCCAGGGCGGCGGGCGGCACGAGCGCCAGGACGAGCATTCCGAGGGCGACCGTCAGCCGACGCGCATCGAGCTTCATCACCTATCTCACGCGCGGCGGGAAGAGGCCCTGGGGCCGAAAGAACAGCACCATCGCCATCAGCATGTAGATCAGCATCGAGGCAAGCGCGGGCCCGGCGCTGTCGGCGGCGCTGGGCGTCATGACGATTGAGAGGAGCGGGCGCAGGAAGGCGCGGCCCATGGTATCGACAAAGCCGACCATGAGGGCGGCGACGAAGGCGCCGCGGATCGAGCCGATGCCGCCGATGACGATCACGACGAAGGCCGGAATCAGCACGCTCTCGCCCATCCCGGACTCGACGGTGAAGATCGGCCCCGCCATCAGGCCGGAGAGGGCCGCGAGCATCGCGCCGAGACCGAACACGATCGTGTAGAGCAAGGTGATATTGACGCCGAGGGCGCCCACCATGGTGCGGTTCGAGGCGCCGGCGCGAATCAGCATCCCGAGCCGCGTCCTCGAGACGAGAAGATAGAGCAGCAGGGCGACCGCGAGCCCCACCACGATGATCGCGAGGCGATAGGCGGGATAGGGAACCCCTGGCAGAAGCTCGACATGGCCGGCGAGGAAGCGCGGGACGCCGGCATAGAGCGCGGTCGGGCCCCAGATGACGCGCACCATCTCGTTGAAGAAGAGGATGAGGCCGAATGTCGCCAGCACCTGGTCGAGATGGTCCCGGCGGTAGAGCCTGCGGAACACCACCACCTCGATGAGAACGCCGACCGCGAGGGCGACGGCGAGCGCTGCGGCGAGTGCCGCGAGAAACGAGTGGGTCGCCTGGAAGGTCGCGGCGCAGACATAGGCGCCGATCATGTAGAGCGAGCCGTGCGCCAGGTTGATCAGGTTCATGATGCCGAAGATGAGCGTGAGCCCCGCGGCCATTAGGAACAGCATGATTCCGAATTGGAGGCCGTTGAGAGCCTGCTCGAGAACGAGGAGTTGCACCGCGATCAGCCTCGACCCGTCATGTCCCGCACGGGAGCTCCCCGTACCCTCTCGCGAGCCGCGGAGGCCAAACGGGGCGCGGGACTCCCGCGCCCCGTTTCTCGCGCGGCGGCGCGCGCTACTTCATCTTGCATTCCTTGTAATAGGCGTCCTTGTGCTCGGAGAACACCACGCTCTGGATCTTGCGGACGTAGTTGCCGTCGGGCTCCTTCTCGATCTTGAAGAGGTAGAAGTTCTCGATCGGGATGTGATTGGAGTTGTACTTGAAGGGGCCGCGCACCGAGAGGAAATCGGCCTTCTCCATCGCCGCGATCATGCCCTTGCGGTCGGAGAGATTGCCCTTCACCGCCTTGACGGCGCTGTCGATGAGATAGATCGCGTCATAGCTCTGGGCGGCGTAGTAGGACGGAATGTAGTTGTACTTCTTGCGGAAATCGCTGACGAACTTCTCGCTCGTCGGATTCTTGAGATCGGGCGACCAGAAGCCGCTCTCGTAATTGCCGAGGGCCGCGTCCTTGATCGCCGGCAGCGTCGTCGCGTCGGCGCTGAACACGGAATAGAGCGGGATCGTCCCCTTGAGCCCGGCCTGGTCGTATTGCTTGAAGAACTGGATGCCCATGCCGCCCGGATAGAAGACGAAGACGGCCTTGGGATTGGCGGCGCGGATCTGGCTGATCTCCGCCTGATAATCCGACTGCCCGAGCTTGGTGAAGACCTCGGCGGCGATCTTGCCTTTGAAATAGCGCTTGAAGCCGGTGACCATGTCCTTGCCGGCGGCGTAGTTGGGCGCCATCACATAGACGTCGGTGATCCCCTGATCCTGCATGTACTTGCCCATGGCCTCGGGCGTCTCGTCGTTCTGCCAGGAGGTCGAGAAGAAATTGGGCGCGCACATCTTGCCGGCGACCTCATGCGGCCCGGCATTGGCGCTGATGAGGATCGTCCCCGACTTGATGACCGGCTGGTATACGGCTAAGAGCACGTTCGACCAGATGATGCCGGTGACGAAGTCGACCTTGTCCCTCTTGAGCATCTCCTCGGCGATCTGCCGGCCGACATCGGGCTTCTGCTGGTCATCGCCGTAGACGATCTGCGCATCCAGGCCGCCGACCTTCCCCCCGAGATTGGCGAGCGCCAGATCCGCCGCATCCTTCATGTGCTTGCCGATCACCCCGGCGGGGCCGGACAAGGTCGTGATGAAGCCGATCTTGACGCTCTCGGCGGCGAGCGCCGGGGTTGCAAGCAGCACCAGCGCGGACGCCGCCGCGACCAGACCCTTTCTCATTGTGAACCCTCCCACCTCTTATTGACCGCAACGTTGCCCGCCGCGGCGGTGGAGGAATAGTACAGGAGGCGGCAAGCGGGGGAAACGGCTTTCCCCCGGCGCCGCTCACGCGTTCAGGCGATCTGTCGGCGCCCGCTGCTCGCGACCGAATCGAGCGCGTCGAGATTCTCGAAGACCCGCACGAGCATCGCCTTGAGCGCCTCGACCTCGGCCGCGCTGAAGCCGGCCAAGGCGACCTCCTCGTAGCGCAGCGCCGTGGGAATGATCTTGTCGGTGATGCCGCGGCCGTAATCGGTCAGCGACACGGTGACGCTGCGCGCATCGGTCTCCGAGCGCCGTCGGCTGAGAAGCTCCTTGCGCTCCATTGCCGCGAGAAGGCGCGAGAGTGTGGAGATCTCGATCGAGGTCATGGCGGCGAGGCGGCCCACGCGCTGGCCGTCCCGGTGATCGAGGGCCGCCATCACGCGCCACATCGGCAGCGTTACGCCATAGGCCTCGAGCTCGTCGCTGAACGCTTCGGCGAGGCGCACGCCGGCGCGGTTAACGAGATACGGCAGATAGACGGCGAGGTTGAACACGGTGAGACCCCTCGAAAGCGGGCGCGACGGTCTCCATGAATTTGGCCATCTGGTCCTTGACCATGCCATGGGGCTTGTTGCCGACGTTGAAATAGAGGATCACCTCCTCGATGCCCGCCGCCTCGACCCGCTTCAGGGTCTGGACGATTTTCGCCGGCGGCCCGAGCAGGATCGACTTGTCGCTCAGCGTCTCCTTGCGCATGCCGCGCAGGATTTCCACGATCTTCATGAAATACTGCATCGTCGGCGGCGCCTTGGCCGGATCCTTGGGGAAGGCCGGCAAGACGCAATGGCGGAAATAATTCATCAGCGTCTCGCGGCCGTAATCCTCTTCTGCGTCGCTCTCGGCGATATGGATGAAATAGCTGCACATCGCCTTCCTGGGCGCATTCCCGGCCCGGAGGCAGGCGTCGCGGTAGGCCGCGACCGCCTGGGCGAGATCGCCGAAGGTCATGGCGGCGGCGAAGGGCGCGAAGATGATGTTGAGCCCCTTCTTCGCGGCGATCTCCATGCTGGAGCGCGAGAAGCAGGCGATGAAGAAGGGGATCGGCCTCTGCACCGGACGCGGGGTGATGGCCATGTCGCGGATGTCGTAGAACCGGCCCTTGTGGGACCACGGGCCCGGCTCGCTCCAGGCCTTCAGCACGATCTCGACCCCCTCGTCGAAGACCTCGATCGACTCCATGAAATTGGCGCCGAAGGGCTCGTATTCGCGGCGGTCGTAGCCGCGCCCTGCCGCAAAATCAACGCGACCGCCGCTGATGAGATCGAGGGTCGCCCATTCCTCGGCCACCCGCAACGGATGGTGCAGGGGCAGGACGGCAACGGCCGGGGCGAGGCGAACGCGCCTTGTCAACGGAACGATGCTCGCGAGCAGAGTGGAGGGGCAGGAATTCACCCCGAGGGAATCGAAATGATGCTCGCCGATCCACACCGAATGCATCCCCAGCGCATCGGCGTGGATGGCCTGGTCGCGAATGTCGAGAATAAACTGCTCGGCCGTGCGCGGATTGTCGGGGTAGTGATTGTCGCTGAGGGTAAAATACCCGAATTCCATGCGCGCCTCCCACGATTTTGTTGTCTTTGCAAATATTGTAAATGCAATTATATGAGGCGGCAAGCCTATCGCGCTCCGGGCCCCTGTGCGCTCGGCGGCGGCCCGACCGAAGCGCCTCGGGTGAACACCGGGATTTGCCCGGGCGTCCGAAATTCGCTAGGAAGCGCGCCATGACGGACTTCCCCTTCCTGGACGAGAACCGCCTGTGGTGCCAGGTCCTGCCCGGGGCGCGACGCGGCGGCGCCGGCCTCTTTCTTGATCGGGACGGGGTCGTCGCCGAGGAGGTGGGCTTCCTTCACCGCGCGGCCGATGCGGCGCTTGTCCCGGGAGCGGCGGCGGTGATCGCGGCTGCGAACAAGCGGGGGCTCCCCGTCGTCCTCGTGACCAACCAGTCCGGCATCGGGCGCGGCTATTACGGCTGGCAGGAATTCGCCGAGGTTCAGGAGGCGATCCTCGACCGGCTCGCGGCCGCCGGCGCGCGGATCGACGCCGTCTATGCCTGCGCCCATTACCCGCACGGACAGCCGCCCTATGATCACCCGAACCATCCGGCGCGCAAGCCCAATCCCGGCATGCTGCTGCGTGCAGCGGCGGCGCTCGATATTGACCTTGGGCGCTCCTGGCTGGTAGGCGACCGGAGCGTCGATGTCGAAGCGGCGCGCGCGGCCGGCCTCGCCGGCGCCCTCCATGTGCTGACCGGACATGGCGCCGCGGAGCGAGACAAGGTCGCCGCGACCTCCGCACCGGGCTTCGAGTTGCGGCTCGGCGATTCGATCGCCGATATCCTGCCGCTGCTCCCCGCGCTCGCGGAACGACGGCCCGTGAAGACGCGGGGCTGACGCGGCTCAGGAGGCCGTGCGCGCTCCGCGCCCGGCGAAGGCCGCCGCGCAACGGGCTTCAACCTGCTGACAGATGTAATGGTAGAGGCAGATATGGGCCTCTTGGATGCGCGGCGTCGAGCGCGAGGGCACATCGATCAGAAGCTCGACGCAGGCGGCGAGCTTGCCGCCTCCCTCGCCCGTCAGCGCGATCGTGGACATGCCGAGCCGCCGCGCCGCCGCGCAGGCGGCGATCACGCTCTTCGAATTGCCGCTGGTGCTGATCGCCAGAAGCACGCCGCCGCGCTCCCCATAGGCCTCGACTTGCCGGGCGAAGGCGGAGTCGTAGCCATAATCGTTGCTCCACGCGGTCAAGGCCGCCGTATCCGCGCCGAGGGCGATCGCCTTGAGACCCGGCCGCTCGAGCAGGAAGCGCCCGACCAGCTCGCCCGCGATATGCATGGCATCCGCCGCCGATCCGCCATTGCCGCAGACGAGGAGCGGCAGATGCGCGGCGAGCGCGGTCGCGATGCGATCGATGGCCTCTTCGACGCGACGATCGAGATCGCTTCCCTTCATGCGTGCGAGAAGCGCGATCCCCTCGTCGAGATAGGCGGAAATGCCACTAGGCATCGGCTCTTCCTCGGCAGGCATGCCGACGCGGTCGAAGCGCGCCGGCGCTGGGCGTTTCACGCCTAGAGCTCCCAGCGAATCATGGTGGCGGGCAATTCCGCCTTGCGCCACATCCCCTTCACGTCGGCGACGAGGCCGTCGGCCTTGACGATGCGCGCGAAATCCCGCGCGCTGAGGGCGCGGTACTCGTCATGGGCAACGGCACCCACCACGCAGTCATAGCCGGCGAGGCCGGCGAGCTCCGGCTGCAGATCGATGCGGTAGAAGGCCTTCGCTTCCGCGGGATCGGCATGGGGATCGTGCACCTCGACCACATGCCCCGCGGCCCGCAGCCCCTTGATCAGGTCGACGACCTTGCTGTTGCGCAGGTCGGGGATGTTCTCCTTGAAGGTGAGCCCGAGGACCAGGATCCGCGCATTGTCGTGATTGCCGCGGCGCTCCGCCAGGATCTTGGCGATCGCATTCGCGACATAGCCGCCCATGCCGTCATTGATCCGCCGCCCGGCCAGGATGATCTCCGGATGGTGGCCGAGCGTATGGGCGAGATGGGCGAGATAGAAGGGATCGACCCCGATGCAATGGCCGCCGACGAAGCCCGGCGCGAAGGGAAGGAAATTCCATTTCGTCGCCGAGGCCGCCAGCACGTCGTGGACCGAGAGGCCCATCTTGTTGAAGATCATCGTGACTTCGTTGATGAAGGCGATGTTGATATCGCGCTGGGCGTTCTCGATGACCTTGGCCGCCTCGGCCGTCTTGATGTCGCGGGCAATGAAGATCTTGCCGCCATTGACGGCGCCATAAACCTCGGCGAGCTTCGCGGCCACCGCCGGGGTCTGTCCCGAGACCACCTTGGTGATGCGGTCGACTGTATGCTGGCGGTCGCCGGGGTTGATGCGCTCGGGCGAATAGCCGAGGAAGAAATCGACGCCGCAGCGCAAGCCCGAGGCCGCCTCGATCTCGGGACCGCAGATATCCTCGGTCACGCCGGGATAGACCGTGCTCTCGAGCACGACGATGCCGCCTTTGGCGATGACGCGGCCGGCCGTTCGGCACGCCGCGCGCACACTCGCCAGATCGGGGAGATTGTTGTCGTTGACGGGTGTCGGGACGGTGACGATGAAGACATCCGCCCCGCGCATCGCCTCGGGATCGCTCACGAGCCGCAAGCTGCTCTCCTGCAGGCGCTCGTCGGGAACCTCGCCGGTGCGGTCGTAGCCCCGTCCAAGCTCCTCGAGCCGCTGCGCGCTGGCGTCGAAGCCCACCACCTCGAAGGAGCGCGCGAGCGCCACCGCCAGGGGCAAACCGACATAGCCGAGGCCGATAACGGCGATGCGAAGACGTGTTGTCATGAATCCCTGCGCTGGTTAAGTGTCGAGGCCGAGCCGCGACCCGGCAATCCCCTATCCCCCGGGCTGCCGATTGTCAATCGCGGAACCCCGCTCAGCACCTCGGCTGCGTGCATCCGAAAAGGATTTTTAACCAATTCACTCAGGGGCTTGCGCCGCCACGGCCGTCGGGATCAGAGCTTGTGATAGCTGCGGAACCATTCGACGAAGCGCGGCACCCCCTCGTCGATCGAGGTCGTCGGCGAGAAGCCCAGGTCGCGGGTCGTCGCCTCGATATCCGCATAGGTCTCGGCCACATCGCCGGGCTGCATCGGTGCCAGCTCGATCTTCGCCGTCTTTCCCGTCGCCGCCTCGAGGAGCGAGACGAGGCGGCGCAGCTCCTCGGCGCGATGATTGCCAAGGTTATAGACGCGATGGCGCGCGCCTTCGCCATTGTCGCGCCGGGGCGGCCGATCAAGACAGGCGAGCACGCCGGCAACGATGTCGTCGATATAGGTGAAATCGCGCTTCATGTTGCCGTGGTTGAAGAGGCGGATCGGCTCGTCGCTGAAGATCGCCTTGGTGAAGATGAAGAGCGCCATGTCGGGACGCCCCCAGGGGCCGTAGACCGTGAAGAAGCGCAGGCCCGTCGCCGGCATCTCGAAGAGATGGCTATAGGCATGGCTCATCAGCTCGTCGGCGCGCTTCGTCGCCGCATAGAGCGAGATCGGGTGATCGACGCGATCCTCCACCGAGAACGGCAGCTTGGTATTGCCGCCATAGACCGAGGACGAGCTGGCATAGACGAGATGGCTGAAGCGGTCGAGACGGCGGCACAGCTCGAGGACCGCGTAATGGCCCTGGATATTGCCGTAGATATAGGCGCCCGGATTGGTGAGCGAGTATCGCACGCCCGCTTGGGCGGCGAGATGGACGACATGGGTGATATCGGGATGCCGCTTCGCCAGATTCCCGAGCCCGTCCTTCTCGGCGATATCGAGATACTCGAAGGAGAAGGCGTTGCGCTTCTCGAGCGCGGCGAGACGCGCTTTCTTCAGCTGCACATCATAATAATCGTTGAGATTGTCGACGCCGATGACGCGCTCGCCGCGAGCGAGGAGCGCATGGCTCACATGGCAGCCGATGAAGCCCGCCGCGCCCGTGACCAGAACCGCCATGCCCGCTCCCTTGCTCCAAAACGGCGTCCTTTTTAGCCGTCGCGCTCCCGGCTGTCCATGTCGGCTGCTCGTGCCGACGGCAAGGCGCAGCAGCCAATCGAGCGGCACTGGCTTGGCCGCCGGGGCGATGGTAATGCTAGGAGGGTTAACGAACCCATTCGCGGCGAGCCAAGATGCCTTTGGAGACGCAGGCCGTTCAGATCGAGACGCCGTCGGGCAAGGGTGCCGCGGACGAGAATTTCCCCGTCGGCTCCTGGCTATTGCCCGCGACACTCCGACCCCATGTCGCGCTCTTCTATGCCTTCGCCCGCGCCATCGACGACATCGCCGACAATCCCCATCTCGGTCCAAAGGAGAAGGTCGAGCGGCTGGAGGGCTTCGCCGCAGCGATCCGGGGCCAGGAGACGACGGATCCGGCTTATGGCAAAGCCCATCGCCTGCGCGCCAGCCTGGCCGAGACGGGGGTCACGCCGCAGCACTGCCTCGATCTGATCACGGCCTTCAAGCGCGACGCCACGACCTTGCGCTATCGAAGCTGGGGCGAGCTGATCCGCGACTACTGCATGCTGTCCGCGGCCCCCGTCGGCCGCTATCTCCTCGACCTGCATGGCGAGGATCGCAGCGGCTATCCGGCCTCCGATGCGCTATGCAATGCGCTGCAAGTGATCAATCACCTCCAGGATTGCCGGGACGATTTCCGCAAGCTCGACCGCGTCTATCTGCCGCTCGATTGGCTGGAGGATGCCGGCGAGAGCGTGGCGGCGATCGAGGCGCCCCGCGCCAGCATCGGCCTCCGCCGCGTCATCGACCAATGCCTCGACGGCACTGAGGCGCTCATGGCGCAAGCGCGCCTGCTGCCACGGCAATTGCGGCACCGCCGCCTCGCCTACGAATCCGGCGCCATCGTGGCGCTGGCCTTCCGCCTCATCGCGATGCTGCGGCGGCGCGATCCCATCGCCGAGCGGGTCGAGCTCGCCAAGCCATCCTTCCTGGCGGTTGCCGCCTGGGGCGTCTTCCGCACGATCGTCGAGGGTCCTCAGCATTCGGGATCGGCGCCGCGCGCCACGGCGGAGTGACGGCGCGCTCGAAAGGGCTTGGCTTCATCCACCCCTTGCGTTATCCAGCCTTGATGCTTGTTATTTTGACCATTCTCGCTGTCCTGGCGCTCGCGGCCTGGATCGTCCAGCTCACGCTGCGCGGCGGCTTCTGGCGCGCCGATGTCCGGCTCGAGCGCGATAAGCCGGGTTTCGGCCCCTGGCCGAAGGTGATCGCCGTGATCCCGGCGCGCAATGAGGCCTCCATCATCCGCCGCAGCGTCGCCTCGCTGCTGGGCCAAGACTATCCCGGCCGCTTGTCCCTCATCGTCGTCGACGATCGCAGCGACGACGACACCGCCGAGGAGGCGCGCCGCACCGCCGCGGAGCTCGGCGCCGAGGATCGCCTGGTCGTGATGGCCGGAGCGCCGCTGCCGGAGGGCTGGACCGGCAAGCTATGGGCCGTCGAGCAAGGCGTCCGCCGCGCCGCGACGAGAGCGGAGCCCACCTTTCTCCTCCTTACCGACGCCGACATCAGCCACGACGAGCGCAGCCTGCGCCGCCTTGTCGCCAAGGCGGAGAGCGACAAGGTCGACCTCGTGTCGCTGATGGTCCTACTGCGCTGCCGGAGCGGCTGGGAGCGCCTGCTCATCCCCGCCTTCGTCTTCTTCTTCCAGATGCTCTACCCCTTTCCGCTGGTCAATCGGCCGGGAAGCCGCGTCGCCGCGGCCGCCGGCGGCTGCATGCTCGTGCGCCGCGCTGCACTGGAGCGCGCCGGCGGCATTGCCGCCATCCGCAGCGCCATCATCGACGATTGCGCCTTGGCCCGGATGATCAAGAGCCAAGGCGGCCGGCTCTGGCTTGGCCTCACCGAAGAGGTCCGAAGCCTCAGACCCTATGACAGCCTCGAGACGATCTGGGGCATGGTCGCGCGCTCGGCCTATGCCCAGCTGAAATATTCCCCTCTCCTCTTGATCGGGACGGTCCTCGGAATGGTCCTGATCTTCCTCGCGCCGCCGCTGCTGGCAATCCTCGGCTGCCTCGCCGGCAAGCCGGTTTTGGCCGCTCCGGCCCTGCTGGCCTGGCTGGCGATGGCTGTGGCGTACCGCCCCACCCTCAAGCTCTATCGCCGATCCGCGCTCTTGGCGCCCTTGCTGCCCGTCGCGGCGACCCTCTACACGGCGATGACCGTCGACTCCGCCCGCCGCCATTGGCGCGGCAAGGGCGGCGCCTGGAAGGGCCGCACCTATTCGCGCGACCTGCGCCCTTCCGGGTGAGGCCGTCTTGGTAGGCCCCTCGACCCTCGACATCCCGCTTGCCGACGACGCCGCGCTCGGTCATGTGAAGCAGATCACGAGACGCTCGGGCACCTCGTTCTTCTGGGCCATGCGCCTCCTTCCCCCCGAGCGGCGCGATGCCATGTTTGCGATCTACGCCTTCTGCCGCGAGGTCGATGACGTGGCCGATGAAGAGGGCGCGCTGGAAGCCAAGCGCGTTGCCTTGGCCGCATGGCGGCAGGAGATCGAGCGCCTCTACGCGGGCAGGCCCGAATGGCCGACCACGCGCGCCTTGCGCCGCGCCGTCGCGGCTTATGGATTGCGCCGCGAGGATTTCCTTGCCGTGATCGACGGCATGGAGATGGATGCCGTGGAGGATATCCGGGCGCCGAGCCTCTCGGCGCTCGAGCTTTACTGCGCGCGGGTCGCCGGTGCCGTCGGCATGCTCTCGGTCTGCGTCTTCGGCGATCGGAGCGAGCGGGCGCGGCAGCTCGCGCGCGAGGAAGGGCGTGCCCTTCAGCTCACCAATATCCTGCGGGATCTCCGTGAGGACGCCGCACGGGGGCGGCTCTATCTGCCGCGCGAGCTTCTTGAGAAGCATGGCATCGCCACGACCGAGCCCGCGGCCGTCCTCGCCCACGCGAATCTCGGCAAGGTCTGCGACGAGGTCGCCGCGCTGGCGCGGGCCAGCTTCGCCGCCGCCGGCGCCCTGCTCGCGGAGCTCGATCGCCGCCAAATGCGTCCCGCCATCATCATGATGGAAGTGTATCGGCGCACCCTCGACGCTCTCGTCGCGCGCGGTTGGCGGCAATTGGACCGGGCCGTCGGACCGTCGAAGCTCAGCAAGCTTTGGATCGCGGTGCGCCATGGCTTCCTCTGAGCGGCAGCCGCGCGATCGGCCGACCGTGCATATCGTCGGGGCCGGGCTCGCCGGCCTCGCCGCCGCGGTCAGGCTGTCTGCGCGCGACGATCTTCGCGTGCGCCTCTACGAGGCCGCGGGGCATGCCGGCGGGCGCTGCCGCTCATTCTTCGACGACGCCATCGGCTGCACGATCGACAACGGCAATCACTTGCTCCTCTCGGGCAACCGCTCGGCGATGGAATATCTCGCCGAGATCGGGGCCGCCGATTCCCTTTACGTCGCGCCGGAGCCCGCCTTCCCCTTCGTCGACCTGAGGAGCGGGCGCTCTTGGACCGTGCGGCCGAATCGCGGACGCATCCCGTGGTGGATCTTCGTGCCTGCGCGCCGCGTGCCGGAGACGCGCCCCAGCCATTATCTCGCCGGCCTGCGCCTGGCCCTGGCGGCTCCCGGGGCGACCGTCGCCCAGTGCCTCGCCCGCCACGCCGCATTGTACGAGCGGTTCTGGGAGCCCTTGGCCGTGGCCGCCCTCAATACCGCCGCCGAGGAAGGTGCCGCGCGGCTGCTCTGGCCCGTGGTGGCCGAGACCTTCGGCCGCGGCGGGGCGGCGAGCCTGCCCTGCATCGCCAGGGATGGCCTCTCCGCGAGCTTCGTGGCACCCGCCCTCAGGCGCCTTGAGGCGCGGGGCGTGGCACCGGCCTTCAATCGGCGCTTGCGCGGACTCGCCACGACCGGAAACCGGGTCGCGGCGCTCGATTTCGAGGAGCGCATCTCGATCGGGGCGACGGATACGGTCATTCTTGCCCTGCCACCGGCGCGAATCGCCGAGCTCTTGCCCGGGACGCCGGCGCCTGAGGAGAGCCGCGCCATCGTGAACGCCCATTTCCGCCTTTCCCATATTGCCGCCTTTCCGCGGAACCTGCCGTTTCTCGGCCTCATCGGCGGCACGGCTCATTGGCTCTTCCGCCGCGGCGAGGTGGTCTCCGTCACCGTCAGCGCAGCGGATTCCCTCGGCGAGGCGCGCAACGAGGACATCGCAATCATGCTCTGGGCCGATGTCGCGCGCGCCTTGAATCTCGGCGCAGCGCCCCTCCCGCCGTTCCGGATCGTGAAGGAGAAGCGCGCCACCTTCGCTCAGACGCCGGCGGCGCTTTCCCGTCGCGCCGGGACGCGCACGGCACTCGCGAACCTCTTTCTCGCCGGCGATTGGACGGCGACCGGGCTGCCGGCGACCATCGAGGGCGCGATCCGCTCCGGCCATATGGCGGCCCGCGCGATCCCTGCGATCAGGTTATAGGCTGCGGGCTTGCGTTTGCAGGCTTGCGGATTAGAGTTCAGCTGCCCGTGGCGCTGGCGTAAAAAACAGGGGGCCGTGATGCCGATCAAATCCCGCATTCGCTCGATTCCCGATTATCCCAAGCCGGGCATCATCTTTCGCGACATCACCACGCTGCTGCAGGATGCCGACGGCTTTCGCCTCACGATCGAGCGCCTGGTGCAGCCGTTTCACGCCATGCGCGTCGACAAGGTCGCAGGGATCGAGGCGAGAGGATTCATACTCGGCGGTGCTGTGGCGCATCAGCTCGATGCCGGCTTCATCCCCGTCCGGAAGAAGGGAAAGCTGCCCTGGCAGACGATCGGCCAGGATTACGCCCTGGAATACGGGAGCGATCGCATCGAGATCCACACCGACGCCATCCACGAAAGCGAGCGCATCCTTGTCGTCGACGACCTGATCGCGACGGGAGGCACCGCAGCGGCCGCGATCGACCTCATCCGCAAGGCGGGAGGCCAGATCGTCGGCGCCACCTTCGTCATCGATCTGCCGGAGCTCGGCGGGCGCGCGCGACTCGAGAAGATGGGGGTCGAGGTCAGCGTCCTCTGCGAGTTCGAAGGCCATTGAGCCCGCCTGCGCGGCGACCTCGGCGGCGGAGCCATCCGGGCGATGCGTCGCCTGCCGTTGAAAAATCTGGCTCACGCCATTAGATTGCCGCCCGACAATGCGTTGGAGAGCCCGGCATCTCGCGGTGCCGCGGCTTTCTTGTGTTGGCCCACCCCGATGACGACAAGGGTCCCGGCGCCGTGCTGGACGATCGCTATCTCGACCTGAAGGACCGGCTGGAGCCCGTGATCGCCGAAGCGACGGCGGCGCTCAAGGCTCTCCAGCGGGCCGACGGCCATTGGGTGTTCGAGCTCGAGGCGGACGCCACCATTCCCGCCGAATACATTATGCTCGAGCACTATCTCGACGAGATCGACGAGACCGTCGAGCGGAAGCTCGCGGCCTATCTGCGCCGCATCCAGGGCGAGCATGGCGGCTGGCCGCTGTTCCATGCCGGCGACTTCAATCTCTCCGCTTCGGTGAAGGCCTATTTCGCGCTCAAGCTCGTCGGCGACAGCCCCGACGCGCCGCATATGAAAAAGGCCCGAGAAGCCATTCTCGCCCATGGCGGCGCGGCGCGCTGCAATGTGTTCACCCGCTTCGCCCTCGCCCTGTTCGGGCAAATCCCATGGCGGGGGATTCCCGTCATGCCCGTCGAGATCATGCTGCTGCCGCGCTGGTTCCCCTTTCATCTCGGCAAGGTGAGCTACTGGTCGCGCACCGTGATCGTGCCGCTCCTCGTGCTGACGGCGCTCAAGCCGAGGGCGCGCAATCCGCGGCGAATCGATATCGGCGAGCTTTTCGTCGAGCCGGCCGCGAAGGTGCGCGACTACCAGGTCAACCCGACGGGTGCGCGCATGGGCGATTTCTTCCTCGCCCTCGACAAGCTTCTCCACATCGTCGAGCCGCTCTTCCCCAAGGGGAAGCGACAGAAGGCAATCGATCGCGCCGTCTCCTGGATAACGACCCGGCTCAACGGCGAAGATGGATTGGGCGCCATCTTCCCCGCCATGACCAATACGGTGATGGCGTTCGAGGCCCTCGGCTATCCCAAGGACCATCCCGACCTGGTCGTGGCCAAGACGTCGGTGCGAAAGCTCCTCGTGCTCAAGGACGGCGTCGGCTACTGCCAGCCTTGCGTCTCGCCCGTCTGGGACACCAGCCTTGCCGCGCTCGCTCTCATGGAGGCCGAGCCGCCACGTGACGGCAGCGCCGTCGGCGAGGCGATGGAGTGGCTCGTGCGGCGCCAGATCCTGGACGTCAAGGGCGACTGGGCCGATCAGCGTCCCGGATTGCGACCCGGCGGCTGGGCCTTCCAATACGGCAACGACTATTATCCCGATGTCGACGATACCGCGGTGGTCGGCATGGCCCTCGACCGCGCCGCCGCTCCCGCCCATCGCGAAGCGATCGAGCGGGCGGCCGAATGGATCATCGGCATGCAAAGCGCGAATGGCGGCTGGGGCGCCTTCGATGCGGAGAACACGCACTACGCCCTCAACCACATCCCCTTCGCCGACCACGGCGCGCTGCTCGATCCTCCGACCGCGGATGTGAGCGCGCGCTGCCTCGGCTTCCTCGCCCAGCTCGGCTACAAGGCGGATCATCCGACCGTCGCGCGCGCCATCGAATACCTCAAGGGCGAGCAGGAGCGCGACGGCTCGTGGTTCGGTCGCTGGGGCACCAATTACGTCTATGGCACCTGGTCGGTGCTCTGCGCGCTCAACGCCATCGGCGAAGATCCCGGGCAGCCCTATATCCGCAAGGCGGTCGAATGGCTCAAATCGCGCCAGCGGGAGGACGGCGGATGGGGCGAGGACGGCGCGACCTATTGGAGCGAGCATCGCACCGCGTGCAAGGAGTCGACCGCATCGCAGACCGCCTGGGCCGTGCTCGCGCTGATGGCGGCGGGCGAGGTCGACAGCGAGGCGGTCCGTCGCGGCATCGCCTATCTCCTCGCCGCGCCGCGCGCAGGCTGCGAATGGGAGGAGCCATGGTTCACGGCGGTCGGGTTCCCGCGCGTGTTCTATCTGCGCTACCACGGTTATCGCCAGTTCTTCCCGCTCTGGGCCCTGGCGCGTTACCGCAACCTCACGCGCGGTAACGACAAGACCGTCCCTTACGGCATTTGAGCCGGGTCGGCGTCGTCACCGGCATGCGCGCCGAAGCCGACAGCGCTTCGGCTCCCGCCAAGACATTGCCGCCGGATCGGCAGCCGCTCGTCTTCGCCTCCGGGGCCAATGCGGAGCGCGCTTATGAAGGCGCCCGCGGCCTTGTCGCCAAGGGCGCGCGGGCGCTGTTGAGCTTCGGCTTGAGCGGCGCCCTCGATCCCGCCTTGTCATGCGGCGATATCGTGCTCGCCGAGACGGTGATCTTGGCGGACGGCTCGCGCGTCGCGACCGATGCCGCATGGCGCGCCGCGCTCTCTGGATCGCGCAGCGGCGGGGGGCTCATCTCCGGCGCCATCGTCGGGCGCGACCGTGTTGTCGCGACGCCGAGGGCCAAGGCCGAGCTCCGCCTCCGCACGGGCGCCGTCGCGGTCGATATGGAAAGCCACGCCGTCGCCGTCGCGGCTCAGGCGACGGGCGTGCCCTTCATGGCGCTGCGCGTGGTGCTGGACGCGGCCGACCAGGCCATCCCGTGGTCGGTGCTCGCCGGCATCGGGCCGGATGGGCGCAGCCGGGCCCTGCCCGTGGCGGCGCACCTGTTGGTCCGACCGTGGGAAATCGCCGATCTCCTCGCCCTCGCCCGCGCCAACCGGCGGGCGCTCGCAACTCTAGGCCGCCTCGCTGCCGAGCTTGGCGCGACGTTCGGCTTCCTCGTGTAGGTCCTTGAGCGCCTTCTGCACGTTGCTTTCGAACACGAACTCGGCGGGACGCTGCTTGTCCAGCGGGATCTCGGGAGCCATCGGCCCCTCGGTCCGCGGGCCGCGCAGCGCCACGGCGAAGGCCTTGAGCGGATGGCGCACGGAATCGGTGGCGGCGGTCGGCTCGTAGCCGCAATGCACCATGCAATTCGCGCATTTCTCGTAATTGCCGGTGCCGTACTTGTCCCACTCGGTCTCTTCCATCAGCTCCTTGAAGCTGCGCGCATAGCCCTCGCCGAGGAGATAGCAGGGCCGCTGCCACCCGAACACGTTCCGCGCCGGGCTGCCCCAGGGCGTGCAGTGGTACTGCTGATTGCCGGCCAGGAAATCGAGGAAGAGGCTCGACTGGGAGAGGCGCCACTTCCGTCCCTTGCCGCGCTTGAAGACCTCGCGAAAGAGCTGCTTCGTCTTCTGGCGCGAGAGGAAGTGCTGCTGATCCGGCGCGCGCTCATAGGCGTAGCCCGGCGAGACGGTGATGCCCTCCACCTTCAGCTCCTCGCTCGCGTAATCGAGGAAGGCGGCGATGCGGTCGGGGTCGAGCCCGTCGAAGAGCGTCGTGTTGACATTGACCCGAAAGCCCGTCGCCTTGGCGGCCTTGATGGCGGCAACCGCGCGCTCGAAGACGCCCTCTTGGTCGACCGCGCGATCGTGCTCTTCCTTGAGGCCGTCGAGGTGAATCGAGAAGGTAAGATAGGGCGACGGCTTGAAGAGGTGCAGCTTCTTCTCAAGGAGCAGCGCGTTCGTGCAGAGATAGACGAACTTCTTGCGCGCGACCAAGCCGGCGACGATCTCGCCGATCTCCTTGTGCAGCAGCGGCTCGCCGCCGGGGATGGAGATGATCGGCGCGCCGCATTCGTCGGCGGCGGCCAGGCATTCCTCGACGGAAAGCCGCTTGTTCAGGATCTCATCCGGATAGTCGATCTTGCCGCAGCCGGGGCATGCAAGGTTGCAGCGGAACAACGGCTCGAGCATGAGCACGAGGGGATAGCGCTCGTTGCCTCGGATGCGCTGCTTGAGGATATATGCACCGACGCGGATCTGCTGGAGGAGAGGTACGCCCACGTCCTTACCCTTTCGATTGCCCGTCTTAAGCTCGATCGCGCGCTCGGCCGCGCTCAGGCGACGGCCTCGTCACGCAACTCCACCGGCAGCTTGAACTGCACGTTTTCCTGGATGCCGTCGAGGACGCTGACCGCGACCTCGTCAAAGTCCTTCAAGCGCGCGATCAGCTCTTGAACCAGCTCTTCCGGCGCCGAGGCGCCCGCGGTGATTCCGACCGCCTCGGCACCCTTCAGCCAGCGGGGGTCGAGCTGGCCGGCATCGTCGATCAGATAGCTCGCGACACCCATCTCCGAGCCGATCTCCCGCAGCCGGTTGGAGTTCGAGCTGTTCTTGGCGCCAACGACGAGGATGACGTCGACCTCGCGCGCGAGCTCGCGCACCGCGGCCTGGCGGTTCTGGGTGGCGTAGCAGATATCCTTGACGTCGGGCCCGAGTATTTTCGGGAAGCGGCGCTTGAGCGCCTCGATCACGTCGCGCGTATCGTCGACCGAGAGCGTCGTCTGGGTGACGTAGGAGAGCTTGCTCGGGTTGGCGACATCGAGCTTCTCGACATCGCTCGCCTTGGAGACGAGATGGACCTTGCCGGGAACCCGGCCCATGGTTCCCTCGACCTCGGGATGCCCCTTGTGACCGATCAGCACGACCTCGTAGCCGTTCTCGGCGTAGCGCGCGCCTTCCTTGTGAACCTTGGCGACGAGGGGACAGGTCGCATCGATGACGGGAAGATTGCGCGCCTGCGCCTCGTCCTCGACCGTCTGGGCGACGCCATGGGCGCTGAAGACCGTGATCGCCCCCTCGGGGACCTCGTCCAGCTCCTCGACGAAGATGGCGCCCTTCGCCTTGAGATCCTCCACCACCCGCTTGTTGTGAACGATCTCGTGCCGGACATAGACCGGCGGGCCGTAGCGCTTGAGCGCCCGCTCGACGATCTCGATGGCGCGCTCAACGCCGGCGCAGAATCCCCTCGGTTGAGCAAGAACGACTCGCATGCAAACCTCGTCTTCCGCCAAGCCGCGAGAGCGTCGAAGCGACGCCCCATCGCTGCCCCAGGCAAGGAAAACCGGCCTTGCTTGGCCGGCTATCCCTATGGTCAATAACACGAAATCCGTCCAAGCGCCAGGAAAAGGCCGCGTTTGGATCGGCTCGCTATCCCTCCTTTCGGGCTCTTCCACGCTCAGGGCAGCAACGCCCTCAAATTAGCAGCCAAGCCATAAAGTCAAGGCGCGCGGCCGAGATAGCCGTTGCGGCGGAACCAATCGACCGCGTCGGCAATCGCCGCGCGCGCCGGCCGCCAGGCATAGCCCAGCTCCCGACGCGCCTTGTCGCTGCTGAAGTACATGAATTTTTTTGCCAATTTCACGCCATCGACGGTGACCATCGGGGCCCGTCCGGTGAGTCGGGCCACCGCCTCCGCCACATAGGCGATGGGAAGCACGAGCTCGTGAGGAAGGCGAAGGCGCGGCGGCGAGCGGCCGGCGAGGCGCGTCACCTCCGTCAAGATCTCCCGCAGCGTCATGTTCTCGCCGCCGAGGATATAGCGCTCTCCCGGCTTTCCGCGCTCGAAGGCGAGCAAGTGCCCCGCGGCCACATCGTCGACATGGACGACATTGAGACCGGTATCCACATAGGCGGGCATCCGGCCGCTCGCCGCGTCCACGACCATCTTGCCGGTCGGCGTCGGGCGCACGTCATAGGGACCGATCGGCGCCGACGGGTTGACGATCACGGCGCGAAGCCCCTCCTCTCGGATCATCCGCTTCACCTCGGCCTCGGCCAGGAACTTTGAGCGCTTGTAGTGGCCGATCATGTCCTCGAGCCGCGAGGGGGTCTCCTCGTCCGCCGGCGAGGCGTCCGGTGTGAGACCAAGTGTCGCAACGCTGCTGGTATAGACGATGCGCCCGACGCCCTCGGCCAGGGCGGCGCGCATGATATTGCGGGTTCCGTCGACATTGGTCCGGTAGATCTCGGCGGGCTCGGGAACCCAGAGCCGATAATCCGCAGCAACATGAAAGAGTGCGTCGCAGCCGGCCAAGGCCGCCGCGAGCGAGGCGGTATCGGCGAGGCTGCCCGTCACGCATTCGCAGGCGAGCGTATCGAGATAGCGGCGCTCGCTCGTCGGACGGAGCAGCGCGCGCACCCCGTGCCCCGCCTCGGTCAGGCGGCGCGCCACGGCAAAGCCGATGAAGCCCGAAGCCCCGGTGACGAGCGCCTTCATCGCGGCTCCTCGGGCAGCGCCTGAAGCCTGGGAAGGATGTCGCGCCGGGCGCGCTCGACATCCTCGGGGAAATCGATCTCGATCCAGGGGAGCCCGGTCACGTCCTCCCAGCCGAAGGTGCCGGGTGGGCTCGCGCGCAGAACGTCTCGAATGGCCGCCTCGTACCAGATGTCGGTACGCCCTGCCGATACATAGCCGGCCATGGCATCGACCAGGCGAATCCCCAATTCCGGCGAGAACCGGAAGAATCCCACCGATTCGCCGCAATAGTCGCACGGCGTATCGAGACGGCGCTCGAAATCCACCAGCCTGCCGTCGCATACGCCGAGCTTGACCGGCTCGTCGCCCGGCTCGAAGCCGCGATCGAGGAGAAAGCAATTGGCATGCGCGCTGCCGAGAAGCCCGGCCATCAGGCGATGATCGTAAAGCACATCCGCGTCCATCAAAAGCAGCTCGCTGCCGCTCTGGAGGTGTGACCGCAACGCCCAAAGG
Organism: Alphaproteobacteria bacterium; assembly: GCA_035294245.1. Lineage (GTDB taxonomy): Bacteria > Pseudomonadota > Alphaproteobacteria > JACZXZ01 > JACZXZ01 > DATGLG01. The sequence continues at coordinate 125,448 of DATGLG010000043.1, read as the reverse complement.
CTGAGCAGGCTGCCCGCGCAGTAATCGGGATTCAGCACCGTTTCGGCGAAGCCGTCGACGGCGAGCGCGCCAAGCTCCGCGTCGATCATCTCGGCGCGGTATCCCTTCGTGATGACCAGGCGCGCGACGCCGAAATGGCGCAGGATCGCGACGTGGCGGGCGAGCAGGCTCTGTCCGCCAAACCTGAGAAGAGCCTTGGGGAGATGCGGGCGATCCGGCCCCAGCCGCTCGCCCGTTCCCGCCGCCAGCATGAGGGCGAGCATGCGGCCGCGGGCTCAGGACGGGCGAAGCGGGTGCCGGCGCTGCTCGCGCCAAGTCAGCAATGCGGGAAGAACGACGAGCGTGCACACGAGCGCAAGGGTCAGGCAGATGCCGAGGAGGTAGCCCATGCTCGCCATTCCTCTGTGGCTGGAAACCATCAGGCTCGAGAACGATACCATCGTCGTCAACGCGCTGAAAAGCACGGCGCGCGGCGTGCTGGTTCGCAGGAGATCGGCGACCCGGTGCGTCTCGCGATGTCGCATCACGAGATAAATGCCGAAGGCGACACCCAGGCTGAACAGAAGTGGCAGCGCGATGATGTTGGCAAAATTGAACGAAAGCCCGCTCACCACCACGATCGCCACGGTCAGCACGGCGGCGAGGGCCAAGGGCAGCAGCACGAGCAGCGAATCCCAGAAGCTGCGCAGGACAAGGATCAGCAAGAGGCTGATCGCCACGAAGGCGATCGCGCCCGCCTCCTCGAAGGCGCCGATCACGACCTTCCCGCCATCGAGAAGGAGTACCGGCGAATCCGTCGCATTGGGCGCGACCGCCTGTACCGCCGTGACGAAGCGCCGCAGGGTCTCCTGGTTGGTGATGCGCTCCGCCGGTGAGACCTCGATGCGCGCCTTGCCGTCCGGAGTAACATAGCGCGCGCGGATATTCGCGGGAATGGTGTCGAGCGTGACGGGCTGCGCCTTCATCAAATCGATCAGGCCGTTGAGGCGGCCGGGAAGGTTGGCGACGAGCGCCTGCTCCAGGCGCGCATAGGCGGCGGGATCGCGCCCGGGCCCCGCCGCGAAGCGGGCGAGAAGGTCAGCGACGCGACGCGCGGGTGCCGCCACGTCGCCGGCCTTCGGCGAGGCGGCCAATGCCTCGAGCTTCGCGCGCAGAGCGTCCGCTGCCGCGCGACGCTCCGCGTCGGTCGGCGGCGCCTTGTGTTGCTCGCTTTGCAGCACCGGGGTCAGGAAGGTCGCCATTTGGTCGATCAGGGCCAGCTTCGAGTCCTGGTTCTGCGGGATGAAGGAGCTCAGCGTCACCGTGCTGTCGACTTCGGGCAGCTTGTCGAGGCGCTTGGCCATGGCATCGGCGTCCGCCAGGCTCGGCGCTACGATGTTGATCGAATAGGGTGACGTGCTGCTGTCCTTGGTGATGTCGAAATAGGTTTGAACCGATTCCGTCTTCGGGTCCTTGAGATGGATCGGATCGATATCGAACTGGACATAGGGCAGCGCGGCGAGCGAGGCGAGTCCGAGGACGAGCGCGCCCAGGCAGACGGCGCGGGCGCGCCGCTCGAGAAAGCCGGCCACCGGATGGCTGCTGCGCTCGTCGGCGGCCCGGCTGCTCGCGCGCAGCGGCATGATCGCCAGCAATGCGGGCAGCAGGGTCAGGGTCGCAAAGAGGCCGATGAACATTCCCACGGCGGCGATGATGCCGAGCTGCGAGAGGCCGACATAGCTCGTCGGAATAAAAGCGAAGAAGCCGATCGCCGCGCAGATCGCCGCCAGGCTCACGGCCACCCCCGTGCCCGTCGCGGCACTCCTCAGGGCGTGCGCAAGGCCCTCGCCGTGATCGACACCCTCCTTGTAGCGCAGCCCGAACTGGATGCTGAAGTCGACGGCGAGACCGATGAAGAGGACGGCGAAGGCGACGGAGATGAGATTGAGATAGCCGACGGCCACTGTCGCGAACCCCGCGGTCCAGATCAGGCTGAGCAGCAGCGTGACGATGGTGGCGAGGATGAGCTTCGGCGAGCGCAGGCCGAGGAAGGCGAGGATGGTGACGAGTACGAGCGACACAATGCTCGCCAATCCGGCGCCGTTCTGCACGCTCGCAAGCTCCTCCTGGTCCATGACGGGCCCGCCCGTCAGCCGCACGCGGACGCCATGGGCGGAATCGAGCGAAAGCGCCGCCGCCGTGGCGCGAATCGTCTTGATCGCCGCGTCGGCGGGGTCGATCGCGTTGGGATCAAGCCGCGGCTTCACCAGAATGATCTGGCGGCGATCCGAGGGGCGATCCGGCAGCCCCGTCATGAGATCGCGCCAGCTCAAGAGAGTCGGCTTGCCGCTTAGGCGCGCTTCTATGGTGTCACCGATCATGGAGAGGGGCCGAACGAGGAGGCCGGGGTCCACCTCGCCCATCTTGATCCCGTCGGCAGCCTGGCCCAGGACGCCGAAGAGTCCCCGCAAGCTGGGATCCTCGACCAAGGCGCCGAGGAGCGGCTGGGCCTGCGCCAAGCGATCCGACAGGTCCTGGAGCTCCTTCGTTTCGAGGAAGAGAAGGCCCTCCGTGCGAAAGAACGGATCGCCGTTCGGAAAGAAGATATCCTCGAAGGTCTGCTTGTCCTGATGGAGCTTGGCGACAAGCTCGTTCGCCGCGTCTTCCGCCCGGTCGGGACTGTCGGCCTCGACGACAATCACAATGTTGTCGCGCAGCTGGGGAAACTCGCGCTCATAGGCGCGATAGGTCTTCCAATATGCGAGCTGTTGCGAGATCAGCGTGCTGTTGTCGGTATTCATCCCCAGGTGGCCGGCGGTGTACCAGCCGCTCACGGCGGTCAGGAGAATCGAGCCGATAAGGACCGGCCACGCGAACCGGCGGACACGCTCCACCCACCACGCCAGCGCCGCGCCGAACCGGGACATCGCGGGCGGCTGGACGGATCCGGGCGCGGGAATGGCGTCTTCATCCCGCGATGGGGCTTCCGGACCACGGATTTTGGCGGATGGCAGACTCATCGACAGAGAAATCAGGTGATTTCGGCCCCGGGGCGGCCGCTTGCCGCCTCTCCGTCCTCGGCCATGAACCGTGCATATAGAGAAGCCGATCCTCTCGGACAAGCCCTAGATGGCGTCCGCCAGCCACGGCGCCGGGGCGCGTCGCGGGCGAGAGCCGCCGCATTCTCGGGCACAAATGAAGAACCTCGTCTCCGCCCGGGCGTCCGTGGTATAGCTGGCCCGTTCCTGTCGCCCCTCCTCGTCGGGCATCGCTCCATCCGGCCTTTGCGGTCGATATCCGCGTCACCGCCCCGTATTGAACCGGGCGAGAAGGCCGGGCTTCGTGCTTGACGTTGCCGGAGGTGCGGGGGACCCTGTTGTGTCATCGCGGCAGTGTCCCCACATAGGCCTTCTATGCCCCCATGATTCGGGAGTCTCCATGTTGCGTTGCGTAAGAATGCTCGCCGTGTTGCTCGCCCTCGGGGTGATGCCGACGGCCCTCACGGTCCTATCCGCGCCGCCGGCCGCCGCGGCCCCCGAAACGCCCAAGCAGACGATCGAGGATTATTATGCGACGCTGCTCAAGGCCATGCAGAACGGCCCCAAGCTCGGCTACAAGGGCCGGTACGACCTCCTGAAGCCCGCGGTGGAGAAGACCTTCAATCTTACGGCCATGGCGCAGGCGAGCGTCGGCGCCTATTGGGATTCCATGTCCGAGCCCCAGCGGAAAGCCCTCGTGAGCGCCTTCGAGGACTTCACGATCGCCAACTACGCCCATAATTTCGACAGCTATGACGGCGAGAAGTTCGTCACGACCTCCGCGCAAACGACGCCACGGAAGGACGTCATCGTCTATAGCGCGATCGTGCAGTCGAACGGCGACAAGGTAAGCATGAACTACCTGCTCAGAGAGAGCGACAATCAATATAAAGTGATCGATATTTACCTCGACGGCACGATCTCGCAGCTCGCGACACGCCGCTCCGAATACACCTCGCTCATCCGCCAGAGCGGCGTCGACGCCCTCATCCAGGCGATCCACAAGAAGGCCGATCAATTGGCCAACTGAGCCGCTCCGATCTGCGAACGCTCAAAATATCTTGTCGAAGGGAACGGCCACCGTCAGAAGCAGGTTGTCCGAGCCCGGATTGCAGATGCAGTGGTCATGATTGCGCGGCAATAGCTGGCCGTTCGATTCGTGGCTAAAGGTGATACCGGCGCGATAGCCATCGACGAAGACATAGAGTATCTCCAGCCCGGCCTGGAACAGCGTCAGGCTACCGAGGTCGCGGCCGCTGCCTCGCCCGTAGAGCCCGATTCCGCCGAAGGGGTTGAGCTCGAAATGCGGTCCCACCGGGATGTTCCCGTGGAGGCCGAGATATCCCATGCGGCCGCTCTTGCCCGTGACGAAGCCCCCGACATAGGGGTTGACCTGGGCATAATCCCAAAAATTGACGATGTCCCATCGCGAGACCGCGTCAAACTGGAAGAGGGGGGCCGTGTCCTTCTGGCCGTCATCGAAGAGAGAGAACGCGCCGGCGCTGAATTGAAGGGTCGCCGGTCGGGAGCCGGGCTGGAAGAACGTCAGGTCGCCGGCCCGCGACGCTCCCGCTCCCAGGCACAAGATCGCCAGCGCCATGAGTCCGGCAAGCATCCGCTCTCTCATGCAGAAGGGGCCCCAGTGTCTAACCCGCATGGATAAGCTGTGATTGGGCGCGGATCATGCCGGGTTCTTCGGCGGAAATCAAACCGCGCCGCTTCTGCCTCGGTTCCGCGCTCGGGAAGAGCGGTTGCCGGCCATTGGCCGCGATCGTCGACCCCGACTCGCGGCGGTGCCTTGGGAAGGCGATCTATTCGGGAAAACGAGAGGCGGCGGCCTGTCGCGTCGCGGATTTCTCGGTTTCGGCCGTGCTCCAATCCTCGAGCAGCTGGCAAAGCGCGCGCAAGCTTCCCTGATTGCGCAGCACGAGATCCTCGCCGAGATGCTTGAGGATGCGCATATTGCTCTGGCTCGCGTCGTCCATGTCGTCATTGCCGAGCTCGAGCCGCGTCTGAAAGCGATAATAGCGCGTTCGGCCTTTTGGATCCGGCGGAAGCAGCTGACGGAGCTGGTAATCGACGACTTCCTGCTGGCCGTCGCAGCCGATGTCGAAGACTGGCTGGGCCCAGCGCGCCGCCCCCCAATCCTTCACGTCGAGATATTCGAAGCGACGCGTCATTTGTCCGGTGCCGAGCGAGACCATGAGGAACTCGTCGGCCTCGGGATAGAGCACGCGGGCCTCCGCGAAGGCCGAGAGCGCGGGATTGAAGAGATAGACGGCACCGTCGATCAGGGCATAATCGCCGCGGCCGTCAAGCGCATGGATACGCGCCGGCTCGAAAAAGGTGGGCGCTGCCGTCGCGGCGCGCAGCACGTCCCTCGAGAGGAAGTCTTGCGCGTCCCGCTCCCGCGCGTGCCAGCTCTTGAAGAAATAGGGGCGCCGGCGCTCGATCTCGTAGGCGGCGATCATGACGTCGACGAGCGCATCGCTCAATTTCAGCTCGCCGAAATACTGCTCGAGCACGCCTTCAATCCCGGTCGTTGGATATTTGCCCTCGACCAGATTGCCGACGGCGCGGATCGCGTGCCACATCGTGCGGGAGAAGACCCGGCTGCCCTCGGTTTCGTAGAGCCGTACCAAATCATAGGCCGCGCAGCGCGATTTCCCCCCGATCCCCGGGCTCGCAAGGGCCAAGGCGATGAGGCCGCCGCTCGAGGTGCCGGCGATCAGATCGAAGAGCTCGCTGATGGGCCGGCCCGTGCGCCGCTCGATATCGGCGAGGACCATGGCCGGGATGAGGCCGCGGATGCCGCCGCCGTCGATCGACAGGATGCGAACCGGCCGGGTCGCGCGCGGTCGGAAAAAGGGCAATCGACGGATTGAGGCCACTTCGTTCATAACCACATCCTGCCGATTTTTGGCAACCTTTCCCGTATTACATATTGTGTGCGTTAAAAAAAGAAAAAGAGGCTCCCCTTGCCGCATGCGGAGAGCCCTTCCCTCGCCGCGCGGGAGGCCGTAACGTGCGCCGCTAGCGTGACAATTTTGGTCGGCGATCGCGCCCGCCCTCCGCGGCGCGGCCGCCGCCGACCCGACCGCCGTCTCGCCCTGCAATTGGAGCCCGCCTATGACCGCCCATGCGCGTCCCGATCCCAATAGCGTCGCCCAGATGACGGCGCGCATCTTGCTCGAGATCAAGGCCGTCGATTTCAGCCCCGATGCGCCCTTTACCTTCACCTCGGGGCGCAAATCACCGGTCTATATCGATTGCCGCAAGCTGATCGCCTATCCCCGGGCACGGCGGCGGCTCATGGACGCGGCAACGGCCATGATCGAGGACGCCATCGGCTCCGAGTCCCTCGACGCCATCGCCGGCGGCGAGACCGCGGGGATACCGTTTGCCGCTTGGATCGCCGAGCGCATGGGCCTGCCGATGCTCTATGTCCGCAAGCAGCCCAAGGGCTTCGGGCGGATGGCCCAGATCGAGGGCGACATGGCGGAAGGGGCGCGCGTGCTGCTGGTCGAGGATCTGGCGACGGACGGCGGCAGCAAGCTCGCCTTCGTCGAGGCGCTTCGCAAGGCGGGTGCGAAAGTCGCACACAACTTCGTCATCTTTCATTACGGCATCTTTCCGCAGAGCGTCACGAGGCTCGCCGCGGCGGGCATCAAGCTTCACGCGCTCGCGACCTGGCACGACGTGATCGACGTTGCCGCCGCCGCCGGATATTTCGACGAGGCGGCGCTCGCGAAGGTCCGCGCGTTTCTCGACGATCCCGACGGATGGCAAGCCGCCCATCTCTCGGGCGAGCGGAAGACCTCCTGAGCTTCGGTTTCGAGACGAGGGACGAGTGCAACCATGGAAACGGGCAAGATTGCCATCGTCACCGCCGCCGGACGCGGCATGGGTGCCGCCATCGCGATGGAGCTCAAGGCGCGCGGATACGCTCTCGCCCTGATGTCGCCCTCCGGCGCTGCCGAGGCGCTCGCCCATGCGCTCGGCGGGATCGGCCTCACCGGCTCGGTCACCGAGCCGAGGGACCTGCAGCGGCTGGTCGAGACGACCCTCGAGACTCACGGCCGCATCGACGCGGTCGTCAACAATACCGGGCATCCGCCCTCGGGGCCGCTCCTCGACATCGGCGATGCCGATTGGCATGCGGGCCTCGATATCGTGCTTCTCAACGTGGTGCGCATGGCGCGTCTCGTCACGCCCATCATGGAGAAGCAGGGCAAGGGCGCCTTCGTCAACATCTCGACCTATGCCGCGATCGAGCCGGAGGCAGCCTTTCCCGTCTCGTCGAGCCTGCGCGCCGGACTTTCCGCCTTCACCAAGCTTTATGCCGATCGTTACGCCAAGACGGGCATTCGGATGAACAATCTCCTTCCCGGCTTCATCGACAGCTATCCGGAAAGCCCCGAGCGGCGCGCCTCCATCCCGGCCGGTCGCTACGGCAAGGTCGCCGAGATCGCGAAAGCCGCCGCCTTCCTCCTTTCCGATGACGCCAGCTACCTGACGGGCCAGAACATCCGGGTGGATGGCGGCCTCACCCGATCGATCTAGGCGCCGGTCCCGCCTTGCGCGTGAATCGCCTTCTTGGTTTCGCGCTCGCCTGCGGGATGCTTTTTGCCCTGGCCCGTGCCGACGCGGCCGCATCCTCGCCGAAAACCGATCTCGTCATCGGCATCACCCAGTTTCCCTCGACCTTCAACCCGGGCATCGATCCCCTGCTGGCGAAAATCTATATCCTCGACATGGTGGAGCGTCCCTTCACCGCCTATGACAAGGATTGGCGCCTCGTCTGCCTGCTCTGCACCAAGCTGCCCACCCTCGAGAACGGCCTTGCCAAGCGGGAGACGACGCCGGAGGGCAAGCCGGGAGTCGCGGTCACCTATACGATCCAGGCGAAGGCGGCCTGGGGCGACGGCGTTCCGGTCACGACCAAGGACGTGCTCTTCACCTGGCGTGTCGGGCGCAACCCTCAGAGTGGCATCGTGGCGCTCGAGTTCTTTCATCGCATCTGGAAGATCGATGCCATCGACGACAAGACCTTCATCCTCCACATCGACCGGCTCGACTTCGACTACAACGCGATCAATGATTTTCTGCTGCTGCCCGAGCATATCGAGGCTCCCGCCTTCGCGGACCCGGCGCAGTATCGCACGCGCACGAGGTTCGACACCGACACGACCAATCCGGGCCTCTATCTCGGGCCCTACAAGATCACGCAGCTCTCGCCGGGCGCCTTCGTGGTGCTCGAGCCTAACCCGACATGGTATGGGGAGAAGCCGTTCTTCAAGCGCATCGTCGTGAAGGCGATCGAGAATACGGCCGCTTTGGAAGCCAACCTTCTTGCCGGCACCATCGATTATGCGGCGGGAGAGCTGGGCTTCTCGCTCGACCAGGCGCTGTCCTTCCAGAAGAAGCATCCCGACGCCTATCGCTATGTCTACAAGCCGAGCCTGATCTACTCGCATATCGATCTCAACCTCGACAATCCGATCCTGCAGGATCTCCGCGTGCGCAAGGCGCTGGCCTATGCCATCGATCGCCAGATCATCGATGATCAGCTCTTCGAAGGGCATCAGCCCCCGGCGAACAGCTTCGTGAGCCCCCTCGATTGGGTCTATGCCAAGGATCTGCCCGGCTACGGCCACGACCCCAAGCGGGCGGCGGCCTTGCTCGACGCGGCGGGCTGGAGGACGGGACCCGGCGGCATCCGTCGGAATGCGAAAGGCGAGAAGCTGATGCTCGAGCTGATGGCAGCCGCCGGCAATCGCATCGCCGAGCTGATCGAGCAGGTGCTCCAGAGCCAATGGAAGGCCGTCGGGATCGACGTCCGCATCAAGAATCAGCCGGGTCGCGTCTTCTTCGGCGACACCCTCACCCACCGCAAGTTCCCGGCGCTTGCCATGTACGCCTGGATCAGCTCGCCCGAGAATGTGCCGCGGGCGACGCTCCGCTCGACCGAGATCCCCAGCGCCGCCAATGGCTGGAGCGGCGAGAATTATCCGGGGTTCAGGAATGCGGAAATGGACCGTCTCATCGATGAGGTGGAGGTCGAGCTCGATCGCGACAAGCGCAAGGCGCTCTGGCATCGCATCCAGGAGATCTACCTCGACGAGCTGCCGGTCATCCCCCTCTTCTACCGGGCCGATCCCTTCATCATCCCGAAATGGCTCATCGGCATCGAGCCGACCGGCCACCAGGATCCGAGCAGCCTCTGGGTCGAGACCTGGCGGACGGCGCCTTAGGCGGTGGAAGCGCAGCGTGCGGGCCATGATCCGCGGCAACAAGCCCCTTCGTGCCGATCCGCATTTTTTCGCCTAAGCTGCGCCATGGCTCGCTATCTGTCGAACCGGCTCCTTCAGGCGATTCTCGTCCTGCTGATCATGTCGGCGGTGATCTATTGGCTCATCGGACTCATGCCCGGCGATCCCATCGATCTGATGCTGAGCGCCAATCCGAAGCTGACGCCGGCCGATGTCGCGCGCCTCAAGGCGCTTTACGGCCTCGATCAGCCCCTCTATCTGCGCTATTTCCACTGGCTCGTCGCGGCGCTCCACGGCGATCTCGGCTATTCGCGGAGCTTCTCGCTGCCCGTTCTCGCGGTGCTGATGCCGCGCCTCGGCAACACCGCCTGGCTCATGGGCGCGAGCTTTGTGATCGCGGTCGCCGCCGCGGTTCCCATCGGCGTGGCGGCGGCGATGCGGCCCCAAGGCCAGTTCGACACGCTGATCAATCTTCTCTGCTTCGCCGGCATCTCGATCCCGTCCTTCTGGCTCGCGCTGCTGCTGATTGCATTCTTCGCCGTCGACCTGGGCTGGCTGCCGGCTGGCGGGATCGTCACGATCGGCGACGGATCGCTGCTCGATCGGGTGCGCCATCTTATCCTTCCGGTCGCAGCGCTTGCCGTCTTGAGCATCGCCGGCTTCACGCGCTACACGCGCGCCGAGATGCTCGAGGTGATGGGCGAGGATTATGTCCGCGCGGCGCGCGCGAAAGGCCTGCCGGAGCCCGTCATCCTCTTCAAGCACGCGCTGAGGAACGCGCTCATTCCCGTGGTGACGGTCATCGGCCTCGATTTCGGCGCGCTCTTCTCCGGCGCGCTCGTCATCGAGACGATGTTCGCTTACCCCGGCATGGGTAAGCTCATCTACGACTCGATCATGGGAAACGACTTCAACCTTGCGATGATCGCCCTGCTTTTTGCCACGCTGATGACGATCCTCGCCAACCTGCTCGCCGATCTCTGCGTCGGCTGGCTGGACCCGCGGATCAGGATCGCCTGATGCGCGCGCGCTCGAGCCCGACCGCCATCATGGCCCGCCGGTTTCTCGGGCATCGGCTCGCGGCCACCAGCCTGGCCCTCCTCGTCGTCCTCGGCATCCTGGTGTTGGCTGCCCCGTGGATCGCGCGCCTCCTCGGCCAGGGTCCCGATCACGTCGATCTCCTGCAGCGGCTGGCAGCGCCCTCCTGGGCGCATCCCTTGGGAACGGACGAGCTGGGCCGCGACGAGCTGCTCCGGCTTCTCTATGGCGGCAGGATCTCGCTCTTCGCCGGGCTCGCGGCGTCGCTGGTCTCCGCATTGATCGGCACGGCGATCGGTCTCGTCGCCGGGTATCGCGGCGGCCTGGTCGACGCCTTTCTGATGCGCGTCACGGATGGCGTGATCGCCCTGCCGCTTCTCCCGCTCCTCATCGTGCTCGCGGCGGTCGACCTCACCAAGCTCGGCATTCCCGCCGACATCGCCAATGCCGAGGACATCAGCCTCTACCGCATTGTCATCATCATCTCGCTCGTCGGCTGGACGCGCGTCGCCCGCCTCGTGCGCAACTCGACCCTGAGCATGCGCGAGCGCGAATTCATCGTCGCGGCCGTGGCCCAGGGTGCCGGCTCCGTCCGCGTCATGCTGCGTCACATCCTGCCGAACGTGGTCTCGCCGATCATCATCGCAACGACGCTCTCGGTGGGTGGTGTCATCCTCTTCGAGAGTGTGCTGAGCTTTCTCGGCCTCGGGATCCAGCCGCCGGCGGCGAGCTGGGGCAACATGCTGACAGGCGGGCTCGAGCTCCTGGCCTCATCGCCCTGGCTCGTGGTCTATCCCGGACTTTGCATCTTCGTGACCGTGCTCGCCTTCAACCTGGCGGGCGACGGTCTGCAGGCCGCCTTCGATCCCCACGGCCTCCGCTGACGCGCGCTGCCTGCTCAGGCGTGCTTGGCGAGCATCGTCTCCGCGAGCCGCGCCCAGTAGCTGGCGCCGATTGGCAGGATCTCGTCGTTGAAGTCGTAGTGGGGATTGTGCAGGCCGCAGCCTCCCTTGGCCGGACCATTGCCGATCCAGACATAGGCCCCGGGCTTGGCCTGCAGCATGAAGGCGAAATCCTCGGAGCCCATGCTCGGGGTCGGATCGCGCAGGACGCGGTCCGCACCCACGACCGTCGCCGCAGCCTGGGCCGCACGCTCCGCCTCGGCGGCGCTGTTGACCGTGGGCGGGTAGCGCCGCTCGTAGCGCAGCCGCACGGTCGCCCCCAGTCCGGCGCACACGCCTTCAGCGATGCGGCGGATCGAGGGCTCGATCGCGTCGTGCACCTCGGGTCGGAAGGCCCGCGCCGTCCCGCGCAAGACGACCTGGTCGGGAATCACGTTCCAGGTATCGCCGCCATGAATTTGCGTGACGGAGACGACGACGGCGTCGAGGGGATCGGTGTTGCGGCTCGCGATCGTCTGCAACGCCGTCACGATCTGGGCCGCCGCGACGACGGGATCGACGCCGTTATGGGGCATGGCGCCATGGGCGCCGCGTCCCGCCACGACGATCTCGAAGACGTCGTAGGCGGCCATCATCGGTCCCGGGCGCACGGCGATGGTACCGCTCTCCTGGCCGGGCCAGTTATGCATGCCGAAGACGGCGTCGACGGGAAACTTCTCGAAAAGCCCCTCCTCGACCATGACGCGGCCGCCGCCCTCGTTCTCCTCCGCGGGCTGGAAGATGACATGGACGGTGCCGGCGAAATTCCGCGTCTCGGCGAGATAGCGCGCCGCCCCGAGCAGCATGGCGGTGTGGCCGTCATGGCCGCAGGCGTGCATGCGCCCATTGTTCTGCGAGCGATAAGAGAGCTCGTTCTTCTCCTCGATATGGAGCGCATCCATATCGGCGCGGAGCCCGATCGCCCGGCCCGAATCCTGCTCGCCCTTGATGGTGCCGACGACGCCCGTGCCCGCCAACCCCCGATGGACCGGGATTCCGAAGGACTCCAACGTCCGCGCCACGAAATCCGAGGTGTCGCGCTCATCGAACGCGGTCTCGGGATGGGCATGGATATGCCGGCGCCAGGCCGTCATATCCGCATGAAAATCGGCGATCCGATTGAGAACAGGCATGGCAGGCTCCGCATCATGCTGACGGGACCGCGAGTTTAGCCGCCGCCGCAGCCCACGTCGAGCCGCTCGGTCAATGGGACATCAGCACCGGGACGATCATATGCGTGAGCAGGCGGCGCGTCGCTCCGCCGAGGACCATCTCCCGCAAGCGCGCCCGGGCCGCTTACGACGGGGTTTGCGCCGGCGGCGTCTCGGGCTGCGCCGGCGCCGCTGCCGGCTCGCGCTCACCTTCGCGCGACGCCGCGGCGTTGAGCTTGGCAATGACCAGCCGCCGATAATCGGGATCCTGCACGACGAGATCCCAGTCGATCGCGTCCTTGTCCATCCTCGCTCCCCCGGCTCGAGAGGCCCCCGTCACGGCCGGCCGCCCTCAGACGATGAGGCAATTTATAGCAAGGTTAGCAAATGCAAAGAGCGCCGGCGGCGCCGAAGCCCGGGATTCCGGCGGCCGAGCTGTGGAAAACTCGACGACGGAGATTGGGATTCCAGCGTTTCCATCATGCTCGCGCGAGCAGGTTATCCACAGAAAAATTTTCGTGAGCGGAGGGGCAAGGCGACCTGCGGATGGCGCATTGTGCTGGCCAAGCCCGACGCAGTAGGTTAATGGCCTAGGCACATTCCCCCTTAGGATCCTGTGAGGCCGTCATGAGCGCCCGACTGAATTCCAGCCAAGCCCGCGATATCGCTTATTATCTTCACCCCTACACCAATCTCAGCGTGCACGAGAAGGAGGGGCCGCTCGTGATCACGCGCGGCGAAGGCATCTACATCTATGACGACGCCGGCAAGCGTTATATCGAGGGGCTTGGCGGGCTCTGGTGCACCTCCCTCGGCTTCAACGAGGAGCGCCTGATCGAGGCGGCCATCCGCCAGATGCGGAAATTGCCCTACTATCATGCCTTCGGGCACAAATCGATGGATGTCGGGATCGAGCTCGCCGAGAAGCTGATCGCGCTCGCGCCCGTGCCGATGTCGAAGGTCTTCTTCACCAATTCGGGCTCGGAGGCGAACGACACGGCTGTCAAGCTGATCTGGTATTATCACAACGCCATCGGCAAGCCCGCGAAGAAGAAGATCATCGCGCGCATCAAGGGCTATCACGGCGTCACCGTGGCGGCGGCGAGTCTCACCGGCCTTCCCCATCTCCATCGCGATTTCGACCTGCCCATCGCCGGTATCCTCCACACCGATTGCCCGCATCACTACCGCTTCGGCAAGCCCGGCGAGAGCGAGGAGGAGTTCGCGACGCGCTGCGCCGAATCCCTCGAGCAGCTCATCCTCAAGGAGGGCCCCGAGACGGTGGCGGCGTTCTTCGCCGAGCCGGTGATGGGGGCCGGTGGCGTCATCGTGCCGCCGCGGACCTATTTCGAGAAGGTCCAGGCAGTGCTCAAGAAATACGACGTGCTGTTCGTCGCCGACGAGGTGATCTGCGGCTTCGGCCGCACCGGCAACATGTTCGGCGTCGAGACCTACAAGCTGCGCCCGGATTTCATCACCATCGCCAAGCAGCTCTCCTCGGCCTATCTGCCCATCGCCGGCCTCATGATCGCGGAGAAGGTCTATCGCGCGATGGTGAAGGAGAGCGAGAAGATCGGCACCTTCGGCCACGGCTACACCTATGGCGGCCATCCGGTCTCGGCGGCGGTGGCGCTCGAGACGCTCAAGATCTACGAGGAGCGCGACATCGTCGGCCATGTGCGCCGCGTGGCGCCGCGGCTCCAAGAGGGGCTGCGGCAACTGGCGAAGCACCCGATCGTCGGCGAGGCGCGCGGCGTCGGCCTCATCGGCGGGCTCGAGCTCGTCAAGGACAAGGCGACGCGCGAGCCCTTCCAGCCTGCCGACGGCGTCGGCGCCTATGCCGCCAAGCGCGCCCAGGAGCACGGAGTGATCACGCGGGCGATGGGCGATTCCCTTGGCTTCTCGCCGCCGCTCATCATCACCGAGAGCCAGATCGACGACATGCTGGCGCGGGTGGGGAAGGCCCTCGACGAGACCCATGCCTGGCTGCGGGAGCGCCAGCTCGTCGCCGCCTGACGCCGCCGGCGGGGCCGGAAAGAGAGGGGGGCGACATTGGCATCCCCCCTCGCGCGTCGCCGGCATCGACACGCAGGCGATTTCCGGCATATCCTCAAGGCCTTAGCTTAGCGCGCGGCCTTCGGCGCGGGGGAGGCGGCGGGGGGCGACGTTGGCATCCCCCCGGTTTGTGACATTTTGACACATCCGGCCGCCCCCACCCCCTCCGCTACTCTCCTCGCCGGCGCGCTTGCCGCGCCCCGCCCGCATACGAGGCGATCATGGATTACGAGCGCCATTTCCGCGACGCCCTGGCGAAGCTCAAGGCCGAGGGCCGCTATCGCGTCTTCGCCGATCTCGAGCGCCAGGCCGGCGCCTTCCCGCGCGCGACCCATCACGGCACCGACGGCAGCCGGCAGGAGGTCGTCGTTTGGTGCAGCAATGATTACCTTGGCATGGGTCAGCACCCGGCGGTGCTCGCCGCCATGGGCGAGGCCCTCGCGCGCTCCGGCGCCGGGGCCGGCGGCACGCGCAACATCTCGGGCACCAATCATTGCCATGTGCTCCTCGAGCGGGAGCTCGCCGATCTCCACGGCAAGGAGGCAGCACTTCTCTTCACCTCGGGCTACATCTCGAACGAGGCGGCGCTCTCCACCCTGAGCCGGCTGCTCCCCGGCTGCATCGTCTTCTCCGACGCGCTCAACCACGCCTCGATGATCGAGGGCATCCGCCATGGCGGCTGCGAGAAGCGGATCTTCCGCCACAACGACCCCGCCGATCTCGAGCGCCTGCTCGCAGCAGCGCCGCCCGAGGCGCCCAAGCTCGTCGTCTTCGAATCCGTCTACTCGATGGACGGCGACATCGCGCCCATCGCCGCGCTCTGCGACGTCGCGGAGCGCCACGGCGCGCTCACCTATCTCGACGAGGTGCACGCGGTCGGGCTCTACGGCCGGCACGGCGGCGGCATCTCCGAACGCGACGGCCAGGCGCATCGCCTGGCGGTGATCGAGGGCACCCTCGGCAAGGCCTTCGGCGTGATGGGCGGCTATATCGCGGGCTCGGCGGCCCTCGTCGACGCGGTGCGCAGTCATGCCGCGGGCTTCATCTTCACGACGGCGCTGCCGCCGCTGCTCGCCGCCGGCGCGCTCGCGAGCGTGCGCCATCTCAAGGCGAGCCAGGCGGAGCGGGAGCGGCACCAGGAGCGCGCGGCGACCTTGAAGCGCCGCCTCGCCGCGGCGGGGCTTCCCGTCATGCCCTCGGCGAGCCATATCGTGCCACTTCTCATCGGCGATGCGCGCCTCTGCAAGGCCGCCGCCGACGAGCTCCTCGCCCGCCACCGCATCTACGTGCAGCCGATCAACTACCCAACGGTGCCGCGCGGGCGCGAGCGGCTGCGCCTGACGCCCACCCCCCTCCACGACGACGCCATGATCGAGGCGCTGGTGGCGGCGCTTCAGGAGGTGTGGCAGCGCCTCGGCCTCCAGCGCGCCGCCGCGTGAGGCCGGCGCCGCGGGCGCGCGCCTTCACCGATCCCTCGGGCTACTTCCTTGGTGGGTTCTTCCGCGACATCGGCGACGTCTTCGGCAACATCTTCCATTTCGTGAGGTCCGTGGTGCGCAGCTCGGTCGTGCAAGCGGGCGGGAGATCGCCGCAGCGATCGCGTGCGGGCCCAGTGGACCTGCGGCAGCAGGGTGTGCGGCTGGAGTATCAGCCATCAACACCGGCATCAATGGCGGCTCGCTCGGCGATGCCGTCAAGTCGGCGGCTATTACCTTCGCCACCGCAGAAGCTTTTAACGAGGTTGGCAATCTCACGAACGGCCATTTCATAAATGGCCATTTTGGGAACCTAACGCCGGATCAATATCTTGGGTCGACGGACTTCTTCGCCAATGTCGCCGGTCATGCCGCTGTCGGCTGCGCCGCCGCGGCGGCGTCCGGGACCTATTGCGGTCCCGCGGCCTTCTCCGCCGTACTGGGTGCCGCGGCGGGACCAAAGCTCGTGGGCCTCGGCGTCACTGGCGGCCTGGTGGCCGAATCGGTCATCGGTGGTGTCACCAGCGTCGCCGGCGGCGGCAAGTTCCAGAACGGCGCCGTCACCGCCGCATTCGGGTATCTCTTTAATGCGTGCGGACATAGAGGGTGTTGGACGACGAACGAGGAACGAGCCCTCGTCGATAAGGGAGATTTCCTGGGGTACTACACCAAGGCCTGCGAGGGCGGTGATCAATACGCATGTTTTGCCTATGGCGTGGCATCCAGTGAGAATCCTGGGCCCGGAGTTACCCTGCGGCGCGCTTTGTTCGACCATGGCTACTCCCCGGATCAGATAAGCTCGCTGGTGAAGACGACGATTCCGACCGACCTTGCGAGGGACTACGCTCCCTATCTGCCTCAGAGCGAAGACCAAGCACGCTTTCCATTGGCCACCGATATCGCGCAGTTCCACTGGAATGAGTTCGCAAAGTATGTTCTTCCCTCCAGCACCTTTGGAGGCACCCCGTTCGGTCGTAACGGCCCGCTCGTGCTGAAAGGCTTATGGTGCGGCGACACATGCAGATAGCTGACTTGTCAACGGTATCGCATGCTGAAAGCGCGAATACCTAAGCTCTTCAAAAGCATGTTTGCGTTCGCGGCGCTTACGCTGGCGAGCGACCAGCACGTCTTTGGCATCGATGGGAAATCTATTCTTTGTGTTCCCGACGCTGACCTGGACCCGTTGTTGAAGACCTACGCAGATGAGTCGACCCATCTCCAACCAGGCTCCGGTCACACCCCTGGTTTTGGCTTCCTTTTTCGTCCCGAGACAATGAAATCGGTCATCCCTGGATATGTCGTCGTACAGGGATTTGAGGGTCATCCTTACGCAAATGCGCTTTCTGGAACTGTTGGTTTCCTCGACCCGAATGATCGAGCCCGGCTTGGTCCTGCAATGCGAGCGAGAACCATCGAAGATGAGTGGTATGCGCGCGACCAATGCCCTCAACCGATTATCAGACCTCTTCCAGGCACCAAGTTGTACGAGGTCAAATGCAGCACGAAAGCGGACTACGCGACGATTTGGAATCGAGCACCTGACCCGCAGATCACCGTGCCAAATCCGAACGACTTCGTGGTCGCCACCTGCCAATATGAAAATATCCATCTAGGTCCCTATGCCGGCAAAAAGCTAAAAAATTGCGCGCGCGTCGTCATCATTGATGGGTTCCTTGTCGACTATAGGTTCCAGGAAGAGAACGTGGCCGCTGTTCCCCAAATTGACTCACTGATCCGCGAAAAGCTCGCACAATGGAAAAAGAACTGCTCCTCCCCAGCGAAGGCGACGACTGGCTTTGGTAAGTGAGCGTCGGATGATCCAATAGGATTGCGAGTGCGGGAAATTGATGGGATTGGCTGCGACCTGGGCGGGCATATCGTGCTTTAGCGTCCTGGCTGAAAGCTTCATCGGCACGCTTGTGCAGCGCTTGCCGTCCGGCGCAAATGTCGTCGTCAGCCGCTCAGTTTGCCCCGCTTGCCGACACAACCTCACAGCTATCGAGCTCGTGCCGCTTCTCAGTTGGGCTTGTCTCAGAGGGCGCTGCCGCTGGTGCCATAAGCCTATATCTCTCTTTTACCCCGCCATCGAGCTCGCGGCGCTCGGTGTCGCACTGTGGGCATCTTCCGCCGTGTCGGGTTGGATCTTATGGGCGACCTGCATCTACGGCTGGACGCTATTGGGGCTTGCCGTCGTCGATTGGAGGCACTACCTCCTCCCGGACGCACTCACCTTGTTTCTCATTCCGGCTGGCCTTGCCGTGGCGTGGGCGATCGATCCTGCCGTCCTGGCTGAACACGTCATCGGCTCGGTCAGCGGCTTCCGGGCGCGCAGCTTGTGGAATTTCCCCCGCTCCGGCACTATATCGTCCCCGGAGCATCGCCCATGTATCGCGACCGCACCCTGATCCCGACCGAGGCCATCCGCCTCTGTGCCCTCGGCATCCTGACCGAGGGGCCGCAGCGCTATGGCGAGCTGGCGGCGGCGGTGCGCCATTTCGCGAGCCGCGTCATGGGGCCCTCTCTCGACATCCTCGGCACCTCGATCGAGCTCCTGCGGCTCGAAGGGCTCGTCGAGCCCGTCGAGGGCGCCGGCATGGCCGATGACGCGCGCCTCCGCATCACGCCGGCGGGTCGCGCCGAGCTCGAGACCCTGCTCAAGAGCCGCGTGCGCTCCCCCGTCGACGACCTCAACAAGCTCGTCCTCGCCCTCAAGATGCGCTTCCTCCACCTCCTGGCGCCGGCGGACCGCCGCGACCAGATCGAGCTTCTCATCGAGGCGTCGGAGGGCGAGAGCAACCGCCTCCGCGACCTGCGCGCGGGCCTCCCCGCGGGCGTGCTCGCCGCCTGGCTGGATCACGAGATCGGCCAGCTCGAGGCGCGCCGCGCCTGGCTCGAGGATTTGAAGGGGCGGGTTTAAAGCGGGGTCCGCGATTCGATCTAAAGATCGGTGATCGTAGCTTGATTATTCGTCGTTCCCGCGCAAGCGGGAACCCAGCTATTTCCAAGAATGTCTGGATTCCGGCTCTCCTCTCCGCTTCGGCCGGAACGACGATCTTGGGTCAAGTGCTGTGCTCCAATCCACCGCATCCGACCGCGCCCCTCACCGCGGCGGCAATCCGGTCTCGAAGCAGTAATAGAGCGTCTGGAAGCCGGCGCGGAGCGCGAGCGCGTCCTTGCGCACGGCCTCCGGCGCCTCGCCGCGCACGACGACGCGCGCGATGAGTTCGGCGATCGCCGCCATCTCGGCCTCCCTCATGCCGAGGCGCGTCACCTCGATCGTGCCGATGCGGATGCCGCCGGGGAAATCCCAATCCTCGGGCTTGTCCGCGGGCACGAGATTCTTGTTCACGATGATGTTCGCCTTCTCGAGCTTCTGCGCGACCTCGAGGCCGCGGCCGAATTTGCGCACATCGCCGATCGCCTGATGGGTCGCGGTGAAGCCCTTGTGGCCCCCCAGCATGGGGATGCCGCGCTCCTGCAAAGCCCGCGCAAGCGCCTGGGCGTTGCGCACGATCTGCGCCATGAAGGCCTCGCCGAAGGCGATCGCCTCCGCCGTCGCCATGGCGAGGGCCGCGACACGGTTGACCTGGTGCGTCGCCGCCCAGACGGGAAAGACGGCCGTCGTCACCGCGCGCGCGAGCTCGGGATCGTCCCAGACGAGGATGCCCGATTGCGGACCGGCGAAGGTCTTGCCCGCCGAGCCGGTCATGATGTCGGCACCCTCTTTGAGGGGGTCCTGGAACTGGCGGCCGCCGATGAGCCCGAGCTGATGCGCCGCATCGAAGAAGAGGCGCCCGCCCCAAGGTGCGATGATCGCCTTCATCGCGGCGACGGGCTGGGGGAAGAGGGTCATCGAGAGGCCGAGGGCGACGAGGGTCGGGCGCGCCGCCTCGGCCACGGTGCGGAAGGCGTCGATATCGACGACGAGCTCGTGGGGATCGACGGGAATGTCGACGATCTTGCGCCCCATCGCACCCGCCGGGCCGTCGCTGCGGTTGGAGGAATGACCGCCCACCGGCTGCGCCGCCGACATCACCACATCGCCGGGCGCCGACAGCGCCGTGTAGACGACGGCGTTGCCGATCATGCTCGCGCAGAGGCGGTGATCGGCGTAGTTGCAGCGGAAATAGCGCTTCAGGAGCTCGACGCTGAGGGCCTCGACCTCGTCGATATGCCGGGTGCCCGCGAACCAGCGGTTGACGGGGCCGATATGCCCCTCGGCCGCGCGCGTGCCGATCTCGGCGGCGAGCAGCGCGCGCACCGAGGGGCTCGTCGGCGCCTCGGGGGCGAGGAGATTGATGCACTGCTCGCCGCGCCAGGCGGCGTTGCGCGCGACTGCCGCCTTCACCGCCTCGCCCATCGCGCGGACATCCGCGCAGGCGTCGAGAATTTCCCGCGCCCGCGCCAGGGCGCCCGCGTCATGGATCTCGACGCGGTTCGCCCGCGTTGTGACAGGAGCCGATACGATCGTCATGCCTCTCTCCCTCCGATAGTCGTCGTCATCCCGAGCCTCGCAGCATCCCCGTCATGGCGAGAACCGCGATGCCGAGCGAAGCGAGGCGAGGCGGGACGAAGCCATCCAGGCCTATTTGCAGCAGACTGGATCGCTTCGCCCCTGGCGGGGCTCGCGATGACGGCTGCTCGTAACGACGGGAGTCTTAGCAGGACTCCTACCAATCCGGATTTCCTTTTCCTGCACGTTTCTTTTCAAAATGAGGCCATACGAGGCGTCACGGCGAAATTTATGACAAGACATTTCTCCCTTTTCGTGAAAATATTATCCGCTGCCGGATAGCCTTGTTGCGATCCCAGGAGAGTCGACGGATGAAGAAAGTCACGAAGCGGCGCGCCGTTGCCGAGCCGGCGCCGGTGACACTCGACGCCATCGACCGGAAGATTCTCGACGCGCTGCAAGAGGACAACCAGGTCACCAATCTCGAGCTCGCCACGCGCGTGGGGCTGTCGCCCCCGCCCTGCCTCCGGCGCGTGCGCCGGCTGCGCGACGCCGGGGTCATCGCGCGGGACGTCTCGATCATCGATCCCGCCAAGGTCGGGCACAAGATCATCGCCTTCGTCGGCGTCGAGCTCGAGCGCCAGCGCGAGGACGCGCTCCACGCCTTCGAGCGCAAGATCGCCGAGGCGCCGGAGGTGCAGCAATGCTATTTCGTCTCGGGCGACAACGATTATCTGCTCGTCGTCACCTGCACCGACATGGACGCCTATAACGACTTCTGCCGCCGCGTGCTGGCCGACGACCACAACATCCGCCGCTTCCGCACCAGCTTCAACCTGAGCCGCGTCAAATACGACACCAGGATCCCGCTGGAGTGAGAAGGGCAAGTTTTAGGGCGAATTGCGTTTGGGTTGAATCGCGATAACCGGATCGTCATTCCCGCGAAAGCGGGAATCCAGCATTTCTGGGCCCCCGCCTGCGCGGGGGCGACGGCCAAGGTGCTTCGACCTGAACGCATCACGCTCTAGGCGGCGCCACCCCAGGCGAGGTTGACGAGCATCTCGCGGACCAATTCGGCGCCGTGCTCGCTCTGGGCGGCCGCGAGCGGCGTCATGCCGTCGAGAATCCAGAGCGGCTTGCGCAACCATGTCCGCGCCTTCTCCGCGTCCTCAAAGACCAGCTCGGCCTGGATCTGGATGCGGTGTAATTCGAAGGACATCTTACTTAATAGAGAGTCTTCCTACACAGCCCCGCCTCTCCTCACAGCAGATGCTGGCCGCCGGTCACGAAGATCTCGGTGCCGGTGACATAGCCGAAATCTCGGCTGCAGAGCTGGAAGACGATGCCCGCCACCTCCTCGGGCGTGCCCAGGC
Organism: Alphaproteobacteria bacterium; assembly: GCA_035294245.1. Taxonomy (GTDB): domain Bacteria; phylum Pseudomonadota; class Alphaproteobacteria; order JACZXZ01; family JACZXZ01; genus DATGLG01. Next base: position 103,673 of record DATGLG010000043.1, on the reverse strand, counting down.
GGTGGAGCGGGATGCGCGGGATGAGGCTGTCATATTCCGGGCCCACCATCGCCGTCTCGATCTCGCCGGGTGCAACGGCGTTGACGCGCACGCCGAGCTCGGCGAACTCGACGGCCATCTCCCGCGTGAGCGCCGAGAGGGCCGCCTTCGAGGTGGAATAGGCCGAGCCGGCGAAGGGATGGATGGCGTGGCCGGCGATCGAGGTGATGTTGACGATGGTCCCCTTGCCCTTGGCGAGGGCGGGCGCGAAGCCGCGAGCGAGGGCGAGGGGCGCGAAGAAATTGAGCTCGTAGACATGGCGCCAGGCGGCGAGATCGCCGTTGAGACAGCCGAGCCGTTCCTTGAACGGCGTCTTGGGCGAGACGGCGGCGTTGTTGACGAGGGCGTGGAGGGCGGCGCCGTCGAGGATCTCCGCGGCGCGCGCGATGAAGCTCTCCACGCTCGCCGGCTCGGCGAGATCGGCGACGAGATGATGGGTCCAGTTGGGATCGCGCTTGCACTCGGGCGGCACATCCTCGCGACTGCAGGTGACGATGCGCCAGCCTTCGTCGGAGAAGCGCTTGACCGTGGCATGGCCGATGCCGCGGCTGGCGCCGGTGAGCACGACGGTGCGGGATTTGAGGGTCGACATGGCCGGGATTTAGCCAGAATTCGCCGCGGCGTGCCAGGGGCCGTCGATGCCCGGCGCGGTGCGGCGGCCGGGGCGGGAAACGGGCGGGCACGAGCATGCTCCAGAGCCCGCCGCGCTTCCCGCCTGGCCGCCCCAGCCCGTGCGGGCTGCCCCCTTGCGGAGCGGCCACCCTCCCACCCCCGCGGGAGGGCCGGACTTCGCGCGCCGCCACGGAACGCCCCAGCGCGCAAGACGAGGCGAAGGGTGCCGCGGCAGCGGCCGGACCCCGTGCCGCCGCGGCGCCGCCATTCTGTCGACCGGCGCGCTGTCTGCTCTGATCTAGATCAATCCCCGGCCTCGCCGCCTTTCAGCATGGCAAGCGCCCGCGCCGCCACGGCGTCCGGCGCCAAGGAGGCGTCGAGGCGGCGCCAGCGCAGCGCGCCGAGGGGGAGATCGAGCTGGCGGCGGAGCACGGCGACGGTGGCGTCGGAGGCGTCGCCCACCCGCGCGGCGATGCGCGCCTCGAGGGCGTCGCGCGGCGCCTCGAGCCAGAGGCCGTCGAAGGGCGCGCCGAGATCGCGCGCCACGCCCTCGATCGCCGCGCGCTCCTCGGGCCGCGCATAGACCGCGTCCACGATCACCGCGCGCCCGGCCGCAAGCGCGGCACGGCTCCGCGCGCACAGGGCCGCGTAGACGCGCGCCGTCCATTCGGCCGTGTAGTGCGCGGGCGTCAGCCGCTCCTCGGCGTCGCGCCCGGCGAGATGCTTGCGGATCACGTCGCTGCGCAGGAGGACGGCACCCGGGGCGGCGCCGAGATGGGGGGCGAGCGCGCGGGCGAGCGTCGACTTCCCGGTCCCCGAGACGCCGCCGATGGCGACGAGCCGCGGCGGCGACGGCGCCAGGTAAGCGAGGGCCTGGCCGAGGCTGCGGCGCGCCGCGGCGAGCTCGCGCGCGGCCGCCGCCTCGCTCGGCTGGCTCGCCGCCGCGGCCGCACTCACCTGGGCGCGCACGGCGGCGCGGCAGGCGAGAAAGAGCGGCAGGGCCGCGAGCCCGTCGAGGTCGCCGAGATCGCCGCCGTCCCGCGCGCCCTCGGCGAGATAGCGGTTGAGGGCGAGATTCGCGAAGGGGCGCAGGTCGACGCGATCGAAATCGGCGAGCAGGAAGGCGAGGTCGTAGAGCACGTCGATGCAGGCGATCCGCTCGTTGAACTCGATGGCGTCGAAGAGGGTGGGCTTGCCCTCGAAGAGGCAGATGTTGCGCAGATGAAGATCGCCGTGGCAGTGCCGCACCAGGCCGCGCGCGCGGCGCGCCTCGAGGAGGGCCGCGTGGCGCGCGAGCGCCGCGTCGCAGCGCCGCCGCAGGGCCGCCACGCGCTCGCGCGGGAAGACCGCCGCGCCCGCCTCCTTGAGGCCCTCGTCGTTGCCGGCGACGACCCAGGCGATCCCGCCGGCGCCGCCGTGGTCCGGCCGCCGCTCCGCCGCGGCGTGGAAGCGCAGGATGGCGTCGACGAGGTCGCGGACCAGCTCCTCGTCGAGGGCGCCCGCGGCCGCCATGCGCGCGAAATTCGCGTCGTCGGGGAAGCGGCGCATGACGACGAGCCAATCGACGATGGGCCCGCTGCCGCCGATGGCGAGCCCGCCCGACTCCGTGCGCGCGATCGGCGCGATGCCGAGATAAAGCGATGGGGCCGTGCGGCGGTTGAGGCGCAGCTCCGCCTCGCAGGCGCGCCGGCGCAAGTCGAGCGTCGAGAAATCCATATAAGGGAAGCGAACGGCGCGCTTGAGCTTATAGGCGCGCTCGCCGGCGAGCACGACGACGGCGCCGTGGGTGTCGATGCGCTCGACCGCGGCGCCCCCATGGCTGCGCGGATCGGCGAGGAAGGCGATCGCCTCGCTCTGGTCCTCGACCACGTGGCTCGGCGCGGTCATCGCCAGTCAATCAAAGCACGGCGTCATCGCGACCCCGAGCATCGCGAGGGGGAAGCGATCCAGTCTTTCGCTAGGCCCCTGGATCGCGTCGCCCCGCGCCACCCGCTCGCGCTCGGCGCCGCGGTCCTCGCGATGACGGTGGCCCTAAGGATAGAGCCGCTCGGTGCGCCAGCTCGCATTCTCGCGATGATAGACGAGGCGCTCGTGCAGCCGGAACGGCCGCTCGCGCCAGAACTCGATGCGCCGCGGTGTTACGCGAAAGCCGGACCAGAAGGGCGGGCGCGGCACCTTGCCGAGGCCGAATTTCGCGGCGTATTGGGCGACGCGCCGCTCGAGCTCGAAGAGGCCGACGAGGGGTTGCGACTGCTGGGAGGCCCAGGCGCCGATCTGGCTTTGGCGCTGGCGCGTGGCGAAATACTCGTCGGCCTCGCGGTCGGCGACCGGAGCCACCGCGCCCTCGACGCGCACCTGCCGGCGCAGCGACTTCCAGTGGAAGCAGAGGGCGGCGCGCGGATTGGCCTTGAGCTCGCCGCCCTTGCGGCTCTCGAGATTGGTGTAGAAGACGAAGCCTGCCTCGTCCGCGTGCTTGAGCAGCACCATCCGCACCGAGGGCGCGCCGTCCCCATCGGCGGTGGCAAGCGCCATCGCGGTGGGATCGCTCGGCTCGCTCGCCTCCGCCTCCTTGAGCCAGAGATGGAACAAGGCGAGCGGATTTTCGCTGGAGGCGTCGTTCATGTTCGGTTCAGCCGAGCTTCTTTATCTCATGGCCCGGTGTTATAATTCTCACGAAAGGTGGCCGCCTGCAAGGAAGGCGGGGAAGGTCGCTGTGTTCACAAGTCGGTGACGGCGTCCGGCCTGCCGCGGCGCAGGACGGGCGGCGTTGCGTCGTAATTGTGGTGATCGTCGCATCCTCGGGCCGCGCGGGAAGCCAGCCGCACGTCGCGGGATGACGGCAAAGGGAAAGGACGACAAATGAAGCTTATCAGCGTTGGCGCGGCGGCGGTCCTGGCGATGCTGCTCGCCGCCTGCACCCAGGGACCCAACGGGCAGATGGAAACGCCTCTCGGCGGGACCAAGCAGACCCTCGGCACCCTCGGCGGCGCGGGTGCGGGCGCCTTCATCGGCTCGCAGATCGGCCACGGCACCGGCAATCTGGCGGCGACGGCGATCGGCGGCCTGCTTGGCGCCTTCGTCGGCAGCCAGGTCGGCAAGTCCCTCGACCGCGCCGACGAGCTCGCCGCGCAGCAGACGACCCAGCGCACCCTCGAGACCACGCCGGACGGGCAGAGTCTGCCCTGGCGCAATGCGGAGAACGGCCATTCGGGCACGGTGACGCCGGTGCGCACCTATCAGGAATCGAACGGCCAGTATTGCCGCGAATTCCAGCAGACGGTGACGGTGGGCGGGCAGACCCAGCAGGCCTACGGCACCGCCTGCCGCCAGCCCGACGGCACCTGGAAGATCGTGCAGCAGTAAGGCTTTTGCTCTCCTTCGCATTCCGCGTCCATCCGACGCTTTCTGCCCCACCTCACCCACTTGCTCCGCTTCGCTTCCCTCTCCGCCCCAATGCGGCGGAGAGGGTCGGGAGAGGTGGGGGCGAGAGAAAGCGAGGTCCGGCGCGGCTTTGCCCTCCCCGGGCTTTTGTGTAGGATGCCCGCGACTTCTGCGACAGCGCATCGATGACCATGCCCGGAGAGGCCGCAATGACGAATGCCCCAGGACTCATGACCGGCAAGCGCGGCCTCATCATGGGGGTGGCGAATGATCGCTCCATCGCCTGGGGCATCGCCAAGACCATTGCCGGCCAGGGCGCCGAGCTGGCGATCACCTTTCAGGGCCCGCCGCTCGAGAAGCGCGTGCGGCCGCTCGCCGAATCCCTGGGCGCCAAGCTGATCCTGCCCTGCGACGCCGGCGACGCCGCGAGCCTCGATGCCGTCTTCGCGGCGATGGCGAAGGAATGGGGGGCCATCGATTTCATCGTCCATGCCATCGCCTTCTCCGACCGCAACGAGCTCACCGGCAAATATGTCGACACGACGCGGGAGAACTTCGTGCAGACGATGCTGATCTCCTGCTACTCCTTCACCGATCTCGCCCGCCGCGCCGCCAAGCTGATGCCGAACGGCGGCAGCCTCCTCACCCTCACCTATTACGGCGCCGAGAAGGTGATGCCCCATTACAACGTCATGGGCGTCGCCAAATCGGCGCTCGAGGCGAGCGTGCGCTACCTCGCCGCCGATCTCGGCAGCCAGAAGATCCGCGTCAACGCCATCTCGGCGGGGCCGATCAAGACCCTGGCGGCCTCGGGCATCGGCGACTTCCGCTATATCCTGAAATGGAACGAGCTCAACGCCCCCTTGCGCCAGAACGTGACGCTCGACCAGGTGGGCGGGGCGGCGCTCTATCTGCTGAGCGATCTCGGCAGCGGCGTCAGCGGCGAGATCCACCACGTCGATTGCGGCTATCACGTCGTCGGCATGCTCGCCGTCGACGCCGTGGCCGGGGCCGCCGAGCTGCTCAAGACGTTCCGGCCGAACCTCTGACCATGCCGGGCAACAGCTTCGGCCTGGCCTTCCGCTATACGAGCTGGGGCGAGAGCCACGGCCCCGCCATCGGCTGCGTCGTCGACGGCATGCCGCCGCGGATCCCCCTCGCCGAGGCGGACATCCAGACTTGGCTCGACCGCCGCCGCCCCGGCCAGTCCCGCTTCACCAGCCAGCGCCGCGAGCCCGACCAGGTGCGCATCCTCTCCGGCGTCTTCGAGGGGCTGACCACCGGCACGCCGGTCTCGCTCCTCATCGAGAATGTCGACCAGCGCTCGAAGGACTACAGCGAGATCAAGGACCTCTTCCGCCCCGGTCACGCCGACTACGCCTATCAGGCGAAATACGGCATCCGCGATTACCGCGGCGGCGGCCGCGCCTCGGCGCGCGAGACGGCCTGCCGCGTCGCCGCCGGCGCCCTCGCGCGCAAGGTGCTCGGCGACGGCGTCGCCATCCGGGGTGCCATGGTGCAGATGGGCCCCCACAAGATCGACCGCGCCCGCTGGGACTGGGACGCGGCCGCCGCCAACCCCTTCTTCTGCCCCGACGCGAAGGCGGCCGAGCGATGGGAAGGCGAGCTTGACGCCGCGCGCAAGCGCGGCTCCTCCCTGGGCGCCGTCGTCGAGATCGTGGCGTCGGGGGCGCCCGCCGGCCTCGGCGAACCCGTCTACGACAAGCTCGACGCCGACCTCGCCAAGGCGATGATGAGCATCAACGCGGTCAAGGCCGTCGAGATCGGCGACGGCTTCGCCGGGGTGGAGATTCCCGGCGAGGCGGCCCATGACGAGATGCGCATGGAGGGCGGCCGCCCCGTCTTCCTCAGCAACCGCGCCGGCGGCACCCTGGGCGGCATCTCGACGGGGCAGGACATCGTGGTGCGCTTCGCGGTGAAGCCGACGAGCTCGCTCCTCATCCCCCGCCGCGGCGTCACCGTCGACGGCCGCGAGGTGGACGTCGTCACCAAAGGGCGTCATGATCCCTGCGTCGGCATGCGCGCCGTGCCCGTGGGCGAGGCGATGATGGCGATCGTGCTGGCGGATCACCTGCTGCGCCACCGCGCCCAGTGCGGCTGAGCCGGCGAGGGCGCCGGCGCGCAAGGAGGACGAGGATGCCGCAACCGGATCACGTCATGGCCTTCCCCACGCCCGCCGAGGCGGAGCTCGAGGACGACCTCAAGGCCTATTACCAGAAATGCCGCGACAAGCTCGGCCTGGTGCCCAACGTGCTCCAGGCCTATGCCTACAAGCCGCGCAAGCTGCGCAACTTCATCGCCTTCTACAACGAGCTGATGCTCGGCGAGTCCGGGCTCAGCAAGCTCGAGCGCGAGATGATCGCCGTCGTCGTCTCCTCGGTGAACCGCTGCTATTACTGCCTCGTCGCCCACGGCCAGGCGGTGCGCAAGCTCTCGGGCGACCCCGAGCTCGGCGAGATGCTGGTGATGAACTACCGCGTGGCGCGCCTCTCGCCGCGCCACCGGGCGATGCTCGATTTCGCCGCCAAGCTGAGCGAGGCGCCCTACCGCATCGAGGAGGCGGATCGCGAGGCGCTGCGCGCCGCGGGCTTCGCCGATGCGGACATCTTCGACATCGCCGACGTCGCCGCCTTCTTCAACATGTCGAACCGGATGGCCTCCGGCATCGACATGATGCCCAACCGGGACTATCACAAGATGGATCGCGAGTGAGGGCCGTGCCGACGGCGAGTCGCCGTCGTCGCATCGCCGTCACGACGAGGGAAGTTCGCGTATGCGCTGGCTGAGACGGATCATCGTCGGCATCTTCGCCATCATCGGCTTTCTCGTCGTCGTGCTGGTGGCGGTCGGCGCCTATTTCGGCGCGAAGCTCGTCGCCCCCGCGCATACGGTCCCCGATGTTGCGGTGCTGCGCCTCGACCTCACCAGGCCGCTTCTCGCGGCGGGACGCCGGGATTCGCTCGCGGGCCTCTTGCAGCCGGAGCAGCTTTCCCTGCGGCAGGTCGAGGAGGCCCTCGAGCGCGCCGGCGGCGACGCGCGGGTGAAGGGCCTCGTCCTCCGCCTCGGCGCCCCCCTCGGTTTCGCCGCGAGCCAGGAGCTGCGCGACGCCGTCGCCGCCTTCCGCAAGCGCGGCAAGTTCGCCCTCGCCTTCGCCGAGAGCTATGGCGGTCCCGGCCTGGGGAGCGGCGACTACTATCTCGCCGCCGGCTGCGAGGAGATCTGGCTGCAGCCCTCGGGCGAGCTCGGGCTCGCCGGCATCGCCGTCGAGACGCCCTTCCTGCGCGGCACCCTCGACAAGCTCGGCGTCGTGCCCCGCTTCGACAAGCGCGAGGAGTACAAGACCGCCGTCGACGAGCTCACCGACACCGCCTACAGCCCGCCCTTCCGGGAATCGATGGAGAGCATCCTCGGCTCGCTCTACGGCCAGCTCGTCAAGGGCATCGCCGACGGGCGCGGCATGAGCGTGGAGGCCGTCAAGGCCCTCATCGACCGCGGCCCCTTCCTCGCCGCGGATGCGCTCAAGGACAAGCTCGTCGACCGCCTCGGCTACCGCGACGAGGCCGAGGACGCGGCCCGGCGCCACGCCGGCGCCGGGGCCGGATTCATCTCGCTCGCCGATTATCTCCGCGCTACCGAGCGCGATACCTCCGGGAGCCGCGTCATCGCCGTCATCGACGGCGACGGCCCCATCGTCTCCGGCGAGGGCGATTTCGATTCGCCCTTCGGCGTGTCGCAGATGGGGGCGGATACCATCGTCAAGGCCTTCGGCGAGGCCCAGCGCAGCGACGACGTGGCCGCCATCGTCTTCCGCATCGACAGCCCCGGCGGCTCCTCCCTGGCCTCCGACACCATCTGGCGCGCCGTCAGCCGTGCGCAGGCGGCGGGCAAGCCGGTCATCGTCGCCATGGGCAATGTCGCGGCCTCGGGTGGCTATTACATCGCCGCCCCCGCCGCCAAGATCGTCGCCGAGCCGGGCACGCTCACGGGCTCGATCGGCGTCTTCGGCGGCAAGTTCGTGGTGACGGATCTCCTCGCCAAGCTCGGCGTCAGCCTGGACTCGGTCCAGTTCGGCGCCAATGCGGATATGTGGAGCGCCGGTCGCGACTTCACGCCGCAAGGCTGGCAGCATCTCGAGGCCTCGCTCGACGCGGTCTACCACGACTTCACGAGCAAGGTGGTGGCCGGCCGCCATCTCGATGCGAGCCGCATCCCCGCCATCGCCAAGGGGCGCGTCTTCACCGGCGAGCAGGCGAAGGCGCTCGGGCTGGTCGACGCCCTCGGCGGCTTCCCGACGGCGCTCGCCCTCGCCCGGCAGGCGGCGCGGATCGGCGCCCAGGAGACCATCCGGCTGCGCAGCTATCCCCGCCCCGAGCGCGGGCTCCGTCTCCTCCTGCGCTATCTCGACGACCAGCAGGCGCGAAGCGCCATCGGCGTCGGCCGCATCGCCGACCGCCTCGCCGCGCAGGCGCCGGGGCTGCGGCCGCTCCTCGCCGAGCTTCCCGCCCTCGTCACGGCCGAGGACGCCGATCTCCTGATGCCGCCGCTCGCCATCGCCTATTGAGGCGACGCCGCGCTCACGCCTTCTCGGCCCAGCGCCGATCCGACCTTAGGAAGGAATCCTCGCGGACGAAGAGGAGGTCGAGCTGGGCGAGCGCCCAGTCGAGGGGCCGCCGCACGAGGCCGAGCACGTCGAACAGCACGAAGCCGTGCCGCCGCATCAGCTCGACGACATTGTAGACCTCGGGCCCGTCCTTGAGGGTGGCGATGGCGCTGGCCTCGATGAGGAACATGTCGATGTCCTGCATGCGCCCCTCCATGCCGGCGAGGACCATCATCTCCGCCCCCTGCACGTCGATCTTGCAGAGGGCGGGGGTCTCGAAGGGCCCGATCACCTGATCGAAGCGCCGCATCGGCACCTTGTCCCGGCGCAGCACGTCGCGCGGCCCGTAATCCTCGAAGAAGGTGGAGCCGAGGAGATCGGATCTGATCTCCATCTCGATCTCGTCCTCGCGGTCGCCGAGGGCGATGTTGAGGATCTGGCAGTCGAGATGCTGGGCGATCTTCTGCATATAGGGCAGCGATTCCCGCGTCGGATCGATCAGGTAGTAGAAGGCGTGCGGAAAGGCGCGATAGAGCTCGTGGGTCCCATAGGCGACGCCGATGTCGAAGACCGTGTTGGGCGCGAAGCCGCGCCGCTTGATCAGGCTGAAGGAGCGCTGCCAGGACGGGCCCGGCGTCGGCTTGCGCAGATAGGGCGCAAGCGGGCGCAAGGCCTGCTTGAGCGTGTCGATCGCCGGATTGCTCATCTGCCGTCTTCCCCGGGCGTCATCCGGCCCGAATGGATGCCGCCGGGCATGCACACCGCCTCGAGCGTGGCACCCGCCTTGGCGGTATCGTGGCGAAGCGCGACATCGGCGAGCGAGATGATGCCGACGAGGCGCTTCTCCTCATCGACGACGGGAAGGCGGCGCACCTGCAGCTCGCCCATGCTGGCCGCGACCTCGTCGAGGGGCTCGTCGTCGAAGCAGTAGCGGATCTCCTCGGTCATGATCTGGCGCACTTTCGTCTGGCCGGGATCCCAGCCGCGCGCCGCACTCCTCACCACGATGTCGCGATCGGTGAGAAGGCCGACGACGCGCTCCCGATCCCCCACGGCGAGAATGCCGAGATCGGCCTCCGCCATCTTGGCGGCGGCTTCCTGCACCGTCGCGTCGGGATGCACGAGCTCGACGCTCGGCGTCATGACGTCGCGAACTCTCAACCCTGTCCTCCCCTGCTCCTCCCGCACCGCACGGCCGGGCGTCCGCCAACGAGCAAAACGCCGGGGCTCAGCGCAGGTTCCGTGACGGCGCGCAGGCGAAGCCGCATCACGACGACAGCGGCAATTGCGGCTCGGGGAGCCGCGGCGGGGGCGCGAACTCGGCGATCCAGGTGATCACCGCGGCGACATCGGGAAGCTGGAACGGCGCCGCCGTGGTGCCCGGGGTCCCGACATGGATCGCGATGCCGCCCACGCGGTTGACGACGGCGAAGCCGTCCTCGTCGGTGCGGTCGTCGCCGATGAAGATGGGGCGGCGGCCGAGGAAGGGCGGCTCCGAGAGGAAGGCGAGAATGGCGCTGCCCTTGTTGGCCTCGCGCGGCCGCAGCTCCACCACCATCTTGCCCTGGATCACGACGAGCCGGCTCTGCGCGCGCTTGGCGGCGTCATGGGCGATCTTGAGACAGGCGAAGGCCGCGTCCGGCCGGGCGCGAAAGTGAAGCGCGAGGGCGGCACCCTTGTCCTCGAGCCGGACGCCCGGCGTCGCGGCGGCGAAGGCCGCGAGCATCTCGCGCGCCTCCGCGACGAGGTCGCCGGTCGCGGCGCGGATGAGCCTGCCATCGGCGGTGCGGCGCTCGAGGCCGTGGATCCCTGCCGCAGCGCCGGCGAAGGGCCGCAGCATGGCGAGGAGATCGTCGAGCGCCCGGCCGCTGATGACCGCGACGGCGCCTTCCAGCCGCTGTGCCGCGCGCGCGAGGAGCTGCGGGAGCTCGCGGCCGACCATGACGCTCTCGGGCGAGGGCGCGATCTCGACGAGGGTGCCGTCGAAATCGAGGAAGAGCGCATCGCCCTCGCTGATCGCCGGAACCATCGGCCTATTTCCCCGCAGCCTCGGCCGCCGCTCGGCGGCGCAGCGCGCAGGCGGCACCGCCAAGGGGTGCGCAACGCGTTCCTGCGAGCTGGAGAACCGCCGCCGCCGCTGTCATCCGACGCATAGACAGCGCCCGGCGACACTTATTCCTTCCGCCGCTTCCACCGCGCGAAGCGGCGGGTGCCGTCTCGATTTCGCGCCAATCGCCGGCAAGTATTGGCGATCGGAAGCCAAGTAAAAAATCTGCGGATGAAATGTAGATTGGGAATTCCCCATATTTATCACAGCGAGACGGTTTTTGTCACGAGCCATGAGGTCTCGCGACGACTATGTTCAAATCCACAAGAAATTCCCCGCCAATCCGTGGTGGACGTCCTCGCGTTGGTTTGGCCATTCGAAGGAGAGGAGCCGTGACTCATCCCGGAGAAAGCGTCGAGCGCCACATTCCCGATCTGCGCCGCTATGCCCGGGCGCTGCTGCGGGACCAGAACGATGCGGACGAGCTGGTGCAGGAGTGCCTGGAGCGCGCGCTTGCGCGACGTCACTTCTGGCACGGCATCCGGGATCTGCGCGCTTATCTTTTTACGATTCTTCACAATGCCTATGTCGATTTGCTTTCGAGCCGGCGGCGCGCCGGCATCAGCGTTGATCTCGATCAGGTCGTGACACGCTTGGCGCGCCCGGCACCCCAGCCCGTATCCCTTGAGTTGCGGGACCTCTCGCGCGCCCTCGACGCACTGCCTGCGGAGCAGAAGGAGATCGTCCTCCTCATCGGCCTGGAAGGCATGAGCTATCAGCAAGCCGCCGAGGTGCTGGAGATCCCCCTGGGCACGGTGATGTCGCGCCTGTCGCGCGGCCGCGAAGCCTTGCGGCGGATGATGGAGGGCCAGCCGGGCGCCCTCGCCCGCCGCGCGCATTAGCGCGCGATCCGATCGGGCGCGAAGCACCCCCTCTCACCTCGAGAGGTGCTGCGCGCCATTCCACTCTCATCGCATCTTAAGCCACACCTCATCCCCCGACCCTCTCCGCGGCGGGCGCAAGCCCGACTCTTTGCATCATGCAGAAGGACGCGCGTTCGCGCGGGGCATCATGCAGAAGGACGCGCGCTGGCGTGCAGAAAGAGCCGGGCGCGGCTCCATTCGGAAGCCTGCGCCCATGCCCCGCCTGCCTGCGTCAGACGCTGGCCAGCCTCAGCTGCGGCTTCCTCTGCCCGAGGAGTTCGCGATAGATTTCGAGGTAGTCCTCGGCCATGCGGCGCGCCGTGAAGCGCTCCTCGAAGCGCCTGCGGATCGCAGCACGGGAGAGTTGCGCGAGGCGGGGCACCGCGGCGACCGCTTCCGCCACATTCTCCACCACGAAGCCGGTCAGGCCGTCCTCGATCACCTCGGGCACCGAGCCGCGATTGAAGGCGATCACCGGCGTCCCGCAGGCCATGGCCTCGATCATGACCAGGCCGAACGGCTCGGGCCAGTCGATGGGCACGAGCAGGCCGATCGCCCCGCCGAGGAAGGCCGCCTTCTCGCCGTCGTTGATCTCGCCGATATACTCGACGTTCTCGTGGTCGAGCAGCGGACGAATCTCGGCCTCGAAATATTCGCGATCCACGCGGTCGACCTTGGCCGCGATCTTGAGGGGGACGCCGCATTGGCAGGCGATGCGGATGGCACGGTCCACCGCCTTCTCCGGCGCGATCCTGCCGAGAAAGGCGAGATAGTCCTGCTTCCCGGCCTGGGGCATGAGAAGCGTCTCGGGGAGCCCGTGATGCACCGTTCCCACCCAGTTCGCTTGCGGCATGGGCCGCCGCTGGGCATTCGAGATCGACACCACGGGGATATGCGAGAAGGCGGTGAAGAGCGGCTGCTGCTCGGCGAGGTCGAGGCGGCCGTGAAGCGTGGTGACGAAGGGCGTCGCCTGGCGCGAAAAAAGCGAGAACGGATAGTAGTCGAGGTGAGCGTGCAGGAGGTCGAACTCCCCGGCGAGGCGATAGACGGTCTCCATTTCCAAGAAATGCAGCGCATGCGGATCCCGGATGGTCTCGTCGAGCCGAAGCGCCTTCGGCCAGATCGGATGCAATTTCGCGGAGGTGACGGAATCGCCGCTCGCGAACAGCGTGACGTCGTGGCCGAGGCCGACCAGCTCTTCGGTCAGCCAGGAGACCACGCGCTCGGTTCCGCCGTAAAGCTTGGGGGGGATGGCCTCCGTCAAGGGAGCGATCTGCGCAATACGCATTTATTCAATCTCCTGCATGAGACAAAGCGCACCAACAAGACCACAGCGCCCGAATCAAGGCGAGGGACAAAATGGACGCGGGAGCAAACCCTTTTTTGTCACAATGGGCCTGCGCCCTTTTTTGTCACGAAGAAGCATCAGTAAAGCCCCCGTAGCTGTAGGATTGTCTGGTCACCGCTAGGGAATTTGCTCGCCATACAAAGGAATATCGGTGCAGCATTTCTTCACATCGGGCCGGTTCGTCATTCGCGAAAGCGCGAGGCGGCCATGACGAACGACAACCTGCGCATGGAGCGCGGGCTTCACGCCAAGCCTGAGGACGGCGTCGACAGGCTGCAGCGCTATGCGAGCCGTCCCGTCAACTTCTTCATTCGCTACATACGCCGGCGGCCGATCTCCCATGCGGCGATCCTCGCCGCCGTCCTGGGTGCGGTCGGCTGCTCCGTCAGCACGCAATACGGCGTGAAGTTCCTCGTCGACACCTTGTCCAAGGGTGTCGCCGGCGGCGGCGACCGCATCTGGATCGCCTTCGCCCTGCTGGTCTCGCTGATCGCGGCGGACAACCTGCTGTGGCGGCTCGCGGGATGGATTGCAAGCTATGCATTCGTCGGCGTCACCGGGGATCTGAGAAGCGACCTCTTCCGCTACCTGACCGGGCACGCCCCGCGCTATTTCACCGATCGCCTGCCCGGCATGCTGACGAGCCGGATCACCGCCACGTCGAATGCGGTGTTCATCGTCGAGAACATGTTCGTCTGGAACATCCTGCCGCCCTGCGCCGCGACCATCGGCGCGATCGGCTTCCTCTCGATGGTGAGCCTGCCGATGTCGGCGGGGCTGATGGTGGTCGCCGGACTCCTCGTCATCGTTCTCTTCCGCCTCGCCGCCGCCGGGCGCCCGCTGCACCACGACTTCGCCAACAAGGCGGCGGCGGTCGACGGCGAGATGGTGGACATCATCGGCAACATGCCCATCGTTCGCGCCTTCGGCGGCATCCGCCGCGAGCATCGCCATTTCGACGAGACGGTCGGGCGCGAGATGACGGCACGCCGCCGCAGCCTGCGCTATCTCGAGAGGCTGCGCCTGTTCCATGCCGCGGTGACGATTGCCCTCACCATCGGCATCCTCGCCTGGGCCATCGTGCTGTGGCGCGACGGCGCCGCGACGACGGGCGATGTGGTGCTGGTCTCGACCCTGGGGATCACCATTCTCCAGGCGACGCGCGATTTGGCCGTCGCCCTCGTCGACGTGACCCAGCACATGGCGCGGCTCGCGGAAGCCCTCTCGACGCTTCTCGTTCCTTACGAGCTTCGCGACATTCCGAGCGCTCCGCCGCTTGCGCGCCAGCGCGGCGCGGTCGCCTTTCAGCAGGTCTGCTTCGCCTATCCGGGCGGGCGCACGGTGTTCGAGGACTTCAACCTGAGGATCGAGGCCGGCCAGCGCGTCGGCCTGGTCGGGCGCTCGGGCGGCGGCAAGTCGACGCTGTTCGCCCTCCTGCAGCGCTTCTACGACGTGCAGGGCGGGCAGATCCTGATCGACGGCCAGAACATCTCCCATATCACCCAGGAGAGCCTGCGCGAGGCCATCTCCATCGTGCCCCAGGACATCTCCCTCTTCCATCGCTCGGTCATGGAGAATATCCGCTACGGGCGGCCGGAAGCCACGGACCGGGAGGTGCTGGAGGCCGCCACCGCCGCGCGGTGCCGCGGCTTCATCGAAGCGCTCCCCGAAGGCTTCGCGACGATCGTCGGCGATCGCGGCGTCAAGCTCTCGGGCGGGCAGCGCCAGCGCATCGCGATCGCGCGCGCGCTTCTGCGCGACGCGCCGATCCTGCTCCTCGACGAGGCGACCTCCTCCCTCGATAGCGAGGCCGAGGAGGCCATCCGCGAGGCGCTCGATCGCCTGATGCGCGGCCGCACCGTCATCGCCATCGCCCATCGCCTCTCGACCTTGCGCAATTTCGACCGCATCGTCGTGCTGCAGGCCGGCCAGGTCGCGCAGGACGGCCCGCCCGACCAATTGATGCGGCGCGACGGCCCCTATCGCGAGCTCATCCAGCGCGAGGTCACCCGCCTTGCCCGACAATCCGCGTAAGCCGGAGCGCGGTCGAAAAGCGATTTGCAAGGCGTGCCGTCATTGCGACCCCGAGCCTTGCGAGAGGGAAGCAATCCGGCGCCCTCTCCTGGATCGCCACGCCCCGCGTCACCTCGCTTCTGCTCGGTGTCGCGGCGCTCGCGATGACGCTTGAGCCTTAAGCCTCCAAGCGCGGAATAAAAGCCGTGGGGCCGCGTCTACGTCTTTAAGCGGTCGGGCGGCGTTCGGGCGGGAGCAAGCGCGTGCTCTCGGTCCTTGCCAGAACACATCGGCGGTCGGAGATATACATCGTCGGTCGGAGATGGAGTCCCGCCGGCGGGCGACTGCGGAATGACCGGCGGCGGCCGCGACAGCGTCGAGCGGCGGCGCTGCGCAACCGGCTCGACGGTCGTCCCGCTCGACTCGAGATACTGACGGCGGAGGATGGGCGTCGCGATGAGCGCGCGCTGGCTGAAATTCGTCAAGGGGCATGCCGCCTGGGCCGAAGCCGCGGCCCAGCAGATCGCGCGCAGCCTGCGCGAAGCGATCGAGCGGAGGGGCAAGGCGACCCTCGTTCTCGCCGGCGGGAATACGCCGCGCGAGGCCTATCTCCGCCTCGCCGACGAGAAATTCCGGCAGGAGGTGGCGTGGGAAAAGGTCGTCTGCCTGTGGGGCGACGAGCGCTGCGTTCCGCCCGACCATCCCGACAGCAATTTTCACCTCGCCGACACGACGCTGCTCTCCAGGCTTCCCACCCCCCCGCAAATCCGCCGGATCCACGGCGAGCTCGGCGCCGAAGACGCGGCGAGCCGCTATGAGGGCGACCTCCGCAGCCTGATGCGCCAGGCCCGCCCGGCCTTCGACCTCGTCCTCCTCGGGCTCGGCGGCGACGGCCATACGGCCTCGCTCTTTCCCGATGATCCCGCGCTCGACGAGAAGGAGCGCCTGGCCGTGGCCGTGCGCGGCAGCCCGGCGCATCTCCATGATCGCGTGACGCTGACGCTCCGCGCCATCAACGCCGCCCGCAAGGTCCTCTTCCTGGTGGCGGGCGACGGCAAGGCGGAAATTCTCGCCCGCCTCTTCGAGATCGGGATCGAGGACGGGACAAGCGCCCTTCCCGCCTCCCTCGTCCGGCCGCGCTCCGGCCAGGTGCTGTGGCTCGCGGACGACCTCGCCGCCGCCAAGATCCTCGAGAGCGCCGCAAGCTCCTCGTCCTAGGAGGCCGGAGATGCTCCATCCGCGCAACTGCGCCGCAGATGCCGATGACGACGCCCTTGCTGTTGGTGTCGATCTCGGCGGCACCAAGATCGAGGTATCCCTGGTCGATCGCCAGGGCGGCGTCATCAACCGGATCCGCCGGGCCACCCGGGCGGATAAGGGGCCGGACGCGGTGATCGAGGAGGTGATCGCCTGCCTGACCGATCCGCGCCTCCTCAAGGCGGCGTCGGCGCCCATCGGCATCGGCGTCGGGGTGGCGGGACAGGTCGATCCGGAGACGGGACTGGTGCGCTATGCCCCCAATCTGCGCTGGCACAATGTTCAGCTTCGCGAGCGCCTCCAGGATCGCCTCGCCGTGCCGGTCGAGGTGCTCAACGACGTGCAGGCGGTCACCTATGGCGAATGGATCCACGGCGCCGGCAAAGGGGCGAAGGATCTCGTCTGCCTCTTCGTGGGGACGGGGGTCGGCGGCGGGGTCGTCGCCGATGGCCGGCTGATCACCGGCTGCAGCGGCAATGCGGGCGAGCTCGGGCACCTGACGATCGAGCGCAGCGGCCCGCTCTGCAGCTGCGGCAATCACGGCTGCCTCGAGGCCCTCGCCGGGGGCTGGGCGATCGCCCGCCGCGCCAAGGAGCGAATCGAGGGCGGCGGCACGGCCGGCGACGCGATCCGGCGGCTGGCCGAGGCGGAGCGGGCGGGGGAGATCACCGCCGCGACCGTCGCCAAGGCCTACCATCAGGGCGACGGCCTCGCCCGCGAGATCATGGAGGATGTCGGCCGCGCCCTCGGCGCCGGCATCGCCAGCATCGCCAATGCCTTCAATCCCGCCGTCCTCGTCCTCGGCGGCGGCGTGCTCGACGGCTTGCCCGAGCTCCTCGATCTCGCCGAGCGCGAGGCCCGCGCGCGCGCCCTCGACGCCGCCTCGCGGCCGCTCCGGATCGTGAAGGCCGAGCTGGGCCCGGATGCCGGCGCCGTGGGTGCTGCCGCCCGCATCCGCGATAGGATTCTGGCAGGCACCCACCTCACCCCGACCCTCTCCGCCGGGGCGGAGAGGGAGGGTGACGCCGGATGAATTCTCGACGAGGAGGCAAGCCATGGATTCGCTGCACGAGCTCCTTAAGCACGGACAAAGCTATTGGCTCGATAACTTGTCGCGCGCGATGATCGCCGATGGCAGCCTCGAGCGCCGCGTCCGCGACGAAGGCCTGCGCGGCATCACCTCCAATCCCGAGATCTTCGAGCGCGCCTTCTCCCATGGCAGCGACTACGATGCCGAGATCGCCGCGGTGGCGACGAAGGACGTGACCGCAACCGAGCTCTATGAGCGGGTGACCGTCGACGACGTCCAGCGCGCCTGCGACATCCTGCGGCCGGTCTATGACGAATCGCGCGGGCTCGACGGCTATGTCAGCCTCGAGGTGTCGCCGCGCCTCGCCCACAACACCGAGGGCTCGATCGCGGAGGCGCGCCGCCTCTTCAAGCATGTCGACCGGCCCAACGCCTTCATCAAGATTCCGGGGACGGTGGAGGGAATCCCGGCCATCGAGGCGCTGCTCTACGAGGGAATCAATATCAACATCACCCTGCTCTTCGCGGTCGAGCGCTATGAGGCGGTCGCCGAGGCCTATCTGAGCGCGCTGGAGCGCCGGGTTGCCGAGGACAAGCCCATCGACCGCATCGCCTCGGTCGCGAGCTTCTTCCTGAGCCGCATCGACGTGCTGGTCGATCGCCTCCTCGCCCACCGCGCGGGCGCGCGCGGCGACGGCCGTCCTGCGCCGGACTCCCTGATGGGGAAGGTCGCGGTTGCCAATGCCAAGCTCGCCTATCAGAGCTTCAAGCGGCTCTTCCGCGGCGAGCGCTGGGCGGCCCTCGAGGCGCGGGGGGCGCGGCCGCAGCGCCTGCTCTGGGCCAGCACCAGCACCAAGAACCCCGCCTATCCCGACACCATGTATGTCGAGCCGCTGATCGGCCCGCACACGGTGACGACCCTGCCGATCAAGACGATCGAGGCGTTCCGCAGCCACGGCACCGTCGCCGATACGCTGGAAAAGGACGTCGAGGCGGCGCGGGAGATCTTCCGGGATCTCGCGGCTCTCGGCATCGACTTCCACGCGGTGACCTCGCAGCTCGAGGACGAGGGCATCCAGAAGTTCATCGAGCCCTACGACGCCTCGATGCGGAACCTCGCGAAGAAATGCGAGCTTGCCCGCATCCACGCCGACGCCAGGCCCCTCGCCGAGATGGCGCGCCGGCTGCGCCGCCTCGTCATTCGCATGACGACCGAGGCGGGCTCGGGGCATCCGACCTCGTGCATGTCCTGCGCCGAGCTCGTCGCCGCCCTCTTCTTCCACGAGATGCGCTGGGACCCGCGGGATCCCGAGGCGCGCAACGTCGACACCTTCATCCTCTCAAAGGGCCACGCCGCCCCCATCCTGTGGGCCGCCCTCTCGGAAGCGGGCGCCATCAGGGACGACCCGCTCACCCTGCGCAAGCTCGGCAGCACCCTCGAGGGGCATCCCACCCCGAACAATCCCTGGGTCAGGGTCGCGACCGGCTCCCTCGGGCAGGGCCTCGCCGCGGCGAACGGCATCGCGCTCGCCAACCGGCTCGACGGCATCGAGGCGCGCATCTTCTGCCTCCTCGGCGACGGCGAATGCTCGGAAGGCTCGGTGTGGGAAGCGGCGCAGTTCGCCTCCCTCAACAAGCTCAAGAATCTCGTCGCCATCGTCGACGCCAACGGCCTCGGCCAGAGCGGCGCAGCGCCCTATGGGCACCATGCCGCGACCCTCGTCGAGCGCTTCGCCGCCTTCGGCTGGCATGCGGTCGAGATCGACGGCCATGACGTGACGGCTATCCTCGAGGCCCTGCTGGCCGCGCGCGAGACGGGACCCACGGCCATCGTCGCGCGGACGATCAAGGGCAAGGGCGTCGCCTTCCTCGAGGACAAGAACGGCTGGCACGGCAAGCCGCTCGACCGCGAGCAGATGGCCGCCGCCCTTGCCGAGATCGGCGAGCCGGGGGCCAAGATCGAGGTGACGCCGCGCCGCGTGGGAAGCTTCCACGCGCCCCAGCGCAAGCCGATGCCCCGCATCCCGCTCGCCTTCAAGAAGGGCGACGCCATCGCCACGCGCGAAGCCTATGGCGAGGCCCTTGCGCGGCTCGGCGCATGCAATGCCGAGATCGTCGCCATCGACGGCGACGTGCAGAACTCGACGGGGGCGGCGCATTTCTCCAAAGCGTTCCCCGATCGCTTCTTCGAGGGCTATATCGCCGAGCAGAACATGGTGGGCGTGGCGACGGGGCTCGCCGTGTGCCAGAAGATTCCCTATGTCGCGACCTTCGCCTGCTTCTTGACGCGCGCCTACGATTTCATCCGCATGGCCGCCTATAGCCGGCCGCCCCATCTCGTGCTGTGCGGCAGCCATGCCGGCGTTTCGATCGGCGAGGACGGGCCGTCGCAGATGGGCCTCGAGGACATCGCGATGTTCCGCGCCGTCCTCGGCAGCAAGGTGCTCTATCCCGCGGACGCCGTCAGCGCGGCACGGCTGACCGAAGAAGCGGCGCGCGCCGACGGCATCGTCTATCTGCGCACCACCCGCCCCAAGACGCCGGTCATCTATGACGACGACGAGGAGTTCCCCATCGGCGGCAGCAAGACGGTGCGCGCCTCGGCGCACGACGCCGCCACCGTCGTCGCCGCCGGGATTACGCTCCACGAGGCGCTCGCGGCCCATGAGCTCCTGAAGCAGAAGGGCATCGCGATCCGCGTCATCGACGCCTATTCGGTCAAGCCTCTCGACATCGAGACCCTCGCCAAGGCGGCGCGCGAGACCAAGCTTCTCGTCGTCGTCGAGGACCATTGGAGCGAGGGCGGGCTCGGCGAGGCCGTCGCGGCGGCGATCGGCGACCTCTCGCCGGTGCACCGCCTGGCGGTCAGCACGGCGCCGCGCTCGGGGACGGGCACCGAGCTCCTCGAGCGCCACGGCATCTCGCGCCATGCGATCGAGAAGATGGTGATGAGCCTCGCCGCCTGAGGGGTGCGCTACTTGCCGCGGATGGCGCGCTTGAGGAGGTCGAGAAGGCCGCGGCGGAGGGCGGGGCTGACCCCGAGGGAGAAGCCGAGCACGAGGGCCGCGGCGGCGCCGTAGAGCGAGGGCCATTTGCGCGCGGCGACGGCCTCGCCCAGGCGCTGGCCGAGCCAGCTCGCGAGCTCCGACTGGCCCGGAAGGGAGGGGGACGGGTTCGCCGTGGCGGGGGCCGAGCCGCCGCGCATGGCGAGGACGAGACGCGCGATGCCGGCAATGATGAGTGCCGCGGCGAGGGCGCAAAGCCCGGTCCAGAAGGCCGCGGCGGGACCGCCGGCGATCTCCCGGAAGGTGTGGTAGAGGCCGATGCAAAGGAAGACGAGGCCGATGATCGCGACGACCATCGCGATCGACAGCGCCGCGAAGACGACGGCAACCCTCGTCAGGAACCTCGTCATGAGGCCGCTTTCCCTCGCGGGAGGCTCAGCTCACGAATGATGGGAATGGGAGCGCCGGCTGCAGAGCATGCCAAGGATGAGGCCGATGCCGAGCGCTGCGAGGGCGGTCCCGACGGGGCGCTGCTCGATCTCGTGGACCACGGATTGCCGCAGCCGTCCCGCCGATTCCTGGATGCCCTCATAGGCCTCGCCCGCCCGCCTCTTGACGATGTCGACGAGGGTGTCGTTGATCTTGGCCAGGCTGGCGCGGAGGTCGTTGACTTCCGCACGCAAGGTCTGCAGGTCCGCTTGCAAATTGTCGGCCATGATCGCTCTCCGTGCTTGGTTGGGCTTCGATAGCAGCCTAATTGCCGCCCTTGCTTCCTTGCGTCCCGGCGCCGTGGCCCGGGCGCGCGCCACGTCACCGGCAGCCTTCCCCCACCCTCCTTAGACGTATCCCGGGACCGATTATTCCGGCGCCGGCGGGACGCTACTCCACGGCGGAGAGGGGGCGCGCCACCGCCTCGAGCGACTGGCGCTCGGCCTTGATGCCGAGCCGGGCCTCGGTGAGTGCCGCGCCCAGCATGAGGACGGCGCCGCCGACATAGCCCCACATGATGCTGAATCGCGAGCCGGTGTCAATCAGAGCCCCGAACAGCGTCGGCCCGGCGATGCCGCCGATCGCGGTGCCGATGGCGTAGAAGAGCGCGATCACGAGGGCGCGCACCTCGAGGGGGAAGCTCTCGCTCACCGTGAGATAGGCCGAGCTCGCCGCGGCGGAGGCGACGAAGAAGATCGCCGTCCACACCGCCGTCTGCCCGACGGCGCTCAGCGCGCCCTGGGCGAAAAGCGCCGCCGTCGCCAGCATCATGAGGCCGGAGAGCCCGTAGGTTGCCGTGATCATGATCCGGCGCCCGAGGCGGTCGAAGAGATGGCCGAGCAGCAGCGGGCCCATGAAGTTGCTGACCGCGAAGGCCAGGATGTAGCCGCCCACCTCCCCCGCCTTGATGCCGTAGAAGCGCGTAAGGACGAGCGCATAGGTGAAGAAGATGGCGTTGTAGAAGAACGCCTGCGCCGCCATGAGCACGAGGCCCAGCACGGCGCGCTGGGGATAGGTCGCGACGATCGTCCGCGCGAGCTCGAGCATGGTGAGACGGTGATCGGCGCTGAGGCGCACGCGCGAGCCCTCCGGCACCGCCGGGAGCGGCCCGGCCTGGCCTGCGACGCGCGCCTCGATCTCGCCGACCACGCGCTCCGCCTCCTCCACCCGGCCATGGGTCATGAGCCAGCGCGGGCTCTCGGGGATGTAGCGCCGGAGGGCGATCACGATGAGGCCCAGCACGCCGCCGACGCTGAAGGCGACGCGCCAGCCGACTTCCTGGGGCAGGATCGCGGGGTCGAGCACGACGAGCGAGCCGAGGGCGCCGAGGGCGGCGCCGATCCAGAAGCTGCCGTTGATCGCGAGATCCGTCCAGCCGCGGCAGCGCGCGGGGATGAGCTCCTGGATCGCGGAATTGATCGCGGAATACTCGCCGCCGATCCCGGCACCGGTCACGAAGCGGAACACGGCGAAGGACCAGAAGTCCCAGGAGGCACCCGTCGCCAGGGTCGCGACCGCGTAGACGGCGACCGTCGCGGTGAAGAGCCGCTTGCGCCCCAGCCGGTCGGTGAGGTAGCCGAAGCCGATCGCGCCGAGGATTGCCCCCGCGAGATAGCAGCTCGCCGCGACGCCGATCTCGGTGTCGCTGAGGGCGAGCGACGAGCCCCGGATCGCGCCGGCCAAGGAGCCGACCAGCGTCACCTCGAGCCCGTCGAGAATCCAGGTGACGCCGAGGGCCATGATGACGAGCCAGTGAAATCCGCTCCAGGGCAGCCGGTCGAGGCGCGCCGGCACATCCGTCTCGAAGGCTGTCCCCACCCTCATCGCCCGGCACCGCCGCCGGCGAGAACCGCGACGGGAAGCAGGGCGAAGAGCTCGCCCGCCGGAAGGGAGCCCTCCCGCGGCGCGAGGCGGCGGCCGGTGAGGATCTCGGTCGCCGCCGGCCAAGCCTCCGGCACGAGGATCGCCGTATCCCCCCAGGCCGACGGCAGCGGGAACGTCTCGCCTTCCGCCACCAGGGCGGCGAAGAGCCGGCCGACGGCAACGACGATGGACGTCTCGGCGAGGCGCCGCGCGAAGGCGACCACCTGCGCGCCGCGCGCGCCGCTCACCTCGAGGGGAACGTAATCGCCCTCGGCGAAGAGGGTTGCGTGGCGGCTCCGCAAGTCCAGCAGCTTGCGGACGAGGTAGAGCTTGATCCCGCCGTCGGGCCAGCGCGCCCGCAATCCCCGCACGAAAGCGGCGGCGTCATCGCCGTCGGCTTCCGGCGGCGCGAGCCCGGCGAGGAGCGCGGCGCGCCGGCCGAAATCCACGGGCCGCCGGTTGTCGGGGTCGACGAGGCTCAGGTCCCAGAGCTCGGCTCCCTGGTAGATGTCGGGAACGCCCGGGCAGGTGAGCTTGAGCGCCGTCTGCACGAGGCCGCTCAGCATGCCCAAGCCGGCGATGCGCGCCTGGAACGGCAGGAAATCGCCGAGGAACGGCCGCCCCGCTTTCGGATCGAGGATGCGCGCGACGAAGCTCTCAAGCGCCGCCTCGTAGTCCTGATGGGGATTGGCCCAGGAGGAGCGCTCCTTGGCCTCGCGCACGGCCTTGCGCATATAGCCGGTGATGCGGGCGACGAATTCCGCGAGCTCGGAGCCCTCGAGGGCCGCCCCCGCCGATTCCGCAGGCCAGGCGCCGAGCAGCGTCTGATACAAGAGATACTCGTCGTTCCGGCTCGGCGCCGGGCGCCCGTCCACCTCCGTCTTCTTGCGGCGATTGAGGCTCGCCCAGCGCGACGCGCGCTGCGCCCATTGCTGGGGAAGCTCCGAAAGCGCGTTGATGCGCGCCCGCGCATCCTCGCCGCGCTTGGTATCGTGGGTCGCCGTCGCCAGCATGCCGTGACGCCAGCGCCGCAGGCGCTCCTGGTTGAGGTGGTGGAAGGCGGCGGGCGAGACGCCGAACTGCCGCGGGTCGCTGCCGACCTCGCAGAGCGAAGAGAGCCGGTGGAAGCGGTAGAACACCGTATCCTCGATGCCCTTGGCCGCGACGGGCCCGGTATATTGCTGGAACTTCATCGCGAAGCGGGTGATGGCGCCGGGATCGCCGCCGCCCTCGCGCGCAAGATCCGTCGTCAGCGCCGCTTCGGCGAAGTCGAGGGCGTCGCGGCCGGGCCCCTTCCACCGCTTCCGCGCCTGGCTCACCGCCCAGGCGATGTCGCGGCGATCCTCCGCGGACGTGCCGCTCTCGGTGACATAGGTGCGATAGACCGGAAAACAGGCGACGATCTCCCGCAACGCCACGCGCAAGCCTTCCAGCGTGTAGTCCCGGCTCTGCCAGCGCCCCTCGGAGATCTGGTGGAGATCCCGCGCGAGCACACGGAGCTCACTCCCCATCATGGTCTCCATGACGAGCTGCCGCGCCTCGTAGGCGAGATCGTCATAGTCGATCTCGCGCCCGCTGAAGCGGCGATAGAGCCGGGTCAGCGCGGCCTCATGGCGAGGGTCGACGAAGAGTCCGTTGAGCTGCGCGAGGAAATCGTATCCCGTGGTTCCCGCAACACGCCATTCCTCGCGAAGGCGCTCGTGACGCGCCAGGATCTTCTCGACGACGACGTAGAGCCCCTCCGCCCCCGGCCGCAGGCGCGCGGCGAGGGCCTGGAGTCGAGCGCAGTAATCCTCGGGATGGAACAAGCCGTCGATGTGGTCGATGCGCAGGCCGTGGAGACGGCCCTCGGCGAGCAGGCGCCCGATCAGGGCGTGAGCCTCGTCGAAGAGCGCCGCGTTCTCGATGCGGATGCCCGCGAGCTCGTTGATGTTGAAGAAGCGCCGGTAATTGATCTCGTCCGCGGCGACGCCCCAATAGGCGAGGCGATAATGCTGGCGCTCGAGCAGCCGATGGAGAGCCTTGAAGCTCTCGGGCTCTCCCGGCCGCCCCGCAAGGCCGGCGGCGCTCCGGGCAAGGCATTCGGCGGCGCGCGGATCGTCGATGGCGAGCTCGGCCAGCTCCGCCTGCAGATTGCGCGTGCGGCGGCGAATCTCCTCGGACCCGCCCGCACGGTCCTCGCTCAGCGCCTCGAAGGCGGCGGCGAAGCGCGCGAGCGCATCGCGGCTTCCATTGCCGTCCGTGGCCGACGTCGCGCCCACCGCCGCGAGGGCCGAGCGGATCAGCGTCGGATAATCCCGGGGCGCGATGGGAAAACGATGCTCGTGATACCAGACGCTGTAGCGGCCGGATGACGGATCGAAGCGCGGCGTCAATTCCCCCGCCTCGAGAATCCGGCCGTAATGGTCGCCGAGCAGCGGCAGCAGGACCCTGCGCCTGAGATGGCGAGCCTCCGCATCCCAATCGATGTCGAAATAGCCGGCATAGGGCGAAGCCTCGCCCCACTCCAGCACGTCGAGCCACCAGTCGTTGTCCGCCTTGCCGATGCCCATGTGATTGGGCACGAAATCGAGGATATGCCCGATCCCGTACTCGCCGAGGGCCTCGGCGAGATGGGCGAAGGCGCGCGCGTCGCCGATCTCGGGATTGAAGCTGTTGTGGTCTGTGATGTCGTAGCCGTGCGGACTGCGCGGCCGCGCCTTGAGCCAGGGCGATGCGTAGAGATGGCTCACACCGAGGGCGGCGAGATAGGGCACGATCCGGATCCCGTCGTCGAAGGTGAAATCGGCGCTGAATTGAATGCGGTAGGTGGCGCGCGGCACCGTGGGCGGTGCGGAGGCTTGGGGCTGCGCTGCAAGAGCGGCCGCAGGAATGGCAGGTGTGGTGGCGGCAAGCAGCGGCAGCCGATCGCCGCGCAGCGCATTGAGCCGCGCCGCCACGCGCCGCACCCGCGGATCGGCGATGAGCGCGGCGAGGGCCAGCGGCAGGCGCTGGCGCCAATTGGGATATTGGTCGGTGGTGCCGGGGACGTTGCGCTGCTCGACCTGACCGATCAGATCCTCGAGCTGGACCATCAGGAGTCGGCAAGGAGTCTCCGCGAGGTGTGCGTAGACGGCTTCGACCGGCGGCGCCGTCTCGCCCGTCGTTGCGGCCGCCGGCTCCCGCTCCCGCGCAAGGCGTGCGATCTCGGCGCGATCTCTCGCACGGGCCTCGGCCTCGCGCTCGCGATGCGCCGGCGTCGGCCACAGCGCCAATCTGTCGCGCAATCCGATGTCGGCGCCCTGCCAGTAGGCGGGGAAGGTCGGCAGATCATGGGTGCTGATCGCGACGAGGGCCTTGGCCGGATAATCGGCGGGTGGGCGGAAATGCCCCGCCGCGTCCTTCTCGAAATAGAACAGGCGATAGGAGAGGATGTCGGCCTGCCACAGCGCCTCCCGCAGCCCGGCGGGCACGGTGCCCAAGTCCTCGCCGATCACGAGGCAGCGGTTGCGGTGGCTCTCCAAGGCGAGAATGCCGAGAAGCTCGCGCCAGGGGTAGGCGACATAGCAGCCGTCCGTAGGCGAGGCGCCGGCGGGGATCCAATAGAGGCGCATGAGGCCGAGGATGTGATCGATCCGCAGCGCCCCGCCCCGCCGCATGTTCGCGCGCAGCAGGGCAATGAAGGGCGCATAGGCGCGCTCCCGCAGCACGATCGGATTGAAGGGGCGGAGCCCCCAATCCTGCCCTTTCAGGTTCCACGGGTCGGGGGGTGCGCCGATATGGACCCGCGGGATGATGAGATCGCGCCAGTCCCACGCCTCCGCCCCGCTGCCATCGGCGCCCACGGCGAGGTCCTGGTAGAGCCCGACGGACATGCCGATCCGCCGGGCCACCTCGGCGGCATGGGCGAGCTGCTTCTCGGCCTGCCATTGGAGATAGGCGTAGAGCTCGATCCGCTCCGCATGGCCGGCGACGAATTCCGCGATCTCCGGCGAGTCGGGGGGCGGCAGGGTGCGCGCCCAGTCATGCCAATCCCGCGGGCCGCTCCGCGCCGCCTCCTCGGCGAGCGCCTGGAAGAGCGCGAGCCGATGCAAGGCCTGCCCGCCGCGCTCCTTGAAACGCTCGAACTCCTCGGCGCGCGCCTGGTCGAGATGGCTCTGGCGGAGCTCCCGAAACGAGCGATAGAGCAGCTCGAGCACGGCCATCTTGCAGGCCGCGACATCCTCGTAATCGACCGTCGCGGCCGCCCTGAGCGCGCGCAGCCGCGCCTGGAATTCCGGCGAGGCCACGAAGCGCCGCGCCGGCCGGCTGCCGCGGTAGTCCTCGGTCGCCTCGACATCGAGATAGAGAAGATTGGTGAAGAGCCGGCTGCTCGGCGAATAGGGGCTGGCATGGCCGGGGCGCTCGGGGAAAAGGGCGTGGAGCGGGTTGAGGCCGATCGCCGCGGCCCCGAGGCGCGCGGCGCCGCGGATGAGCTCGACGAGATCGGTGAAGTCCCCGATGCCCCAATTGCGGTCCGAGCGGAGGCCGTAGAGCTGAATCGCGAAGCCCCAGCGGCGCCCCTGATCCGCGAGGGCCGGAGGCAGATAGCAGCGCTCGGGCACGACGATGAGCCGGGTCGATGCCGTCTCCTCCTGGGCGAGAAGCCGGACGCGTATCGTCAAGCGATGATAGCCGGGCGGCAGGCTCGCGGGGATGCTCAAGATTCGCCGCTCGAGGATGCCGGCATCCGTTGCGATGGTGTCGGCGAGAGCGAGGGCGGCGATCTCGACGGCGCCGGTGCGGCTGCCCGCATTCTCGATCTCGAGCGTCCAGTGGAGCCGCGGCCGCCGCGCGCCAGCACCGGCCGCGGGTGCCCGCCGCCGCAGCACCACCGGCAGCGTGATGGTCCGCTCGCTCACGGGGAGGACCAAAACGGGCGGCAGCGTCTCACCGGACCGCATCTCCGTGAGGCTCGCGATCGCCTGCGCGATCTCGTCTTCGGTCGCGACCGGAAAGCCCATCGCTGCGAGCAGGGCCCGATGCGTGGCACGGGGAACCTCGCGGCGTTGCCCCCAGGCGTCCTCGTAGCTCGAGCCGAGCCCGGCGAGGGCGGCGAGGCGCTCCAGGCGATCGGGCTCCGTCATGAAGCGCCCATCTCGCGCTCGAGCGCGAAGCAGGCGGACCAGGGTGGCAGCCGGCGCAATTCGCGGCCGGCGGAGAAATCCTCGGGCCAGGCATAGAGGCGGCGACCGGGCAGGATCCAGGAGAGGCTCCTGACCCCGCGCGCCGTGGGATTGGCGACGAGATGGAGCAGCGCATCGTCCTTGAGCCGCCACACCACGCGGAAGGCGCCGTCCTCGCTCGCCTCGTGGCTGCTGCGGCCTTCGTCGACGCCCGCGAGGAGCGGGACGATGGCCTCGCGCCGCAAGGCGAGGAGACGGCGGACGAAGGCGAGGCACTCGCGGCCGTCCGGGCGCTCCGGCTCGGCCCAATCGAGCCGCGAGCGGTCGAAGGTCTCGGCGGCGTTCGGATCGGGTATGCGCGCCTGCATGAGATGATCGCGGAAGGCGGGCAGATGGGAGAATTCCCGTCGCCGGCCCTCCCGCACCGCCGCGGCGAGCTCGCCGGCGAAATCGCAGAAGAAGAGGAAGGGGCTCTGCGCCCCCCACTCCTCGCCCATGAAGAGCATCGGGATCTGCGGCGCCAAGAGGAGGATCGCCGTCAGCATGCGGCAGGGCGGCTTCGTCATCAGCGTCGCCAGCCGCTCGCCGAAGGCGCGATTGCCGACCTGATCGTGGTTCTGGAGAAAGGCGACGAAGGCCGTGGGCGGCAAGTGCGCGCTCGGCTCGCCGCGGCGGCGTCCCTGCCGGAAGGCGGAGGTCTCGCCCTGATAGACGAAGCCTTCGGCAAGGGCGCGCGCCAGCGCCGCCGGGGTCGATGCGACATAGTCCTGGTAATAGCCCCATTTCTCGCCGGTCGCCGCGACATGGGCCGCGTGATGGAAATCGTCGTTCCATTGCGCGGTGTAGTGCCGGATGCCGCCCGCCTTGTCGCGCGCGAGGTAGCGCGCGGCATTGTTGTCGTTCTCGAGGACGAGATGGACCCGGCGCTCGCCGCCGAGGCGGGCGCGCACCGTCGTCGCGATCTCCTCGAGAATATCGGGTCGGCTGTCGTCCCGGATGGCGTGGACGGCGTCGAGGCGCAAGCCGTCGAAGCGGAACTCCTCGAGCCAGTAGAGCGCGTTGTAGATAAAGAAATCGCGCACCGGGCGGCTGTCGGCGCCGTCGAAATTGATGGCGTCGCCCCAGGGCGTGCGGTGGCGATCGGTGAAGAAGCCCCCGGCATAGCGGCCGAGATAATTGCCGCTGGGGCCGAAGTGATTATAGACGACGTCGAGGAACATCATGAGATTCCGCCCATGAGCCTCGTCGATCAGCTGCTTGAGCTGATCGGGAGTGCCATAGGCGGCAGCAGGGGCGAAGGGCAGGACGCCGTCATAGCCCCAATTGCGGCGGCCCTCGAAGGCGGCGATCGGCATCAGCTCGAGCGCCGTGACCCCGAGGCCGACGAGATGATCGAGACGGCGGCGCGCGCCATCGAAGCTGCCTTCGGGACTGAAGCAGCCAAGATGCGCCTCGTAGAGGACCGTCTCCTCCCATGGCCGCCCGCGCCATGCGCCGTTCTGCCAGGCATAGGCCTTGGGATTCACGACCTGGCTCGCGGCGTGCACGCCTGCGGGCTGAAAGCGCGAGGCCGGGTCCGGCACGCGAAAGCCGTCGCCAAGCTGGAAGCGATAGCGCGTGCCCGGCTGCGCCTCGCGGGTCTCGAGCTCGAACCAGCCGCCGTCACGGCGCGCGAACGGCAGCACGCGATCACCCGCCGGCGTCTCCAGGGCCACGGCGATGTCGGCCGCGCCGGGGGCCCATACGCGGAAGCGGACGCCGCTCTCGGTGACCTGCGCCCCGAAGGGCAGCTCACAGACGAACCGCGCCGCCACCGCCTCATTCCCTCCGCTCGTCCGTCTCCGTCTCAAGCCGCAACAGCGCAACCGAGCGGGCCCAGAGCTGGACGGTCTCGCCGCCGCCATGGCGTTGCGGCCGGGGCGGCTCGTAGCTCGAGGTATCGTCGAGCCAGCGCCAAGGCCGATCCTTGACGGAAGGAAGCTTGAAGGTCACCGCCTCGTCCTGCGCGTTGAAAAGCAAGAGAAGGACGTCGCCTGGCCCCGCCCCCTCCTCGCCGCCGCCATCGCGCATCGAGGTGTCGTGCAGCATGAGCCCGACGCAGCGCGCGGACGGGTCGTGCCAGTGCTCGGCGACCATCTCGGCGCCGTCGGGGGCGATCCAGCTGATGTCCTTGATGCCGTCGATCTCCTCCTGGCCGTGCAGGAAGCGCCCGCAGCGGAGAATCGGATAGCGGCGCCGCAGGGACGTGAGGCGCCGCACGAAATCGATGCTTTGACGGCCTTCCGCATCGATGCCCTCCCAATCGAGCCAGCTCACCTCATTGTCCTGGCAATAGGCGTTGTTATTCCCCTGCTGGCTGCGCCCGAATTCGTCGCCGGCAAGCAGCATGGGTGTGCCCTGGGAGAAAAGGAGCGTGGCAAGGAGGTTGCGCCGCTGGCGCCGGCGCAGCTGATTGATCTCCTCATCCGTCGTCGGACCCTCAACGCCGTAATTGGCGCTGTAATTCTCGTTATGCCCGTCGCGGTTCTCCTCGCCGTTCGCCTCGTTGTGCTTCTGCGCATAGGAGACGAGGTCCCGGAGCGTGAAGCCGTCATGGGCGGTGACGTAATTGACGCCGGCCCAGGGCCGCCGCCGGCGGCGATCGAAAATATCCGCCGAGCCGGCGAGCCGGGCGGCGAAATCCGGCAGTTGACCGTCGTCGCCGCGCCAGAAGCGCCGCACCGTGTCGCGAAAGCGATCGTTCCATTCGGCCCAGCCGGGACCATGATTGCCGAGCTGATAGCCGCCCGGCCCGAGGTCCCAGGGCTCGGCGATCAGCTTGGCGCGGGCCAGGACCGGGTCCTGGCCGATGGCGTCGAAGAGGCTGGCCGAGGCATCGAAATCGCTGCCGTCGCGCCCCAGGGTCGCGCTGAGATCGAAGCGGAAGCCGTCGACATGCATCTCGACGACCCAATGGCGCAGGCAATCCATGACGAATTGGATGACGCGGGGATGGCTCAGATTCAGGGTGTTCCCGGTTCCCGTGAAATCCACGTAATGGCGGGGCGATGCGGGATCGAGGCGGTAATAGGAGGCGTTGTCGATGCCGCGGAAGCTGAGCGTCGGGCCGAGATGGTTTCCTTCGCCGGTGTGATTGAACACGATGTCGAGGATGACCTCGATCCCCGCCTCGTGGAAGCGCGACACCATCGTCTTGAACTCGACCGGCGAGCCCGTCGAGAGATAGCGCGGCTCCGGCGCAAAGAACGCGATCGTGTTGTAGCCCCAGTAATTGGCGAGGCCCCGGGCGACGAGATGCCGGTCGCTGAGGAAGGCCTGGATGGGGAGGAGCTCGACGGCCGTGACGCCCAGCGACTTGATGTACTCGATGACGCCGCGCATGCTCATCCCCGCGGCCGTCCCCCGCAAGCCCTCGGGCACGCCGGGATGAAGCTTGGTGAAGCCGCGCATGTGCAGCTCGTAGATGATCGTCTCGTCCCAGGCGCGGGCGAGCGGCCGATCGGCGCCCCAGGTGAAGGCGGGGTCGATCACCCGGCATTTCGGCACGCCGCGCGCGTTGTCGCGCCGATCGAAGGAGAGATCGCCACGCGTCGAGCCCACCCGGTAGCCGAAATGGGCGTCCGACCAGTGGAGATTGCCCTGGAGCGCCTTGGTGTAGGGATCGATCAGCAGCTTGTTGGGATTGAAGCGGTGGCCGCGATTGGGATCATAGGGGCCGTAGACGCGATAGCCGTAGAGCGTGCCGGGCCAGGCGTCCGGAACGTAGCCGTGCCAGATCTCGTCGGTGTTCTCGGGAAGCGGGATGCGGGCGACCTCGCGCGCGCCGCCGCGGTCGAAGAGGCAGAGCTCGACCTTCTCCGCATGCGCCGAGAACAGCGAGAAATTGACGCCGCGGCCGTTCCACGTCGCTCCCAAGGGATAGGGCTGGCCCGGTTGGATGCGCGCCGATGCCATGACGCCCTCAACCGGGCTGCCATTCGAAGACGAGGGTCGCGAGCGGCGGCAGGATCAGCCTCAGCGAGCGCGCATGGCCATGGGACGGCACCTCCTCGGACCAGGCGCCGCCGCCATTCCCGAGATTGCTGCCGCCATAGACGGCGGCGTCGCTGTTGAGCCGCTCGCGCCAGAAGCCGGGATTGGGCACGCCAACGCGGTAGTCGAGGCGCGGCACCGGCGTGAAATTGCAGGCGACGAGGGCGAGGCGGTGCGCCTCGCGGCCGCGCCGCAGGAAGACGACGACGCTGTTCTGATAATCATCGGCGACGAGCCACTCGAAGCCCGCCGGCTCGAAGTCCTGCTCGTGGAGAGCCGGCAGCTCCCGGTACAGGCGG
Source organism: Alphaproteobacteria bacterium (assembly GCA_035294245.1). Classification (GTDB taxonomy): domain Bacteria; phylum Pseudomonadota; class Alphaproteobacteria; order JACZXZ01; family JACZXZ01; genus DATGLG01. The sequence continues at coordinate 71,571 of DATGLG010000043.1, read as the reverse complement.
TTGAGATCGCGCACCAGGTGCTGGACGCCGCGATGGAGCGGATCGGCAAGGAGATGCCAATCGAGGCTCCGGTCGTGGCTCCACTCGCGCTCCTGGGCGATCTCGCCGCCCATGAACAGCAGCTTCTTGCCCGGATGGCCGAACATGAAGCCGTAATAGGCGCGCAGATTGGCGAAGCGCTGCCAGCGGTCGCCGGGCATCTTCCCGAGCAGCGAGCCCTTCCCGTGCACCACTTCGTCATGGCTCAAGGGCAATACGAAATTCTCGGAGAAGGCGTAGAGGAGCCCGAAGGTCAGCCCGTTGTGATGCCAGCGCCGATGCACGGGATCGTGCGCCATATAGGCGAGGGTGTCGTGCATCCACCCCATGTTCCACTTGTAGCCGAAGCCGAGCCCGCCGAGATAGGTCGGCCGCGAGACGCCGGGCCAGGCCGTCGACTCCTCGGCAACGGTCATGGCGCTCGCATGAGCGCCATAGACGAGCTCGTTCATCCGCTTCAAGAAGGCGATCGCGTCCAGGTTCTCGTTGCCGCCATAGAGATTCGGGATCCATTCGCCGGGGCGGCGGCTGTAATCGAGATAGAGCATCGAGGCGACCGCATCCACGCGCAGGCCGTCGACGTGATAGCGGTCGAGCCAGAAGAGCGCGTTGCCGAAGAGATAGTTCCGCACCTCGCGCCGGCCGTAATTGTAGATGAGCGTCTGCCAATCCTGATGGAAGCCCTGGCGCGGATCGGCGTGCTCGTAGAGATGGGTGCCGTCGAAATAGCCGAGCCCATGGGGATCCGTGGGGAAATGCCCGGGAACCCAGTCGATGAGAACGCCAAGGCCCTCGCGATGGGCGCGATCGACGAAGCGCGCGAAGCCCGCCGGCTCGCCGAAGCGGCTCGTCGGCGCGTAGAGCCCGACGGGCTGATAGCCCCACGAGCCGTCGAAGGGATGCTCGGTGACCGGCAGCAGCTCGATGTGGCTGAAGCCCATCTCCTTCGCATAGGGCACGAGCCGGTCGGCGAGCTCGTCATAGGTGAGGAAGCGCCCGCCCTCCTCCGGCACGCGCCGCCACGAGCCGAGATGGACCTCGTAGATCGAGATCGGCGCGTCGCGCCCGCTCGCGCTGCCGCGACGCTGCAGCCAGGCCGCGTCGGTCCAGGCCTGGGTGCCGAGATCGTGCACGATCGAGGCGGTGCGCGGCGGACGCTCCGCATAGAAGCCGTAGGGATCGGCCTTGAGAGCCAGGAGCTCGCCGTTGAGCCCCTTGATCTCGTATTTGTAGAGGGCGCCCGCCCCGACACCGGGGACAAAGAGCTCCCAGACCCCGCATTCGTGGCGATAGCGCATGGGCAGGCGCCGGCCGTCCCAATTGCAGAAATCGCCGACCACGCTGACGCGCGAGGCGCTCGGCGCCCAGACCGCGAAGACGGCTCCGGCGACGCCCTCGATGGTGCGAAGATGAGCGCCCAGGCGCTCATAGCTCTTGAGATGGGTGCCCTCGGCCAGGAGATGCACGTCGAGCTCGCCGAGAACCGGGGGAAAGCGATAGGCGTCCTCGAATTCCGTGACGCCGGCGGCGCTCTCGCTGCGCAGGCGATAGGCGAAGGCGCTGCGCCGCCCGGGCACAAGGCCGGCCCAGAAACCCGCGGGATGCACCTTCTCCAGGCGGCAAAGCTCGGCGCCGCTCGCGCCGTCGATTACGGCCATCCCGATGGCGTCCGGCAGGAAGACGCGGATGGCGGCCGCGCCATCGGGGCCGTCGAAATGCAGGCCGAGCACGGCGAAGGGATCGCCGCAATCGCCGTGGACCACCGCCTCGATCGCCGCCTCGCGGCCGCCGACCGCCGCATGGGGGACGAGCGCCGTCCGCGCCCGTCCTTGGCCGGCGCGGCGCGCGGAGCCCGGCCGCGACTTGTCGGCGGCGCTGCTTGCGGTCTCGTTGATCTGCCGATCGTCGTCTCTCATGGGCGCGCGACGCCGTGGGCGTCCAGAATGGCGGCGGCGCCGCTGATGGGTATCGAGATCCATGCGGGCCGATTGGCCGCCTCGTAATTCAGCTCGTAGCAGGCCTTCTCGAGCATGAAGAGATCGAGGAGGCGCTGGGTCTCCGCCTCCTCCCGCGGATAGCTCGCAATCCCCGCCGCGCGACCGCGATAGGCGGAGAGGAAGGCGCCGGCGGCGGCATCACGCCAGGCAATGGCGTATTTGCTGAGCGACTCGACGGGGCTGCTCGTGATCGTCGTCACGCGGGCGACGACGGAGCGGGCGACGTAGTCGAAGGAGCGCAGCATGCCGGCCACGTCGCGCAGCGGCGAGTGCTTGCGCCGCCGCTCCTCCACCGGCTTCGCCGGCTCGCCCTCGAAATCGATGATCTGCCAATCCGTCTGGGTGAGGAGGACCTGGCCGAGATGGAGATCGCCGTGGATTCGCGTCTTCTCGGCGGAGACGGCGGACCCGACCAGCGCGTCGACGAGGGCGAGGCAATCCTTGCGGCGGCGGTAGAGCTGGATCGCCTCGCCCTTGAGATCGCCCGAGAGCTTGGGCAGCACCTGCTTGAGCGAGGCGAAGCCGCGCTCCGCCATCTTGCGCGCCGCGGCGCGCCACTCCCTGAGGTCCTTGGCCGTCACGGGTTCCGGGTCGAAGGCGGCGTCGCCGGTCCGCTTGGCGAGAACGGCGTGCATCTCCGCGACACGCTGGCCGAGCGTGGCGATGAGCTCCAGATAGGCCTGGTGCGTGGCGAGGTTGGCGCCGTTCGCCGGCTCCGCGGTCACGCCGAGACCGTGCTCCTCGAGCTTCGAGCCGAGATAGCTCAGCGCGTGGTCCCAGCCATTCCCCTGGTTCCGCACGAAGCCGTGGATAACGCCGAGAGCCGTCGGCATCCCATCGGCGGCGATATGCTCCATGGCGCCCATGAGCGGCGGCGTATTCTGATACCCGGCCTCCGTCAGGAAGCGGCACATCTCGAGCTCGGGATGAGCGCCCGCAGCTACGCGGCGATAGAGCTTGAGAACGAACTGGTCGCCGATCAGCACCGAGGAATTGCTCTGCTCCACGCCGAGGCGCCGGATCTCGGCGTCGGGCGGCAATTGTGGCGGCGGGCTCATCTGCGCGGTCGGGGTGAAGCGGATGCGGCCGGACTCCGCGTCGAGCTCGCGCCCGTCGCCGACGAGCTGGATGAGCAGGAGCGGGAATTCCCGCGAGGCCACCGCGTCGTAAAGCGATTGCATCTGCGGCCCGCGCCGCACCTGCGCGACCGTGACGGAGACGAGCGGCGTCGCGGCGGACGAGGTCTCCGCGTCCTTGGAGAGCGCAAGCGGCACGAAATAGCGCTGCGTGTCGCCGCTTGCGAGAGTAATGGCGATCTGCATCAGCAGGAAGATGCGATCGTCCTGCTTAAGCTCCGCGACGCTGTCGATGGCCGCCGCGTTGATGCGCTCGTCCTTGGCGCCGAACCAGCGCTGCCGGGCGAGGAACCCCGGCAAGGCCGCCGTCTCGAGCTGGTTGCGCATGGGCGCCTTGAGCAGATCCCGCCAGCCCTCGCGCACGACGAGGGTGACGAATTCCGGCGCCGGCTCGGGAATAGGCTGATGCCAGCTCGGCAGCTGCGCCTCGTTGGCGAGGAGGAACCAGTGAAAGCCGTAGGCGGGAAGCGTGAGCAGATAGGGCAGCTCGCCGATCGGCGGAAAGGCGCTCGGCCCGGTGAGCTCCACCGGAACGCGTCCCTTGTAGCGCGAGAGGTCGAGCTCGACGGCCTGGGGCGAGCGCCCGAGATTGAAGACGCAAAGCGCGGTGCGGTCCTCATGGGCGCGGAGGAAGGCGAGGATCTTCCGGTTCCCCGGATAGAGGAACTGCAGCGAGCCGCGCCCGAAGACGCGCTGCGTCTGGCGCGTCGCCAGCATGCGCCGCGTCCAGCTCAGGAGGCTCGAGGTGCTGCGCAGCTGCGCCTCCACGTTGATGGCGCCGTAGCCGTAGATCGGGTCCATGATCGGCGGCAGATAGAGCCGCGCCGGGTCGGCGCGCGAGAAGCCGCCATTGCGGTCCGGCGACCACTGCATCGGCGTGCGCACGCCGTCGCGGTCGCCGAGGAAGACGTTGTCGCCCATGCCGATCTCGTCGCCGTAATAGAGGACGGGAGTCCCCGGCAACGACAAAAGCAGGCCGTTCATGAGCTCGATGCGGCGCCGGTCGTTCTCCATCAGGGGCGCCAGGCGGCGGCGGATGCCGAGATTGATCCGCATCCGCCGATCCGAGGCGAAATAGTCCCAGAGATAGTCGCGCTCCCGGTCGGTCACCATTTCGAGCGTCAGCTCGTCGTGATTGCGCAGGAAGATCGCCCATTGGCAGGTCTCGGGGATGTCCGGCGTCTGGCGCATGATGTCGGTGATCGGGTGCCGGTCCTCCTGGGCGATCGCCATGTACATCCGCGGCATCAGCGGGAAGTGAAAGGCCATGTGGCACTCGTCGCCATTGCCGAAATAGGGAAGCACGTCCTCCGGCCATTGGTTGGCTTCCGCGAGCAGCATGCGATCCGGATATTTCCCGTCCAGCTCGGCGCGGATTCGCTTCAGCACCTCATGCGTCTCGGGAAGGCTCTCATTGCTCGTTCCCTCGCGCTCGATCAGATACGGGACCGCGTCAAGCCGCATCCCGTCCACGCCGATCGAGAGCCAGTGGTTGAGCACGCCCATCACCTCCCGGATCACGCGCGGATTGTCGAAATTGAGCTCGGGCTGATGGCTGTAGAAGCGGTGCCAGTAATAGGCCTTGGCCACCGGATCCCACGCCCAGTTCGACTTCTCGGTGTCGAGGAAGATGATCCGCGTACCGGCGTATTTCTGGTCCGTGTCGCTCCACACATAGTAGTTGCGATAGACGGAATTGGGCTTGGCGGCGCGGGCGCGCTGGAACCAGTGGTGCTGATCCGAGGTGTGATTGACAACGAGCTCGGTGATGACGCGCAGTCCGCGCTCGTGGCAGGCGCGGACGAAATGGCGGAAGTCCCTCATCGAGCCGTAGGACGGATGGATGCCGCGGTAATCGGAGATGTCGTAACCGTCGTCGCGCAGGGGGGACGGGTAGAATGGCAGGAGCCAAAGCGCCGTGACCCCCAGATCCCGCAGATAGTCGAGCTTCTGCGTGAGGCCGGCGAAATCGCCGATCCCGTCGCCATTGGCGTCGTAGAACGCCTTGACGTGCAGCTCGTAGATGATTGCGTCCTTGAACCACAGGCGGTCGCTGCGGTCGATCGGGTCGAGATGGGATCGCGCGGCCATCGCTCGCCCTTCCATATCAGGCGGCCGGGCCCGGAGCCCGGACGCGCCAGATCGCCGCGGGGCTGCCCTGAGGATCGAGGCGGATACGCTGGGTGCGGCCCCGCCAGTCGAAGCGCGCCCCCGCGATCAGCTCCTCGACGCCGATCTCCGCCCGCTCATCGACGCCGAGCTCGGCGAGGGGCAGCGCGATGTCGGCCTCGTGGGCATGGTGCGGATCGACGTTCACGGCGATCCAGATCACGTTCTCGCGCGAGGCGTCCGCCTTGCCATAGAACAGAATGTTGGGATCGCTCGCCGGATAGAAGCGCAGGTTCTTGTAGTCGTGGAAGGCGGGATTGTCCCTGCGGATCCGGTTGAGGCGGGCGATGAAGCCGCGGATATTGCCGGGACGGTCCCAGTCCCAGGCCTTGATCTCGTATTTCTCCGAATTGAGATACTCCTCGCGGCCCGGAATCGGCGTCGCCTCGCACAGCTCGAAGCCGCTATAGACGCCCCAGAGGCTCGACAAGGTCGCGGCGAGCGCCGCCCGGATCAGGAAGGCCGCGCGGCCGCCCGTCTGCAGGAAGGGCGGATTGATGTCGGGCGTGTTCACGAAAAGATTGGGGCGCAGATATTCCCGCGGCGTCGTCTGCGCAAGCTCGGTCATGTAGGTCTCGAGCTCCGTCTTGGTGTGGCGCCAGGTGAAATAGGTGTAGGACTGGGTGAAGCCGGCCTTGGCGAGCTTCCGCATCATCTTCGGCCGCGTGAAGGCCTCGGAGAGGAAGATCACGTCGGGATAGCGGTCCTGCACCTCGCGGATCATCCACTCCCAGAATGGCACCGGCTTCGTGTGGGGATTGTCCACACGGAAAATCCGCACCCCTCGCTCGGCCCAGAACAGCACGACGTCCCTGAGGGCCAGCCATACCGAGGGCAAGGCGCCGCGGTAGAAATGGAGGTTGACGATGTCCTCGTATTTCTTCGGCGGGTTCTCGGCGTAGCGGATGGTCCCGTCGGGGCGCCAGTCGAACCATTCCGGATGCTCCTTGATCCACGGATGGTCGGGCGAGCATTGGATCGCGAAGTCCAGGGCCAGCTCCATGCCCTGATCGCGCACCGCCTCCAGGAGCCGCGCGAAATCCTCGAAGGTTCCGAGCTCCGGATGGATGGCGGTATGCCCGCCTTCGCGCGCACCGATCGCATAGGGGCTGCCGGGATCGCCGGGCTCGGCCTTGAGGCTGTTGTTGCGCCCCTTCCGATTGGTGCGGCCGATGGGATGAATGGGCGGGAAGTAGAGGACGTCGAAGCCCATGCCGCGGATATAGGGAAGCAGGGCCACGACGTCGTCGAAGGTGCCGTGGCGCGTGGGATCGCCGCTTGCCGAGCGAGGAAACAGCTCGTACCAGGCGCCGTAGCGGGCCGCGGTGCGGTCGACGACGACCTCGAGCTCCTTGCCGTAACGGGTGAGATTCACCTTCTGGCCGATGCGATGCATGAGCGCGCGCAGCTCGTCGGAGAGCAGGATATCCGCCTCCTCGTCGGGACGGCCCTGGTGGGAGTCGAGACGCTTCAGCAATGCGTCGATCGAATCCGCATCGCGGCCGGCGGCGGCTTCCCGCGCCGCCTCGACCAGGCGTCGCCCCTCGACGAGCTCGAGGGCGATCGTCTGGCCGGCATCCCGCTTCTTCGTGACGTCGATGCGCCAGGTCGCGAAGAGATCGCGCCAGGCCTCGATCGTGTAGAGATAGCGGGCGTTGCGCGCGAGCGGCACGCGGCCGACCCAGCGATCGTTGTCGAAATGCGCAAGCGGCGCCTCCCGCCACGCCGGCGCCGCGGCCTCGCGATAGAGGATGCGGGCGGCGATCTGCTCGTGGCCGTCGCAAAAGATGTCGGCCCAGACCTCGAGGACATCGCCCACAACCCGCTTCACCGGATGGCGGCCGCCGTCGATCTCCGGCCATACCTCCTCGATGGTGAGGCGCTGCTGCGCCAGGCGCTCCAGGCGGCGCAGACTCTGCTTGCCGTCGCGGCGCGCCGCCGTCGCCCGGCCGTCGCGATGCTCGCCGCGGAAGACGCGCAGCTCGAGGGGGTCGAGGGTGATGGGGCTGCCGGGAACGAGGGCCAGGGGGCTCGTCTGGGGAGTCACGTCGCGAAATCCGGCATAGGAGCCGCCGGTCTCCGCGATCAGCGCGCCGGGATTGGCGCTGTGCGCGTGCTCCCGGTCCGGATTGAGGAGGATGAGCGCGCAATCGCCCCGACGGTCCTCCGTGCGCCGCAGCAGCGCCACGATTCGGCCCTGGGGCGCGCTGATCCGGCGCTGCGGCCCCTCCTGGCTCAAGGCGGGAAACGCGCGCTTCATCCCGTTGGCGGCGGCGATGAAATCCGAGATGTCGATGGCGGGCTCTTCCCAGTCCTCGGGGCGCGTCCTCACCACGTCGAGCCGCTTGCGAAACCCGTATTCATAGCCAATGGGCATCATGACGCCCGTGGAGAAGCAGGCGGCGAAGAGATAGCGGAACTTGGCCAGCTGCGCGATACGGTCGGGATCGTCCGTGGCGCCCTCGGCCGCCAGGCGCTCGGTGTCGTGGCTCTCCGGGAAGGAGATCGACGGGGCGATCCGCCGAAAGGCGTCATATTGGTCGAGCAGCCAATCGGCGCGAAAATCCCACCATTTGCTGCTGTTGAAGAGGTAGTCGAAGCCGGCCTCCCGCAGCTCCTGCACCTCCGATGTGCCGCAACCCAAGGTCTCCGCGAAGAAGACCACGTCCGGAGCCTCGCGGCGCGCGCCGGCGATGAGCGCGGCCCAAACCTCGGCCGGCACCTTGTAGGCGGCATCGCAGCGAAAGCCGCGGAAGCCGAGACCGATGTAATGGCGCAGGTAAGCCAGCCAATAATCGATCAGCCCCGCGCGCGCGCCAGCGCGCTCGTAGTCGAGCTCGGCGAGATCGCCCCAGACCGTGACCTTCGTCGTGTCGCCGGGGTCGATCGCGCGCGGACTGTAGAGCTCGCCCGTCGCGTCGCGCCGATACCACTCGGGATGCGCGCCGACGAGAACCGCGTCCTTGGCGGTGTGGTTGACGACGAGATCCATCATCACCCGGATCTCGCGCCGCTCCGCATCGGCGACGAAGCGTGTCAGGGCCGCCTCCCCGTCCCCGCCGGCGGCGAAGAGATCGTGCAGCCGATAGGGATCCTTGATGGCGTAGAGGCTGCCGGAGAAGCCCGGGTAATGGAACGGATTGAGGTAGATCCAGTCGAAGCCCATGCGGTCGACGCGCGGCAGCTGCGCGCTCCACGCCTCGATCGGGCCGACGAGGAGCGGAAACAGGTTGTAGATGCGCGGGCCGGCTTCGGGGGACGGCGCCCTCGATGATCCGTTCGTCATCCGCTATCGTCTTCCTGCGCGATATAGGCACCGTAACCGGGGAGGCGAATTCGGCACTCGCCGTCGATCGCGGCGAAGCCGTCGAGCGGCGTCAGCCTGGTGTTGGGGGGGATGAATTCCGCGTCATGACTGCCGATGTTGAAGACGCAGAGCAGGCACTCCGCGTCGGCGCGGCGGCGGAACGCCAGGAGCGGCGGCGGTACATCGAGCAGGTCGAGGCGGCCGTGCCGCAGCGCGGGATGCTTCCTGCGGAGCTGCAGCAGCTCCCGGGAGGTGCTGAGGACGGAATCGGGGCGGCACTCTTGCGCCGACACGGCCAGCTTCCGATGCGCTTCGGGGATCGGCAGCCACGGCGTATGGGCGTTGGAGAATCCCGCGTTCTCGCTCTCCGCACACCAGGGCATCGGCGTCCGGCAGCCGTCGCGTCCCCTGAAATCCGGCCAGTAGTGGCGCCCATAGGGGTCTTGGAGACGTTCGAACGGCACATCCGCCTCCGGCAGTCCCAACTCCTCTCCTTGATATATGAAGACGCCCCCGCGCAATGACAACAACAGCGCCATGAACATCTTGGCGGCCGCAGCACTCCCGTCCCCCCAGCGACTCGTCACGCGGGCGACGTCGTGGTTGCTGAAGGCCCAAATGAGGCCGTCCCTGGGGAAGGCGCGCTCCGCCTCGGCGATCGCGTCGCGCAGCGTCGGCGCATCGCCCTTCGATTTCATCTGGGAGAGCGAATAGGCGGCGTGCACGCCGCGATCGTCCTCGCCGACATAGCCGCCGGCGCGCGCGAGCGAGCTCGCATCCGTCGTCTCGCTGCCGACCTCCGCGATCGACACAGCGCCGGGATAGCGATCCATGAACGCGCGGATCTTCTCGATCACGGGGCGGATCCCGGGCGCGCCGAGATCGTAGAGATGCTGCTGCATGTGATACGGCTTGACCGGCTGGCGGAGCCCGCGAAAGGGAGGATTGTCGGTAAGAGCCTCGTCATGCACGAGGAAATCGACAGCGTCGAGGCGAAAGCCGTCGACGCCGCGCTCCAGCCAGAACTCGGTGACGGCGAGCAAGGCGCCGAGGACCGCCTCGTTGCGCAGATTGAGCTTCGGCTGGCTGGGAAGAAAGTGATGCAGATAGTACTGGCGCCGGCGCGGCTCCCAGGCCCAGGCGCCGCCGCCGAAGACCGAGAGCCAGTTGTTCGGCGGCGTGCCGTCGACCCGGGGATCGGCCCAGACATACCAATCCGCGCGCGCGTTGCCTCGCGAGGCGCGGCTTTCCGCGAACCAGGGATGGCGGTCGGAGGTATGCGCGCAGACGAGATCGATCACCACCTTCAATCCGAGCCGATGCGCGACGCCGACGAGCTCGTCGAAATCGGCGAGCGTGCCGAAAAGGGGGTCGACCGCGCAATAATCCGCGACGTCGTACCCGAAATCCGCCATCGGCGAGACGTAGAACGGCGAGAGCCAGATGCCGTCCACGCCGAGCGACGCGACATAGGGAAGTTTCTCGATGATGCCTCGAAGGTCGCCGATGCCGTCCTGGTTACTGTCGCGGAAACTGCGCGGATAGATTTGGTAAATCACTGCGCCACGCCACCACTCGTCGTTCAAAGCATCCCCCTTTCATCCGCATATCGCCGCTCCACGACGCGGGTCGCGAATGATCGTTTCTTGAAGGAAAGAGCTGCGATGCCCCCATTGCCGCCGCATCGGGGGCGGCGAGGTCAAGCCGAAACCGTCGTTGCAAGGGCCTTCCGCCCACCGGTCTGTGCGTCACGATCATCGCAATGGTTTTCTTAGGCCGAGCGACACATCGAATATCAGACCGGCAACGCTCCGCTATCGTCCGTTATCAGGAGCGCCCGACGAAGCATCAGCAGAGATGTAACGCGGAACGCCGAAGCTCGGCCAGCCCTGACACAGTTTTGTCACAGTGCAGCACGCGCGGCGCAGCGCGCGGCGAATCCCGCCACGCGTGATTCGCGTCCTCGGCCTATTGTATCCTCGCGCCTGATGCGACCGCGCCGCTGATGATTGAAACGGCGCGGCATTTGTCCATCTTTACGGACGACGGCGTCGCGCCCTCGGCTCGCCGCCTTGGGCCGGAGCGAGATGTCGGGCTCGGTTGAAGAATCCGCGAGGAGGAAAGCATTATGAACACCGTCGAGAATAAAGAGGAGAAAATCCGGGAGCGTGCCTATCAGATTTGGGAGCGCGAGGGGCGCCCCCATGGACGCGACGGGCTGCATTGGCAGAAGGCGGAGGAAGAGATCGCGTCTGAAGAGCGCCGTGCGAGCCAACCCTCCTCGCCGTCGATGCCGCTGAAGAGCAAGGAGCGGGTTTCGCGGACCTCATCCAGGAAGTCGGCGGGAAAGCGCAATCCGGCTTGAGGACGCCGCGCCCGCCTCATCGCCGCCGGCGGACGGGGTGAAGGGGGCCGGGACTCAGTATGCGGTCAGCGGCGTCGGCCGTCGCGCTCGCTTCACCTCCCGAAAAGGGAGGGTCGGTTTGGACAGCGCCCGCAGGAAGGCGTCCCGCCATGCTCTGATGTCGTTGCGGCGGAGCGCGCTCATCATGGCCTCATAGCGCCGCTGCCGCTCGTCGAGCGCCATGTTCAAGGCGCGGTCCAGGGCGGCGGCGACCGCCGTCGTGTCATAGGGATTGACGATGAGGGCGTCCTTGAGCTCATGCGCAGCGCCAGCGAAGCGGGAGAGCACGAGGACGCCGGGGTCGGCGGGGTCCTGGCTCGCGACGTATTCCTTTGCGACGAGATTCATGCCGTCGCGAAGCGGGGTCACCAGCCCGATCGAGCTCGCGCGGTAGAAGCCGAAAAGCGTCTCCTGGCCGAAATGCCGGTTCAGGTAGCGGACCGGCAGCAGGTCCGGCTCGGCGAAGCGCCCGTTGATATGCCCGATCTGGGCGTCGAGGGTCGAGCGGAGATGCTGGTATTCGGGCACGTCGCCGCGGGTCGGTGGCGCGATCTGCAGCACCACGAGGCGCCGGCGGTGCTCGGGATGCTCCTCGAGGAGCTGCTCCACCGCTTCGAAGCGCTTGATGAGGCCCTTCGAGTAGTCGAGGCGGTCGACCCCGATGATGAGCTCGCGCCCGGCGAGGCTCTCCCGCAGCCGGCGGGCCTGATTGCCGGCAGCGCCACGCTCCGCGCGCGCGGCGGTGGCCTCGGGATCGATGCTGATGGGATAGGCGTCCGCATAGGTGTTGCAGCCGAAGGCGGACACGATGCCCTCGCTCCCGACCGTTCCCTCCGCCTCGCGGACGATATAGTCCCGGAAGGCGTGCAGATCGTCCCGGGTCTGGAAGCCGACGACGTCGTAAGCGCAAAGCCCGCGCACGAGCTCCTCATGCACGGGGAGCGTCGTCAGGACCTCGCGTGCCGGAAAAGGCGTGTGGAGGAAGAAGCCGAGCCGATTGCCGATGCCGCGGGCGCGCAGCGCCGAAGCCAGGGGAATGAGGTGATAATCATGAATCCACACCAAATCCTCGGGCTGCAGAAAGCCTTCGAGGTGACGGGCGAACGTCTCGCTGACGCGCCGGTAGGCGATGTAATTCCGGTGATCGAACTCGACGAGATCGATGCGATAATGGAAGAGTGGCCAGAGCGTGCGGTTGGAGAAGCCGGCATAGTAGCGCCGGTAGTCCTCGCGCGAGAGATCGACGAGAATACGGGTGAGCCGCCCGTCATTGAGCACGCGGGGCGAGCTCGGCGCGTGATCGGCGATCTCGCCGGTCCAGCCGAACCATATCGCGGATTCGTAATCGAGGGCGGCGTGGACGGCGATAGCGAGACCACCGATATTCGCCGTCGAGCTCGAGGTGGGTGCCGTGCTTACCCTGTTGGAGACGACGACAATTCGTCCCACGGTTTCCTCCTGCCTCTGCGCCTGGCGCCCGCGGCCTTATCGCGATCGACGGAATCCCGATTGCTGTTCCCTGCGGCGGGATGACAGGCCTCCCCGTTCCGCCGTTCTAATTTGTCTGGGGAAACCCGGCTCCGGGGAGCTTCAGTGCGCTCTGATGTTATAGACGCGGGATTCGAGGGGTTATTCCGCGAAACGACGCGGCGCCGCCGGCGCAGGATCCCGCGGCGATGCGCCGGACCCGCCGGCGCTATTTGCCGGCGTGCTTGTGCTCTCCGTGCGCATGCGGCGATCCCGTGGCCGCCTTCATCACGCCGGCCATTTCCGTATCCTCGAGCATCTGCCGGAGCTGCAGGCGCGCCCGCGACACCCGGCTCTTCATCGTGCCGACGGCGCAGCCCGCGACCTTCGCCGCATCCTCGTAGGAGAAGCCGCTGACGCCGACAAGGGCCAGCGCCTCGCGCCGCGTCTCGGGAAGGGCGCGGAATGCGCGCGTGAAGTCCCGCATATCGAGATTCTCCTCCTGGCCGCCGCTCGTCGTCCCGACATTCGGGAACGCCTCGAGGCAGAGCTGATGCGCCCGCCCGCGGCGCCGCATCTCGTTGAAGTACGAGTTTCGCAAAATGGCCATCATCCATGCCTTGAAGTTCGTGCCGCGCTCGAACTGATCGGAGAATGTGAGCGCGCGGACGACCGTGTGCTGCACGAGATCATCGGCCAATTCTCTCTCGCGCGTGAGAAGGAAGGCAAAGGCACGCAGATGCGGCAGGCAAGCCACGATATCGCGGTGCAGCTCTCGATTCATACCAGTCCTCTTGCGCCAATCGGCAAAAACCGGCCGCGACGTATCTCCCCACCTCGAGCGATATCGGGATCGAGCTGGAAGCGCCGGTTTCAAGGGTCAGATTCAAGGACGCGGACTGGATCGATTTATTCCCCCGGGCCGCCCGACCGCCGCGGCGGCGCCAACCGACGGGGATGACGGGGCGGGTCGCGCGAAACGCCGGCTTCCGGTTGAATTACGGGCTCGATCCGCCCCAACCATTGCCGAGCTGGGAATGCCGCCGCTCGGCGGCGGCCGCGAAGAGCGGCCCCATTCTTATTTTGTCACGGCAAGGGTCACATTCTTATCACGGTGATCTTCGTAAATTTTTGCTTCCGGGGTAGCGACGCTGCCGGCCGAGAAAGGAATTGCGTCGCCGCGCGGGGCGCGCGCTCATTGCACGATGAGATCGTTCCTGACGCCGCGAACGCCCTTGACACCGCGCGCAACCTCCTCCGCGCGGGCGGAGGTCTGGGCCGAATCGACAAAGCCGCTGAGCTGCACGACGTCCTTCATCGTCTCCACATGGATCTGGCCGATCTTGTTCCTCAGGCTCGGGTCCTCGACCATGGCCGATTTCACCTTCGTGGTGATGGTGGCGTCATCGACATATTCGCCCGCGGTCTCCTGGCCGGAAACCGCGGCGCAGGAGGCAACCGACGCCGCCAAGAGGCAGACCGCCAGCAATTTCTTGAGCCCGCTCACTCTCTGCATCATCGCTTGCCTCCTCAGGGTTGCGGATCGCTCACACCTCGGGCGGGAACCTGAGATTCATGCACCCGGGGCCGCCCTTCGGGTGATCAACCCCGCAAATGACGCCCGGGTTCCCTGCGGCGGGCGGCAGGACCATGGCTCATTGGGTCGCCGGCATCATTCCAAGCGCTGCGGCGCGTCGCGGGCGGGAGATATGCCGAGGCAATCCATGGCCGCCTAATCATAGTAGCGCTATGCCTGAAAGGCCGCCATCAATTCGAGATGCGGTGACCAGAGGAACTGATCGACAGGTTGAATCCAGGCGAGCCGATAGCCGCCGCCGCAAAGGATGCGGGCGTCGCGCGCGAAGCTCGAGGGATTGCACGACACCATGGCGAGCCGCGGAACCCGGCTGGAGGCCAGGGCCTCCGCCTGGCCGCGCGCCCCGGCGCGGGGCGGATCGATCACCGCGGCGTCGAATCGCGCGAGCTCATCCGGGGCAAGCGGCCGCCGCTCCAGGTCGCGGCGCGTTACGGTGAGGCGCAGGCGGCCGGCGGCGTCGCGGGCCGCCTTCTCCAGGGCATCCGCCGCATGCGCGTCCCCTTCCACGGCCTCGACCTGCCGACCGGCGCTCGCGAGGGGCAGGCCGAACGTGCCGCAGCCGGCATAGAGATCGGCGATGCGGCGGGCGGGCCCGACGGCGGCCATGACCGCATTCCGCAGAGCAGCCTCGCCCTCGGCGCTCGCCTGAAGGAAGCCGCCCGGCGGAAAATCGACGAGGCTCTCGCCGAAGCGCGCCCGCACCGGACGCCGCATGACGAGGACCTCGCCGCCGCGCGCCTTCGGATGGCGCCGCGAGACGCGCGCGAGGTCCGCGGCCTCGGCGAAGGCCGCGATCCGCTCCCGGCCCCCGAGGCCGAGATGGGCGCCGCTGACCAGAACGAGATCGAGCCCGCTATCCGTGGCGGTGACGATGACGTCCGCCCGATCGGCCGGGCGCAGCAGCGCCTGGAGCAGCTCCCTGAGCGCGGGAATGAGAGTGACGATCTGCGGGAGCAGCACCGGACATTCCGCCAGATCGACGACCTGATGGGTGGCGCGCGCGTTGAGCCCGAAGACGAGGTCGCGCTGCCGTCGGACGGCGGTGAAGTCGGCGCGGCGGCGGCTTCCGGGCGGCGTTACCGCAAGCGGCCGGATCTCGCCGGCCTCGAGACCATGGCGCGCCAGCGCCGTCTCGAGCCGCGCCAGCTTCCAGCGGCGGTAATGGGCCTCGTCCATGTGCTGCAGCGCGCAGCCGCCGCAGAGCCCGAAATGCCGGCAGGGCGGCGTGGCGCGGCCCTCTCCTTCCGCAAGGATCTCGATGACACGCCCCGCATAGCCGTCGGGCCGCTTCTCGCCGAGCCGCGCGCGGACGCGGTCGCCGGGCACGGTATAGGGCACGAAGACGCGCTCGCCATTGGCGAGCACAGCGATGCCGTCGCCGCGCGTGCCGATCTCACGGATATCGACCTCGATCTCGAGCTTCACGGCGCGGCGCCGGTCCGCCGCGCGGCGATCAGGAACTCCCGGTTGCCGTCAGCGCCCGCGATCGGACTCTCGGTGATGCCGAGCACGGTCCAGCCCGGCTGCGCACCGAGCCAGGCCTCGATGCGGGCGCAGACCTCGCGGTGAGCCGCCGGATCGCGCACGACCCCACCCTTCCCGACCCGGGCGGGACCGGCTTCGAATTGGGGCTTGATCAGGGCGACGAGGCGGCAGTCGGGGGCCGCCAGGGCGAGCGGCGCCGGCAGCAGCGTCGCGAGGCCGATGAAGCTCGCATCGCAGACGATGAGGTCGATGGGCTCGGGAATCTCGGCAGAGGTGAGATGCCGCGCGTTGCAGCGCTCGCGCACGACCACGCGCGGATCCTGACGCAGCCTCCAGGCGAGCTGGCCCTGGCCGACATCCACCGCGTAGACGCGCCGCGCGCCGCGCGCCAGCAGCACGTCTGTGAACCCTCCCGTCGAGGCGCCGATGTCGAGGGCGGTGCAGCCGGTGGGGTCGATCGCGAAGTGATCGAGGGCATGAGTAAGCTTGACGCCGCCGCGCGAGACCCAGGGGTGATCCTCCCCGCGCAGGGAGAGCGGCAGGTCGGGCGCAACGAGCATGCCCGGCTTGTCCAGTCGCCGCTCGCCGCTATAGACGAGCCCGGCCATGAGCACCGCCTGGGCGCGGCTGCGGCTCTCGCAGAGCCCGCGCGTCACGAGCAACTGGTCCAGCCGGGTCTTGTTGCGGGTATTCGCCGACATCTGCGCCGCCTCTCCGGAGGCGTGCGAGCGCCGAGCGCCACGCTCCGGACGATTGCAGAGGCCCTTCTTCCCTGGCGCGACGGTCAGGCGCGGATCACCGCCGCGCTCTGCTCCTGCCCGAGCGCCATCAGCGCCTGGGCCGCGATATGCTTCGCGTTGAGCGCGGCCTGGTCATATTGCCGCTCGGGCTTGTCGTGATCGATGAAGCGGTCGGGCATCACCATCGGCCGGAACTTGAGCTGCCCGTGATCGAGCAGGCCGGCATGGGCGAGAAAATGCATGACGTGGCTCGCGAAGCCGCCGATGGCGTTCTCCTCGACCGTGATCAGCACCTCGTGACCCCGCGCCAGGCGCCGCACCAGCTCCTCGTCGAGGGGCTTGCAGAAGCGCGCATCGGCGACCGTCGTCGACAGGCCGCGCGCCTGGAGCTCGTCCGCGGCCTTGAGCGCCTCGTGAAGTCGCGTGCCGTAGGAGAGGATCGCGACGGTCGAGCCCTCGCGGATGATGCGGCCCTTGCCCAGGGGCAGCGGCACGCCCGCTTCCGGCAGCTCGACGCCAACGCCCTCGCCGCGCGGATAGCGCAAGGCGCTCGGCCGGTCGTCGATCTGCACCTGGGTCGCCACCATGTGCACGAGCTCGGCCTCGTCCGCCGGCGCCATCAGGACGAAGCCCGGCAGGCAGCCGAGATAGCTGAGATCGAAAGCGCCGTGGTGAGTCTGCCCGTCGGCCCCGACATAGCCGGCGCGGTCGAGCACAAAGCGGACGGGAAGCTGCTGGATCGCCACGTCGTGGACGACCTGGTCATAGCCGCGCTGCAGGAAGGTCGAGTAGATCGCGGCGAACGGACGCATCCCCTCGCAGGCGAGGCCGGCGGCGAAGGTGACGCCATGCTGCTCGGCGATGCCGACGTCGAAGGTGCGCTCGGGGAAGCGCTCGGCGAAGATGTTGACCCCGGTTCCCGAGGGCATGGCCGCGGTGATGGCGACGATGCGGTCGTCCTTCTCGCCCTCCCTCGCGAGCGCCGTCCCGAACACCTTCGTGTAGGCGGGCGCGTTCGTCTGCGGCTTCGCCTGCTTGCCCGTCACCACGTCGAACTTGGTGACGCCGTGATACTTGTCCGCCGAGCTCTCGGCCGGCGCGTAACCCTTGCCCTTCTGGGTGACGACGTGGATGAGGATGGGGCCCTCATCCTCGGCGTCGCGGGCGTTGCGCAGCACGGGTAGGAGGTGATCGAGGTTATGGCCGTCGATGGGGCCGATATAGAAGAATCCGAGCTCCTCGAAGAGCGTGCCGCCGGTCACCAGGCCGCGCGCATATTCCTCGGCGCGCCGCGCCGCCTTCTCGAGGGAGCGCGGGAAGCGCTTGGTGATCTCCTTCCCGAGGTTGCGCAGCGAGCGATAGGATTTCGACGAGACGAGGCGCGCGAGATAGGCGCTCATGGCGCCGACGGGCGGCGCGATCGACATATCGTTGTCGTTGAGGATGACAATGAGGCGGCTCGACATCGCCCCGGCGTTGTTCATCGCCTCATAGGCCATCCCGGCGCTCATGGCGCCGTCGCCGATCACGCAGATCACGTTGTTCTTGCCGCCGCGGAGATCCCGCGCCACCGCCATCCCAAGGCCGGCGGAGATCGAGGTCGAGCTGTGCGCCGTCCCGAAGGCGTCGTAACGGCTCTCGATCCGGCGCGTGAAGCCGGAGAGCCCGCCGCCCTGACGCAGCGTCCGGATGCGGTCGCGGCGCCCGGTCAGGATCTTGTGGGGATAGGCCTGGTGGCCGACATCCCAGATCAGCCGGTCGTCGGGCGTGTTGAAGACATGATGGATGGCGACCGTGAGCTCGACGACGCCGAGCCCGGCGCCCAGATGGCCGCCGGTGACCGAGACGGCATCGATCATCTCATAGCGCAGCTCGTCGGCGAGCTGCTTGAGTTGATCGGTGGTGAAATGCCGCATGTCATGCGGCTCCTTCACCTGGTCCAAGAGCGGCGTATTACTTTGATCGGCCAAGTCGCCCTCCTCTAAGCCCGTCTCTCTACTACGAAACGCGCCAGATTTGTTAAAGATTCAGCCTTTCTGCCGAAAATATCAAGCCGAGAGATCGCCCGCTCCGCTAAGATTTGAGCCTCTTTTCGCGCGTTTTCAATGCCAAGCACAGAGACGAACGTCGCTTTTCCCAAGGCGGCGTCCTTGCCCACCTTCTTGCCGACCTCCGCCTCGTCGCCTTCGGCGTCGAGCAAATCGTCAGCGATCTGAAAGGCGAGGCCGAGATCCTCTGCATAGGCGAGGAGCGCCTGGCGGGCCTTCTCGGGGGCGCGCCCGAGGAGCGCCCCCGCCTCGCATGCGAAGGAGAAGAGCGCCCCGGTCTTGAGGCGCTGCAGCCGCTTGATCTCGTCGAGCCCCAGCGACAGCGTCTCGGCGGCGAGATCGAACATCTGTCCGCCCACCATGCCGAGAGCACCCGCGGCCTTTGCGAGGGCCGCGACCAGCGCGATCCTGACCGCCGGGTCCGGATGGGTCTCCGGGGCCGAGAGCACGGCGAAGGCGAGGGTAAGGAGGGCGTCGCCGGCCAGGATCGCCGTCGCCTCGTCGAACTGGACATGGCAGGTCGGCCGCCCGCGACGCAGCTCGTCGTCATCCATGGCCGGCAGATCGTCATGGACCAGCGAATAGCAGTGGATCAGCTCGACGGCGGCGCCGGTGCGCGCGGCCTGGGCCGGCTCCACGTCGAACAGCTTGGCGCCTTGCATGACGAGGAACGGCCTGAGCCGCTTGCCGCCGCCCAAGGTGGCATAGCGCATGGCCTCGAAGAGCCTCGCCTCGGGCCCGTCGCCATGCGGCAAGACAGTGTCCAGGGTCGCCTCGACCGCGCTGGCCGCAGCCGCCAAGGCGGCGTCAAACGTCTCCAAATGGAATCCTCAATCGATCTTGGCCGGCTCGAGGCCGGTGGGCCCTTCCGGGCTCAGCACGATCTTCTCCACCCGGGCGCGCGCCTCGCTGAGCTTGGCATCGCAATGGCGCTTGAGCATCGCGCCGCGCGCATAGGCCTTGATGGAGTCGTCGAGCTTCCCCTTCCCCTCTTCAAGCTGCCGGACGATGGCCTCGAGCTCGGCGAGCGCGTCCTCGAAGCTAAGCTTCGCGATATCGGCCGGAATCGGGCTATCGCCCATGCAAAACCCCTCCAATCAAGGCGGCGACTATAGTCAGCCTGTCTGGAGAGGGCAAGAACGCTCCGGCAACGCCCGGTGGCCGCTCAGCCGGACATCAGCACATCGACATGGGCGGCGACACTCGCCGCAAGGGCCTGGAGGTCGTAGCCCCCCTCGAGCGCCGAGACGATCCGGCCTTTGGCGTGCCGCTCGGCGATCTCGCAGAGCTTGCGCGTGATCCAGGCGTAATCATCCTCGACGAGGTTGAGTGCCGCGAGGGGATCGCGCCGATGGGCGTCGAAGCCCGCCGAGATCAGCACGAGCTCCGGCGCGAAGGCGTCGAGGGCCGGAAGGACGATCGCCTCCATCGCGCGGCGGAACTCGGCGGAGCCGGCGGCGGGCGGCAGCGGCGCGTTCACGACGTTATTGGCGATACCATGCTCGTGGGGATGGCCGGTCCCGGGATAGAGCGGCGATTGATGGGTGGAGGCGTAGAAGAGATCGGCATCGCGCTCGAACGCCGCCTGCGTGCCGTTGCCGTGATGCACGTCGAAATCGATCACGGCGATGCGCGTCAAGCCATGGGCCGCGCGCGCATGCTGGGCGGCGATCGCCACATTGTTGAAGAGGCAGAAGCCCATCGCCTGCTCCGGCTCGGCGTGATGGCCGGGCGGGCGCACGGCGCAGAAGGCGTTGCGCGCCTCGCCCCCGACCACCGCATCGACCGCCGCGCAGACCGCCCCCGCCGCCCGCAGCGCCGCCTCGCCCGAGCCCGGCGAGACGACGGTATCCGCATCGATTCCGGCAAGCCCATCCTTTGGAATCTGCGAGAGCAGCCAATCGACGTACCACTCCGGATGCACGCGCAGGAGCTGCGCCTTCTCGGCGCGCGGCGCCTCGCGGCGCTGGAGCAGGGCGAAGGATTCCGTCTCGAGCACGGCGAGGATGGCGCGCAGCCGGTCCGGGCGCTCGGGATGATGCGGCCCGGTGTCGTGGCGAAGGCAGGCCGGATGGGAATAGAGGAGTGTCGGCATTCGGCTCTCGTCGGGAAGCGTTGTCACGATGATTGGGCAGGGGCGCCGCTTTGTCATCAAGATTCGAGGCCGGGCGAGGCGATGGCGGCGCCACGTGACGGGACTCTGGCGCGACACGGCGATGGGACGCTATAAAGCGCCATGGAATGCGACGTCCTCATCATCGGCGCCGGCATGGCGGGAGCCTCCGCCGGCTATGAGCTGGCGCGGCACGGCCGCGTCGTCCTGCTCGAGCGGGAAAGCCAGCCCGGCTATCATTCGACCGGCCGCTCCGCCGCGATGTTCATCGAGAGCTACGGCAATGCCCCGGTGCGCGCGATCACCGCGGCGAGCCGCGCCTTCTATGATGCGCCGCCGCCGGGCTTCGCCGCCTCGCCGCTTCTCTCGCCGCGCGCCGTGGTGAACATCGCGCGCAAGGACCAGGCCGAGCGGCTCGATGCGCATTTTGCCGAGCTCAGCAAGGATTCCCGCGGCATCAAGCGCCTCGGGCGCGAGCGCGCGCTCGCCCTCTTCCCCCTCCTCAACCCCGATTATGTCGACGACGCCGTCATCGACGAGGCGGCGATGGACATGGACGTCCACGCCATACACCAAGGCTTCCTTCGGGGCTTGCGCAGCCGCGGCGGCCAGATCGTCACCGACGCCGAGGTGACGAGCGCGGGGCGCGCCAACGGGCATTGGGAGGTAGAGACCCGCGCCGGGCGCTTCACCGCACCGGTGCTGGTCAATGCGGCGGGGGCCTGGGCCGACGAGATCGCGCGGCTGGCCGGCGCTCGCCCCATCGGCCTCGTGCCCAAGCGCCGCTCGGCCTTCATCTTCGATGCGCCTGCGGGTGCCAAGGTCGATCCCTGGCCCCTCATCGCCGATGTCAGCGAGCAATTCTACTTCAAGCCCGAAGCGGGAAAGCTCCTCGGCTCGCCCGCCGACGAGACGCCGGTCGCACCCCAGGACGTGCAGCCGGAGGAGATCGACATCGCGACCGCCGCCGATCGCATCGAGGCCTGCATCACCTTCAAGATCGCGCGCGTCCAGCGGCGCTGGGCGGGGTTGCGCAGCTTCGTCAAGGACAAGACCCTGGTCGCCGGCTATGCGCCGGATGCGGAGGGCTTCTTCTGGCTGGCGGGGCAAGGCGGCTACGGCATCCAGACGGCGCCCGCCATGGGCCGGATCGCGGCGGCGCTGGTGCGAGGGGAGCCGCTTCCCGCCGACGTCGCCGACCGCGGCGTCACCGCCGCCCAGCTCGCCCCGGCGCGCCTCTGGAACTAATCTTCCGCGCCATCAGCCGGCCTTTCGGATGAGAAAGATATAGACCTCGCCGTCCTGGCGGCTGGAGAGGAGGCTGTCGCCCGTGGTCTCGCAGAAAGCGGCGAAATCCTTGACCGCACCCGGGTCGGTCGCGATCACCTCGAGCACCTCGCCGGGGCCGAGCTCCTTCATGGCGCGGCGCGCCTTGAGCACGGGGAGCGGGCATTTGAGTCCCTTGGCGTCGAGGGTCTTGGCCGGTGCCGTCATTTGCGCGTCCTTGGTCATTTCCGCTTGTAGAGATAGAGGGGCTCGACCGCCGTTTCGCCCTGGGTGTGCTGGGCGAGACGCGCCTCGCTGAGCTCGCTGAGGGCCTCGACCGGGACAAGGCTGGCCAGGCAGCGGCGGGTGAGCTCCTGATACTCCCGCGTGCCCTCGATCTTCCATTTCCGCTCCGCTTCGGTCACGGCGCGAAGGACCTTCGCAGGAATGCCGGCCACGAGGGTGCCCGCCGGCACCTCGAAGCCAGCCTTGACGAAGGAGAGGGCGGCGACGATGGCATCCGCCCCCACCTTGGCTCCGTCCATGACGACGGCGCTCATGCCGATGAGGGCGTTGCGCCCGATCCGGCAGCCATGGAGCACGGCGCCGTGGCCGATATGGCCGTCCTCCTCGATCACCGTCTCCATGCCGGGGAAGCCGTGGACGACGCAGTTGTCCTGGAGGTTGCTGCCCCGCCGCATGACGAGGCGGCCGAAATCGCCGCGCAGGCTGGCGCCCGGCCCGACATAGCAGCCGGCCTCGACCAGCACGTCGCCGATGAGCGAGGCGGCGGGATGCACATAGGCCTCGGGATGGACATAGGGGATCACCCCGTCGATGGCGTAGACGTGAACCATGGCCCTCCTTTCCGCGCCAGCCGCACCGTGATGAGCGGGGCCGGGCTCACAGCAGGGTGACCCACTCCCGCGCCCAGTCAAGCGCCTCCTCGTCGGGCAAGGGCTGGGTGCAGGCGTCGATCTCGAGGCGCTCGCCGACGCGCGCGGCGCCGAGCTCCGCAAGGAGCGCGTCCATCGTCTTGCCGCCGCGGCAGAAAGTGTCGTGATAGGTCTGGTCGCCGAGGGCGATGACGCCGTAGCGCAGATGGGAGAGATCCGGCCGCGCCTGCGCCAGGGCCGCGTGGAGCGGCCGGATATTCTCGGGCAGCTCCCCATCCCCATGGGTCGAGCAGCAGACGAGAGCGATCTTGCGGGCGGGAAGATTGGCCGCCTCGGCCCCGCCGCCGCTCACCACCTCGATCTCATGGCCTTCCCGGGCGAGCTCCTCCTGCAGCACATCGGCGACCATCTGGGCGTTTCCGGACTCGGTGCCGACGAGGATCACGATCTCGGCCATGGCGGCAGTTGATACTGGGGTAACGGCGCTGTGTCCACGCGCGTAGCAATTCCCGACGGCCTCGGAAGCGTGGGCGGTGCCGTGGTTCAAACCCGGCGCCGGCCGCGCTAGAGTAGGCGGCCGGCGCAGGGCTGCCAAGTACGCCGCAGCCTAAAAAGCGTCGCGAGGGGCAACGGAGCCGCCATCATGGAGGAAGCAACCCTCATCGCCCGCGTGGCGCGCGGAGAGAGCCTCGGCGCCGAGGACGAGCTTCCCGCGGGCTATCGCGGCGAGCTGATGCGCCTCATGGTCGTCTTCGTCGATTCCGAGCTCGCCGGCGCCGCCGGCTTCGCCGATCACATCAACCGCGCGCCGGGGCTGGCCGAGCGCTGCGCCGCGGCGCGCATCGTCAGCGAGAAGTTCCAGCACGCCGAGATGGTGCTAACCCTCTTGGCGCGCTTCGGCGTCAACCCGCGCCTCTATGTGCGCTCCCATCCCTGGTCGGCGCGGCTCGACCGCGCCCTCGATCTCGGCAATCGCCGCGTCGGCGGCGACAAGCGCCTCAACGTCTTCCATTATCCCCTCGAGGGCTGGGTCGACGCCGTCGCCATGAACATGCTGATGGGGACGGCGAGCGCGATCCAGCTTGAGGAGCTGTGCCACTGCTCCTATGCGCCCTTCGCCGCGGCGATGTCGCGGATCGTGCCCCGCGAGGCCGAGCACGCGGCGCGCGGCGAGATCGGCCTCGCCCAGGCGATCGCGCGCGACGGCGCCCTGGCGGCGGCCCAGGCGGCGGTGCCCTATTGGTATCCCCGCGTCGCCGCCACCTTCGGCCGCCTCGATTCCGCACGCTTCGAGCTCTATCGCCGCTACGGGCTGCGCAAGAGCTCGAATGCCGAGCTGCTCGCGCGCTGGGAGAGCGAGATCGGCACCCGCTTGGAGCGCCTCGGCCTTAAGGCGCCGGCGCAAGCGCGGGCGCCAGCGGATTGACGCTCCGAGCGGTGGCCACGACGAATGTGAGACGATCTGCTTCTAATGGCGCCGGCTCTTGTATCAATGTAGATTGGGCACATGGCGCTCAAACGGATGGATAACGTCGGAATCGTCGTCGATGACCTCGGAGGGACGATTGATTTCTTTCGCGAGCTCGGCCTTGAGCTCGAAGGGCGGGCCACG
This sequence comes from Alphaproteobacteria bacterium, assembly GCA_035294245.1. Taxonomy (GTDB): domain Bacteria; phylum Pseudomonadota; class Alphaproteobacteria; order JACZXZ01; family JACZXZ01; genus DATGLG01. The sequence goes on along the minus strand of DATGLG010000043.1, from coordinate 47,295 downwards.
ATCGAGGGAGAATGGGCCGGACGTGTCACGGGACTAGGCGATCAGCGCGTCGAGATTGCCATGATGCGCACGCCGGACGGCCACGGCCGGCTCGAGCTCTCCCGCTTCCTCGCGCCGCCTGCCGTCGCGGATCACCGCAACGCCCCGGTGAACGCTCTGGGCTATCTCCGCGTCATGTTCGCCGTGGACGACATCGACGAGACGCTTGAACGGCTCCGCAAGCGCGGCGCGCAGCTCGTCGGCGAAGTCGTCCAGTATAAAGACGCGTATCGACTCTGCTACATCCGCGGGCCTGAAGGGCTTCTCATCGGACTCGCCCAAGAGCTCGGCTGAGCGCAATGGGACGACAATGACGGAGGGCGACCAATGTCAGCGAGCGCGTCTCACAAAGGGTCCGGTGTTAGACGAGCCAACGACCCGCTTGTGGCTCCGCGGATATTCCCGCTCGGACTGCGACGCTCAGAATTTGTGAAACTGAGACACGACCTGATGCTTGTCTTTGCCAAATCGTCTTGGTAGATACCGTGGTATCTACTCTTGTCGACTGAGATCCAAACGGGATCATCCCGAGGGGAATTGATCAAGTCAAAGGGCACAAGCGAGCCGAACAAAATGCATAAGGCGGGTGTGTAAGTGCTAATTCATGGTGAAATTGCAAACACCGCAATTTCATCGGGACTTGATGGAGGGCGTCGTGGCCGAGGTGAAAACGGCGAAGCTATTCCGGCATGGTCGCAGCCAAGCCGTGCGCCTGCCCAAAGAATATCGCCTCCCCGGTACGGAAGTGCGCGTGCGCCGGCTCGGTCTGGGCGTGCTGCTGGAGCCGATGGAGTCCGACACGGCTAATATCCGAGCGATCCTCGCCAAGCTCGATCGCTACCGTAAGATTCCCTTCATGGAGGACGGGCGGCAGCAGCCCTCAATGCCGCCAATCGGCGACGTGTCGTTCGAGAAATGATCTGTCTCGATACCAACGTCGTCATTGCCTTCCTCAAGGGCAGGCCACCGCACCTGGTCGCACGGTTCGAAGAGGAGCTTCCGTTCGGCGCACTCGCACTCTCGGTGGTGACGCTTTTCGAGCTCCACTATGGCATCGCCAAGAGCGCCAGGCGCAAAGAGAATGCGGAGCGGCTGGCGATCTTTCTGCAGCTGCCGATCGCCGTGCTTTCATTCGAGCCGGAAGATGCCGAGGAGGCCGGCGATATTCGCGCTGCGCTCGAACGTGCGGGCACATCCATCGGCCCCTATGATGTCCTGATTGCGGGACAGGCGCGTCGACGGAACGCCCTTCTCGTGACGGCCAACGCGGACGAGTTTGCACGGGTGCCGGGCCTTAAAACGGAAAACTGGGCGGCCGATTGAAGATAGAGAGGAGCTAAGGCATGGCGGCGCCGACCATTCTCGACGAGGTGCAGGACGGCTACGCGACGATCACCCTCAACCGTCCCGACAAGCTCAACGCCTTCACCGCGGCGATGCATGGCGAGCTGCGCGACGCCCTCGCCAAGATCGCCGATGACGACGCCATTCGCGCCGTCCTCCTGACGGGGGCCGGGCGTGGCTTCTGCGCCGGGCAGGACCTGGGCGATCGCGTCATGGCTCCCGGCGCCGCCCCGCCCGATCTCGGCGGCACCCTCGACAGTCTCTACAACCCGCTCGTGCGCAGCCTGCGCAAGCTGCCGAAGCCCGTCGTCTGCGCGGTCAACGGCGTGGCGGCGGGCGCCGGCGCCAATATCGCGCTCGCCTGCGATATCGTGCTCGCGGCGCGCTCGGCCAAGTTCATCCAGTCCTTCGCCAAGCTCGGCCTCGTGCCCGATTCAGGGGGGACCTTCTTCCTGCCGCGTCTCGTGGGCGAGGCGCGCGCCCTCGCCCTCGCCCTTCTTGCCGAGCCTTTGCCGGCGGAGCGCGCCGAGGCGATCGGCCTCATCTGGAAGGTCGTCGACGACGACAAGCTGATGAGCGAGGCGCGGGCGCTTGCCGCCAACCTGGCGCAGCAGCCGACCAAAGGCCTCGCGCTCATCAAGCAGGCGATCCATGCCTCGGCAAGCAACGATCTCGATCGCCAGCTCGACCTCGAGCGCGACCTCCAGCGCAGCGCCGGGCGCAGCGCCGATTACCAGGAGGGCGTGCGCGCCTTCCTCGAGAAGCGCGCGCCCCAGTTCAAGGGACGCTGAGCGCGGCGACGATGAACGATCGGCGGCATGGCAGCGACGAGGCGCAGCGCGTCGCCGACGAGGTCGGCCGCGCCATGTATGCGCGCGACTACGCGGCGCAGGCCCTCGGCATAACCCTCCTCGCGATCGGGCCCGGCCGCGCGCGCATGGCGATGACCGTGCGGCCCGACATGGTCAACGGCCACGACATCTGCCATGGCGGCCTGATCTTCACCCTCGCCGACACCGCCTTCGCCTATGCCTGCAACGCCTATAACCGCAATGCCGTGGCGCAGCACTGCACTATCACCTTCCTCGCCCCCGGCCATTCGGGCGACCGCCTGACGGCCGAGGCCGTCGAGCAATCCCTTTCCGGCCGCAACGGCGTCTACGACATCCGCGTCGTCAACCAGAAGGGCGAGACCGTCGCCCTCTTCCGCGGCAACTCGCGCCAGGTCACGGGCGAGGTCGTGGCCGGCGGCAAGCCCTTCCACCCGAGGCCCGAGGAGCCGTCATGAGCGAAGCCTATATCTGCGATGCCGTCCGCACCCCCATCGGCCGCTTCGGCGGGGCCCTAGCGGGCGTGCGCGCCGACGATCTCGCCGCCATTCCCATCAAGGCGCTGATGGCGCGCAACCCCAAGGTGGATTGGGCCAAGGTGGACGACGTCGCCTATGGCTGCGCCAACCAGGCGGGCGAGGACAATCGCAACGTCGCGCGCATGGCGGCCCTTCTCGCCGGGCTCCCCGTCGAGGTGGCCGGTGTCACGATCAACCGCCTCTGCGGCTCGGGCATGGAGGCGGTGGCGCAATGCGCCCGCGCGATCAAGACCGGCGAGGCCGAGCTGATGATCGCCGGCGGAGTCGAAAGCATGAGCCGCGCGCCCTTCGTCATGCCCAAGGCGGAGACCGCGTTCAGCCGCCATGCCGAGATCCACGACACCACCATCGGCTGGCGCTTCGTCAATCCGCTGATGAGGGCGCAATACGGCATCGATTCCATGCCCGAGACGGGGGAGAACGTCGCCGAGGCGTTCCAGGTGACGCGTGCGGACCAGGACGCCTTCGCCTGCCGCAGCCAGCGGCGCGCCGGGGCGGCGATCGAGCGCGGCGTCTTCAAGGAGGAGATCGTTCCCGTGCCGGTTCCCCAGCGCAAGGGCGAGCCCAAGCTCGTCGCCGCGGACGAGCATCCGCGCCCGGACACGACGCTCGAGGCGCTCGCCAAGCTGCCGACCCCTTTCCGCAAGGGCGGCACCGTCACCGCCGGCAACGCCTCCGGCGTGAATGATGGCGCCGCCGCCCTCCTCATCGCCTCGGAGCGCGCGGCGAAAGATTTCGGCCTCACACCCAAGGCGCGCATCGTCGGCGCCGGGGTCGCCGGCGTGCCGCCGCGCATCATGGGGATCGGCCCCGCTCCGGCGACGCGGAAATTGCTGAGCCGGCTCGGCATCGCACTCGGCAAGCTCGACGTGATCGAGCTCAACGAGGCCTTCGCCGCCCAGGCCCTCGCAGTGACGCGTCAGCTCGGCCTCCCCGACGATGCCGAGCACGTTAATCCGAACGGCGGCGCCATCGCCCTCGGCCATCCCCTCGGGATGAGCGGCGCGCGCCTCGTCACCACCGCGAGCTACGAGCTTGCGCGCCGTCAGGGCCGCTACGCGCTTGCCACCATGTGCATCGGCGTCGGCCAGGGCATCGCCATGGTGATCGAGCGGGTGTGAGGCCTCGGCCGATCCGCGCTTACGCCGGGATGTCCCTCAGCATTCTGCGCCTCACGGCCGCTCGTCGCCGGGCAGAGGCGGCACGTTCGGCGCCCTGCGGAGAAATCGCTTCAGGTCTTCCGGCTTCGCGCTCCCGGCGCGCCGCTTGAAGAATTCGGCAGCCGTCTCGACGGCACCCACTTTCTGGGCGACCGCAGCGGCAATCCACTGATTGAGCGATACGCCATCTTCCTTGGCGAGGCGCTGTGCCGCCTTCTTGATGGAGGCCGGCAACTTCAAAGGATAAGTGGACTTGCTCATCGCCGCACCTTCCTCAGTAAATCGGCGGGTCGCAGCACCGGCACCGCAAATCGCTCGGCGGCGGCGGTAAAATCGGCCACGTTGTATGTCACAAGCGCGTCGGCGCGACCGTTGATCGCGGCCTCGAGCACCATCTCATCACCCGGATCGCGCACCTGCGGACGCCATTGGAAATGAACCTCAACCGGCTCCACCGCGCTTGCGAGCGCCGCCAATACGCGATCGAGTTCCTCAATCGCGAGACCATGCGCCAACCGCTGATCCGGTCGCTTCAGGACATCCTCATATTCGAGAAATAGCGGCTGAGTCGCCAGCGGCACAAGAGATCGATCGGCAACGAGCTCCAACAAAGCGTTGCTGGCGCCGTTCCGACTTCGCAGCCCCGCCACGAGCACCGCCGTATCAATCACGATCCTCTTCATATCCCATATGATGTCATATCATATAGGATATCATTTCTGCAATGCTGCCTTTCGCGATCGGCTGCCTTTCGCGATCGAGCGCCGCGCTGCTCGGCGAGGCCGCCGCTACATCAGGCGGATCTCGATCCACCCGTCACGCCGGCTCAATGATGGTGGTGGAAACCCCCGTGATGCTCATGATGCTCGCCGCGATCATGATCGTGATCATGGAAGCGATGGTGATGGAACCCGCCACCAAAGAAGAGGAAGGCGCCGCCGCCACTGGCCCACCACCACGGCGGATAGCCGACGTAATCGGGGTAGGGCGCGGCGTAATAGGGATAGGGGTAGCCATAGGCATAGCTCGGCGCCATCTCCGGCGGCGGCGGAGGTGGCGGGGCGGCGGACAGGGGTGCGGGCGGCACGACATAGCTCTCGCCCGGCATATGGCCGGGCACGCTCTGAGTCACGCGCCAGCTGCCATCCGGCTGCAGGCAGGCCCGGCCATAGCCCTGCGCGGTCTTGCCTTCGATGATGATCGGCATGGTGAACTCGCGGCAATCGCCCGCGGTGCCGCGCAGCACGACGACATTGCCGGGTGATGCGGACCCGGCGGGCGCCTCCGCGAGCGCCATCGGCATGCCGGTGAGCAAGGCGGCAACCGCGGCGGTAAAAAGCAGGTGACGGCGGGATCGCGACATGCGGCACCTCGGCTTTCCTTCGGGGGATTCATCCGGCGCTCCACGCCGGAAAGCCGGCCGACCTCAATGGTGCCGAGGCCCGCCGCGTGCTTTGCGCTCCGCTAGCGGCGCATCTCGCTCATCGCTCTCGAAAGGAGCGGAGTCTTCGTCTTTTGGATAGGATGATGATAGCGAGGCGCGGCGCAGCTTGTCCAAACACAAGGTTGTGACAAGATTGCGTTGCCCGCCGGCGCGATGCGGCAAAGATAGCGCCGGGCGACGACGCAACGACACAAATGCAACCGCGGCACCGGCGCGGCAAGTGCGACGGGATTTGCGGAGGCGAGACGAAGGGAGGACGGCGCGATGACGACGAAATCCGGCGATGCGCGGGGGCTGGAGCCGATCGAGACGGCGAGTCGCGACGAGATCGCGGCGCTGCAGACGAAGCGGCTCAAGCATGTGCTCGCCGAGGCCTATACCAAAGTTCCTCACTACAAGCGGGCCTTCGATGCGGCCGGCGTGCATCCCGACGATTTCAAGCATCTCGAGGACCTCGCCAAGTTTCCCTTCACCACCAAGGAGGACCTGCGGCGCAATTATCCCTTCGGCATGTTCGCGGTGCCGCGCGAGCGCGTTGTGCGCATCCATGCCTCCTCGGGCACCACGGGAAAGCCGACGGTCGTCGGCTATACGCAGAAGGACGTCGAGATTTGGGCCGATCTCATGGCCCGCTCGATCCGCGCCTCGGGCGGGCGGCCCGGCGATATCGTGCACGTCTCCTATGGCTACGGCCTCTTTACCGGCGGGCTCGGCGCCCATTACGGCGCCGAGCGCCTCGGCTGCACCGTCGTTCCGATGTCGGGTGGCATGACCGAGCGGCAGGTGCAGCTCATCCGCGACTTCCATCCCGACATCATCATGGTGACGCCGAGCTATATGCTCGCCATCGCCGACGAGTTCGCGCGCCAGGGGCTCGACGCGCGCAACTGCTCGCTCCGCATCGGCATCCACGGCGCGGAGCCGTGGACCGAGGCGATGCGCCGCGAGATCGAGGCGCGCTTCGATATGGATGCCGTCGACATCTACGGCCTCTCGGAGGTGATGGGGCCGGGTGTTGCCAATGAATGCGTGGAGAGCAAGGACGGCCCCACCATCTGGGAGGATCACTTCTATCCCGAGATCGTCGATCCGGACACCGGCCGGCCGCTCCCCGACGGCGAGTTCGGCGAGCTCGTCTTCACCACGCTGACGAAGGAGGCGCTGCCCGTCATCCGCTACCGCACCCGCGACCTGACGCGCTTGGCGCCGCCGACGGCGCGCAGCTTCCGCCGCTTCACCCGCATCACCGGGCGCTCCGACGACATGCTGATCATTCGCGGCGTCAACCTCTTCCCGACGCAGATCGAGGAGCTCATCCTGAAGGATGACCGCCTCTCGCCCCATTACGTCCTCGAGGTCCGCCGCGAGGGCCGGCTCGACAGCCTGACCGTCGTCGTCGAGGGTGCGATGGGCCTGCCGCCGGCGCAGGGCGAGGCCGCCGCGCGCGCCCTCGAGCGCAAGATCAAGGCCTATGCCGGGGTCACGGCCGCCGTGAAGGTGGTTCCCGTCAACACCGTCGAGCGCTCCCTGGGCAAGGCCAAGCGCATCATCGACCTTCGGCCGAAGGGCTGAGCGAGGCCGCCATGCTCCGCCGCGCCTGGCAATCGAGCATGATCGCGCTGGCCCGCTCGGCGAGCGCCAAGCGCGTGATGCAGAGCGCTCGCGGCGCCGTGGCGTGAGCGAGCGCCCGGGCCCGCGGCGACGCGCAAGCATGACCGCCGGCGGCGACCATCCGAGCGGCACCGCGCTGCGGCTCCTCGGCAGCCTTGCCCTTCTCGCTCTGCTCGGATTGGGGATCGCCTATCTCGCCCTCAAGCTCGCCTGGCTCGGCGATCTCTCCGTGGCCGCCGTCGAAGCGCGGGTGAGAGCCCTCGGCGCCTGGGGGGTCCTCGTCTCGATCGGCCTGATGGTGGCGCATTCCTTCCTCCCCTTCCCCGCCGAGGTCGTGGCCCTCGCCAACGGCATGCTCTACGGGCCGCTCTGGGGCAGTGCCGTCACCTGGACCGGCGCCATGCTGGGCGCCCTCGTCGCCTTCGGGCTCACGCGCCTGCTCGGGCGACCCTTCGTCGCCCTCATGCTCCCGGCGACGCAACGGCAGAGGCTCGACGAATGGACGCGCCACTACGGCGCCGGGCTGATCTTCGTCGCCCGGCTCGTCCCCGTCATCGCCTTCAACCTGATCAATTACGCCGCCGGGCTTACCCGCGTGTCGTGGTGGGCCTTCATCTGGTCGACGGGCCTCGGCATCCTGCCCCTCACCATCCTGATGGCCGTGCTCGGCGACCGCATCGAGACGATCGGCTGGCCGCTCTGGCTCGCCCTCCTCGCCGCCGGGATTGTCACCTGGCTGCTTGCGCGCCGCTGGTGGCGCCGGCATCGGTGAGCGATGCAAGCCTCGGGCGGCGGGAGGCCCAGCCCGTCGCCTTCTCGTAACTGTGGCCGGCGCGAAGGACGAGCGCGTCCGTGAAGGGACGGCCGGCGATCTGCATGCCGAGGGGCAGCCCGGTCGCCGTGAAGCCGCAGCGCAGGGCCAGGGCTGGCATGCCGGTGACGTTGAAGGGATAGGTGAAGGAGGGCTGCTCGAAGGAGGCGAACTTGCCGACGCTCTCGATCAAGGGGGCGGCCGTCGGCATCACCGCGGCGACGAGGAGATCGACCTCGCCCATCGCCGCGGCGACTTGGGCGCAGAGCTCGCGACGGCGACGCTGGGCCTGGATGTAATCGGCGGCGCTGATCAGGGCGGAAAGATAGAGGCGACCGCGCACCGCAGCACCGTAATCCTGCGGCCGCGTCTTGAGCCACGGCTCGTGCGCCGCATAGGCCTCGGCCATCAGGATCAGCATGCCGCAGGCATGAAAATCCGCAAGCGGCGGGAGCACCACATCGCGCGTCTCGGCGCCGAGCTCGGCGAAGACGGCCATCGCCGCCTCGAGAGCGCCTGCGACCTCGGCGCTCACCGGGTTGTCGCGCTCGTGGAAGTGACGCACGAGGCCGATGCGCAGCCCCTTGAGCCCGCCTTGGAGCCCGGCGTGGAAATCGGGGATTGGCACCGCGGCGCTCGCCGGGTCCGCCGGATCGTGCCCCGCCATCGCCTGGAGCAGGATCGCGCAATCCTCGACCGTCCAGGCCAGCGGCCCGGCATGATCGAGGGAATAGGCGAGCGGCAGGATGCCCGTGCGCGGCACCAGGCCATAAGTCGGCTTGTGGCCGGCGATGCCGCAATAATGCGCGGGACCGCGAATGGAGCCGCCGGTGTCGGAGCCCGGACCGCCGAGGATGAAGCCGGCAGCGACGGCGGCCGCGGTGCCGCTCGACGAGCCGCCGGTGAAGCGCGCCGGGTCCCAGGGATTGCGCGCCGGCGGCCAGGGCAGATCGAACGACGGGCTGCCCCAGGCGAACTCATGGGTCGCGAGCTTGCCCAGCATCACCGTGCCGGCCTCGGCGAGGCGACGCACCACGGTGGCGTCCGCGGTGGGCACGTGATCGATCAGCACCTTGGAATGGGCCGTGGTGGCGAGGCCCGCGGTGCAATAGATGTCCTTATGGGCGACGGGGATGCCGTGGAGGCGCCCCCGCGTCTTGCCGGCCATGATCGCGGCCTCGGCGGCCTTGGCCTCGGCGCGGGCGCGCTCGGCGGTCAGGCGAATGAAGGCGTTGATCGTGCCGTCATGGCGCGCGACGCGTGCGAGGCAGGCCTCGGTGAGCTCGACGGGAGAGAGCTTGCGTGCGGCGATGAGGGCCGCCGCCTCGGCGATGCTGGGGATCGCATCCATGGCCGCCTCAGCGCGCCGCTTGCGGCGTCGTGGGCGCAAAGATCAGGGCCGGCTCGAGCGCAGGCGCGCGCGGCCTCTCGCCCCGCACTTGCGCCCGCATCGCCTCGAGATGGGCGTAGAGCGGATAGATCTCGTCCGCCTGCTCGGGCGTGAGCGCGAGGCCGGCCTCGCGCGTCAGCGCTGCGAAGGCCTCTCGGGTGATGCTGGGCTCCCGCATGACTCCCTCCTCCATTCGCGATGATTATCGCGGTAATCGCCGGAGCGCCTCAACAGCTTTCGCCGCCTCTGCTACTCTCGCGCCGGCAGCAAGGGAGGGGTGCATGCTCTTCATGGTGATCGAGCGCTTCAAGAACCGTGACGCCAAGGCGGTCTATCGCCGCTTCCGCGAAGCGGGCCGCGGCGCGCCCGCGGGGCTCAACTACGTCGACAGTTGGATCGAGGCGAATTTCGATCGCTGCTTCCAGCTCATGGAATGCGAGGACGCGCGGCTCCTCCAGCAATGGGTCGCGTTCTGGGGCGATCTCGTCGAGTTCGAGATCGTCCCCGTCGTGCCCTCGGCGGCGACCCGCGAGACGATCGCGCCGTTGCTCTGATCGGAGAGGCCTTATCCGCCCGACGGCCAATAGAAGGATTGGGCGGCGCGACCGCTCGCCGGCACCTCGATGGTGCGGGTCATCGCCGTGCCGTTGCTCGTCGCCACGACCTTGTAGCGGCCCGGCTTCAGCTTGGCGAGGAAATAGGGGCCCTGAGAGACCGTGTCGACGAGGGTGGTGCCCTTGGCGTCGATGATCTGCACCTTCACGTCCGAGAGATAGAAGCCGGAGCCCTGGACCGCGAAGAGGAGCCGCAGATTATAGTCGTGCTCGGCGGCGCGGATCGAATCGAGCCCTTCCTCGCCGATGCCGCCGCTCATGAAGGTGACGCCATTCTGCGTTTGCGCCTCGGGCGCCAGCGACTGCGCCAAAGCGGGCGCGCTCAAGAGCGCGACCGACAGCGATAGCAGGGCAATTTTCTTCAGGGTCATGAATCGCCTCCAGCATTCCATGAGCGTCCGGACGACACCCCCTTCAGATATCGGCGCTCTCTATGGCGATTTCAGGGCGGCGGCGTTTGGATCCCGCTTGATCCCGGTCAAGAGGCCCGGATTGCGGCTTCCCGAGGACGTGCCGTTTGACAGGCGCGAGGCGGCGCTCTAACGTCCCGCGCCACGGCTCGATCCACCGCAACGGATCCGCGGGAATTTGAAGGGCAGCTTGCGCCGCGTCACCCCTCGCTAAAGCGCCACGGAGCGATCTCCGTGGGCCCCTAAGGCCAGGAGATTGCCATGGGCGAAAGCGCCCCCCTCTCGCCAGTTCCGGAGTCATCTGCTGCGCCGAGGACGACCTCGGTCGCAGTCAGGATCGCTTTGCCCGAGACGCGCTCCACCCCGATCCCGGCGGCCGGCCCGCCCCTCCATGTGGTGACCGAGGGCTTGGTTGAATCCTATCGCCGGTGCGCGGCGCGGCTGGCGACGCCCCTCGCCGCGATCGAGGTGCGGCTGACCGCAGAGGCCGAGACCGCCACGGCGCCCGTCGAGGCCGCGTGCATCAGCGGCACCATCTGCCTGGTGGGGAGGGATTGCGCGAGCCTCGCGGCCCTTCAGGCGGAGGTGGAGCGCGAGATTGATATCGCGCTGCTGCGCCGGGTCACCATCGTCTATCGCGCGGCCTGATTGCGCGCCGATGCCCTTCAAGCCGCGGATCGCGGAGCGAGAGGGAGCGCGATCAGGGTCTCCTCAACCCAGCATATATCGCTTGCGAATGACGAAATCCTGCACGTCGCGAAGCGCTACGAGATAGCCGTAATGCCAATAGGCGCGCTCGAGGCTTCCAGCGCTCAGATGCGCTTGCTCCCGCTGGCAATGGGGTGCCGTCCTGGTGAGCCACTTCGACAGCCCGTCGATGCGATCGCCGAGAACGCTTTCCATCGACCCGAGCATCTCGTCGAGCATCCGCCCATCATCGCGGTCGTGATGCGGTATATGTCGGCGCGGCAAGGGAAATTTCTCAACCGTCATGGCACCATAACGGAACCCGATAAAAGAGGTTCCGCCGGCGCAGCCATCGCTCGGCCGACAACGGCTCCCAACCGCAGCGAGCAAAAATTCTTACGGCTGACTTACGAGTCCCTCCGTTGACGCCTTTCGGCGCACCGGCTCCTGCCGCAAGATCGGATCGAGCGCAAGCTCGCCGGGGCAGGCGACGCTTCGCCGCCCCGGCGTTGGACTCAGCTTGCTGAATCGGCCTTCAGCGAGCGCGCATGGCCGGCCTCGCTCGGCGCGCCATCCCGGTAGATGAAGCCGTAGACCGGATAGGCCTTGCTGCCGAAATCGTGGATCGGCGGATACCAGACCCGCACTTCGCTCCAATCGTTATTGGGCGAGACGTCGATCACCCGGGCGTTGCGCTGCACCCACCCCTTAGGCCCGTGCTTCGGCGCCCAATTGGCGTGATCCACCGCGATCTCCCGCGGCCCATAGACCTTGGTGACGATCGCCACATGGCCGTCGGGCATGTGCTTCTGCTTCTTGAAGACGAGCGCCGAGCCGACCACCGGGCGGTGCCCCCGTCCATATTGGCCGTCGGCGGCGTACCACCAGGTCCAGGCGTTGCCGTAGAGATCGATACCGGAAATGTGCCGCGCGTAAGGAACGCATTGGATGGCCCAGGCCGGGCCGGAGATCAGGAGCATGAAGGCAAAAAACGAAACGACAAGCTTGGCGTGTTGCCACCACGTCATGCTACCCCCACAAGCTGCGATGTTTAAAGCTGTCCGGCTTGGGGCCGGTTATGGTTAAAGTAACCATGGCCGATTCGGCTGCCTTAATCAAGCCACAATTGCAACAAAACGAAACAATCCGTGAGAGCCTAGAATTGCTTCGTTAAAACAATGCTTACGCCGCCAACGCGTCGGATGGCCGCGTCGGAAGCCACCGCGCCGGAAGGCAATTGTGGCGGCTTTGTGCAGGACGTGACGGGAACGAAACCGCCGAGAGCGGCTCAGGTTCCGATGGCGTGGGCGAAGGAATCCGCGAGAGCGCGGGCGAGCAAGGCGGCGAGGCGGCTGCGATAGCCTTGGGTGCGCAGCAAGGCCTCGTCCTGGGGATTGGAGAGGAAGCCCGTCTCGATCAGCACGGCCGGCACCTCGGGGGAGCGCAGCACCACGAAATTGGCCGCGCGTGCCGGATTTTCGAGAAGGCGGGTCTTGCCCTCGAGATCGTCGACGAGGCGATGCTGCACCGTGAGCGACTGGTTGCGCGTCTCGCGGCGCGCCAAGTCGACGAGGATGGAGGCGACGTTGTGGTCCATATGGGCGAGGTTGAGGCCGTAGATCTCGTCGACCCGGTTCTCGCGGGTCGCCAGCGCCGCCGCAAGGCGATCCGACGCCACGGTGGAGAGCGTATAGACCGAAAGCCCGCGCGCTGTCGGCTCGGGGGCGGAATCGGCGTGAATCGAGACGAAGAGATCCGCCTTCAGCGACTGCGCGATCGCCACCCGGTCCTCGAGAGGCAGGAAGATGTCCTTGTCGCGCGTCAGCCGCACATTCGCCCCGCTCAGGCGCCGAAGCTCGCCGCGCAGCTCCTCGGCGATCGCCAGCACGACATGCTTCTCCTCGGTCCCGGAAACGCCGATGGCGCCGGGATCGACGCCGCCATGGCCGGGATCGATGACGATGGTATGCCGCGCCCCGAGCCGGGGCGGCGGCGGCAGGGGCAACGGAATCGCCTGCTGCGCCAAGGCCCGCCGCGACGCCATCGTCAGCGGCAGGGACGATGCTAAGACGGCGCTCGAAAAATGCCGGATAAACGACCGCCGATTCATGGAGAATCGGGCTACTCCTTACCCGGCCACTTGTCAATGATCTTCTGTCGCGGCGGAGCGCCGATGTCGGCTCACGGCCAATTGACCGCGCGGGAGCCACCGCGGATTCGCCCGCCGGCGCCGTCCCTGCTAAATTAGCACGACAAGGATCGGCGCCCGGCGAGCACGCGCGACCGAGGCTTCAAGCGGCGCTTCCGGGCGGCAACGAGGGAGGGGAGGCCCGCATCATGGCTCGTAGCCACAAGCTCATGTCTTTCGGCGCAGTTGTCGTCCTCTGGCTCGCGGCGGGGATGGCGGTTCCGGCCGCCGCTCAGCACATCATCGTCGGCAATGACGAGAAGCTGCTCTGGGACGACGCCGGCAAGGGGGTGCTCAGCCCCGCGGGCAAGGACACCCTCTCGATCATCGACATTCGCTCGCCTCTGGCGCCGCGCATCGTCGCCAACTTGAAGCTCGAGAACTCGGTGGTGGGGCCGCCCGTCAATCTGCAGATCACTCCGGACGGCAAGCTGGCGCTCCTCGCCAACTCCCTCGACGTCGAGAGCGAGAACGGCGCGCTCAAATCCGTGCCGGCGACCGACCTCTTCGTGATCGATCTGACAACCAAACCGCCGGCCCTCATCGCGACGGTCAAGGTCGGCCGGCAGCCCTCCGGCCTGGCGATCAGTCCGAAGGGCGATCTCGCCCTGGTGACGAACCGCGCCGACAATTCCATTAGCGTGCTGACGATCTCGGGCAAGGAGGTCAAGGTCGTCGACACGGTCGCGATGGGCGATTCGGTTTCCGCCGTCTCGATCAGCCCCGACGGCAAGAGGGCCCTTGCCGCTAAATATGCCGTCAACAAGATCGCCGTGCTCGATATCGACGGCAGCAAGGTCACCTACGGCAAATATGATTTCACCGTCGGCGTATGGCCCTACAACGTGCAGATCTCGCCCAGGGGCGACATCGCGCTTGCCGGCAACCAGGGCAATGGCGGCGCCTCCGACGGCGGCGCCGATTCCGTGGCGGTCATCGACATGAAGGCGAATCCGCCCCGCGTCATCGACTACGTTGCCGTAGGCGACGCCCCCGAGGGCCTCGTCTTCAGCCCGAATGGCCGGCTCGCCGTGACGGTCAACCTCAACGGCAGCGGCGCCGGGCCCAAGAACGCCTGGTACCACCACCGCAACGCGACGGTGAGCGTGCTTCGGGTCGATGGGCGCAAGGTTCGCCGCATCGGGGATGTCGCCGTGCGCGGCCTCGCCGAGGGCGCCGCCTTCAGCCCGGACGGCAAGGTCCTTTATGTCGGCAATTACCTTGATCAGAACTTGTCGATCCTGAAGGTGGACGGGCTCAAGGTGACGAATACGGGCAAGACACTCAAGCTGCCGGGCCATCCGGCCTCGGTGCGCGGCAACCGTCAATAGCGCCCCGGAAGCAAACGGCCGGCGCGCGGAGGCGCCGGCCGTCGCCGTGATCTTGCGGGAACGAGCGCTACAGCGTGTGCTCGTACTCCTTGTCGATGTCCTTATTGGTGTAGTCCCGCATCATCAGGGTGGCGATCACGCTGATGATGGCGCAGACCGCCATATAGCCAGCGATCGCGTAGCCCGACTTGTATGAGGCGAAGAGAGCGGCCGCGATCATCGGCGCCGGCCCGCCGGCGATGACCGACGCAAGTTGATACCCAAGAGAGGCGCCGCTATAGCGCAACCGCCCGGTGAAGCTCTCGGCGATGAGGGCCGCCTGCGGGCCGTACATCATGTCGTGGGGCACGAGCGAGAGCACGATCGCGAGGAAGATGACCGCGGGCGAGCCGGTGTTGAGCATGGCGAAATAGATGAAGCCGAAGATGCCGAGGGTCACCGCGCCGAGGAGGTACATCTTCTTGCGGCCGATGCGGTCGGAGAGATAGCCCGAGAACGGCACCGTGAAGAAGGAGAGCACCGAGGCCGTGAGCACGGCGATGAGCAGGAAATCCCGCGACATCTTGAGGGTATTCACGCCATAGGCGAAGACAAAGGCCGTGAAGATGTAGAAAGGCGCCTGCTCGGCCATGCGCAGGAAGGCGGAGAGCAGGACTTCCTTGGGCTGCTTCTTCAGCACCTCCAGCGTCGGCGCGCTCTCGATCTTGTTCTCGGCGACGAGGCGCGTGAAGATCGGCGTCTCGAGGATGCCGAGGCGGATATAGAGGCCGATGCCGACCAGGATGATGCTGAGGAGGAAGGGGATGCGCCAGCCCCAGGTGATGAACTGGTCGCCCGAGATGGCGCTGAAGGCGAGGATCGCGAGATTGGCGATGAAGAGCCCGCAAGGCACGCCGAATTGCGGCCAGGAGGCGATGAAGCCCCGCTGCCCGCTGTGCTTGCTCCATTCCATCGAGAGCAGCACCGAGCCGCCCCATTCGCCGCCCACGCCGACGCCCTGGATGAAGCGCAGGATCGTGAGGATGATGGCCCCCCAGATGCCGATCGAGTTGTAGGTGGGAACGAGGGCGACGAGGAAGGTGGCGATCCCCATGGTGAGGAGCGAGGCGATCAGCATCGACTTGCGGCCGAGGCGGTCGCCGTAATGGCCGAAGATGGCCGCCCCCACCGGCCGCGCCACGAAGCCGATGGCATAGACCAGGAACGCCTCCAGCGTTCCCACCAGCGGATCGGATTTGGGGAAATAGAGCTTGGCAAAAACGAGCCCGGTCACCGTGCCGTAAATGAAGAAATCATACCATTCGATGGTGGTGCCGATCGTGCTTGCGACCACCGCGCGCCGCAGCTGCCGGCTCTTCTCGACATCGCTCAGCGCTGCCGCCGTCATCGTCGTCGTGGCTGCCATTAGCGTCCTCCGTCCCTGTGTTTCTTTGCGGCCCGGTCGGGCCGGTTGTTCGTTCGACGCACGTCCCGTCCAGCATGCCATCGAAACCGGGTGCGAACAAGCGGCGGGCCGCCCTTGCCGCGGGCCGTCGCGCGCCGATTGCAATGGTTAAGATGACGACGGCGCGGCCTCGGGCGTCAGGACGACCCCGGCGCCGCCCGGTATCGCCCGGGATGGGCGAGGACCAGAGGCTCGGGCACTCCCTTCACCCCGGGCACCGTTATCCGCTTCCAATCGGCGCCGGGGAAGCCGGCGGCCTCCGCGGCTTCGAGCGCCGCGGCGGAGACGAGGAGCGGAATCCCCAGCTCTCGCGTCAGGCCCTCGATGCGCGAGGCGAGGTTCACCGTGTCGCCGAGCACGGTGTACTCGAGGCGGCTCTCATCGCCGAGGGCTCCGGCGACGACCTCGCCGTAATGCACGCCGATGCTGATCTCGACCTCGAACTCGCCGCGCGCGACCCGGCTCGCATTCCAGGCGGCGAGGCCGCTCAAGAGCGCGAGCCCGCAGCCGAGCGCGCGGGCGGCGTCGCTCGGCGTCGGCTTGGGGACACCAAAGACGACCAGCATGCCGTCGCCGATGAACTTGTCGACGACGCCGCCATGGACCGCCACGATATCGGCGACGACATGGCGGAAGCTGCGCAAGAAATCGAACACCAGCTCGGGATTGAGGTCATGGGTGCGGGCGGTGAAGCCGCGGATGTCGATGAACATCGCCACGGCGGGATGCCGCCCCGGCCGCACCGCGCGCAGGCCCTCCTGGGCAAGGAGATCCGCCACCTTCGCTGGCAGATAGCGCGAGAGATTGGCCTTCTGCATGCGGGCCTCCTCGAGCCGCAGGCGCATCTGGTCGGTGGCGATGACGCAGAAGGCAAAGACAAGGGCATTGCCGAAGATATCGATGGCGTAGAAGGCGAAATTGCGGAGGGTGTGCGCCTCGGGGACATTGGCGGCGGCGATGATGACGAGCTCGATGGCGGAGAAGGCCAGGCCCCAGCTGCGGCGGCTCGCCCAGGTCGCAAGGCTCACGATGGCGACATAGACGACCGTAAGCTGCAGCTCATCGGTGGCGAGGTCGATATAGCCGACGAGCAGCGACATGAGGAGCCCGGCGATCAGCACGAGCAGGCGCTCGGGGCTCGCCATGAGCGGCGGGCGCGGCGCCATCGGCGAAGCCGCGTCGGGCACGGACCATCCGCCGGCGGATTCCAAGATGCTCATGGGCGACACCCTCCCTCGCTCAACCTTCGGCAAAGCCGCCTTCCTTGCGCCGATTCTAGCATGAAAGCCGCGGCGCCGCCGGGCGAGCCCGCTCGCAGCCCGTCCTGCGCAAAGGCGACCACTCGGTATATAATCGCGGGAAAAGACGAGAGGAGACATGCCCGCCCGCGAGACCACGCCCAGCTACGATTATCCGGTCTATCCCTATCGCCCGGCCCGGGAGCGGCCGGGCCGGCGCCATAAGGTGGCGATCGTCGGGGCCGGGCCGGTCGGGCTCGCCGCGGCCATCGACCTCGCCCAGCGCGGCGTTCCCGTGGTGGTGCTCGACGACGACGACACGGTGAGCGTCGGCAGCCGCGCCATCTGCTGGGCGAAGCGCACCCTCGAGATCTTCGACCGTCTCGGCTGCGCCGCGCCGCTGATGGCGAAGGGCATCACCTGGAACCGCGGCCGCGTCTTCCATAAGGACAAGGCCGTCTACAGCTTCAACCTGCTGCCCGAGCCCGATCACAAATACCCGGCCTTCATCAACCTGCAGCAATACTATGTCGAGGCGGCGCTGGTCGCGCGCTGCGCCGAGCTTCCCCTCGTCGAGATCCGCTGGAAGCACGCAGTTGGCGGCGTCGAGCAGCGCGATGATTGCGTCGTGCTCGAGGTGACGACGCCCGACGGGCCCTATCGCCTCGCCGCCGACTACGTCATCGCCGCCGACGGCGCCCGCAGCACCATCCGCCATTGCCTCGGCCTCGGCTTCGAGGGCCGCACCTTCGAGGACCGCTTCCTCATCTCGGATGTGCGGATGAAGGCCGATTTCCCGACCGAGCGCTGGTTCTGGTTCGCCCCGCCCTTCCACAGCGGCCCCTCGGCCTTGCTGCATCGCCAGGCCGACGACATCTGGCGCATTGATCTCCAGCTCGGCCCCGACGTCGACCCGGACGAGGAGAAGAAGCCCGAGCGGGTCATCCCGCGCCTTGCCGCCATGCTCGGCCCCGAGCGGCCCTTCGAGCTCGAATGGGTGAGCGTCTATCGCTTCCAGTGCCGCATGCTCGAGCGCTTCCGCCACGGCCGCATCATCTTCGTCGGCGACGCGGCGCATCAGGTCTCCCCCTTCGGCGCGCGCGGCGGCAATAGCGGCATCCAGGACGCCGACAACCTCGCCTGGAAGCTTGCGCTCGTGCTCGCCGGGGTCGCCCCCGAGACGCTCCTCGATTCCTATGACGCCGAGCGCGTCTACGCCCAGCGCGAGAACCAGCGCATCTGCGACGGCACCATCAGCTTCATGTCGGCCAAGGGCGCTGCGGCGACCGCCTTCCGCGACGCCGTGCTTGAGCTCGCCGAGACCGTGCCCTTCGCGCGCGCCTTCGTGAACAGCGGCCGCCTCTCGACGCCGACGGTGCTCCGCGACTCGCCGCTCAATACCCCCGATTGCGACGATTTCCTCGCCGCATCCGTGCCGGGCGCGGCGGCCCTCGACGCGCCGCTCCGCCGCGGGGGTGCCGAAACCTGGCTCCTCGACGAGCTCGGCGACGGCTTCACCCTCCTCGTCTTCGGCGAGGACGAGGCGGCGCGGCGGGCGCTCGCGGCCCTCGAGCGCGACGTGCCGGCGGTTCGGCTGCTGACCATCGCCGCCGCGGAGGCGCAGGCCGCCCTCGTCGATGCCAAGGGCGTCGCCTGGCGCCGCTACGATGCGCGGCCGGGCACCGCTTATCTCATCCGCCCGGATCAGCACGTCGCCGCTCGCTGGCGCGCGGTTGGCCCGGCAGCGCTCGACGCCGCCCTCCGCCGCGCCCTCGCGCTCCCCGACGCGCGCGCCCGACTCGCCCGTGTGGGAGCCTGAGATGGCGGCGCTCAAGGAGACACTCAATCTCGCGGCTCCCGATGAGCTCTATGCGCTCCTCATCGCGGCGCATGAGGGCTTGTCCGAGGCGGAATCCCTCAAGCTCAACGCCAAGCTTCTCCTCCTCCTCGCCAATCATATCGGCGACGTCGAGGTGATCCGCGCCGCGATCGCCAAGGCCAAGCAGGAGAGCGCGGAACTCGCCTAGCGCGGCGAGCAGCGCATCCGTAGACTACGGCCTCCATGGGCGATCTCCTCCAATCCCTCGTCGATGCGGTCAGGGACAACGAGCACCTGGCCTATCTTCTGGTCTGCGCGCTCGCCTTCTCGGAATCGCTCCCCGTGCTCGGCTCGATCATCCCGGGCACCACAATCATCCTCGGCATCGCCGCCTTCGTTCCGAGCGGCGCCATCGATCTCGGCTGGCTCCTCGCCTCGGCGATACTGGGCGCAATCGGCGGCGACTGGTTCTCCTATTGGCTCGGCTTCCGCTACCGGATGGCGATCAAGCGGCTCTGGCCGCTCAGCCACTATCCCCAGCTCCTCGAGAAGGGCCAGGAGTTCGTCGAGCGCCACGGCGCCAAGAGCATCTTCATCGCCCGCTTCACCCCGGCGGTGCGCGCCGTCGTTCCCCTCGTCGCCGGCATTCTTCACATGGAGCCGCGGCGCTTCTATACCGTGAACGTCGTCTCGGCCGTCGCCTGGGCCGTCGCCCATATCGTGCCCGCCGTCATTGCCGGCGCCTCCCTCGCCGTCGCGGGTGCGGTGGGCGGCCGGCTCCTCGGCCTGATCGTCGTGCTGCTGATCCTGCTGTGGCTGATCGTGGTGGTGATGCGCCTCGTCATTCGCCGCGGCCTGCCGCTCCTCGGCCGCGGCACCGTGCGCCTCTGGCTCTGGGCGCGGCATCACGACAATTGGGTGAGCCGGGAAATCCTCTCGCTCCTCGATCCCAGCCACCACGAGGCGAAAGGCCTGCTCCTACTCGTCGTCCTCCTGGTCAGCGCCGCCTGGGCCTTCGCCGCCATCTTCGGCCAGGCGGTGGCCGGCGATCCGCTGCTGCGCGCCGATCAGGCCACCTTCAACTTCCTCCAGGGCCTCCGCACCTTGTGGGGCGACCGGACCATGGTGGTGCTGACCGAGCTGGGCGACCCTGTCGTCACCGGCGCGATCGTCGTCGCCGTGGCGCTCTGGCTCGCAGCACGGCGGGCCTGGCGCGCGACATGCTATTGGCTCGGCGCCGTCGCCTTCACGCTCGCCTTCATCGCCGCCGCCCGCCTCGCCATTCCGGCAAACCAGGCCGTGCCGCTGATCGGCAGCCCGGCGGCCAGCGGCTTCCCCTTCGGCCAGACCGCCGTGACCGCCACCGTCTATGGCTTCCTCGCCCTCCTCGTCGGCCGCGAGCTCGGCATGCGCGGGCGCGGCCTCCTGACCATGGCGATCGCCCTGCTCTTCGCGCTCGTCACCGTGTCGCGTCTTTATCTCGGCGTCCATCTCGTCTCCGACGTGCTCGCCGGCCTTGCCTTCGGCATCGCCTGGATCGCCGGGCTCGGCATCGTCTATCTGAGCCACCGGCCCCAGCCCGTGCGCGCCGGCGGCATGTTCGCCTTCGCAGGGCTCGCCTTCCTCGTCGTGGGCACCTTCCACGTCACCGACCGCTACCATGCCGAGGCGCGCCGCTACGTCGCCCATCTCGAGCTGCGCCATATGCCGGCGGTCGCCTGGTGGCAGCAGGGCTGGGCGAGCTTGCCGCCGCGGCGCATCGACCTCGCCGGTCGGCTCGAGGAGCCGATCACCCTGCAATGGGCGGGCACGCTTTCCGCCCTCGAGGCGCGGCTCGCCGCCAAGGGCTGGGTCGCACCGCCGCCTTGGACCTTCACCTCGACTCTTGCCTGGCTGGCGCCCGAGGCCGACCCCGAGGATCTCCCCGTGCTGCCCCGCCTCCATGACGGGCGGCCGACGCGCCTCATCCTCATCGAGCCCGCAAGCGACGGCAAGGGACGGCCGACGCGCCTCATCCTGCGCGTCTGGCGCTCCAACGTGCTGCTCGATAATGGCGAGGGCGCGCCCTATCCGCTCTGGATCGGCGCCGTGGCGGTGCAGCGCCTCTATCACGTCGGCTCCTTCCTCACCTTCGGGATGTCGATGCGCGACGAGAACGCCGCGCGCGAGCGCCTCGAGATGGCGCTCGCGCCCGTCCGCGTCGTCGAGCGCAAGGCGGAGCCCGATCCCTGGGCGTGGAACGGCTGGGTGCTCCTCGCCCACGACCCCTCGATCTCGCTGCCCGATCCCGAGAAGCGCGTGGAGCCGTAGCGGGACGAGCGCAGGTTGAGACACCTCCATCGCCGCCCCGCTTTCGTGAAGCCAGGGCAAGCTTCGCGCGGGAATGATGGTAACGTTGCTGTGATTCGACCCGAACTGATCCGATGTCATGCTTGTCTTCCGAGGCTGGCGGCCTATCCTCGGACCCCCTCGGGCACTCAAGCGGCTGCTCCCCGTGCCGCTTTTCTCGATATCCGCGAGCCTTCCGCCCACGCCATGATCGACGCGCTCTATCTTCTGCCGCTTGCCGCCGTCGTGGCGCTGCTCGCCTCCGGGCGCGCGAAGCTGCTCACCGCCGGAATCGTTGGCCTGGCATTGACCCTGCCCGCCGTGTGGCTGGCGCGGCCGGGTGCTGGCTTCGGCGCTTTCCTCCTCGTCGAGAGCCTGAGAGGCGCCTGGATCGCCTGGCAGGCCATCGCCGTGATCCTCGCCGGGCTCGTCTTCTTCCAGGTGATCAAGGCGGCGCAGCCCGCGCTCTTCGCGCCGGCCGCCGCAACCGCCGAGCCGCGACGCATCGACTTTTCCCATCGCGAGCTCTTCGCCGCCTGCTTCCTTGCCGCCCCCTTCGCAGAATCGGCGACGGGATTCGGCGTCGGCGCCATCATCGCCGTCTCGCTGCTGAGCCGGATGGGATTGGGCGGCGTGCCCGCCGTGGTCTTCGCGCTCTTCAGCCAGATCCTGGTGCCTTGGGGCGCGCTTGCCATCAGCACCGTGGTGGGCGCCGCCCTCGCTCATATGCCCCTCGCGATGCTGGGCGAGCGCAGCGCCCTCCTCGCGGCCGCCATCCTCCTCGGTGATCTCGCCGTCTTCTGGCTCCTCTGCCGGCGCTTCCATCGCCCGCCGCGTCTGGGCGAGGCTGTCGACGACCTTGCCTGGCTCGCGGCCCTCGCGCTGCTGCTCTGGCTGATCAATCGCCACGCCTCGGTCGAGATCGCCGGCCTGGCGGCGACGGGGACGCTCCTCGTGCTTCGCTACTTGCGCGACCACCGCCCCTCGCCGCGCGAGCTGGGCTTGACCCTGCGCCGGACCGCACCCTATCTCGCCCTCACCCTTGCCCTCGTCGCAACGCGGCTGATCGCGCCCCTCGCCCATGCGCTGCGGACGGTGCTGCCGATCCAGCCGGCGCCCGACCTGCCCGCCTTCGCACCGCTTTACCACGTCGGCGCCTGGCTGCTCCTGGTCGCCCTCGTCTATGGCTGGGCCATGGGCGTGGCCCCTTCCTGGCGCGGCATCCTCACCGCCACCTGGCGCGCCGGGCGCATTCCGACCGCCGTCACCCTGGTCTTCATCGTGATGGCCCAGCTCATGGCCGCGGCCGGAATCGCGGGCGCCTTGGCGCGCGGCTGGTCGGCGCTGGCAGGGTCCCTCGCCCTCGCCGCCACGCCCGTCTTCGGTGCCGTCGCCGGCTTTCTCACCGGCAGCAATGTCGCCTCGAACGGGATCATGATGCCGCTCCAGACCGCACTGGCGGCGCAGGCCGGCGCCGACCCCTCCTGGATCGCCGCGATCCAGAACGTGGCCGGCGCCGATTTCACCCTGCTCTCGCCGGTGCGTGTCGCCATGGCGGCGGCGCTGCTCGGCCTCGGCGGCGCCGAGCGCGAGGTCTATCGCCGCGCGCTGCCGATCGGCGTCGTCATCCTGATCGTGCTGACGGCCGCCGCCTTCATCTTGCGCTGAGCACCGGCACCGTCACGCGGCGTCGCCGCTCCAAATCCCGTCCAGCGCCGCTGCGGCGCGGCTGACCTGCGCGACGCGCTTGGCCTGGGACGCGGCGGCGCGGCGGCGGACGGCCTCGGTGATCGCCGGCCGCGCGCGCTCCGGCGAGCCCGCGGCGAAAGGCGGCGCCGGATCGTATTCGATGGCGAGCTGGATGGCCTCGGCGGCGTCGCGCCCGGCAACCGCCGCCACGATAGCGAGGGCGAAGTCGATGCCGGCGGTCACACCTCCGCCGGTGATAAGCTCGCCGTCGATGACGACGCGCTCGGCGACAGGCTCGGCGCCGAATTCCCGCAGCAGCTCGCGCGACATCCAGTGGCAGGCCGCGCGCCGTCCGCCGAGGAGTAGGCCAGCCGCACCCAGCACCAGGGAGCCGGTGCAGACCGAGGTAACGTAGCGCGCGCCGGCGGCGATCTCGCGCAGAAAGGCGAGGGTCTCGCGATCCGTGAGCAGGGCATTGATCCCCCCACCGCCGGGAACGCAGACGAGATCGAGAGGGCGCGGGCAGCTCGCGAAGCTCGCCGTCGGCAGGATCGTGAGCCCCTTGTCGGAACGCACCGGATCGAGCGTCCTCGCGACGAGATGGACCTCGGCACCCGGCATGCGGGCGAAGACCTCGTAAGGACCGGTGAGATCGAGCTGGGTGAGATCGGGGAAGAGCAGCAGCCCGATCCGGAACGGCGACGGCGCCGCAGTTTCCGCCATTGGCGTCCTCCTCTCTTGCGCGAATCCGAGCGGGTCGATCTTAAGCGTGACGGCGGCTGGCAGATATGTCAGTATCCCCTCGTTTTCTGCCAAGCATGAAGAGACCCGATGACCCGCACCAACCCACCCGCGCGACTGGTCGTCACCGTCGCCTATGACGACGCCCTCCTCCTCGACGTGGCGGGGCCGCTCCAGGCCTTCGCCACGGCGAACGACATCCTCGCCGAGGAGACAAATTCTGCGGCCGCCTATCGCCTCGTCGTCGCCTCGCGCCGGGGCGGGCTGGTGCGCGCCGCCTCGGGGCTCTCCGTGATGACGACGCGGCTTGCCGATCTCGGCCGCAGCCGGATGCCCATCGACACGCTCATCATCGCCGGCGGCCCGGGCGTCCATGCGGCGACGGCGGACGGCCCCCTCGTCGCATGGATCGCGCGCGCAGCGCAGAAGGCGCGGCGGGCCTGCTCGGTCTGCACCGGCGCCTTCCTCCTCGCCGCGACGGGGCTTCTCGACGGCCGGCGCGTCGCCACCCACTGGCGCTCGGCCGCGCGGCTCCAGGCGCGCCATCCCGCGCTGCGCGTCGATCCCGATCCCATCTATATCCGCGAGGGCAAGCTCTGGACCTCGGCGGGTGTTACCGCCGGCATCGACCTCGCGCTGGCGCTCATCGAGGCGGATCTCGGCCGGCGTCTCGCCATGGAGGTGGCGCGGCGGCTCGTCGTCTTCCTCAAGCGGCCGGGCGGACAGGCCCAGTTCAGCGCGCCCCTCGATGCGCAGATGCGCGCCGCGGAGTCCGACGCGGAGGGCCGCTTCGCCGCCCTCCATGCCTGGATGGCCGAGAACCTCACCGGCGATCTTCGCGTCGAGCGCCTCGCCGCCCGCGCCGGCATGAGCCCGCGCAGCTTTGCCCGCGTCTATGCAGCGCGGACGGGCACCACGCCGGCGCGTCGCGTCGAGATGCTGCGCGTCGAGGCGGCCCGCCGCGCTCTCGAGGAGACCCGCGCCCCCGTCAAGCGCATCGCCCATCGCTGCGGCTTCGGCGACGAGGAGCGCATGCGCCGCGCCTTCCTCCGCCGCCTCGGCGTCAATCCCCTCGAATACCGGCGGCGGTTCGCGGCTTAGCCGTTCTGTTCGAAAATGCCTTCTCGTTGAGATTTCATTGGTATATTCTACCTGAGATTGCAGGCGAGCCGACTGATGCCCGACAAGACGCAGCCCCCTTCGAGGTCCAACCGCCCTTTGACGTGCCTCCCGGTCCCGGCTCATTCATGCTGTCGATGGTGCAGGCGTGTCACGGCGGCGTCGTGTTCAATGCCGATGTGGCGGCGAAGCTCGGCGAAGTGCTGTGCGAAGCGCAGCGCGGGAAGGACAAGCTCGAGCATTTGAAGCCGTTATCCGTCGTCGAAAAAGACGGCTATTGGCGCGTGGAAAGCAGTGGTCGTGGCGAGGTCAAGGCCAGACGGTCCAAGGGCTTCGGTGTTTTGATCGCGAGAAGCAACGGCCGCGTAACGGATAGCGGCGATATCGTTTTCGATGCCGATCTGGCGGTGAAGATCGGTGAAGTACTGTGCGAAGCACATTACGGCGAGAAGGAGATTGCACGCCAAAGGCCGCTTCTGGCCATTGACAAGGGCGGCTACTGGCGCGTGGAAGGCAGCTTCAACCGCGATCGCAAGATCGATGGACCGGCGGCTTTCTTTCTGTCGATCGAGAAGGAAGACGGTCGCGTAAGCGATATCGGCAAGTGGCTAGCCTACCACCCCCACCCTTCCGTTGTGCCGCTCATCAGAGAGCATTACCGCAAGAAGAAAGCCGAGAGCGGCGAATAAGTCGACAGCAGGCGGAGCACGTTGCGACGCCCTTCCCGCCTCACCCATCGCCCAAGATCGCGCGGCGGCGCGCGAGGCTCTCGGCCGGCCAGAGCTTGGCCATCTCGTAATAGACCTCGAAGGCCGGAACGCCAGGCGGCAGGCTGACCCAGGGCAGCTTCGAGCGGGTGAAGATGTGCACGTCCGGCGGCAGCGCCGCGGGATCGTCGAGGGTGCCCACGCGCAGGAAGAGCATCACGCGGCGGCGGCCGTAATCGCTCCAGAGCGCCGTCTTGCAGCCGGG
This sequence comes from Alphaproteobacteria bacterium, assembly GCA_035294245.1. Taxonomy (GTDB): domain Bacteria; phylum Pseudomonadota; class Alphaproteobacteria; order JACZXZ01; family JACZXZ01; genus DATGLG01. The sequence goes on along the minus strand of DATGLG010000043.1, from coordinate 21,547 downwards.
ACAGCGATAGATCTCGTGCGGGCGGCCGCTATCGGTTGCCATGGCAACGGGCTCCGGCATGCCGCGCAGGAGCGTAAGGCGATCGGCCTCGATCAGCGCGTTGATGACGAAGGCGCTGCCGGTCTGGCGCTGGCAATCCCTGCAATGGCAGCAATGGACGAACATCGGCGCCGTCTCGAGCCGATAGGCGACGGCGCCGCAGAAGCAGGCGCCGATGAGGGGGAAACCAGCCATAAAGCCTCCGGGTGTTGAGGATGCGGCGCTTGCGGCGCAGAGCGGACGGTTTCAGCCCTGCAATGCCTTCCACATTTCGAGATCGCGCTTCGCGGTCCAGATGCGCGGATCGGCGATGCCGCTCATCTCGTCATAGGCGCGGCTGACATTGAAGGGGATGCAGTGCTCGAAGATCGCCCAGTCGCCGTATTTCGGCTGCAAGGTCGCATAGGTGCGATCGAACACCGCCTTGAGCGGCTCCTGTGCCGCAGCGCCGTCGCGCACCGCGCCCACGAGGGTGCGCAGGAAGGCCTGGGTGCCGTCGATCCCGGCATTGACCTCGGCCGACGATTTGAGCGCGGGCCCGCGGCCCGGGACCGCCTTGCGCGCCCCGAGCGCCCGCACCTTCTCGAGGGTCTCGGGCCATTCGGTCAGATAGGCGTCACCGCAATAGGGGGCGGCGTGCCGCTCGATGAGGTCGCCCGAGAACAGCACCTTCTCCTTGGGCAGCCAGACGACCGTGTCGCCCTTGGTGTGACCGCGGCCGAGATGCATGACGCGAATCTCGCGCTTGCCGAGATGGACGGTCATCCCCGTGTCGAAGGTGATCGTGGGCCAGGTCAGGCCGGGGACCGTGTCGATCTTCTGGAAGAGCCGCGGGAAGCGCTGAGCCTCGGACTTGAAGTCCTGGGCGCCGCGCTCCTTGATGAGCTCATAGGTGCCGCGGCTCGCGATGATCTCCTTCGCCTTGTAGGCGGAAGCGCCGAGCACGCGCACGGCATGATAGTGGCTGAGCACCAGGTACTTGACCGGCTTCGCCGTGACGCCGCGGATACAGCGCAACAATCGCTTGGCCTGGAACGGCGTGGCGAGAGCCTCGATCACCATGACGCCGTCCTCGCCCACCACCACGCCGGCATTGGGATCGCCCTCGGCGGTATAGGCGTAGACGCCCTCGGCGAGCTTGTCGAAGCGGACCTTCTGCTCCTTGAGGTCGCCCTGGGAGGCGAAAGTCTTGGCCATGGTCGAACTCCTTTCCCTTCCGTTCCTCGGCGGCGCATCGATGCTCGCATCGCCGGCGCCGCTCACAGCCCGAGATAGGCCGTCTTCACCCGCTCATTGGCGAGCAGCGCCGCCCCCGTATCGGCGAGCACGAGGGTGCCCGTCTCCATCACATAGCCGCGGTCGGCGATCGCAAGCGCGCCATAGGCGTTCTGCTCGACGAGAAGGACCGTCGTTCCCGTCTCCTTGAGCCTCCGAATGGTGGTGAAAATCTCCTCCACGATCAATGGGGCAAGCCCCATGCTCGGCTCGTCGAGGAGAAGGCAGCGCGGCCGTGCCATCAGCGCGCGGCCGATCGCCAGCATCTGCTGCTGCCCACCCGAGAGATGGCCCGCGGGCTGGCCGCGCCGCTCGGCCAGGACCGGGAAGCGCCTATAGACCTCGGCGAGCAGCGCCTCCGCCTCTGCCCGCTCCCGCCGATAGGCGCCGAGGCGCAGATTGTCCTCGATCGAGAGAGGTGCAAAGACCTGGCGGCCCTCGGGGACCTGGACGATGCCGAGCCCGACCCGCGCATGGGGTGGTGCCTGCGTGATGTCGCGCCCGTCGAAGCGGACGGAGCCGGCGCTCGCCGGCTGCACGCCCGAGAGCACGCGCAGCAGCGTCGTCTTGCCGGCACCGTTCGCGCCGACGAGCGCCACCAGCTCGCCTTCCGCAACCGCAAGCGAGACGCCGCGCAGTGCCTGGATGCGACCGTAATGGCTGGCGAGATCCTCGACCTCGAGCAGCATCAGGCACGCCCTCCGGGGGCAGCGCTCGCAGCACCGGCGCCGAGATAGGCGGCGATCACCGCGGGATCAGCGCGCACCATCGCGACGGGCCCCTCGGCGAGCTTGCGGCCGTAATTGAGGACGAGGACGTGATCGGAGACGCCCATCACCAGCTTCATGTCGTGCTCGACGAGGAGGACGGTGATGCCCTCTGCGGCGATGCGGAGGATGAGCGCGTCGACCGCTTTGGTCTCGACCGCATTGAGCCCCGCCGCCGGCTCGTCGAGGAGGAGGAGCTTCGGCCGCGATGCGAGTGCCCTGGCGATCTCCAGGCGCTTGAGGGCGCCATAGGGAAGCCCTTCCGCCGGCGCATCGGCGAGGGCGGCGAGGCCGACGAAATCGAGGAGCTCCGCCGCCGCCCGGCGCGCCGCCCGGTCGCCGCGCGCGATCTTCGGGAAGCGCAGCAGCGCCGGCAGCACGCGCCCGTCGAGATGGCGGTGCGCGCCGACCATCACATTCTCGCGCGCCGTCATGTTGAAGAAGACCTGGAGGTTCTGGAAGGTGCGCGCCATGCCGCGTCGCGCCCGCGCCGCGGGCGACAGTCCCGTCACCTCCTCGCCGTCGAAGAAGATGCGCCCGCGCGTCGGGCGGTAGATGCCGGTGATGAGGTTGAAGAGGGTCGTCTTGCCCGCGCCGTTCGGCCCGATCACCGAATGGATGCGGCCGGGCTCGACCGCAAAACTGAGATCGTCGACGGCGCGTAAGCCACCGAAGCTGCGGCTGAGCCCCTCGACGTGGAGCAGGCTCATTCCCGCCTCCGCCGCAGCAGCGCCGCCAGGCTCGGCACCAGGCCCTTCGGCATGAAGATCATGGTGAGCATGAGGATGAGGCCGAGCACCATCTGCTCGTAATCGTGAAAGATCGTGAGCGCCTGGGGCAGCAGGGTGAGAATGGCCGCACCCACGACGGCGCCATAGGTCGAGGCCATGCCGCCGAGCACGACCATGGTGACGAACTGGATCGAGCGCAGGAACTGCCCCTCGGCCGGCGTGAGAAAGCCGCTGTAATAGGCATAGAGGCTGCCGGCGACGCTGGCGAAGAGGGCCGAGATGACGAAGGCGAGGGTCTTGGCACGTGCCGTATCGACGGCCATCGCCGCGGCCGCCACCTCCGAGCCGTGCAGGCCGCGCAGCGCGCGCCCGAAGGGCGAATCGACGAGATTGAGCGCGAGCCAGACGGCGAGAACGAGAAATGCCGCGACGATGCCGTACCAGATTTTTCCGCTATAGATATCGGCGCCGAAGAGACGCAGGGGCGGCACATCCATCCCGTCCGGCCCGCCGGTGAGCTTCACCTCCTGCACCAGCACGATCGCGATGATGATACCCATGCCGAGGGTCGCCATGGCGAGGTAATGCCCCTTGAGGCGAAGGATCGGGCGCGCGACCAGGAAAGCGAGCAGCCCGACAAGCACGGCGCCGATCGGCGTCGCGACGAGGGGCGACCAGCCGAGGCGCGCGGTGAGAATAGCCGAGGCATAGGCGCCGAGGCCGAAGAAGCCGGCATGGCCGAGGCTGATCTGACCGGCATAGCCGACGAGAATGTTGAGTCCGACGCAGACGATGGCGTTGATGCCGATGAGGATCGTCACGTTGAAGAAGAAGTCGTTGGGGAGCAGCCAGGGCAGCACCACAACGACGATGACGAGGAGTGCCAAGCCGCGATAGCGCGCGAAGGCGGGGGCAGCGCCCTCACGGCCGTGTCGTGCCGGCGACATCGTCGGCGCGTCCTTCGCCTGCCCGCTCATACGCGCTCGATGCCGCCGCGGCCGAGGAGCCCCTGGGGCCGCAGGACGAGCACGAGGAGGAGGAGGATGAAGGCGATGGCGTCCTTGTAGGCGGAAGAGACATAGCCGGCGCCGAGGGCCTCGATGACGCCGAGGAGGAGTCCGCCGAGCACGGCGCCAAAGCTGCTTCCCATGCCGCCGAGGATGGCGGCGGCGAAGCCCTTGAGCCCGAGCATCACGCCCGAATCATAGGAGGTGAGCGAGATCGGCGTGATGAGGATGCCGCCGAGGGCGCCAAGCGCGGCCGAGAGGCCGAAGCTCAGCAGCAAGGTCGCGCGTGTGTCGATGCCGACGAGCTGGGCCGCGAGGCGGTTGTAGGAGGTCGCCAGCACCGCCTTCCCCATGAGCGTGCGGCCGAAGAACCACCAGAGCGCCAGCACGATGACAAGGGTCGAGCCGAGCACCCAGAGCGTCTGGGGCACGATGGTGGCGCCCGCAATATTGATCGGCTGATCGCCGGAGAAGGCACGCAGCGGATGGTAGTTCCGCCCGAACACCACCTGCGCCAGCCCACGCAGGAAGATCGAGGCGCCGATGGTGATGATGATGAGCGTCACGACGGAGGCGCCGCGCGCCTGCTCGACCGCGAGCTTCTCGAGTGCCAGCCCGGCGAGGATGGCGGCGGCGACCGCGACGGCGGCGGAGGCCGGCAGCGGCACGCCCTGGGCCGTCAGAACCGCCGTGGTGAGCCCGCCGATCATGACGAACTCGCCCTGGGCGAAATTGATCACCTGACTGGCATTGTAGATGATCGCGAAGCCGAGCCCGACGAGGGCGTAGATCGCGCCGACAGTGACGCCGGAGAAGACGAATTGCAGAAACTCGGCCACGATCCCCTCTCCTGAGGCGCTGCCTCGATCGGCCCCGACGGCCGCGAGATTGCGCCCTCAGATGGCGAGGGCCCTCCCGCCCGAACGGAAGAGCCCTTGAGCCGTCCTCCCATTCCGATGGGTCAGAACACGCTTCGCGAAAGTCAAAACGCTCCGCTCGTCACCCCTGCGCAAAGCGGGGGTCCAGGCCCGCTGGATTCCCGCATTCGCGGGAATGACGATGTAGCGATTGCGATTCAATCTAAACGCAAGCTGCTCGGCATGTTCAGTAGAGGTATTTCCAATTGCCGTTCTCGACCTCGATCATCTTGAGTGAGGCAAGATCGAGGCCGCAATGGTCCTGGGGCGTCATATTGTAGATGCCGTCGACCCCGATATAGTTCTTGGTGCTCTCGATCGCATCGCGCACCTTGGCGCGGTCGGTCGAGCCCGCGCGCTTGATCGCGTTGACCAGGATGGTGAGCGCGTCATAGGCATGGCCGCCGAAGGTGGCGATCGGCTCGTGATAGCGCTCGGTGTAGGCCTTGGTATAGGCGAGGCCGGGCGCCTTCTGGGGATCGCTGTCGGGGAGTTGCGCCGCGACGAGGAGGGCCGCCGCCGGCAGCTTCACGCCGTTGGCGGCATCCCCAGCCCCCTCGATGAACTGCTTCGAGCCCGAGCCGTGATTGTGATAGAGCTGCGCCTTGATGCCGAGCTGGCGATAGTTCTTGGTCACGATCACCGAGGCCGCGCCGAAGCCGCAGAACAGCACCGCCTGCAATCCCGGCGCGTTCTTGATCTTGGTGAGCTGGGGCGTCATGTCCTTGTCGCCCTCGCTATAGGTTTCGCTCGCCACAATGGTGAGGCCGTATTGGGCGAGCAGCTTCGGGTCGCTCGCATTGGCCATGCAGGACTTGTCGAAGCCGCCATTGCCGGCGATGAGCCCCACCTTGGCAAGGCCGTTCTTCTTCATGTCGGCATAGACTTTCTCGACGGCGACGCGGTCGGGATGGGGTGTCTTGAACACCCATTTCTTCACCGGCTCGACGATGACCGAGGCGCCGCCCATGGAGATGAAGGGAATGCCGACGCGCTCGACGAGGGGTACAGCCGCCATGGTGTCCCCCGTCGTGCTGCCGCCGATGAGGAAATCGACCTTGTCCTCCTCGATCAGCCGGCGCGCGAAGGTCGCCGCCTGCTTGGCGTCGCCGCCGGTATCATAGATGACGAGCTGGAGCTGACGGCCGAGGACGCCGCCTTCCTTGTTGATCTTCTCCGCATAGAGCTCGAGGGTCTTCTTCTCCGGATCGCCCAAGAAGGACGCCGGGCCCGTCACCGCGAGGAACGAGCCGATCTTGATCGGCTCCGCCGCCGAGACGGCGTTGCCGCCGAAGGCGAGCAGGCCCGCGACGAGCAGGCCGCCGCCGAGCCGCGCCATCAGTCGCACCCATGGCTGGATCATTCCGCATACCTCCCTGTTTCCCGGCGCATTCTTGTGTCTTGCGCGCATCGCCGCCCGCCGCACGGCGGCCGGCAATCCAGGCTAACCGATGCTTGCGCGCCGCGGAAGTCTCTCGCGCACGCCGCTGCGCCGGGTCGCGCAGCCCCGAGTCCAGATTCAGGGCGTGTTCCCGGGCTGGATGTCCGGCACCTCGTCGGGGGGCAGGATCACGTCGACGCGGCCGCCATGGTGCTGATCCGGGTTTTTGCCCTCCTCGACGAGCGCCTCGCGGCGCTGGCGATACAGGCTGCGCAGTGTGGCGTAGTAGTCGACGGAGGTCGATTCAATCGCGTCGAGGGTGTCGATATTGGCGGCGCGCTGATCGATGGCGTTGCCCCCGCCGACGCCGATCGAGGCATAGGTCAGGGGCGCGCCGCCGGCGAGGAAGAAGGGATCGACGACGAAGCTGATGCCGGTGCCGACGGCGTCGCGCACATCCGAGGGGCCGAAGACCGGCAGCTCGACGAACGGCCCCTGGGGGATGCCCCAGACGCCAAGGGTCTGGCCGAAATCGGAATCGTGATGGGGCAGCTTCGACGGGGTCGCGACATCGAAGAGCCCGACCCCGCCGAAGACGGTGTTCATCACGAAGCGCAGCCAAGCCGTCTGGGCGCGACCCATGTTGCCCTGAAGCGCATCGTTGAGCCCGATGACCGGCTCGCTCAGATTGCTGAGGAAATTGTGGACGCCGTGCTGCACGCCTTCGGGGACGTTGTCGCGATAGGCGACGGCGACCGGCCGCATGACGTTGTCGTCGAGAGCCTTGTTGACGGCGAAGATCGTGCGGTTCGCCGGCTCGGCGGGGTCGTTGGTCTCGTCGACCTGCTTGCGATCGTCCGGGTCCTTGGGCGTCGCCGCGCACGCCGCGAGCGCAAGCAGCAAGGAGAGGATCAACGCGGTCTTACCGGCTCTCGTCATGACTTGCCCCTGGCCTGGCCCCTTTGTCCCTCAACACGCCGCCTCGCGCACCCAAGGCCGAGAGACGAGTCGCTCCGCGCCCCGTGCGTGTAGCCCATCGCCACGATTTTTTCCAGTGGGAAGGGGCGGCGGCCCGAGGAGACCGCGGCAGTCTCGGATAGTTTCCTTTAAAAAGAGGAAATTATCCGGGCCAAGGCGGCGGGCCCGGCCGAGCCGGAGACCGGCTGACGATCGGCCGACCCAAGGGCCGGCGGCCCCTGCATGAGGGGATGATACCGTCTTGTGTCCGAGTCCCCTGCGAATAAAATGAATGCGTCCATGAGGATGCGCTCGGAAGGGAGTGGATGTCCAAGGGGAAACGCCTCGACGAGATCGCCCGCGAGCTGCTCAGCCAAACGACGCCGAAAGCGAAGTCCCTGATCGTGACCGTTTTCGGGGATGCAATCGCACCCCATGGCGGCACCGTCTGGCTCGGCAGCCTGATCGCGCTGATGGCGCCCTTCGGCGTCAACGAGCGCCTGGTGCGCACCGCCGTGCTGCGCCTCTCCCGCGAGGATTGGCTCGTCTCGCGCCAGCTCGGGCGGCGCAGCTATTACAGCTTCACGGAAAACGGCCGGCGCCGCTTCGAGGATGCGCATCGCCGCATCTACGCCGCCCACCGCAGCCCATGGACGGGAGAGTGGCTTCTGGTCTCGACGGCGGCCGATACGCTCACGCCGGCCGAGCGCGAGCGGCTCAGGACCGAATTGGCATGGCTCGGCTTCGGCGCGCTCGCTTCGGGACTGTTCGCCCATCCGAGCGTCGATCCCGAGGCCTTGCGTCACGTGCTGCAGGATTTGGCGCTCGTCGATCGCGTCGTGGCCATGCGCGCGCGGCGTGACGCCATCACGAGCGAAGCCGCCTTGCGCAATCTCGTGCGCCGCGCCTGGGACCTGGAGGCGCTGTCGCGCGATTACGGCGACTTCCTCGACCGCTTCCGTCCGGCCTGGCACGCCCTCGAGGCGACACCGGCGGAAACGCTCGATCCCGCCGCCTGCTTCCTCATCCGCGTGCTGCTGATCCACGAGTATCGCCGGGTGCTGCTGCGCGATCCGCAACTTCCGGAGGAGCTGCTGCCGGGCGACTGGGCGGGTCGGGCGGCGCGCCTTCTCTGCCGCAACATCTATCGCCGCGCCGCTCTGCCCGCCGAGCGCCACCTGATGGCGATACCCGAAGCGGCGGAGGGTCCCTTTCCGGAGGCAGCGTCCTATTTCAACGATCGCTTCGGCGGGCTCGCGCCCGGCGACGCGCTACGAGAGACGGCCGCAGAGTGACTGCTGCGATCGCCATCATTGGCAGCGGCCCTTCGGGGTTCTACGCGGCGGACGCGCTGCTGCGCCGGCTGCCGGGCTGCCGCATCGACATCATCGACCGCCTGCCGACACCCTATGGGCTGGTGCGCGGCGGCGTCGCTCCCGATCATCAGAGCACCAAGGCGGTGCAGCGCGTCTTCGAGCGCATTGCCGGCCGCGAGGGCGTCCGCTTCCTCGGCCATGTGGAGATCGGGCGCGACGTCGCCTATGACGAGCTCAAGAGGATTTATGATGCCGTGATCGTCGCGATCGGCTGCCCGATCGACCGCCGCCTCGGAATCCCCGGCGAGGAGCTTTCCGGCGTCTACGGCTCCTGGGCCTTCGTCGGCTGGTATAACGGCCACCCCGGCTTCCACGCCCTCGCCCCCGCCCTTTCAGGCAAGGCGGTCGCCGTGATCGGCAACGGCAATGTCGCCATCGATTGCGTGCGCGTCCTCGCCAAGACGCCCGAGGAGATGGCGAAATCGGATCTCTGCCGCCATGCCGCGGAGGTGATCGCCAAGGCGCCGCTCGAGGACATCTATCTCATCGGCCGCCGCGGACCGGTGCAGGCGAGCTTCACGCCCGTCGAGCTCGCGGAGCTCGGCCAGCTCGCGCGCTGCGTGCCCCTCGTCGATGGCGACGCGTTGGAGCGGGACATCGCGGCGGCGCCGCCCGAGACTGTCAAGGCCAAGGAGAAGATCCTCGAGATCCTGCGCCGCTTTGCCGCCAACAAGCCAGGCGACAAGCCTCTGCGCCTTCACTTTCTCTTCTGGTCGGCGCCGCAGGCGGTGCTCGGCACGCGCCATGTGGACGGTCTGCGCCTTGCACGCACGAACGGGCCCGGCGACGCGAGCTCGCATGGCGCGAGCTTCGAGCTTCCCGTCGCCACCGTGATCACGGCGATCGGCTATGCCGGCCAGGCCTTCGCCGGCCTGCCCATGGACGAGCGCCGTGGCATCGTTCGCAATGTCGAGGGGCGCGTCGAGCCGGGGGTCTACGCGGTGGGCTGGAGCAAGCGCGGGCCCTCGGGCACGATTCCCACCAACCGCGCCGATTCGGCGGCGGTGGTCGAGCTCATCGCCACCGATCTCGCCAGCGCCGAGACGACCGGCAAGCCGGGCCCTGCCACCCTCGACCGTCTGCTCGCCGCGCGCGGCTGTCACCCGGTGAGCTTCGCCGAGTGGCAATGCATCAACGCCGCGGAGGTGAAGCGCGCAACGGCGGGGCGGCCGCGGGAGAAGTTCATCCGCATCGAGGACATGCTCGCCGCCTGCCGGGAGCGGCGATGACAAAAGACGCGCCGCAGGTCACGCTACGGCGCCTCGCCGCCGCCCTGTCGCCGCCCTTGTGACCTGGCGACGGATACCGTAACGTTTGGCAGCTATTCTTTCAGCGGCAGGAGCACGCCATGCCGAGCGTTTGCCATCCGATCGCACCCCACAAAAAGCTGACGCTGCCGGAATGGTACGTCTCGAGTCTGATGCTCGATCGCGCCCTCGATGCGATCCTGCGTCGCGTGCGGAAGCTGGACCGCGCCCACGACATTCCCTATCTCGCCGGCTACAGCCTCGACGGCAAGACGATCTATATCGATCGTCACCTTCCCAAGGTCTTCGCCTTTCACGGCCGCGAGATCGAGGTCGATCGCTATCTCATTCTACACGAGGAGGTGGAGAAGACGCTCATCGATCAGCTCGGCCTGCATTATCTCCATGCCCATCAGATCGCCACGCGCGCCGAGCAGGCCGCCATCCGTGCCGACCGCATCAATTGGCACGATTACGACCGCTTCATGCAGAAATATGTGAAGCGGATCGGCGACGAGCGGCTGACCAAGGTGCCCGCCGATCTCGACCTCAAGCCCTATCGCGACGAGCACGATCTCGACGTGCTGCGCCGGATCGAGACCGCCCTCGACAAGGGGCGCATGCCCTACGCCATCCGCGAGAAGGGGGTGCGGGCCTCGGTCCATGCGCTCGAGCGCGAGACCCGCGCGAAACCGGCCGCCACGGTGCGCAAGGGAAAGCTGGTCAAGGCCGCGCGGCCGAAGCGCAAGGCGGCGGTGCGCCGCGCGCGTCGCGGCAAGAGCCTAAAGGGCGCGAGGTCGGCCGGATGAAGCCCGTCGCCCTCGGCCAGAGCCATACTTATCGCGTCGAGACCACGCATGCCCATACCGCCGACGCGCTCGGCAACAAGGGTATGACCGTCATCGCGACGCCAATTCTCATCGGCTTTCTCGAGCTGGCGGCCCATGGCTGCATCGAGCCGCAATTCGAGCCGGGCGAAGGCTCCGTCGGCACCTTCGTCAACGTCCGGCATCTCGCCGCGGCACCGGCGGGTGCAGTCGTCGAGGCGACGGCCACGGTCACCGAGGTCGCGGGCCGCCAGGTCACCTTCGCGGTCACGGCCAAGTGGAACGATACCCTCCTCATGGAGGGCACCCACGGCCGCGCCGTCGTCAATCTCGCACGCTTCTTCGCGCGGCTCGGAATGACGCCACCGCCGACTTAGGCGCCGCGGGTCCTATCCTCCTTACCCACGCTTGCCTGTTTCATATCGGAACCAGCCGCGGCCGGCTTTGCGGCCGTCGAAGCCGGCGCGCACCATTTGCTTCATGAGCGGGCGCGGACGAAAGCGCTCGCCGTAGGCGTCCTGGAGAATCTCCTGCACCTGGAGCGAGAGCCCGTTGGTCACCTGGTCCATGAGCTGGAACGGGCCGACGGGATGGCCGAGGCCGAGCCGGCACGCCGTGTCGATGTCCTCGGGTGTCGCGACCCCCTCCTCGACGAGGCGCACCGCCTCGATGAAGACGGCGTGGAGCAGGCGATTGACGGCGAAACCGGGCACGTCCTTGATGCGCACCGGCACCTTGCCGATCTCACGGCAGAGCGCCGTCACCCGCTCAACGACCGCCGCGTCGGTGTCGAAAGCGGGCATCACCTCGACGAGCTTCATGCGCGAGACCGGCGAGAAGAAATGGGTGCCGAGAAAGCGCCCGCGCCGCGCCGGCGCGACATTGGCGGCCAAGGTCGAAATGGAGATCGTCGAGGTGTTGCTCGCGAAGACACAGCTCGGCTGGCAGATCTCGTCGAGCTCCCGGAACAGCGCACCTTTGACCGCGGCGTCCTCGAAGACCGCCTCGATCACCAAGTCGCGATCATCATAGGCGGCGAGGGACGTGGCAGGCTTGAGATTCCGGCGCGCCGCGGCGGCGGCATCCGCGGTCCAGAAGCGACGCTCGACACCCTTGTCGAGGACGCCGGCGAGCCTGGCAAGCGCCGCCTCGACCACGGCGGAGCCGGTATCCGCAAGCAGCACGTCGTGCCCCGCCATGGCGAAGACGAGCGCGATCTCGGCTCCCATCATCCCGGCGCCGACGACGCCGACCTTCTCCTGCGGCATGCGCGCACCTCCTCGGCGGCAGGCGTCCCGTGACACCCCTGTGATCTCGGACACGCCGCCATCCCCCGCATGGTGCTAGGCTCGCAGGCGGTGTCAAAGATTTTCGCACCCGTCTTCCTTCCCGCGCAAGGCAAGCCGGATGACGCGCGTAGGAAAGTTAAGGAAGCGGTGCGACAAGGAGGAGGGCGCTATGCTCCCCCGCGGTCCTCATGATCTGATTCCCGACGAGGTCTTGGCGGCGTCCAGCGACGAGAAGCGGTGGCCGGTTGGACTCGCCATTGTGATCTTCTATGCGCTCCTCATCTTCCTCGGCTGGGCGATGCTTCACCCGGCGGATCTTCCCGCCGGCCCCCATCATTGGCTGCTGACGCTCAAGAGCGAGGTCGCCGGGACGATGTCCGCGCCTCAGTATTCGAAGGCGGCGAGGAGCTGTTGAAGCCGCCGCCTGTCGAGAGGCTCGTCGAGCAGCAGGCGGCAAAGGAAGCGCCGGCGCGTCTCGCCGCCCTGATGACCGCGGCGCGCACGCGCGGGCCCGACTTCGCCACGGCCACCCTGCCTTAGGCGCCGGGCTTAGCCTCGCCGACCCTGTGAGCTTATACCGTCTCCGCCGCGAAAATCCGCTTCTTGAGGCTGGCGTGAACGCCCCAATTGCCGTCCACGACCTGCGTCACGCCGAAATCGGCGGCCACGGAGATCAGCGCGATCGCCTCATCTTCGCTCAGGCGATGGGATTCCATGAGAAACTGCCGCAGCTTGCGGAAGGCGTCGCGCATCGCAAGGTCGACCGAGGATTTCTTGAAGATCTCGTCCTGGGCGCTCGCTCCCAGCTCGGTAAGGTAGTCGGGATAGCTGAAGCCGTGGATGACCCATTCGTCAGCCGTCTCGAGCAGCGGCCAGCGCACATGCTGGAGAATTGTCCGCTCGAGCTGGTTCTGTTTATGAAGAACGATCTGAAATACCCCGGTCCATGAGGATTCGATGGCGGTGCCGCAAAGCTCGGAGTCGCCTTGGGCCGCATGGGTGTCCCCGGCGGAGAGCAGTGCCCCCTCGACGGAAACCGGGTAGTACATGATCGCGCCCTTGCCGACCCGCCAATCATCCATGTTGCCGCCCGTATAGCTCGGCGGGATCGAGTTGACGATGTCGGCCTCTTTGGGCGCGAGGCCGATCACGCCGAAATGCGGCCGGATCGGAATCCGCACGTCCTTGAGAATGCCATGGTTCTCGTGGACATTCTTATGATCGACGACCATTCCTGGATAATCGTAGATTTTGTGCGCGACCCCGCTGGGATCGGTCATCGGCATCCAGCGGTAATTGTAGATGGGCCGCGCCCAGTCCCGCTTGCCGCTGGCGTCGAGCTCGAAGATCGTCACCACCTCGCGCGGCTTCGGGTCTTCGAGAAGGTCGTGGTACTGGTAACCCCACCAGGCGGCGATGTTCGTTCCGAACGCCTTGCCCCGGAATTTGGGGTTGGCGCATGGGCGCGGATACATGTCGAGAATGCGCACCTCGAGGACGTCGCCGGGCGCAGCATTGCGCACGAAGATCGGGCCGGTGAGGATATGGACGCCGGCACCCCCGCCCGCGCCAACCGGCGCGTCGAGCGGGCCGGCGCCGCGGCGATCGACGTTCTTCTTGTCCTTGGTCCAGTGATAGACGCTCTCGGCGCCTGGATCGCCCTGGATCATGCGCTCGTAATCATCCGAGGCCTGATGGGTCAGGCACTCGACCGTGACGAAATCCCCGGAGTCGATTTCGATCAGGGGCTTGAGTCCCTTGCTGAAATAGCCCCAATGCACCGTCTGGTCGGAGGCCGGGATATACCAGTGATTGGCCTTCCCCGGTACATGGCGATCGCGTTTGGCGGGAATCTTCCGGGGCCGGAGCTCATCCTGCTGGGCCGTGGCGATGCCAGGCATAGCGAAGCTTCCCAAGGCCGCCGCGGCACCACCGGCCGCGCCTTTGAGGAACTCCCGACGATTACTATCCGGGGCGGTGCTTACAGCCTGCTTGCTGTCACGACGATCGTCATCGTGCCTCATGTCACGCCTCCTCTGCTCCCGCCGCGGCGCGCCGCGCGGGATGTTACCGAGATCGCCAAATGCCCCATCAGAGGCAATTCCCGGAACGCGAGAGAAGACGGGCTGTGCCCCGTCACGGGGCTGCTGAAAGATTAGTCGACGAAAGCAGGCAAGGCCACTTCTGAATGCGCTTCGGTGCGCAAAAGGCCCTCACATTTCGGTCAGATGATGAGCGGCGGCTTGGACGCGACGAGCGCGCCCACGGTGGGGGCGGCTATCTATCCTTTGACGATCTCGCGGAGCCGGTATTTGAGCACTTTCCCCATCGCGTTGCGCGGAAGCTCCGCGACGAAGAGGACGTCGTGGGGGTGCTTGAAGCGGGCAAGGCGCCCCTCGAAGAGGGCAAGCACGGCGTCGCGGGTGAGCTCGGCGCCGGGACGCGGCACCACGACGGCGACGGGCACCTCGCCCCAGCGCTCATGGGGGCGCGCCACCACGGCGGCATCGGCGATTGCCGCACTTTCCTGCAGCACCGCCTCGATCTCGGCGGGATAGATGTTCTCGCTGCCCGAGATGATGAGGTCCTTCTTGCGCTCATCGACATAGAAATTGCCCCGCTCATCGCGATGCCCCACATCGCCGGTGTGGAACCAGCCGTCGCGCAGCGCCTCCGCCGTCGCGGCGGGATCGCCCCAATACTCGAACATCACGTTCGGCCCGCGCACCAGGATCTCGCCGCGCTCGCCGGGCCCGGCCTCGCGCCCTTCGCGGGTCACGATCCGCGCTTCGCAATGGAGCGCCGGCTTCCCTGTCGAGCCTGCAGTGGCGCGGGCATCCTCGATGCGCTGGTGCACGGCCACGGGCGCCGTCTCGGTCGAGCCATAGACCTGGATGATGGGCACGCCGCGCGCATGCCAGGCTTCGATCAGGGGAAGCGGGACGATGGTCGAGCCGGTGGTGACGGCGCGCAGGCTGCCGAGATCGAGCCTCACCCAGCCGGGATGCTCGATGAGGGCCTTGAGCTGCGCCGGCACCAGCACGGTGAGGCTTGGCCGATCCTCCGCGATGGCGCGCATCGCAAGCTCGAGCTCGAAGCGGCGGTGTAGGATGACGGCGGCGCCGGCGTGGAGCGCCGGCAGGGTCTGGATGTTGAGCCCGCCGACGTGGAACAGGGGAAGCGTCGTGAGGACCGCGTCGCGGCTCGTCAGGTCGTGCATCGCCGTAGCGTTCACCGCATTCCAGGTGAGGGCGCTCTGGGTCAGCACGGCGCCCTTGGGCCGCCCCGTCGTGCCCGCGGTGTAGACGATGAGGAGCGGCGTCTCGAGACCGACATGGGGATTGCGGCCATCGCCGCCGGCTTCGCCGATCAGCGCGTCATAGGCAAGCCAGTCCGCCTTCGCCGTGCCCAATCCGACGAAGCGGCAATCGGGCAGGGCCGCGCGCAGCTGCTCGGCGTGGTCGACGAGCTCGGGCTCGACGAAGAGGGCGGCCGCAGCGGCATCGCTCAGGATATAGCGATGCTCGGGTGCGGCGAGGCGCCAGTTGAGCGGCACCAGCATGGCGCCGAGCCGCGCGCAGGCAAAGAGGAGGGCGAGAAACTCGGGGCTGTTATAGCCGAGGAAGGCGATGCGATCGCCGCGGCCGATGCCGAGCTCGCTTTTGAGCATGCGCGCGACCGCCGCGATACGGTCGGCGAAGGCGGCGTAGCCGAGCGCGCTTCCCTCGAAGCGGAGCGCGAATTTCTCCGGCTGGAAGGCGGCCCAGCGCTCGATCCAGTTCGCGATATCCATGGGCCCTCCCCGCCCGCCTCGCTCACTCGTCGCGCTCGCCCGGCTCGTAGAGCGCCTCGCGGCCGATGCGATCGAGGCAGAGCTCCGCCGTCCAGGGCAGCATCAGCGCGCCGCAGCGGCTGTCGCGATAGAGGCGCTCGAGGGGCAGGGATTTCAGCATGGATTGGCCGCCGCAGGTGCGGATGGCGAGCCGGCAGATATCGTTGGCGTTCTCCATGATCGTGTATTGGGCGGCATAGGCGCGCAGACGCTCGGCCTTGCCGGGATCCACCTTCGCTTCGCCGATCGCCTGGCGGAACAGGGCCCAGGTCTGCTGCAGCTTGATGAACATCTCGGCGACCGCGATCTGCTTGGTCGGATACATGCGCCGCTTCACGCCGACGCCCTCGATCTCGCCGCGCAGATAGGCGATGGTGAAATCGTAGGCTGCCTGGGCGATGCCCATGTAGCTGGGCGCCAGGGTCATGAACATGTGCGGCCAGCGCGTCGCCGCCTGGTAATAGACGCCGCGCGGCAGAAGGGCCGCCTCGTTGGGCACGAAGACATCCTTGAGGAGAAGCGTGCGCGAGACGGTGGCGCGCATGCCGAGGGGGTCCCAGGGACCGACGATGGAGACGCCTTCCGCCGTCGCCGGCACGGCGAGATAGAGGGTATCGCGCATGCTGAGGGCCGGCTTGTCCTCGGTGCAGAGCACGCCGTAATAGTCGGCAGCCCCCGAGAGCGAGGCGAAGATCTTCTTGCCGTTGAGGCGCCAGCCGCCGTCGACGGCCGTGGCGAGGGTGCCGAAGGGCGCCTTGCCGGCCGCCGCGGCGGAGCCTTCGGAGAACGGCTGGGCGTACACAGCACCATCGGCCACGATGCGCCGATAATGAAGCCGGCGGTGCCGCTCGTGCTCGGCGCGCTCCTCGGCCGTCATGTCGAGATCGTCGGCGAGATGGCCGGTCCACAGGGCCGAGCAGGCATGCATGTTGAAGGTGAGCGCCGTGGCGCCGCAATAGCGGCCCATTTCCGCCGCAACCAGGCAATAGGTCTCGAAATCGGCGCCGAGGCCGCCATAGGCCTCGGGCACGCAGAGGCCGAGGAGCCCCGCTGCGCGCATATCCGCGTAATTCTCGAAGGGAAAGGAGGCTTCGCGATCATAGCGCTCGGCGCGCGCCGCGAACGTCGGGCCAAGCGCACGCACCCGCGCGAGAAGCTCGGCTTGCTTCGCGGTCACGCGGCCCATTACGCGGGGAATGGCGTCATCCGCCATGGCGAGATCTCCTGAGCTTGCCGTCATGCAAGCGGCGGCTGCAGCACGCCGCGCGCGACCACCGGCCTGCCGTCGAGCGCCACGGTGCAATTCCGCATGGGCAGATCGAAATGCCCGAGCGTGTGCCGTCCGGCGGTCTCGTTGGCGCCGGTCGAGTATAAGAAATTGCCGGCGAAGGCGCGCAGCTCCGTGCCATTGGTGTCGCGCTTGTCGTAGAAGGCGAGCGCCTCCCAGCGCGCCCGCGGATTCATGCCCCAGCCGAGATGGGAGACGGCGTAGGCGTCGCGGTCACCCCAGGCGGCGATATAGCTGCGCATGAGCTCGGCATCGAGACCGTCGCCCTCGATCGCCGTCACATAGTCCTTCTCAATGGTCAGCCGCACTGGCGTTTCGAGATAGCGCTTGAAGGTGAGATTGGCGTCGCCGCGATCAAGCACGAGGGTGCCGTTGACGGCGGCGGCGCGAGGAAAGCAGAGCACGAGCCCGCCGGGCCAATGAGCCACCTGCCCCGGCTTCTCGCAATAGCCCCAGACGGCGCCAACCGTGGCACCCTCGGTCTCGACCGTGAGATCGGTGCCGGCCGCGGATGTTACGGTCATGCGGCGGGCGGCCTTGAGGAGCCTCAGCCCCTCCTTCACCTTCGCCGTCTCGGACGGGTCGGGGACGAGACGCTCGAGGGCATCGGGATGCTCGTTCGAGATCATGAGGAGCCGCGCGCCGCCGGCGAGAATCGCCGGCAACTCGGGAGCGTGCAGCATGCCTTCGACCGTGAGGTCGACGACAAGGACGGAGGCCGCCAGGGCCGTGATCGCGGGCCTCAGCCCCTGCAAGGCATCGGAGGCGCCCGTCGAGCGCACCGGCACCGGCGCCCTCTGGACGGGCGTGGGCAGGACTACGTGGAAGGGTCGTGCGCCCACGCGCAAGAGCGCCAGCTCGGCGAGGCGGACGTTCAAGGCGCGGGATTGGCTCTCGGAAAGAATGGCGACGACGTCGCCAGCTGCGAGCTTGCAGAGCGCGAAGACCGCCGCGAAGCTCTCGATCCACTTCCCTTCAACGCGGTCCGCGAGCACCCGCTCCTCCATTGCTCCGGAAACGCAACGACCCGATCCTAACACCCCGAATTTTATATGAAAAGGAATAGATTTAGCGATAGACTGGCACGGAGAGGGGCTGCAGCCATCCATGAACGAAAGCAAGCCAAGCTTCGACAGGCGCGCCTTTCGCAACGCGCTCGGGCGCTTCCCGACCGGTGTTACTGTGGTGACGACGCGCACCCCCGATGGGCATCGCATCGGGCTGACGGCCAATTCGTTCAACTCGGTCTCTCTCGATCCGCCCCTCGTGCTGTGGAGCCTCGCCCGCTCGGCCGGCGCGCTCTCGACCTTCCTCGCGGCGCCCCATTACGCGATCAACGTGTTGGCCGCAGACCAGATCGCGCTTTCGCGACGCTTTGCGAGCCCCTGCGAGGATCGCTTCGCCGGCGTCGCCTGGAGGGAGGGGCTCGGCGGCGTGCCGCTGATCGAGGGCTGCACCGCCTGGTTCGAATGCCATAACGTCCACCAGTATGACGGCGGCGATCATGTGATCCTCGTGGGCCAGGTCGAGCGCTTCACCGATGCGGAGCGGCCGGCGCTCGCCTTCCACGCCGGATACTACAAGGTGACCTCCCATCATCCCGAGGGCCACGCCGACGACCTGCCCGCCCCCGAGAGCCGCTTTATCGACGACTATCTGCTTTATCTCCTGGCACGGGCCAGCCACCAGGCGAGCGGCCAATTCCACGCCCAGCTCCGTCCCCTCGGCGTGCCGGTGCCTCATTGGCGGGTACTCGCCGCCCTTTGCGACAGCGACGGCATGACGATCTCGACCCTGGCGCGCATCGTCCTCTTCAAGCAGCCGACCTTGACCAAGGTGATCGACCGCATGGCGGCCCTCGCCCTTGTCGAGCGGCGGCCAAGCGCCGCCGACCGCCGCCAGGTGCTCGTCCATATTACCCCCAGGGGGCGGCGCATCGTACGCGACCTGCTGAGGCGTGCCCGGGCCCACGAGAAGGCCGTGCTCGCCGGCTATAACCCAGCCGAGGCCGCCCAGCTCAAGGCGTCCCTCCGCACCCTCATCGAGCGATTGGAAGCGGGCGGTGGCGCCCGACGCTGAGAAGGAATGGGCCCGGCCGACCGGGGTCTTTGGGGCCCGGGATCGGCCTGCCCCCACAGCGCACACATAAATTGCTTGCTTTCCGCCGCCGAAGGCTTACCTACTTATCAAATGTTTCCCGAGTTTCTGGGGAATCCCGCCTCGCTCTTTCCGGCGCGAGGTCATTTCTCGTGAAAATCGTGAGGCAGATCTGCCGTGATGGTCGCGGCAGGCTTATTACTTCGTAAGGAACTCGTAATGGCTACAGGAACCGTCAAGTGGTTCAACCCCACCAAGGGATATGGCTTCATCGCGCCGAAGGACGGCTCGAAGGATGTCTTCGTTCACATCTCGGCGGTCGAGCGCGCCGGGCTGCCGGGCCTCTCCGAGGGTCAGCAGGTGGAGTATGAATTGGAGCAGGGCCGCAACGGCAAGACATCGGCGACCAATCTTTCCGTGCGCTAACGAATAGCGGTCACAACGACCGATGGTGGGCTCGTTCCCTTGGGGACGGGCCCTCTTCGTTTTGGGCAGTATCTTCCCTGATCGGAGTCTTGGCAGGATCGCGCATGCTCCGATAAAACCCTGTCCGAGCGTTTGGAGCGAAGGGGCGCGACGTGGCGCAGGTATATGACGTGGTGATCGTGGGCGGCGGCGGGGTCGGCAGCGCGATCGCTTATTTCCTGACGGCTCATCCCGAATTCCGCGGCACCGTCGCCGTCGTCGAGCGCGACCCCACTTACGCCAATTGCTCGACCACGCGCTCGGCGGGCTCGGTGCGTCAGCAATTCTCCACGCCGGCGAATATCGAGCTCTCGAAATTCGGCGCCCATTTCCTCAAGCATATCGGCGATTACCTTGCCGTCGATGGCGAGGTGCCGCAGATCAGCTTCCGGGAGAACGGCTATCTTTTCCTGGCGAGTGAGTCCGGGCGCGCGGTGCTGGAGCAGAATCACGCCGTGCAGAAGGCCCACGGCGCCGACAACGTGCTGCTGCCGCCGTCCTCCCTTGCGGAGCGCTTTCCTTGGCTCAACACCGAAGGCCTGGCGCTCGGCTCCCTCGGCCTCAGCAACGAGGGCTGGTTCGACCCCTATGCCCTGCTGCAAGGTTACAAGCGCAAGGCGCGGGCCCAGGGTGCGATTTATCTCAGCGACGAGGTCGTCGCGGTCGCGCGCCGCGGCGGGCGCATCCTCGGCGTCACGCTGAAATCGGCCGGCGGGGTCGCCTGCGGCCATATGGTGGACGCTGCCGGGCCCTTCGGCGGCGCCGTCGCAGCCCTGGCCGGTGTCGCCCTTCCCGTCCGCCCGCGTAAGCGCTTCGTCTATGTCTTCGATTGCCGCGCGCCGGTGGAAGGTTGCCCGCTGCTCATCGATCCGACCGGCGTCTGGGTGCGGCCCGAAGGACGCCAGTTCATTTGCGGCGTATCGCCCGACGAGAGCGACGATCCCGATTGCGAGGATCTCGAGCTCGATTACCGGCAATGGGAAGAGATCGTATGGCCGACCCTGGCCGCGCGCATTCCCGCCTTTGAGGCGGTCAAGCTCACCAATGCCTGGGCGGGGCACTACGACTACAATACGGTCGATCAGAATGCGATCCTGGGGCCGCATCCCGAGATCGGCAATCTTCTCTTCGCCAACGGCTTCAGCGGCCACGGCATCCAGCAATCGCCCGCCGTGGGACGCGCCATCACCGAACTCATTCTCTACGGTGGTTACCGCAGTATCGAGCTTTCGGTCTTCGCCTATTCGGAAGAGCGCCTCAGCGGCCGTCGACCGGTGCGGGAGCTCAACGTGGTGTAGTCGTCAGGCGCCTGCGGCGCCGTGCAGCCGGATCACTTCGGATCGACGACCGAGACGTAGGCGCCGCCATTGCCGATTTCGGTGAAGAAGACGTAATAGGCCAAGGGCGTGCCGCAGCGGTCGAGCGTCCATTGCTCAAGCCATTTGCGCTCGGTGACGCCCTTTGAGCCCACCACTTTCACCGAAGGCTGATTGATGACGTCGGCCTTGACGAAGTGCTTGTCCGAGCAAGCCGGCGCAGCGCGATCGTCGTCGCTGAGGATGCGCATCTGGGTCTGGCTCTGGAGAAACTCGGAGGCGAGCGAGCCGATATTGTAGACGCTGTTCGGCGCCTTTGCCTCCGCGACCGACGTGGCCTTGGCCGACTTCTTGGCGCCGGCCCAAGCCGCATGCATGACTCCCGTGACCCCCAACGCGACGACGACGGCCGTCGCAATGCGCAGATACCGGGCCCCCATTCCCGTCATGAGATCCCCTTTCTTTGCCGATGCGGCCGATTTGTTTTCGTTAGTTTTTTAACGTTTACGGAATTCATGCTTGGCTTGCAACCGTTTTTCCGGTTGCGCGCACGCTTTCATCATCAGGCGGGCTGATTAACAAAAAAGAAACGACCGGCGCGGCGTTGGTGGAAAGAAAGACGGCGCCGGGTGGGCCGGCGCCGTCCGTGATGGCCGCCTTCGGGCGGATCGGGCTATTGCAGCTCGATATGCACGTTGCGGTTCTCCTGCTCCCGCACATTGTCCGGCGTCGGCAC
>DATGLG010000042.1:0-134969 GCA_035294245.1 Alphaproteobacteria bacterium | reverse complement strand
TCGGATGGCTCACTCGCTGGCGCCGCCTCGTGCGCGACTACGAGCAGCGTATCGACGTTTCCGAGGCCATGATCCATGTCGCTATGGGAAGCCTCCTGCTGCGTAGGATCAGCCATTAAACCAATTCTCAAACGGACTCTTTGAGATCAACGGAGCGATGGCTGGAGCGGAGGATGGATTCGAAGATGGATCATAAGTGTAGCCAAGTCCAGTAAGACCCAACTTCACGATTGTGTACGGCACAGTAACTGACGATCCCTGTGCCGTGTAGTCGCCGAATGTCAGACTAAAAATTCCTCCCTTGATAGAAAGCTCCGACAATCCTTGCGGGTCTCTTGCGTCGAGGGGGTCATTATTGACATAGGCGTAGAGATGCGGCCCACCTTGGAACCCGATGGGGTCGGGCTGGAGGAAGCGGCCGAGGGCGGGGGAATACATGCGGGCGCGGTTATAGTAGAGGCCGTTGGTCTCGGCGTCGATGCGCCGGCCGGCGTAGCGGAAGGCGCCCGAGCTGTCGGATGAGTCCCCGAAGGGCTGGTAGCCGTATTTGGTGACCGACCCGGTGGGCCCGTCCAGGCTCGCCAGGATCGAGCCCTGGAGGTCGGGGATGTAGGTGGTGCGGTCGCCCGCGGGCGTGATCAGATTGAGGGGCTCGTCCAGCCCCGCGCCATAGACATAGCGCCGCTCCACCTGCCCGCTCGTCCCGTCATACTCCAGCACCTCCTGGTCGCCATCCGAGACATAGACCGTGGTGGTGCCGTTCACCGTCTTGGCCTTGCGCCGCCCCAGCCCGTCATAGGCGTAGCTCGCCGTGTTGCCCGCCCCCGAGGCCGAGACCAGGCGGCTCTCGGCGGCCAAAGCCGCTAACATTTCGGCTTGGGGAGGGCTGCGAAGAAGGTGATCTTTCCGGTGACCTCGAAATCCTCGTAGACGAGGGTCAGGCCGACGACGACCCCGTCATCCAGCATGCGCATGGCGAGCTCGTAATCCGGCGTCGCCTGGGTGCTCGAGATGGGAAAGAACGCCCAGCGCATCGGCCAGGCCGGCGCGCCGATCTTCTGGTCGAGCCCCGGCAGCTTCTCGAGGGGCACCGGCGCCTCGATGACGACGTTGATCTCGTCGGGGCCGTCGACCGTGGCGCCGTCGAACACCGTCCGCCGGAAGATATGCACGCCCTTTCGCGCTGCATCGAGCAGCTCGCCCACATGGGCCGTCGGGAACAGCGTTCCCTTGGGCAGCGCCACCTCCCGGCGCTCCGGCAGGGTGAATTTCGCCGTCCCCCCTTTCGCGCCGATCTCCGCCTCGCCGCGCAGCTCCTCGTTCACCACGCCATTGAGGCGGTTGCGCACGCTGAAGCGGTAGCGATGCCCGTCTTTCGCTTCCCAGCTCGTGAAGTTATTGTCGGTGATGACCTCCTCCTCCTCGTCCCGGACCACGCGCAGCTTCAGCCGCTGCTCGGTGAGCCAGGCGTCGCAGGTCTCCTTGACCTCGATCGCCATGCCCCCACTGGCGTCGACGATGCCGCTCTGTCCCTTCTGATCCTTCAGCTTGAGCTCGTAAAAGGCATGATGGGGAATGAGATCGGCCGCCAGGACGCGACCGGGCAGGCAGAGAAGCGGCAAAGCTAGGGCGGCAAGGGACAGTCGCGCCATGAATAAGGGTTCCCGGGATGAGAAGAAGGCTCGGGGTGGGCTCGTCGCGCAATTATGGCATGCTTTGCAGCACGAGGATATATTGCGGTCCCGCTGATCGACCATCCCGACCCGTCATCGGTCGCCTCCCCGCCCTCCCGCCATCAGGAGCACGCCGTGCCGACGAAGCCTTCCATTCTGGTCACCCGCAAGCTGCCCGACAACGTGATCGCCCGCATCCAGCGGGACTACGATGCCAAGCTCAACCTCGAGGACAAGCTTTACGATCCCGAGACGGTGATCCGCCTCGCCAGTGGCTGCGCCGGAATCCTGACCTGCTCGACGGAGAAGTTTCCGGCCGGCCAGATCGAGCGGCTTCCCGCCTCGGTCAAGATCATCGCGACCTTCTCGGTGGGATACGAGCATATCGACGTCGCGGCCGCCAAGGCGCGCGGCATCGTGGTGACGAACACGCCGGACGTGCTCACGGATTCGACGGCCGACATCGCCCTTCTCCTGATGCTGGGGGCGGCGCGCCGCGCCTATGAGGGCGAGCGGCTCGTCCGCACCCGGCAATGGAAATCCTGGGCGCCGACCTTCATGCTCGGCACCGATGTCACGCGCAAGACCCTCGGCATCTTCGGGATGGGCCGCATCGGACAGGCGGTGGCGAAGCGCGCACGGGGCTTCGACATGGAGATCCATTATTCCAACCGGCGCCGCCTGCCGCCCGAGCAGGAGCAAGGGGCCATATTCCACGCCGATCCCGACACCATGCTGCCGCTCATCGACTTCCTCTCGATCAACGCGCCGTCGACCCCCGACACGGTGCATTGGCTCGATGCCCGGCGCATCGGCTTGATGAAGAAGACCGCCATCGTCGTGAACACCGCTCGCGGCAATATCGTCGATGACGCAGCACTCATTCCCGCCTTGCGCGACGGCCGCATCCGAGCGGCCGGGCTCGACGTATTTGAAGGCGAGCCCAATCTCAACCCGGCCTATCTCAGCCTCGACAACACCTTCCTGCTGCCTCATATCGGCAGCGCCACGGACGGGACCCGGGATGCGATGGGCTTCCGCGCCGTCGACAATCTCGACGCGTTCTTCGCCGGTCGCGAGCCGCCCGACCGGCTGGCTTGAGCCTGCGCTCGGGAAGCCTCAGCGGGAGGCGAGCTGCGGCAGGGTTGCAACCGGGGTGACGCATCCCGAATTCGCCGCGCCGGCCGGGCAGCCGGAAACCATCCAAACGTCGTGCACGCCATAGGCAGTCGCCGCCCTGGCCTTGGCGCCCCCGACCGCCTCGGGCGCGATTGGGCCGCTGACCACCCGATAGAGCGTCTCTCCGCCGACTCGGGCCGCGGCGAGCAGCGGACGGGCGTCGGCGTAGCGCGCCAAGGCGCGCTCGGCATGGCTCCGACTGGAGAAGCTCGCCAGGACCAGATAGCGCCGACCGGCCTCGACGGCCCTGGCAGCCGCGGGGCGGGGATTGGATGGCGGGCTCGCGGCCAGGGAGCCACTCCCAAGGGAGCCGCCCGCTGGCGTATTCGCTGCGGTGGCAACGCGGATCTCGCGTTCACTCCGCTCCTTCGCCGCAAACGCGTTCATGGCGTCGATGTCGGGCTCGCCCATCCGTCGCGCCCGGATCTCCTGGGGATCGATCTTGGCGTAGCTCTCGTCGAGTTTTTTCTTCTCTTCGGGGGTATAGGCGCGGCAGATCGGATCACCCACGAGGATCCGCCAAGTCGAGCAGTTCTCCTGGCGCGCCTGGGAGACGGCCATGTCCGTCACCGACTTGCCCGAGGTGGCGTAAGACATGCCGTCGAAGCTTGCGGAGGCGAGCGTGAGCGCGCTCGGCGCGGCACAACCCATCGCGAGGACCGGCGCCATCGCCGCCAATGCCGCCCGCAGGATCCGATGCCCCATCCGCCGCGCCCCCAGCTCTTCTTTTCGATGAGGATTCTCTCACAATTTATTGAGCGCAAAAAGATATTTATTCTGCCTTTGACGCGGCGCGCTTGGGGGGCGGGAGATCGAGCCGGATGTGGAGCTCGCGGAGACGGGCCGGCTCGACGGTAGCCGGCGCTTGCATCAGCAGGTCCTCGGCCTGCTGGGTCATGGGGAAGGTGATGACCTCGCGGATATTCGGCTCGTCGGCGAGGAGCATCACGATGCGATCGATGCCCGGCGCCGAGCCGCCATGGGGCGGGGCGCCGAACTTGAACGCAGAGAACATGCCGCCGAACCGGCCCTCGACTTCCTCTCGCGTGTAGCCGGCGATCTCGAAGGCCTTGATCATGATCTCGGGCTTGTGATTGCGGATGGCGCCCGAGGAGAGCTCGACCCCGTTGCAGACGATGTCGTATTGATAGGCCTTGATCGTGAGCGGATCCTTGGTGAGGAGGGCCTCGAGGCCGCCCTGGGGCATCGAGAACGGGTTGTGGCTGAACTCGACCTTCCCGGTCTCCTCGTTGAGCTCGTAGAGGGGGAAGTCCACGATCCAGCAGAACCGAAACGCATTCGGCTCGATCAGCTCGAGCTCCTGCGCCAGCCGCGTGCGCACGGCGCCCGCGAGCTTCTGCGCCGCGGCGACCTTGTCGCAGACGAAGAAGACCGCGTCGCCCGGCTTGATACCGGCGCGCGCGCTCAAATCCGCAAGCACCGCCGGCGGCAGGAACTTGGCGATCGGCCCCTTCCCGCCATCCGCCTCGAACACGACATAGCCGAGCCCGGGCGCACCCAGCTCCTTCGCCCAGTCGTTCAGCCGATCGAACCAGCTCCGCGGCTTGGCGGCGGCGCCGGGACCGGGGATGGCGCGCACGACGCCGCCCTTCTCGACGACGGACTTGAAGGCCCGGAACTCGACCTCCGGGCGGACAAAGAGATCGGTGACGTCGCAGACAAGAATGGGATTGCGCAAATCGGGCTTGTCAGTGCCGTATTTCAGCAACGCCTCGTCATAGGAAATGCGTGGGAATGGCGGCTTCGTGACCGTTCGGCCGCGGCCGAACTCCTCGAAGACGCCGGCGAGGACCGGCTCGATCGCCGCGAAGACGTCCTCCTGCGTGACGTAGGACATCTCGAAATCGAGCTGGTAGAACTCGCCGGGCGAGCGGTCGGCGCGGGCGTCCTCGTCGCGGAAGCAGGGCGCGATCTGGAAATAGCGATCGAACCCCGCCACCATCAGAAGCTGCTTGAATTGCTGCGGCGCCTGGGGAAGCGCATAGAATTTGCCCGGATGAAGGCGGGCGGGGACCAGGTAGTCGCGCGCGCCCTCGGGCGAGCTCGCCGTCAGGATCGGCGTCTGGAACTCGGTGAAGCCCTGCTCGATCATGCGCCGGCGGATGCTTTGGATCACCTGTGAGCGCAGCGTGATGTTCCGGTGCATGCGGTCGCGCCGAAGATCGAGGAAGCGATAGCGCAGCCGGATCTCCTCGTTCTCGTCCCGATCGGCGTTGACTTGGAGCGGCAGCGGGTCGGCGGCGGAGAGCAGCGCGAAGTCCCGCACCTGCAGCTCGATCTCGCCCGTCGGCAGGAGAGGATTGATCGTCTCCTTGCTCCGCGCCACCACGAGACCGGTCACGGTGATGACGCTCTCCAACCGGACCTGCTCAATCTCGCGGAAGATCGGGCTCGAAATGTCGAGCACGCACTGGGTGAGGCCGTAATGGTCTCGGAGATCGATAAAGAGGAGCTGCCCGTGATCGCGCTTGCGATGCACCCAGCCGGAGAGCCGGGCTTCAGTGCCGACATCTTGGGGTCTGAGAGCGCCGCAGGTGTGGCTACGATAGAGATGCATCAAGAGGCCTCGCGGGGCGGGATTTCCGAACGGGCCGCAAAAGCGCATGGCGGCCCGGATTTGTCAAGCTGGGGGCCGCGGATGGCGCGGGGGCCGGCGGTGGCCGTTGCAGGCTGGGCTTTGACGACCATATGAAAGTGTGTAAGACACTGCGCCGATGACCTTGATCGCCGATTCCGCAAGTCTCGCCGCCTTCTGCCACCGCCTGGCCTCTTCCCCCTACGTCACCGTCGATACCGAGTTCATGCGGGACAAGACCTACTACCCGCAGCTCTGCCTGGTGCAGCTCGCCGGCGATGAGGAGGCCGCTGCGGTCGATACCCTTGCGCCGGGAATGGATCTTGCGCCTTTGACCGATCTCCTCGGCCGTACCGATACACTCAAGGTCTTCCATGCCGGGCGCCAGGACATCGAGATTTTCTATCTTCTCTCCGGCCGCGTGCCGGCGCCCATCTTCGATACCCAAGTGGCGGCCATGGTCTGCGGCTTCGGCGATTCCGTCGGCTACGATACGCTCGTTGCTAAGCTTACGGGGGCCCATATCGACAAATCCTCGCGCTTTACCGACTGGTCGGCGCGCCCCCTGACGGAGCGGCAAATCCGCTATGCGATCGAAGACGTGACCCATCTGCGCCAGGTCTATGAGAAGCTCAATCGGCGCCTCGAGCGCAGCGGCCGCGCCGGCTGGCTCGCCGAGGAGATGGCCCTCCTGAGCGACCCCCAGACCTATCAGCTCGCGCCCGAGAACGCCTGGCTGCGCTTGAAGACGCGCAGCGGCAATCCGCGTTTCCTTGCCGTCCTCCGCGAGCTCGCAGCGTGGCGTGAGCTCGAAGCCCAGAAGCGAAACATCCCGCGGAACCGCATGCTGCGCGACGAGGCGCTCATCGAGATCGCCGCCCATCATCCGGCCAATGCGGCAGAGCTCGCCCGCACCCGCGGATTGTCACGCGGCTTCGCCGAAGGACGCATGGGCGAGGCGGTGCTTGCCGCCGTCCGGCGGGGGCTGGCGATCCCCGAGGAGGACTGCCCCCAGCCCCCGCCGCGGGTCGAGACGCCCCGCGATCTCGGTGCCGCAATCGAGCTCCTCAAGGTGCTGCTGAAAGTGCAGTGCGACGCCCATCATGTCGCCCCGAAGCTGGTGGCATCGGCGGCGGATCTGGAGCTTATCGCGGCTGACGACGACGCGCCCGTTGCAGCGCTCAAAGGCTGGCGGCGCGAGATTTTCGGCGAGGCTGCCCTCGCCCTCAAGCATGGCCGCCTGGCGCTCGCGCTCGATGGAGCGCGCCTCAAGCTGATCGAGCGGCAGGCCGCTACCACTCACTAAAGTCGGCTGGCGGCGCGGCTCCCCATGGGTGCGATCATGGCGCGGCGGCCGAAGGCCTGAGCCAGCGCCTCGAGGCGCCGCTCCATGGCCTCCCCGACGATGTCCTGGGCGTCGTCCGGCACGAGGAGCGCGATGCGATCGCCGTCGCGCGACAATGCGGTCCGGCGAAGCAGCGATGATGTGCCCCCCGAGACGGCGATGCCGACCCGGAGCGCAAGGCCGATCCGCGTGGCCTGCTCGACCTGGCCGGGATCGAGGAGCGCTAAGGCGCCCTCGGCACCCTTACCGCTCGCGCGGCCGTCATAGCGGATATAGGCGGCGAGAGCGAGGAACGCGCGGCCGGGATGATCGATCCCGGCGATCGGCATCCGCAAAATCCGAAGGCAGGCGTGCTCGGCCCGGTAGTCCGGGTGCTCGCGCCAGGCGATGTCGCCGAGATGGCAGGCGGCCTCGCGCAAGCGCGCCACTTCCGCATTCTCCCCTTGAAAGAGCGGCGACATCCAGCGGAAGAGCTCCGCCCCGATGGGCTCGAAGCGGCTATCGACGAGGGCAAGCTCCTCGGCCGCGCTGATGAGAGGGTCCTCCCGTTTCACGGCGTCGGAAAGCAGGCTGAACATCTGGCCTTCGCGAATCCCGAGCGCCGAGAACATCACATGCGAGGGGGTCGCCATGCGCAGAATCCGATGCAGGACGAGCGCCGCATGAGGCAGGATCTCCAATCGCCGCCGCGATACGGAGGTCATCGCCTCGAGCGATTTCTTGCTGAGGTTGGTGATGAGGCGGCAGAGGTCGATCATCTCCTCCCGCGCCACCTTGTAATGGTGGATCACATGGAGCGGATAGCGCGACTGCTCGATATGGATGCGCGCAAGGGAGCGCCAAGCGCCCCCCACGGCATAGAACGTCCGGCCCGGACCGCCCTTGAGCCAGGACAGCTCGGCAAGCGCGTGATCGACGACGCCCTTTGCCCGCTTCGGCTCACCATCCTCGATCTCCATGATGCGGAGCGGGCCCAATGGCAAGGTCGCGTGCTCGCCGATTTGACCTTTCCGGAGCGACACCAGCTCCAGGCTGCCGCCGCCGAGGTCCCCCATGACGCCGCTCGCCTGCGGCAGCCCGGAAAGCACGCCCAAAGCCGAAAGTCGGGCCTCTTCCTGTCCGGACAATACGCGGATCGGCGCCCGAAACCGCCGGCTCGCCTCCGCGACGAAGGCCTCTCCGTCGGTTGCGTCCCGCACCGCCGCCGTGGCCAGGATGTCCAAGCGCGCGGCCTCCATATGACGCGCCAGCAGCACGAACCGCGCGAGGTTCTCGAGCGCACGCTTGCGGCCGTCCGGGCTGAGCCGGCCGGTCCGCGCGAGGCCGCGCGCGAGACCGCAAAGGACACGCTCGTTGAAAATCGGCGCCGGCGAGCGGCTCAGCCGATCATAGACCACGAGGCGGATCGAGTTCGATCCGACATCGATGACAGCGACGCGGCTGCGGCGCGCTGGGCCCGCTGTCGCTCGGCGAGAAGTGTCTACCGGCATTCGTCAGGCTTGACGCGAGAGCAACCGGGGAATCGGCTTCGACTTCCGCAAGGCGCTGCCGCGTCCCGAAAGACTGGGATTGGTCATGAAATAAGTATGGGCACTGAAGGCCGCCTTGTCCGCCTTGAGGCGCGTATAGGTGCCGTCCGCTTCCAATACCCAGCTTTGCGCGACATCCTTGAGATTGGCCACCATGATCTGGTTGAGCACCTGCTCATGCACGGTGGCATTCTCGATCGGCACGAGCGTCTCGACCCGGCGATCGAGATTGCGCGGCATCCAATCGGCCGAGGAAATGAAGACCTTCGCCGTCGCGGATGGCAGCGACGCGCCATTGCCGAAGCAAACGATGCGGCCGTGCTCGAGGAAGCGGCCCACGATGCTCTTCACCCGAATATTTTCCGAGACGCCGGGAAGGCCCGGACGTAGGCAGCAAATCCCTCGAATAATAAGATCGATCTGCACGCCGGCTTGCGAGGCGCGACAAAGCGCATCGATGATCTGCGCGTCGACAAGCGAGTTGAGCTTCGCCCAAATCTGCCCGGGGCGCCCGGCTTTGACGTGGGCGATTTCCGCATCGATGAGCTTGAGCAATGTCGAGCGGAGATTGAGCGGGGAGATGGCGATCTTCACCGGGTTCTTCGGCCGCGCATAGCCCGTCATGTAATTGAACAGAAGCGCTGCGTCGTGGCAGAGCTCGGGATTGCAGGTGAAGAACGACAAGTCCGTATAAATCTTCGCGGTGATCGGGTGATAGTTCCCCGTTCCGAAATGGGCGTAGGAGCGCAGGCCCTTGCCCTCGCGGCGAACCACGAGGGAGACCTTCGCATGAGTCTTGAGGTCAAGAAAGCCGTAAACGACTTGGGCCCCGGAGCGTTCCAGATCGCGCGCCCAGCGGATATTCGCCGCCTCGTCGAAGCGGGCCTTGAGCTCGACCATGGCCGTGACAGATTTGCCCGCCTCGGCGGCCTCGATGAGCGCCTTGACGATCGGCGAATCGTCGCTCGTGCGATAGAGCGTCTGCTTGATGGCGACAACGGCGGGATCATGCGCCGCCTGCCGGATGAACTGCACCACCACGTCGAAGCTCTCATACGGGTGATGCACGATGAAATCCTTGTAGCGAATGGCCGCGAAGCAATCGCCGCCGAAATCGCGGATGCGCTCGGGGAAGCGCGGCGTGTAGGGCGGGAAGAGAAGATCGCGACGCTCCACGACGATCAATTCCTTGGTGCTGGCCAGATCGAGAAGACCATCGAGCTCGAAGACATCGCTTGGAGCGACGTTGAATTTGTCGATGACGAACCGCGCCAGCTCGGCGGGAATGCCTTGGTTCATCGTCAAATGGATCACATTGCCGCGGCGGCGTCGCTTGAGCGCAGACTCGAACACGCGCACCAGGTCTTCCGCTTCCTCCTCGATTTCGACTTCGCTATCCCGCAGGACGCGGAAGAGTCCGAACCCCAACACCTCGAATCCGGGAAAGAGCCGGTCGAGGAAGAGGCTCACCAGCGATTCGATCGCGACAAAGCGGATGTCTCGTCCCGGCAAGCGAGCGAAGCGATCGATTTGCGACGGCATCGGCAGGAGCGCGCGCAGGCTCTTTCCATCCTCGGGGCGCAGGAGCTCCAGTGCCATGGCGAAGCCGAGATTGGGAATGAAGGGGAACGGATGCGCCGGATCGATCGCGAGCGGCGTCAGTATGGGGAAGATATGATTGGTGAAGTACCCATCGAGCCAGCTGCGATCATCGGACGTAAGTTCCGACGGGTCGACGACGGAGACTCCCGCCTCCCGCAGCTCGCGCCTCAGAATCCGCCATTGGCTCTGCTGATTCCGAACGAGCTCACCTGCACGCCTGTTGACTGCGCCGAGTTGCTCGGCCGGGGTCAAGCCGTCGTCGCTCGGCGTCACGACGCCGGCCGTGACCTGCGCCTTCAGCCCCGCGACCCGGACCATGTAGAACTCATCGAGATTGCTTGCCGAGATAGAAAGGAATCGCAAGCGCTCCAGGAGCGGATGATTGACATTCTCCGCCTCGCTCAAGACACGCTCGT
Source organism: Alphaproteobacteria bacterium (assembly GCA_035294245.1). Taxonomy (GTDB): domain Bacteria; phylum Pseudomonadota; class Alphaproteobacteria; order JACZXZ01; family JACZXZ01; genus DATGLG01. Next base: position 124,629 of record DATGLG010000042.1, on the reverse strand, counting down.
TGAATGCAAGCCAGGAGAGCTCGCGATTGATGAGGCGGTCTTCCGGCCTCGCGATTTCCACCCGCTTCATGGCCTGAGATTCGTCAGGCACGAGCTCCTCCTTGCATCAAAGGCAGCAATTCGGTTGAACCGTATCGTTACATAAATAGGATCCATATATCGGAAATCTTACACAGTCGTTATCCTCCTGTCATGTCGGGCGACAACGTCGGACCTCGTCTTCCGAATGAAGGACGTGTTCTTATTGCGCCATGCAAAATCGAGCTGGGCTCAACCGGAGCTCACCGATTTCGCGCGCCCCCTTTCCAGGCGCGGCCGCGATACTTGCCCGCGGATTTGCGCCCTCATGCTTGCCCACAAGATTGAGCCGGATACCGTGCTCTGCTCGGCGGCGCGGCGCGCCCGGGAAACGCTTCAGGCTATCCTTCCGAGCCTTCATCGCGACGTCACGATAACGATCGAGCGGCGCCTCTATCTCGCCGATGCAGCAAAGCTTCTCGCGCGGATGCGCGAACTCGACGAGCGCTGCCGCGCCGTCATGCTGATCGGCCATAATCCGGCGCTGCAGGACCTCGCCTTGCAATTGAATGGGGATGGCGACCCGCAGGACCTCGCCCGGCTCAAGGCCAAGTTTCCGACCGGGGCAATCGCGCATCTCACTTATTCTCGCCGCCGCTGGCGAGACCTCGCAGCCGGCAAGGCCTGCCTTGCAGCCATCCTCGACCCGAGGAAAGCCCACGTTACAGAATAACCGCGGGCAGACTAGGGCGCGTGATCCTTCCAGAAGGGTTTTAGGGAGGAAAACGCCTTCCATGCGCTCACGAGGCGCCCGAGATCGCCTTGGCGACGGGCTGCGCACCAGCCCTGCACTTGTCCCAGGGCCAGGGGCACGCCCTCTCCGACCATACCCGCAAGCTGAGGCACCAGTGCCTGCGCCACGAACACGTCATGCACGTTACCCAGGATATCCTGAAGATCCTTGAGCCGCGCGAGATAGCGTTTGGTCGGCTTCTCTCCGTAAAGCCCGCGGAAGAATTCCGTCGCGTAGCGAAGCTTTTTTACACGGATGCGCAGGTCATGGATCCCCTCGTCTCCGAGGCTCCGTATTTTCCGGCCATGCTTCTGGACCTTCGCTTGCCGCATGCGCAGAATTTCCGAGGCGAAGCCAGGCGCGGGAGCTACGCCGACATCTTCGTGGCGACTCTCCCTCGGATTGCCTTCCGTATCACCTTCGCGCAATCCCGATTCCAGCCATGCCTCCAATCGGAGAAGCAGGTCTGTATAGCGCCGGTCGCCGAGCACCGACCGCGCCCTTGCATAAGCTTCTGCGCGCTTTGCCTCCGCCGCGCCGACGAGCGGCGAGAAATCGGCGCCGCCGCAATGCCGGACCACTCTCGAGAGCGTCTCGTTGATAAAGACGTCCCATTCCCGCGCCGGACCGAGCTCTTGCTGGAGCCAACGAAGCTCACCACCGAGCGCATTGCGGCCGCCCGCCGGAACGGCCGCCTTGAAGATCGACAGGGCGGCGCGTAGCCGTCGAATGCCGACGCGCAGTTGATGTATGCCTTCGGGGTCCTTGCCGTCATGGGCGCTATCGACATTGGCGACGATGTGCTCGATGCAGGATCGCGCCGTGACAACGAAAGCTTCATGCACCGTCATCTCTGGCGTCAGGTGAACCGGCTTCGCTTTTTCGGGGGCGGGAGAGACGCCGAGCGCGAGATGGTAGCCGCGGGCCGCCTTGCTCACGGGTTCCAATCGCAACGGAACCGATTGGTTCAGGCGGCGCGCCAGCTCGAAAAGCTTGCCCGGCGCACCCGACTTGAGCTCGAGCTCGACCTCGCAGAGCGGCTTGCGTCGGCCATTCGCCTTGATTTCCCCGACATCCAGCGCACATTCGATCTTGCTCGAGCCGACGCGAAGCGGCCAGACCTGGCGCCTGACATCCGTCACGAAGACGGGCTTGAGCTTAGCCTTGCTCTCGTGGGACCGGATCAGGCGCCGAAGCTTGGGATCGTCGAGAGCCGAGATATCCGGTCGATCGCCGCTGATGCGCTTCTCCCATTCGAACCGCGTTATCCGGCCCTTTTCGCCCGGGCTCGCGTGTTTGACCGTCTGTACGCGCGCTGCTCCGTCCTTGCGCACCCTCAGCGCCACCGCTTGGCGCATCAGCGCAAAAGCCGGCGTATCGTAATAGGTGCTGACAAGGCGCTTGGTGGAAGCGCCCTTGCGAACGGAAGCTCGGAGGATGGGATGCCGTCGCAACTGGTCGAGGTGCTCCGGCAATACCGTGAGTTTGAGTTCGGTTTCGCGATCCATACCGGGTCCGGCGCGGACGGTTTCTCGCAGGCGCTGTCTGTAACGGCGCATTCGGCGCCCGAGCCTGCGCCGGCACTCTAGCCGAGGATACGCCATCCAGACAACGGGAACGCCAGGAAAACAGCGTCCGCGATACGAAAAATATAAGTTATTTCAAATACTTATAACTCGATCGCCGTCGCTCGGGCGTAAGCGTCGATCAAATCTCTCCGCAGCCTTCGAGACGGCCCAAGACACTCCGCGCCAACGGCACCGTGATGCGCCGCTGCGAAGCCAGGGCTGTCTTGTCAAGGGCGTCCACCAATCGACGCGCGGCGTCGAAGGATCGCTCCATTCGCGGCACCAGATAAGCAATCAAATCGGCGCCGACCCGGAGCTGGCGGTCGGCGAACAGCTTCACCAAAAGACCCGAGATGAGGGCTTCGTCCGGCGCCGCGACCGATACCGCCGGTGCGGCCAGCAGTCGAGACCGCAAATCGGCCAAGCGGAGCTTCCAAAGCACGGGAGGTCTGCGGGCGGTCAAGAGCAGATGACCCGCGCGCTCCGAAATCAAGTTGTAGAGATGGAGGAGCGCCTGCTCGTCGATACCGTTGTCCACATCCTCGAGATAGACGTCCCGCCGGTCGGCGAGACGCTCCGCCAGGCTGGAAACGGTCAACCGGTCGCGCTCGATCCCGGCAGCGGCCGACTGCATTCGCCAGACCTGGACGAGATGACTCTTGCCGCACCCTGCCGGGCCGTGGAGGACGAGTGCCGGCGCCGGCCACAGGGTCCAACGGTCGAGCCAAGCGACCGCTTCGGCATTGCATGGGGCAACGAGAAAATCCTCGCGACCGAAGGCCGGCCGGTTGCCAAGATCGAGTGCCAATTGGCCCATGGCGCTCACGCCGCGGCGCCGCCGCCGCCTGATTCGGAGCCGCCGCTATAGAGCGGGCTCGCCAGATAGCGCTTGAGAGCAAAGCGCGCAAGCACCCCTGCGGCGGCCGCGACGGGCACGGCCAATAGCACGCCGACGAAGCCGAGCAGCGCACCTCCCGCAAGCAGGGCGAAAATGATCCAGACCGGATGCAGCCCCACTCGTTCGCCGACCAGTTTCGGCGTCAGGAGATTGGCCTCGATGAGATGGCCCGTGATGAAAACGCCCGCCGTCGCAGCAATCCATTTCCAATCGGAGAATTGAAGAAAGGCCAAGCCGACGCTGACGACGAAGCCGCCGATCGTGCCCACGAACGGTATGAATGAAAGGAAGCCGGCGACGATGCCAACGATCAAGCCGAAATCGAGCCCCACGATCGACAGTCCGGCGGCATAGAACGTCCCCAGGAAAAGGCAGACGAGGGCTTGGCCACGCGCAAATCCGGCGAGCGTATCGTTGATCTCGCGCATCAAAAGTCGGATGACCGGCGCATGCTCTCTCGGAAGCCAGCTATCCATCCGGCTCACGAGGCGATCCCAGTCGCGTAACAGATAGAACGCGACGATCGGCGTGATGACGATCAGGGAGACGAGGTTGACGAGCGCCAAGCCGCCACTCCACAAGCCCCCGAGCAACGCGCCGAGCCAGGTCACGACCTTGCCGGCAAAATCACCGGCCGCGGCCCGCAACCTCTCTGCATCGGCCGGATTGATGCGCATCTCGATGCTTTGCACCCAACCGGTGACATTGTCCCGAAGCAGGTCGAGATAGTGCGGCAATCGCTTGGCAAAGCCCGCGGTCTGCGATTGGAGGATCGGAACAAGGCAGAAAAAGGCGAGGATCAGGCCGAGAAAGAAGGCAGCCGTGAGAAGGCTCGTCGCGAGCGTGCGCGAGCATCCCCATCGCTCCAGGCGATCCGCAACCGGATCGAGGATATAGGCAACCGCCATCCCGGCGACGAACGGCAGCAGCACGCCGCTCAGCAGGTATAAAACAACCCCCGCGGCAACGAGGCACGCGCCCCAAAACCGCCAATGACGCCCGGAGCTCACCCCATCTTCCCCATTGCAACGATCCGCACGGGGAGCCGGTGGGCCACCGTGAAACGGCCCTTTACGACCATGACGAGCCGCGGATCGGCCCGGCGTCCGCGGGACCAATTGCCGCGCTCGGCGGGACTATCATATCGGACTTGACCAAGATGGCGCGTCCGCCTCCACCTCATGGCTGGGACGTTCCCGCGGAGGCTCCAGGCGCGCTCAGGTGAAGGACCATCCCTCCCCCCTCGTCGGTCAGCATCAAGTCCCGCTGCGCGAGCGCCAGCTTCAGCTGGGCCGGATCTCCGATGTAATTCACGTCGATCCGGGCCTCGCTGCGCGAGAGATAGACGAGCTGCAACCGGCTGATGAGGGCGACCTTGTCCAAGCGCTGCCGCACCTTGACCCAATCCTCGAGCCCGGTGATCGGCACCGAGATCGTCGCCTCCTGCGTCTGGTCGAAATGGAGGAGATTGTCCGCTTTCCAGCGCTCGGTCGTGTCGGCCTCCACTTGAAGCGCCGCACGCGGCAAGAGAGTGTCCATCGTCTCGCCGGACTGACCCGATACCGTCGTCACGACCGTCTGGGGCTGCAACCCATCGCCGTAACGGGTAACGGAAATGCTGAGCGAGTCCCCGCCTTTGTCCTGGCTTCCGCCCGGCGTCGCGACGGCCACGAGCTCCGAGCCGGCGCCATAGCGAGCGCCGATCTTGCGCAATTTCTCCTGATCGCCTTGCGCGGCTTCGTCGGCCTTGATGTCAGCCATATCGTTGATGTCGCCCAGCGGAACGATGAAGGGGACGAGCCCATCGGCCGGCGGCAGTCCCGCCCACGCCATGCGCCAAGGATTGGGATCATCCCAAAGGGCCAGGGTATTGCCAGAGCGGAGGACCGGCAATACGAGGACGGGCTTGCTGACGGTCTCCGCAAATGCGACGCCGTTGTCCCGCAGGAGCTGCTCGATCGCATGAGGCTTGAAGTGATACGTCAACGTCGCGATGTAGCGGACAGGCGAGTTCTTCTCCTGCTGAACCTCGAACCCTTCGACCAGATCCGTCAGAGCGGTATTGCTGGGCTTGGGCCGGTGCGCCTCGTCTTGCCGCAGCGTGAGGCGCGCAAGCAGGCGCTGAAAAGCCGTCCGCTCGCCCTCTGCGATTGCCTGCTCACGGGCTGCGGCGGCGGTCGCCGCCGTCGCGTCGACGGCCACGTCCTTTACGGTGAAGACGTCGCCCGAGCTTTCCGCGGCCCGAGCACTCGCCGCGCAGCCCAGCGCAGCCGCCAGCGCAAGGCCGGCAAGCGCGACGCGGAACTCTGCACGCAGCATGAAACCCAAGCTGCAGCGTTGCTGGAACATTGCAAACCAGTCCGGATCAAGTATTGTCGGCGAATAACCTATTGCCTTTGACCTTATACCGCCTCTCATCATAGCGAGGAAGCCATTACCACCCGGAGCTACAAGGACGCGGGCGTCGACATCGACGCTGGCAATGCGCTCGTCGAGGCGATCAAACCTTTGGCGCGTAGCACGCGACGCCGAGGGGCCGACGCCGCCCTTGGCGGATTCGGGGCGCTCTTCGATCTCAAGGCCGCCGGGTATAGCGATCCCATACTGGTGGCGACGACCGATGGGGTCGGCACCAAATTGAAGGTCGCCGTCGCCGCCGGCCGGCATGATGGCATCGGCATCGATCTTGTCGCCATGTGCGTCAACGATCTGATCGTCCAGGGTGCCGAGCCGCTCTTCATGCTGGATTATTTCGCGACCGGCAGGCTCGAGGTCGCTCTGGGACGGGCGATCGTCGACGGCATTGCCCGTGGTTGCCGGGAAGCCGGTTGCGCGCTGATCGGCGGCGAAACCGCCGAGATGCCCGGCATGTATGCCGACGGCGATTATGACATCGCCGGCTTCGCGGTGGGTGCGGCGGAACGGGGCAAGGTTCTGACCGGCGACGGCGTTCGCGCGGGAGACCTCGTCCTCGGCCTCGCCTCTTCCGGGGTGCATTCGAACGGATTTTCTCTCGTCCGTCGCGTGGTCGACGATCTCGCGCTTGACTACCGGTCTCCCACCCCCTTCGACACCGCCCGGAGCCTTGGCGACGCGCTTTTGACCCCGACCCGCATTTATGTCCGCAGCTGCCTCGCCGCGGTGCGCGCGGGCAAGATCCAGGCCTTGGCCCACATCACCGGCGGCGGGCTGATCGAGAACATCCCCCGGGTCTTGCCGAGGGGAACCGCCGTCGAGCTCGACGCGGCACAGTGGCCTCTTCCTCCCGTGTTCTCGTGGCTCAAGCGGAGTGCGCGAATTTCGTCCTATGAGCTTGCTCGGACCTTTAACTGCGGCATCGGCATGGTGGCGATCGTCCGCGCCGATGACGTCGAGGCCGCGACCAGCCTGCTCGCAGAGGCCGGCGAGAAGGTCTACCGTATCGGCAGGGTTGCAAGCGCTCCGACAGGCGAGGCCAGGGTAACGATTGCCGGAATGGAAACGGCATGGCCCGCGTGAAGACGGCCGTGCTCGTCTCCGGTCGGGGGAGCAATTTGCAGACCCTGATCGATGCCTGCGCCGCTTCCGATTATCCCGGCGAGATTGCCCTCGTCATTTCCAATGAGCCCGGCGCGCAAGGCATGGCCCGCGCGACCGCGGCGGGCATTCCGGCCAAGCTCATCGAGCATCGCAAATTTGCGACGAGAGAGGCGTTCGACGCGGCCATCGACCGAGAGCTGAGGACGGCAGAGGTCGATCTCGTGTGCCTCGCGGGCTTTATGCGCCTGCTGACGCCGGGATTCGTGGAAGCGTGGCGGGATCGCCTCATCAACATCCATCCGGCGCTGCTCCCCGCCTTTCCCGGCCTCAATACCCACGCGCGCGCGCTCGAGGCCGGCGTGCGCTGGCATGGCTGCACGGTGCATTTCGTGCGTCCTGAGATGGATCACGGCCCCATCATCATGCAGGCCGTGGTGCCCGTCATGCCGGGCGACGATGTCGACTCTCTCGCCGCGCGGGTCCTCGACGCCGAGCACCATTGCTACCCGCGAGCACTACGCCTGGTCGCCGAGGGCCGTGCACGCGTCAGCGGCAATCGGGTCCTCATCGATGGCGCGGATTGGCCCAGCGCCGTGAGCTTCAGCCCGCAGGATTGAGCCCGTACACCCTTGCCCACTCTGGGCGCCTGTACTATGACGACCATCTACGGGTGACTTGGGATTGGGGTTAAGCCATGGCGATGGAAAACGATCTGCAGCAGCATCTCGAAACCTGGCACGGTTTCGTCAAGATGATGTTTTTTGGTGCTGCCGGGGTTGTCGGCGTCCTCGTCCTTTTGGCCCTGTTCTTCCTGTAGGATATTTGCCTCTGAGCGCCGCGCCATGGCGGGAGACTACTGCGGCGCGCTTGCTTGGCTAGCCGACTATATCTAACTCGCTGAAAAAGAAAGATATTTCTTCCCTTGCCGTTTCCGGCGAGTCGGAGCCGTGCACGGAATTGGCCTCGATCGACTCGGCGAAATCCTTGCGGATCGTGCCGGGCGCGGCATTGGCGGGATTGGTCGCCCCCATCACCTCCCGATTCTGGGCGATGGCGGCTTCGCCCTCGAGCACCTGAACCACGACCGGACCGGAGGTCATGAACTTGCAGAGGCTGGCGAAGAACGGCCGCTCCTTATGCACGGCGTAGAATTTTTGCGCCTGCTCCAAGGAGAGTCGAAGTCGTCTCTGGGCGACGATGCGGAGGCCGGCCGCCTCGAAGCGGGCATTGATTTGGCCGGTCAGATTCCGCCGCGTGGCATCGGGCTTGATGATCGAGAGCGTCCGTTCCACAGCCATGGGTGCCGTCACTCCTTTCCGGGGATGATTGAGGGCGGGGCAAATAATGGGGCGGGCTTATAGACGCCTTGAGCCGGAAGGGCAACCGCTGTATCACGCCGCCGCAACAGGCCCCGCATGCTGCAAATCAACGATCTCGTTTACCGCGTCGGCGGTCGCACCCTCTTCGATCGCGCCTCGGCCACCATCGCCGCGGGCGCGCGCGTCGGGCTGGTCGGGCGAAACGGCGCGGGGAAGACGACGTTGCTGCGACTCATCGATGGCAGTCTCGAGCCCGATGGCGGTAACGTGCAGATTGCTCCCGGATGCCGGCTCGGCAAGGTGGCCCAAGACATGCCCTCGAGCGAGGAAAGCCTGCTCGATTTCGTTCTGCGGGCGGATGCCGAACGCACAGATCTCCTCGCGCAGACCGTCCGCGAAACCGACCCCCAGCGAATCGCGGATATCCATCAGCGACTGGCCGATATCGAAGCCCATCGCGCGACGGCCCGAGCCGGACGCATCCTTGCCGGATTGGGGTTTGACGCCAACGCTCAGGCGCGACCGCTCTCGTCCTTTTCCGGAGGCTGGCGAATGCGCGTCGCCTTGGCCGCAGCCCTCTTCGCCGCACCCGACTTCCTGTTGCTTGACGAACCGACCAACCACCTCGATCTCGAAGCCGCGTTATGGCTCGAATCCTTCCTCGCAAGCTACCCGCATACGGTCATCATCGTCAGCCATGACCGGGAGCTGCTTAACAAGGTCGCTGATCGCATTCTCCACATCGAGAGCGGCAAGCTTACGCTCTATAGCGGCGGCTATGACCGCTTCGAGCGCACGCGCCGCGAGCGCCTCGCCCATCAGGCCGCCCTCGCCGCCCGCCAGGCCGCCGAGCGGCGCCGGATCCAGGCCTTCGTCGACCGCTTCAGGGCCAAGGCCACGAAAGCGCGCCAGGCGCAAAGCCGGCTCAAGGCGCTTGCCCGCATGGAGCCTATCGCCGAGGTGGTCGGCGAAAAGGACATGCGCTTCGATTTCCCATCCCCAGAACCACTTTCCCCTCCTCTTCTCGTCCTGGACAATGTCTCCGTCGGCTATGGCGCCGCGCCGGTCCTGCGCGATCTCTCGTTGCGGATCGACGAAGAAGATCGCATTGCCCTCCTCGGCGCCAACGGCAACGGAAAATCGACCTTGATCAAGCTTCTCGCGGGCCGCCTTGCCCCGAGCGCCGGCCAGCGCCGCGTCTCGGGCAAGCTCAAGATCGGCTACTTCGCCCAACACCAAGTCGACGAGCTCGACCTCACGCGAACGCCGTACGAGCATATGGCGCAGCTCATGCCCAAGGCGGACGAGGCTGCGACGCGGGCGCAACTCGGCCGCTTCGGCTTCTCCCAGGAGCGCGCCGAGATCGCCGTCGGCTCCCTTTCCGGTGGCGAGAAGGCTCGCTTGTTATTCGCATTGATGAGCCGGCAAGCACCGCATCTCATGCTGCTCGACGAGCCGTCGAACCATCTCGACATCGATGCGCGGGAAGCGCTTATCGAGGCGCTCAACGCCTATGAAGGCGCCGTCGTCCTTGTCAGCCACGATGTGCACCTGATCGAGCTCACCGCCGACCGGCTCTGGCTGGTCAAGGACGGCGCTGTGCGTACCTATGACGGGAACCTCGATGATTATCGCGCTCTTCTTCTCGACGAGCGACGTGGGAAAGCCGGCGACGTGGCCTCGCAAAAACGACAAACCGTCTCTGCGCGTCCCGGCAAGAAAGAGACGCGCCGATTTGCCGCCGAGTCACGGGCGGCGGTCGCCCACCTCAGGAGACAAGCCGCAGACGCCGAGTCCCGCATGGAGCGGCTGGCCGCCGAGAAGGAGAGGGTCGAGGGCGAGCTCGCCGACCCCGCAGCCTATACGGGTACTCCGCACCAGCTGACCGAGCTCCATATCAAGCTTCGCGATCTGCAAAAGGAATTGCTGCGCGCGGAGGAGGCCTGGCTGGAAGCCCAGACGATGCTGGAAGCCGCATCAAGAGGTTAGCCGGGTACCTAAATTTGCCTCTTTTTTGCCTCTGGCGGCTTGCAGGCATTTTCCTTATGTGATTCCCGGGAGGTTAGCGGGCTGGGTAACCGGCTTTACGATCATTGGCGATGAATCGACTGCTGTGATGAACGTCATATCGCCTTCCCCGCGGAAGCGCGATGTTGCTTTGGGAAATGCGCTCGGCATAGGCAAAGGTGACGCGCCGAAGCCGATACAAGAGAGAATGGAGACACCATCATGAAACGCGTGCTCATGCCCATCGCGGCGCTGGCTCTATTGGGAACTGCTGCATGTTCGAATATGAACGATACGCAGCAACGGACCTTGAGCGGCGGCGCCATCGGCGCTGTTGGCGGCGCCATTGGCGGTGCGCTGACCGGCTGCGTCTGGTGCGGCACTGCCATCGGCGGTGCGGTGGGCGCCGGCGCGGGCTATCTCTACGACCAGACCAAGAAGGGCAATCTATAGCCTAGCTTCGCGAGATCGCGTTTTCGCCTTTGTGCATGGGCCGCCCTACGGGGCGGCCCCTCTCGTTTGCTGCAGTCGTCGCCGCTCGCCTACCCTTTCCGTTCCCACCGACCCCGCGCATCCTGTTGCCAATAGGCCACGTCATGCCCGGCTTCCTTGTAGCTTTTCCATCGTAGCCTTGCGCTCGCCACCGCTTCGGCGTCGTTACCGTCAAAAAGCTCGAGGCAACGCTGGTAGCGGTCGAGATGCGCCGACCGCGCCCCCTCCGTCAGCACCAGGATCTCGCTGTTGTTTGGATTCTCGTCATTGGTCGTCAGCCAGATCGGCTGCTCGCTCGGAAAGCCGTCGCGCGCGCTGCCGTGGGGGAGAAAGCCGCGGTCGTTATAGGTCCAAAGCAGATTATTGACGGCCTCGCTGCGCTCCTCGGAGCCAAGCATCACGACGGCGCGCTTCCCCGCTGCGAGCACCTTCTCGAGAAGTGCAGGGAGCACGGCTTCCAGGCTTTGGCGCTGCAGATGGTAGAACCAGATCTCGGTCATCGCAGGCGACCCGCGCGGCTTCCCCCATGGGGCATCGACCGCCTTTATTTGCCTTCGTAGTGCTCGGCGACCAGACGCTCCAGAAGCCGCACGCCGAACGCCGTGCCCCCTTTCGGAACAATGGGCTTGTCCTTGCTGGCCCAGGTCACGCCGGCGATGTCGAGATGCGCCCAGGGGACGCCATTCACGAAGCGCTGGAGGAACTGCGCCGCCGTGATGCTGCCGGCTGCGCGGTTGCCGACATTCTTCATATCTGCGGCATCCGACTTGATCTGCTTGTCGTACTCGTCGCCGAGGGGCAGGCGCCACACGGGCTCGCCGACGAATTTCCCGGCCGCAATCAGGCGCTCGGCCAATTCGTCATTGTTCGAAAACAGGCCCGCATATTCATGGCCAAGCGCGATGATGATCGCGCCCGTGAGGGTCGCAAGGTTGACCATGAAGCGAGGCTTGAAGCGGCTTTGCGTGTACCACAAGGCGTCGGCGAGGACGAGGCGTCCCTCGGCATCGGTATTGATGACCTCGATCGTTTGACCTGACATGGATTTGACGATATCACCGGGCCGCTGCGCCGTTCCCGACGGCATGTTCTCGACAAGCCCGGCAACGCCCACGACATTGGCCTTCGCCTTGCGGCCGGCGAGCGCCTTCATCAGCCCCATGACCACGCCGGCGCCGCCCATGTCCCATTTCATGTCTTCCATATTGGCGGCAGGCTTGAGCGAAATGCCGCCCGTATCGAAGGTGACGCCCTTGCCGATGAAGGCCAGGGGCCGTTTGTCCTTCGCGCGAGGATTGCCCTTCCATTGCATGACGACGAGCCTCGGCGGCTTGGCGCTCCCCTGACCTACCCCGAGCAGCGCACCCATCCCGAGCTTCGCCATCCGCTTTTCATCGAGCACTTCGACCGTGACGCCAAGGCGGGCAAGCGTCTTCGCCTGAGCGGCGAGGGTCTCGGGATAGATAATGTTGGCGGGCTCCGAAACCAGGTCGCGGGTGAAGAAGACGCCGTCGGCGATCTTGTCGAGGGGCGCATAGGCCGCACGCGCCTTCCCAGCACCATTGCAGAGAATATGGAGTTTCCTGAGGCTTGGCTTCTCGTCAGGCTTTTCCTTCGTGAGGTATTTGTCGAAACGATAAGAACGCAGCCGCGCGCCGAACGCGAGATTTGCCGCCAGGCTCGCCGCGTCGAGCTTGACGCCTCGCGGCACATCCAGCAATACGAATGCCTCTCTCTCGCCGGAGCCCGCGAGCTGTGCCTGCACGCGCCCGCCTATTCCTTGAATGGCGGCAAGATCGAGCTCCTCCGGCTTGCCAAAACCAGCCATGACGATGCGCGACAAATTGACGCCGCCGGGCGCCACCAACTCGGCGATCTGATCCTTCTTGCCTTTGAAGCGGCCGTTGGCAATGGCGCGGGAAAGCGCACCTCCGGTCGCCTTGTCCAAGCCCGCTGCACTCGAGGTGAGTTTGCCTTCCGCGAGCACACCGACAACCACGGCGCCCTTCTTGGGAAGCACCAACTCGCCGAACGAAATCTCCATGAAAGCCTCTTGCGCGGTTCGTCTTTGCGGAATTCATCGACAATGGGACGCTAAGCGCCCATCACTCTACCTCAAACCCCGACAAAGGAAAGCCTGCTCCCGCCTTGCGGAGGAGCGGCAGGCTCAAGGGATGATATCCACGAGCTTCTGCACCGGGACGGAGAAGGTGAGGCCGACGAGCTCCGTACCAGGGTTATTCTTCTGGCCGAAGACCTTCCCGTTGGACATGTGATGGAATCCGATACCGATCCGCATGTCGTTGTCGAACCGATACTGGAAATCGAATCCGGAACGGCCGAGGAGCGGGCTGCCGAGCGCCTTGCCGCTTCCGCGCGCATATCCGACGATCGCGAAGCTCGGCGTGATGATGATGCGCCGCCCCCAATAGGTGTCGAGGCGGATGCCGCCATAGCCCCAGCCGCTTCCATTCGTGGTGCCGCCGACGCCGACGAACGGCTTCAGCTTCCAGAGGAATATTCCGGAGCGATACTCGGCCCCGAACTCGTTCGAGGTCTTTTCGTTCCGGATCGGATCGAACCGCCCGCCCTCGATGGAGACGAAATCGGGCTCATCCTTCGTCGGCGTATCCACGAAGAGGGACTCGAGAAGCAGCACGCCGCTTCCGATTGCAATGGCATTGACGACATCATCGGCACGCGCAGCGTCACGGGCGGCGCCTGCCAAGGTGACCAGGGCGGCGCAGCCCAGAGCAATCAGGTAACGAAGCATGCGGCGGCGCTCCCCCTTATTCTTGTAGGCGGCGCATATCTTAGCCAAGACCGAGGCTCGGGCAATCTCTTTGCGCTTTCCTCCGCTATCGCGCTTGAGCCCCCGCAGGGGGCTTGCTATGAACCCGGGCGAAATATCGCCCCCACGACGGGTCCCGGCACCTTGCGCCTACCGAGAACGCCGCCCTTATCCTCTGTTGTCGTCCTGCTGCTCCTTGTCGCGCTGGGCGTCCTCCTCTCGATCTCGGGCGTAGTCGACAAGGATGTCGCGGGCGTTTTTTATGAGCAGGGGCAGGGCTTCCCCGCCTGGCAAAATCACACGGTTGCGGCGCTTCGCCTGAGCACGCGAATCACCGCCTATGGGATCGGCTGCTTTCTCATTTTCGCCGTCTGCTGGCGGGTGCTTCTGCAGCGGCCGCTCTTTGGCCTATCGCGAGCGGCGGTCGTCTACCTGATGGCCGTTTTCCTGCTCGGGCCGGGGTTGCTGGTAAACGGGGTTCTCAAGGAGTATTGGGGACGCGCCCGCCCGTCGCAGGTGGTCGAGTTCGGCGGGGACAAGGAATACACGCTGCCGCTGCATCCGGCCGATCAATGCGCCCATAATTGCTCGTTCGTTTCCGGAGAGGCCTCGCTGGGCTTTGCTTTCATGGCGTTCGGCTTTGTTGCCGTAACCCGGCGCCGACGGCGGCTCGGCTTCGCCGTCGGACTCGGTTTAGGCAGCGCCTTCGGGCTGCTCCGCATCGCCCAAGGCGGCCATTTCCTTTCCGACGTATTCTTCGCCGGGGTCTTCATGTTCGCGTTTGCCTGGCTCCTTCATCGTCTGTTTATGCAGCGCTGGGTGCTCGATCGATTGCATCTGTCGGCTCGCGATAGGAGAGGACCCTAGGCCATGCCGCTACGGGAGTACCTCATCCTCGCGCTCCTCTCCTTGGCGCTCTTTCTCCCCGGCCTCACGCGTATCCCGCCGCTCGACCGAGACGAGCCGCGCTTTGCAGAGGCGTCGCGACAGATGCTCGCCACCGGCGACTTCGTCGATATCCGCTTCCAGGACGAAGCCCGCCTTAAGAAGCCGATCGGCATCTATTGGCTGCAATCGGCCTCCGCGGCCCTATTGACCACGCCCAAGGACAATCGCATATGGCCGTATCGCCTGCCCTCGACGATAGGTGCTGTGATCGCCGTGCTGCTGACTGCGGCAATCGGCGCGCGGCTCCATGGCCGTGGCGCGGCCTGGATCGCCGGCGCGATGATGGCGGCCAGCCTGCTCCTCGGCGTGGAAGCCCGCCTCGCGAAGACGGATGCGGTGCTCCTGGCCACCGTTTGCGCCGCCCAGCTCGCCCTCGCCCGGATTTACCTGGCACGCGGTGGCGAGCCCACGGCATCTCGCCGGGACGCGCTCCTCTTCTGGGCCGCGCTCGGCCTCGGTGTTCTTGTGAAAGGTCCCATTATTCTGATGGTGACCGGGCTGACGGCGGGCGCAGTCTCCCTCTGGGACCGTCAGACGCGGTGGCTCCGCGAATTGAAGGCCTGGCCATACCTGATGATAGCCCTTCTGATCGTAGCGCCCTGGGGAGTCGCGATCATGTTGCGCACCCACGGCGCCTTCCTCTCCGAAGCGGTGGGCCATGACCTGCTAGCCAAGATGGCCGGTGCCCAGGAGGCCCACGGCGCTCCGCCGGGATTTTTCCTCGTCACCTTCTGGGCCACGTTTTGGCCGTGCTCCTTTCTTGCCGGCTTGTCCTTGCCGTGGATTTGGCGGAACCGGGCCCGGCCGTCCTTGCGATTTTGCCTTTGCTGGCTGGTACCCTCGTGGATCGTCTTCGAGCTCGTCCCCACGAAGCTGCCCCATTACACGCTTCCCCTCTTTCCGGCGATCGCATTAATGACGGCGCAGGCGGTCGTCGAGACCCCGTTGCGCCGCGCTTCGGAAGATACGCCTCTTTTCCGGCGCTTGGTGGCGGCCGCATGGCTCGTGTTCACCGGCGTGCTTTGCTTTGGCCTGCCGCTCCTGCCGAGATTGCTCGATCATCGCTTTGACCTCCTGGCGACGATGCTGGGTGCCATGGCGTTCGCACTATTCGGTATCGCCCTTTTCATTTATCGCTCGGCGCGGCAGGGGCTCGCACTCGGCGTCCTGCTGGCAGGATGCCTCGTATTCTATGGCGATGCCTATGCGCGAGTGATGCCGCAGCTCGGCTCCATCTGGCTCAGCAGCCGGGTCGCCCATGCCGTCGAATCCCAAAAATTATGCCCGCACAGCATCGTCACCTCGACCGGCTATAGCGAGCCGAGCCTCGTATTCCTTCTCGGCCCCGATACGCGGTTCGGCGAGCCCAAAGATGCCGCAGACGCGCTGCTGCATGATCCCTGCGCGCTCGCCTTGGTGGACAAGCCGTCGCTCCCGGCATTCACGGACCAACTCACCCGCGCCGGGCGCACCCCCCAAGCGCTGGCCGAAATCGGAGGCATCAATGCCGCGCGCGGGAAGCGCGTCGACTTGACGCTTTTCCGGCTCAAGGCCGGATCATGAGCGGACGGAGGGCGGCGGCCGCCTTACATTGGGGCGTGTCCGGGCTCGTGGTCACGGCCGCGATTCTGGTTGCGATCCTCTATTTCGACGAGCCGATCGCGATCTGGGCTCACGGCCTCAACCCCGCTATCCTCAGCGCAGGAGAGCTCTTCACACATCTGGGAAATTCCGCCTGGTATCTCGTCCCGCTCGGTCTCGCCGTTCCCATCCTCTTTCTCCGCAGTCGGCAAACGCGCGACCCCCGTCAGGCCGCCAGGCTGCAGCAATGGCTTTGGGCGACCATCTTCTTGTTTGCCGCGATCGCGCTGTCCGGCCTTCTCGTGGATGTGCTCAAGATCATATTCGGGCGGGCGCGTCCCGTGCTTTTGCTCCGAGACGGCTATGCCGGCTGGCAGCCTTTCACCTTCAAGTACAAGCTCCACTCCTTCCCATCGGGGCATGCCAACACAGTCACCGCGCTCGCTGTGGCCGTCGGCTTCGTGCATCCCCGCTGGCTGCGGCCGTTTCTCGTCTTCGCCGTGCTGGTCTCGCTCACGCGGGTTGTCGTCGGGCAGCATTACCTTGGCGACGTCATCGCGGGGAGCGCATTGGCCGTCGCTACGACGTTCTGGCTGCGCTCTGTCTTTGCGCAAAAGGCCTGGCTATTCACACGGGATGCCAACGGCGACATAACTGTGCGTCATTTTGTCGATTGACGCGTTATATGAACGGCTGCACGCTGAATTCAGCTGGCGAATCCAGAATTAGGAAATATTAACCATACATTATTTGAGAATAGAATTTTGCCCTCGATTTTACTTGTCGCGGGCCAAGGTCCAGGCGCAAGGCGGGGGCGAACCGGGCGCTCGACCGCACGTTCCCGGCTAACCCTTTGGTTTCTCATCGATTCGCTCTATTCACTCCGCGGCTGACAGGATATAAAGCCCGTCATGATCATGAAGGGACATAGTCGCTATATCCTGAAGCAGCTCGGCGTTGCGATGGCATTCGTGACGTTCTGCCTGACCTGCGCGATCTGGCTCACCCAGTCCCTGCGGTATATCGAGCTGATCGTCAATCATGGCATCTCGCTCGGCACGTTTCTCTATCTCACGATGCTGCTGCTGCCGAGTTTTCTCTCCATCGTCCTGCCCATTGCCCTCTTCTCATCGATCCTCTTCACCTACAACAAGCTATGGATGGATCGCGAGCTCGTCGTGCTGCGCGCCGTTGGCGTCAGCCAGCTTTCCCTGAGCGTCCCCGCGCTCGTCATGGCGGTCGTCGTGATGATCGCAGGATTCGCGCTCAATCTCTATTTCATGCCCGCGGCCTATCGCAGCTTCAAGGATATGGAGTTCGCGATCAAAAACGATTTTTCCGCGATCCTCCTTCAGGAAGGAAAGTTCAATACCCTGAGCGACGGCCTGACCGTCTATGTCCGCGAGCGGGCGAGCAATGGCGAGCTCCTTGGCATTCTCGTCCACGACACGCGTCAGCCGAACAAGCCGGTCACTTACATTGCCGAGCGGGGCGCCATCGTCCAGACGAGTGAAGGCCCTCGGGTTGTCCTCGTCAACGGGAACCGCCAGCAAGTGGAACGCAAGGATGGGCGGCTATCGCTCCTGTATTTCGACAAGTACAGCGTGGATCTGAGCTGGATTTCGCAAGGGATGGAGTCGCGATGGCGGCGCCCGCAGGAACGCTTCCTGGGCGAGCTCCTCCACCCTGACATGAGCGACCCCAATGATCGCGCGAATTACGGACAGCTCATTACGGAAGCCCATCAGCGGCTCATCAGCCCATTCTACGCCATCGCCTTCTCCCTCATTGGGCTGGCAGCCTTGCTTTCGGGCGAATTCAACCGCCAGGGGCAGACGATTCGCATCCTCACCGCGGTTGTCTGCGTGGTGTTTTTGCAGTCTTCCGCCATCGGCATACAGAATCTCGTCGGCAAGAACCTCCCTCTGCTGCCGCTCCTCTACCTGAATTGCTTTGGCCCGCTCCTCATCGCCTTGATTTATCTGCTGCGGCCGCCGCGGCGGCGGCCGGCATTCTGGACCAGGATTGGCGCCGGCGCGGCAGGGGCCGGGGGAGTGTAGTCACGCATGCGTGCCGCCCCAACGCTGTCGGTTTATCTCGGCCGCAACTTCCTTGTCTCGTTCTTCAGCATCCTCTTCGTATTCGTCGGGGTCTCCTTTCTCTTCGACGTGGTGGAGATGCTGCGGCGGGCATCCTCCAAGCAGGACGCCACGCTTGGAATCGTGCTCTCGATGTCCGCCTTCAAGATGCCGCATCTCACGGAGCAGATCATTCCGTTTGCCGTCCTGTTCGGGGCCATGCTGGCCTTCTGGCGGTTGACGCGAAGCCAAGAGCTCGTGATCGTTCGCGCCGTCGGTGTTTCGGTTTGGCAATTTATCGCCCCCGCGCTTTTCCTGGCGTTTCTCATCGGGGTGCTCAAGGTCACTGTGCTCAACCCCGTCGCCTCGGCGATGCTGTTCCGCTATGACGAGCTCGAGAACAAGTACCTCAACGGCCAGACGAACGTCCTTGCGGTGTCAGATAGCGGACTGTGGCTGCGACAAATCGACGACGACGGCGAGTCCGTCATCCATGCCTTGCGCGTATCGCCGCGCACCTTCGAGCTTAGCGATGTGATCATTTTCCTTTTCAAGGACCAGGACCGTTTTGTCGGCCGAATCGACGCGGCGACGGCTCACCTCGCGCCGGGCTATTGGGACTTGAGCAAGGCCTGGGTCAGTAGGCCCGGCGAGCATCCCCAATATCGCGAGGAGTATCGGCTCAAGACCTCGCTTACCGAGGAGCAGATCCAGAACAGTTTCGCCTCGCCGGAATCGATCTCCTTCTGGGATCTGCCGCAGTTCATCAAGCTTCTTCAGCGCGCCGGGTTCTCCGCCCTCCGCCACCGGCTCTATTGGAACTCATTGCTTGCAAGCCCACTACTGCTCTGTGCGATGGTCCTGATCGCGGCAAGCTTCTCCCTCAGGCACCAGCGGCGAGGCGGCACGTTGCTTCTCATCGGGCTCGGCGTCTTTACCGGCTTCTTCATCTATTTCGTGTCGGACGTCGTCTTTGCGCTTGGTCTCACGGCGACCATTCCGGTCTTCCTGGCAGCATGGAGCCCAGCGGGCGCAAGTCTGCTCCTCGGCCTCGCCACCCTGTTCCACCTCGAAGACGGATAAGTCTCCGTGCGTTGGGTTTCCTCTGCCGGCCTTTCGCTGCTATTGGCGTCCGCCCTTGGTCACGCGGTCCAGGCGGCCGATCAAAAGCAAGCACCGCCCGCCCCCGCGGTAATATCGGCCGACCGCCTGAGCTATGACGAGGAGCTGGGGCTCGTGGTGGCGAGCGGCCACGTCGAAATTTCCCAGAACGATCGCATCCTTCTCGCCGACACCGTCACCTACAACCAGCGCACCGACACGGTGACGGCGTCCGGCCATGTCAGCCTGCTCGATCCGACCGGAAACGTGGCCTTCGCCAATTATTTCGAGCTTACCGGCGGGCTCAAGGACGGGGTTGCCCAGAATTTCCGGCTCCTCATGCAGGACAACTCGCGTTTCGCGGCAACCGGCGCCCGTCGTACCGGCGGGGGGACGCTCACCGAGATGGCGAAAGGCGTGTTCTCCCCTTGCGATCTCTGCAAGGACAACCCGGAGAACCCGCCGCTCTGGCAAATCAAGGCCAACAAGATCATTCACGATAACATCGAGCACGAGATCTATTACGAGGACGCCGATCTCGAGATGTACGGGATCCCGGTAGCGTATACCCCCTACCTCTCCACACCGGATCCGACCGTCAAGCGCAGAAGCGGCTTTCTTATCCCCACATACGGGTCGAGCCCGCAGATCGGGTACCTGGCGAAAATCCCCTATTTCTGGGCAATCGAGCCGGACAAGGATCTGACGATCGCGCCAGTCTTCGCAACCGATGCCAACCCGGTCTTTGATGCGGAATATCGGCAGCGCTGGGGGAACGGCAAGCTGTCGCTTGAAGGCAGCATCACGGACGCCAGCGCACTCAACGAAAGCGGCAATTCCAAGCCCGGCAACCAGATCAAGGGCCATGTCCGCGGCCAAGGCGTATTCAACATCGACGAGAACTGGCGGACCGGCTTCAATGTCGAGCGTGAGACTGATGATACCTATCTGAGCCTCTACAAGGTCTTCGGC
This sequence comes from Alphaproteobacteria bacterium, assembly GCA_035294245.1. GTDB lineage: Bacteria > Pseudomonadota > Alphaproteobacteria > JACZXZ01 > JACZXZ01 > DATGLG01. The sequence goes on along the minus strand of DATGLG010000042.1, from coordinate 104,544 downwards.
CAGTCGAACTTCAACGCCTTGGCCAGCAATCCCGCCGCCCTCGCGGCCTATAACCCGACCTTGCTGATTACCAATCCCTATCTCGAGGGCTTCTTCGGGCGCAGCTATAACTCCCTCAATGCCTACGCCTTCCAGGACACCCGCGCCTCGGTAAGCATCAAGAGCCTGCCGATCGTCGCGCCTACCTATCAATACAACTATGTGAGCGAGGCGGGATCGCATGGGCAGCGCTGGACCGTGAATGCGAGCGCGCTCGACCTCTTCCGGGAAAGCGGCGTCGATCAGCGGCGCCTCGCCCAGCAGACCAAATGGGAGCTGCCCTACACCTCGCCGATCGGCGACAATTATCTGCTGACCCTGAGCCTGGAGACCGACGGCTACGCGACGGAGCACTACATCACGCCTGTCAACCCAACAGGAGGAGCCGAATCCTCGGGCCGCGTGCTCCCGCAAGGCAAATTCGAATGGCGCTATCCCTGGGTGAGGCAGGACGGCGAGATCCAGGAAGTCCTCGAGCCTCGCGTCGCGTTCATCGCCGGGCCCCAAAGCCATAATTCCGGCATTTCCAACGAGGATAGTCTCGATTTCGAGTTCAACGACTTGAACCTATACAGCCTGAACCCCTTTCCCGGCACCGATCGCACGATGGGCGGCGAGCGCGTCGTCTACGGCGCCAGCGCGAGTGCCTATGGCAGTCACGGCGGCAGCACGAGCCTGTTCCTCGGCCAGCTCTATAATTTCCATCACAACAACGAATTCGACAGCTTCACCGGGCTGCAGGAGAACCTTTCCGATTACGTCGGGCGCTTGGAGGTCAAGCCGTCGAGCTATCTGAACCTGGTCTACCGCTTCCGCATGGCACAGGCGAATTTCGCGCCGAACAGCACGGAAGTCTCCGCGACAGCGGGCCCCAGCAACCTTCAAGTTTCCGCCAACTACGTCCAGCTGAAGGAAAATCTGCCGGGAACCGGCGTCACCGACATCAAGCAGCTCTACACGGCGATTACTCCGCGCATCAACCAGTATTGGACCTCGACGGTTTACGCCACGCGCGACGTGGCAGCGGATCAATTCCTCAATTACGGGGTCGTCGCGACCTATGCCGATGAATGCTTCACCTTCCGGGCAACCGCCGCTCGCAATTACACCTATGACCGCACGGTGAAGCCCGGAACCGTGTTCCTCTTCCAATTCATCTTCAAATATCTCGGTGCCGTTCAGGCCGGGGGCTCCCAATGAGAGGATCGCCGAAGGGCACAACGAAAATGACCACCGGCACATTGGGCGAAGGCGGACATATTGCGGTCGCGCGCAGCGAACGCTATAAGAGCGAAGCGCACGCCAGAGTGCCATTTCCGATGAAATTTGGCGCGTCCGTGAGAGGCTTCTTTTTCGCCCTATCGATGCTCGTCGTCCTTTGCGGCGGCATGCCCGCAGGTGCCGAGGATTTGCAGCGCATAGCGGCGGTCGTCAACGATCAGGTCATCTCCATGTATGACCTGGCGGGACGCACGCGGTTGATCATCGTCTCTTCGGGCTTGCAGGATACGCCGGAGATCCGCGCCCGGCTGGCTCCCCAGATCCTGCGCACGCTCATTGATGAGACCTTGGAGCTCCAGGAAGCCCGCCGTCTCAACATCACGGTGAGCACCAAGGAGATCGAGCAGGCCGTCGGCCGCATCGCACAGCAAAACGACATGTCCCTGGCGCAGTTCGACGACTTCATCAAGACCTCGCATATTCCGCTCTCGGCCGTAACCCAGCAGATTCGCGCCGGCATAGCTTGGAGCAAGATCGTCGCGCAGAAGATCCGGCCGACGATCGAGATTGGCGATGACCAAGTGCAGGAATATCTTGCCCGGCTGAAAGCCGACGAGAACAAGCCCCAATACCGCCTGGCCGAGATCTTTCTGGGGGTCGATTCGCCGCAGCAGGACGAGGACGTGCGTCGCACGGCCGAGCGCCTTGCCGATCAGGTGCGGCAGGGCGCCAACTTCGCCGCCCTGGCGCGACAGTTCTCCCAAAGCGCCACCGCGGCCGTCGGCGGCGACATGGGGTGGATTGAGCAGGGCTCGCTTCAGCCCGAGCTCGAGAAGGCGGTGGAGCAACTCAAGACGGGACAGGTTTCCGATCCGGTTCGCACGGTCGCGGGCTATCACATTTTCCTGTTGCGCGGCATCCGCCAAGTCGGCGGCGCGAGCGACAACACCGAGCTAACGCTGCAGCATGTCTTCCTTCCCGGGCCTGCCAATGCGAAGCCCCAGGATATCCAGGCCCTCCGCTCCGTAGCCCAGTCGATCGCCGAAACCGCGACGAGCTGCGCAGATTTCCCCGAGCTGCTCAAGGAGCTGCCGGATGCGAAGACAATCCTTCCGGAAAAGATTGCCGTGAAGGACTTGTCGCCGACGCTGCGCACCGCGATTGCCAATCTGGCGCCCGGCAAGATCAGTGAGCCGATCGTGATCAACAACGGCATTCTGCTGGTCATGGTGTGCTCACGCAGCGGCGATGAGGGCGGCCTGCCGACGGCCGAGCAGGCCCGCGACATCCTCGGACGCGAAAAGCTCGACCTGCTGATGCGGCGCTATCTGCGCGACCTGAGAATGGCCGCCTATGTCGATGTGCGCGCATGAAGGACGACAAGCGCCGAGCGCCGATCGCCCTCACCATGGGAGAGCCCGCCGGGATCGGCGGCGAGATCGCGCTCAAGGCGTGGCTTCGCCGTGCGCCGGCGTCACTGCCGCCCTTTTTCGCCATTGATGATCCGGATCGGCTGGCTGGATTGGCCCGCGAGCTTGGCCTCGATGTCGCGATCGAGGCGATTGCGGATCCCGCAGCGGCTCTGGCGTGCTTCGGGCGTGCCCTCCCCGTCCTACCCCATCCTCTTGCCAGCCCGGTGGCGCCGGGTCGCCCCGATCCGGCGAATGGCCCAGTCGTTATCGCTTCAATCCGCCGCGCGGTGGCGCTAGCTCAGGCCGGCGAAGCCGCAGCCATCGTCACCAGCCCGATCCACAAGAAGAGCCTCTACCAAGCGGGCTTCCGCCATCCCGGCCATACGGAGTTCCTTGCCTCCCTGGTGCCGGGTACGCCGGCGCCCGTGATGATGCTGGCGGTACCGGGGCTGCGCGTCGTCCCCGTTACCATCCATCTGCCCCTGGCGCGGGCCCTCGCCGCGCTCACGACGACCGCGGTCATCCATTGCGGCCGCATCGCGGCGGAAGCGCTACGGCGCGATTTCGGCATTTCGGAGCCGCGCTTGGCAGTCGCCGGCCTCAACCCCCACGCCGGCGAGGCGGGAACCCTCGGGGACGAGGAGCGCGCCATAATCGAACCGGCGGTGGCCGCGCTACGCGACGCCGGCATCCGGGCGGCCGGGCCCCAGCCGGCCGACACCCTGTTCCATCCCCGCGCGCGGGCCCGTTATGACGTCGCCCTCTGCATGTATCACGATCAGGCCCTGATCCCCCTCAAGACGATCGATTTCGACCACGGCGTCAACGTCACCCTGGGCCTCCCCTTCGTGCGCACCTCGCCCGATCACGGCACGGCCTTCGATATCGCGGGCAAGGGCGTGGCAAGCCCGGAAAGCTTGATCGCCGCCCTCTCCATGGCAGGGGCCATGGCAGCGCGACGCGGGGCGGCGGCGCGGCAAGCCCTTGCCTGATCCAAGCCACCTGCTCCCGCCCCTCCGCGACATTATCGCCCGCCACGGCCTCGTCGCGCGGCGCTCCCTCGGCCAGCATTTTCTTCTCGATCTCAACCTGACGCGGCGCATTGCGCGAGCCGCCGGCGATCTCACCTCGGGCACCACTATCGAGGTCGGACCGGGACCGGGCGGCCTCACCCGAGCGCTGCTCGAGCTCGGGGCCGCCCACGTCATCGCCATCGAGCGCGATGCCCGGTGCATCGCCGCCCTGGGCGAGCTCGCCGCCGCCTATCCCGGGCGCATCGAGGCTGTCGAAGGCGACGCTCTAGCCCTTCCCGCCGCAGCCCTGGGCCAGCCGCCGCGCCGCATCGTCGCCAACCTCCCCTATAATATCTCGACGGCCCTGCTGCTGCGCTGGCTCGGCGAGATCGGCGGCTTCGAAAGCCTCACCTTGATGTTCCAGCGCGAGGTGGCCGAGCGCCTGCTGGCGGCCCCCGGCGGCAAGGATTATGGCCGGCTCAGCGTGATGACCCAGTGGCTCTGCCAGGTTGAGCGATTGTTCGATATCGGCAAGGAAGCCTTTGTTCCGCCGCCGAAAATCATCTCGACGGTGATCAGGATCGTGCCGCGGCGAGAGCCTCTGGCGGAAGCGGCGCGCGATGATCTCGAGCGCATCACCGCAGCTGCGTTCGGCCAACGTCGCAAGATGCTGCGGGCGAGCTTGCGCCAACTCGGCGTCGATAGCGAAGCACTCCTCGCCACCGCCGGGGTTGCCCCGACGGCGCGGGCGGAGGCGCTCCGCGTGGAGGAGTTCTGCGCCCTGGCCCGCGCCTATCGCGCGCTCGTCGCTTAGGGGCGGCGTAGCGCCCCCGACGCCGTCAATTGGCCAGCCCTTCCGCCTTGAGGGCAGACTGCACCGCAGGGCGCGCCGCCACGCGGTCGACATAGGCCTTGAGCGTCGGCCATTTACCGAGGTCGATGTCGTGGGCCTTCGTCCAGCGCAGCACGGTGAAGAGATAGCCGTCGGCCACCGTAAACTCGTTGCCCATCAGATAGGGCTTGCCGTCGAGCTTCTTGGCGAGGAAGTCGAACTTCGCCGCCAGCACCTCCTTGAGCACGGCTTTGGCCTCCGCCGGCAGCTTGGGATTGAACATCGGGCCGATGCCCTTGTGGATTTCAGTCGCGACGTAGTTGAGCCACTCCTGGAGGCGGTAGCGCTCGGGCTTGCCGGCTGCAGGAGCGAGCTTCGCTTCGGGTTTACGGTCGGCGATGTACTGAACAATGACGGCACCCTCTGTGAGCACCTGGCCGTCATCGAGTTGAAGCGCCGGGACGGCGCCCTTCGGATTGATCGCTTTGTAATCGGCGCCGCTTGCGGTCTGCTTCTTGCCGAGATCGACCTTTTCCAGGTCGAAGCCGATGCCGGCCTCGCGCAGCGCGATATGGGGGGAAAGCGAGCAGGCACCGGGAGTGAAGTAAAGCTTCATGAGACGACCTCCTCTTCTGCGAACATGACAGGATATCTTCGGTTTCGGGACGCGCGGCAGCTCCCTCCTGCCGACCACCAGCGAATACTTAGTTTCCATCTAGTTACTTCTTAAAAAGAAGTAACAGTGTTTTCAGAATAAAGAAGGGCTCGCGCGAGTCAAGGACTTTCCTTGCCAGGCGGAAATCCCCATACTGAAGCGGGATCGCGTTTTGACGAGGCGCGCGTGAAGCTCAGGCGCAGTGAGCATCTTTGTCCGAAATTCCAAGCCGCGATGGACGTCCTCGCCCGGCCATGGAACGGGTTGATCATCGCCACCCTCGAGCAGGGCGGCGCCTTGCGCTTCAGCGAGTTGCGCGAACGCCTCGCGGCCATGGGTGACCGCATGCTGGCCGACCGGCTCAAGGACCTCGAAGCCTACGGCCTCGTGGTGCGGGAGGTCTCGCCGGGCCCGCCGGTGCGCGTCGCCTATGCGCTGACCGAGGTCGGCCATGGCTTTCGCGAGGTGCAGAGCGCCATTGGCCGCTGGGGCGAGCGCTTTGCGTCGGCCTCGGCCGGCCGCCGCCGTCGGTCGGCGGCACGCAACGCCGATCGACGCAATCCCAGGGACGCGACGCTCGGCTGACGGTGGCTTGACACACGCACTCACGCCATCTGCAAGATCTCCGGGAGCACCTCCTCGATCGATCGTGGCGTGATGTGCAGCGAGGCGAGTCCGGCGGCCCCGGAGGCCGCCACGTTGTCGATTTCCATCAGCTCGATCTGGTTCCGGGTCAAGGGCGGCCGCGGCAGCAACTCCGCGATACGGGCGAGCCCGTGCCAAGCGCTGAAGGGGATGGGGACGAGCAGGCGCCTCACCCCCGCTCGGCTACCAATGAGCTGAAGGAGATCCGCGTAGGTATAGACTTGCGGCCCGCCTAACTCGTAGACCGCCTGCGGCTCTGCCGTCTGCAGGATCCGGACGGCCGCCTCGGCAACATCCTCCACGTAAACCGGCTGCAAGCGAGTCCCGCCCCGGCCGAACAAGGCGAAGGCGGGCAATCGCCTCAGCAACGTGGCAAGCGTCACCAGAAAGGCGTCGTCCGGCCCGAACATTACGGCAGGGCGCATGATTGTCGCTCCCGGGAAGGCGCTCCTGACCATCGCCTCCCCTTGGCCACGACTGCGAATATAGGGCGACCTCGAATGCTCGTCAGCGCCGATTCCCGAGACGAGGATGAGTCGCTTGACGCCGGCTGAGCGGGCTCGCCGCGCGACGCGCTCCGCCGCCTCGACATGAACGGAACGGAAGGTCTGCGCGCCACGCTCCATATAGAGGCTGACGGCGTTCACGACGGCTTCCATGCCGGCCACCGCATCCGCAACCGACCGATCGTCATTCACATCGGCGTAAACCGGTGCGACCGCCTCCGGAGCCGCGATCGAAGCCCCACCCTGCGCTGGATGGCGGGAGGCGATCCGCACGAAGAAGCCGTGATCGGCTAAACGTCGGACGATGCGGCGACCAAGAAAGCCGGTTCCGCCAAACACCGTCACTCGAGGTTTTTCCGCCATCGCCGAATAAGCCCGCCCTTCGGGCCACCTCGACCAGCAGACGGGTGGATTGTGGCGGGGATCGGCGCCTTCGTCCAGTCGGTGCCGCGACCGGCGGCGACCAGAAGAGCCGTCATTCGTTCGCGGGCCCCTTTGCGTCCGGCACGACATTCGCGAGGCGCTCGAAGCGCCCAGCCAAATCCAGCAGGGTCGCGCGGATTTCGTCATCCCTTGCCGTTCGGGCCAGCTCCCGAAACGCCAAGGCCTGCTCACGCCATTTAGTGAGGTCGCGCTTCATCACGGCTCCGCAATGGGGGTCACGCATTCCGGCGGCTCCAGGTAAGGACAGCATAGCGCTTGCGAAATGGCTTGGACGATCGCCGGCGCGCGCACATGCAGGCCATGCGCCTCGGCCGTCAGGAGCGCCGTCGCGAGCGCAAGGACATTGAGAATGTGTTGATCGATCTGTGTCATCGCCCCGTCCCCATTCGAATCGAGGACTAGGGCCTATATTAGGGGAAGAGCGACAGCCGTGGTGTGAACCGGCTCACTGCCGATTATTGAAGCGAATTCACGGCGCCCGCGGCCAGGCGCTCGCGGATGATCTGACGATACCCTTTTGCCGCCTGCCGAAAACCGCGCGGCGAGACACCGGCGGCACGGCGAAAGCTGCGCACGAAATTCGAGAGATCACCAAACCCGACATCGAAGGCGATCTCCGTGATCGGTCGCTCCTCTTCGGCCAGGAGGCGCGCCGCACGACGCAGCCGGGCGCGGACCAGATATTGATGAGGCGTGACGCCGAGGACCCTGGCGAAGAGGCGCAGAAAATGGAAGGGGCTCAGCCCGGCCTCCGCCGCGATGGTGTCGAGATCGTTCGGCTCCGAGGCGCGATCGTCGAGGCGCAGCGCCGCCTCAACGGCCCGGCGGCGGTCGCCTCTTCGTGCCCGCGATGCGCCTGGCCTGCAAATCAATGCCCGCTTCTCTCCGGCAACGGTTCGGACGAAGCGCGCGGCCAGCAGCATTCCCGCCTCGTCGAGGCCGATATCGCTGCGGCCTTCGGCGGCCGCTTGCGCGAGCTCGCCAAGCACCATCAGCTCGGCCAAGGGCGGCAGGCAAGCGGTCCTCCAAATGTCGCCTTGCCGAATGCCGGCGCGAGCGCTGATCGTGTCGACGAGCGCCGGCGAGAACTGGAAGGAGAGGCACTCGTCGCCGCCGGCATGGTGCTCATGGGTGCAGACATACTCATCGCCGGGGTGGCCAATGAGGATCGATCCGGCAACGAGCTCGAAGGCCTCGCCTCGGACGCGATAGCCGAAGCTTCCCCGCCGCACATAGGAAACGGAGAACGCCTCATGGCGCTCGATGAATGGCATATCCGCCGGACCGGCCATGCACCGGTAATCGATCGCCGTGATCGATGATCGCCGCAATATCGTCGTGATGCCCATGCTGGTCGAGTCTGCCTACGGTCCGCAGCGGAGCGGCATGCCCGAATCATTGGCCTTGGCGGAGACCCTTGACGAAATCCACCAATCCGGTTTGCCGATCGCGGCGGAGCCGTTCCGCCTGGAGAATGGCCTGCACCTTGGCCACGCTTTCCTCGATATCGAAGTTGACGAGAATGTAGTCGTATTCGGGCCAATGGCTCATCTCGTCCGCCGCCTTGGCCATGCGGCTCGCGACGACATCGGCGCTGTCCTGCGCGCGGGTCTTGAGGCGCCGCTCCAGCTCGGCCGTGCTCGGCGGCAGAATGAACACGCTGACAAGATCGCTGCGCGCGGTTTGCGCAAGCTGTTGCGTTCCCTGCCAATCGATATCGAAGAGGACGTCCCGTCCGCGCGCCAGCGCCTCCTCGACAGGTTTTCGCGGCGTTCCATAGTAATGGCCGAAGACCTTGGCATGCTCGAGGAGCTCACCACGATTGATCATGAGATTGAAATCATCCGGCTCAACGAAGTGGTAGTCGACGCCGCTGACCTCGCCGCGCCGTCGTGGTCGCGTGGTCGCCGAAACCGACATGGTGAGGTTGGGGTCCCGCTCGAGCAGCCGGCGCGAGATTGTCGTTTTGCCAGCGCCCGAGGGAGATGACAGCACCAGCATGAGGCCGCGTCTAAATATTTTATCGTTCATTCAAAGCATTACTCGATATTTTGGATCTGCTCCCTCAATTGGTCGATTGTCGCCTTCAAATCCAGGCCGAGGCGCGTGAGCGCCATGTCGGCCGCCTTCGAGCACAGGGTATTGGCTTCGCGATTGAATTCCTGGCAGAGAAAATCCAAGCGGCGGCCCACGGCGTCCGATTGCGACAGAAGTTCGCGCGCGGCGCTCAAATGGGCCTTGAGGCGATCCAACTCCTCCCTCACATCCGCGCGCGCCGCGGCTAGCGCAGCCTCCTGGGCCAAGCGCTCCTCAGAGAGAGCGGGCTCCGCCGCAAGCAGCAAGGCGACCTGCTCGCGAATGCGCGCGGCGATCGCCGCCGGCTGGGCGGCGGCCAGGCTCCCGGCCTCGCGAGCCAGGCGATCGATCTCGTCGAGATGCGCCTTTAGCACGAGGGTAAGGCGGCGCCCTTCCTCGACGCGCGCCTCGCCAAGCGCCGCCATCGCCTCGTCAAAGGTTGCGATGATCCGCGCCGCCCGGCGCTCAATAAGCTCGTCGCCTTCAGCATCCTCGATCTGCTCCACCACGCCGCGCACGTTCAGCAGCGTATCCAGCCGGGGCGGTCCCGGCGCGATGCGGCTGGCGAAGTCCTGATGCAGAAAGAGCAGCTGATCGATGAGTTCGCGATTGATACGCCAGGTGGCGCTTCCACCCAGGCGGCTGAGGGAGAGCGTCGCGGTGAAAGAGCCTCGCTTGAAGCGCTTGGCCAGCAGGCCGCGCGCAGCTCCCTCCAGGCGATCGAAGCCGACGGGAAGACGAAACCGCATGTCGAGGGCGCGGCCGTTGACGCTCTTGACCTCCCAGGCCCAACTCAAAGTCTCGTCATGCCCGGTGGCTCGGGCAAAGCCCGTCATGCTCGAGAGTGACACCGCACCCCGCTCGTTGCGAACCTTATAGGTGGCTGACTATATCCGGCACCGCAAACGGCAACAAGGCGAAGCCTGGCCGCCCCGCCAGCGCCATCAAGGTTGGTTCCGTGCTCAGATTCGCGCATCCACATAGATCTCGATGCGCTCCTTTCCCTTGCCGATATTCTTCCGCTTGAGGGTGATCGCGCCAATCTCGCCGGTTCGCTTGAGATGCGTGCCGCCGCAGGGGACGCGCGCGAAGCCAGCGACTTCCCAATAGCGCCGCTCCCCCGCCTCGTCGCTGAAGGCGCTGATGATTTCCTGATCTGCAGCAACGATGGCAGCGGCCTTCGCCGCAAGGAGCGGAAGCTGAGGCGCGATGCTCTCATCCCAGGCGAAGTCGATGCGCGCCTTATCCGCAGCGATATGCGCCCCGATCTTCTCGATGGAGCCCAGCGTTCGATGGACGAGCTCGAGGATGATCTCGGCGGCGAAGTGCAGGCGCATCAGCCGATAGCGCCGCTGCCAGTCGATGGTGACCGTCACCCAATCGCCCGGCGTGAGGCCGTGGCCTTCCGCAAGGGTATAGACGATGTTCCTCTCCTCCTTGCGCGCCGCCCGGACCGGCATGCCGGCGATCGTCCCGTGATCGCTTTCCTGTCCGCCGGAGAGCGCGAAAAAGATCGTCGCGTCGAGAATGATGTCGGCACCTTCGACGCTCGCGACCGTCGCCTCGAGGCTCGTGCGGTAGGCGTCTTCCCAAAAAATCTTTTTTGTCATACCAACGCCTTCCAAGCGATCCATGTCGCGAGTCCAGGGGCGGAGCCTACGGGGAACTCACGCTCGTGTTGGATCACATTCCCGGCCGCTTGCCTAGCGCTTCGTCAATGGAGCCCATATGTGCGAACCGCGGCATATCCTGATTACCGGCGCAAGCAGCGGCATTGGTGCCGCGCTGGCCGAAGCCTATGCGGGTCCTGGCATACGGCTCGCGCTGAGTGGGCGGGACGCCAGCCGCCTCGAAGCCGTCGCCGCAGCCTGCCGCAGCAAGGGCGCGACTGTGGCTGCGGAAATCCGCGATGTCACCGACCCGGAAGGAATGGCGGGCTGGATCACCGCCCGAGAGGCGGCAGCGCCTATCGACCTTGTGATCGCGAATGCAGGGATTTCCGCCGGCACCGGCGGCGGGGGCGAAGGCGCCGCGCAGGCGCGACGCATCTTCGCGGTGAATGTCGACGGCGTCGTCAACACCGTGCAGCCGGTGATCCCGTTCATGGCTAAGCGGCATTGCGGCCAGATCGCAATCGTGAGCTCGCTTGCCTCCTTCCGCGGCTTTCCAGGCGCGCCTGCCTATTGCGCCAGCAAGGCAGCGGTGCGCGTCTATGGCGAGGGTCTGCGCGGCAGCCTGGCCGGGCTGGGCATTTCCGTCTCGGTCATCTGTCCTGGATTTGTGCGCAGCCGCATGACGGAAAAGAACGATTTCCCCATGCCGTTGCTCATGGATGCGCCGCGCGCCGCCAAGCTCATCGTGCGCGGCTTGGCGAGAGGACGAGCGCGCATCGCCTTTCCGCGGCGGCTCTACCTGGCAACCCTATTGTTCGCCATGCTGCCACCAGGGCTCACGGATGGCTGGCTGCGCCGGTTGCCGGCGAAGCGCTAGGCGAGGCGGAAGGCTTCATCGGCCCGGGCTGGGCTTCGATCCGGCGCAGGCGCGCGACGTTCTTATTGTGCTCGGCCAAGGTCTTCGCGAAGACATGTCCGCCGCTTCCATCGGCGACGAAGTAGAGATCGTCGCTTTCGGCAGGATGGAGCACAGCCATGATGGAGGCGCGCCCGGGATTGTCGATCGGTCCGGGCGGCAGTCCGTCGTATAGGTAGCTGTTATACGGGCTCGCCGTCTCCAGATCGGCATGGCTGAGGGGACGGCCGAGGGAGCCGCTCCCATGGGTGACGGCATAGACCACAGTCGGGTCCGATTGGAGGCGCATATTGCGCCGCAAGCGATTGAGAAAGACAGCGGCGACATGCGGCCGCTCCTCGGCAATCCCCGTTTCCTTCTCGACGATGGAAGCAAGGATGAGCGCGTCGCGGGGAGACTTCAGCGGAAGATTCGGCGCGCGCTCCTTCCACAATGTGTCGATCGTCTCGGTCATCGCGCGACGCATGCGGGCGATCATCTCGTCGCGCGTGTCGCCATAGGAGAAATTATAGGTCTCCGGCAGCAGGCTGCCCTCCGCCGGCTTCGCGTCAACGGGACCTTCGAGGCCGTCGGTGCGGGCTAGCTCCTCGAGCACCTGGGCCGTGGTGAAGCCTTCGGGAATGGTCAGCCGCCGGACCACCGGCTTGGCATAGATGAGGACATCCATGGCGACCCGCTGGCTCGCGTGTGCGGGGAAGCGATATTCGCCCGCGCGCAGCCGCCGCGTCTCGCCGAGGAGTCCCGCCATCATCGCGAAGAAGCGCGGATACCGGATGACTCCGGCTTCGGCAAGGCGCGCAGCGATCCTCTCGACGCCGATCCCCTTGGGAATGACGATGTTGGTCGGCTCGGAAAGCGGGCCGGGGCTCGTATACGTCACATATCCCCAGACGAGGAGCGCGACGATGAAGCCCAGCGTGCCTCCGATCCAGTAGCGGAGGGCCGCGGACATGACTCGAGGCGCGGCGGCTTAGGGCACCGGACCGAAAATCAACGATGCGTTCGTGCCACCGAAGCCAAAGGAATTCGAGAGCGCGTAATTGACCCGGCGCTGCTTCGCCCGATGGGGAACGAGGTCGATATCGCAGCCCTCGGAAGGATTGTCGAGATTGCGCGTCGGCGGCACGACGCCGTCGCGCATGGCGAGGATCGAGAAGATCGCCTCGACGCTGCCGGCCGCTCCCAGAAGATGCCCAATCGCCGATTTGGTCGACGACATGCTGAGCGCGTAAGCATGGGCGCCGAACAGCCGCTTGACGGCGCCCAGCTCGATCTCGTCACCGAGCGGCGTGGACGTCCCGTGGGCGTTGATGTAATCGATCGCCTCCGGCGCGAGCTTGGCATTGCGCAACGCGCTCCGCATTGCCCGATAGGCGCCGTCTCCCTCCGGCGAGGGCGCGGTGATGTGGTAGGCATCGCCCGACAAGCCGTAGCCCACAATCTCGGCATAGATCTTGGCGCCGCGACGCCTGGCATGCTCGAGCTCTTCGATCACGACGATGCCCGCGCCCTCGCCCATGACGAAGCCGTCGCGATCGCGATCCCACGGCCGCGAGCCCGCCGGAGGGTTGTCGTTGAAGCCCGTCGAAAGCGCGCGCGAAGCAGCGAAGCCGGCGACCCCAATGCGGCAGATCGCGGCCTCGGCGCCGCCAGCGATCATGACATCGGCATCATCGAGTCCGATGAGGCGGGCCGCATCGCCGATCGCGTGGGCGCCCGTCGAGCAGGCGGTGACCACGGAATGATTGGGGCCCTTGAAGCCGAAACGAATGGAGACATTCCCCGAGGCGAGATTGATCAGGCAGGAGGGAATGAAGAAGGGCGATACGCGGCGCGGACCTTTCTCCTTGAGCAGCACCGCCGTCTCGGCGATCCCGTCGAGGCCGCCGATGCCCGAGCCGATCATGACGCCGGTGCGCTCGAGGGACTCCTCGTCCGTGGGCTTCCAGCCTGCGTCCTCGACCGCCTGGATCGCGGCCGACATCGCATAGAGGATGAAGGGCTCGACCTTGCGCTGGTCCTTGGGCGACATCCAGTCGTCGGCATTGAAATAGCCGGACGATGTCTCGCCCTGGGGCACTTGGCCTGCAATCTTGCACGGCAGGTCTGAGACATCGAAATTCTGAATGGCGCGAAGGCCCGACTCCCCGGCGATGAGGCGATCCCAGTTCGCCTTGACGCCGCACCCAAGCGGCGTCACGAGGCCGATGCCGGTAATGACCACACGTCTCATGGCGAGCTTCTCTGCTCTCTTGCTCGGATGCTCGGTGAGAGGCGGCGTCTCACGCTCGACGCAGGCGACGACGGTGGATCAGACGTGCTGCTCGATGAATTGGATCGCGTCTTTGACGGTCACGATCTTCTCCGCCGCCTCGTCGGGAATCTCGCAGCCGAACTCCTCCTCGAAGGCCATCACGAGCTCGACTGTATCGAGGCTGTCCGCGCCTAGATCGTCGATGAAACTGGCGCTCTCGGTCACCTTGCTCTCGTCGACCCCGAGATGCTCGACAACGATCTTCTTTACGCGCTCGGCAACGTCACTCATGTTTTTGACCCTCGTTGACCACGCGACCCATGGAGGGATACGTGGGGATGAAACCCTCCCGCCTGCCGCCATTCGCAGGCCGCGCCGGCGCGAAAGCGGGGTTCTCTAACATACTTCAGGGGGATTGGCCAGCATCCGGGCGCCTCCCCCGGCCTAATCAGAGCATGGCGATGCCACCATTCACGTGCAAGGTATGCCCGGTGACATAAGCGGCCTCCTCGCTCGCCAGGTAGACCACGGCAGCGGCAACCTCGGCGGGCTTGCCAAGACGGCCCACCGGGACCCGCTCCTTGACGAGCGCCATCTGCTTCTCGCTCAAGGCCCGGACCATGGGCGTGTCGACGAAGCCGGGTGCGACGCAATTCACGGTGATGTTCCGCTGCGCCATCTCCGCCGCGAGAGCCTTGCTGAAGCCGATCAGCCCGGCCTTGGCGGCCGCATAGTTGACCTGGCCGGGATTGCCGGTCGCGCCGACCGTCGAGCTGATATTGATGATGCGGCCCCAGCGCTTCCGCATCATCCCGCGCAGGCAGCCGCGCGCCAGCCGGAACGCCGCCGTCAGATCGACATCGATCACCGCCTGCCAATCCTCATCGCGCATGCGCGCCGCCAGCATGTCGCGCGTGATGCCCGCATTGTTGACCAGAATGTCGATCGAGCCCATCGCCGCTTCGGCGCCCTTGATCAGGGTCTCGATCGCGACAGGGTCGTCCAACCGGCACGGAAAGGCATGGGCGCGCTCGCCGAGCTCGGCCTTGAGCGCATCGAGGGCGTCCTTGCGGGTTCCCGAGCAGGTGACCGTCGCACCTTGCGCATGGAGAGCGCGGGCGATGGCATCGCCGATGCCGCCGGTGGCGCCCGTGACGAGGGCGGTCTTTCCTTCGAGCTCGAACAAGCGGCGCCTCCGGCTGATAAACGTCAAGAAATCGTCTTGAGGAAGGTCTCGATATCCGCTGGGGTTCGCAAAGACGAAACCCCCATCTCGCGGACAATCCGGCGCGCAAGGCCGCTCAGGACCTTGCCCGCGCCGACCTCAACCAAGGCGTCGACCTCGCGCTCGCGCATGGCTACCACCGACTCACGCCAGCGTACGCGGCCGGTCACCTGCTCCACGAGCAGCTTGCGGATGGTCAGCGGCTCCTCGACCGGTGCCGCCGTCACATTGGCGATCAGCGGCACCGCCGGGACCTCCATCGTAACTTTGGCAAGCTCTTCCGCCATCACTTCTGCCGCCGGTGCCATGAGGGGGCAGTGGAAGGGCGCGCTCACGGGTAGCAGGGCCGCGCGCACCCCCCGCTCCGAGGCCAGCTTGACCGCGCGCTCGACCGCGGCCTTATGTCCGCTCACCACCACCTGGCCCGGCGCATTGTCGTTGGCAACCGCGCAAATCTCGCCATCGGCGGCGGCGGCGGCGATCTCGCCGGCCTTGTCGAGATCGGCGCCGATGAGCGCCGCCATGGCCCCCTCCCCGACCGGGACGGCCTTTTGCATGGCCCTGCCGCGCGTCTTCAGCAATCGTGCCGCATCGGCGAGGGTGAAGGTCCCGGCGGCGGCCAAGGCCGAATACTCGCCAAGGGAATGGCCGGCGACGAATGCCGCCATCCCGGCGAGCGGAATGCCTCCGTCACGCTCGACAACGCGGAAAGCCGCCAAGCTTACGGCCATCAGCGCGGGCTGGGCGTTCTCGGTCAAGGTGAGCTGTTCCGCGGGCCCCTCGAACATCAGCCGCGAGAGGCTCTGCTTCAGAGCCTCGTCCACCTCCTCGAAGACGAGGCGCGCCGTGGGGAAGGCGGCATGGAGGTCCCGTCCCATGCCAACCGCTTGGGAGCCCTGACCAGGGAAGACGAGTGCGCGAGCCATGGATCGTGAAGTGGTTGCGACGGTTCCGGGCATTGCCCGGCGGAATTGGCGCCCACTCATAGCGTTAAAAGCCGCCCTGTCAAGCGAAGCGCGGGCTCGTGGGGGCGTGGCCTGCTCGCCGCCCCCGTTGCGCTGCACTGCCTAAAGCTGCACTGCCTAAAGCTGCACTGCCTAAAGCTTGCGCAGAGAGGGCTTTTGTGTATGATGCGCCGCTTCGTCGCTCCTTGCCGGTATGAGCCGGCTAGGCCCGGGCGGCTGGTTGGGCCACGGTCTTGTGGCCAGAAACACAGCGCCGGGCCATGTAACAGCCAAAAGGAGTCAAAATTTGGCCTTTTACGAAAGCGTGTTCATCGCACGCCAGGATGTTTCGTCCGCCCAGGTGGACAGCCTGGTGGAAGCCTTCACCAACATCATTCAAGAGCGCGGCGGCAAGGTCACCAAGAAGGAGTATTGGGGCCTGCGCAATCTGACCTACCGGATCAAGAAGAACCGGAAGGGCCACTACGTGCTCCTCAACCTCGATGCGCCCCCGCCGGCAATCACGGAAATGGAGCGCAATATGCGCATCAATGAGGACATCATCCGCTTCCTCACCGTGCGTGTCGATGCTCTCGAGGAGGGTCCTTCGGCCATGATGCAAAGCAAGAGTCGCGAAGGCCGTGATGACCGCGAGGGTGGCCGCTTCCGCGACGGCGAAGGGCGCCGCTTTGGCGGCGGCGGTCGCCGCGCGCCCCGCAGTGACGTGAGCGGCAGCGCCGAACCCGCCGCCGAAGGAGGCGCCGCATGAGCCCCGCTGGTCCTCGTCGCCCGTTCTTCCGCCGCCGTAAGAGCTGCCCCTTCTCGGGGCCGCATGCGCCGAAGATCGACTACAAGGACGTTCGGCTCCTCTCGCGCTTCATCTCGGAGCGCGGCAAGATCGTGCCAAGCCGGATCACGGCCGTCTCGACCAAGCGCCAGCGCGAGCTTGCGCAGGCCATCAAGCGCGCGCGCTTCCTGGCATTGCTGCCCTACGTGATCCAGTAGGGCGACTGCGGCGGATAAGGCGAGCGATGGATGTCCGTTGCCACCTTGATCGCGCTCTGCGGCGGCGCCGTGAGCGCGCTCCTTTACGCCTCGACGATGATCGGGACGCTGGGGGCGCTTCTGCTCATGCTCATGGCGCAACTCCCCCTCTTCCTCGTTGGCTTGAGCCAGGGCATGCGGGGCGCCCTCATCGCAAACTGCGCCGGGATCGTGCTAGCTGGTCTCTTGCTCGGACCAGCGGCGATGGTCAACTACGCGGTCGCGGAGGCGATACCGGCCTATCTCCTCGTACGGCAGGGAACCCTCATCCGGAGGCACCCCGACGGCACGACCGAATGGTATCCAGCCGGGCGGCTTCTGGTGTGGGCGAGCCTCTACGCCGGGCTCGTCTTCCTGGCCCTCGTCCTGGCATTTGCGGGGACGGATGGCGGACTCAGGGGCGAGGTGGCGCGGATCTTCGGCTCGATGCGGAGCGCCCTTGGATTGGAGACGGCGCCGCCGGGCGCCGAGCGCATGCTCGACGCCTTCGTCGCGGTGCTGCCGGGGCTGGGCGCATGCTCCTGGCTGCTGGTGACGGCGGCCAACGGGGCGCTCGCCCAGGGGCTTCTGATCCGCTTCGCGCGCAATCTGCGACCGAGTCCGGATCTCGCCTCCTTCGACCTGCCCCGCTGGCTGGGGCTCGCGGTTGCGGCGACAGCTCTCCTCGGCGTGGCGGCGCCGGGCACGGCTGGCTTCGTCGGCGAGAACCTTTGCCTGATCCTGGCCATGCCGTATTTCTTCGGCGGCCTTGCCCTTGCCCATGCGGCGGCGCGACGGAGCGGCGCGAGAGCCGGGCATTTTATGCTGCTTTATTTATTCTTGGCGCTGATCATCGTTATCATGTCGTGGGTTGTGATCTTCGGTGTCGCAGCGCTCGGCCTCATTGATCAGCTCGTCGGCCTGAGACAGCGCCTGATGCGGCCCAAGGACGGGCCCGACGGCAATTGGGAGTAGAAGCAATGGAAGTCATTCTCCTGGAGCGGATCGAGAAGCTTGGCAAGATTGGCGACGTGGTCAAAGTCAAGCCGGGCTATGCGCGCAACTACCTCCTGCCGCAAAAAAAGGCCCTGCGGACGACCAAGGCAAACCTCGCCTATTTCGAGTCGCAGCGAGCCCGGCTCGAGGCGGCAAACGAGGCGAAGCTGAGCGAGGCCTCGGGGATCGCCGGCAAGCTCGACGGGCTGATCGTCACGCTCGTGCGTCAGGCGAGCGAGACCGGGCAGCTCTACGGCTCCGCCACGGCACGGGACATCGCGGCGGCCATCGCCGAGGCGGGCTTTCCCGTGGAGCGCCGCATGATCCAGCTCGATCACCCCATCAAGATGCTCGGCCTGCATCCAGTGCGCGTGGCGCTTCACGCCGAGGTCGGCGTGAACGTCACGGTGAACGTGGCGCGCTCGGCCGAGGAGGCCCAACTCCAGATCGAGCATGGCGGCGCCATCATCGGCGCCGGCGAGCCGGCGGCCGAGGGCGAGGCCGCGGCTGCCGAAGGCGAAGCGCAGCACCAGCAAGAGGATGCCCCGGCCGCCTGATCCCCTCCCCTGTACACTGCCGAAAAGAAGGGCAATATTAGGGGGCGACAAAGCCCGTCGGAGAGCGTGACGCCCTTCGAATGGGCAGGACAAGAAAACGGGGATGGAAGGGAGCCATGCTGCTTGGGCACCTTCTCGGTCGGGTGATCCGTTCGGGCACCCTGAAAGTCATCGATGCGCGCGGACGAAGCCATAGCTTCGGTGAGCCGGACGGCCGCGTGATCGCCATACGCCTTCACGATCCCGCCCTCCACTACAAGCTTTTCTTCCATCCCAGCCTCTATCTGGGCGAAGCCTTCATGGACGGGACCCTCACCATCGAGGAGGGAGATCTCTACGGGCTTCTCGACCTGATCCTGAGCAATATGGAGCGCGTGGAGAGCCATCCGCTCCAGCTGCACTATCAGGGATTGCAACGTCTCCTGCGCCCCCTTCGCACATTCAATCCCAAGCGGAGGGCGCGTAGGAACGCCGCGCATCATTACGATCTCTCGGGGCGCCTTTACGACTTATTCCTCGACCGGGACCGCCAGTATTCTTGCGCCTATTTCTCATCGGGCAACGAAAGCCTGGACGTCGCGCAGGAAAACAAGAAGCGCCACATCGCCTCCAAGCTCCGGCTCAAGCCCGGTCTCAGGATCCTGGACATCGGCTCGGGCTGGGGCGGCCTTGCATTGACGCTGGCGCGCTTCTCGGAAGGCGCCAAGGTAACCGGCATCACCCTTTCCGACGAGCAGCTCAAGGTCTCCCGCGAGCGGGCCGCGAAGGCCGGCCTCTCAAATCGGGTCGACTTCGCCTTGCGCGACTATCGCGACATGCGTGGGCAATTCGACCGCATCGTCTCCGTCGGGATGTTCGAGCATGTCGGCCCCAATCACTATGGCGAGTTCTTTGCCAAGGTGAAGGAGCTGCTGAGCGACGATGGCATTTGCCTCCTTCATTCGATCGGCCGCATGGAGCCGCCGGGCGGCACCAGTCCCTGGCTGCGCAAATACATCTTCCCGGGCGGCTATACGCCAGCGCTATCGGAAGTGCTGACGGCCGTCGAGAAGGTCGGGCTCTGGGTCACCGATATCGAGATCCTGCGCCTGCACTACGCGAAGACCCTGCGCGAATGGCGCCGACGCTTCCTCGCCCACCGCGACGAGGCGCTCCGGCTTTACGACGAGCGCTTCTGCCGCATGTGGGAGTTCTATCTCACGAGCTGCGAGGTCGCCTTCCGCTATCTGCGCCAGATGGTCGTCCAGATGCAGCTCGCGAAGCACGTCGATACCGTGCCCCTCACGCGCGATTATATGCTGGACTGGGAACGCGAGCATGCGAATGCGCACGGCCTGTCCGCCGCCGCGCAGGCGTGAGCCAGGCCGGCGACTTATCCCCGATCTTCGCCTTATTCAGACCAACATTCTCCTGTCTCCGGCCGAACCCGCTTGCTAAGCTTTCCTCATCATGGAGACGGCACGAAAGGAGAGCACGGTCGCGTCCCTCGTCGGGAACGGCGACGGGCCTCCGGCGCTAAGAACACCTCCGCACAACGTCGAGGCCGAGATGGCGCTCCTCGGTGCCATTCTCGCCAATAATCGCGCCTACGAGAAAGTCTCGGAGTTCCTCAGGCCGGATCATTTCATCGACCCGCGCCATCAGCGCATGTTCGATGCGTGCAGCCGACTGATCGAGCGCGGCCAGCTCGCAAATTCGGTGACGCTCAAGGCGTATTTCGAGCAGGACAAGACGCTTGAGGAGATCGGCGGCACCAAATACCTCGCCCGGCTGGAAGGTGCCGCGATTAGCATCATCAATGCCGGTGAATACGGCCGCACGATCCACGATCTGTTTCTGCGGCGACAGCTCATCGAGCTGGGCAGCGATGTCGTCAACCGCGCCTATGAGGTGACGCTCGACGAAAGCGCCATGCAGCAGATCGAAGAGGCGGAGCGCAATCTCTACGATCTCGCCACCACCGGGCAGTTCGAGGGGGGCTTCACGCCTCTCCCCGATGCCTTGCGCCAGGCGATCGACACCGCCGAGGCGGCGTTCAAGCGCTCCAGCCACGTCTCCGGCGTTACGACCGGCTTTCGCGACCTCGACAAGAAGCTCGGCGGGCTTCACCCTTCCGATCTCGTCATCCTTGCGGGCCGCCCATCCATGGGAAAGACGGCTCTCGCGACGAATATCGCCTTCAATGCTGCCGCCGCCTATCGCGAGGCGACCAATGCGGAAGGCAAGATGGAGGTGGCGGAAGGCGCGAAGGTGGCCTTCTTCTCCCTCGAGATGTCGGCCGAGCAGCTCGCGAATCGCCTGCTTTCGGAGCAGACGGAGATCGCCTCCGATCGCATCCGCCGCGGCGAGGTGAGCCGCGAGGACTTTCCGCGCTTCCTCGAAGTCGTGCAGCAGCTCTCACGAGTTCCGCTCTTCATCGACGACACGCCGGCTCTGACCATCCCCGCATTGCGCACCCGGGCGCGGCGGCTCAAGCGCCAGCACGGGCTCGGGCTCATCGTCATCGACTATCTACAGCTCCTTTATCCCGGCGGGACCACCCGCAGCGACAATCGCGTCCAGGAAGTTTCCGAGATCACGCGGGGGCTGAAGGCGCTGGCCAAGGAGCTCCAGGTGCCGGTCCTCGCCCTTTCCCAGCTTTCGCGCGCGGTCGAGCAGCGCGAGGACAAGCGGCCGCAGCTTGCCGACCTTCGCGAGTCGGGCTCGATCGAGCAGGATGCCGATGTCGTCATGTTCATCTTCCGCGAGCAATACTACCTCGAGCGCGCCGAGCCCAAGCAGCGGCCCGACGAGACGCCGGAAAAGTTCGAGCAGCGGCACGAGCAATGGCTGAAGCGTTGCGAGCAAGTGCACAACGTCGCCGAGGTGAACATCGCGAAGCAGCGTCATGGTCCCATCGGCACCGTCGGGTTGTTCTTCGACGGCACCTATACGCGCTTCGGCAATCTCGAGCGCCCCGACTACGCCGATGCCTCCCAGTGAGAGTGCCGTCGCCGAGCTGACCATCGACCTCGCCGCCGTTCTCGGGAATTGGCGCAAGCTGCGGGAAATGGTCCACCCGGCGGAATGCGCCGCCGTGGTGAAGGCGGATGCTTACGGCCTCGGCGCCGATAAGGTCGCTCCCGCGCTCGCCGCGGCGGGTTGCCGTCTCTTCTATGTCGCCCGACTGAGCGAGGGGATCGCCCTCCGCAAGGCGCTCCCGAACGGCGAGATCGCCGTTTTCGATGGCGTCGTCGAGGGGTCCGAGGCGAGCTTCGCCGCGCATCGCCTGATACCCGTCCTGAACAGCCTCGAGCAGATCGAGCGCTGGGCCGCGTTTGCGCGCGCGCGTGGCCCGCAGCCGGCGATGCTGCATCTCGACAGCGGCATGAACCGCCTGGGCCTGCCGCGGCAAGAGGTGGCGATTCTCGCAGCCGATCCCGACCGGCTTCGCGGCCTTGCGCTGCGCGCCGTCATCAGCCATCTCGCCTGCGCGGATACGGCCGATCACGAGCTCAACGCGGCGCAGCTCGCGCGCTTCGCCTCGCTGCGCCGAGGCCTGCCCAGCGCGCCGGCCAGTCTCGCCGCGTCCTCGGGCATCTTTCTCGGCAAGCCCTATCACCTCGATCAGGCTCGTCCAGGTGCTGCGCTCTACGGCGTCTGCCCGCTCTCCGGCGCACCCAATCCGATGGCGCAAGTAGTTGAATTGAATTGCAAAATCCTCCAGGTGCGTGACGTTGACAGTCCCCAGACCGTTGGCTATGGTGCGACCCATCTCGTCCGCCGACCGTCGCGCATCGCAACGGTCGGCGTTGGCTATGCGGATGGTTATTTTCGGGCCCTCGGCAATCGAAGCCGGGGCTTCATAGGGGATTACCCCGCACCTCTCGTGGGCCGCGTCTCGATGGATCTCGTCACCCTCGACGTCACCGACGTGCCTGCGGCGCTGCTCCGGCCCGACGCCCGCGTCGAGTTGATTGGACCCCACCGCACGATCGATCAGGTCGCCGCGGATGCGGGGACCATCGGCTACGAGGTCTTGACCAATCTCGGCACGGGACGACGCCTCGCGCGGCGCTATCTCGACATCGACCGGCACTGATCGTGCTTAGCGCCGCGCTCGCGCCGATCGGACGGGTCTTTCTGAGCTTCCTGGCCGCCGCCGGGCGCCTTACCATCTTCACCGCAACAGCCCTCTTCCACTGCATCAGGCCCCCGTTCTTCTTCCGCCTGATCGGTCTGCAGATGATTCAGATCGGCTATTTCTCGCTGCCGGTCGTCGGCTTGACCGCAATCTTCACCGGTATGGTGCTGGCGCTGCAGAGCTATACAGGCTTCTCCCGCTTCAATGCCGAGTCGGCGATCGCCACGGTCGTCGTGCTGTCGATGACGCGAGAGCTGGCGCCGGTCCTCGCCGGGCTGATGGTCGCCGGACGCGTTGGGGCGGCGATGGCGGCGGAAATTGGCACCATGCGCGTGACGGAGCAGGTGGATGCCCTGGTCACCCTATCGACTGACCCTTACAAGTACCTCGTGGCTCCGCGGCTCATCGCCGGGCTCACGATGTTGCCGCTCCTCGTCCTCGTCGCCGATATCATCGGCGTCTTCGGCGGCTATATCGTCAGTGTTCACAAGCTCGGCTTCAACCCGTCGAACTATATCAAGCTGACATGGGACTTCTTGAAAACGATCGACGTCGTTTCCGGTCTGGTGAAGGCGGCGGTCTTCGGGTTCCTGATCGCTCTCATGGGCTGCTATCACGGATACCATTCCCGGGGCGGTGCCGAGGGCGTCGGCGCCGCGACGACGAATGCCGTCGTCTCCGCCTCGATTCTCATCTTCGTCTTCAACTATATGCTGACCGCCATCTTCTTCGGCACCTGAGCAGCTCATGAGACTCGCCCTTCACCATAGCGCAGGCACAAGCCTCCACCGATGACCACCGCGACGCCGAAGATCAGGCTCCGTGACGTGCATAAGTCCTTCGGGCCGAAACAGGTGCTGAAGGGCGTCGATCTCGACATCGCCCCCGGCGAATCGATGGTTGTCATCGGTGGCTCGGGATCCGGCAAATCCGTCACGCTTAAATGCATCCTTGGCCTGCTTGTGCCGGAGCGCGGCACGATCGAGGTCGACGGCGAGCCCGTTACCGGCCTCAACGGGCGCGAGCAGGAGCGCGTGCTGCGCAAATTCGGGATGCTATTTCAAGGAGCGGCGCTTTTTGACAGCCTCTCGGTGTGGGAGAACGTGGCCTTCGGCCTCATCCAGGCCAAAGGGTTGCCACGCCCCGAGGCCAAGCGGATCGCGACCGAGAAGCTTGCCCAGGTCGGATTGGGCGCCGATGTCGGCGAGCTTTCCCCAGCCGAGCTCTCAGGGGGCATGAAGAAGCGGGTGGGACTTGCGCGCGCCATCGCCGCCGATCCCGAGATCATCTTCTTCGACGAGCCCACCACCGGACTGGATCCGATCATGGGCGACGTGATTAACAACCTCATTCGCAAATGCGTGAAGGAGCTGGGGGCGACCGCCCTGTCCATCACCCATGACATGGCCAGCGTGCGCAAGATCGCCGATCGCGTCGCCATGCTTTATGGCGGACGAATCATTTGGACCGGTCGGGTCGAGGAGCTGGATCACGTTGCGAATCCCTATGTGGATCAGTTCATCCACGGCCGGGCCGAAGGCCCGATCCAGATGGAGATTCGCGCTTGAACCGTCGGCTCCGCTTCTGCTCCAGCCGGTCGGGAGTACGGCAGTAAGTGGCCAAGGGGTCGCCGCGTTATGTCTGTCAGGAGTGCGGCGCCAGCCACCGACGCTGGATGGGCCGCTGCGAGGCCTGCGGCGCATGGAATACCATTATCGAGGAACCCGCCGGCGAGAGCGCGCCGCGAGGGTTGGGCGGCGCCAAGGGCCGGCCCCTCGCCTTCGCCCGGCTCGACGGCGCGCCGGCCGAGGCGCCTCGCTGGGTCAGCGGGATGGCGGAGTTCGATCGCGTTGCGGGAGGGGGCTTGGTGCCCGCGACTGCCGTGCTGATCGGCGGCGATCCGGGCATCGGCAAGTCGACGCTCCTACTCCAAGTCATCGCGCGGCTCGCAAATAGCCTGCGGTGCGCCTATATTTCAGGCGAGGAGGCGATCGATCAGGTGCGCATGCGCGCGGCGCGAATGGGTCTTGCGCAGGCGCCGGTTGAGCTCGCCGCGGCGACGAATCTCCGAGACGTGCTGGCGAGCCTGGATGCCCCGGACGGCCCTCGGATCGTTGTGATCGACTCCATACAGACCATGTATCTGGACACCCTCGACTCGGCACCGGGCACGGTCACCCAGGTGCGCGCCTCGGCCCAGGAGCTCATCCGGGTGGCCAAGCGTCGCGGCTTCACGGTTTTCATGGTCGGGCATGTCACCAAGGAGGGGCAGATCGCCGGGCCTCGCGTGCTCGAGCACATGGTGGATACGGTGCTCTATTTCGAGGGCGAGCGCGGCCACCAGTTCCGCATCTTGCGGGCGGTCAAGAACCGTTTCGGCCCGACCGATGAGATCGGCGTATTCGAAATGACCGATCGCGGCTTGGTGGAGGTCGGGAACCCCTCCGCCCTCTTTCTCGGCGAGCGAGAGCAAGCGGTCAGCGGCGCCGCCGTCTTTGCCGGGATGGAGGGGACCCGTCCCATGCTGGTCGAGATTCAAGCGCTGGTGGCTCCCTCCGCCTTTGCCACCCCCCGTCGAGCCGTGGTGGGCTGGGACAGCGGCCGGCTGGCGATGGTTCTCGCCGTCCTCGAGGCGCGCTGCGGGCTTGCACTTGGGGGACGAGATGTCTATTTGAACGTGGCGGGAGGTCTCCGGATCACCGAACCGGCGGCAGATTTGGCCGTCGCGGCGGCTCTCGTCTCGTCGTTGACGGATCGCCCGGTTCCCCCCGAAACCGTCGTTTTCGGAGAGATCGGACTTTCCGGGGAGGTGCGATCGGTGAACCATACCGACCAGCGCCTCAAGGAGGCCGCGCGATTGGGCTTCAACCAAGCGATCATGCCATCGCGTTCACGCCGGGACGGCGCGAAAAGAGCCGCACCGGCGAATGCGAGCGGCCTCCGGCTTTGCGGGCTCGGGCGGCTTTACGAGCTTGTGACCTTCCTCGAGGGGGCCGAGAGCAATTCCGTAGCGGGTGGCCTCACCCGCACCTCGAGGGGATGAGGACGCGCCAATCATGAATACCACCGATATCGTCGTCCTCGCCATTATCGTCGTCTCGGGCCTCCTTGCGCTGCTTCGCGGCTTCGTCAAGGAAGTGCTGGGCATGGCGGGGTGGATCGGGGCTGCCTTCGCAGCCTTGTATCTCTTCCCTCATGTTTCGCCTTATGTCCGCAAATTCATCGCCATCCCGTGGCTCGCGGACGCCGTTACCGGGCTCGGCCTCTTCGTCGTCTCGCTCATCATCCTCTCGGCCATCAGCCACGCTATCGCCGCGCGCGTCCACCAAAGCGATTTCAGCGCGCTCGACAAGTCGCTCGGCCTCGTCTTCGGACTCCTGCGCGGCATTGTTGTCGTTTGCCTGGCCTATATCGGCCTGGCCTGGGCCGTGTCCTCACCCGATCAGTTCCCATCCTGGATCAAGGAAGCGCGCACCATGCCGCTGGTCGAGCGCGGTGCCCGCGTCATCGAGCAGCTCATTCCGGAGAATGTCCGGTTGCGGAGCTTCGAGGCCATGGGGGCGGCGGAAGATAAGGCTAGGCAGGGCCTCGAGGCCAAGCGGGCCTTTGATCAGCTGGCGCAGCCATCGCCCAAAGCGGCGAGCGGCTCCAAGGATCATGAGGGGTACAAGCCGGACGAGATCAAGGAAATGAACCGCCTCATCCAGAGCAATCAGTGAGCGCTGAGGAGCGCTTCTCTTCATGACCCAGACTCGCGCGAATGCCGTGACCACCAACCCCTTCGACGACGACAAGCTCAAGGAGGAATGCGGCATCTTCGGCATCTGGAGCCATCCGGATGCGGCGGCGATGACGGCGCTGGGCCTGCACGCCCTGCAGCATCGCGGCCAGGAGGCCGTCGGGGTCGTCAGCTATGACGGGCGGCAGTTCCATACCCATCGCGCGCTCGGCCTTGTCGGCGACAACCTCAACAGCGAAGATGTCATCGCTCAGCTCCCGGGCCACGCGGCGATCGGGCACGTCCGCTACGCCACCCACGGCGAGACCGTTCTGCGCAATGTGCAGCCGCTTTTCGCCCATCTGCAGCACGGCGGCTTTGCCGTCGGTCACAACGGCAATCTCACCAATGCCGTGGCCCTGCGGGAGCAGCTCACCCGACGCGGCTCCCTCTTTCAGTCGACGACCGATACCGAGGTCATCGTCCATCTTATAGCGACGAGCCGGTACGGTACTCTGATCGATCAGCTGATCGATGCCCTGCGCCAGATCGAGGGCGCCTACTCCCTGATCGCCCTCACGGATGAGGCGGTGATCGGCGTCCGCGACCCTCTGGGCGTGCGCCCCCTCGTCCTCGGCAAGACCCGGGACGGCGCCCGTATCCTCACCTCGGAGACCTGCGCCCTGGACATCATCGACGCGGAGTTCGTGCGGGATGTCGAGCCCGGCGAAATCGTCGTCCTTGATAGGAAAGGCGTTCAATCGCTCAAACCCTTCCCGCAGATGCGGCGGCGTTTCTGCATCTTCGAATATATCTACTTCGCCCGGCCCGACAGCCGCATGGAGGGGTTGAGCGTCTATGATGTCCGCAAACGCATCGGCGCGGAGCTTGCGCGCGAGAATCCGGTTGCCGCCGACGTCGTCATTCCTGTGCCGGATTCCGGCGTCCCGGCCGCGATCGGATACGCTGCCGAGGCCAAAATCCCGTTCGAGCTCGGCATCATCCGAAATCACTATGTCGGCCGCACATTCATCGAGCCGACCGACCAGATCCGCCATCTCGGCGTCAAGCTGAAGCACAACGTCAATCGGGCCCATATCGCGGGCAAGCGCGTCATTCTCGTCGACGACAGCATCGTGAGAGGGACGACATCACGGAAGATCGTCGAGATGGTCCGACAGGCGGGTGCGCGGGAGGTCCATATGCGGATTTCGAGTCCGCCCACCACCCACTCCTGCTTTTACGGGATCGACACCCCCGAGCGGAAGGAGCTCCTCGCCTCGCGGCTCGATATCGAGGGAATGCGGCGGCTGATCGGGGTCGATAGCCTGGCCTTTATCTCGATCGACGGTCTCTACCGTGCCGTCGGCCACAAAGGTCGCGACAGCGCGCATCCTCAGTTCTGCGACGCCTGCTTTACCGGCGATTATCCGACCAGCCTTACGGACCGGGACGGCGGCCAGGATGCGCCGCAGCTCTCCTTGCTCGCTGAGATCGCCTAAGACATGGGGAGGCTCGCGGGGCGGATCGCGCTGATCACCGGCGCATCCCGGGGGATCGGCGCCGCCGTGGCCAAGCGATTTGCCGCCGAGGGCGCTCATGTGGTGCTCGTCGCGCGCACCGTCGGCGGGCTCGAGGAGGTCGACGACGCGGTTCAAGCGGTCGGCGGAACGGCGACCCTTGTTCCCTTGGACCTCAAGGATTTCGGCCAGATCGATCGCCTCGGCGCTGCGCTCTATGAGCGTTACAAGCGACTTGACATTCTCGTTGGCAATGCTGCGATCCTGGGCATTCTCTCCCCGCTCGGCCATATCGATCCGCCGATCTGGGAAGACGTAATGGCGATTAATGTGACGGCCAATTGGCGCCTCATCCGCAGCATGGATCCGCTGCTGCGTGCTTCTGACGCCGGACGCGCGATCTTCGTGACCTCCGGCGCGGGCTCCGGTGTTTTTCCCTATTGGGGCGCCTACGCCACAAGCAAGGCGGCACTCGAGATGATGGTCCGCACCTATGCGGGAGAGACCGCCAAGACAGCGGTTCGGGTCAACCTCCTCGACCCCGGCATCGTGCGCACCGCGATGCGCGCGGAAGCCTTCCCTGGCGAGAACCCTGCACACCTGCCGCATCCGGACGAGATCGCGCCGCGCTTTGTCGAGCTTGCCGAGCCCGATTGTCGCCGGCACGGTGAGGTCCTGCGCTGCTATTGACCGGAAGAGTACCCGATCACGGCTTCACATAAGGATTCTTGCCGCGCCGGAGTACGAGCCGGACCGGTACGCCGCCCAGATCAAAAGTCTCGCGCAGGGCATTGATCAGGTAACGTTGATAGCTTGCGGGAAGGTCCTCGAGCTTGTTGCCGAAGAGCGCGAAAGTCGGCGGCCGCGTCTTTGGCTGCGTCATATAGCGTATCTTGCTGCGGTGCCCGCCCGCGAGCGGCGGCGGGTGCATCTCGACAACGTCGCTCAGGAACCGATTAAGTTGCGTTGTGGGAAGATGCCGATTCCATTGCTCATGGGCGTGGAAGACCGCGCGCATGGCTTTGTCGAGCCCCTCTCCGGTCGTCGCGGAGACCGGGGTTATCGCGACCCCCTTGATCTGGTGCAGCGACGTCTCGATGCGCTCGCGAATATCGCGCAGCACGCGCGCCCGATCATCGACCAGGTCCCATTTGTTGACGATGATGACGAGGGCGCGGCCCTCCTCCACCACGAGGCTCGCAAGCCCGAGATCCTGGCGGTGAAGAGGATCGGTGCCATCGGTGACCAGCATCACCACCTCCGCGAAGCGGACGGCTCGCAAGGTTTCCGCGGCCGAAAGCTGCTCGAGAGGGTCCGTCACCTTGGCGCGCCGGCGCAGGCCCGCGGTGTCGACAAGGCGAATTTTCCGATCGCCATACCTCGACTCGACCGATATCGCATCACGCGTCACGCCGGGCTCGGGCCCCGTCAGCAAGCGCTCCTTCCCGAGGAGGCGGTTCGCGAGCGTCGATTTCCCGACATTCGGCCGACCGAGAATGGCGATGTGAAGCGGCCGCTCTCCCACGTCCTCTCTCGCTGACGATGGCATCCCATCATTGCCCTGATCGGCGCCATCGACCGCCGACAGGTCGCGTGCATGGGGCCGGAGCGCATCAAGCAGATCGGCAATCCCAAGGCCGTGCTCGGCGGAAATGGGGACCGGCTCGCCCAACCCGAGCCCTTGGGCTTCGGCCAACGCCGCTTCGCCGATGCTTCCCTCGCATTTGTTCGCGACGAGGATGACGGGCGTCCGGCGGCGACGCAGGCGGCGGGCGAAATGGGCGTCGAGGGGCGTGACGCCGGCACGGGCGTCAATGAGGAGAAGCGCGACGTCGGCCTCGTCGACGGCGCGCTCTGTCTGGGCCACCATGCGGGCTTCGAGGGTCGCCCCCTTCGCCTCCTCGAGCCCGGCGGTATCGATGGCGGTGAAGCTGAGGTCGCCAAGCCGTGCTTCGCCTTCTCGCCGGTCGCGGGTGACGCCCGGCGTATCGTGGACGATCGCGAGGCGCTTGCCGACGAGGCGATTGAAGAGCGTCGATTTTCCGACATTGGGGCGCCCGACAATGGCAACCGTGAAGCCCATGACTGGGAAGCCGGCTAATGGTAAGCAAGGAGCGTGCCGTCGTCGGTCAGGACATAAAGCGTGCCGTTTGCGACGATCGGCTGAACCGAAATGGGCGTGCCGATATCGACGGTATCGGTAACCTGGCCGGTGAGCGGCGAGACGATGAGCAACTCCCCATTCGTTCCCCCGACTACAAGCTTGTCGCCGGCGAGGATCGGTCCGGTCCAGAGAATGATGTCCTCCTTCTTGTCCGGCTTTCCCCAGCGATCGAGCTGTGTGAGCCAGCGCACCCGGCCGTCCTCCCGGCTCAGGCAGATGAGCTTGTTGTCGGTCGACATCACATAGATGAAATTCCCCGCCACCCAAGGCTGGGTGATCCCGCCGATCGAATCCTCCCAGGCGCGGCCGCCAGAACGCAGATCGATCGAAACCATGCGGCCGCTGTGGCTGATCGCGACGACGCGGTCCCGATCCATTACCGGGTTGCCGCGGATATCCGCCAGGGCCGAGACCTGGTCGACGCGCCGGATCGCCGCGAGCGTATCGGACCAAACGGGACGCCCGTTGTCACCGCGGAGCGCATAAATCTCCCCCGATGTGTAGGGGACCACGACGATCCCGCCGTCATAGGCCGGGCTTGCCGCTCCCACGAGCCCGGTGATCTCGGACAGGCCCGCATGCGTCCACAGCACATTCCCGTCCTTGCTGCTCAATGCGAAGAGCTGGTTGTCCGAGGTGACGACATAGACGTGATCCCCGGCAACCGTCGGGGCGGCGCGCGTCGGCGCCGACAATGCCCGTCGCCAAAGAATCTTGCCGCTCTTCGCGTCCAGCGCCAGGACCTCGCCGTAATTGCTCGTGACGTAGACGCGGCCGTCGGCGTAGGCCAAGCCGCCGCCAAGATCCCCCTTGCCGCCGACATCCTCGGGCTTGACGTCGGTCTCCCATAATTCGCTGCCCTTCGAATCGAACGCGGTGACAATGGCGTCCGTATCCATCGTGTAGATGCGTCCGCCGCCGATGACAGGTGCTGCGAGATGCTTCCACTCCTGGCTCTTTCCCGAACCAATGCTGACGTCCCATATCCGCTTGAGATTGTCCCCGAGCTGGAGGTTCTGCATCGCGTGGGCCGGATTGCCGCCCGCTTGCGGCCAATCCGGGTTCAGCCAAGGCTTGGGCAGCGAGACCTCGACGTCCTGAATGTCTGGATCAGGCCGAACCTGCCGTTCGTCGAGAAGCACGGGGATGCGCTCGCCTTTGAGGTGGGGCTTCTCATGCCCTGAGAACCATCCGAAAGGGTTCGTGAAATCTTCCGCCGAGCAGCCGGACAGTGCCAGCAGCAGAACCAGAATAACGAGGCGACGCACAGGGTCGTTCCTCACCCCTTGAGGGCGGCGAGCATCTCGGCGGCGCGAGCCCGCACGCCGGCCGGCGCCGTCGCATCATCGGCAAGCTCGGCATAGAGCTGCGAGGCGCGCGTCTTGTCGCCCGTGCGCATGGCGAGGAGCGCCGTCAGCTCGAGCGCCGACGCGCGCCACGGATTCCCGACGGCGGTCAGCGGCGCAAGTCGCTGCGCAAGCTTGACGGGATCGCCGTTCTGGATGCCGTGAGATGCCGCAAGCAGCGTCGCCAGGTCCCGATAAGTGCGGTCGACGCTATCGTCGGCGGCAAGCTTGTCGTAAACCGCAACGGCGCCCTCCACATTGCCGGCCTTTGCGAGCAAGGAGGCCTCCTGCAAACGGGCCAGCGCCGAATAGCCGCCACTGGCTTCCTCCGCCAGTTTGCCGAACGCATCTTCGGCTTCTTTCGTTTTCCCGGCCGCCGCGAGCTGCTCGGCCTCCGCATAGCGTTGCCCGAGGGCCTGATCGTGGCGGAGCTTATAGGATTTCCAAACCTGCCAGCCGGCCGTTCCCAGAACGAGCGCGATCGCGGCCGCGACGACCAGGACGCCATACTTCTCCCACAGCTTCTTGAAGCGGTCGCGTTGGAGATCTTCCTCGATCTCCCGGAAGATATCGCTCACCCAAGCCTCCAGCTCATGACGAGGGGCCGTACAATAGCGACGGCGCTAGGCCTTGGCAAACCTGCCTTCCTTCACACCTCGAGTCGCCATGATGGTGGCCCGACCGAGTCAGGGCGCTGCCCTGGACTTGCTCGCCGAAATGGGGAAAACTGTGACGGATCAAGGACGAATGCGCGAGGAGACGCGGCTCATGGCGAGGCTGGTCCGGCTCGAGGAGTTCAGGCGTCGCCGCGGCCTCGTGCAGTTCACTCGCCAGGAATTGAACCAGCTTCTTCAACTCTACAGCCGCCGCGTCGCTAGCGGCGAATGGCGCGATTACGCGATCCAACACGATACTGCCCGGGCGCGCTTCGCCGTGTTCCGGAACCGGCTTGAAGGACCCGCCTTCACCATCATCAAATTCGTCCCCGGGCAAGACGACAAGCCGAGCTATCTCGTCGCCCATGGCCTATGCCCGCTCCGGCGGGGAACCTCACTCAGTGAGGTTCTCGGCGTCTTCGAGCGGCGGCTGACGCTGGTGTCAAACGGCTCTTAGAACGCGGCCTCGTTTCCGGCTTCGCCGGGAAGGAATGGCCTGGCTCGCCGATCGATGAGCATCGGCAAATGCTTGCACATCCTTTTCAACTCAATGGGCTATAAAGCGAAACTCTCGCCGAGAGAGCGCGCCGAAGTGACTAAGGCGCCCTGCAACGAACTCGCGTCGCCTTCCTGGCAGGCTGGAAGACGCGGGGCAAATGACCATCCGCGCGTTCTCGGGGGTTTTGGACACCCCCGCGACGCGCAGACGACAGAAATACCCTGTCAGTCGACGAGGGCGAGATTCTCGGCTGAACTCTTGCCGTTACGGCCCACGGCGAGCTCGTAGCGGACTTTCTGTCCTTCTCTGAGGTTCTGCAAACCGGCGCGCTGTACCGCCGAGATGTGGACGAACACGTCCTTGCTGCCATCCTCCGGCTGGATAAAGCCGTACCCCTTGGTAGCATTGAACCATTTCACCGTGCCAACTGACATCGTGCATTCTCTCCATAAGCGTCGATGCTGTACTGTCCCCCGTTTCCCCGGGTTAAGCCAGCCCTACCGCAGTGACGAGACGGCTTCATTTGTCGTCTTCGCACCGCCGTCCCCCCGGTGTGAAGAATCATCGTTTAACCCATTGAGTTTACGTAAAATTATTCCCAAGGTGCTGGCTGAGGAAGAAGTCTGCGGGTGGTTCGGCATCTCGCTGCGCAATCTCTGCCTCTCGCGATCTATGTCGCGCTCGGTCGCCTTAGGCCCTTAAATTGAGGCTACTCCCTTCTCGAAGCCGGCCGGCTCAATATAGCAGGAGCATTTTCGCGCGGACCGGCCCATTGCCGCACGCCAGAGCTTGCTCTTCCCTTGCTGCGAGAGCTTAGCGCGCCCCTCTAACCCCAGGAACTATATCACGACTCGGGGACGAAGGACAGTACCGTCTTGAGACTCGGCCGTCACCGGGCAGATAGCGGCAGGCCCCTCGACCGCATATCCAAGCTCGTCGGCGTATGGCTCGAAGCCGGCGAACCCACGCGTCCGCCCCCCGAGACCGCCCGTTTGCAGACGGACGACGCCACGCACCCGGTGGCGTTGTCTAGGTGCCGGGCCGCGATGGTTGTGGCGCAGACGTCGTCTGTGGCGGGGCTTTATTGTCGGCTGTGGTGACTGGCTTCGACATCGCGGTCTGACCATATCCGCATGCCGACGCAGCACCGGCAAAGGCAATCGCCGCTACGGCCCCAGCGCAAAGGGCCAGTGCAACCATCCTGATCATGGAACACCTCCGTTCGGAAGCGATATCGGACGATACGCCCGGGTAGTTGAGACGGTCAAGAAATCGCTTGACCTTGACCTTGCGCAATCGGTTTTCCCAGTTCCTAGGGACGGCTTCCCCAAGTGCTCTGCCCTTTCCTGAGGGGAGTGCGTCGGGTTAGTCTGCGGCGCGACCCCGCAGGAGAAAAATGTTGTCATACCTCTCTTTGGCAGGCGCATGCGCCGCGGCGATCTGCCTCCTTAGCAGTTCTCACGCCCTTGCGAGGCCGGCTCCGGTGCCGCTTGAAGAGCCATTGCGGGCGGCCGTCCTTCAGGCGAAGACTTGCGGCGCAGCGGGCATGCCCGAGGGAATGTTTCGCGCCTATGTCACCGGCACCAAGGAAGAGTTGCAACTTCACGGCTATCATCCCGGCCATGCTGCAGGCATCCTCGACCCGCAGACCCGCGCCGCCATTCGACAATATCAGAAGGATGCTCGCCTGCCCGTGGATGGCTGCGTCAGCAAGGAGCTGCTCGACCATCTCAAATTCCACACACCCAAGATCTATGCCGCCGGCGTATCGCCGCGAGATTCGCTGATTGCGGCAATCCAGCAGGAGCTTCAGAAGCGCGGTTATGCCGTTGGCGCAATCGACGGCAAGGCAGGACCGCGCACGCTCGGCGCCATCCGACAGTTCGAGCGCGACGCGGGGCTCTTACCCGATGCCGCGATCGATCAAGCCTTGCTCAGCCGCCTCAGGACAACGGATCCAAGCATCCGCGCTCATTGACGCGGGATCAGTCGCCACCGTCTCACTCAACAATAACCAGCAGAAGGAGAGCCCTCATGGTCAAACGCCTCAAAGTCGGTCCGCGCATGAGTCAAATCGTCATCCACGGCGACACGGTTTACCTGGCCGGCATCGTTGCCGATGACCCCTCGGCCGATGTCGCGGGGCAGACGCGCCAGATCCTGGGGAAGATCGACGGCTTTCTCAAAGAGGCCGGCACCGACAAGACGAAGATCTTGATGGCAACGATCTGGCTCTCGGACATCAAGACCTTCGATCAGATGAACAGCGTCTGGGACACCTGGGTGCCCCAAGGCCACACTCCGGCACGCGCCTGTGTCGAGAGCAAGCTGGCGGCGCCGCAATACAAGGTCGAAATCCGCGTGATTGCCGCCGTGTGACGATGCGGGCTCGGGAGGATGAGCGGCCAAACCGCCGCTCATCCTGCCGGCGACAGAACGCTTCCCCGCATCCTATTGGTCCCAAACGAATAGGCGCCCGATATTTGTAAATCGCAACTCAGGGTAACGAACGCGGCGTCACGCTCAAGGGAGCGCGGCAAGCAGAATGCCCCCTCAACACCCCAGTCGCCAGCAGTCGAGGACGTTATAACGCGTGAGCCCTCGCTCGCTGTGGATGAGAGCGAATTCATTGACGGCAAAGCGGATGGGCTCGATTGGCTGCGTGGCGACCGGCTTTCCGCCATATGACAACGTCATATGGGGCACAAAATGATCCGTGATCCTCAATCCGTTTTCCTTCATGGCGACGCCAAGGGTTCTGTGGAGCTCGAACAGGTCATCGCCTTCGCCGAGCAGGACCAGCCGTCGCTGACGCAGGCTGCGTTTGATCCAGGGCGGATCCTCGAAGCTATTGATCGACCAGAGCGTCACCTCAAGCCGGCCCATTGAAACGGCTTTTGCAGCCTGGCTCGCCGCGTGGATGAACCTCGTCCGCAGCCTTTTGTAATCTCCGACACGGTGAAGCGAGACGTGCAGGCGCTCTTTCCGCAGCAGTCTCCCGCCCAGATGGTGTTCCCGGATGAACTGGTCCCTGGCCTGCACGACGCGATTGCACGTCTCCCCATCCGGAAAGAATGCAAAGAACAGGCGCTCCGGCTTCTTGGGCCTATAGGGCCGGCCTCGATAAAAGTCGAATACACCTTGCATGTTGGTCATATTGGGAAACGTCCGGCGCGATCTTATTATCCTGCCGGCGATTCTAGAACAAAAAGGGAACAATGTCGAGAGATTCCGGCCGACAGCCCGGCCGCGCTCTTCCGGTTCGGCGAGTTCGAGCGACAGGATGAGTATCGCGGCTGACTGATGCCTGAGCGCTAGATGTTGCTGCCTGGCGGGTGCCGTCTCATTCGGCTGGCCATCAGCTTCAGCCATGGCGCCGCGTGGAAAACGCCCATCAGCAGATACATCGGGACCATGCCGTGCAGCGGCAACACATCCTGGGCAGCCGAGCAGAGCAAATCTGGCTGGCCGCCGCCGGAAACACCCGTAAGGAGCGCCATGATCGCGAAGATCGGCGCCGCCGCGAGACCGAGCCCATCGGCGACGCCCCGGAAGCCTGCGTCGCGGCGTTCGGGCGAGCGGCCGGAGATCGAGATGTCAGTCATGGCCGTACTCGTCGTGGCGGCGCAGCCATTCCATGGTGAATTTGAGGCCGCCCTCGTCGCGGCCCCTGGGCACGAGATCGAGGTAGTGATAAGCGCTGTTGAGCATGTCGAGGCCCCGCGCATAGCAGGAATAGGTGTGGAACACCTCGCCGGCCTCGTTCTTGTAGAAGACGCTGATCCCGGGCATCTCCGACATCGCGCTCGGCCGAAGCTCATAGTTGTAATAGGTCCGGCCCGCGGCGACCTGCTCCGGCGTGAACGACACCTGGTAATCGAAATTGAAATCGCTGCCTTGGGACGAGACCCAGGGGAAGCTCCAACCCATGCGTTTCCTGTAGGCCTCTATCCTGGCGAAGGGCGCGCGCGAGATGGCGGTGAAAGCCACGTCGCGATGGCTGAGGTGAATCGGGATGCCGTTGAAATTGTCGGCCCAGAAGGAGCAGGACTTGCACCCCGACTCCCAATCCGGGCCGAGCATGAAGTGATAGACGATGAGCTGGGAGCGCCCCTCGAAGAGATCGGCGAGGGAGACCCTGCCCGCCGGCCCCTCGAAGCGGTAAGGCTTCTCCACACGCTCCCAGGGCATCGCCATCCGCCGACGCGTCAGCGCATCCCGCTGGCGCGTGAATTCCTTCTCGGCGGCGAGCAGCTCGAGCCGCGCCTTCAGCCAATCTTCGTGAGAAACGATCTTGTTCTGCATAGCGGTCCTTCCGTGGCCCCACCCCTCATTGCGCGCGCTCGCAGAGCGCGAAGCAATCCAGAGTCTTTATGAGAAGGCTGGATCGCCACGGCCGCTTTCGCAGCCTTGCGATGACGAGGAGGGAGTTTTTGGCATCTTGCTACCTTGTCCGTTCACGCGACTGAAAATTCACGTCCCGTACTCGTCGTGGCGGCGCCACCAGATGCCTGCCTCGTTGCGGCCCTTGGGCGCGCGGTCGAGCCACTGATAGGCGCCCCACAGCCCGTCGAGCCCGCGGGCATAGGTGGAATAGGTGTGGTAGATGATGCCGTCCTCGCGCACGAAGGCGCTCATGCCCGGCCGATCCCGCCTGTAGGTGGCCGCGTCAACCCCGCATGACGCCGCAAACTCGACGACGGGCGGCGGCGCGTCATTGGCGTCCAGCGGGTGGGTGCTGCGCGCGTAGTTGTACTCGGTGCCGCCCTTGCGCTGCTGCTCCTCGGTGACTGCGACGCTGAAGTCGAAGTTGAAATCGCCCTGCGACGACGCCCAGGGGAAGCTCCAGCCCATGCGCTTCTTATAGGCCTGGAGCTTGGCGAGCGGCGCTCGCGACACGGCCCAAAGCATCACGTCGTGGTTAGCCAGGTGGACTGCGAAGCCGTTGAAGCCATCGGCGATCATCGAGCAGGAGGGGCAGCCCGCCTTCCAGTCCGGCCCGAACATGAAGTGATAGACGAGGAGCTGGGAGCGGCCCTGGAAGAGATCGGCCAGCGTAGCGCTCCCGTTGTCGGTCTCGAAACGATAGTCCTTCTCGACCATGACCCAGGGCAGAGCCCGGCGCCGCTCGGCCAGCTCGTCGCCGCGCCGCGTCAATTCCTTCTC
Source organism: Alphaproteobacteria bacterium (assembly GCA_035294245.1). GTDB lineage: Bacteria > Pseudomonadota > Alphaproteobacteria > JACZXZ01 > JACZXZ01 > DATGLG01. The sequence continues at coordinate 66,981 of DATGLG010000042.1, read as the reverse complement.
CGCTTTCAGCAGTGCCAGACGCGCCCGCAGCCATTCCTCGCGGGTTCCGATCGTATGCGTCGCCATTTTCCTCTCCCTTGGGTGGTTGGTTGCCGTGGGATAGACTTACCGTCGGGCATGGACGGGGCAGGAGTTACAAGTGTGGCGGGATTCGGATGGATTCGCTGATCACGGCAGCGGGGCGGGCGCTCGCGGCGGGTGATCCCCTCGATGCGCTGAACCGGGTCGCCCTGCGCGACGACGCTCCTGCCCTCGCCCTGCGCGGCATCGCGATGGCGCAGCTCGGCGATCTTGCGCGCGCGAAGCTGCTCCTGCGCAAGGCCGCGCGCGGCTTCGGCGCGAAGGAGGCCCTTTCTCGCGCAAGATGCGTCGTTGCCGAGGCGGAAGTGGCGCTCGCCGCCCGCGATCTCGCCTGGCCCGAGAAGGCGCTGGACGTGGCGCGGGCGGTGCTGGAGGATCATGGCGACAAGGCGAACGCCGCCCATGCGCGCCAACTTGAGATTCGTCGCCTTCTTCTCATCGGACGCCTCGACGAGGCCGAGCAGAAGCTCGCGATCCTCGACCCCACGCCATTGCCGCCGGCGCTGCGCGCAACCCATGAGCTCGTCATAGCCGGGATCGCGATGCGCCGCCTACGGACAGAAGTGGCGAGCGCTGCCCTCGTCCGCGCCGGGCGCGCTGCACAACAGGCCGGCATCCCGGCATTGACCGCAGAGGTCGAAAATGCTGCCTGCCTGTTGGACGCGCCGGCGGCACGGCTCATCGCGAAGGGTGACGCGCGGTCGCTGCGGCTCGCCGAGGTCGAGGCACTGCTGGCATCGCCGATGCTGATCGTCGATGCTTGCCGCTATGCTGTTCGCAACGGAACCGCGTCGGTTTCACTTGCGACGCGGCCGGTGCTCTTCGCGCTCGCCCGCGCCCTGGCCGAGGCCTGGCCGGGCGACGTGTCGCGGACGATGCTGCTGGCGCGCGCCTTCGGTGCGAAGTTTGCCGACGACTCTCATCGCGCTCGTCTGCGCGTCGAGATCGGGCGGCTGCGCACGGCACTTCTCACGCTCGCCAATGTAAGCGCCACGAAGCAGGGCTTTGCACTCTCGGCGCGCAGCGGCCGTGAGATCGTGGTGCTGGCGCGGCCGGTCGAGGAGGAGCATGCGGCGGTGCTCGCCCTCCTCGCCGATGGCGAATCCTGGTCGAGCTCGGCCTTGGCGCTGGCCCTTTCAACCAGTCAGCGCACGGTGCAGCGCGCCCTCGACGCGCTGGCGGCATCGGGTAAGGTGCAGAGCCTCGGCCGGGGGCGGGCGCGCCGCTGGCTGAGCCCGCCCTTGCCGGGATTCGCGACGGCGTTGTTACTCCCTGGCCCGCTGCCGGACGGCTAGGATCGGTGAGCATCGAACGCTTACATTCTGTTCATTCTTCGGCCGGCCAAGCCGTTCGCCAGCGCGCCCCGATCCGGGGAATGGCTGGATCGAGGGAGCATTCGTTACACCGCAAGCCCGACTCTCCCCCAGATAAGTCGGCATCGGCCGAGGTGATGGAGAGGCGAAGCGAAACGAGAGCACTCAGCTACAGCCAAACCACCCAAATACATAGGATGCTAATCATGAAACGCACGGCAGCGGAGATCCTAGAGGAATACGGGCCGTTCCCCGGTATCAACGGTGTGCACGGGGTAAGCTATGACGGCACGCATGTCTGGTTCGCCTCGGGTGACAAGCTGAACGCGCTCGATCCCGCGAGCGGGAAGATCGCGCGCGCGATCGAGGTTTCCGCCTATGCGGGCACGGCCTTCGACGGCACGCACCTCTTCCAGATCGGCGGTGACCGCATCCAGAAGATCGACCCGAAGAGCGGCCGCGTACTCTCGACGATTCCGGCGCCGAGCGGTGGCGCCTCCGGGCTCGCCTGGGCCGAAGGCGCGCTCTGGGTGGGGCAGCACCGCGCGCGAAAGATCCACCAAGTCGACCCCCAGACGGGGGCGATCCTGCGCAGCATCGATTCCAACCGCTTTGTCACTGGCGTCTGCTGGGTCGAGGGCGAAATGTGGCACGGCACTTGGGAAGGCGAGGAGAGCGAGATCAGGCGCATCGATCCCCAGACGGGCGAGGTGCTGGAGCGGCTCGAGATGCCGCCAGGTGTGGCCGTGGCCGGGCTTGAATCCGACGGCGGCGAGCGCTTCTTCTGCGGTGGCGGCCAGAACTCCGGGAAGGTGAGAGTGGTGAAACGTCCGAGACGAGGCTCTGCGGCCGGCGCCGGCTCCAAGGTCTCGGCCACCCCGCAAGCGGGTCATCGACTCCGGACTCGCGGGCGGTAGGCCGGCGGGCTTAACCGTCGCCTGAGTTAACGAAGACCTAATCGTCCTCGATACCGGTACATCGTCAAAGAACCGGCGCTGCATCGGTTTGAACTCCGACCATTCCCGACGAATGTCACGCGCGTCGAATGCTATGCCGTTTGGCCGTCGTCAACGGCCATGGCGTGCCCGCCGCTCGCCTCGCCGATGCGCGCACGATCCTGCCGCCGGCTACGTGGTCCGGCCCCGCAGGCTGTCGGCGAGGGAGGAAAGCACATTGGCGAGCTGCCTCGCAGTTTCCGGAGGCGGCAGCGGCATCTTCAGGCTTTGCGCGCCCGTACTGGGATCGCGCTCGATCCAGGGATGTGTCGAAGCGTCAGGATTATTGGCAGCAGCCAGCGCGGCAACAAGCTGCGCACCGACCTGCGCTAAGGCTTGCCACGGATCGGAAGCAGCATCGCGCGGCAGCGCTCCGGCGGTTTGAGCCCGCGGAATCGCCATGCCCTCCATACTGATGGCGGCATCTCCATCGGCCCTGGGGGCGCCGGCTGAGACGGCGTTCGCCGCTTCTTCGGCTGGCGTCACCGCCTCGCTTTCGCCCATGCGGCCCGTGACGTTCTCCACCTCCCTCATGAAGCGGTTGAGACGCGAGCCGCCCAGCGAAATCTCGCTGCTGCCGCCGTCGAGAATTCCTGCCGACAGCGAGCGCTTGAACGCCAGCACCGAAAGCATCCCTTCCTCGATGGTGCCCTTCGCGACGAAATTGATGACCCGCACCGGCCGCGCCTGGCCGATACGATGGATCCGCGCAATGCGCTGCCCCAATACAGCCGGATTCCACGGCAGGTCCATGTTCACGAGAGCCGAGGCATGCTGCAGATTGAGGCCCGTGCTGCCGGCGTCGGTGGACAGGAACACCCGGCAGGCGGGATCGTCGCGAAAGCGCTCGACGAGCGCCGGCCGCTTGTCCGACGGCACACCGCCGTGGAAGCTGACATAGCCCAGGCCACGCGCTTCGAGGCGCCGAATGACGATATCGTGGGTCCGCGTCCATTGCGAGAACACCACGGCCTTGGCCTTCGGCTCGACGAACAGATCGTCGAACAGGGCCGCCAATTCATCCGCCTTGACGCCGTGGTCCGTCTCTTGGTCCAGGAGATAGGTGCTGTTGCAAGACATGCGCATATTCTGCAGCGCGCAGGTCAGCCGCCGCTGGTCCTTGTCCGACAGGAACCGGGTTCTCCGCCAGCGCTGGACGATTTTCGCCACCACGTCGGCGTTTTCCTGGTGATAGAGCATCTGCATCTCCGTCATTGGTACCAGAAGGTTCTGGTCAAGACGGTTTGGCAATTGCTTCAGCACCTCGGATTTGCGGCGGCGGATCATGATTGGCGCGAGTGTCTGACCGATCTTCTCGAGCCCGGTATAGCCGGTGACGCGCCCGCCTTCGTCCTTGACCTGATGCTCGTGCAGCAGCTTCCAGGCCGGCCCCAGCCGGTGCTGATCGATGAACTGGACGATCGAGATCAGCTCTTCGAGCTTGTTCTCCAAGGGGGTGCCGGTCAGCACGATTGCGTAGGGGCTGTCGATGCGCTTCAAAGCCCGCGCCGCGATGGTGTTCCAGTTTTTCACCCGCTGCGCTTCGTCGACGATCACGAGATCGGGCGCCCAGGCGGCAATCAGATCGAGGTCGGGCGAGAGCTTCTCGAAATTCGTGATCTTGCAAAAATCGTCCAAACGATAATCGTTCTGACGCTGCGCCCGGCCGGCATTGATGACCCGCGCCGCGGTCTCGCCATGCCTGCCGGAGAAACGCAGAATCTCGCTCTGCCACTGGTATTTCAGCGAGGTCGGGCAGATCACCAGCACCCTTGTGACGCCGAAATGCCGCGCCAGTATCTCCATGGCGGCGATGGCCTGGATAGTCTTGCCGAGGCCCATGTCGTCGCCAATCAATGCCCTGCCCGCGCGGACGGCGAACAGCGCGCCTTCGGCCTGATACGGATAGAGCGGCACTTTCAGGAGGGCCCCGAGCTTGGGGTCGGTGGCACCCTGAGGAAACAGTTCCGCGAGCTTCGCGGCACGGCGCTCCGCATCCCGCCTTCCGGCGATGAAATCGAGCGCATCGTCATAGGCGCGGAACTCGTGTCCTAACTTCGACGCCATGGCCACAAATGACTCGAGCTCGTCGAAACGGTCCTCCAGCAGCATCCCGCCTTGACCGGCATCGAACAATGCCGCGGCGGCCTCACGCAACGCCGGCGGGCAATCCGTCCCAGCCCGAAAATGAATACGGCGCCTGCCGTCGTTGCGTAGATACAGCTCTGAGAAAGCTGGCTGGTAGCCCCGTGCAAACGCGGTTTTGGCGCCGCGCTTCTTTTCCAGCCGTGCGAGCGTGAACTCGATGTGCTTGCAGGTCCCGAGCTCGTTCGTCGCATAGTCGGGGCATGAGCAGAAATTGCCGCCAGGCCCCATGCCCCGAATCGCCACGCGGTAGCTCGATTTCGCGGCAGGATTGCTGACCCGAAACTCGGAGAAAAACGGTTCGCTTGTCAGATTCTCTAGCTCGAAAGCTTGCTCGCGGCCGAACTGGCGGCGCAAAGCTCTCTGCCATTCCGCGGGCGACAGATCGGCGGGCGCATGGGTGCGCGAGAGCTTGGGTTCCTTTTTCTGAGGCGTGCGGTTTGGGCTTCGGCGTTTTGCTTTCATTGGCGTGTATTCCGTTCCGCGAAAATTTCACGTGGGACATTCAACCGAAGTATCAGAATTTCGCAGCGGTTCGGGTTTGCTGGCCGCGCCAATCCTACAGCCCGAGCCCGCCAACAAGAACCGCGCCGCAGGCAACGGGTCATGGGCTTCGATGGGCGTACCTCGGTTTTTCAGGCTTGCACTGAGCAAACCGTCGGAAGAACCGTCAAATGGTTCGATCTGGTCCGTCCGCCGCGGATGTCGACTCCCGTCAGCCAATAACTTGGCCGAACGACGGCGCGGAGAGGCGATGGCGAATGATCAATGAGCTATCCCATAACCTTCTATTTTTCCTACGCTATTTCCCTCGAAAGCTCTCCGGAATATCTCATACTCCTCACTCCCACTCAATTGTTCTGAGGCGTCGTAACATACTGGCTTAACGCCACAAATTTTTTTCTGCACACGACTAAAAACCGTCTCGCCGATCCGTCAAAAATTTGCGCTCTTGATTTCAAACACGAATTTCGACGATCCGCGATCTGCTCGGTTTCAGCCGCTATCGGCATCGATCGGTCGATTCTCGACGTACGCCGCGCACCAGCGACCATCTGTCTCGCCACGGAAAAATACCGTCAGCGTGATACAAATCCCCGGAGCACTGAGACAATAGTCCGAGACTTTGTATCAACGAGGGGTTTATATCATCGGCTTCTCACCCACGGCTCCCAGTTCGGCATAAGCGCGGAAGCGCACGAATGCGAAGGTGGACACCCGCCGGCCGTCGGCCTCCTCGACGTTGCGCATGCTCGTCGCCGCCAAGCAGGTAATTCCGCGCGCCTGCAGGCGGCGGACCAACTCGACCGTCAGGGTGAACTCGCCCTGCACGAGGGCGTGCGACGTTTCCGGCGGGATTTGAGCCATGCATGTCTCTGCAAGAGCCTCGATCTCCTTTTCGTCGGCAGCCGGCGGAACCGCGGGAAACTCGATGTCCTCGATGCGCTCGGCGAGCGCGAGCGCCGCCTTCGTCTGCGCCGCGTCCCAGTTGGCGCTGGGATGATTGCTGAGATTGAGGAAACAGGCGCCACGCGGCGTTTCGGACGCGGTTCTCAGTTTCTCCACAAGACTTCTCACCGTTTTCGCAACATCGGCAGCCTTTTGTGCGCTCGGTCTGTACTGCGCGTGGAGAAAGTCGTTGCGGCGATCCGTGACTTCGCGAAACGTCAGGTCGTGTTCGTTGGCTCGCTTTTCCGCACGTCCACGCTCTTTGCTGTCGAAATTGGCTGCCGCTGGAACGAGCGCCGTCTTGGGTGCATAAAAATTTACCCAGCCTTCGCGCACGGTGGCAGCTGCTTCGAGATAGCGTCCAAGGCGCAGGTAAAGCTCAGCCAGAGCTGTGACGGCTTTGCGACCCGCAGGACCGGAGAGATCGTAGCCCGCGCCTGCGATCGGCTCGACCATCGCCACAACACGATCGAGAATGTCCGCCAAGGGTGGAGCATGTTTCGCGACGTGCTCCTTGGTCTCTCGAGTCGTATTCAGGAGGCGAGCAGTGGGGGACCCCGTTTTGTCCCGGCCAAGGAGCAGATCGCCGGTTCTGAGGGTTTCGAGATCGGCGCCAAAATCACGTAAGCCTTTCCCAAGTGCATCGAGATTGGGGCGTGACCCTTGTCTTCCACCTTCCGCCCATGCCTTCGCAACGGTCCGGCCGAGACGCTGAGTTGTCTCGGCTGCCTCCTCGGCGCGTCCCGTCTTGAGAAACATTGCCAGCGCCCGCGACCAGTCGAGCAACGCCACGAATTCGGTCAGTTCCCAAATCGGCGCAATGCCTGTTTTCGGGTCCTTGGCCTCATAGGCCGCGTAGCATACTCGGAGCTCGGGTGGCTTCTGGTCGACGGCGCGGACGAACGCCGCGACGGCCGCGGCAAAAAACGGCTGGGATCGAAATCCGTGCGTGATGTCGAGCATCACGGGGCCATCGACGCCGCGCAGTTCGGTCTTGATGGCCTCGAACTGTTGCCAGAGTTCGGCCGGTGCGCGGCCTGCGGGAATTCGCACGAAGCGAGGCGCCGGATAATTGCCAGCGCGCAACGCTTCCTCCAGCGCTGTTCTATGATCGCTTTCAGCTTCCTGAGTTGTCAGAACACATATGTCTGAAGGCCGAAATAGCTCGGCAAGCGCGCGACAAACGAAGGGGGTTCTCGTCGTCTTGTTGCCGCAGATTTCATATTCCGTCGGATCGTAGACGTATCGGCCTCGATCCTTGTCGACGCGACCGCGACCGAGAAACGTCACGAGCCGTGCGATGCTCGGCTGCTCCGCCGTACTCATCGCAGTCTCGCCTCCTTCCGTTCGACTTGTTCTTCACTGCCGTCCGGAAATCGAACCAGCAGTCGCGCACCGCGATCTTCGACTATCCGAACGACCTCGCTATAGACAATCGCCTCGCGTCCCGACCAATTCTCAGGATCGCGGGCTCGCGGTGTGGATGCTGTTTTCGTCGGCGTGCCGGATCGGACCTCGTCCTCTTTGGCTCGCTCCTCTACAAACTGCCCATATCCGACTGCGGTCTTCGCGCCGGCGCCGAGCGTTTCCAGCGCCTCTTTCAGAAGATCAGCCGCTTGTTTGCAGTCCTCTTGATATTGCCGGTTCGATCGGTTTCGCGGCAGCAGTCCGAAAAGGAACGTCTGTCCGGGCGCGACGGTGAGGAAAGGGATCGGAGTTGGTGAATGCCAGTCGCCGGGCACCTTGCCATCCTGGTACCAGGGCGCGTAATGCGGTGTCATGACGTCGGCATCCAGGGCGACAGGCCCGATCGGCAGCGCGTCGAGGAACACGACGCTGCCTATGGCTAGGCCCGCCTCAGGCTTTGGACCGAAGATGCGCTTGAGCGTCTCGCCGTCGAGGCCCGCCCAGTTGCGCGCGTAGGCGCGGACAAGCCCCTTAAGGCTGGAGCCTGCGATATACGGCGTGCCGAGATCGTGACGCCAGGCAAAGCCGTTCTCCACCGGATGATTGCGCCCAAGTCCGGTGACGAAGCGCCAAGCGGTCGTCCGCCGAAAACTGCAGCCTGCCTGCGCCTTGACGAGGTCTTCGAGGCGCTTGACGGCTTCCGTCATGAGCGCGCTGTCGCCGACCTTCTTTTGCGGCTTGCCAGCGCCGATATGGGCGATCTGCTCGATCCAGTCGCGCTTGCCGCTGTCGCCGGCAAAGCCGGTCCAGTCGGGTTTCCAGCGATCGCAGAACTTGTCGTACCAGAGACCCGCATTTCCAGTAGTCGCTGACGCCAGCGTCGCGCTCGCTGCGGCTGCATACAACGGCCTCTTGCCGCTCGGCGGCACATTTTGATGCGATTCTGATGATCGACTCTGGCTTCGGTCGCGTTGGCCTCGACGGCCTGGATGGGACTGGCGCTGAGGCGGGCGAGCCATCATTCTTTCCTCGGCGGATCGAGAAAAGCGTTGGCGAACTTCTTCAGCCAGGTGACGTAGGCGATCGCCTCGGTCTGCGCCCACAAGTAGGCATCCTGGTCGCCCGCAACGATTTGATCCAGCAACGACGCCGCATCGGCTCTCGGGCCTTCGCTGGGGTATTTCGTATGCGCTTCTTTGCTCAGGAGCCATTCCGATACATGCTTCGCAAGCAAACGGTGTGGGTCGCTATCGTTCTTGCCGCTCGCGAGTTCCGTTGCGAGAGCCTGGCCGAGTCCGTTCATCAGGATGGCTGCTGGCAGAGCCTTTACATGGCGGACATAGTCATCTGCTTTGTCTTGATTCACTGATTTTATCTTTTCGAGCGCGTGCTTCGCCCGCCTCTGTTCAAGCGTCTGCGCTGTCATGACGCCACTCCGCCAACGCGGCGGACCGCGAACCAACCCTGGCCCACCGTTTCGTTGCCGCCGGCCTGAAGATAGCGGCGCTCAGCGAGATGAGCGGCGATCTTGGCAGCTGCACCGTCCGCACGCTCACCCACGACAAAATACATCAGCGTGTCGGGTGGCAGCGCCTCCTCGTACCAGAGATTTCTGCTCGTCTTAGTCCCTTCGTCGAGGACATTGCGCGCCTGAACCGGCAGCGCATACTGCGCGAACCAGGCAAAGGCCTTGTCCGTCACGATGGCGAGCTGCCTACCCAGTCGGTCGCGGGCATCATCGTGAGGGATCAGCGCACCGATCGCGTTGGCCAGCGCATCGGACGGTTTGCCTTCTACTGCAAACAGCCTCTCCTCCAGGAAGAGATCGCCAGCGCCCGTCGCCAGCGCTTTGTCGTCGGCCGAAGGCACGACCTTCGGCAGCGCGACGCCTTTGCCCGCGCGCTCCCTGTCACGCCAGAAGCGCTCGATCAGATAGGGGCAGGTGAGCCAGACATAGGGGCTCGTCAGGCTGCGCACCGGCAGGAGTAAGAGCCGAGCATCGGAGACGAGGAGTTGCCCCGCATTTTCCTGCTGGCCGAAGAGCCGGTCCGTGTCGAGGCCGTTGCCGCGCGACCCATCGAGCAGTGCGCCCTTCATGCTGGAGCCGGGGATGAAAGGATATTGTGTCACCCGCTCGCGAGCGACCGGCAGATCGATGGCGCCGGCGGACTGCCCGGTTCCCGGATGAATATAGGTCTCGGCCAGAAGGCCGATGATCTCCGTCGTCATGTCTCCTCCCCCGCGGGCGCCCAGCGCCCGATCAGCACGCGGCCGAAACCCCACCCGGTCGATCGTCCGATGGCGCGGCCATGCCATGACTGAGCCGCCTCCGCCTCTTCGGCCTTTGTCTCAAGAAACCAGACGCTGCCCGCTGGGATCAGCGGCCTCAGCGGCAGCGGCCGGCGTGCGACCCCATCCCACCCGCCGACCATGACGGCACGGCCCGTGCAGGCAGAGACGATCTTGCCGGGCAAGGCTTCGCCGGTCGGTCCTGCGTGACCTTCGCCGGGCCCAGGCCATTTGTCACCGAGATCGGCAGGCGTGACGAGAACGACGGTGTAGCGCAGCACGCCGTCCTGATCAGCCGTCAGATCGGGCGCGTGCGGCAACTTAATCTCATCGTCTCGTTGTTCAATCCAGATGCTTCGGCCTTCACCGCCGACCGGCGCCAAGTTTCCATTGAGGGCAACGGACAAGCCCTCAACCTCGACGGCCAGCGCGACATCCTGCGCAAGCCGCGCATGTGCGGAGGCATAGAGCGCGCCCTTTGCCGGCTCACCCTCCTGCGCCTCGAAACGTTTTGTTGTTCGCGTCTGAGTGTCCCGCTGAACGCCGACGCGTCGTTCAGCTTGCCATATCTGGTCAGCTTTGAAGATTTGCGGCCTTTCAGGCGCCTCGCCGTTCAGTACGCGCTCCATGCCGTCAAGAGTGAGCCATGTGTGCTCGAAAATTTTCCAACCCTCGACATCCGTTCTGTTCGGCATAGCCGGCAGTCGCACGCTCTTTTCGGGATCTGGGAGATCGCACTCTATTTTCTCGCCCGGCGCGAGCCGGCCGATGATATGTTGGCCGCGTCGGTCCTTTCCCCTGACGAGGCAGAGTGGCGCGGGAAACAAAGGTTTGCGGCCTTTCAAAACATAAGGTCCGGTGAAGCGGAGCCGGCCGAGTTGTCCGCCGCCCTGCTGCCAATCGACGCCGTCCCCGAGCCTCTCTTTCAACTCGCTGCTCCAAAGACCATCGCTCCAGCCCATGGCCCGCGCGAGCGCCGCACGGACTGCGCCGACGAGAGTTGGTGGATGCGGTGGGAAAAGGCTCGCAGCCTCGACCTGTCCAGGATCATCCTGGTTATACGGACGGCCATCGCGGAAGAACAATGTATCGAGCGGATGGAGGATGAGCGTCGTCATGCTTACCTCCTCTCGCGCGCCAGGAAACGGGCGATCAACGGGCCCTCCATGGAGATGGAAGGCGCGCCCCTTGCTCGATCGCCTTCAGCGGCGGCATTACGCTTTGCCAGCACGAATAATCGTTCCATGTGCGCGCTGGCGTCGTCGCGAGTCTGGCCGACGCCCGCGTCGCTGCGGCGATATTCGGCAAGGAGGAGAGCCTTGACATCGTCAACGCCAAGCACGTTGCCGGCGATCACCTCCGCATATTGCTCGCGGATGGCATAGAAGAACCGGCTGGAAGTCTTTTCATCAATGTCTCGCGCCGCGTCGATCATCGCCTGCACCGGCGCGACGGTGCTTGTTTCCCATGTCGAGACCCACTCGCGCGTTACGCCGCCTTGCGTCAGCACACAGATAGCGAGGCTATCGCGGCCGTTGCCGTCCTTTGCAACATCGTTAAGCTGCCTGTGCGCCTCGCGTATCACATGGCGCAGTGGCACATGAAAATGCGCGAAGACTAGCGCCGCGGAGATCGTCGCAGTGGGGAATTCAGCGAAAGCGCCGCGATAGGCTTGCCGCAGCGCCAGTGCCGCAGGGAGGGCGCCTTCCAGCGGTAGCAGCGCGAGCACATCGTCGCCGCCGGCATAGATCGTGTTACCATTATGTTTCTTATCGCGGATGATCCCATCGACTTGGGATGAAAACTTGGCAAGCCCGTTGGTTGTTGCGACTTCGCGCTCACGCAATAGTCTGCCGACGCTGTCACCGTCCATGATCAGCAGGGCGTAAAACGGAGACGGCCCGCCGATTTTATCTTTCAGGCAGGAGTATGCCTTACGAAGAGCATCGCGATTCACGGAGCCAAGCTCGTCATCGTGCGCGAATTCGATTCCAGTTTCATGAAGCAGATGACCGGCCACTTTTGACAAAGTGTTGCCTGCTTCTAGCTCGGGCTCGCGTAGGTCGGCTTTGGTGTCCTTCGCGAGTGCTACGAAAGCTTCCGCCTCTCTTTGCGCCTCCTTCCAAGCGTACTGAAGCCAGCCGGTCGCGGCTAGACGCGGCGTCGACGGCCACCGGAGCGGCTGCCCACCGTCCCATGACGGCGTCCAGCCGAGCACTTCATCCGCCACATGCGGAAACAGGCGCTTGATCAACGCCATCGCACAGAGCCGCTCGTTCTCGTCGAGCTGAAGGGGGTTGTTGCTTTCGCGGTCCACATGCGCTTTGAGCGCGCGCCAGAATTCGTCCTGCTGCCTGCGTTCGCGTGGTTCGCGTGACCGGACAAAACCCGACAGTTCCTGCCAGTCGCCCATCAGCATGCAGTGATCGCCCCCTTCGACGGGCGGCCGATGTGTGCGCCAATTCTTCCGCCGATCGAGCCAAGCATGATCCTGCCCATCTCCGGGACCGATCACCCACGCCGTCTCCCAGAAGCACACGACCTGACGATCCCAGATGGCTTTCGTGCCGTTGCCCTGCCCTGCGACGGGTTCAATAAAGCGCTTCCATGCCTTGTCGGCGAGATCGCTCCATGCGCTGTGTATGGCCTCGCGACAAAGGGCAGGATCAAATCCCACTGGCACTTTCGCCTTGAAACGATTGGGCAAAGAGCCGATGGCCGGCCCAAATCCGCTCGCACCACTGTTCACGGCGCCGAAGAGCGCATCTTGCCCTATATCTGGAACAAGGATCTCGCCGCCATTCTCGACAACCACTTTCATCGCATGGCCCGCAAGCCAGGACAGCAGAAACGAGCCGGCCCACAGATCACGTGTCCGCCGCGCTTGCGCGACGAAGCCCTGCACGGGGCCGAGGGTGAAATGGAGGAGCCGCTCCGTCATGCTGATGGTCCGCCGGGCAAAACGCCAAATGCCTGCGTGAGCCCCTTTGTCTTCAGGCTCGTCGGAAGTTGGTTGAGAAGGCGGTCAATTTTCTCGTATTCCTTCCAGCAAGGCTGCTGTTCAAGAAACGGTGCTCGCAGAAAAAGGACCGCTATTGCAAATTGGCCGTTCAGGTTGTGCACGTGAAATAACAGCGGGCTCGCCCGGCGATCGGCGTCGCCTTTGAATCGGGAATGTGGAAGACCGAAGATGAAGCCTCTATTGGCCGGCTCTCGACGGAACGCTTGGTACGCTTGGCCCAATTGATCCAGCACGGTCAGAGCATCGACGCCAATACCGAAGACATTCAGCCGCGCGCCTTTGCTGAACGCGCTATAAACCGCCTCGGGCGTATCGGCAGTGCTGCCGAGGATCGAGAACAATGCATCCCGGTATTCGTCCAAGTTTTGCGGAGCCTGCCACTGAAGCGCAGCGCCTTCGCCGCCCAATTGGGTCAGAGCCACGCTGCCCCAACCGCGTCGCGACCGTCCACCAAGACCGCCCAACAGGCCAAATAGCTTTATCGCGTCCAGTAACGAAGGATGAAATCCGGACTCATTGTCCGTGTGCCTGAGCGCTTGAAACGTGAGTTCGAAGCACCCACCCAGTTGGTAGCATGATCTCGGCGAGTTGCCCTGGCCACGGTTGATGATGCCGTAACTCAGATAAGAAGCCCCCGGCTTCCCCGATGTGAGCGAGCGCGGCCCTGTCTCCGCAAGCCGATTCGGCTCCGCCCGCCAGCGCGCGCGCAAACCGAACGATGCTTGGCCTAGACGATCGCGGTCGTCACCAGCGGTCCCAAAAATCTTCTGCTCCTCCTTCTTGATTGCATCGAGATCACCGCGATGGCGGCTCCAGGCCAGCGCGCGCCACCAGAAGCGCAAAGCACCCTTGATGCTAGGCGGCCTCAGTTCGACGGTGCTGGCCGGGTCGGCTCCGCCGAGGAAAAGCGGGGTCACGACCTCGAAAGTCGCCGTGATCTTGTTACCCGTCACGTCATCCCCCCAAAAAGACCGTCAAAAGCATAATGTGAAGCGGACGGTCTTTCTCCAAATCCCGACCGGGCCCAAAAGCACCGCCGAAAATGCCGTCGATTGTCTTCGCTTGGATGACTCCGGAGAAACGCAGAGCAACGGCAATCAACTGGTTTTCAACAGGTTTTACCAGAATCCCCGGCCCGATTGACAATGCACCTGATGTCGTCAACGAACATCCCGCGACCCTCTATTTTTCCTCCGCTATTCCCATCCAAACCCCTCCACGGTATCCCACCCTCACTCCCACTCGATCCTCTCAACGCATCGTAACGCGCTGATTTTTAAGCGCAAAATATTTCTTCTGACGGTCAAAGCCCGACCATCGAGCCGTCAAAATTTTTCGCTTATGATTTCAAAGGAAAATTCGCGCGCTTCGAATTCAGCGACGTCTCAGCGTCTATCGCCAACGATCGGTCGATGTGTTGCGCCATCGACCTTTGTAGCGCGCTACGCGCCGATATAAGGAAAGACCGTCAGCGTTCTTAGCACAACGCGTTCATGCGCGCTATGCTCACTGCCTCTCTTCCAGTCTCAAGACGACTCACTGAACTTGATGGGCGGTGGACGAGCAGATAGACAGACGCCTCTGGCTGCGGCGGTGTGGAAGGACACATGGCCGGCAAAGGTCCGAGATGGTGACGAGAAGGCAGCGGCGTAATGGCTCGGTGCACTAAGCCCATCCACTAGCCGGTTTCGAATCCGGTCCGCAGCACCAATTGATTTGGTTTCGGACTAATCAGCCGGCGAGCGCTTGGCCTAGTACCATCTCGAAGGCGTGAAGGTATGATCATCGTCCTCGCCGAACAAATGCTCCGCCGCGAACTGCTCCTACACAGAAAGGCGCGCTTCGCGCTTTGCTAAATGATCCTGTGCCTGGAGAGGAACGTCAAAAGGCGTCGTGTCCGGTTCGGCCACGACTTCTGTCGTGAGCATGGCGATGAGGCGGCGCAGCCGACCGAGCTCATCGAGTTCCGCCAGCATGGCCCGAAGCCCGGCAACTCGCGAAGTTGATCGAAGACCGCACCGCGCAGACTGCGCCGGGCTATAGCGTCTGCCGATCTGTGCGCGAGCCTGTCTGCGATGGATCAGGCACGGTCACGGGTCCAGGCAATACTTCCTGCACCGGAAGCCTTGTGGTCTTGGTGCTTGGAACGCTCGCAAGCGGAGTTGCTCGGGGTCTTGGCGTTTATCGTCGCGGCATCGGTCGACGCCGTACAGCGCAAAGGCGACCGGCCTGACGCCGTGCGTCTGACCCACGTAAGCCAGATCGCCGGAGGGATCGGGCTCGACATGCGGACCTGGTTCGTGCCGGGCGCGGAGAATTGTTTCGGCCGCATCAACCGCGCGGGCATTCTCGCGGCCATCGACGAGGCGAAAGGGACGCACGCTCCGGCGCTGGGCAAGCTCAAGAAGAATGAACTGGCTCAACGGGCCGAGACCCTTGTCGCGGACAGCGGCTGGCTGCCCAAACCGTTGCGCCCCAGTCCCCCAAAATGCCGCTTTGCGGCTACGCCCGGCTGCTCTTTGCAGCCGGGCTTTTCTCGATCCGATAGCGCCGCGCCCGCCCATCCACGTCTCGCTACTAGATATTGGGGATAGCAGTGACTTCTTGACTATTATGTTCCCTTTATGTTCTATACTACCTTTGCTGCCGAAAGATTTTTGGTCCGGCGCTTCCGGAAAACCCGGGGAGGTTTCGCTGACCGTCTAAGGGCCCCGGAGCGAAAGCGCCATGGGACCGGTCTTGGGTGCGCCGATCGGATTTGGGAGGGCATTGTCTTGCAATCGTTTCGCTTCATTCACACCGGCGACATCCATCTGGACAGTCCGCTGAAGGGACTCTCCGGCCAGCAAGGCGCGGCAGCCGAACGCATCCGCACAGCAACCCGAACCGCTTTCGACACTCTCGTCAGCCAGGCGATCGAAGAGGAAGTGGATTTTTTCGTCATAGCTGGCGATCTCTATGACGGTGATTGGCGCGACTATCAGACCGGCCTTTTCTTCGTAAAGCAGATGGGCCGGCTGTCCGAGGCCGGCATCCCCGCCTTCCTGCTCTACGGCAATCACGATGCTGAAAGCCAGATTACGCGGCGGCTCACCTTGCCGCCCAATGTCAAGGTGTTCTCTGCCCGCAAGCCCGAGACCTTCCGCCTGCCAAACTTGAACGTCGCGCTGCATGGCCAGAGCTTCCGGCAGCGCGACGTCACCGAGAATCTTGTCGCCGCCTATCCCGCGCCGGCTGCGGGCCACTTCAATATCGGCGTGCTCCACACTGGCCTGGGCGGCATGGGCGGACATGCAAACTACGCGCCGTGTGCGCTCGAAGAGCTGGTTAACAAGGGTTACGATTATTGGGCGCTCGCGCATGTGCATCAGGCCGCCGTTCTGCATGAGCGGCCGCATGTCGTGTTTTGCGGCAATCTGCAAGGCCGGCATATCCGCGAGAGCGGTCCGAAGGGCGCCTCGCTGATTACCGTCGAGGACGGACAAGTCGAGGCGGTCTCACCGCTGCATGCCGATTGCGTGCGCTGGATCCATTTGCCGGTTGTGGTGGATCAATGCGCGACGTCTGCCGACGTCATCGACCTGGTGCGTGAGACGATCGAAGACGCCGTTGCGCGCGAAGCACAGGGACGGCTTCTCGCTTGCCGGATCGAGCTGACCGGACAGACCAAGCTTCACGGCGAATTGCTCTCATCGGCGGATCACCTTCTCGCGGAGGCGCACGCCGCGGCGCTCGGCCTAGGCGAAGAGGCCGCCTGGATCGAGCGACTCGTCGTCGGCACGAAACATCCGAACACCGCGGCGTCGCGCACAGATGCGGTGGGCGATTTGCAGCGCATGATTGAAAGCGCGGGCAGCGATGCCGAGCTGCAAGCGCGGCTCGCCTCGGATCTCAGCGATCTGGTCCGCAAGTTGCCCCACGATGTCCGCACCGAAACGAATGATGCCGCCTTGAAGGCGGTCATAGACGGCAATATCGCCGCTTTGATCACCCATGCCGGCGCGTATTTGAACGCGCGTCTCGCAGAGAAAGTTTAGTCACATGCGCATCCGCCAGCTCGATCTTCTCCGCTACGGCCATTTCACGAACGCCAGCATCGGCTTGCCGCGCGGGGAGCCGGATTTCCAGATGCTCTTGGGTGAAAATGAAGCCGGAAAATCCACGGCGACGAATGGTGTCGAAGACTTGCTCTTCGGCATTCCGGGCAACTCGCCGCGCAATTTTCTTCACGAGTACAACGCCATGCGGGTGGGCGCCGTCCTGGAAAAGGGCGGCGACACGCTCAAGCTGCGCCGCCGTAAAGGCAACAAAGACACACTGCTCGGCGAAGACGAGACGCCCCTTCCGTCCGGCGAGGGCGCGATCGCGCCGTTTCTCGCAGGCGCGGATCGGCGCTTTTATACGCGGATGTTCAGCCTCGATCACGAGCGCTTGCGCCAAGGCGGCAAGGAAATTCTGCAAGCCCAAGATGATGTCGGTCAGATGCTGT
Source organism: Alphaproteobacteria bacterium (assembly GCA_035294245.1). Lineage (GTDB taxonomy): Bacteria > Pseudomonadota > Alphaproteobacteria > JACZXZ01 > JACZXZ01 > DATGLG01. The sequence continues at coordinate 49,791 of DATGLG010000042.1, read as the reverse complement.
TCTCGGCGGGCGCGGGCATTCTGGGCTTGCGGGAAACGCTCAAAGCGATGGAGGCCGAGGCCGATGCGCTCTGGGCTTCACGCCGCGCCGGACACCGCAAGTATTTCCAGGCCCAGGACCGGTTAGAGGCCGCCGAAGCTTCGATGCGCGAAAACGTGGTCACGACAACCAAATGGCAGTCGTTGAAGAGCGCGTTCGAGACGGCCAACGAGGCGCATAGTGTTATCGAGCGCGAAATCGAGACCAAGTCGGCAGAGCTGCGCAAGCTTAACCGCATCCGCCGCGTCTGCCGCGATGTGCGCAAGCGCGCGGAGAGCGAAAGCGCGATCAAGGCGCTCGGTACCGTTGTCCCGTTCGATGACGATGCCTCCAAGACTCTTGAGAAGGCCGCCAAGGACGAGGCCGCCGCCACGGGGCGCATCGCGGCCTTAAGCGAACAGATCGCAGCGCTTGAAGCCGAACGCGCAGGCCTGACTTTCGATGAAACCTTACTCGCGCGCGCGGAAGACATTGCGCAGCTTCACGATCGCCGCATCCAAATCCGCTCCGGCAAGGCCGACTTGCCCAAGCGACGCGCCGAACTCGCCGCGGCCGAGACGGCTCTCAAACGCCTCGCGGCAGAACTGGAATGGGAGGGCGATGTCGATCACGTGATCGCCCGCATTCCCGCAAAGGCCAAAGTCGCGGTCCTGCGCGGTTTGCTCAATCACCGCGGCGCTCAAGCGGGTGCGCTTGAGAATGCCAAAGATGCCTTGGACGAAGCCGAAGAGACGCTGACCGAAATCGTGGCCGAGATCGAAGCCGTTGGGACGATTACGGATGTTTCCAAGCTCGCGATGGTCATCAAGGCCGCCCGTGGACTTGGCGATGTGGCCGGCCAGATCGCGAATTCCAAGCGCGAAGAAGAAGCGATCGGCACCGCCATTGCCCGGGCCCTCAAGACCTTGCATCCCGCAGTGAAGGATCACGCTGACCTCGAAGCTATGCGCGTGCCGCCGCTCGCGTCGGTCGAGGCTCACCGCGACGCCTGCCGCAGCCTCGAACAGCGGCAGCGGGTCTGCCGAGAACGCATCCGGACGGCGGAGCAAGACCGCGCGCGCCACCAGAAGGCTTATGAGCGCATTACCACAGAGGATCGTGTCGTCGGAGCTGATGAGCTTGAACGCTTGCGCACACGGCGCGATGCGGGCTGGTCGATCATCCGCCGGCGCCATTTCGAGGGCGCTGTCGTTCCCGACGATGAAATCGCAGCCTTTGCTCAGCCGGAAACCATCGCGCAGGAATTCGAGGCCGCCATCCGTGGCGCGGACGACGCTGCGGACAGGCGCTTTGATCATGTTGACGCTGCCGCGCAGCTTTCCCTCCTTAGCGGGCAGATTCGCGAACAGGACGATCTGATCGAGTCCTTGACGCTGGAAGATGCGGCACTGGCGGAAGAGCGGGCCGCGCTTGAGGCCGCCTGGGCCTCGATGTGGTCGGAGATCGGCCTTGCACCGCGCGATCCCGACGCCATGATCGAATGGCTGCGGGTGCGATCGGACATCCTTGAGCTGATCCCGCGGCTCGCGGCGGGCCAGGGACAGACCGCTTCATGGCGTCAGCGTGAAGGCGAGGCTAAGGACGCCGTTTTGGCCGAGCTTGAAGCGCTGGGAATCGCGACCGAAGCTTTGACTGCTAAGCCGCTTCATCTCGTCATCGAGGCCGCCGCTACGCAGGAGCGGCAGCACGAAACCGCCGCAAAGTCCGCGCGCGACCTGCAAGAGGCCCGCCGTAAGGCGGTGAGTGCGGTTACGCGCAAACGCAAGGAGCTGGAACAAGCTGAAGGCGAGTGGAAAGAGTGGACGGCCGCATGGGAGGCAGCCTTGAAGGCGCTTCAGTTTCCGGGCGCGGCGACCCCTGAGACGGCAGAAGCGCAAATCGGTGCCATCGACGATATGCGCGAAGCGGCGAGCCGCATCAACGATCTGCGTCATGAGCGGATCGAAAAGATCGAGCGCGACATCAACACTTTTGAGGCCGATGTCGCGGCGTTGGCGCAAGCCATCGCTCCCGAGCTTTCCGGCACCAAGGCCGAGGATGCCGTCTTGGAGCTCGATCGCCTGGCCGCCGAGGCCGTGCGCGTGCGCGATCTCAAAGCCGCGAAGGATGCAGACGTCGCGGGCTTGCAGGAGAAGATCGAAGCCTGCCGCGAGTCGAGCGGCGAAGCGCGTGATATCATCGCGCGGATGCAGCGGATGGCTGCCGTGGCGTCGCTTGAAGATTTGCGTACCGCAATTCAGCGGTCAGACGAAATGCGCACGCTCACGGCCGAATTCGAGCGCCTGACGGCATCGCTGACGCAGGATGGAGACGGGCTTTCGGTTGCGGATCTTGCGGCCGAGTGTTCGGGGATCGATCTCGACGCCATTGCCGCGAAGGAGCAGACGATCAGCGGAGAACTGAAGGAATTGCGCGACCGCCTGATCGAAGCGCGCGAAACCCGCAACACCGCGCGCCAAGCTTTCGACGCGGTGGGCGGAGACGACAAGGCGGCGAGGGACGCGGCGGATCGCCAGGCCGCGCTGGCCGAGATGTCAGAGATCACCGAACAGTATGTGCGCCTGCGCTCGGCGATCGCGTTGCTGCAATGGGCGATCGACCGTTACCGCCGGGAGAAGCAAGCGCCGATGCTTAAGCGCGCGGGCGAGCTGTTCGCGATTCTCACTTGCGGCTCATTCCAAACCCTGCAGCTCGAATTCGACGACCACGATAACGCGCAGCTTGCCGGCATCCGGCAGGATGGCCGCCGCGTGCCGGTGAGCGGCATGAGCACCGGCACTGCGGACCAGCTTTACCTCGCGCTCCGGGTCGCCGCGGTCGAGGATTATCTCGGCCATGCCGAGCCCATGCCGTTCATCGCCGACGATCTGTTCATCAACTTCGACGACAAGCGCGCAGCGGCCGGTTTCCGCGTCCTGGGCGAACTCGCCAAGAAAACCCAGGTGCTGTTCTTCACGCACCACGAGCATTTGTTGGAGGTTGCACGAAAAGCCTTGGGCGTTCCGGTCGCCGGAGCTACGCTTCCGGTGGCGAGTCCGGCGCCGCAGCCGCAATCCCAGGCCGCCTGAGGCCTGGATCGCTGTTATTTCCCGTAAGATACATTATCACTCTGTAGTTTTTGCGTTTTATTTTAAACGACTCAGGCGACCACAAACCCACGTTTGAAGAATCCTCGGAGCCCGTTTCCGGAATTTTGGGTGTGCGGTCGCTTCCTAGGTAGGGCCGCCCTTTCGGATCGCGAGGTAACACATGAAGACAGGTGCCAAGACATCGGAGGAACCGCCTTCGCCATCCGACCTGGAGGGCTGGGAGAGTGCCGCCGCCGGCAATCGCCTTCGGCTCTTCCGGCCCGAAGCCATCGTCGCTGCGATACAGCACATCGGTCCAAACGGCGATCAACGGCTTCTTTCGGCCCTGATCAGCCACGTGTCGGACGAGTTGCTGCGCATCATCCGGCGGCTGGTGGGCAAGAACCACCGCAACGAGGGCGAAGACATTGTCTTGCGGGCGCAGCACCAGTTGATCGTCGCCATCCTCAAGCCGGGCTCGAAGGATGGCCAAGCGCTCTGCAAGACCTTTCGCACCTGCGTCGAATTCCGCGTCGCCGACGCGATCCGGGCGGAGCGCAAATACGCGCAGCGCAATCAGCCCTTCAAGACGCAGCCCGGCGTCACCGATCATGGCGAAGACATGGTCGAGACGATAGAGCCGCCTGAGGAAGGCAGCGAACAAGCCGCCGAGGTTCAGCGGTTGCTGAACAGGATTCCTGATCCGAGAAAGCGCGAGGCCTTCCGCCTGCATATGGACGGATGCCCGCTAGGCCCTGGCATCGGCACGACGTCGATCGCAGAGCAGCTCGGAATCAGCGCTAAAACCGCGGGAGAGTGGATCGCCGAGACCAAAGCTCTCCTCAAGATTGAGATAGGAGCCGCCAATGATTGAACAAAACAGAATCCCGGAACGGGACGAGGTGTTGTTCGCATTCCACCAGACCTGCGACAACCCGACTGCCGAGCAAGTGAATGAATGGACGCGCCGGTATCCGCAGTATGCCGATGATATCCGCGAGCATGCCGCCGTGCGCGCGCAGTGGGCCGCGGATTCGGATGAGCAGGACGTTCAACCTGATGAGAGCCTGCTCGCACGCGGCCGCAGCCAGGCCTTGAACCTGCTTCATAACGCACGTCAGGAGTCGGCGGCTGCGCAAAATATCTCGGAGAAGACATGGCCTCAGGCCGTGTCGGCCGCCGGCTTCGATATCCCGCGGCTTGCGCGCTGCATCAATATCGATCGCATGGTTCTGGCCGAACTGAACGCCGGCCGCATGCGATTGCCGTTGGGCCGACGCTTGTCGGACGCCCTCACCGACGTGCTCGGCGTGAGCACCGCTTGGCTTGAACGTGCCGTAGCCGACCTGTTGGCAGGCCCAAGGCGATTGGGACATGCCAAGGCGGACGAGGCCCCCACCATCAACACGCGATCCTACGCGGAGGTCATTCGGGCGAGCCCCATGTCGGACGACGACAAGCGCTATTGGCTTGGGGAGGACTAAACATGGACGCTTGGCGGGATATCCGGCTCAAGGCGCGCGAATGTCACCGCCAGGCTCTTTTGAAATCCAAAGGCGTGCGCAAGGCGCCCGCTTTGCTCGCGGCGGCGCTCAAAGAGGATGACCTGCAGCTCGCGCATTACGCGCCGGGCTCGGTCGTCAGCAAGGGGGTCTATGGGTTTCTCGACCGCCCCTCGAAGATCATCAATGTCGCGAGCGGCCAGAGCCCGGAAAACGAAGCCATCGTCACCGCGCATGAACTCGGTCATTACAAGCTTCACCGCGATCCGCGCAATGAAGTGACCGCCCTCGCCCCGGGACTTGGCGGCGATCCGATTGATTCAGGCGCGGGCCGCGTGGAAGGTTATTCCCCGCGCGAACGCAAAGAGGTTCAGGCGGACATCTTCGCCGGTGAGTTTTTGTGTCCGTCGGACTGGCTGCGCGATGAATTGCTGACACACGGCCGCAGGCCCGCGGACATTGCCAAGGACCTCGGCGTACCGCCGGGGCTTGTTCTGAACCAGGCCGTCCGCGCCCTGCTCTTGCGGCCTCTGCAAGCCCCACCGCCCGCGAGCCCCGGCCCGAGCTACACGCTGGATCCCGGCCAGCTCGAAGCCGCGACTTGGAGCAGCGGCCCCTTGCTGGTCGATGCCGGGCCGGGCACCGGAAAGACGCGCACACTCGTCCACCGCATTCAGCACTTGCTGGATAACGGCGCTTCGCCCGCCTCGATCCTCGCCCTCACCTTCTCGAATAAGGCCGCCGAAGAAATGCGCGAGCGGCTGTCCGCGAGCAACGCAGACGCCGCCATCGAAATGTGGGTCGGCACCTTTCATGCTTTCGGGCTCGAACTCATCACCAAATATCATCAGCGCATCGGCCGCACGATGAACGTGCGCATCTTGGACGAAGCCGGATCGCTGGCTTTGCTCGAAGCGAATCTCATCCGCTTGCCCCTGCGATACTATCAGAATCTCTATGAGCCCGCTTACGAGCTCGTGCCTGTCTTGCGGGCCATCTCGCGGTGTAAGGACGAACTCATCACGCCCGCGGCCTACCGCGCCGCTGCGGAAGCCGCCAACACCGTGGCGGTGAGCGAAGAGGAGCGCGAAGCGGCCGGAAAAGCCCTCGAAGTCGCCGACATCTACGAAATCTATGAGGATGTGCTTGCCAAAGAGGACGCGGTCGATTTCGGTGATTTGGTTCTGCTCGCAGCCCAAGCGCTCGAGCAGAACGCCGATTTGCGCGCTGAATACCAGGCGCGATTCGAGCATATCCTGGTCGATGAATATCAGGACGTGAACCTCGCAAGCGCGCACTTGCTGCGGGCGCTTGCGGCGCCGCAATCGGATGTCTGGGTCGTGGCCGACGAGCGGCAATCCATCTACCGCTTCCGCGGCGCGGCCCCGAGCAACGTGCAGCGTTTTGTCGCCGAGTTTTCCGGGGCGCGGCGCTCGCTGGGCGTCAACTACCGCTCCGGGTCTCCCGTGGTGCAGGCCTTCGCGACTTTTGCCGCCAATATGCAGGGCTCGCCCGGCGGGAGCTGGACGGCGCAGCGTGGCAGCGTTGGCGCGATCCGTCAGATCGTGGCGCCGTCCGTGGCGGCCGAGGCCGCGGCCATCCGCGATCACATCGAACAAGCGCGCGCGAATGGCATTCCTTATAGCGAGCAAGTGATTCTGGCGCGCAGCCATTTGACTCTCGCCCGCATCACCGGCGCGCTCGAACAGCTCGGCGTTCCTCTTCTTTACCTTGGCGATCTCTTCGAGCGCGAAGAGATACGCGATTTGCTCGCGCTGATCTCGATTGACGCCGAACCCGGCGGCATCGGCCTGGTCCGCGTGGCGCAGCTCTCGGAATACGGCGCGACCAAAGCCGATGCGCTGGCCGTGATCAAATGGGCCGAGGCGAACCATGTGCGCATTCTCGACGCACTGCGCCGCCTTTCAGAAATCCCGGGGCTGACACCGCAAGGCAGCGCGGGCTTGGAACGCCTCGCGCAGCAGCTTGACGGGTTTGGGCCCGGAACGTCGCCCTGGGCGCTTCTCACAACGTGGCTGTTCGAGCGCAGCGCCTATCTGACACCGCTGCTCACAGCCAATGACGCCAAAGCTCAACAACAACTCGTCGCGATTTATCAGCTTCTCAAGGTCTGCGGGGAAATGGCGGCCGACGGCGATTCCACCCGCAAGCATATGCTCGCGCGCGTGCGCCGCATCGAAGCGTTGAACGACGATCGCATGTACCGCGCGGTCGCTTCGGAGGCCTCCGACCTTAACGGCGTGCGCGTGCTGACCGTCCACGGCAGCAAGGGGCTGGAGTTCAAAGCGGTCCATCTTCCCGCGCTGGCAACGCGATACATGCCGGCGAACCGGCAAGGCGTGCGGTGTCCGCCGCCGCCGAGTCTGCCGCATCTGGCGATCCGGCCAGCCGATCACGAAGCCGAAGAAGAATGCCTGTTTTTCGTGGCGCTATCTCGCGCGCGGGATTTCTTGTTCTTGAGCCGGTCCGAACGCTATAGCGCAAGCCAGACCGCGAGCACCTCTAAGTTCTTATCGCCCATCAGCGCGCTCGCTCCGGCAGCGCGGCGCAACGATAGCCCGCTGCCGCTCCGCCCCGCTCGGCCTCTCGCGCCGCCGCCCGCCCGAACGCTGTATCAAGAGCGCGAGCTCAGTCTTTATATACAGTGCCCGCAACGCTACCAGTTTGAGACGCTCGACGGCTTGCGCGCCATCCGGGACGACTCGCCCTATGTGCGGTTTCACCGCTGCGTGTTCCGCACGATCGGGTGGCTTGAAACGCAGCGCGCGGCCGGCACGCCCTCGAATCATCCCGCCGCGCTTGCGCAGCTCGCGCAAGAATGGGCCGCGCGCGGGCCGACCGGACACGGCTTCGAGGCCTATTACCGCGCATCCGCCGAAACCATGATCGCCTCGATGGTCGATGTCATCGCTGCGGAGACCGGGAGCTACGATCAAGGTGAATGGGTGGTCGATGTGGGCGGCAAGCAGATCGCGCTCACGCCCGACCGCGTCGTCATCGCCACCGACGGCACGGTTCATGTTCAGCGCATCCGCACCGGCCGCAAGACGAAGTCCGACCCCGCTAACCGCATCTACGCGCTGCTGCGCCGCGGCGCGGCCGCGCGCTACCCGAGGCGGCAAGTCGTGATCGAAGCCTATTATCTCGCGACGCGCGAGGCGGTTCCAATTCCGCCGAACAAGGACGACAAGCTCTTGGAGGAATACACGGACGCCATCGCCGACATCGAGCGCGGCGCCTTTGCCCCCGCGCCCGAGGATGCGCGGCGCTGCCCGAACTGTCAGTGCTATTTCATCTGCGGTTTCGTCCAGGGCGTCTCTTGAACCGCACTTCCTAAAAACTCTGCCTGCGGTCGCTTCTTCCTTAAGGGCTCAATCATGAGCCGCCGGATCAAAGGAACAAGCGATGAGCAAGACGGTCATCTTCATTCAGGCCGAGGGCAAGCCCGGCATCACCGAGGCTGGGATCACGATCCCGGCGCTGGTGCGGGACCTGCACGAGGTCTTCAAAACGCATGGAATCGACTTCGAGGGGCGCGAAAGCTTCGTCGACGAGGCGGAGGCGCCCGTGCCGCACGACGCCAAGGCCCCGGTCGAGGGCCTGAAGCACGGTTCGCGCGTTCATGTGACCCGCTGCAAGAAGATCAAGGTCACGGTCCACTACATGGACCGCAGCATCGAGCGCGCCTTCGCGGCGGGCATCCGCGTCCGCACGGTCAAGCAGTGGGCCGTGCGCGAGTTCAAGCTCAACCCGACGGATGCCGGCGAGCACGTGCTTCAGCTCTGCAACAGCACCACACAACCGCCGACCGACACGGCCTTGGCCGAGCTGGTCAGCGGCCAGAGCTGCGACATCTGCTTCGACCTCGTTCCTGAAAAGCGCGTCGAGGGCTGAAGCGCCATGACCATGGCTGTGCCCCCCGACCAGTTGCTCCTTGCAGCCGATCTCGCCGCCCCGGAATTCCGGCGCGGCGAGATTGAGGGCAAGTGGCGCCACATCGAAACCGCCTGGCCGCACGCGGCCATCGCCGTGTCGGCAGCCAAGCGCGCCAACGCACCGGATGAATACGGATTCCGCTTCGAATGCAGCGGCTACCGGCACACGCCGGTGACTGCACAGCCTTGGGATCTCGGCGCGCGGCGGCCCCTGCCCGCGCCGCGCTGGCCGGCGGGCCGCGCCATCGTGCCGTCCGTGTTCAGGCCGGAGTGGAAGGGCGGTCAGTGCCTGTACTTGCCCTGCGATCGCATGTCGATCGAAGGGCACGGTGACTGGATTCACAAACACCCGAACCGGCTCTGGCAGCCGCAGCGGGGCATCATTTGCTACCTGGAGCAGCTTTATGACCTTCTCAATCAAGACGATTATTCGGGCGTTCGCGGCGCCTGAGCACCGCTTGAACTGCCCGGCCGCCTTGTGGGCGGGCACCATGGCGGAGCTGCACCGGCGCACGGAAGCCCGGCATGAATCCGGCGCGTTTCTGCTCGGCCATGACCATGACGGCCGGCGCGCCGCCGTCGATGTCGTCTACTACGACGATCTCGATCCGGAGGCCTACGCGAGCGGCGTGTGCATTCTCAAAGCCAATGCTTTCGCTAAGCTTTGGGCGATGTGCCGCGCGCGGGAGCTTGGCGTCGTCGCCGACATCCACACGCATCCCGGCGCCGCCTTTCAGAGCGGATCCGACCGCACCAATCCGATGGTCGCGCGCACGGGGCACGTCGCCATCATCGTGCCCGACTTCGCCGCGCCGCCGGTCCGCTACGAAGATCTTGGCATCTTCGAATATCAGGGCGAGCACCGCTGGGCGGACCGCAGCCACCGGCATTGCCGCAAATACGTCTACACCGGATTCTGGAGCTGATCCTATGAACGCGCTTATCGACCACACGCGGCTGCACCGTACCGCTAAGTACTTCATGGACAACGGGCGCGCGGCAACGCACGACGACGCCATGGACATTCTGCGCGGCTTCGGCGCCTCGATCCGTGTCGGACCCGAAGCCGCCACCTCGGTCGCGCACCAAGTCGCCCTTCTCACTTTGGTCAATCTTACGCGCCGGACCTTGCTCGGGGGCATCGAAGTGCTTGGTGTGCCGGATGCGCCGCTGCTCGTGCCGCTCGCCCGCGCGCGCACGCTTGCGGATGCAGTGCTCGAACTCGGCGGGACGCTCGCCCCGTCGGCAAATCCACTTTGGCCGATCGTGCAACTCGGGACGGCGCCAGACGCCGGCAACACGGCGTGGGCGCTCACCTGGCAAGGATGGCGCGGGGGTGTGGTGCCGCAGCATGACGCGCGCCGTCTCGCGGACGATGAGGCGAACCCGCTTGCCGCCGCCATGGCTGCGGCCGCCGCCGCTGCCGAGCTGTTCGCTTGGCATGCGAACGATCACCCGATGGCGGGACGGCGGGCCGCGGGTCTCTCGCTGTGGAATCCAGGCACCGACTGGCTGCCCCCGGACGAAAGCGAGCCGCCGCTCTCCTATCTGCCCTCAGCCGTTTGGCTCATCGGCCTTGGCAATCTGGGTCAGGCATTCGCGTGGCTCCTGGCTTGTTTGCCCTATGCCGATCGCCGCAAGGTCGAGCTTACGCTGCAAGACTACGACGTGGTTGCCGACTCCAACGACAGCACCTCTTTGCTGTCCTCTTTGCCGCTGGTCGGCATCAAAAAGACGCGTGTCGCCGCGCACTGGCTTGAAGCGGCCGGCTTCACCACCGCGCTCGAAGAGCGGCGCTTTGGGCCCTGGATGTTGCGTGGTCCGCACGACCCTGCGGTCGCGTTCTGCGGCGTCGATAACGCGCCGACGCGCGCCGACCTCGGCAGCGCGAAGTTCGAGCTGGTGGTGGAAGCGGGCTTGGGCGCCGGTCCTGGCGGGTTTCGGAATTTCTCGCTGCATACCTTTCCCACCTCGCGGCGGCCGGATCAGATCTGGCGGCGCGAAGATGCGGGAAGTGCCATCGATGTCTCGGCGATGCCGGCCTACAGCGCTTTGCGGAAATCCGGACTCGATACCTGCGGCTTGGCCCAGCTTGCATCCCGCACGGTCGGCGTGCCGTTCGTCGGCTTGATCGCTGCCGCCCTTGCCGTTTCGGAATTGCTGCGCCGGCTCCATGGAGCCGAGGGAGTGGAGACGGCTTCGGGGTCAGCGCTCAATCTTGGTGACATTGCCTGTGTCCGCATACCCGTGTCGCCCTACGCCTTCGGTCACGTACCGGTGCGCTAGGGGCCCCTACCGGCCTTATGCACGATCGCGCATTTTCTAATTTTAGCACTGCACGCCGGAGATTGCGAGGTTCAGGTTCTCGCGCGAGATCGACACAGCGCTTGATGGAAACTAGAGACACGAGTAAATACAAATTGGCTGCGGCGATGTGGAAGGGCACATGGCCAGCAAAGGTCCGAGATGGTGACGAGAAGGCGGCGGCGTAATGGCTCGGTGCACTAAGCCCATCCAGTAGCCGGTTTCGAATCCGGCCCGCAGCACACTTCCTGCATCAGGCTTTTCATCGCTTTGCGTCGAACCCCAAATAGAGGGGCTCTGCGAACCGACACGGAATTCAGTCTCCGGCTGACGTTCTTGCCGCCTCCAGTGCCCGAGACAGGTTCAGAAACATCCATTCCGCCTTGCGGTCGGCGGTGAGAAGCCCGTCGTAATACGTCCCGTACACCACAAAACTCAAGTCGATGAGGTCGTTCCGTATGCGCTCGACGCGCTGCAGCTTCGGGCTACCAGTTCTTACCCACCAAATGAGATAGATGACGATCCCAAGGGCATACCGGAAAAGGTAGACGCTCATAGTATGGTCCCGGAGCATCGATCGCCATTGCAGACCGTACCCCTCCGCCAATGTCTCCCAGATCTGCTCGGCGGCTCCGAAAATGCTGGCAAACATCTCCTCGGTGTAGCGTCCATTGGTGCGGATGATCCTAATCTCGTGCTCCGAAAACATCTGCTCAGACATTTCCGGCAGCGACGTCACAATGTCGATCGCTCCCTCATGCATGCCAGCGAGACTAACAGCAGCGGAGCTCCACAGATTCCTCAGTTGCTGGAGGACGATCGGATCCTCACGTCGAGGTCCGTTCATGATGTCAGCCATTTCGCGGATCAGGGATGCGACGTCCTGCTGCTCCATGGCCGCGACCTCGCTAGGAAGGCCAGGGTTCAGTCTCGCGATCTCTCCTCCAGACTTCAGAACGATGATCTGCTCGGGAAAATCGCCGATGACCGAGAGGAGAGCGAGGACAGCATCCACGGTCTCCTGTTTGTAGACTTCGAACCACGCGAAGTCCGAAAGCACAGCCAGGTTCGCCGTGCTTGCGCTGAGGAACTCGCGCAACTCGGCCGACTGCAATTTGCTGCTGTCGATGACCAACCTCGTACCAGTCAATGGCACCTCCTGCCACACCATGCCATCTGGCTTCACGGCATGAGCCTTCTTCCTGAATGTGACCTCGGGTCTCGTCCGGTCCGAGAAGCGGCATTTACTGCTTGCAACCGAGCTTCGGAAGCCGGATGCCGGCTTGCAGTCCCTGCCAAGCCAGAGTGTCGTATTCGCAGTGTAGAACTTCATGGTCTCGGCCGCTTTCCTCAAGGATCACGCTGGGGCCTTCGCCGTCGCAGGAGGTCATGAAGCCCTCCGCGCGGAGACCGCAACAATGGGCGACGCTGCAAGAACGTCGCTGACCAGTTCTCCACCACCCTCGCGGATGGCATCGTGAACCAGCAGCCGGACAGCGCGCAGGAAATGTTCGGATAGGGGATCGAGTGCGGGTCCCGGCACCGGCGCGGACGAATCGTAGATCGTCTGAATCACTTTGGCGCGACTGAAAGTCGAGCCTGGTCCCCGGTATTCAAACGCTTCCATCCATTGTTGGCGCGGGACGCGCAGAATCTTTTCGTCAACGAAGGCATGAAGGCGGGCGAACACCTCCCGCTGAACCCGCGCCAGCGCCTCATCGGCCTCGGACTCAGAAGGAGTCGCCGGGTGCCAGCGGATCGGCCGGTCAAGGAATTTGGTGATCGACTCCGACAGGCGCGCAACAAAATCGGCGACGGGCTTGAGGTCCTTGTACTCGCCGTTGTCGATGTCGAGCACGACGCGGCGATTGAGAGCCTTGATCTCGGCCCAATGGGCGGTGCGGATGTTGCCCGACCTGCTGAAGCCGAGAATGGAGTTCCATCGGGCATGAAAATCCGCACTTGCGGCCTGAATCGCCAGCACGAGTCCGGCCGTGTCGTACACCGGGCCGGCCCGCGGCGGTTCGACAGGGGCAATGGCCGCCTCGCAAAAATCCAGAATCTTTCCCAGTTCGGCCACGGGGCCGCGATTCTTCTCCGTGAGTGTGCGGTCAAGGAAGCCCAGCATGAAGCAACGCTCGTCCAGCTCGCGCTCAATCGCGCGCACCGCAGGCAGACCCACGATCTCACGCAAGCTGATGAGCTTCTGATGCACCGACGAAAGGACGTGTGCCCGTTGCGCCTCGAAGGTCGGCAAATTGGCCTGCCCTCGCACAAGGTCGAAATGGGTGAAGGCGAGCGCGAGCTTTTTCTGGAATCCGCTGGCTGCGACAGCGCGAAGGACGGACGCCGGCGCCTCCAGCATCGGCGCCTTCGCAGAATCAACGAGCAGAATCACGTCAACATCGCTGAAGCGACGTGCGACGCGGGATGCAATGCCGGCAGCAGGGTCTCCGACATGACCCAGCCCCTCGCCGTCGAGCAGGACGAGACGGGGATGGCGCGTGGTGAACGCGGGTGAAAACGGCCCAGCGATCCTGATGCCGTCGACAAGGGGGGTCAGCAGCGTGCCGAACGCCGGAGCGTAGTTCGATGAAAAACGGCGCACCGCCCGCACGAAGGCATCGCGGTCCTCACTTGCGTATTCCCAAGCGAGCGGCCAGCCGCTGGCATGAGTACGGAGTTCCGAGGCGATGCCGTCGAAGCGCAGCCTGATCTCGTCCATGATGTCGTTTACGAGATCATCGAAATCCGAAAGAGTCTGGACGAAGTCTTCAAAAAGGTCCTGGGCCGCTTCCTTGTCCGATCCGGCGAGCAAACCGAGATCGACATTGAGTTCGGCTTGCAGGCGCTCTTTCGCCTCGGCGGCAAGAGCCCTTATGCGGGTCAGCCATGATTTCAGAACATCCTGCATCCGCTCTATGTCAGCGGCGGACGGCAGTGCAGCGTCGGACTCGTCAGGTGCCTCATCGGCCTGCCGCGCGTCCGGATCGTAGTCCCAATCCGACTCCGCTTTCGCTGCTACGCGTGGCGACTGGCGCCATGATCCGACAACGTAGCCGAGCCGGAACCGCAGATCGCGGTGCGTCAGCAGTCTCTCGGCGAGCTTGTCTTCGGTCAGGTCATCCCAAAGCGCTGCGCAGGCGTCGGCAACGCACTCATGGACATTTGTATGCACCGTCCATTCATTGAAAAACGTGATCGCGGCCCGGTACGGCGCGCTGGCCGCGGTGATGACTTCGATATCAGAGATCGTAGTCCGGGAGGCTGACGTGGAAGGAAAGCGGTCTCGTTCCGGGTGGGAGCCCATCAAGTGCCGGAGCAAGGAGGTCTTCCCCGCACCGGTGGTACCGACCATCAGAATCTTCGCGTAGCCCTCCCCGGCGGACGGCAGCGGCAGAACTTCGTTCCTGATCTCCCAGGTGTTGGACAGTGCGTTTTCGATGTCGTCGTAGAAAGCGCGGACAATCACCGGATCGAAACGGCGCCCGGCATCCGCCCTCTTGGCGATGCTGTGCCATGCCGAATCGCCGAGCAGGACATTCATCTCGTCCACAAGCACCTGCGCCCGCGCCTCGTCGGAGGTTCCGAGACCGCGCCGGACCTTCCGGCCCTGCTTCCCACGGGCGTCCTTCCGGAGCGGGTGCCGAAAACTGATGACCCACGCCGTGCCGTCCTTGGTGGGGCTCTTCGACGCCGTGTATCTCTGAGAGGTCATGAAAATTGTTCCTGATTGTTCCAGACATCTTCCTACAGGCAAGGCGTCCAGAGGTCAATACCGCTTGGAACAACCAGGAACAATAGACGCAAGGAGCCCCGGTGAACCGTTGCGGCGCACGATTTCAGCACGCGCCCGTCAAGGTGCTGCCCGCATATACAATTTGCAGAATCTCTGGCATTTTAAGGTTGGCCGCATACGGCCCGGTGGGGAGCGCGCGGAACGCCAATCTCGGGGGTGCCTCTGCCTGACCATACGGTGAGAGGGGCTTCGTGGTGGATATTGTCGACCCGCAGCGGCGCAGCGCCATCATGGCGCGCATTGGTCCGCGCGATACAACCCCGGAACTGGCCGTGCGGAGCATGGCGCACCGCATGGGTTGTCGGTTCCGACTGCACCGCAAGGATCTACCCGGACGTCCCGATCTTGTTTTTTCCGGCCAACGGCTGGCCGTATTCGTTCATGGCTGCTTCTGGCATCAGCACAGCGGCTGCCGCAACGCGACGATGCCGAAAACCAGACCGGAGTTCTGGCAAAGCAAGCTGAGCGGCAATGTCGAGCGCGACCGCCGCAACTGCGAACAACTGGAGCGGATCGGCTGGCGGACGCTGGTGATCTGGGAATGCGAAACTGAAGATCCCGCTCGCCTCCAATCGATATTGTCTGCCGCCCTCATCCAGCCTGACGCCCGGCATCACAAGCGAGCCGGCTGATGGCAGAACAATCAATCGATGCGTTCGAGCGCAAACGGCTGAGGCTGGCCGCCGGCGGGAAACCGCGCGTGCTGGACATCTGCGGCGGCGCCGGCGGGTTTTCGCTGGGATTCATGAAAGCGGGATTCTCGCTAGTCGGCGCCATCGAAAGCGATCCTGTCGCCGCTACCACCTACGCCGACAATCTTCACAAGGACGTGTCCGCCGAACGCCGGAAAATTCTCGGTACGCCGCGCGACCTGCTGACGACATCGCCTGGCAAGCTGGTTAAGGCGCTCGATCTCGGCGCGAAGACAGACGCCGTCGATGTTATTCTCGCTGGCCTTCCCTGTCAGGCATTTGCTCGTATCGGCCGGCCCAAGCTCGGATCACTGGCCGACGATCCAGCCGCCTACCAAACCGATCCGCGCGCCGGCCTGTATCGTCGCTTTCTGCGCTATGTGCGGGCGCTCAAACCCCTTTCCATCGTGCTCGAGAACGTCCCCGACATTCTCAATCATGGCGGCCACAACGTTCCCGAGGAAATCAGTCGCAGTCTCGAAAAGTGCGGCTATATCTGCCGGTACACGCTGCTGAACGCGGCGAGCTACGGCGTGCCGCAGTTGCGCGAGCGGTTGTTTCTCGTCGCGCATCACAAGACGGTGGGCGCGATACCGGAATTCCCGGCGGCAACGCATAACGTCGCCTTCCCCCCCGGCTATACCGGGGTTCGTTTTTTTGCCCTCAAGCATGTCGACCAACGCAAATCGCATTACGTACCGGCGCCACCGCAGCAGGTTGCCAACCGGCCCGCGATCTCGATCAGCGAAGCGCTACGCGATCTCGCCGCAATCTACCGCAAGAGATGGGTGACGAGGGACGGGACGCCCGACCGGCGCATCACGCAGATGGCGGGTTACGTGGGGTCCGCCAGCGCCTACGGGCTGGCGATGCGGAAATGGCCGGGATTTGAGACGGGTGCCGATGTGACGGCACATGTCGTCCGTCACACGCCACGCGACTATCGGCATTTCAGCGCCATGCGCCATGGCGAGCAGTACCCGGAAATGCACCGCCGCGCGATAAAGAAGTTCGAGCGCTTGCTGGCGCGTCATCGAAACGCGGGGAAGCCGCTGCACGGCAATTCCAACGCCTGGCACGAGGCGAAAGCGGCGATCGTGCCGCCCTACGATCCTGACAAGTTTCCGAACAAGTGGCGCAAGCTCGAGCCCGACAAACCGTCCTGCACGCTGACCGCGCACCTGGGCAAGGACTCGTATTCGCATATTCACTACGACAGCGCGCAGGCGCGCACAATTTCCGTGCGCGAGGCAGCTAGGCTTCAGAGCTTTCCGGACGGATTCGTTTTTCACGGCAGCATGAATTCCGCCTTCCGTCAGGTCGGAAACGCGGTGCCACCACTCCTTGCTTATGCCATCGCGTCCGAGATCGCGAATGCGTTGCGTGCGATGAACAGCGGAGCGTCGATGGTGTACCGCGAGGCAGCGGAATGAGCAGCGCTGGCAATACGGAAGCGCAGGAGAGCGGGCCGGACAACATAAGGCGGCGCATCGAGGCGCGCATCGGTCAGGGCGAATTCATCGCCGGACTTCTGCGCGTGGCTGGCCGGGAATCTTCGGAGGTGCAGCGCAGCTTCGTTGACCGGCTTTCGCATATCGCGGCAATGATGCGCGAGCTTCTGGATCAGAATGGCATGATCCGCCGTCTCGCGTATCGCCCGCGAGAATTCTGGCCGCAGCAAAGAGGTCGCGCCATCGCCTTCATCGATGGCGGCGTTGCGAACATCGATCTCCCTTCGGCTGCACCGCTTGGTATTCGCGTCGGAAGCTACATCGTCCGGCCCGGAGACGAAACCGCGAGCCGCGAACAGTTCAATATCGAGTTGTCGCTGGTGGATGATCTGTTCAGCCCGGAGGGCGAGGTTTACGACGACGATTTCATAGACACAGCGAAACTGCGGGACTGTGCGCGAATGACCAGCGAGACGGCGGCGGCCTATCGCCTCGCGCGCTCGGCGCAGCCGCCTGACGCGATCCTGCTGCACGGCCCGCTGGTCAATCCGGTCTCTCCCTATGGTCTGGACGGCTTTCCGTCGTTTGGCCCGCGGGCCTGCAAGGTCTTCTGTGACGATGAGAATTTCAACGGCGATGAGGAAGCGCGCCAGTTTGTGGCGCTCTATCTCGATTTGCTCCGCCGCATGGAGAAGACCGGCACACTGGTGGTTGGCGTCGTTGAACGTTCCGTCGGCCGCGATCCTGTCGTCATCCGGCGCATTCTAAATCAGCTCCAGGATCAGCAGCACCTCAAGCGCGATGAGGCACGCGACATTCTTCAGGAAGTCACGACGTACGGCCTCAATGACTCGTCCCTGTTCGATGTCGTGTTGGAGGATGGCGAATATGTCGTGCCGATGGCGGTGGACCGCCAAGGTCCTGAGAACAAATGGCCCGACCGATGGAAGCAGTGGATCAGGGACTATCCGCCGGCACTCACAAGCTATCTGAAGCCCTCCGCGACGGTACTGCCGTTTCGAGTCGAGGGATTTGAAAACGGCACCGGCTTCGAAACTGCGCTTGATTTGATACTGCACACGAGCCGCTTGCTCCCCTCTTACGGCTTCCCCGTCGGACTGGACATAGTTGACAAGTTCGCGAAGGTGCCGGCGTGGATGAGCCGGGGCGTAAAGGGCCAGCACCAGGTTGTCCTGTTGCGCAAGGCGCTCGAAAGCGGCGATCCGCGTGTCGTCACCTTCGCCAAGCGCGTACTCGCGGCGAAAGGCCGCGACTGGTGGTTCAGGCCATCGGATTGAATGACAGGGGGAGCGCATGACTGCGCCAAGACAGGCATCGCAAACAGGATGGACGTGCATTGGCACCGTCGTCGGCAACACCTCGACGGGGAAATACTCGTTCATTCTGCGCAGCTTTCAGGCCAAGCTTGGCGACATTGTCGCTACCCGTGTCGAAGTCCCCGAGGCACCCGGCGTCGCGCAAAGAACCGTCACCGTCTGGGGCCGCGTCACCGGCATTGACCGCTTCAATCCGTTTTTTCCTGCCGAGGCGGCGCAAGAGCTCGCGGACGAGAATATCCGCTTCCTCGATACGGTCCTGTCGGGAAGCCGCGACCATCTCGAAGCGGAAGTCTTGATTCTGGGGACAACCGGCGAAGGGGATGCCGGAGCCGCGCAGCTTTCGCCGCTCACCTATCCGGTCAAACCTTCGGGCGAAGTTCTCTATCCTCCGCCCGAAGATGTGCGGCGGCTGCTAACCGGGGAAGAGGACAATTCAGCCAAGCTGCAAATCGGCACACTGATTGCGCGCGGCGATGTCGAGGTCTCGCTGTCAGCACGTCACATCGTGTCGCGCCATCTCGCTATCCTCGCCATGACCGGTGGCGGCAAAACCGTGGCCGCGCGTCGGATCATCCGCGAGCTGATCGATCTGAAATACCCGCTGGTCATCTTCGACCCGCATGGCGATTATCTCGGCTTCTTCGAGAAGCGTGCACTCTTCAAGGATACCAACGTCCGCATCTTCTTCCCGACCATACGGGTGCGGGAGAACAACCTTGGCATCGTCGCGGACCTGATCGACAAGATGGGGCGCAAGCTGACCGAGGCACAGCAGCAGTTCTATCAATATCTCGTTAGCGTCACTGACATGGCCGATGGCGAGCCGGCGACCGACTACATCCAGCGTCTAATGGATCACGCATCCGCGATCGCCGCTAGGCAGCGGCAGAAGGACGACCATCTGCCGGATGAGATCGCGAACATCCGTGGCACCACGATCAACGCCGCGCGGCGGTCACTCGAATTCGTGCTCTCAAACTTGAGGCAGATGGAGCAGAACAACGAGCGGCTGCGCAGCCAGCCGCGCTTCAAGGACTATCTGTTCGAGGAAATGCCGGACCCGTTCGACGCCCCGGAAAACATCGTCAGGCCAGGGACCGTATCGATCTTCTATCTTGCAGGCTATGACCACCTGAACCAATCGGCAATTGTCTCGATCGTGCTCGAAGCGCTGTTCGCACATCGTTCGACCCTGTCGGGGCTGATTCCGCCATTTCAGTCGGTGGTCGAGGAGGCGCACAACTTCATTCCCAGTCGGCAGGAGGGAACAGAGGAAACGCCGTCGCTGACGACGATTCGCAAGGTTATCACGGAGGGACGCAAGTTTGGCACCGGACTGGTGCTGATCTCACAGCGGCCCTCGCGCCTCGACGAAACCACACTGGCTCAATGCAATAGTTTCCTCGTCCTGCGGCTCGTCAATCCGCGCGACAAGAATTTCGTGCGTTCTGTGATGGAGAATCTTTCTGAGTCGGACGCCGGCATTCTTCAGACATTCGGGCCGGGACAGGGCATCGTGTCGGGCCAAGCCGTGCGCTTTCCCTTGCTGGTCAAGGTTAAGTTCGACGGCGACCTCGTCAGCGAGGCGATCGGCGATGAGGATTTTATCACCGAAGCCGGTGCATGGACGCCCGATACCGCCCGTGCGGCCAATGCAGCGACGGTGAAACGTCATATGCCGCCGAAGCCGGCTGCATCGCCACAGCCGGGAAACGACGGCACCGGCAAAAAGAGCGATGCGCCGCCGCCGAAGAAGCGCGCAAAGTCGTCGGGACGAAGGGGGCGCATACAGCCCGAAGGGTTTTGACGGTCAGGTGAGGGAGACAACGCCCGCACCGACGGCCGTCTTAAGAACGCGCACGCCGATTCTCGCCTGCTTGATCGAAGGCTTCTTCTGCCAGCCCTGGAGCGCGTAGCTCGCGAGCGTGAGCGCGACCCGCTGGTCGAACTTGGCGATCCGACCGTTCTCGGCGCCCCACGCCACCACCCTCGCCCACCCGGCGCCGTCAATGCCGCAGCACAGACCGACAAGATCCTCACCGTTTACATGGGGCGGTGGCGGCGTGTCGTCGGCTTCCGCGGCTTCGGTGACAATTTCGACCGGCGCTTGTTCGGCGAGCCCGAGATCAAGCGTCTTGATATAGGTCCAACTCTCGTCCTTCTTGCACCATTCGGTGACGTTGCTGCGCCCGGCGCCGGTGATGATCGCAGCATGGATGCGCGGTGCCCAGTCCTCGAACACGCGCACAAGCTCCGGCGAGACATTCTGACTTTCCCAGATTCCCGGCAAGTCGAGCTGCACGCCGAAGTCGGATGAGAGCTTCGCGATCATGAAGGTGAGCACATTCGCGCCATAGGATTGGAGCTTCGCCCGCCGGATCACGGACTGGGCTGCCCGGAACAGGATCGCCAGCGCGACGACCTCCTTGTAAAAGACTTCGTCCGGTCGCCAATCGGCTGCGAAGCGTTCCGGCAATTCCGACATGAAAATTGCGAAATTCTTTTGTGCACCACGGCTGACCGTTTGGGGCCGCTGCCACCATGACATGAGGAACTTCGCGAGATCGGTCTTGCTGAAGCGGTTCGCCTTCGGGCATTCGCGGTCAAACTCCCTGCGCCGCGCCGGCGTCGTGCCGAACCGAGCTGCCGCTACCTGATAGGCACCCCGCGCTCGCTCATAAAACCAGCGCTCTTCTTCGCCCGGGCACCAGACCTTCTCGGAGAGTTGCTCCACGCCAATGTGGAATTCGTTGTTCGCCGAAAGGTCCGAGACCTGAATGACATTCTGTGTGTTGGAATAGCGCGCGATGAGCGGCACGAATTCGGTGAGTTTCGCCGGCTCGACCAGCGTGAGCTTCATCGCAAGAGCGACCTTGCTGATATCGATCTTGTCCGCCTTCTTCGCCCGGTGGATCGAGGCGGTTGTTTGCGCTCCATTGACGATTTGTAGACCACGGATGCGGCTGATGGTCATCTCGCCCATGAACAGGCCGGCTTCGATTTCGTCAGCCGTCGCGGTGATACCGTTATTGTAGGCCAGAAATCGTTCCGGCTCGTTTCTCAGCGTGTCCCGTAGGCCCTTATTGACCTTGCCCTTGGCCTGAAGAAACGAACGCACATTGAATTCGAACAGCCGCGCGCCGAATTCTTCGTAAAGCTGGAAGATCAGTTCGCCCGGCAATATGACGAGATAAGTCTCGTATTCCTTGGGGCGAGGTTTCATTTCAAGGCAGGCGATTGGCCGCCCGATGAGCGTGGTGAAATCGATCTCGATTCGGTCGCGGGTGACTGTTTCGCGAGATGCCCGGTACAAGCGTTCAAGATCAACGACCGAGAACTCGACCGTCCTGTCGGCGATCTCGATCGTGCTAACCGACCTGTCTCGGACTAGGCCGTTAGTCAGTACATGCACCCGTACGTCCTCGACGCGTTTGAGCTCGTCGGCAATGTAGCGGGCAGCGCTCGCGGCAGCATCGTTACCGGCGAAACGAGCTAGGTCATGTGCGGCAACATAGCCGAAAAAACGGGCGGCGCGGCCTGCGAGACGCGAAAGATCGTCGGCGCCGAGGTAGGTGTCGCCGCCATCCGGTACGAACTGGGCAGTAAATATCTCGAGGCGGCCGGAATCCTCAGGCAGCGCATAGCCAACAACCCGGCATCTGTTACGCCCGGCGGTGTCCTCGTAGGGACATAGCTCATGCTCTGTTACAAGCCCGGCCTCCTCCATGTATCCCAGCATTACATCGGCCAGCGCCGTCTCATCGGCGAGCATTGTCTCCGGCGCAAGTTCAGCGCGCTTTTCCGCGATTTCAGCCCGAAGCCGAAGGGAGAATTCCTCAAGAAGCTGCTGTTCGAGCACCCAAATCCCCCGCCAATGCCCCTAGATTGATCCTTGCTCCAGTTTGCCACAGATCGGCAATATTCGGGGCAACGCAATCTCTCTGCATCCGGCCCCAGCTTTCTTTCCACTCGGAGCGGCTCGATTCGCCGGCCAGCACCAAGGGAGCCACGATGGTAACTTTCCTCGGATCGTCGGCGGAGCTGCCCGAGGAATTGTATCATCCGAGCCCATCCTTGTTACAGGATGGGCCGATGACTCGAAAGCTACGGATTAGCCAAATTGTAATCTTCGTGCTACATAATGTCAAACTTGGTAGCATGAAGAACGCAAATGCCGACACCACATCACCCCCCCGCCGCCGTGCGGCGCGTTCTGCGCAAACTGGGCGCGGATATCCACGATGCCCGTCGGCGGCGGCGGCTGCCCATGGCGGTCGTGGCCGAGCGCGCCTTCACGTCCCGCTCGACCCTCCAGAGGGTCGAAGCAGGCGATGCGAATGTCAGCATCGGCATCTACGCCGCCGTCCTGCAGGCGCTTGGCCTGCTCGATGGCCTCGGCGAGATCGCCGATATCGCCCGCGACAGCGTCGGCCAAGCCTTGGCCAGCGCGGAGTTGCCGAAGCGCATCCGTCTCAAGCGCGCGGCGGGGCCGACCGATCATGGCTGACATCGAAGTCCATATCGACCTCGACGGACGCACTCGTCCGGTCGGCTTGGCCCGCAGCAACAAGGTGCGGGGTAACGAGACCGTGGTGTTCGAGTATGCGCCGGAATGGCTCAGCGATCCGGATCACTTCTCAATCGAACCTGCCCTCGCGTTGACCCGCGGCGGCTTCGCGCCGCCGGCCGGACAAGCCATCTTCGGATCCCTCGGCGATTCGGCCCCCGACACCTGGGGCCGTCGCCTCATGCAGCGTGCCGAGCGGCGGCTCGCTGAGCGCGAAGGCCGCGCGGTACGAACCCTCGCCGAGAGCGACTATCTTCTTGGCGTCGCCGATGAGACCCGTCTTGGCGCGCTACGATTCCGCTGGGCAGGTGATGACGTGTTCCAAGCGCCGCTTCGCGCGGGCGTGCCCGCCCTGATCGAGCTCGGGCGTCTCCTTGCCGTGACGGAGCGCGTCCTGCGCGACGAGGAGACGGACGAGGATCTCCAGCTCATCTTCGCGCCCGGATCGTCACTTGGAGGTTCACGCCCCAAGGCGTCGGTCATCGATCAGCACGGCCACCTCTCCATCGCGAAGTTCCCCAAGGAAACCGACGACTACAGCTTGGAGACCTGGGAGGAGATCGCTTTACGCCTCGCGGCGCGCGCCGGCATCGCCACACCCTCCCATGAATTGCTGCGGGTCGGCGGCAAGGCGGTGCTCTTGTCTCGCCGCTTCGACAGGGACGGCGCCATTCGCATCCCGTTCCTCTCCGCAATGGCGATGACGGGATCGAAGGATGGCGAGCGTGGCAGCTATCCTGAGATCGTCGATGCGCTGACGCAGCACGGGGCGCAAGCGAAGACCGACGCCCAGGCACTCTATCGCCGTGTCGCCTTCAACGTCCTGATTTCGAATGTCGACGATCACCTCCGCAATCACGGCTTCCTGTGGCTCGGCAAGACGGGCTGGTCGCTCTCTCCCATCTACGACCTCAACCCCGTGCCAACCGACCTCAAGGCGCGTGTACTCACGACGAACATCGATCTGGACGAAGGCACATGCTCGATCGATCTGCTCGAGGCCGCGTCGGAATATTTCGGTCTCGGTCTCGCCGCGGCCCGCGCCATCATTAGGGAAGTTGCGGCTGCTACGGCGACTTGGCGGGAGACCGCGAAGGAGGCCGGTGCCCGGCCCGCCGAGATCATTCGCATGGCCAGCGCTTTTGAGCACGACGACCTCAAACGGGCGCTGGCGTTGTGAACGCCCGTTCGCCAAGCAGAACCGCGTTCACACGAATTTCGACGATACGCAATCTGCTCAGTCTCAGCGGCTATTGGGCATCGATCGGCCGATTTCCGACATACGCAAGACGGAGGTGCAGCATGGAGATGGCGTATCGAGAGCGGTGGCAGGCTGAGATTGCCGAGCTGCAAAGGATATTGTCCAGGTTCGATCTTTGTGAGGAGTGCAAATGGGGAAAGCCCTGCTACACGCTGGATGGAAAAAACGTCGTTATCATTCAGGGCTTCAAAGAATATTGCGCGTTGGGCTTCTTTCAGGGTGCGCTGCTGAAGGACACGAAGAAGCTGCTGGTGCAACTCGGGCAGGTTCAGGCGGCGCGAGTGATGAAGTTCACCAGCGTCAGCGAGATTGCGGCCAAGACAGCCACCATCAACGCCTATGTGCGCGAGGCCGTGGCGGCCGCGCAGGCCGGAATGAAGGTCGAGACGAAGCCCCCCAAGATTCCCGTGCCCAAGGAGTTAAAGGAGAAGTTCCGCGACGATCCACGATTCAAGCGCGCCTTCGAGGCGCTGACGCCAGGTCGGCAAAGGGGATACCTGCTTCACTTCGCCGGCGCGAAGCAGTCTGGGACGCGGGTCACGCGAATCGAGAAGGCGATGCCTGCGATCTTCGAAGGACGGGGGTTCCTGGAGCGGCAATAGATCGTATTGTTTGATTTTGTTGCCGCTGTCGTAGCTCAACTACGATAACTCATCCTTTCTCAAGTGGGGAAAGCCCTTTCCCTGCGGTCGAGCCTCAAGGGGGTCTCGGCCAACCTTTCAGCGGCGACACTCCCGCGCCGCCGAGCGGGACCGTGAAGAACCGGCCGACGGTATCGGTCGTGGCGTCCGCAATCCTGAAATGTTCACTTCGGTGGAAACTCCGGCACGCTTTCCATCAAATGAGTCTTATGTTCGAGCACGTCGTCAGCCACGAGCGCGAGACCGGCATTGTATTGGTCGCTCGTTCGCCACTCATCAAGCGCGCCGCGATTTTCCCACTTGGCCGGTGACCAGAAGAAGCTCACCTTCTCGACGTCCCGATACACCGTCATCTTTCCTGGACCTAAGGCACCACAATTTTTCAAGAAGTGTGCTTCTCTTTCTGACTTCACAATCCAGGTATCGACTGTCCAGATGGGCTCGCCTGCATCTAGCTGTGGCATCGTTCCGACCTCGTCGACATTCAGCTATTTGAGGTAAAAGTTCGATCTCTTGACGCCGTCTGGCAAGGGCCAGGTCCAGAACAGCCGAGCACAGTTGATGGCATCCATGTGCCTCTAGTTCCCTTGCCTTATAGGGGAAAGCCTTCCCCTGCGGCCGAGCCTCGGTCTCGGCCGACCCCTTCTGCGGGGAGACCCCGCAACGCCCCCTTTAGAGTGAGAGTGCGGACCGGCTTTGCCGTGACGGGTTGAGAGCTGGAGGAGAGGCCTCCGGCACCCGTCGCGGAGAACCGCGATGTCCAGGCATGAACGCAATGCTCGCTCCGGCGCCGACCGGACGAGCCTTTACGACGACATCACCAACAAGATCATCGCCGAGCTGGAGGCCGGGCGCGTACCCTGGGTTCAGCCGTGGGGCACGGCGGCGGCGAAGGCGCCGCTCGCCATGCCGGCGAATGCCGTGACCAGGCGGCAATATTCCGGCATCAACGTGCTGATCCTCTGGGGCGCCGTGATCGAGCACGGCTTTCCGGTCCAGAGCTGGCTGACCTTTCGCCAAGCGCTGTCGGTCGGCGGTCACGTGTGCAAAGGCGAGCGCGGCACGACCGTCGTCTATGCCGATCGGTTCATTCCCGATGAAGAACGGCGACGCGCGCAGGAGGCCGGCGAGGAAGCGCAGGCAATTCCGTTCCTCAAACGCTTCACCGTGTTCAACATCGCTCAATGTGAGGATCTGCCCGGCGACCTCGCGGTCGCGCCGCCTGCGCCCGAGCCTGGCATGATCGAGCCACGGGTCGAGGCACTGATCAAGGCGACCAGCATCGACTTCCGCATCGGAGGCAATCGCGCCTTCTACATGCCGGCGGCCGACTATGTGCAAGTACCTCCCCCGCAGGCGTATTTCGAAACCATCAATTGGCATCGCACCGCGCTGCATGAACTCGGCCACGCGACAGGCCATGCGTCCCGTCTCGGCCGCGACCTCTCCGGCTCCTTCGGTTCGAAGAAGTATGCCTTCGAAGAGCTGGTCGCCGAAATGAACGCGGCCTTCTGCTGCGCCTCCATCGGCATTGTCCCGACCGTGCGCCATGCCGATTACATCGGCTCGTGGCTCGAGGTGCTGCACGAAGACAATCGCGCGATCGTACGTGCTGCATCGCAGGCCAGCAAGGCGGCCGACTGGCTGCTTGCGTTTCTCCCCGAGGCCGCAACAGGCAGCGTATCCGCGAATGACAGGAGGGCGGCATGATCCTCCTCACCAATGACCTGCGCGAGCGTCTGCTCGCCAACGGACGTGATCGCGGGGCCGACCACCTGCCCGTGGTCAAGTTCTTCAACCCGCTGGGCGAAGGCGTCTGGCTCGCGACCGAGCTGGACGCAGACGGGGACACGCTCTTCGGCCTCGCCGATCTCGGCTCGCCCGAGCTAGGCAGCTTCTCGCTCGAGGAAATCGCTTCGATCCTCCTGCCGTTCGGCATGGGAATCGAGCGTGACATTCTCTTTACCGGCGACTTTCCGATCTCGGTCTGGGCGGAGGCCGCCCGCAAGGCGGGAAGCATTCGAGCGGCCGAGCGCATTCTCTACCGAGCGGCTTCGCCACGTCGTGGCGGCGCGTGAGGCGCACATCCAGAAATCCGCAAAGCCGGAAACGCACACTTCATTATCTCCGCCTCTGCGGAAATCCGGATCATCTGCTGTCGGCGCCGTCCTCAGAGGTAGAGGGCGACGCTTCGCTTCGTGACGGGTTGGAAGCCGAGAAAGAGGCTCTCGGTGCCCGTCGCGGAGTAACCCGACATGGCAAAAGCTGCCAAGAAGATCGTCTTCTCGCGCTCGCGCGACATCCCCTTCAACAAGCTCGTGCTCTCGGAAGCCAACGTTCGGCGAACCCGGCCGGAAGCCGACATCGACCAGTTGGTCCACGACATCGGCCGACGCGAGGATCTCGTCCAGGGCCTCAACGTCCGCGCAATTCTCGACGAGGACGGCAACGAGACCGGCATGTTCGAGGTGCCGGCCGGCGGGCGCCGCTATCGCGCCATCGAGCGCCTGGTGAAGGCCAAGCGCTTTCCGAGGGACGGACTCGTCCCCTGCGTCGTCCGGAAGTCCGACACGAAGATCCTCGCCGAGGACGACTCCCTCGCCGAGAACCTGCTGCGCGCCGGCCTTCATCCGCTCGATCAGTTCCGGGCGTTCCAGGACATGCTCGACAATGGCATGACCGAGGAAGAAATCGCCGCGGCCTACCTCACGACCGTGCAGGTCGTGAAGCAGCGGCTGCGTCTCAACGCGGTCTCGCCCGTCCTTCGCGACGCTTATGCCCAGGAGAGCATGACGCTCGACATGTTGATGGCCTTCACCGTCAACCCCGATCATGAGCGTCAGGAGCAGGTGTGGGAAGCCGTGCAGCATTCGTACAATCGGCAACCCTTCCATATCCGCCAGTTGCTGACCGAGACCACGATCCCGGCCTCCGACAAGCGCGCGCGCTTCGTCGGCGTCGACGCATATGTCGCCGCCGGGGGCGCGGTGCTGCGCGACCTGTTCGAGGACGACAACGGCGGCTGGCTCCAGGACCCAGCGCTGCTTCACCGCCTCGTCGGCGAGCGGCTCAAGACCGTGGCCGAGGAGATCGCCAGCGAAGGCTGGAAGTGGATGAAGATCGACCTCGACCTGCCGTATGGCTACGACCACGGCTTGCGCCAGATCACCGGCTCTTTCGTCGATCTCACCGACGAGGAACGGGCTGAACGCGAGACGCTGCGCGTGGAGTACGATCGGCTCGAGGCGGAGTATGACGGCGCCGACGAGCTGCCGGACGAGATCGATCAGCGCCTGGGCGAGATCGAGGAAGCTCTCGATGCCTTCGAGAAGCGCCCGGTCGTCTACGATCCCGCCGAGATCGCTCGCGCCGGGGTCTTCGTCAGCGTGGATCGCGACGGCGACATCGTGGTCGACCGTGGCTATGTGCGGCCCGAAGACGAAGCGGCCGTTGCCGTCGGCGGCGGCGACGCCGAGATCGATGGCGAGGACGGCAGGATTGATGCTTCCGCATCACCGTCCGTTCAGCGCGCTGTCATCACCATCGGCGGACAAGACCCGGAGAGCGACAATGAGGACGATGATGGCGTCAAACCGCTGCCCGAGCGCCTGGTCATCGAGCTCACCGCGCATCGCACGCTGGCGCTGCGTGAATCAGTCGCCAACAACCCGCACGTCGCTCTCACGGCGCTCCTGCACAAACTGGTGCTTGACGCCTTCAAGCGCAACGCGCACGGCTCCGCTGTTGAGGCAGCGGTTCGGGAGGTCCACTTCCCCGTTCAGGCCACCGACCTGAAGGACAGCGCTTCCGCCAAGGCCATCCAGGCCCGTGTGGAAGCGTGGAAGGCTGACATGCCGCTCGAGGACGACGAGCGGCTGTGGGACTGGATCGCGGCGCTTGACGATGCGAGCCGTCTCGCACTGCTCGCGCACTGCGTCAGCTACGGGATCAACGCTCTTTATGAGCGCCCGAATCCCTATAGCGGCAACGGCGTCTCCCAGCACGGGCTCGACCGGCGGATGCGCGACACCGATCGGCTCGCGCGCGCCACGGGCCTCGACATGGTGGAGGCTGGCTGGCGTCCGACCGTTGGGAACTATCTCGGCCGCGTCACGAAGAGCCGGATCGTCGAAGCCGTGCGGGAAGCGCTCGGCGAAGAGAAGGCGCTGCTCATCGACCACCTCAAGAAGGCCGACATGGCCAAGGAGGCCGAGCGTCTGCTCGCGGATACCGGCTGGCTACCGGAGCCGCTGCGTCCCGCCGATCCCGACGCAACGAGCACGGCGGACGCGAGCCAGGCCGACGGTGACGATGCGCTGCCGGCCTTCCTCGCCGACGATGAGGACGAGCAGCCGGGTGACGGCGAAGTCGACGCCGATGACTCGGCGATGATCCCCGCCGAGTGACGCGCCCGCGGCGGGGGCGGCTTCGGTCGCTCCCGCCATTTCTCAACAAGGGAAATCCCGATGACCAAGCACAGCTCGGCCACGCCGCGCCGCGTCGTCTTTCAGTATCTCGTGCCCGTCCATGTCGAGGTCGAAGACGGCCTCGTCTGCGCCGTGACGGTGATCGACGAAACGCCCGTCGAGAACCCGACCTTCGTCGAAGGGCACGCCGGCTATCTCGATGAAGCGGTGAAGGCCGCAGATGACGGTCAGTCCCGGCCCTCGTGGGAGTTCGGCTACTAGCCAGCTCCCTCCCCAATCAACCCTCAACCGCCCGGCCCTCGCGCCGGGCTTTCTCGTTTCAGGAGCCTCTCATGCCCACTTACACGATCGAGACCACATACCGTGTGCCCGTCTACAGGCAGCGGACTTATGACGCCGCGACACCCGCTGAAGCCTGTCGCCAGGCCATCGAGGACGATGACTGGTCCAACGACAAGCTCGACTACGAGGCCGCTGGTGAAACTTACGTCACCGGCATGTGGCTCCCCTCTCACGTCCTCGCACAGCTCCAGGAGGATCGCGTTCGCGACCAGATCGGGTCGATCATCGAGACCGATTCCGACTTCGCAGGTCTGACGGCAGACGCCGTGTCGGATGACGACGTTCACGCCGCTTGCCTGTCCGTCGCCGCCAGCATCGACCTCACCGAGGAAATTGGCGCAGCGGAATTCCGCGCGGCGCTCGCCGCCCTGCGAGCGGCCCAGCAGGCGAACGGAAGCTGAAATGTACGGCACCTATCTCCGCCTCGACGTCACGGTCTGGGCCAGCAGCCGAGCAGTGATCCGCGCTGCTCGGCGCAAGCTCACGCGATCGGCGCGACGTGATCCGGCGAAGCGGGAGGCACGCAAGCGCTTCTACCGCGAGATGCTCGAGCATCACGCCAACGCACAGCGGCTCGTCGCCGATTTCCGGCTCTGACGCTCCAGCCGCAATCCCAACCCCTCAACCAGCCCGGCTACCGCGCCGGTCTTTGTCATTTCAGGAGCCTGTCATGGCTGACTTCTTCACCCACTTCTCCTGTCTTCTCGACGTCGGCACGCCGAAAAACGCCGCCCGTGCGCTCGATCTCTACAATCGCATGATGGAGGAGAACGCGGCGGAGGACCCGCCCTCCGAAGCGTTCCTCCTATCCATCCAGCCCGAGCACGGCGGGACACAGCTCTGGATTCGCGATGACACGACCGGCGATCCGCAGGCCGTCATCGACTTCGTGCTCCGTTGCGCGAAGGAATTCGGCCTCAGCGGACGCTGGGGTTTCCAATGGGCGAACACCTGCTCGCGCCCACGCGTGAACGCCTTCGGCGGCGGCGCGCATGTACTCGACCTCGGTCGTCGCAAGACCGTCGCATGGGTCGCGACCAATGGCTGGCTCGATCGCACAATATCCGCCCGGCCGGGAAAGCGAGGTGCGCGATGAGCATTCCCCGTCACGCGCGGGCGAATCTCGCGACGCTGCTGCGAGCCGCGGCCGGTGGCAACCTCGCGCTCATGGAATGCGCCGATGCCGTCACCGGCGAGCCGCGCTACGTCATCTGCGCCTTTGGCCGCGACGGCACGGATTTCGTGTTCACGCTGTTCGGCCTCTCACCGACGGCAATCCCTTCGACGCCTGCGTGCCGCCGTCCGCAACCCAGCCAAACGAGCCGACTCTCTGATCCCTTGCGTCGTCGCCTGTCTGGACGCGGCGGCTCGACGGTCAACGGACGAGCCGTTTCCGCATCGCGCGCGATGTGACCTGCCGAGCCTCAACCGCGTCCCGTCGCCAGTCCGCCGCAACGGGATCAGGAGACAGTCGGATGTGCAGGGTTCTCAACAAGCATCACGCAGGCGTACCGACAGGCGCCGTCTACATTGGCCGCGGCAGCAAATGGGGCAATCCGTTTCGGATCGGCCCCGACGGCGATCGCGCCGCCGTCATCGCGAAATACGAGCGCTGGCTTGCGCACCAGCATCACTTGCTGCGCGCGCTCGACGAGCTTCGCGGCCGCGATCTCGTCTGCTTCTGCGCGCCGCGGCCGTGCCACGGCGATCTGCTGCTGCGGCTCGCCAACGCGACACGCGACGAGCGCATCGCGTGGTGGCGCGCGGTGAAGGCAGCGGCGTGACGAGAGGGAGAGCCTGGCCGGGACGGGTTTGAGCCAGTGCGGTCCAGAGAGAGCGCCGGCCGGCTCGCCCGTTCCTGCTCTCCCGAGGTTCACCGACATGACCGCATCCACCGCTCTCGCGGCCGCGCCTGCGGCGACGCCGCCGCTTGCGTCGCCACCTGACATCGCCCGCCGCATCGGCGCAGCCGCGCACCATCTCCTTTCGCATCTCGAACAGGGCCGACAGGTCGACGCGGCGATCCTTCGTACCGCGATGGAGAGAGCCTTCGGCGCCTCCGATGCGTCCGGCGCCTGGGACTGGAAAACGGCCTACGACGCCTGCGAGACCGCGACCGTTCTGTTTCTCCGCAAATATGGAAAGGCGCTTTTGCGCAAGGCCGGCTCTCCGGCCCTGGCCCTCCCCATGCTGGAGAAGATCGTCGGCCTCCTGCCCACGCACACGCGCCGCTCGACCGAGAGCGAGGCTCTCCAGCAGTTCTCGACGCCGATCCCGCTCGGCCTCGCGGTCGCGGCGGCCGCGGCCGTCACGCCAGCCGATCGCGTTCTCGAGCCTTCTGCCGGCACCGGACTGCTCGCCATTCTCGCGGAGATCGCGGGCGGAGCGCTCGTCCTCAATGAGCTGGCCGAGACCCGCGCCGGCATTCTCTCCTTGCTGTTTCCGAACATCGCCGTGAGCCGCCACGACGCCGCGCAGATTCACGATCACCTCGACGCCGCCATCGTGCCGAGCGTCGTCATCATGAACCCGCCGTTCTCGGCGATGGCCAACGTGCAGGGGCGCATGGCCGACGCCGCGCTCCGCCATATCGCCTCGGCGCTGGCGCGCCTTGCCGACGCCCAGCCATGGCGGAACGGCCGCGAATTCTCCGACCGCTCGGGTGGCTAATGCCAACGCCGCCGCCCGCGTCGAGCCACGCCGCGAGGGCTACTACAATGCCATTCAGATTTACCCGTGGTCGGAAGGCGCGCTCTACCAAGTCTATACCTCGCCGGGCCAGATCACGGACATCGCGCTCGAGCCCGGCGAGAGCCTGACCGGCGCCGGCCCGATCGCCGCCGGCGACACCGCCCGCTGGATCATCGGCGACACCGAGAGCGGGTCGGGCGTCACGCGCCGCGTGCATGTGCTGGTAAAGCCGACACGCGCCGAGATTACGACCAATCTGGTCATCACCACCGATCGCCGCATCTACATGCTCGAGCTGCGCGCCGGCGCCAATCCCTATATGCCGGCCGTGGCGTGGGCCTATCCGCAACTTCCCGCGTCGCAGCGCCAAGGTGTGCCAGCCACGCCGGTCATCCCGGCGGCAGCGGCGCGCAACTATCGCTACGCCTTGAGCGGCGACAATCCCCCATGGCGCCCGCTCGCCGTCTATGACGACGGCCGGCGGGTCTACATCGAATTCCCGCGCGGCATCGTCCAGGGCGAGATGCCGCCGCTCTTCGTCATCGGCTCGGAAGGCGAGCTCCAGATCGTCAACAGCCGCATCTCCCAGAACATCCTGGTCGTCGATCGCCTCTTCGGCGCCGCCGAGCTTCGCCTCGGCAGCGGTGACCACCAGCAGACAGTCAGGATTTCGCGCAGCGACGGGAGGCCATCGTAGTGACCAGCTCTGACAATCCTGACCGCCCCGAGACAGAACAAGGTCCCGGCGACTCCGCGGCGCCTATGCGCCTGCGCGGCGACCCGCCCCGAGTCACCCGGCTGTCCCGCAAAGCCTTGGCGGGGATCGGCTTGGTCGCGTCGATCGGCCTTGGCGGCGCGCTGATCTACGCGCTTCAGACACGCAACGCCGGACCTCGGAACGAGGAGCTCTATTCCACCACCAATCGGCCCACGGCCGACGGTCTCGCCGGACTGCCGCGCGACTATACCGGCCCGCGGCTTGGACCGCCGCTGCCGGGCGACTTGGGCCGCCCCATCCTGAGCGCGCAGGATCGCGGACAGCCGGTCGTTCCCCCGACCATCCAGCCGGCCGTGGATGCCGCCGAGCAGCGGCGCCTCGCCGAGCAGGAAGCCGCGCGCACGAGCCGTGTCTTCTTCCAGACCGAAGCGCGGGCGATCGCCGCTTCACCCGCACCGGACGGCGCCGTCACCAACACGAACCTGGCCGGCTTCGGGCTTCCCGGGCAGCTCAACATGCCAACGGCACAAGAGCGCGCGCAGGACCGGCAGCTCGCATTCCTCAACGCCGCTGCCGATCGCCGCACCGTCGCGCCGGATCGGGTCATGGCGCCGGCCTCGCCCTACGTCCTGCAAGCTGGAGCGGTGATCCCCGCCGCGCTGATCACCGGCATTCGCTCCGATCTTCCCGGGCAGATTACCGCTCAGGCGACCGAGAACATCTACGATAGCCCGACCGGCCGCATTCTCCTGGTTCCGCAAGGCACGCGGATCATCGGCCAGTACGACAATGCCGTGCAGTTCGGCCAACGCAGAGTATTGCTGGTGTGGAACCGTTTGATCTTCCCCAACGGCCGCTCGATCGTCCTCGAGCGCCAGCCGGGGGCCGACGCGGCCGGCTATGCCGGCCTCGAGGATGGCGTTGACTATCACTGGTGGGACCTCGCCAAGGCTGCGGGCCTCTCAACGCTCCTCAGCGTCGGCGCCGAGTTGGCGATCGACGACGACGACCGACTGCTGCGCGCGATCCGCAATGGCGGCCAGGACACGATCAACGATGCGGGTCAGGAGATCATCCGCCGACAGCTCAACGTCGCCCCGACGCTGACCATCCGGCCCGGCTTCCCAGTGCGGGTGATCGTCACCCGCGATCTTGTGCTCGAACCGTATGGAGGATCAGAATGGTGAGGCTCAAGCTCGGGCCGATTGTGGACGACAAACCGGTCAAGGTGGCCATCGAGCTTCCCGCGCAGCTTCATCGCGATCTCAAAGCCTATGCCGACGCCCTCGGGACAGAACAGGGCGTTCCCATTGCAGATCCGATTAAGCTCATCGTGCCGATGTTGGAGCGGTTCATCGCGACCGACAGAGGATTCTCGAAGGTGCGTCAGAGGGCTCGATCTCGTGGATAACGAAGGTTTACTCCAGGCCGGCGCAACCTAAGTGAACCAGAGAGCGCACCGGGACAAAACGATGAGAGAGAGTAAGAGTGATGATCTACTCAAAATGAACAGCAGATCGCGAGAGAGAGGACGGGAATGGGGCGGTGCTGAGGGCGACCCCAAAATAGCCGGAGGATATGTCCGTTCTTGGCACAACATAAGACGAAATCAGCGATTCCTCGCACAATCACCCAACGGCATCCTTAGACCCGGTGTATCTCAGGGGAGGTGCCGAACCGATAACGAATAGGTGGCGACTATGAAGTTGACCAAGAATGCCTCCGCTGCTGCACCGGAGCGCGACGTAATCTTGCAGAAGATCATCTTATGGGCCCAGGATAATAGCGCGATTCAGGCTCTTATACTTACTGGCTCGCTCGCAAGAGCTGACCAACTCGCCGACGCTCTGTCCGATATTGATATCGAAATCATCATTGATGATCCCACTTTGCTTATGTCCGACTTCGGATGGCTGGGTGAGATCGGACAGTTAGTTACTGTATTGCCTCTGGATCCTTCTCCCGAACAACATTGGGCAACTCGCCTCGCGATTTATTCGGGGGGCACGAAAGTCGACTACACGCTCGCCGGCCCCGCCCGCCTATGTGAAATGGCAAACCATCAAAAGCTCGAGCCGCTGTATGAGCGCGGATATAAGATCCTGCTAGATAAGGCAGGCCTGACAAATGATTTGCCACCACCGAGCGGACACGCTCCGACCCGAACATTGCCCTCGAACGATGCCTTTCGCGCATCCGTGCAAGAGTTCTGGTTCGAAGCGGCCCACATCCCGAAGTACCTTATTCGTGACGAACTATGGCTGGTTAAACAGCGTGATCAGACGATGAAAGCCCTGTTGCTTCAGATGCTCGAATGGCATGCCGCGTCATCGCGCCCTGTCGATGTGTGGCACATCGGGACACAGATGAAGCAGTGGGTCGACAAAGCGACGTGGGATGAGCTGCAGCAGGTGTTTGGACGTTTTGACGTTTTAGACTCGAGCAGGGCCTTCAAAGCGACTGTGGCGCTTTATAGCCGGATTGCGAAAGACGTCGCGCGTTCTGCGGGATTTGAATATCCAGATTCTGTTGAAAGTGGGATCATGTCAATTTGCGATCCCCTGCTTGCATGCTTAGAGGGGACACGTACGCCCAACGAGGATTCTCCATTCTCGCCTGTCGAGCCCTAGTGATCTATTCTACTCCGGAGCCCGACTGAATTGTTCAAGAACCCGTCTACCGGCTCCATTAAGCGCATCGCGTCTCCACACCGCATGCAATTCAAGATTAAGCCACGACCGCGGAAGCTGTCGGAACACCAATCCGGCCACATCCCAGTTTGATATATTAGATTGAACTATTGTGTAGCCTATTCCTTCACGGACCATTGCAAAGCTGGCTGCTATATCAAATGTCGCGTGAGCCGTGACGCTGGCGGCGCCGCGGCTGGAAAGCAAGTCGCTAAGCGTCTGCCAGACCTCAAGTGGCGGTCCGACCCACACTTCGTCCCTTAAATGCTCTAGCTTCAATCGTTGGACGCGGGCCAATCGGTGCTCGGAGGAAAACACTGCGGAATACGGCTCTCTTGATAAAAGGCGGCACTCAAAATGCCTTTCAGTTGGAGGGCTGCTCAAAATCCCGATATCTATCTTTGAGGCTTCGAGCGCTCTTAGTTGCTCTACTGTCCGCATCTGATTGAACAGGAGACTGATACCACTATTTGGGCCGAGACGCTTAACTACCCTTGGTATCATCCCATTCAGGATCGCTTCTTGAATATAGCCTACAGCAACGGGCCCAGCGTTCGGCGATGCAAGGCCCTTGCCTTCACGCTCTACGGTTTCAGCGCTCTCCAGTAGTCGTCGAGCCCGACCGAGGAAATCGCGACCTGCGGTGGTCAGCTGGAGTCGCTTACCCACTCGATCGAAGAGTTCGAGGCCGAGCTCCTCCTCTAGCTGCCGGATCTGACGGCTCAGCGGAGACGGCGATATGTGGAGGCGCTCTGCCGCTGAGCCGACATGTTCCAATTCACCTACGGCCACAAAGCAGCGAAGTCGCCACAAGTCCAGCATCATGCCCTTCATTAGCACATTTATCGGCCAATTATGTCCTTCGGTGCATGCTTCCACAAGAGTACGATGACGCGCGCGTGCTGACACCATCGGGTTGAGCCCCTTCGGAATAGAACATTGATTTCTGCGGTGATGGCCGGGTTGGACACGCTAAGAATCTTTGGAGTCGCGACGTAGAACTGTGGCGATGACGCACTGGGGTGAACCACAGCATGGAGCTACGCCATCTCAGATACGCTCTTGCAGCGGCCGACTATGGGAGTTTTCGCTGCGCCGCACGGGTGATTGGGATTCAAGAGTCGGCGCTTAGTCGGCGCATCCG
Source organism: Alphaproteobacteria bacterium (assembly GCA_035294245.1). Lineage (GTDB taxonomy): Bacteria > Pseudomonadota > Alphaproteobacteria > JACZXZ01 > JACZXZ01 > DATGLG01. The sequence continues at coordinate 13,159 of DATGLG010000042.1, read as the reverse complement.
CGATCTTGAGGACGAGATTGGCGTCTCCCTATTTGTTCGGCATCATGACGGCGTCCACCTAACCCAGGCTGGAGAGAGGTTCATATGCCAAGTGCGCGCCGCGCTAAACCAAATTCGCTACGCGACGACCGATGCTGGCGCGATGGGACGGGGAGAGTGCGGTGCAGTGAAGGTCGGCATCTATTCTTCGCTTGCCTCAGGTTTTCTTGCCGATCTTTTCAACACGCATCATGAGGTCGAACCGGGGGTACGACTGGACTTGGTAGACGGCATCTCTGCTATGCACGTGACGGCTGTCCGCCGGCACCATATCGACGTAGCGTTTGTTGCGGGACATCCACCCTTTTTGAATTGTGACGCAGAGCATTTGTGGAGCGAACGGGTTTTCGTCGTGCTTCCACAGCGTCACGAACTGGCAGAACGCGACGCGATTTCCTGGGATGAGCTGCGCGGCCAAGCCTTTATCGTCAGCGAAACAGAGCCGGGTCCAGAAATACACGACTATCTGCTCAAACACCTATCAGACTTTGGATATCGCCCAACCATCGAGCGCCAAGCTGTCTTTCGCGACACATTACTGCAAATGGTGGCGCTTGGCCGTGGGTTGACGCTGACCAGCGAGGCCACGACCGCGGTGCCCGGCGCCGGCATTGTCTACCGGCCGTTAGACGCCAGCGAATTGCTTTTCAACGCGGTTTGGTGTCCACGGAATGATAATCCCGCGCTCCGCCGATTTCTGAGCCTCGCCAGAGCGGTGAAGCGTCGGCGTGAACATGCGCCGGCCATTGCGTTTCCACGATCTGAGCGCAACATATCGCAAATTGACCACCACATAGAAGGCTCGTGCGGCGCGAATTAAGTGCTTGCACAGCCGCGCTCGTACGGTCGCGATCACACTTGCGAATCCGCTAGAGGGCTTCGGCAGAGGTTTGAAGGGCGATCGGCGATTCAACATTCGCAGCTTTGTTCAGCTCGCGGAGCTAAGCGGACGTGACGGTAATGATCCGGTGCGCTTGAAAATCATTCAAACACACGCACCGTGAAGATGCGTGATGATGATCACAAATCGGGCACATCTTGCTGTCCCCCAATGCCCCCCTCTCATGTTTGTTGCCCGAAAAGTCACGTGCATTCAATACGACATCTGCCTGAAGACGGTTTCTCCATGACTTCTATTTCCACGCCATGCCATCCAGTTTTTCGACTCCACAACTTCTGCCCTTCCTTTTCGAAACCTATCGCGCTCATTTCCTCGGGAACGGCAGCTAAGGAGATGATGAATGACTTACGGAGAAGGTACGCCAATTAAACGAACCATCCGTCGACAGCAGTTGCGCGAAATGGTGCCCCTTGCCGATAGCACCATCTATGAGATGGAACAGCGCGGAGAATTCCCGCAGCGCTTCGCCCTCTCGCCCCGCTGTGTCGTCTGGGATCTGGCGGAGGTCGAAGCTTGGCTGGCTTCCCGCCGATCAGCCCCAATAGCGCGCGCGCAGCCTCCTGACGTCAGACAACGGCGCTCACGCCCGGTTCGAGAGCTGGGTCGGGCTCAAGCAGCGGCATCGAAGGCGGGATGAGTACCGGGACACGCTTCTTGCCCGCGACCCAGGCGTCGATGATATCCGACCACTCCTGCATCATATGGCGGCGCTGAACTTCGTACTCAGCCTTGTTGTAGACCCCGCGTGACGAACGGCCGTCCTCATGCGCAAGGCACTTCTCGATCCAGTCGCTGTTAAACCCAAGTTCATTGAGCAGCGTGGATCCTGTCCTCCGTAGATCGTGAACCGTGAACGGCTCGAGGGGCAGACCTTCCTTCTTCGCCAGCTCGACAACCGAGTAAGTGACACGGTTGAATGTCGCGCGCGACATCGGTGCATCCGCATCGTAGCGCGATGGCAACAGGTATCGCGAATTCCCGGCGCAGGTCTTCAGCGCGATCATGATGTCGAGCGTCTGCCGCGACAGATAAACGTTGTGCGCTTTCGAGCGCTTCATCCGCTCCTTCGGGATGGTCCAGACGGCATTCTCGAAATCGACCTCGTCCCAGGTCGCATCCTGCAGCTCGCTCTTGCGCACCATCGTTTGCAGGTAAAGGCGCATGCCGAGCCGAATAGTTGGCAGCGTCGCCACGTTCTCGATCAGCTTGAGCATGATCCTGATCTCGGTCGGTGACAGGGACCGGTCCTTCGGCACGAAGGTCGCGATGGAAGACGGCCCCACATCGTCAGCAGGGTTGGACACTTTCTCGCCGTGCAGGATCGCGAAGCCGTAGATCTGCTTGACGATGTCACGGACATGGATCGCCGTCGCCGGCGCGCCGCGCTCGACGATGGCGCCGCAAAGAGCCCGCAGGTCATCCGGGATGATCTCGGTCAGCAGCCTGGTGCGCCACTTCGGCAGCAGCTCTCGCTCAAAGATCGACCGGCGCATCGCCCGCGTGCTGTCCGCCATGGTCGGCGCCGTGGTCAGCCACTTCTCGCCGAACTCGCCGAAGCTCTTCGCTTCCAGGAGCCGGCGCTTCTCCCGCTGCTTCTCGATCGCCGGCGACCGTCCCTCGCTGATCGCCCGCTTGGCGTCGATGCACAGCTCTCGGGCACGGGCGAGCGATAGCCCGGCCGGGCCGTACTTCCCGAAGGTGACGGTCTCGCGCCGTCCATTCATCCGGTAATCCAGCCGAAAAGTGAGGGTCCCCGAGGGTTTCACGAGCACATACATGCCGTCCCGGTCCGTCACCTTGTAAATTTTGTCTTTTGGTTTCAGGTGCTTAAGGGCTGCATCCGTCAGCATTTGGGCCGCCTCCTCAAAAAAAGACCGTCAGGCCATTTTCGGGCGTCCTCGTGACGAAATCTCTTTTTCTTACAGTATCTTAGGTCGAAAAAAAGACCGTCAGAGGCCACTCAGACCCTGACGGTATCGGACGAAAACGGACTTCGCAATGGGAAGGCGGACCGTCAGAGGGTCCGTCAGCGGCGATCTATGCCGGCCGATAGTCTCCGAACGCCTCTGAGTGATTTTGTTTTGTTTATCAGTGCGTTATGGAGGTTTTCGGGACACTGCAGGATAGCGCCGGATGGGCCTGAATCATTCCCACTCGATCGTCCCGGGGGGCTTCGAGGTAACGTCGTAGACGACCCTATTGATGCCTCGCACCTCGTTAATGATGCGGGTTGCGGTCGCGGCGAGGAATTCATGCGGGAATGGATAGAAATCGGCGGTCATGCCGTCGGTTGAGGTCACCGCGCGCAGGGCGCAGACATTGTCGTAGGAGCGCGCGTCGCCCATGACGCCGACGGTGCGCACAGGCAAGAGGACCGCGAAGGCCTGCCAGATCGCGTCGTAAAGGTCGGCGTTGCGAATTTCCTCGAGGAAGATGGCGTCGGCCTTGCGCAGGATCTCGAGCTTCTCCCGCGTGATCCCGCCGGGGCAGCGAATCGCGAGCCCGGGGCCTGGAAAGGGATGGCGCCCGACGAGGCGCTCCGGCAGGCCCAGCTCGCGGCCGAGGGCGCGAACCTCATCCTTGAAGAGCTCGCGCAACGGCTCGACGAGCTTGAGCTTCATGCGCTCGGGGAGCCCGCCCACATTGTGATGAGACTTGATCGTCACCGAGGGGCCGCCGAGAGGCGAAACCGATTCGATGACGTCGGGGTAGAGCGTACCCTGAGCGAGGAAATCGGCGCCGCCGAGCTTCTTCGCCTCCTCGTCGAAGACATCGATGAAGGTGGCGCCGATGATCTTGCGCTTTCGTTCCGGATCGTCCGCCGCGGCAAGGCGCGCGAGGAAAAGCTCGCTCGCATCCCGCACGACAAGGGGAATGTTGTAGTGATCGCGAAAGACGCGCTCCACCTCATCCCGCTCGCCAAGCCGCAGCAAGCCATGATCGATGAAGATGCAATGGAGCTGATCGCCGATCGCTTCATGAATCAGCACCGCCGCCACCGAGGAATCGACACCGCCGGACAAGCCACAAATCACCCGCCCTTTGCCGACCTGCTTGCGAATCCGCTCGATGGCCTGGGCCCGGAATGCCGCCATCGTCCAATCCCCGCGGCAGCCGGCCACCTTGTGAGTGAAGTTGACGAGCAGCTCTGCTCCATGGGGCGTATGCACCACCTCGGGATGGAACAGCACACCGTAGAAGCGGCGCGCATCATTGGCGATCATCGCATAAGGCGCGCCATCGCTCACCCCGACGGCGCGAAAGCCGGGCGGGAGCCGGATCACCCGGTCGCCATGGCTCATCCAAACCTGCTGGCGCTCACCCTTGCGCCACACGCCATCGAAAAGCGCGCAATCGCCGGTCACATCCACGAAGGCGCGGCCGAATTCCTGATGCTCCGATCGCTGGACCTCGCCGCCCAGCTGGGCGCACATGGCCTGGAAGCCGTAGCAGATGCCCAGGACCGGAACGCCGAGCTCAAAGACCCGGTTCGGCGCGCGCGGCGAATCGGCAAGGGTCAGCGAGGCGGGGCCGCCGGACAGGATGATCGCCTTCGGAGCGAAGCTTGCGAGCGCTTCGTCGCTCACCCGGTTAAAAGGATGGATTTCGCAATAGACTCCGCTCTCGCGCACGCGGCGCGCAATGAGCTGGGTGACCTGGGAGCCGAAGTCGAGGATGAGAACGCGATCTGTCATGTCCTGGGGCCGACTGGGAGGCGGGAAGATAGCGAAGGCCGTGTCCCGCCGCCAGCCCCATCGTCGCCCCTATCCGGCGCGCGCACCGTCGCTCGAGCGATTGAGCGCGCGCGTGAGATCGGGCCAGCCATAAGCGATCTCGGGCAAGACGACACCCCACAGGCGCTCCCTTCGCTGCGCCATCTTGATTCCGCCGACCGCCTCGTAAAAAAAACGAGAAGGATTGCGAGCCAGGACCCACAGCATTACGCCGTGCAGGCCGCGCTCAGCCATCCGGCGGAAGGCGCTCCGTAGAAGGCGGTTGCCGATCCCCCGATTCTGGTAATCGGGAGCGACGTAAAGTGTATAGATTTCGGCATCGTAGCCGGGCACGCCGTCCCGCACCGGACCAAAGCTCACGAAGCCCACGACGCCGGACTTCCCTTCTTCCGCCACCAGCACCGTCTCGCCGCTGCGTTGAAGCACCGAGAGCCAGCGGGCACGATGATTCTCCTGCCGCATTCCCGTAAGAACGCGGTCGGGCAGAAGGCCGGCATAGGTCGTGCGCCAAGTCTCGACATAGACCTTCGCGACCGCATCCGCGTCGGAAAGATAGCCCTGCCTCACGAGAACCATGGCCGAACGCTAGCATGACTTTTCGTCGGCGTCAGCCTCGCTCGAAGATCGCCACAAAAAAGCCATCGGTTCCATGGTGAGCCGGCGTGAGCGCGAGCGTCGCCTCGGTCGCCGGGCAGGTCCCGCCGATGGTCGCTCGCCATATCCCCGCTACAGGGACGATGTGAAAATCCGGATGGGCGGCAAGGAACCGCGGGAGCTGCAACTGATTCTCTTCCGGAAGGACGGAGCAGGTGGCGTAGACGAGCCGGCCGCCCGGCCTGACGAGGCGGGAAGCACTGGCCAGAATATCGGCTTGAAGCGCCGTGAGCTCCGTAAGGTCTTCCGGGCCAATTCGCCATTTGGCGTCCGGGTTGCGCCGCCATGTGCCAATCCCAGTGCAGGGTGCATCCACAAGCACGCGATCGAAGCTGCCCTTGTGCCGCTTGACCCAAGGATCGCGATGCCCTTCGAGCAGGCGTCGCGCGACATTGTGGATTCCGCCGCGCCGGAGACGAAGTGCTGCGCGCGCGATGCGCGCATCGCGTATGTCTAGGGCCATGATTTGGCCACGGTTCTCCATGGCGGCCGCGAGCGCCAGCGTCTTTCCGCCGGCACCTGCGCAAAAATCGCAGACCCGCTGGCCCGGCTTGGCGTCCGTGAGCAGTGCGACGATTTGCGAGCCCTCGTCCTGGACCTCGACGAGCCCCGAACGAAAAGCCTCGGTTGCGGCGATCGCGATGCGCGCGTCGAGGCGAAGCCCGATCGGGGAGAGCGGGGTCGGCGCTGCGTCCACCCCTTCGGCTTTCAGCGCCGCTCGGGCAGCGTCTCGCGTTCCTTTCAGCGTATTGGAGCGAAGGTCGAAGGGCGCTTCGTCCTGGAGAGCGGCGAGCTCGCGCGGCAACCGTGGACCCCAGGCCTCCGCAAGCTTCGGCAGGAGCCAGGACGGTACTTCGAGGCGAACCCAATCGGGTTGCGCGGGGTGATCCAAGGTGTGACCTTGGACGGCGAGGGCCAAGCGGCGCTCGTCCGCCGTGAGCGACGCGGGATGGTACGGCTTGCCGTCGAAAACCGCCGCAATGCGATCAACGGACCAGGAGTCGATCACAGCGAGGGCCGTCAGGATCAGTGCACGCGCCCGGTCGACACTTGCCCCGCCTCCACGTTCCCGCCACCAATCGAGTCGCGCTTGCCGGCGGATGATGCCGTAGACGAGCTCGGCAATCGTTCGCCGATCCTTAGCGCCGATATATCTTCGCTGGCGAAAGTAATCGCTCACCACCTGATCGGCGGGCCGTTTGCGCGGTGCGAGGATGCCCAGGAGCTCGATCGCTGCCTGTATGCGTGCGGCCGGCGTCATGAGATTGGTTGGCGAAAGCGCGCCGGCCGTAAGCGCTCAGCGCTCGGTCCAATAATTCGGCGCCTCGCGCGTGATCGCGACGTCGTGAACATGGCTCTCGCGCAGGCCCGCATTGGTGATGCGCAAGAACTGCACATTCCGCTGCAACTCCGCGATGGACGCACTTCCCGTGTAGCCAAGTGCCGCGCGCAATCCGCCTACGAGCTGATGGATAATGGTGGAGACGGGGCCGCGATAGGGCACTCGTCCCTCGATCCCTTCCGGGACCAGTTTAAGCGTGTCGGATATCTCCGCCTGGAAATACCGGTCGGCCGAGCCGCGAGCCATCGCGCCGAGCGACCCCATGCCCCGATAAGCCTTATAAGAGCGACCCTGGTAGAGGTAAACCTCGCCCGGGCTCTCGTCCGTCCCGGCGAATAGCGAGCCGATCATGGCCGCATCGGCACCGGCGGCGAGCGCCTTGGCGAGATCGCCCGAATGCTTGATGCCGCCATCGGCGATGACGGGAATGTCGCGCTTGCGGCATGCCTCGGCCACATCCAGGATGGCCGTGAGCTGGGGAACGCCTACGCCGGCGACGACCCGGGTCGTGCAGATCGAGCCTGGCCCGATCCCCACCTTGACCGCATCGGCACCGGCGTCGATGAGCGCCTTGGCTCCATCTGCCGTCGCGACGTTCCCGGCAATCAGCTGGGTGTAGTTGGAAAGCTTGCGCACGCGCTCGACGGTCTTAAGCACCCCTTCGGAATGCCCGTGCGCCGTATCGACGACGATGACGTCGACTTCCGCGTCGAAGAGAGCCTCGGCACGCTCCACGCCGGCATCGCCCACCCCCACCGCGGCGCCGACACGCAAGCGCCCCTTCTCGTCCTTGCAGGCATGGGGGTAATTCTTCGCCTTTTCGATATCCTTCACCGTAATCAGCCCGACGCAGCGGAACCCGCCATCGACGACGAGCAGCTTCTCGATGCGGTGCTTGTGCAGAAGCCGCTTCGCCTCGTCCATCTGAACCCCTTGACGGACGGTGACGAGGTTATCCCTGGTCATCAGCTCGCTAATCGGCTGATGAGGGTCGCTGGCGAAGCGCACGTCGCGATTCGTGACGATGCCGCAAAGGCGCCCGCTGCCGCGCTCGACGACGGGGATCCCGGAAATCCGATGGTCGGCCATGAGCTTGAGGGCGTCGGCGAGCGTCTGATCCGGCTCGATGGTGACCGGATTGACCACCATCCCCGCCTCGAACTTCTTGACCTTGCGGACTTCGTTGGCCTGCTCCGCAGCGCCAAGGTTCTTGTGAACGACGCCCAGGCCGCCCGTTTGCGCCATGGCGATCGCGAGCGGCGCCTCGGTGACCGTGTCCATGGCGGCCGAAAGCAGGGGGATCCCGAGCTCGACCTGCCGGGTCAGTCGCGTACGCGTATCGGTGTTGCTGGGGAGGACCGCGGAACGGGCAGGCGTGAGAAGGACGTCGTCGAAGGTAAGCGCTTCGCGGATCTGCATGCCGCCTCCACGGATAGGGGGTGGCGGCCCAATATACACATCGCCGGCGCGAAAGGAAGGGCTCTGGGCGCATAGGCGCCGCGCACCCGCGGTAGCGGTTCCATGAGGGCGGACGGCTCAGCCGCCGTGGAAATCCGTCGCGATCACATAGAGCTCGGCGGATTCGGCCCGGCTGGCCGGCGGCTTGAGATGCCGGACCTTGGCGAAGGCCTGCTTCAATCGGCTGAGGAGCGCCCGTTCGGCGCCTCCTTGCCAGACCTTGGCGACGAAGGCGCCCCCCGGCGCGAGCGTCACCATCGCGAATTCGGCTGCCGCCTCCGCGAGCGCCATGATCCGCAGGTGATCCGTCGCCGCGTGGCCAATCGCTGGCGGCGCCATATCGCTCAGCACCAGGTCCGCCGGCCCGCCGAGCGCCGCCTGGATAAGGGCCGGCGCCTCTTGGGCGAGGAAATCGAGGCGGAGGATTTCGGCGCCGGGAATGGAATTCATCTCGAGAAGGTCAGCGGCGACGACCCGGCCGCCACCCGGCTCGCCGGCGCGGCTTCGCGCCACCGCCACCTGGGTCCAACCGCCAGGGGCCGCCCCCAGATCGATGATCCGCATTCCCGGTCTCAAGAGGCGAAGGCGGTCGTCGAGCTGCTCGAGCTTGAAAGCCGCGCGAGAGCGGAGGCCGCGACGGCGCGCTTCCGCGACATAGGGATCGTTGAGCTGACGCTGCAGCCAACGGATCTGCGACGGCTTGCGACCTCTCGCGCGAACCCGCACTGCCGGATTGCGGGGCCCGGCGGGCCCGCCTCTACCTTTGCGCGGCGCCATGGGAAATTCCCTACGGCTAAGGCCGCGCCGGTGCAAGCGCCAAGGCTACATCCTCGCCGCGGTCAGGTGCCGGGCGTTGAGCTTGCATCAGGCCGAGAAGGATGCCCTCGCGGAGCCCGCGATCGGCGACGCGCAGGCGCCCCACCTGCCACGAGCGGCAGATACCCTCGAGAATGGCCAAGCCTGCGATGACGAGATCGGCGCGCTCGTATCCGACGCAGGGATGGGCCTTGCGCTCCTCGTAGCTCATGGCCCGCAGGCGCGCCACGACCTGCTGGACGGTATCGAAGGGGAGATAGCAGCCATCCACGACCGAGCGATCATACCGGGGCAGTTCCAGATGCACGCCGGCAATTGTCGTGATCGTCCCGGAAGTGCCCAGCATCTGCACCATGCCGCGAGAGATCGCCGCCGAGATGCCATGCGCTGCATCGAACGGGGCAAGCGCGGCGTCGACGGCGGCGACCATCGCATCGTAGGCGTCACCGTCGACCTGGTATCCGCCATAGCGCTCGGCGAACCCCACGACGCCGACAGGGAGCGACATCGAGGCGAGCATCTGCGCATTCCCCCCGCTCGCGGCAAGCCAGATGATCTCCGTGCTCCCGCCGCCAATGTCGAAGAGGAGCGCATAGGGGATACGAGGATCGAGCAGGGAGGCGCAACCCGCCATGGCCAGCCGGGCCTCCTCGTCGGGCGCGATGATCTCGAAGGCAAGCCCGGTCTCGCTGGCCACGCGGGACAGAAAAAGGGCGCCGTTGCTGGCGCGACGGCAGGCTTCCGTCGCCACGTTTCGCGCATGGGTCACGCCGCGCCTTCGCATCTTCTCGGCGCAAATGCGCAGCGCCTCTATGGTGCGCATCACGGCGGCCTCGGAAAGGCGCCCATCGCGCTCCAACCCTTCGCCCAAGCGGACGATCCGGGAAAAGGCGTCGATCACCTTGAAGCCATTGAGCACCGGACGGGCGATCAGGAGGCGGCAATTATTGGTTCCAAGGTCGACAGCGGCGTAGACGGGGTCGCGGCCATCGCCCGAGCGAGAATGGCTCGTCCCGCTCGCAGCGCTGCGACCTCGCCCCCGACCGATCAACCTTTGCCTCGCCTGCCATGGCCGGCGGCGATGCGAGCCACCGCCGGTCTTATTCGCTTTGTCGCCTTAGAGTATAACGGGATGCCCTTCTTCTGCCAGTATTGAAGGGGCTTCGTGGCTCGATTTCAGCGGCTTTCCAGCGCGTTACGGCGTCGTTTCGAGAAGCGCAGATCAAGGAGCCCTGCGGCGGAATGGTTGCCAGAAGAGCCTACAAAATGCTGGAATTTTTTTCCGAAGCATCCTAGATCATGCCGACCTGCGCTCTCGGCTGGCGCCAGGGCGTTTGGGGGATAGTTTAACGGTAGAACTCTCGGCTCTGGACCGAGCGGTCTTGGTTCGAATCCAGGTCCCCCAGCCACAGACCACCCGTAACTAATTGAGTCCATTGGGAAATTTGACCCGGCATTCGCGCCATTTCGCTAGGGTCGTTCCCACATGCTCCCACAATGCTCCCACATCACGCGGAAGCGCGGCTGTAGACTCGGTCCACGAGATGCTCAATCCTGGGGTGGGATCGTACGCGCCGCGTTCGACGGCCGCGCTGGATCGGTGACTTGAATAGGGATGCCGGTACGCTCGCTCTCCGCGCGGCGAACGCTGTCCCAATTGATGCGATCCGCCTGATTGCCGGCGAGGCGCGCAATCTGTCCCATCAAGTTTGGAATAGGCGCCGGACTGAAACGGCCAGTGACGTCGAGCTCGTCCGCCTGAGTCTTGCTCGGGTACGCCGCCAAGTAGAGTGCCCCGCCGACCCATGCGATCGTCGCCTCCTCGTCGATCACCCGAACCCGCGTTCCTACGGGCACCTCCTCGAAAAGAAGCGACACATCTTCGGGATACAACCTGATGCAGCCGTGGCTGACGTTTCTGCCGACGCCGTCGGGCTTGTTGGTGCCGTGAATAAGATAGGATGGCCAGCCGAGAAAGAGCGCAAATCGGCCCAGCGGATCATCCGGACCCGGGGGAACCATGCGTGGAAGTCCCGGCTCTTCCATCCGGATTGATTTCGGGGGATACCATGCCGGATTTGCCACTTTGGAGACCACGCGCGTATCCCCCAGGGGCGTCACCCAGCCTTGGACGCCGACGCCGATGGGAAACGTTTCGACGGCATCGCCCTTCGGCAGGAAGTAGTAAAGCCTTTGCTGTGCCAGGTTGATGACGATTCCGCGATGGGGAGCATCGGGCAAGAGATAGCGTGTCGGCAATAAGACGCGCGCCCCCTCACCCGGAAGCCAGGGATCCAGATTTTGGTTCGCAGCCATGAGCTGCGTATATCCCAGATCGTGGTCTCGGGCGACATCGAGCAAGGTCTCGTCGCGCTTCGTCACGTAAGTCTGCACCTCGCCGATCAGACGCTGGCCGGGCGCCAGAGGGTAGAGGGCCGCGGCATATGACGCCGCGCAGCGCGCAAATGCGAGCGCCGCCGCAGCACCCCATAGCAGCATTTTCCACCGCGGCATGGCTGGAAATCTCCTCGGGGGAAGCTTGCGATCTTGCAGCAGGAGGCGGCGCCCTACGGATATGGCGAGAAGGCCGGGCTTTGGCGTCCGGCTCGCCTCTTCGACGCCCGCAACATGGGAGCTCAGTGGTATCGCAAGGCATGGAGCCGCCGACCCAGGCGGCCGACAGCCCCAAGCCCGCGACGATTGCGAGCCGCCTGCAACGGCTTCGCCTATTTCCGCAAGCCTCTTTGGAACATCCGGTTGGCCTTCTCGTCGGCGGCCTTCGCATCGCTTTCGGCCTGCGTGGCCGATTGTTGCGCGGATTGTGCCGTCTGCAGGGCTTTATCCGCTTCGGCCTTTGCCGCATTGGCGGTCGCCAGCGCCTGATCGGCCGTCGCCTTCACAGCATCGAGATCGTGCTGGCTTGCGCAGGCCGTCATCAACAGGAGCGGGCTGATGAGAATTGCCGCTCGAACAAGTTTGTATTGTCCTTCAAGCATCGTTTGGCCTCCTTTCACAAGAGCCCCAGGATGACAACTTGCTCAGCGAATATTCTCCTGGGCGACATGAATGGCCCCTCGCATCTGCTGCTATCAAGGACGTCGGCTCGGCAGAACCCGTCGCGGAACGGGGGCGGGAGATTCAAAAAAACGTCCACGCGATCCCTGCTTCGCGTTGCTTTACGGCACGATCTCGATCGGTGTTCCATCCGGCACCTGATCCCATACGCGGCGCATATCCGCATTCGAAAGCGCAATACAGCCGGCGGTCCAATCGGTCCGCAGCTTGGCGGGGCTGATGGCTCCCGCGACAAAGGGCTCGCCGTGAATCTCGATAGCGCCGCCGGGATTGACGTGTAGACGCGCGGCCCGCTCGCGATCGCGCAGATTCGGGTAGGAGATATGGAGCGCAAGGGTGAAAAGGCTCTTGTCGTCGCGCCAATCGATGCGGTAGTCGCCCTCGGGGGTTCGTCCATCCCCGGCGCGCTCCTTTGGCCCCTTGGGGTGATGACCCAGTTTGATGAGGAAGGAACCTATCGTGCGCCCGTTTCGCAAGAGATACAATCTGCGCAGGTGCTTCACGACGAGAATATGGTCCGCCTGCGGAAGTTCCGCGTTCGACGTTGCCCCGGCCTGATGACCGTCTGCGCGTCCGATCGGCTCTGCCGCGGTCCCTACCGCCATGGGCAGGAGCGATGCCATCAGCATGCTCACGACGAGCGCGAAGCGACGGAGCACAATGTTCATGATCCGTAATTCTTGCGGCGCAGCCGAAGCCAAGTCAACTCTCAAAGAACCTATGGCATGCCAAGAAAGAATCAGAAAAGAATCAAGATGCGTATGCTCACACGATTTGCAGCCGTACGCGCGACCGCCCTTGGCGTTGCGAGGACCTCGCTTGATCGAGCAGCGACCGCGGGTGAGGAGGAGCCTCTATAGCCGGACAAGCACACCGCGCGAGAAAACGGCCCGACGCCGGGTGGCGTCGGGCCGATCTCGCGATGCGCGGAACGACATGTGACTTGTTCTTGGCTCCAGCCGTCACCCCCGCGTAAAGCGGGGGTCCAGGCCCCTGGACTCCCGCTTGCGCGGGAATGACGACGTAAGCCTCTTCAGCTCATCGCAAGCGATAAGCCTACTGCATCTGGGCGTATTTGCCGCCGTGCCAGACGAACCAGACATATTCGGGATGGGTGATGTCGCCCTTCTGGTCGAAGGT
>DATGLG010000041.1:0-228775 GCA_035294245.1 Alphaproteobacteria bacterium | reverse complement strand
CACCCCTGAGTGCGCCGCCTAAGCCGCTTCGCCGGCGCAACGGCTGTGGACAAGCCTCCGGCTTGCCCACAGCCCCAACCACAGCAGAAGCGGTCATTTGATGCGCTACAAAAACCGGTCAACTTGACGCGTCAGCTACAGCGGCCTTGCGCTGTGGCGAGGCCTCAGCGCCGCCGCGTGAAGAAGGTGATGCCGATGGCGGCCGCGGTGACGCAGCTCGCGGCGAGCAGCATGCGCGGCGTGGCGGCCTGGCCGAGCAGCACGACGCCGATGGCGACGGCGACCGCGGGCTCGAGGGTCACCAGCACGCCATAGACGCGCGGCGGCAGGCGCTTCAGCGCCTCGAACTCGAGGGAGAAGGGGATCGTCGCCGCCAGCACCGCGACGGCGAAGGCGCCGAGGAGAACGAGTGGATCGAGCCGCGCCGCGGCGCCGCCGAGAAGGGCCGCGGGCAGCAGCAGGATGGTCGCGATCGCCATGCCGAAAGCGAGGCCGGCATTCCCGGGAAAGGCCTGGCCGATGCGCCGGCTCAGGAGGACGAAGCAGCCCCAGCCGGCGCCGGCGATGACGGCGAAGGCGAGCCCGAGGGGATCGAGGGCGCCGCCGACCTCCGGGCTGAGCAAGGCCACGCCCGCGCCGGCGAGCGCGATCCAGAGGAAATCCACGAGGCGGCGCGAGGTGGCCACGGCGACCGCAAGCGGCCCCACGAACTCGACGGTCACGGTGATGCCGAGGGGAATGCGCGCGATCGCCTCGTAGAAGCAGAGATTCATGCCGGCGATGACGGCGCCGAAGAGAAGAAGCGGCCCCGCATGGCGGCGCAGCTCTGGGCCGAGCCGGGGCCGAGCAGCGGCGAGCAGCAGGACCGCCGAGAAGCCGACGCGGAGGAAGACGACGCCCGCCGGCCCGAGGGCCGCGAAGAGCTCGACGGCGAGCGCGGCGCCGAGCTGGACAGAGAGGATCGAGATGAGGACGAGGGCGGGGGGTGGTGTGGCCGCCGCGGCGCGCGCGAGGAGGGCGCGCGGCCCGCCACGCTCGGGCGATGTCGGAGCGGCGAGAGCGCGCCCCGGAAATGCCTGCGCATCGCGCATGATCTCCTCCCCTTGCCGCGACGGGCGCGATCCTATCACGCCTCGGGCCGCTTGAGCGCCTCGACGAGGAGCCGGGCCTGGACCGTCAGCTCGTCGAAGCGACGCACGCAGATGGTGAGATGGCGCAGCGCCCAGGGATCGGCAAGCGGAATGCGCCGGATCGCCATGGCGCGCGCGCAGCGCCGCGCCGCCGTATCGGGCACGATCGCGATGCCGACACCGCGCTCGACCAGGCGGCAGACGGCATCGAAACTGCGCAGCCGCACCCGGTATTTCGGCCGCCGCCCGAGGCGCGCGGCGTGAACGGCGAGATGGTCCTGGAGCGCGCTGCCGGCGCCAAGGCCGATGAAGGGCTCGTCCAGCACCTCGGCGAAGCGGATACGCCGCCGCGCCGCAAGCGGATGGCGCCGTGCCGTCACCAGCACCAGCCGATCGGTGCGGAAGGGGAAGGTCTCGAGCGCGCCGAGATCGACGGTATCGGCGACGATGCCGATCTCCGCCTGGCCCTCCGCCACCGCCTGCACGATCTCGCTGCTGAGGCGCTCCTCGACATCGATATCGATCGCGGGATGCGCCGCGAGGAAGGTGCTCAGCGCCTCGGGCAGGAATTCGGCGAGGGCCGCCGTGTTGGAGAGGAGCCGCACCTCGCCCGTAAGCCCGCGCGCATAGCCGCCGAGCTCGCCGCGCAGCCGCTCGACCTGCAGCAGCACCACCCGCGCATGGTGGACGAGGGCGTGGCCCGCGGGGGTCGGCCGCACACCGCGGCGGCCGCGCTCCAGCAAGGCCGTGCCGAGGGCCGCCTCGAGATTCTGCATGCGCGCGCTGGCGGCGGCCAAGGCGAGATGGGCGCGCGCCGCCCCGCGGGTGATGCTTCCCGCCTCGACCACCTGGAGGAACAGGCGCAGATCTGTCAGGTCGAATGAGATTGCGGCCTCCCGGGCTCGGTGAATGATCCGCTCAGCAAGAGCGCTTCGCGTTCAACAGGCTATTGAAAAATGCTCTCCTCTATCATGTGCGGATCACGAAGCGGTCGCGGTCGTCATGGCGAGGACCGCGACACCGAGCGAAAGCGAGGTGGCGTGGGACGACGCCATCCAGGATAGTTTTGGAAGACTGGATCGCTTCGCCCCTCGCGGGGCTCGCGATGACCTTGCCACCTTCGCCAATGCCGAAGGCTGGCTCCGCCAATGCCAGATTGCGCGCGAGGCCAGCCGCGGTCAAGCTTACGCCATGGCGCATTCGGTGCTGTCATTGCTGGGCGCAGGCCTGCTCGCGGGCGCGATGAACGCCGTCGCCGGCGGCGGCTCCTTCGTGACCCTCCCGGCGCTTATCCATGCCGGTCTGCCTTCGGTCGCAGCGAATGCATCGAGCACCGTCGCGCTCTTCCCCGGCAGCCTCGCAAGCGCCTGGGCCTATCGCGCCGATCTCGTTTCCCTGGGCGGGGTCAGGCTGCGCGCGCTCCTGGCGGCGAGCCTCGTCGGCGGCGCCGCCGGCGCCGCTTTGCTCCTCGCGACCCCGGCCGCGACCTTCGATGCGGTCATTCCCTGGCTGCTGCTGCTGGCGACCCTCGCGCTCGCCTTCGGCCGCCGGCTCGGCGCGGCACTCCGGCGGCGCGGCCGCCCGATCAGCGCGCCCCCCGTGCTCGCCGCGCAATTTCTCCTCGCGGTCTATGGCGGCTATTTCGGCGGCGCCGTCGGCATCATGATGATGGCGGTGTGGGGCCTCATCGACGGCGCCGATCTCCGCGCGATGAACCCCGCCAAGACCGTCCTCGTCGCCGCGACGAATGCCATAGCCGTGCTCTGCTTCGCCGTCGCGGGGGCGGTGCGCTGGCCCGAGACCCTCGCCGTGCTGGTATCCGCCGCGCTCGGCGGCTATGCCGGGGCGCGCCTCGCCCGCCGCCTCGACGCGCGTCTTATCCGCGCGGGCGTCGTCGCCATCACCGCGGCAATCACTGTCGCCTTCTTCCTCCGCGCGATGTGAGGCCGCGCCGTGTCGATCGGGAATGGATCATCGAACCAAGTCGTCGATCCTGAGATCGAGGGCGTCCGCCAGACGCTTGAGCGCGTCGACGGAGCCTGGCTTCTTTCCGCTCTCGATCTCGGAGATATAGCTGATGCCGACGCCGCTCCTCTCGCTGAGCGCCGTGATCGTCAGGCCGCGATGCTCGCGCCAGATGCGCACCAGGCTCTCGCCGGCGATCATGCGCTTCACGAGCTCGACAGGCAGGTGATCGCGCGGGTTGCTCTCGGCCTCGAGGCGGTTGAGGCGGAGGGCGTCCTCGAGGTCCTCGAGCCGCTCCAGGATCTCCTCGTATTTCGCGCGGGGGATTTCGACGGTGTTGCCCTTGCGGGCTGCGTTGCTGCGTCGGGTCATCGGTAGGCACCTCCTCGCGTGCCGATCCAGTACACGGTCATCACGGCAGTCGTCCGGTCGAGCTTGTAGAGCACGCGCCAGTCGCCATGGCGGAGCCGGAAGCGGTCCTTCGCCCCGGCCAGCGCCTTGACATTGCCGTGACGGGCAAAGGGATCGGCGGCGATCGTCTCCAGCTCGGCCACGATAGCCGAGGCGCGCTTTGGCTGCATCCGATCGAGAATCTTGGCGGCAGCCTTGTCGATCGCAAGCTTCACGCTTGCATCTTCGCCGATAGAGAAATTACTGTCAAACCTGTTTTTCTCTAATAGCGAATGAGACGCTACGCCGTCGGCGCCAGGGCCGCTGCCGTTGTTTCGACCGTGGCGCTGCCGTGCTCGGCGGCGGCCTCCTGCTGGCGCGCCCACATCTCGGCGTAGTGGCTGCCCTGGCGCAGCAGATCGCGGTGGCGGCCGCGCTCGACAATGCGCCCCTCCTCGAGCACGAGGATCTCGTCGGCGTCGATCACCGTCGAGAGGCGGTGCGCGATGACGAGGGTGGTGTGGTCGGCCGAGACCTCGCGCAAGGAGGCCTGGATCTCCTGCTCGGTCTTGGAGTCGAGGGCCGAGGTCGCCTCGTCGAAGAGGAGGATGCTCGGGCGCTTCAGGATGGTGCGCGCGATGGCAACGCGCTGCTTCTCCCCGCCCGAGAGCTTGAGCCCGCGCTCGCCCACCATCGTGCTGTAGCCGTCGGGGAGCCCCATGACGAAATCGTGGATGCGCGCGAGCCGCGCCGCCGCCTCGACCTCGCTCCGCGCGGCACCGGGCCGGCCATAGGCGATGTTGTAATAGATGGTGTCGTTGAAGAGCACAGTGTCCTGGGGGACGATGCCGATCGCGGCGCGCAGGCTCGCCTGGGTCACCTTGCGCACGTCCTGCCCGTCGATGCGGAGCGCCCCGGCGCTCACGTCGTAGAAGCGGAAGAGGAGCCGCGAGATCGTCGACTTGCCGGCCCCGCTCGGCCCCACGATGGCGACGGTCTTCCCCGGTGCGACGGTGAAGGAGACGTCCTTCAGGATCGGCCGCCGCGCATCGTAGCCGAAGGAGACGCCGGCGAAGACGACCTCGCCGCCGGCGACGCGGAGGGGGACGGCGCTGGGCGCGTCCTCGATCTCGGCATTGATCTCGAGGAGGCGGAACATGCTCTCGATATCGATCAGCGCCTGGCGCATCTCGCGATAGACGAAGCCGAGGAAGTTGAGCGGAATGTAGAGCTGGATGAGGTAGGTGTTGACGAGGACGAAGTCGCCGATGCTGAGCGTCCTCGCCACCACCCCGCCAGCCGCCATCAGCATGACGACCGTGAGCCCGACGGCGATGATGAAGGCCTGTCCGACATTGAGGAGCGAGAGCGTCACCTTGCTGCGCACCGCCGCCTGCTCGTAGCGGATGCGCGCCTGCTCGTAGCGCCGCGCCTCGTGCGCCTCGTTGCCGAAGTACTTGACCGTCTCGTAGTTGAGCAGGCTGTCGATCGCCTTGGTGTTCGCCTCGCTGTCGGTGGTGTTCATCTCGCGGCGGTATTTCGTGCGCCATTCGGTGATGGTGAGGGTGAAGACGATATAGCTCACGATCGTCACCAGGGTGACGAGGGCGTACCAGCCGTCGAGCAGCGCCCACAGGATGCCGCAGACGAGGCCGATCTCGACGAGGGTCGGCAGGATGTTGAAGAGCATGAAGTTGAGCAGGAACTCGATCCCCGCCGTGCCGCGCTCGATGGCGCGGCTGAGCCCGCCCGTCTGGCGCTCGAGATGGAAGCGCAGCGAGAGGCGATGGAGATGCTCGAAGGTGCGCAGCGCCACGCGGCGGATGGCGCGCTGGGAGACGCGGGCGAAGACGGCGTCGCGCAGCTCTCCGAAGGCGAGCGCCAGCACCCTTGCCCCGCCATAGGCGAAGATCAGCCCGACGGGCACCGCGAGGACGGCGGCCCCGCCCGCGACATGGGGCCCGAGCGCGTCCACCGCGCGCTTGTAGAGGATGGGCACATAGACGTTGCAGAGCTTGGCGCCGAGGAGGAAGAGGAGGGCGATGGCGACGCGCAGGCGAAGCGCGGGCTCGCCCTTGGGCCAGAGATAGGGCAGCAGCATGCGGATGGCGCGCAGGCTCTGCCGCGCCTCTTGCGGCTGCGATGATGTCGGTGCGGGTGAGGATGCGGACGGGGGTGAGGGCGGGATGGGGGAAGCTGCGGTCATGGCGGATTATCTAGCCCCCGATCCGCACTTGCCAAGCGCGGCCGCCGCGAGCTCACTCAGTTGAGCCGGCCGACGGCGCGGGCGAGGACCATGGATTTATGTGGCTTCGAATTTCATTTTCAGTGCGGACGGCTACGGCCGCGTTTGGATGCACAGCCACGGGGATGGCAAGGGGCAGACCCATGTGATATGTTCTTTGTCTGTTCTGTTTATCTCGCTAACCGACGGCGAGTTTCTGGATCGATATGCAAACGAATAACGGCAGCTTCCACTCAATCTGCCGGGTAAGGGGAGACGGCAAAAACGATGACGACCCAGTGGGCGAGGAGAAGGAGCCAGGGGCACAGCGTTCCGGTTGGACGAGGCACGACATCCATGCCGCTGGATTCGGCACGCGAGATCTTGAGCGAAGGTCTGATGCGCGCTCGATCGCTCGCGTCTTCGTCGGAAAGCGACGGACGCCTCGCATTCGCGCGTGCGATGGCCCATTCCGCCATCGTGGCCTATTGGGATGCGACACAAGGGGGCTCGACCGATCGCTGGGCGATCTGCGATCTACCAGCCTCCGTGACCTTGGCGCGTCTGCCCGAACCGGCAGCCGTGCTCGCGCATAGTATCGGCATTGCCGCCGCAGCGCTCGACGTGATGGAAGCGAGCCATCTGATCGGCGTCCTCTACACCGCGACGATGCCGGGCAGGGTCCGTGCGGAGCTTGGCGCCTATTACACGCCGCCGGCGCTTTGCGAGCGTCTGCTCGACATGGCCTCCGAAGCTGGTGTTGACTGGCGCTCGGCTCGGGTGCTCGACCCGGCCTGCGGTGGCGGCGCGTTCCTCTCTCCGGTCGCTTTGCGCATGGCACGGAGTCTTGAGAATTGCAGCCCGAAGATCGCGCTCAAGAACATCTTGAATCGACTCCGCGGCTTCGAGTTCGATCCCTTCGCGGCGTGGATGTCCCAGGTATTCCTCGAGGTCGCGCTCGCCGATCTGTGCCTGGCCTCCGGCACGCGTCTGGCGAGCGTGGTGGACGTGTGCGACAGCCTTTCGCGCGACCCCGAGGGGGGTGGTTTCGATCTCGTTATCGGCAATCCTCCCTATGGACGCACGACCCTTTCGCCGGAGCTACGCAAGAAGTATCGGCGTAGCCTATATGGGCATGCCAATCTCTATGGAGTATTCACTGATCTCGCGTTGCGCTTCACCCGTCGCGGCGGTGTGATCGCTTACGTGACGCCAACGAGCTTTCTCGCTGGCGAATATTTCAAGGCGCTGCGGAGCCTGCTAGGGCGCGAAGCGCCGCCGGCGAGCATAGATTTCATCTCCGAACGCAAGGGCGTCTTTGCCGACGTCCTGCAGGAAACGGTATTGGCCGCCTATAAGCGGGGCGGCAAGCCTGGCGTCGGGCAGGTCCATTTTATCGCGCAGGCTCCGGATAGCGGGATCGTCGCTACGGCCGCTGGATCGTTCGGACTGCCTGCAGCACCTGACGAGCCCTGGCTTGTCCCTCGTGCCAACGCCCACAGCAAGCTTGTTGGCGGCGCGCAGCGAATGCGGCATCGACTAGCGGACTACGGCTACAAAGTGAGCACCGGCCCGCTCGTGTGGAATCGGCATAAGCCGAGCCTGCGTGACCAGCTCGGCAAGGGCCGTTACCCGCTGATCTGGGCCGAGTCGGTGCGCTCCGACGGCACGTTCGAATTCCGCGCGAAGAAGCGAAACCACCAGCCCTATTTCGAGCCCCAAGCCTCCGAGACCTGGGTTGTTACTGATTTTCCGTGCGTGCTGTTGCAGCGAACGACTGCGAAGGAGCAATCACGTAGGCTGATTGCGGCGGAAATGCCAGACTCTTTTGTGACCAAGCACGGAGGAGTGGTCGTGGAAAACCACCTCAACATGATCCGCCCTGTAAACAGGACACCTTCAGTATCGCTGGCAGCGCTGGCGGCACTGCTGAATACCGCCGTTGTCGATGCAGTGTTCCGCTGCATCAACGGCAGCGTCGCGGTCTCGGCTTACGAGCTGGAGGCCTTGCCTCTTCCCGCGCCCGAAGCGATGGCCACGATCGAACGCCTCGTGAAGCAGGGCGCGGACAAGACGGCGATCGAGCAAGCCGCACGACAGCTCTATGGCGAAGAGGCGCGCTGATGGCGCTGCCTGCTTTGCTGAACGTACCCGAGATCCACAAGCGCCTGCAGACGATTTTCCCCGAGGGGAGTCCAAACCGCGCCAACTGCGCCTGGGAGATTGCAGCGAAAACGGTCTTCGTGATGCTCTATATCGGGGCAGTCGAGGATGCTGACATCTGGATGCGACCCGACCAGGTGACGCGCATGACCGACAAGCAGGCGACGCAAACCGGTGAGGCCGCGCGACTCGAATGGACAATGGAATCCCTGAAGAGCAGCAAAGGGGAAATTCCTGGCCGCTGGTATGCGGTGAACACCCGCGAGTCGATCCGCGATGATACGATTCGTGCCGGCTTGATCGCCAACGGCGTTGTTATCGAACGCGGAGGACTGGCGACGACATCGCCCGCACCGCGTTATGCGCTGAAGAAGGGCTTCGCTGAGCTATTCGACCCGAAGCTCTCGGGCAAGGGACTCGACAAGGCGATCGCCACTTGGCAGGCCGAGAATCTGACGACCGGCGCACTCGCGCGCATCACAATGGTCCGCAAGGGCGCGGTTGCAGGCGGCGAGCACATCCTGGTGAGGTTCCCGAGCGGCGAGACGCGCCGGATGGCGCCGGGTCCAAGCTCGGTGATATCCAAAGCGGTAATCGAGGTGTTTGCGCAGCGATTCCTCAAGGTTCCCGGCGTCGTCTTCCTGAGCGAAAGCCGGAACAAGGTCGTGAGTCGCGATGATGAGCTCGCCAAGTCGATTGGGCTCAAGATCAAGGCCGACAAGAATTTGCCCGATATCGTTCTTGCCGACCTCGGTCCCAAGCATCCATTGCTGATCTTCGTCGAGGTCGTCGCCACCGACGGGCCCGTGACGAAGGAGCGTAAGCAGGCGCTGATCGAGCTTGCCGAGGGCGCCGCCTTTCCGCCCAGGCATGTGGTGTTTACAACCGCCTATCTCGATCGCAGCGATGCCGCATTCAGGAAGACGGTCGATGCGCTCGCTTGGGGCTCGTTCGTTTGGTTTGCGTCAGAACCTGATCACCTGATCCGGCTCTATGAGGGAAAGCCCGAAGTTGTAAGGACGCTCGCCGAGTGGGATTGAGCTCAGTTGAGCCGGCCGACGGCGCGGGCGAGGACCATGTAGAGCTTGCCGACGTCGGAGGTGAGGAAGGTCGCCGAGAGCAGGCCTTCGGAATCGCTGCGGTCGGCGCGGTCGAGCAGCTCCTGGAACTTGGCGAGGTAGCTGTTCACATAGCCGCGGAAATCGGCCTGCTGATAATACTTCTCACGGATCAGCGGGACCAGGTGCGCATCGCGCAGGGTGAGGATGCCGCGCGCGAAGACGCCGCGGTCGCCCTCCTGATAGCGGCGCATCGCGTTGCGCGGCGGGGCGCGGTCGAGCACGCGGTAGAGATCGATGGCGATCGAGCCGAGCTCGTCGCGCACGCCCTTCGAGGCTTGGAGGAAGCTGTCGCGCCGCGCGTTGCGCTCGCCGTCCTCGATGCGCTTCGCCTGGCTCGCCGCCTCGCGCGCCGCCGCGGTGAGGGTGGCGGATTGCGCGTGGAACATCTCGGCGATGGCGCGCGTCTCGTTGCTGATGCGGTCGACCGTCTTGGCGAGGTCGCGCGCCTCCTCCGCGAGGCGCTCGCGGGCGTCGTAGACGCGGTCGGCCGCGCGGTTGGCGGCGAGGTCGAGCTCGTGGTTCTGCTGGCGCAGCGCGGCGCCCACCGCCTCGACCTGGGTGGTGGCGCGCGCCGAGGCGAGGGCCAGCTCGCTGCCCTGGCTGTCGAGGGATTGGCGCACCGCCCCGAGCCCGTCATTGACGCGGCGCGCGAGATCGGAAAGATCCGCCGCCTGCTGGCGCAGGGCGGCGCCGAGGGCCTGGAGCTCGCCCACCGACTGGCCCGAGATGCCGCGGAGCTGGCCCGATTGGTCGCGGATCGCGGCGACCGCCGCCTCGCCCAGAGCGGCGGCGCGCTCGGCGGCCTCGGCGAGGCGCTCGGCGTGCTGCCGCAAGGCCGCATCGGCGGCGGCGGCGCGCTCGCTTGCGCGGTCGGCGGCCCCGGTCAGCTCCTCGCTGCGGCGCTGCAGCGTCTCGCTCAACTCGAGATGGCGCGCGCCGGCCCCCTCGGCCAGGCGCAGCAGCTCCTCCGCCTGCACGCGAAGTGCCGTGGTGAGCGCCTGCGCCTCCTCCGTCGCGTCGCTATTGATGCCGGAGAGCACGGCGGACTGGCTCGCGAGCTGGGCGCTCAGGCCCGCCATCTTCTGCGCCGCCTCCTCGCTGCGCGCCACGAGCTCGCCCGACTCGCGCTGCAGGGCGAGCCCGACCTTGGCGATCATGGTGTCCGCCTCGGTCGCGGCGGCGGTGAGATCCCGCGCCTGGTGGCCGAGGGACATCTCGGCGCGCTTGGCCTGGGCGGCGACGTGCTCGGCGGCGCGCTGGAGGGCCTGCGCCTCCTCGCGCAGCCGGTCGCGGATCCTCTCCGCCTGATCCATGGCGCGGTCCGAGGTCTGGGCGAACTGGCCGGCCTGCTGCGCGAGCGCCGCGCCAATGGCCTCGACCTGGGCCTGGGCATGATCCGCCGCCTGCGCCAGGTCCTTCGCCTGCTGGCGCAAGGCGCCGGTGATGGCCTCGGCCTGGCCGGCGGCGCGGGCGCCCGTCTCCTCGAGAAGGCGCGTATGCTCGCGCAGCGTCCCGCCGATGGCCTCGCTGCGCTCGCTCGCCTGGGCGGTGGCGCCGACGAAGCGCTCGACATGGCCTTCGAGGCTCGCCTGGAACTCGGCCGTGCGCGCGACGGCCCGCTCCGCCTCGCCGGCGAGCTTCTCGCAAAGCTCGCGGAGACGGAGCTGCGTCTCGCCGACCTGGGCGGCGACGCGGCCCGAGGTGTCGTCGAGGATGCCCGTCTCCTGGCGCAGCTGCTCGCGCACACTCTTGGCCAGCGTCGCCGTGCGCTCGGCGGCGCTCGCCAGCTCCTCGCTCTGCAGGCGCACCGATTCGCGCATGGTCTCGATCTGCGTCAGCACCTGCTGTGAGGTGGCACCCAAGCCTTCCGTCTGCGCCGCGAGATGGCGATCGACCGCGCGCAGCTCGTCGGCCACGCGGCTCGAGGTTGAGCTGACATCGGCGGCCTGGCGCTCGAGCAGCTCGGCGATCTGGCGCGCCCGCTCGCCGGCGTGATCGGCGGCGGCGCCGAGCCGCTCGGCCTGGCCCTGGAAGACGGCGGCGAGCTGATCGGCACGCGCGCCGGCGCGCTCGGTCGCCCCCTCGAGGGCGCCCGTCTGGCGGCGCAAGGCCTCGCCAATGGCCTGGGCCTGATTGGCCGCCTGCTCCGCCGATTGGCGCAGCAGGCTCGCCTGCAGCGCCGCCTGCTCCTCGGCGCTGCGCGAGCGCTGGGCCAGCTCCGCCGCGAGGGTATCGAGGGCCTTGACCCGCGCCGCGTAATCGGCCTGCAGCGCCTCCGCCTGGCGCTCGGCGCGGCCGGCGGCCGCCTCGATCTCGGCGGTCTGGGCGGCGAGGCTGCGGCCGATCGCCTCGGTCCGCGTCGCCGCCATGTCGGCGGCGCGCACGAGATCGCCGGCGCGCTCCTGGAACAGCTCGGCCATGTGGCGCGCCTGCGCAGCACTGCTCTCCGAGGCCGTGGTGAGCCGCGTCGCCACGGCGTCGATGCGCGCGTCGATCTCGCGGGCATGGCCGGCGGCGCGCTCGCCCGCGGAGCCGAGCGCCTGCGCGCTCTTCTCCATCGCCGTGGCGAGGGACGCCGCCTCGCCCTCGGCCTTCGCCATCGTGGTCGAGACGAGGGCGCTGCTGCGCTCGAGCGACCCTTCGAGGGCGCCGGTGCGCGCCGTTGCCTCGCGGCTCGCCGCATCCAGGAGCTGCGCCTGGCGCGCCGCCGATTCCTCGGCACGGTCGGCGCGAGCGGCAAGCTCCCGGCTCACCGAATCCATGGTGCCGAGCCGCGCCTCGAGGGTGGCGTCGATGCGCTCGACCCGCGCGGTGAGCTGCTCCCCCGTCTCGGCGATGGCGGTGGCGCGCTGGCCGAGCGCCGTCCCGCTCGTCTCCAGGGCCTGGGACGCCCGCTCCGCCGCGGCCAGCAGCCGCTCCGAGCGCTCGCGCAGAAGCTCTCCCATCTCGCGCGCCTGCGCCGCCGCGAGCGCCGTCGCGCGCTCGAGCCCGGCGCGCCCCTCCTCCGCCTGGCCGATGATGGCGCGGGAATAGGCCGCAGCCTCTTGCGCGGCACCTTCGAGGGCCGCGGCGCTCCGCGCCATGCTGCCTTCGAGGCCGGCCGCCTCGCCGGCCGCGCGGACAGATGCCGCGAGGAGCGATTCGGTCTGGGCGCGCAGCGCGCCCTCGATCTCGCCGGCGCGCGCCGCCGTCGCATGGGAGGCCTCGTCGAGGCGCTCCGCTTGCTGCGCCACCAGGCCCTCGATCTCCTTGGCGCGCGCAATGAGGGCCGTCGTCACGTTGGTGAGCACGCCCAGGCGCGCCTCGAGGGTGCCGTCGAGGCGGTCGACCTGGCCGACGAGGCGGTCGCCCGTCGCGGCGATCTCGATGCTGCGCCGCTCGACGGCCTGCCCCGTCGCGTCGAGGGCCTGGGAGGCCTGGGCCGCCGCGGCGACGAGGCGCTCGGCGCGCTCGCGCAGAAGCTCGCCCATCTCCCGCGCCTGCTCGACCGCGAGCGTCGTCGAGCGCTCGAGCTCGCTCCGCCCCGCCTCTACCTGCACGATGATCGCGCGCGAATGGGCCGACGCCTGCGCCGCGGCGCCTTCGAGGCTCGCGGCGCTGCGGCCCATGCTGCCTTCGAGATTGGCGGCCTCGGCCGCCGCGCGCGCCGTCGCCGAGAGCAGCGCCGTGGTCTGGCCGCCGAGCCCGCTCTCGATCTCCCGCGCCCGCGACGCCGTCTCCGCCGCGGCGCGGTCGAGCCGTGCCGCCTGCGCGGTGACGAGGCCCTCGACCTCATGGGCGCGCGCGACGAGGGCCGTGGTGACCTCGCCCAACGTGCCGAGGCGCGCCTCGAGGGTCGTATCGATATGCGCCACCTGGTCGACGAGGCGCGCCCCCGTCTCGCCGATGGCGGCGGCCCGCCGATCCACGGCGTCCCCAGTCGCATCGAGGGCCTGCGCCGCCTGGGCCGCCGCGGCGACGAGGCGGTCCGCCCGCTCGCGCAAGAGCTCGCCCATGGCGCGGGCGCGCTCCGCCGCCTCCTCCGTCGTGCGCGCGAGCTGGCTGCGGCCGTCCTCCACCCGCATGACGATGGCGCGCGACTGCTCGGCCGCCTGCTGCGACGCCTCGCCGAGGGCCGCGGCACTCTTGGCGAGGCTGCCCTCGAGCCCGGCGGCCTCCTCCCCGGCCCGCGCCATCGCCGCCGCCAAGGCCTCCGTCTGCTGGCGCAGCGCCGCCTCGATCGCGCCGGCGCGGCTCGCCGTATCCTCGGCGGCGCGCTCGAGCTCGGCTGCCTGGCGCCCCACCAGCGTCTCGACGCTGCGGGCGCGCGCTTCCAGGGCCGCGGTCGCCTCGTCGAGGCTGCCGAGCCGCGCCTCGAGGGTAGCGTCGATGCGGTCGACCTGGTGGAGGAGGTGATCCCCCGTCTCCTGGATCGCCGCCGCGCGCTGATCGACGGCCTCGCCGCTCGTCTCGAGCGCCTGCGCCGCGCGCTCGGCCGCCGTCACGAGCCGGCCGGCGCGCTCGCGCAGCAGCTCCGCCGTCTCCCGCGCCCGCTCGACGGCGAGTGCCGTCGACTGCACCAAGCTGGCGCGGCCCTCCTCGATACGCGCGGCGATCTCGCGGGAGTGGTCCGCCGCCTGCTGCGCGGCGCCGCCAAGGGCCGCCGCACTCTGCGCCATGCTGTCCTTGAGGCTCGTCGCCTCCGCGGCGGCCCGCGCGGTCGCCGTCGCCAGCAGCTCCGCCTGGCCCTTGAGCGCGCTCTCGATCTCCGCCGCGCGGGATACCGCCGCCTGCGCGGCGCGGTCGAGATGATCGGCCTGGCGGCCGACCAGCCCCTCGACGGTCTTGGCGCGGGCGACCAGGGCCTCGGTCACCGCGTCGACGGCGCCGAGGCGCGCGTCGAGGGTGGCGTCGATGCGCTCGACCTGGCCCGCAAGGCGGTCCCCGGTCTCGGCGATGGCGGCCGTGCGGCGATCAAGGCCGCCCCCGGTGGTCTCCAGGGCCTCGGCGGCGCGCGCGGCCGCCGCGACGAGGCGCTCGGCGCGCTCGCGCAGAAGCTCGCCCATCTCCCGCGCCTGCTCCGCCGCCTGCGCCGTCGAATGCACGAGGCTGGCGCGGCCCTGCTCGACGCGGAGCGCGATCTCGCGCGAATGCTCGGCCGCCTGCTGCGCGGCGCTGTCCAAGGCCGCCGCGGTCCTCGCCATGCTGCCTTCGAGGCTCGACGCCTCCGCGGCCGCACGCGCCGTCGCCGCGGTGAGCGCCTCCGTCTGCTTGCCGAGGGCGCCCTCGATCTCGCTCGCCCGCGCGCTCGTCGCCTGGGAGGTGCGGTCCAGCCGCTCCGCCTGCTGGGCCACGAGCCCCTCGACCTCCCGGGCGCGGGTGACGAGGGCCTCGGCCACCCGATCGAGAATGGCGAGGCGCGCATCGAGGGTGGCGTCGATGCGCTCGACCTGCCCCGCGAGGCGCTCGCCCGTCTCGGCAATGAGGGCGGCGCGGCCGTCGACTCCGAGCCCGGACGCATCCAAAGTCGCGGCGGCCTCGGCCGCGGCCGCGACGAGACGCTCGGCGCGCTCGCGCAAAAGCTCGCCCATCTCCCGCGCCTGGGCCGCGGCCTCGGCCGTTGAGCGCTCGAGGGCCGTGCGGCCGGCCTCGACATGTGTCGCGATCTCCCGCGCCTGCTCCCCGGCCTGCGCGGCGGCGCCGGCGAGGGAGGTGGCGCTCTCTGCCATGCTCTCCTTGAGATTTTGCGCTTCCGCGGCGGCGCGCGCCGTCGCCGCGGCGAGCGCCTCGCTCTGCTTGCCGAGGGCGCTCTCGATCTCCGCAGCGCGCGCGCCGCTTTCCTCCGAGGCCCGGCCCAGGCGCTCGGCCTGGCGGCTCACCAGCCCCTCGACCTCCTTGGCGCGCGCGGCCAGCGCCGTCGTCACCTCGCCCAAGAGCCGCGTCTGCCCCGCGAAATTCTCGCGCAGGCCTTCCGCCTCCGCCCGCGCGCGGCCGCTCAGCTCCGCCATCTCCTTGACCTGGGCCGCGAGGGTCTGGCCGGCCGCGACGGCCGTGCTGCCGGTGCGCTCGGCGAGGCGTGTCAGCTCCTCGGCGCGCTCGCGCAGGAGCCCGCCGATGGCCCCGGCGCGCTCGACCGCGCGCGACCCGGCCTCGTCCAGGCTGAGCCGGCCAGTCATCAGCCGCTCGTCGATGGCGGCGGCCTGGCTCGCCGCACGGGCGACCGCGGTCGCGAGGGCCTCGGTGTTGCGGTTCATCGCCTGCTCGAGCGCCGCCGCGTCCTGGGCGGCGCGCGCCGAGGCGTCGGCGAGGAGGGCCGCCTGGCGGTCGAGCAGCGCCTTGAGCGCGTCGAGCCGCGCCTCCGCCTCGCCCACCACGCCGGTGATGCCGTTCCGCTCGCGCGCGAGGGTCTGCTCGATCTTCTGCGCGCCGAAGCCGAGGCGCTCGGCGAGCTCGCCCATCTCGCGCGCGTCGTTGCGCAGCGCCTCGCGCAGCTCGGCAGCGCGCGCGGCCACGGCGCTTGCCGTCGCGAAGAGCTCGCGGTTCTGCGCGCTCAAGGTCTCGCGCAGCTCGAGGGCCTGGCTCGCCGCGCGCTCGGTCGCCTCGTTCAGGTCCTGGGCCTGGGCGCGCAGCGCGCCGGTGATCTCGCGCACCCGCGCCGCCGCCCCCTCGGCGGGATAGATGAGCTCCTGGAAATAGGCGGCGAGCGCGCGCGCCTCGCGGCGGTATTCCCGCCCGCGCGCGAGATAGGCGAGCATGAGCCAGAGGAAGGCGAGCGGCGCGAAGATGCCGGCGAGCATGGCGCCGAGCTCGTGGGGCAGGAACTCGGGGAGCTGCGACCAGCCGATCTGCGCCGAGATATAGGCGACGGCGAGGACGAGCCACGCGACCGTGACGACGACGCCGATGGCGAGGAGCATGGCGTCCTGGCGGCGCGCTCCCGCAGCGGCGGCACTCTCGTCCTGCGGCACGGCGACGAGCGCCCGCCGCTCCGTCACCAGCGGCGCCGCCCGCTCCCCGACCCCCCCTCGCAGCTTTTCCGCCAAAGCCTCACGCCGCCTTTCGCTGCCGCCGGATGAGCGAGAGGATCTCGCTGGCGGCCCGTGGGATGTTGGTGCCTGGACCGTAGATCGCGCTGACGCCCGCCGCGCGCAGGAACTCGTAATCCTGAGGCGGCACCACGCCGCCGCAGACGACGAGGATGTCGTCGGCTCCCTCGCTGCGCAAAGCCTTGACCAGTGCCGGCACCAGCGTCTTGTGGCCGGCGGCCTGGCTGGAGACGCCGATCACATGCACGTCGTTCTCGACCGCCTGCCGCGCCGCCTCCTCGGGCGTCTGGAAGAGCGGCCCGATATCCACGTCGAAGCCGAGATCGGCGAAGGCCGTCGCGATCACCTTGGCGCCGCGGTCATGGCCGTCCTGGCCGAGCTTGACGACGAGGAGCCGCGGCCGCCGCCCCTCCTCCTCGGCGAAGGCCTCGACCTCCTTGCGCACCCGGCGGAAGCCCTCGTCGCCCTCATAGGCCGAGCCGTAGACGCCGGCGATGCTGCGAATGGTGGCGCGGTGGCGGGTGAAGACGCGCTCGAGCGCCTCCGAGATCTCGCCCACCGTGGCGCGCGCCCGCGCCGCCTCGACGGCGAGCTCGAGGAGATTGCCCGCCTCGCCGGAGGCCGCGGCGGTGAGGGCCTCGAGGGCCGAGCGGCAGCGCGCCTCGTCGCGGCTCGCGCGCACCTGGCGCAGGCGATGGATCTGCGCCTCGCGCACCTTGGTGTTGTCGATGGCGAGCACATCGACCTTCGCCTGCTCCTCGGGGCGGTATTTGTTGACGCCAACGATGACCTCCTCGCCGCGGTCGATGCGCGCCTGGCGCCGCGCCGCCGCCTCCTCGATGCGGAGCTTGGGCATGCCCGACTCGACGGCCTTGGTCATGCCGCCCAGGGCCTCGACCTCCTGGATGAGCGCCCAGGCGGCCTCGGCCAGGCTCGCCGTCAGCGCCTCCACATAGAAGCTGCCGCCCAGGGGATCGACGACCTTGGGGATGCCGGTCTCGTCGCGGAGGATGAGCTGGGTGTTGCGCGCGATCCGCGCCGAGAACGGGGTCGGCAGCGCCAGCGCCTCGTCGAAGGCGTTGGTGTGGAGGGACTGCGTGCCGCCGAGCACGGCGGCCAGCGCCTCGATCGTGGTGCGCACGATGTTGTTATAGGGGTCCTGCTCGGTCAGGCTGACGCCCGAGGTCTGGCAATGGGTGCGGAGGGCGAGCGAGACGGGGTTCTTCGGCGCGAAGGGCCGCATCAGCCTTGCCCACAGGAGCCGGGCCGCGCGCAGCTTGGCAATCTCCATGAAGAAGTTCATGCCGATCGCGAAGAAGAAGGAGAGCCGCGGCGCGAAGTCGTCGATGCCGAGGCCGCGGGAGAGGGCCGCGCGCACATATTCGAGGCCGTCGGCCAGCGTGAAGGCGAGCTCCTGCACCGAGGTCGCCCCCGCCTCCTCCATGTGATAGCCGGAGATCGAGATGGAGTTGAACTTCGGCATGTGGCGGGCGGTGTACTCGATGATGTCGGCCACGATCCGCATGCTCGGCGCCGGCGGATAGATATAGGTGTTGCGGACCATGAACTCCTTGAGGATGTCGTTCTGAATGGTCCCCGCGAGCTTGGCCCGCGCAACCCCCTGCTCCTCGCCGGCGACGATGAAGGCGGCCATGACCGGCAGCACGGCGCCGTTCATGGTCATCGACACGCTCACCCGGTCGAGGGGGATGTCGCGGAAGAGGATCTTCATGTCCTCGACGGAATCGATGGCGACCCCCGCCTTGCCGACATCGCCGATCACCCGCGGATGGTCGGAGTCGTAGCCGCGATGGGTGGCGAGGTCGAAGGCGATCGAGAGCCCGGTCTGCCCTTGCGCGAGATTCGCCTTGAAGAAGGCGTTGGTGTCCTCGGCCGTGGAGAAGCCGCCATATTGGCGCACCGTCCAGGGGCGGTTCGCATACATGGTGGCGCGCGTGCCGCGCAGATAGGGGGCGAAGCCGGGGAAGCCGCCGACGTGATCGAGCCCCTCGAGATCGGCCGCCGTGTAGAGGGGCTTGACCGAAATACCCTCGGGCGTCTCCCAGACGAGGCTATCGCTCGGCGCCCCCTTGAGCTCCTCGCGCGCAAGCCGCTCCCAATCGTCGCTCGTGTGCTTGGGGAAGTCGCTCATGATCCGCGCCTGCCAGAAGCCTCGGCACCCACGTTCCGGTCACAGGGAATTATAACGGAGCCCCGCAGCCGGGTCCAATCGCTCGGCACCCGCTCTCGCCGGCGGCAGGCTTGCGCGGCGCGCGGGAGGATGGCAGAACCCTCACCCGCTCAGGGAAAGGACCGCCATGCCGCCGAAACGCAATCCGCTCAAGCTCAACCCCCTCCAGCTCAAGACCTTGACCCTGCTCCAGGAGCTGGCGCGCCACCCCGAATACGCGACCGCGGGCGAGGACGGCACGGTGATGGTGAGCACCCTGCCGGCGCCCCATGGCGATCATTTCCATATCGGTCCCTTCGCCGTGCGCGCCTCAGACGCGACCGGGCTCGCCAATCCGGCCGTCTTCGCCGCATTGGAGCGCAAGGGGCTGCTCCGCTTGGGGCATCCCCTGGGGACGGTGATGACGGCCGAGGGTCTCGCCTACGACACCGGGCTGCGCGAGGACATCCTTCACGGCAGCCATCATTAGCCGGGCAAGTAACTCCCGACCTGTCACCGCGAGCCCCGCGAGGCGGTCGCCGCCGTCATGGCGAGGACCGCGACGCCGAGCGAAAGCGAGGTGGCGTGGGACGACGCCATCCAGGATATTTGCGGAAGACTGGATCGCTTCCCCCTCGCGAAGCTCGGGGTCGCGATGACATCCCAATGACGTCTCCGCCGTCCCGCTGCGCCCGGCGTCGCCGGAGTTCGCAATGACCGCGCCCGCGTGATTCAGGCCTCCGGTTCGGCCCGCATCACCACACGAAGGCGGGGATGGCCGCGGTGGGGCGGAAGCCGCCCTTGGCGCAGGCGGCGGCGAGGGCGGCGGGGTCCGGATGCTCGCCATGGGCGATGCCCAGCTCCTCGGCATGGATGCCCCCGGTCACCAGCACCGAATCGATGCCGGCGGCGCAGGCCCCGGCGATGTCGGTGCGCAGGGAATCGCCGATCGCGACGATGCGCCGGCGGTCGCCGATGCCCATCTGCGCGAAGCAGAGGGCATAGATCGGCGCGAAGGGCTTGCCGAAATAGCGCACCTCGCCGCCGAGGCTCTCATAGCGATGGGCGAGGGTGCCGGCGCAGAGCACGCGCCGCCCGCCCCGGATCACCTCGAGGTCCGGATTGGCGCAGATCATGGGCAGGCCCCGGCGGGCGCCGATCTCGAGGGCCGGCTCGTAGATGTCGAGGCGGTCGTCGTCCCAATCGACCCCCGTCGCCAGGATGAACTCCGCCTCGCTCATATCGGTGACGCGGCGCATGTCGAGGCCGCCGAGCATGCCGTGGTCGCGCACCGGCCCCATCAGGTAGCAGGCGTGGCCGAGACGGGCGAACCAGGGATCCGCGCGGCTGCGGAGCGCCTGATAGGCGGCCTCGCCCGAGGAGATCAGCCCGTCATAGAGGTTTCGCGGGATGCCCATCTTCTCCTCCATGGCGGCGACGATCTCGGCGGCGCGGCGCGGTGCGTTCGAGAGCAGCGTCACATGCTTGCCGTCCGCGCGGAGGCGGCGGAGGGTGTCGACGACGCCGGGATAGGGCGTGATCCCGTCATGGATCACGCCCCAGAGATCGAGGACGAAGCCGTCATAGCGCGCGGCCAGAGGAGCGACGCCGGGAAGGAAGGGGATGGGGGCCGGCTCGCGCGAGGCGGCGGAGGACGAGGACGCGGTCATGGCCCCGGGCTTTTGCCACGATCCACCCGCTCTTGCAAAGGGCGGCGAGGGCGCGCCGCTCAAATCTCCCGGCTGGGCCGCGGCTCGCCGAAGAGGAAGCCCTGGGCGTAGTCGATCTGGTAGTCGAGGAGCTCGATGAGCTGCTGGTCGCGCTCGACCTTCTCCACCACGAGATCGAGGCCGGCGCGGTCGAGGGCGCCCTTGAGCAGATGGAGATCGAGCACCGGCTTCTCGCCATGGATGCTCTCGAGGAGGAAGGCCGCGTCGAGCTTCACGAAGGCGAAGCGGCGCTCCTTGAGCTCGCGCAGATCGAGCCGCAGGTCGCTCACCCGGTCGAGGGAGAAGCGGAAGCCGTAATTGGCGAGGAAGGCGAGCTGCTTGAGGATCGTGGCGTCGAAGCGCTTGGCGTCCGCCTGGGCGAACTCGAAGAAGAGATGGGGGGCGAGCTCGGCGTTCTGCGCCATGAACTCGACGAAATCGGTGAAGAAGTCCTTGTCGCTGAGATTGCCCGGCGAGATGTTGCAGAAGAAGCCGACGTCGCGATGCTTGAGCCGCGCCTTGCGCACGAGCTGCACGCAGCGGAAGAGCAGCATGTTGTCGATGGCGTCGAGCAGGCCCTCCCGCGCCGCGACAGCGATATATTGCTCCGGCGTGATCATGGTGCCGTCCGCAGTGCGGATGCGGGAATAGCACTCGTAGAAGCGCCGCTTGCGCTGGGGCAGGCTGAGCACCGGCTGGAGGAAGAGATCGATGCGGTCAGCCCGGAGGCCGTCGCGCACGATGTCGAGAATCTGTGCCTCGTCGAGCCCGGTCGCGACGGCAGGCACGGGCGGCCGCAGCGGACGCAGCACAGTGGGACGCGCAGCACCGGCGACAGCGGCCGCGGGCGGCGTCTCCTCATTGGCGGCAGGCTTGGCCTCGACGGCCTCCTGCCGGCTCAGGTGAAGCCGCTCGATGAGGGACTGGAGCACGCGCACCTCGGCGACGATCTCGCTCATCGCCGGGCCCCCCGCCTTCTCCGTCTGGGCCCGGGCATCGCGGAGCTCCACATGGGCGCGCGCCATGCCGATGCGCAGCGCGTCGATCTCGCTCTTGAGGTCGCGATAGGCGGCATTGAGATAGGCGAGCTCCTCGCGCGCGTCGCGGTCGCGGAAATGGCGCAGCAGCAGGACATGGGCGAGGGCCCCGGCGAGGACGACGAGGCCGCCGAGAAGATAGGGCGTCGGCACCGCCTGGGACGGCACTGCGACGGCGACGGCGGCGGCGAAGAGGGCGTAGGAGGCCGCGATGAGGAGATTGAGGTGGACGGGCATGCCGCTCCCGGCGCTGGCGTTACCGCGGCAGCCTCGGCGAAAGGTCTTGAAATATGGTTAACCAATCCTGCGTCCGGCACCCGGCGCGCCGACGGGACGGTGATCGGCACCGACCGCAGCCGCGACGCCGGCGAAGCCGTCGCGGCGGAGAAGGGCGGCGAGCTCGCGCTTGATCCGCCGCACCAGGCCGGGCCCCTCATAGACGAGCCCCGTATAGAGCTGCACCAGCGCCGCCCCGGCGCGGATCTTGGCATAGGCCTGGGCCCCGCTCGCCACTCCGCCGGTGCCGATCAGGGGAATCCGCCCGCCGGTCAGCCGGTACATCTCGGCGAGGCGCTCGGTCGCGAGGGGGAAGAGCGGCCGGCCGGAGAGCCCGCCCGCCTCGCCCCGGTGCCGCCCGCGCAGATCGGCGGGCCGGGTGATCGTGGTGTTACCAATGATGAGGCCATCGAGCTTCCGCGCGAGAACCACCTCGGCGATGTCGCGGCAATCCTCGGCAGTGAGGTCGGGGGCGATCTTGAGGAGGATGGGCGGGCCGCCTGCCGCCACCGCCTCGGCGCGCGCCGCCTGCACGGCCGCGAGGAGGGCATCAAGGGGCTCGCGGCCCTGGAGCGCCCGCAGCCCCGGCGTATTGGGCGAGGAGACGTTGACGACGAGGTAGTCGGCGTGGCGCGCGAGGGCGAGGACGCCGCGGCGGTAATCGGCGGCGGCATCGGCGCTGTCCTTGTTCTTGCCGAGATTGGCACCGAGGATGCCGGACCCGCGACGGCGGCGTCGCAGACGGTCGGCGACGGCCTCGAGTCCGTCATTGTTGAAGCCGAGGCGGTTGATGAGCCCGCGGTCGGGCGGCAGGCGGAAGAGGCGCGGCTTGGGATTTCCGGGCTGGGGGCGCGGGGTCACGCTGCCGATCTCGACGAAGCCGAAGCCGAGCCCGAGAAGCGGGGCGAAGGCCTCGGCATTCTTGTCGAAGCCGGCGGCGAGCCCGATGGGGTTGGCGAAGGCGAGGCCGAAGGCCCGCGTCGCCAGGATGGGATCGTCGGCTTCGCGGTCGCGCGGCACCAGGCCAAGCCGCAGCAGCCGGATGGCGAGCCGATGCGCCGGCTCGGCTGGAAGGAGGCGCAGTCCGGCGGTGGCGAGGCGGGCGAGATCGGCCATCGGGCGCCTCAGCCGAGGACGGGGAAGCGGTGGCGGCCGTCGGGGCCGAGGGGAAGCGGATGGATGGCGCGCACCGCCGCGACTGGCAACGGCCCATAGAGATGAGGGAAGAGGGCCCCGCCCCGCGACGGCTCCCATTTAAGCGCCGGGCCCAGGGCGGCTCGATCGACGGCAAGGAGGACGAGATCCGGCTGCCCGGCGCGGTGCTTGGCGACACTCTCCACGAGCTGGCCCACCGTCGAGAAATGGATGAAGCCGTCGCGCCGGTCGTCCGCCGAGCCCTCATAGCGCCCGGCGGCGCGCGCCGCCTCCCAGTCCGCGCGGCGGCAGACGTGATAGATAATCCCCTCGGACATGGCGGCGAAGCTCGTTGTCTCGTGACTCGCCCCACCTCACCATCCCACTCGGGCGGGACCCTCCCTCCCCACCCCCCGGGGCGGAGAGGGTCGGTGTGAGGTGGGGGCAAGTGGCGGGTTTTAGCGCAAGAAAGACGAAGGAGCCACCCCTGCGGCCGCAGCAGGGCTGCCGCGCGCCGGGATCGATTGGACAGGCCGGCAATTCCCACTATGCTGGCGCGCCACGACACACCACGGGAGGAGCGGCATGGCTGGCGGCACGGCAACCGAGAAGAAGGCGTGGACCTATATCGACGGCACCTGGCACGAGGGCAACCCGCCCATCATGGGGCCGCTCACCCAGGCGGCGTGGCTAAGCGCCGTCATCTTCGACGGCGCCCGCGCCTTCCAGCGCAAGGTGCCCGATCTCGACCTCCACTGTGCGCGGGCGGTGCAGTCGGCCCTGCTCATGGGCCTCAAGCCCAAGGTGGACGCCAAGACGATCGAGACGCTCGCGCGCGAGGGCGTCGCCAAGTTCCCCGCCGATGCCGAGCTCTATATCCGCCCCATGTTCTTCGCCGAGGGCGGCGGCGTCGAGCCCGATCCCGACACCACGCGCTTCATCCTCACCATCTATGATTCGCCGCTGCCGAAGGACGTGCCCTTCAAGGCCTGCCTCTCGCCCTTCCGCCGGCCGACGCCGGAGACGGCCCCGACCGAGGCCAAGGCCTCGTGCCTCTATCCCAATGTCTCGCGCACCCTCAAGGCGGCGCGCGAGCGCGGCTTCGAGAACGCGGTGATGCTCGATGCGGCGGGCAATGTCGCGGAATTCGCGAGCGCCAATCTCTTCATCGTGAAGGATGGCGCCGCCCACACGCCGATCCCCAATGGCTGCTTCCTCAACGGCGTCACCCGCCAGCGCGTCATCAAGCTCCTGCGCGAGGCGGGGGTCGAGGTGCAGGAGCGGCGCATCACCTTCTCCGAGGTGCTCGCGGCGGACGAGGTGTTCTCGACGGGCAACTACGCCAAGGTGCTCGCCTGCTCGCGCGTCGAGGATCGCGACTTCCAGCCGGGCCCCGTCTACCGCAAGGCGCGCGAGATCTATTTCAAGTACGCCGAGAGCGCACGGCTGTAGTCCGGATTTACCGGCTGGCATGCTGTTGGTTGCGGACTTCGCCCTATAGACAATCTTAACCTGGCATGCCATATATCAAATCGACAAGCCGCCCCCTTGCTCGAACTGTCACCGTATGGTGGCGTGCCCGGTACCGCCGGGAGTAGGGCAAGGGGGCGCAATCGTTTGAACGTCGAAAAGCTACCTAAATTCCCAGACGTCATCGATCCGAGGACGCAGCATCCT
The DNA here is from genome assembly GCA_035294245.1 of Alphaproteobacteria bacterium. Lineage (GTDB taxonomy): Bacteria > Pseudomonadota > Alphaproteobacteria > JACZXZ01 > JACZXZ01 > DATGLG01. Next base: position 204,754 of record DATGLG010000041.1, on the reverse strand, counting down.
GCGCCATCGTCCCGGGTCGCCGCGATCTTGTCGGTAAGATCGGGCGATGGCACCACAGCACATATCAGCAAGTTGCACGAGGACGTCGTTCCGGGAGTTGGAGAACCTGACCTCCCTCAGCCGGTCGCGCAGTTGGCGACGCAAATAGGCCGCGAGGGCTCGACGAAACTCGCGGTCTCCTGACCCGTCGATGACCACCTTCGCGCTCGAGAGCTGACCGGCATCGTTGGTCATCATCTGGCGAACGAAGAAGCGATAAAAGCCTGCTTTATCCGCCCTCAAATGAGGCGAATAGATCCGAGCCTTTTCGACGACAATTGCGCGTATCCGGAACGGACATCCTTTCACGGCTTCGAAGAATTGGTCGCGCACCAGATCGCTGCACCTGCTGAACTTGAACTCGCCCTTATGCGCCTGCCTTGCCCCGCTCCGCGCGATGGCCTGTTGGGTCGTCGCCGCATCGGTTCCGTTCCTGAAGAGAACCATTGTCGCCACGAAAATAGGCGTAGAGCCTTTGTCGAGCTTGAAGCCTGGATCACCGCTTTCATCGATAAAAATCAGCATGGCATGAGAGTGCCACAGTGAAATCTCATCGAGAAGCGGCGTGGGCCAAGGGGGAGCACCGCGCGGCGCGCAGCTGTAGCCGCCTTCCGCTGCGGCACCGTTCTACAGCAGCTCACCCTGATCGGGTGGGTAGGTGATGCGCTTGCCCTCCACATGGGCGAAGGGTGTTAGGTGGTGCGGGTCAAGCCGCGCCTCGCTCATGATATGGGCGACGGGGATGCCGTCCACGGTCAGGGCGTCGGCGATGAGCGAACGGTGGCAGCGCCAGGGCACCGCCTCGGCGCACATGATGGCGAGCCGGCCCTCTTCGGCGAGGGCTTCGAGAGCGGCGAGCTCCGCCGCGAATTCCGCCGTCTGCATGTAATCCGCATAGCCGCGGAAGCCCGCATTGCGCCAGCCGCCATTGGGCGAGTCCTTGCGCGGATGGCGCAGCCCGCCGAGGCCCTTGCGGTGCTCATAGGAAATGCCCGCCGCCGGCAGAGCCTCGGCGAGATGGTCGGCGTTGTACTGGGGATTGTGACGCGAGCGCGGGATGGTTCGCACGTCGACGAGGCGCCGCACGCCATGGGCCCGCAGCATGGCGATGAGTGCCTCGAGGGAGCGGGTCGAGTGCCCGATGGTGAGGACGAGAGGAGCGGAGGGGGACGGCGTCGGAGCCATGGCGTCCGCAATCCCCTTACGCCGCGCTCAAATCCTCGCCGGCCAGCGCGCGCCGCATGAGGTCGATCGTCTCGGGCACGCCGTAGAGGGCCACGAAGGAGCCCATGCGCGGGCCCTGGCTCTGGCCGAGCAGCACCTCGTAGAGCGCCTTGAACCAGTCGCGCAGATTGGCGAAGCCGTGGCGCTTGCCGACCTCGTAGACCTCGGTCTGGATCGCCTCGCCATCGGCCCCTTCGGGCAGGCGCTCGAGGGTCGCAAGCAGCTCTTCCATGGCGGCGCGCTCCTGCGCCGTGGGCGCGCGATAGCGCTTCGACGGGCGCACGAAGTCGCGGTAATAGGCGAGCGCGTGCCCGACCAGGCGGTCGAGGAAGGGGTGGCTCGCTGGCGTCGCACCCGGCGCGTAGCGCGAGATGAAGCCCCACATCACGGCCTTGTCCTCGGTGTGGCAAACGCTCGCGAGGTTCAAGAGCAGCCCGAAGCCGAGCGGCATGTCGGCCTTGGGCGGCTTGCCGTCATGGATGTGCCAGACCGGGTTCTCGAGACGCTCCGGCTCGCTCTGCCGCGGATAGCTCTCGAGGAAGGCGATGTAGTCGTCGACCTGCCGGGGAATGACATCGAAATAGAGGCGCTTCGCCGCGCGCGGCTTCTGGAACATGAAGAGCGAGAGGCTCTCGGGCGGCGCATAGGCGAGCCACTCGTCGATGGTGAGCCCGTTGCCGCGCGATTTCGAGATCTTCTCGCCGTTCTCGTCGAGGAAGAGCTCGTAGGTGAAGCCGTCGGGCGGCGCAGCACCCAGGATGCGGCAGATCTGGCTCGACAGCCTGACCGAATCGATGAGGTCCTTCCCCGACATCTCGTAATCGACGCCGAGGGCCACCCAGCGCATCGCCCAGTCGACCTTCCATTGCAGCTTGCAGGCTCCGCCCGTGACGGGAGCCTCGACGAGCCCGCCCGTCGCCGGATCGCGATAGACGACGGTGCCTGCCTCGGGCCGGGTCTCGACCATGGGAACCTGGAGCACGACACCGGTGCGCGGGCAGAGGGGAAGGAAGGGGCTGTAGGTCGCGCGCCGCTCCGGGCCGAGGGTCGGCAGCACCACGGCCATGATCTCGTCGAAATGACGCAGCACGGCGCGCAGCGTGTCGTCGAAGATGCCGGCCTTGTAGCACGCGGTCGAGCTCTTGAACTCGTAGTCGAAGCCGAAGGCGTCGAGGAAGGCGCGCAGCCGCGCGTTGTTGTGGGCGCCGAAGCTCTCATGCGTGCCGAAGGGATCGGGGATGGCGGTGAGCGGCTTGCCGAGATGGCGCGCCAGCATCTCCTGGTTCGGCAGGTTGTCCGGCACCTTGCGCAGCCCGTCCATGTCGTCGGAGAAGGCGAAGAGCCGCGTCGGGACGTCGCTGATGCGGCGGAAGGCCTGGCGCACCATCGTCGTGCGCGCGACCTCGCCGAAGGTGCCGATATGGGGCAGCCCGGAGGGACCGTAGCCGGTCTCGAAGAGGAGATAGCCCTTGGCCGGCACGACGCCCTTGCTGCGCGCCACGAGCTTGCGCGCCTCCTCGAAGGGCCAGGCCCGCGCCGCAAGGGCGAGCTCTCGTTCGCTGGTCATGCCGTGCTCCGTCTCGATTGGGCGGAAATGCCCGTGCGTCCATATCGAGCGCGAGATGCTTGAGTCGACGCACCCTCATCGTCACCCCCGCGCAAGCGGGGATTCAGGATCGCTGGATTCCCGCTCCCCGCCTGCGCGGGGACAAGCCTCGCGGGAATGACGGCCTGACTTAGGCGACTCGATCCAAGCGCAAAAGGCCCATTCGCTCGCAACCCGTGCGCTGGTTCTAGGGAGCGGGCTTCGCGCGGTCAACGGCTTTCCCCTATACTGGCGCCATGCCTCTCGCCTCGGCACCCCTCGGGGCGGCGCCCCGCCTCGCCGCTCCTGCGCTCGCCGCCGGCTTGCGCAAGGCCGCCTGGCTCTCCGCCGATGGGGAGATCGAGATCCTGACGGCGCCCGAGGCGGCGCAACGGGTCGGCCTCAGCCCCAAGCCCCTCGTCTGCCACGCGCCCGCCACAGCGCGGCGCCTCAATGTCGAGCGCTTCGCCGCCCTCGACCTCCTCGAGCTCTATGCCTTCGTGCGCCCGGCAAGCTTCTGCCTGCCCACGCCGCGCGGCCTCGCCCAGGCCCTCGACCTGGCCGCGCCCCATACCCTCGAAGCCGAGGCCGTGGCCCTCCTTCAGGCCGGCGAGCGCCTCCTCGCCGAGCTCGCCGCCCGCGAGGCCGGCAACGAGGAGACCATCGCTCTCGCCCAGGCCATGGCTCGCGGCGCCTGGAGCTGGGGCCCCGCGGTGCTGGCGGCCCTCGGCGCCAAGGAGGAGATCTGGAACAGGAGCGGCGCCTTCGCCGTGTGGCGACGGCTTCCCGTGATCGAGGACTACGCGCCCGAGCCGCCCCCCGGCCACGCCCCCGTCGATCCGAGCGAGGCGCGCCGCCGCTTGGCCGCCTTGCTCGGCCCCGAGGCGGAGGACCGCCCCGAGCAGGCCGATTACGCCTCGGCGGTCGCCGCCGCCTTCCAGCCCCGCGACGAGGCCGGCGTGCCCCATTTCGTGCTGGCGGAAGCGGGCACCGGCGTCGGCAAGACCCTCGGCTATCTCGCCCCCGCGAGCCTCTGGGCCGAGAAGAATGACGGGCCCGTCTGGATCAGCACCTATACCAAGAACCTCCAGCACCAGATCGACCGCGAGCTCGACCGCCTCTATCCGGCGAGTGCCGAGAAGCTGCGCAAGGTGGTGCTGCGCAAGGGCCGCGAGAACTATCTCTGCCTCCTCAATCTGGAGGAGGCGACCGAGCTCGCGCGGCTTCATCCCCGCGAGGCGATGGCTCTGGGCCTGCTTGCGCGCTGGGCCGGCAAGACGCGCGATGGCGACATGGTGGGCGGCGACTTCCCCGCCTGGCTCGCCGATCTCCTCGGCCGCGAGCGCAGCCTCGGCCTCGCCGACCGCCGCGGCGAATGCATCTACGCCGCCTGCCCCCATTACCAGAAATGCTTCATCGAGCGCAGCGTGCGGCGGGCGCGGCGCGCCGACATCGTCATCGCCAATCACGCCCTCGTCATGGTGCAGGCGGCCCTCGGCGGGGTCGACGACGCCTATCTGCCGACGCGCTACGTCTTTGACGAGGGGCACCACGTCTTCGACGCGGCGGACGGTGCCTTCTCGGCGCATCTCTCCGGCCGCGAGACCGCCGATCTGCGGCGCTGGCTGCTGGGCGCCGAGGGCCGTGCGCGCAGCCGCGCCCGCGGCCTCAAGCGGCGCGTCGAGGACCTCGTCGCCGAGGATGCCGCAGCGGCGCGCGCCCTCGACGATATCGTCATCGCTGCGCGCGCCTTACCTGCCGACGGCTGGCTGCAGCGGCTGCACCAGGACAATCCCGTGGGGGCCACCGAGAGCTTCCTCGCCAGGGTGCGGCAGCAGGTCCAGGCCCGCAGCGCGGACCGCAGCACGCCCTACAATCTCGAGACCGCGACCGAGGAGCCTGTGCTGGGCCTGAGCGAGGCGGCGCAGCGCTTGGCCACAGCCCTGGAGGCATTGGCCCGTCCCATGGCCAGCCTCGCCAAGCGCCTTGCAGCACGGCTCGATGCCGAGGCCGCCGAGCTCGACAGCGCCACCCGGCTCCGCATCGAGGCGACCTGCCGCGGGCTCGAGCGCCGTGCGGTCGCCCAGCTCGGGAGCTGGATCGCCATGCTGAAGTCGCTCGAGGCGGAGCGGCCGCCCGAATTCGTCGATTGGTTCGCGATCGACCGCCAGGACGGCCGCGACATCGATATCGGCATGCATCGCCATTGGGTCGATCCCACCATCCCCTTCGTCACCGCGGTGGCGACGCGCGCCCATGGCCTCGTCGTCACCTCGGCCACCCTCACCGACGGCAGCGGCGATGCGGAAAGCGACTGGGCCGCGGCGGAAGCGCGCACCGGGGCGCGGCATCTGCCGCAGCCGGCCTTCCGCGCCCGCGTGCCCTCGCCCTTCGACTATGGGCGGCAGACGCACGTCATCGTCGTCACCGATGTGCGCAAGGATTCGATGGACCAGGTGGCGGCGGCCTATCGCGAGCTCTTCCTCGCCGCGCATGGCGGCGCCCTCGGCCTCTTCACCGCGATCACGCGCCTGCGCGCCGTGCATCAGCGCATCGCGAGCGCCCTCGAGGCGGCGGAGATCCCGCTCCTCGCCCAGCATGTCGACGCCCTCGACACCTCGACCCTGATCGACATCTTCCGCGCCGAGGCGGATGCCTGCCTGCTCGGCACCGACGCGGTGCGCGACGGCGTCGACGTGCCCGGCCGCTCGCTGCGGCTCATCGTCTTCGACCGCGTGCCCTGGCCGCGCCCCGACCTTCTCCACCGCGCCCGCAAGGCGGCCTTCGGCGGCCGCCGCTACGAGGACATGATCACGCGGCTGCGCCTGAAGCAGGCCTTCGGCCGCCTCGTGCGCCGCGCCGACGACATGGGCGTCTTCGTGCTGCTCGACCCGATGATGCCCTCGCGACTTGCGGGCGCCTTCCCGCCGGGGGTCGCCGTGGCGCGCCTCGGCCTCGCCGAGGCGGTGGCGCAGACGCGCGAATTCCTCGAAGGTGCGCGGGGCGGCTAGCCGACGATCGTCCGCACTGCGGAGCCGGAAGCCCGGTGCAACGGATGGCAGTTGCGATGAGTATAGCAAGCATTGCCTTGAGCCCATCGAGGCGCGCCGGCGCGCTTGACGCGCCGGCGCGCTCTCGGCTTAAGTCGGCCTTCCCCTGGCGGAAAGGACCCCCATGACGAATCACCACGACGCGCTCATCTACACGATGGTGCTGGCCTCGGCCGCGGATGACGACATGACCGACGCGGAGCTGCGCACGATCGGCGAGATCGTCAGCTACCTGCCCGTCTTCAAGGATTTCGACCGCGACCGCCTGCCCGCGGTGGCGCGGGAATGCGCGGGGCTGCTCGCCGATCCCAAGGGGCTCGACCGGGCGCTTGCGGCGATCAAGCGCAACCTGCCCGCGAAGCTGCGCGAGACGGCCTATGCGCTCGCCTGCGACGTCGTCGCCGCCGACGGCCAAGCCTCCCAGGAGGAGCTGCGCCTCCTCGAGTTGATCCGCGACCGCCTGGGAATCGAGCGCCTGGCCGCCGCGGCGATCGAGCGCGCCGCCCGCGTCCGCCACCTCACGCTCTGAGCGGCGCCCGGCTTCGGAGAGCACAAAAGAATGGGGCCGCCCGCGGGCGGCCCCATAGCTTTTCGGCGTAATGAGCGACGGGCTTAGAAGTCCATGTCGCCCATGCCGCCCGGCCCGCCCGGCATCGCCGGCGCCGCCTTCTTCTCCGGCCGCTCGGCGACCATGGCCTCGGTCGTGATGAGAAGGCCCGCCACGGAGGCGGCGTCCTGCAGCGCCGTGCGCACGACCTTGGTCGGGTCGATGATGCCCGCCTTGATCATGTCGACATACTTGTCGTTCTGCGCATCGAAGCCGAAGTTGGTGTCCTTGCTCTCCAGCATCTTGCCGACCACGACGGAGCCGTCGACGCCGGCGTTCTCGGCGATCTGGCGCACCGGCGCCTGGAGGGCGCGGCGGATGATCTCGATGCCGTGACGCTGGTCGTCGTTGTCGGGCTGGATCTTTGCAAGGACGCGGCTGGCATAGAGAAGCGCCGCCCCGCCGCCGGGAACCACACCCTCCTCGACGGCCGCGCGGGTCGCGTGCATGGCGTCATCCACGCGGTCCTTGCGCTCCTTCACCTCGACCTCGGTGGCCCCGCCGACGCGGATCACCGCAACGCCGCCCGCGAGCTTGGCCAGCCGCTCCTGCAGCTTCTCGCGGTCGTAGTCGGAGGTGGTCTCCTCGATCTGGGTGCGGATCTGGCCGCAGCGGGCCTGGATGTCCGACTTCTTGCCCGAGCCGTCGACGATGGTGGTCTCGTCCTTGGTCAGGATGACCTTCTTCGCCTTGCCGAGCATGTTGAGGCTGACGTTCTCGAGCTTGATGCCGAGATCCTCGCTGATGACCTCGCCGCCGGTGAGGATGGCGATGTCCTCGAGCATGGCCTTGCGGCGATCGCCGAAGCCCGGCGCCTTCACCGCCGCCACCTTGAGCCCGCCGCGCAGCTTGTTGACGACGAGCGTGGCGAGGGCCTCGCCCTCGACGTCCTCGGCGACGACCAGGAGCGGCCGGCCCGACTGCACCACCGCCTCGAGCACGGGCAGCATGGCCTGGAGGTTCGAGAGCTTCTTCTCGTGCAGCAGGATGTAGGGGTTCTCGAGCTCGCAGACCATCTTGTCGGCGTTGGTGACGAAGTAGGGCGAGAGATAGCCGCGGTCGAACTGCATGCCCTCGACCACCTCGAGCTCGGTCGAGAGCGACTTCGCCTCCTCGACCGTGATCACGCCCTCGTTCCCGACCTTCTCCATGGCCTGGGCGATCATCTCGCCGATCTCGCGCTCGCCATTGGCCGAGATGGTGCCGACCTGGGCGATCTCGGCATGACCCGAGACCTTCTTGGCGCGCTTCTTCACGTCCTCGACGACGGCCTCGACGGCGCGATCGATGCCGCGCTTGAGATCCATCGGGTTCATGCCCGCAGTCACCGCCTTAATCCCCTCGCGCACGATGGCCTGGGCGAGGACGGTGGCCGTCGTGGTGCCGTCGCCCGCGATGTCGGAGGTCTTGCTCGCGACCTCGCGCAGCATCTGCGCACCCATGTTCTCGAACTTGTCGGAAAGCTCGATCTCCTTGGCGACGGTGACACCGTCCTTGGAGATGCGCGGCGCGCCGAACGACTTGTCGAGCACCACGTTGCGGCCCTTGGGCCCGAGCGTCACCTTCACCGCATCGGCGAGGATGTCGACGCCGCGCAGCAGGCGCGCGCGCGCGTCGCCGCTGAATTTCACGTCCTTAGCTGGCATAGTTGTATCTCTCCTTCAAATCGCGATCCGAGCAAATCTGTTGCGAGGTCGTCAGGCCGCCTTCGACTTGCTGGCCTTGCCGCCCTCGATGATGCCCATGATGTCCGACTCCTTCACGATGAGAAGCTCCTCACCGTCGATCTTGACCTCGGTGCCGGACCACTTGCCGAACAGCACGCGGTCGCCGGCCTTGACGTCGAGGGCGTGCTGCTTGCCGCTCTCGTCCCGGGTCCCGGGTCCGACGGCGATCACCTCGCCCTCCATGGGCTTCTCCTTGGCGGTGTCGGGAATGATGATTCCGCCCGCGGTCTTCTGCTCCTGCTCGACGCGGCGGAGCAGGACGCGGTCGTGCAACGGCCTGAACTTCATAAGAACCTCCGTTAGACAGGACGGTCGTGAGAATGTGGCGCCTTGTTAGCACTCCTGATCGATGAGTGCCAGCACTTTCATCGCAAGCCCCTTGCTTTTTTCGCGCCTGGCAGCAATCTCCGAAACTTGCTGCTAATCGCTTGATTCTGTTGACTTTTTCTTCACGACTCGGATGTAAATTAAGCTGTCGCGTGGCTCAACGACACGAGGTGCGAGGCATGAGCGCAACCGGATTGATCCTCAAGGACTACCGCCTGACCACGGCCGAGATCCTCTATCACCTGCCAGATTTCCCGGCGGTGCTGCAGAGCTTCATCTGGCAGCAGGTGGATATCAGCCCGAATTTCCCGGTGCTGCGCCGCTTCCTCGAGTTCTGGGAGCGCAACCTTGAGGGCCGCCTCCATTCGGTCCGCATCTGCAACACCCGGCTCGTGGGCGCCCGGGAGATGCGCTTCGCCAATTGCGAGCTGAAGCTGCACTGAGCGGCGCCGCCGCGCCGCGAGGGGCGGCGCAAGATAAGGCGCGGCGCGACGGATTGGCGCAGCCTCTTGCGGCCGCGGCCGCGACCCGGCACCTTGGGCCGCCGCGGCGCCGCAACGGATCGGCGCGCCGCCTGCAGCGAAATGGCCGCCATGTCCCAGCTCAGCCTCGCCCTCGCCCCGGTGCGCAGCGCCGCCAATGACCGCGCGGTCGGGCGCTGGCTGCTCCTCTGCTGCGCCATGATCTTCGCCATGGTGGTGATCGGCGGCATCACGCGCCTCACCCTCTCGGGCCTCTCCATCGTCCAATGGAAGCCGATCATGGGCGTCATCCCGCCGCTCACGCATCAGGATTGGCAGGCGCAGTTCGACCTCTACAAGCACACGCCCCAATACCTTATCGACAACCGGGGCATGTCGCTCGCCGACTTCAAGGCCATCTTCTGGTGGGAATACGTCCACCGCCTCTGGGGCCGCCTCATCGGCCTCGCCTTCCTCGGGCCCTTTCTCTATTTCCTGCTGCGCGGGCGGATCGAGCGCCGCCTCGCGCCCCGGCTGGCGCTGCTCTTCGTCCTCGGCGCGCTCCAGGGCGCGCTCGGCTGGTTCATGGTGGAGAGCGGGCTCGTCGACCGCCCCTCGGTGAGCCAGTATCGCCTGGCCGCCCATCTCGCCATGGCCCTCGTCATCTATGGCGCCATGCTGTGGATCGCCCTCGACCTCCTCGTCCCGGAGGCCGCGGCGGCGCCGGCATCGCGGCGCGCCTTTGCGCGGGCGCGCCTCCTCGCGGGCTGGGTCTTCTTCGTGATGATCTCGGGGGCCTTCGTCGCCGGCCTCCATGCGGGGCTGATCTACAACACCTTCCCGCTCATGGACGGCAAGCTGATCCCCGACGGCTTGTTCAGCCAGTCGCCTTTCATCGCGAACTTCTTCGCGGACATCATGACGGTGCAGTTCGATCACCGCATCCTGGCGATGACCACCGTGCTGCTCGTGGTCCTATTCTGGCTCTCGACCCGGGGCCTGGCCTTGCCGCCGCGCGCGCGGCTTGCGCGCAACCTCCTCCTGCTGATGGTCTTCGTGCAGTTCTCGCTCGGCGTCTCGACGCTGCTGCTCGTCGTGCCGGTGCCGCTCGCGGCGGCCCATCAGGCCGGCGCCCTGACGCTCTTCACCCTCGCCTTGTGGACGGCCCACGAGCTCCGCGCCCGGCCCGGCTGACGCCGGCAGCCCGGGCTGCGCTGCAGCTCGGGCAGAGCCCGATCGCCTCGATCATGACATGCTGCACCTGGAAGCCGAGCCGGCGCGCATCGGCGCCGATCGCCCCCTGGATGCCGCCGTCCTTGAGCTCGGTCGCCGCCCCGCAGCGGCCGCAGATGAGGAACTGGCTGGCATGGCCATGCTCGGGCTCGGCGCAGCCGACATAGGCGTTGCGCGACTCGATGCGGTGCACGAAGCCCTGCTCGGTCAGGAATTCGAGGGCCCGATATACGGTCGGCGGCGCCGCCGAGCGGCCACCCTCGCGCAAGGCGTCGAGGACCGCATAGGCGCCGATCGGGTCGTGGCTGCGCCAGATCAGCTCGAGGACGCGCCGACGCAGCGGGGTGAGGCGCACGCCGCGCAGCGCGCAGAGGCGCTCCGCGGTATCGACCGCGGCCACCAGGCAGTCATGATGGTTATGACGCGCCTTGCCGAAGGGATCGGGAGGCCTCGGGGCCGGTCGCACGCCGTGGCGCTGCTTCATGGCGTCGAGTCTACACCGGTGCCGCGCTGGGCGGAAAGCATGCGCGGGCCTCGGCGCTTGACGGCCGGGTGCGGCCCTCGTAGCGTCGCGGCGCCCAACACTGCAAGGCACGGCATCGCGACGAGATCCCGCGCCGGAAACCAAGGAACGACAATGCCACGGGCACAGGGAAGAGCGTGGCGCGCGGCGCTGTGGATCGCCGCGGCGCTGGCCGGCGGCCTCTCGGCGCAAGGCGCTGCCGCGCAGGATGCGACCGCGCCCGACCGGAATCTCAGCTTCACGGTGATGCGCAACGGCAGCGTCATCGGCCACCATGACGTGACGTTCCGCCATGACGGCGGCAAGCTGATCGTCGACATCGACGTCTCGATCAAGGTGGACGCGATGTTCGTGACCGTCTTCCGCTACACCCAGCAGCGCGAGGAGACCTGGCAGGGCGGGCGCCTCATCGCCTTCGCCAGCCATACGAACAATGACGGCGAGCTCTACGACAATTCCGGCGCCGCCGGCCCGGGCGGGATCACCGTCACCTCGGGCGCTGCGACATGGACGCTTCCCGCCGACAGCCTGCCGATCGGCTATTGGGACGCGGCCATGGTAAAGCGGGGCCCGCTCTTCGACACGGTGACCGGCAAGCCCGTCGTCGCCGCCGCCACTGCGGTCGGAGAGGAGACCATCGAAGCCGCGGGGCGGCGGATCACCGCGACCCATTATCGCCTCGAAGGCCCGCAGCCGCGGGACCTCTGGTACGATGCGCAAGGACGCTGGGTCAAAATGCGCGCGCGCGGCCGCGACGGCTCGATCGCCGAATGGATCCTGAAGTGAGCTCCGGCTCGGCGGCGCCCGCCGCCGCGCAGCGGTTTCCATGCCGCCGTCGCCATCTCGTCCTTTGCGCAATGGCGGCACTCCTGCTCTGCGCCGCTGCGGCTCCGGCGCGCGCCGTGGATGCCCCCGACGGCACGCTCCGCTGGGGCATCTGGCGCGACGGTCGCAAAATCGGCACCGATGTCATGACGCTGCGCCATCGCCGGGGCGATCTCATCGTCGAGGACGAGATCCAGGCGGCGGACAGCTTCGGCATCATCGCCTTGCACCGCTTCATCCATCGCGGCCGGGAAGTGTGGCGCGGCGGACGGCTTCTCGAGCTGGACGCCTTCACCAACGACAACGACAAGGTCTCGAATCTTTCGGCGGAGACGGAAGCCCGGGGACTCGTCGTGGACGGACCGGTCGGGCGCTTCGTCGCACCCCCCGGCGTCTGTCCTTCCACCCTGTGGAGCATCGATATGACCACCGCTCCGATGCTCATCGACGTGATCAGCGGCAATCTCCTTGCCGTGCGCTTCGCCATCGGCGCCGAGCAGCCGGTCGCCACCGATCAAGGCGACATCGCCGCGCGCCACGTCAGCGTGAGCGGCGATCTCGTGCGCGAGCTGTGGTACGGGCCCGACGGGCTTCTGCTTCAAGCCCATCTCGTCTGGCCGGACGGCAAGCCCGTCGATTTCCGGCGCGAGCGACCTTAGAGCGTGACGTCATGCTCTGGCGTTGCGCGCGCTCAGGGGGCGGACTGGCGCGCGAGGGCGACATCCTCGATGCGCCGCGCCGGCTCGAGGCGGTCGACGGGAAAGAGATAGATGGCGTTCCTTCCGATGAGATAGACGCGCACCGCATCGCCGAAGAGCTCGGCGATCATCGGATCGCGCGCATCGAGCCCGCCCGTATAGGCCCCGAAGGCAGGAAGGATGAGGCGCAGCCCGTCGGTGACGAAGCAGCGGCCGGAGATGCGGCGACCCCGGACGCGAATCGCCGCCTTGGGATGGAAGCCGCCGCAGACTTCGCCGTCGCCGAGCTCGCCGGGCTCGCAGCGGAAGACGAGGCCGTCGAGGTCGAGCTCGGCGACCGTCCGGCCGCCGAGCGGCGCCGGCGCATCGCCAGGATGGGCGCCAGCGACCCAGACCCATTCGTGCTCGCCGATGAGGCCGGCAAGACGCTCCCCATCGACGAGGTTCAGCCGCGACCGCGCATGGCGCTCGTGAAAGCCGTCGCCCAGCACGACGACGCGCCGCGGCCGGTAGCGCCGCAGCACGACGGCGAGGCGCTCGATGGTCGCGCGCGTCTCCCCGGGCCGCAGCAGCTTCGACCGCCCGGCCAAAGCGGAGCCCTTCGCGAGATGGAGATCGGCGACCGCGAGCGTGCTCTGCTCGGGCCACCAAAGAGCACCGGAGGGATCGAGCACCAGCTCGGCGCCGTTGAGCATCGTCGTCGCCGCCACGCATACCTCCCGAAGCTTGCCGTCGCGACTCGCCAGCATTTCGACCGGCCGGCGCATCTCCGTCAAGCCCATTGCCGTTCCGTTGGCGACTCGCGCGTCATCTCCGCACAAGGGGGCTGACGGGATCGCGCGGCTTCGCCATAATCGCGCCCCTCATCACGCGCCTCACCCATGGGAACCTCCAAATGTATCGCGAGAACACGGCCAAGAAGCGCCTCGCCGAGGGCAAGAAGGTCCTCGGCTGCTGGCTCCAGGGCGAGGGGATCCTCGCCGCCGAGCTCATCGGCTATGCCGGCTTCGATTTCGCCATCATCGACCACGAGCATGCACCGGGGAGCTTCGTCAGCGCGATCAGCCTGATCCAGGCGGTGAGTGCGAGCGGCACCACGGTGATGATGCGCGTGCCGTGGAACGACCCCGTCTATCTCAAGCGCGCCCTCGATATCGGCATCGAGGGCGTGATGATCCCCATGGTCGAGACGGCGGAGCAGGCGCGCGCCGCCGTCGCCGCTTGCCGCTTCCCGCCCTACGGCATCCGCGGCAACGCCACGGGCGGCATCCGCGGCGCCGATTTCGGGCTGAGCCAGCGCAAATATCTCGACACCGCCCATGAGCAGCTCCTCATCATGTGCCAGGTGGAGACGGTCAAGACCGTCGAGAACATCCCCGAGATCGCCCAGGTCGAGGGAGTCGACGTCCTCTTCATCGGGCCCAACGATCTCGCCTCGAGCATCGGCAAGCCGAGCCGCTTCGACGATCCCGAGGTGATGGCGCTGCTCGAGCGCGCCGAGACGGCGATCAAGGCCGCGGGCAAGCGCCTCGCCGCGGTGCCTTTCGGCCCCTATGGCTGGCAGGACCTGTTCGACCGGGGCTATGACCTCGTGGTGGGGGCGGGCGATCTCGCCCTGGTCCGCATGGGAGCGCTGGCCCAGGTCAAGGCCCATCGCGCGAAGAACGGCTGAGAAACCTTACGAGGAATTAATCTCCGCGCCATTCGCTTGGCCGCATACAAATCTCTTTATTTGTAGTATGGTGCGCCCTACAGGCCTCGTTGCAATACGAGCATATAACAGGAGCTTAAGAATGAAGACGACCACCCGCATCGCTATGTTTGCCGCTGCCCTTCTTCTCGGCGGCGCGCTTGCCGCCCCGATCACCGTGACGCCCGCCCACGCCGCGACCAAGCACCACGCGGCGGCGCATCACAAGATGCACCACAAGGCCGGCAGCGCCTCGGTGAAGAGCCTCCAGGACGCCCTCAACAAGCAGGGCGCCAGCCTGACCGTCGACGGCAAGATGGGCCCGAAGACCCGCGCCGCCCTCAAGAGCTTCCAGCAGGCCCATGGCCTCAAGGCCACCGGCCACGTCGACAAGGCGACCAAGGCCGCGCTCGGGATGTAATCGATCCCGCCACGCCTTTGAGGATCGGGCCGCCCGGAATGCCGGGCGGCCCGTCTCGTTTCGGGCTTCCGAAGCGGTGCGGGGCGCCGGCGCTCAGGCCACCAGGACCTGGCGCGCCAAAGCCGCCGCCGCGCGCGCCAGGGCGGTGATGTGCGCCCAGTCGCCGGCCGCGACGCGGTCCGCCGGCGCCACCCAGGATCCCCCCACCGCCATGACATTGGGGAGAGCCAGATAAGCCGGCGCCTTCATCGCGTCGATGCCGCCCGTCGGGCAGAAGCGGACATCGCGGAAGGGTGCTGCCAGGGCGCGCAGGGCGGCGACCCCTCCGGCATTCTCGGCGGGGAAGAACTTGAGATGCCGATAGCCGCGCGCCAGGAGCGCCATGACCTCCGACGCCGTGGCGGCGCCGGGTAGATAAGGCAGGCCCGCGGCCGCCGCGGCCTCGAGGAGGGCCAAGGTCGCCCCCGGGCTGACGGCGAAGCGCGCCCCGGCGGCGCGGCTCTCGTGCATCTGCCGGGGCGACAGCACGGTGCCGATCCCGACGACGGCCCCTTCGACCTCGCCGATGATCGCCCGCGCCGCCTCCAAGGCCCTGCCCGTGCGCAAGGTGATCTCGATGACGCTCAATCCGCCGGCGACAAGCGCCCGCGCCAGCGCCACCGCCCGCTCGGTGTCGTCCACGGTGAGCACGGGGATGACGGGGGCGCGCGCGAGGATCGCCGCGACCTCGGGCGATTGCGAGTGGATGCTGTCGGCCATGGCGGCTCTCCTCAGGACGCAACCCGGCTGCCGGCCTCGGCGAGGAGGCGCTCGACGGCGGCGCGGCTCGGAATGGGGGCGACGGCGCCATACCCCGTCGTCGACAGCGCCGCCGCGGCATTGGCATAGGCGGCCGCCGCGAGAGGATTATCGCCCATGGCAAGGCGCGCGAGAAAGGCGCCGACGAAAGCGTCGCCCGCCCCCGTGGCGTCGACGGTCTGGACGCGGTGGCCGGGCAGACGGCGGCGCGCCTGGGCGGTGCCGATCAGGCAGCCCTCCCGCCCCAGCTTCAAGGCGACGAGCGGCGCCCCGAGCCCGAGATAGTGGTCGAGGATCTCGTCGGCTCCCTCGCGCCCGGTGAGAGTACGCGCATCCTCGAGGCTCGGCAGCACGATATCCGCCAGGGCGACCGTCGCATCGATCACCGCGCGGGCGCGCGCGAGCGGCCAGAGCTTGAGCCGCAGATTGGGATCGTAGGACACCTTCACCCCGTGCGCGCGCGCCTGGGCGATGGCCTCGGCCGCCGTCGCCGCGGCGCTTTCGCTGATCGCCTGGCTGATCCCGGAGAGGTGGAGGATGCGGGCTCCGGCGATGGCGGCCGCGGAGACGTCGGCCGGCGTCACCCGGCTCGCGGCGGAGCCGGCGCGGTAATAGGTGAATTGGTGCCCGTCGCGGTCATGGGTGACGAAATAGATGCCGGTCGCGGCATCGTCGCGCCGGATCACATGGGTGGTGTCGACGCCTTCGCGCCGCCAGAGCTCGAGAAGCGCGTCGCCGAAGAGATCGGCGCCGAGGGCGGTGAGATAGCCGGCGCGGGCGCCCTGGCGGACCGCGGCGATGACGACGTTGGAGGTATCGCCGCCATAGCCCTGCACATAGGTGGCGCCGTCGCGCGCCGGGCCGGCGGCGTTGAACTCGACCATCGCCTCGCCGAAGGAGAGGATGTCAAGCGCTGTTGCCTTTGCCGCCATGCTCTGCGCTTCCCCTCACACGATCGCGCGGGCGATGACATAGGCCGCCGCCGCCGCCGCCGCGCCGATCGTCATGGTCTGAACACCGCCGCGCAGCCAGGGCGCGCCGGTGAGCTTGCTCTTGATCCCGCCGAAGATCAGCAGGGCGAGCAGCGTGACGATGACCGAGACGACGAAGGCCGCGCCGATCCTCGCGACGACCATATAGGGCAGCAGCGGGATGATTCCGCCGACGACGTAGGACGCCCCGATGGTAAGAGCGCTGACCGGCGCGCGGCGCGGATCGGGGCGCTCGAGCCCGAGCTCGAAGCGCATCATGAAATCCACCCAGCGCTTGGGCTCGCGCGAGATCGCCTTCACCACCGCCTCGAGCTCCCCGCCGGCGAGCCCGTATTCCCGGAAGATCGCCGCCACCTCGCGGCGCTCCTCTTCCGGAATGCTCTTCGTCTCGGCGATCTCGCGCGCGTATTCCGAGCGATAGTGCTCCTGATCGGTGCGCGCCGCGAGATACCCGCCGAGCCCCATGGCGATCGCGCCTGCGGCGATCTCGGCGAGGCCGGCGATCACGACGATGGTGCTGTCCGTCATCGCTCCCGACAGGCCGGCCGCCAGCGCGAAGGGCACGGTGAGGCCGTCCGCCATTCCGATCACGATGTCGCGGACCGCCGCGGACGCCGTGAAGTGGCGCTCGGCATGAGGCGTCGCCGGCATGGACAATCCCTTCCCCAGTTCATCGCCGGGCGCTGCCCGGCCGCGACGCGGCGAGCGAGGCCGACGCGAAGCGCGTCTGCGACGATAAGGAATTGTCGCGCGGGAGGGAACCCCGTTTCACCCGCTTGCGCAAGCCGCTCGCCGGCCGACGCGATTGACAGCGACCCGCCGCGGCCTATACAGCAGCGCCAGGAACAAGGGGAGGAGCGCCGATGAAGATCGTCACCGATGTCGTCGTCCCGGGCCGGCAAGGCGGCGCCTGGGTCGTCAAGAAAGACCAGCGCATCCGCATCACCGATGTCGAAGGCAGCGCCATCGGCGATTTCGTCTGCTTCAACGCGAACAATGTCAGGGAGCGCTTCAGCCAGGCGCGGACCAAGGCCAATCAGGGCCGGCTGATGATCACGACCGGCCACCATCTCTATTCGCGCGACAACAACGTGCTTCTGAGCATCGTCGAGGACACCTACGGCATCCACGACCTGCAATACGGCATGTGCAGCGCCTGGGTCTTCGCGAACTTCGCCAACAAGGATTATCAGGGCTTCAGCTCGCGCGGGATGCGTGTCGGCGGGCCGCTCGGCGTGCCGAGCTTCGGTTGCTACGAGGTGCTCCAGAAGGCTCTCGCGCCCTGGTCGATCGCGCCGGAGAACATTCCCGACCCGCTCAACCTGTTCCAGACCCTCGACTACGATTTCGGCAGCAAGACCTTTAAGACCGTCGACGGCAAGAGCAAGCCCGGCGACTATATCGACTTCGTCGCCCGCACCGACACGCTTTGCGGCCTCAGCGCCTGCCCCTCCATGGGCCGGCCGCTGCGCGTGCAGGTCTACGACGCCTAGCCGCCAGTACCTTCGGGCAAGAAAGTTAACGACCAAGGGCGCCGCCGACCGCAAGGTTTGGCGGCGCGCTTCGTTTCAAGTCATGGACTTGGCCGTCAACGCCGCAGCGCCGTCGCGGCCAGAGGTGGAGCCTTGCCGATCCCGAGAATCACCGCCGGACCAGCCGGCATACCCAGGCAACCGTCTCGCGGTGCGGGCTGGCGAGACCCTGGCCCGGCCTGCAGGCACCGCCTGCGGCGACGGCAGGGCCGGCCTTCGCTCAGGACGGCCGAATAGGTAAGCTCTTCCCCATGCCGCGCTTCAACTCTCCCCTGCGGCGCCGCCGCCGGCCCGAGGACGGCCTATGAACGAGCGGAACGACCAGCCGCGCGAGGTGCGGGAGAGCCGCGCCGCCGAGCCGCGGCGCCCGCGGGAGCGGCGCTGGACCCGCGGGCGCATCGTCGGAATTGCCGTCGTCCTCCTGGTGCTCGCGGCCATCGCCTGGATCGCCCGCCCGCGCCCGGCGCAGCCGCCGCGCCCCGGCCGCTTCGCCGTGAGCGGCGCCATGCCCGTGGTGGCCGACGTGGCGAAGCCGGGCGACATCGACATCACCTATGATGGTCTGGGCACCGTGACGCCCCTCGCCACCGTCACGGTCCGCACGCAGATCAACGGTCAGCTGACCCAGATCGCCTTCCAGGAGGGGCAGCTCGTCCATAAGGGAGACTTCCTCGCCCAGATCGACCCGCGCCCCTATCAGCTCGCCCTCGAGCAGGCGCAAGGCCAGCTCCAGCGGGACCAGGCCCTGCTCAAGAACGCCGAGATCGACCTCGCGCGCTACCAGACTCTGGTGAGGCAGGACTCCATCGCGCGGCAGCAATTGGACACCCAGCAATATCTCGTCCACCAGTACCAGGGCACCGTGACCGTCGATCAGGCCCAGGTCGACAACGCCAAGCTGAACCTCGCCTATTGCCACATCACCGCCCCGGTGACGGGCCGCGTCGGGCTGCGCCTCGTCGATCCCGGCAATTACGTGCAGACGAGCGATACGGCCGGTATCGTGGTCATCACCCAGCTTCAGCCCATCAGCGTCGTCTTCACCCTGCCGGAAGACGACCTGCCGGCGATCATGAAGCGCCTGCGCGCGGGCGCCACCCTCGAGGTCGCCGCCTATGACCGCAGCAACACCACCAGGCTTGCCACGGGCAAGCTGCAGACGGTCGACAACCAGATCGACATCACGACGGGCACGGTGAAGCTGAAGGCGCAGTTCGACAACGAGGACGAGAGCCTCTTCCCCAACCAGTTCGTCAACATCCGCCTCCTCGTCAACGTGCTCCACGCAGGAGTGGTGGTCCCGAGCTCCGCAGTGCAGCGCGGGGCGCCGGGCACCTATGTCTATCTGATCAAGCCGGATAGCACCGTCACGGTTCGGCCGGTCAAGCTGGGCCCGTCCCAGGGGGAGACCGTCGCCATCGAATCGGGGCTTCAGCCGGGCGACAAGGTGGTCGTCGATGGCGCCGACAAGCTGCGCGAAGGGGCGCAGGTGACACTGCCCAGCACCCCCGGCAATGGCGCCGCCATCCCGCCGGCCGGTGCGGCTCCCAATACGGGCCAAGGGAGCAAGCGATCGAAACGCCCATGACGCGATCGCTTCGCCACCCGGACCGGAGCCCCGCGGCATGAGCCCGTCGCGCCCCTTCATCCTGCGCCCGGTGGCGACGACCCTGCTGATGATCGCCATCCTCCTGGTCGGCGGCGTCGCCTTCGGCTTCCTGCCCCTCTCGGCGCTGCCGGAGGTCGACTACCCGACCATCCAGGTGCAGACCTTCTATCCGGGCGCCAGCCCCGACGTCATGACCTCCTCGGTGACGGCCCCCCTCGAGCGCCAGTTCGGCCAGATGCCGGGGCTCAACCAGATGACATCGACGAGCTCGGCCGGCGCCTCGGTGATTACGCTCCAGTTCAGCCTCGATCTCAGCCTGGACGTCGCCGAGCAGGAGGTGCAGGCGGCGATCAACGCGGCCGGCAATCTGCTGCCCTCGGACCTCCCGGCCCCGCCCATCTACGCCAAGGTCAATCCCGCCGACGCCCCCATCCTCACTCTGGCGGTGATGTCGAAGACCTTGCCGCTGACGGAGGTCGAGGACCTCGCCGATACGCGCCTCGCGCAGAAGATCTCCCAGCTTCCCGGCGTCGGGCTCGTCAGCATCAGCGGCGGGCATCGCCCGGCCGTGCGCATCCAGGCCAATCCGATGGCGCTTGCCGCCTACGGGCTCAACATCGACGATCTGCGCACCACCATCGGCAACGCCAACGTCAATACGCCGAAAGGCAATTTCGACGGGCCCACACGCTCTTACACGATCAACGCCAACGACCAGCTCAAGAGCGCGGCCGACTATCTCGACCTGGTGATCGCCTACAAGAACGGCGCGCCCGTGCGCCTCTCCGACGTGGCGACCGTCGCGGACAGCGCCGAGAACACCAAGCTCGGCGCCTGGATGAACACGCAGCCCGCCGTGATCCTCAACATCCAGCGTCAGCCGGGCGCCAATGTCATCCAGGTGGTGAACGGCATCCAGGCCCTGCTGCCGGCGCTCAAGGGCGCCCTTCCGGGAGCCGTCGATATCGCCGTCCTCACCGACCGCACCACGACGATCCGCGCCTCGGTGCACGACGTCGAGCTCGAGCTCGTCCTTGCCGTCGCCCTCGTCGTCCTGGTGATCTTTCTCTTCCTCCGCAATCTTCCGGCCACCGTCATTCCCAGCCTCTCGGTGCCGCTCTCCCTCGTCGGCACCTTCGGCGTCATGTATCTCGCCGGCTTCAGCCTCAACAACCTCTCGCTGATGGCCCTCACCATCGCCACGGGCTTCGTCGTCGATGACGCCATCGTGATGATCGAGAACATCGCGCGCTTCGTCGAGCAGGGCGACCCGCCCCTCGAAGCGGCGCTCAAGGGCTCCGAGCAAATCGGCTTCACCATCGTCTCGCTGACGATCTCCCTGATCGCGGTGCTGATTCCCCTCCTCTTCATGGGCGACGTGGTGGGGCGCCTCTTCCGGGAGTTCGCCATCACCCTCGCCGTCACCATCCTGATCTCGGCCGTCGTCTCCCTCACCCTCGTTCCCATGATGTGCGCGAAGCTCCTGCGCCGGCGCGCCGAGGCC
This sequence comes from Alphaproteobacteria bacterium, assembly GCA_035294245.1. GTDB lineage: Bacteria > Pseudomonadota > Alphaproteobacteria > JACZXZ01 > JACZXZ01 > DATGLG01. The sequence goes on along the minus strand of DATGLG010000041.1, from coordinate 183,909 downwards.
GAGGAGACCGCGCTCAATCGCAAGATGAAGCGCTATTTCGACCGGCTGATCGAGGAATACGGGCGGCTGCTCACCTGGGTGCTCGATCACGAGAAGCTCACCCTCCTCGTCGCGCTCGCCACCCTCGCCGTCACGGCGGGCCTCTATCTCGCCATCCCCAAGGGCTTCTTCCCCGTCCAGGACACGGGCCTGATCCAGGGCATCTCCGAGGCGGCGCAATCCACCTCCTATGCAGCGATGGCCGAGCATCAGCAGGCCCTCGCCGCGGCGATCCTGCGCGATCCCGATGTCGAGAGCCTGTCGTCCTTCATCGGCGTCGACGGCAGCAATGTCACCCTCAACAGCGGCCGCTTCCTCATCAATCTCAAGCCGCGGGACGAGCGCAGCCTCAGCGCGAGCGCAATTATCCGCCGCCTGCAGGCGGAAACCGCCGACGTGCAGGGCGTCTCCCTCTATATGCAGCCGGTGCAGGATCTCACCATCGACACCAGCGTGAGCCGCACCCAGTATCAATTCGTGCTCGAGGATGCCAATCCCGACGAGCTCTCGGCATGGGAGCCGAAGTTGGTCGAGGCCCTGCGCCGCCTGCCCCAGCTCGCCGACGTCGCGAGCAACCTCGAGGACCAGGGTCTCTCCGTCTATATCACCATCGACCGCGACACGGCCGGGCGCTTCGGCATCACGCCGGCAACCGTCGACAACGCCCTCTACGACGCCTTCGGCCAGCGCATCGTCTCGACGATCTTCACGCAATCGAACCAGTATCGTGTGATCCTCGAGGCCGACCCGACGCTCCAGAGCTCCATCAAGTCCCTGGGCTCGATCTACCTTCCCTCCTCGGGGGGCGGCCAGGTGCCGCTCGCGGCGATCGCCAAGTTCACTGTGCAGCCGGCTCCTCTCGAGATCAACCACCTGGCGCAGTTCCCGGCGACGACGATCTCCTTCAACCTCGCCCCCGGCGCCTCCCTCGGCGACGCGGTGACGGCGATTCAGCAGGCCGAGAAGCAAATCGGCCTTCCCGTCAGCGTGATGACGAGCTTCCAAGGCGCAGCGCTTGCCTTCCAGAAGTCGCTCGCCAACGAGCTGCTGCTCATCCTGGCGGCGATCGTCACCGTCTATATCGTCCTCGGCGTGCTCTACGAGAGCTTCATCCACCCCATCACCATTCTCTCGACGCTGCCGACCGCAAGCGTGGGCGCCCTGCTCGCGCTCATGATCGCCGGGGACGATCTCGACATCATCGCCATCATCGGCATCGTGCTGCTCATCGGCATCGTCAAGAAGAACGCCATCATGATGATCGACTTCGCGCTCGAGGCGGAGCGCGTCGAGGGCAAGCCGCCGCGCGAGGCGATCCACCAGGCCTGCCTGCTGCGCTTTCGCCCGATCCTGATGACGACGATGGCGGCGCTCCTCGGAGCGCTTCCGCTCATGCTGGGCAGCGGCACCGGCTCCGAGCTGCGCAACCCCCTCGGCATCACCATCGTCGGCGGCCTCATCGTGAGCCAGCTCCTGACCCTGTTCACGACCCCAGTGATCTACCTCGCCTTCGACCGCCTCGCCCGGCGGCTGAGGGGCGACGCCGGCGCCGCCACGCCCGAGGGAATGGCGCCATGAACCTCGCGGCCCCCTTTATCAACCGCCCGGTCGCAACCACGCTCCTGACCCTCGGCGTGGCGCTCGCGGGGGCGGTCGCCTATTTCCTGCTGCCGGTCTCGCCGCTGCCGCAGGTGGACTTCCCCACCATCCTCGTGCAGGCCCAGCTCCCGGGCGCCAGCCCCGAGGTGATGGCGACGAGCGTCGCGACACCCCTCGAGCGCCATCTCGGCCAGATCGCGGACGTCTCGGAGATGACCTCAACGAGCTCCGTCGGGCAGGCGCGCATCGTCCTGCAGTTCGGTCTCGATCGCGACATCAACGGCGCCGCGCGGGACGTGCAGGCGGCCATCAACGCAGCGCGCATCGATCTTCCTTCGAGCCTCAGGAGCAACCCGACCTATCGCAAGGTCAATCCGGCGGACGCGCCCATCATGATCCTGGCCCTCACCTCGGATACGCGGAGCCAGGGCCAGCTCTACGATTCCGCGGCCACCGTGCTGCAGCAGCGCCTATCCCAGGTCGAGGGCATCGGCCAGGTGAATGTCGGCGGCAGCTCGCTGCCGGCGGTGCGCGTCGAGATCAATCCCCACGCCGTCTTCAAATACGGTATCGGGCTCGAGGATGTGCGCGCCGCCCTCGCCTCGGCGAATGCCAACAGTCCCAAGGGCGCCATTGAGGTGGGGGGGCAGCGCTTTCAGATCTACACGAACGATCAAGCCCGTCGCGCCGACCAGTACCGCTCGCTGGTCGTCGCCTATCGCAACGGCGCCGCCGTGCGGCTGAAGGACGTGGCCGACGTCGTCGATTCCGTCGAGGACCTGCGCAACCAGGGCCTCGCCAACGGCAAGCCCTCGGTCCTCATCATTCTCTATCGGGAGCCCGGCGCCAACATCATCGACACCGTCGACCGCGTGAACGCCCTCTTGCCCGAGCTCAAGGCGTCGATCCCGAGCGACATCGACCTCACCGTCGCCCTCGACCGCACGCCGACCATCCGCGCCTCCCTCGAGGAGGTGCAGCACACCCTCCTCATCGCGATGGGCCTGGTGATCCTGGTGGTCTTCGCCTTCCTGCGCAGCGCGCGCGCCACCCTGATCCCCAGCGTCGCCGTCATGGTATCGCTCATCGGCACTTTCGGGGTGATGTACCTGCTCGGCTACAGCCTCGACAATCTCTCCCTGATGGCGCTCACCATCGCCACCGGCTTCGTGGTCGACGACGCCATCGTCGTGCTCGAGAACATCATGCGGCACATCGAGGCCGGCATGCCGCGCATGCAGGCGGCGCTTCAGGGGGCGCGCGAGGTGAGCTTCACCGTGCTCTCGATGAGCGCCTCCCTCGTCGCCGTCTTCGTGCCCATCCTTCTGATGGGCGGCATCGTCGGACGCCTCTTCCGCGAATTCGCCGTCACGCTCTCGGTCGCCATCCTCGTCTCCCTCGTCGTCTCCCTGACCACGACGCCGATGATGTGCTCGCGCCTTCTCGGCCGCCAGCCCGATCATCAGCCCGGATGGCTCTCCCGCGCCAGCGAGCGCGCCTTCGACGCGATGCTGCACGCCTATGAGCGCTCCCTCGGCTGGGCGCTCGCCCATGCGCGCCTCACCATGCTCATCCTCCTCGGCACCGTCTGTCTCAATGTCTATCTCTTCGTCGTCGTGCCCAAGGGCTTCTTTCCCCAGCAAGACACCGGGCGCCTCATCGGCGGCATCCAGGCGGATCAGAGCATCTCGTTCCAACTCATGAAGCAGAAGCTTGTGCAGTTCATCGGGATCGTGCGGAGCGATCCCGCCGTCGACAGCGTGGTGGGATATACGGGAGGCAGCCGGACGAATTCCGGCTTCGTCTTCGTCTCCTTGAAGCCCCTGGCCGAGCGCCGCCTCTCCGCCGACCAGATCATCGCGCGGCTGCGCCGCAAGCTCGCCGTGGTCCCGGGGGCGACGCTGTTCCTGCAGGCGGTGCAGGACATCCGCGTCGGCGGCCGCCAGAGCAATGCCCAGTATCAATACACGCTGCAAGGCGACGATCTGGGCGAGCTGCGGAACTGGGCGCCCAAGATCACGGAGGCGCTCCAGCACGTGCCGCAGCTCACCGATGTGAGCTCGGACCAGGAGGACAAGGGGCTCGAGACCGATCTCGTCATCGATCGCGCCACCGCGTCGCGGCTCGGCCTGACGGCGAGCCAGATCGACAACACGCTCTATGACGCCTTCGGCCAGCGGCAGGTCTCGACGATCTACAACCCCCTCAACCAGTACCATGTCGTGATGGAGGTGGCGCCGCAATATTGGCAAAGCCCGGAGACGCTCAAGGACCTTTATGTCAGCACCTCGGGCGGTGCCATCAGCGGCACCCACGCGACCAACGCCGTGGTCGGCACCGTCACATCGGGCGCGGCGACGAGCGCCAGCGCCGCATCCATCGCCAACGATACGGCGCGCAACTTCAGCCTCAATCAGCTCGCCAATACCGGCCATGGCGCGACCTCGACGGGGGCGGCGGTCAGCACGGCGGCGGAGACCATGATCCCCCTCTCGGCGATCAGCCATTACGGGCCGGGGGCGACGCCGCTTGCGGTGAACCATCAGGGCCAATTCGCGGCGGTGACGATCTCCTTCAACCTGCCGCCGGGGGAGCCCCTGTCAACCGCCGTCGCCGCCATCGACCAGACCATGCAGCGCCTCGGCGTTCCCGCCTCCATTCATGGCGGCTTCCAGGGCACGGCGAATGTCTTCCAGCGCTCGCTGGCGAACGAGCCGATCCTGATCCTCGCCGCCCTCGCTGCGGTCTATATCGTGCTCGGTATTCTCTATGAGAGCTACATTCATCCGATCACGATCCTCTCGACGCTTCCCTCGGCCGGCGTGGGCGCCGTTCTGGCCTTGATGGCCTTCAACATCGAGTTCAGCATCATTGCCCTCATCGGCGTGATCCTGCTCATCGGCATCGTGAAGAAGAACGCGATCATGATGATCGACTTCGCGCTCGAGGTGGAGCGCGAGCAGGGCCTGAGCTCGCGCGCGGCCATCTATCAGGCCTGCCTGATGCGCTTTCGCCCCATCATGATGACGACGATGGTGGCCCTCCTGGGGGCGCTGCCGCTCGCCCTTGGCGCCGGCTATGGCGCCGAGCTGCGCCAGCCCCTCGGCATCTCGATCGCAGGGGGCCTGATCGTGAGCCAGGCCCTCACCCTCTACACGACGCCCGTGGTCTATCTCTATCTCGACCGCTTCCGCCTCTGGGGGCAGCGCGTCTGGCGACGCCGCCATCCCGGTGCCGCGACGCCGGAGGCAAGCGCATGAGCGGGCGGGGATCGAGGCCGATGCCGAGGCGCTGGGCCAAAGCCGCCACCACGGCGCGTGTTGCCGCGCTGGCCGGGACGGCGCTTCTCGCCGCCTGTACGGTCGGACCCGACTACCATCGGGCGCCGGTCATCATCCCCGCGGCCTATAAGGAGCAGGACGGCTGGAAGCCGAGCCATCCCCAGGACATGGTCAATCGGGGGCCATGGTGGTCGATCTATGACGATCCGGTGCTCGACGGGCTCGAGAGGCAGGTCGCGATCTCCAACCAGAATCTGAAGGCCTCGGAAGCGGCCTATCGCGAGGCGCGCGCGGTGGTGCAGGCGGCCCGCGCCGGATTCTTTCCCGTCGTCTCCTTCAACACCTCGGTGCAGCGCCTGCAGCGCCAGGGAAGCAGCAGCGGCGGCTTCGTGTCGAGCAACGGCACGGTGACCCAGGGGCGCAGCGCCTCGAGCGGGCAGACGCAGTTCAATCTCTCGCCGGGTGCGACCTGGGACCTCGACGTCTGGGGCCGGATTCGGCGCACGGTCGAATCCGATGTCGCGAGCGCGCAGGTCAGCGCGGCGGATCTCGTCTCGGCGCGGCTTTCCGCCCAGGCCCTCCTCGCCACCGATTATTTCGAGCTGCGCGCCGCCGACGAGCTGAAGCGCCTCCTCGACGACGCCGTCGTCGCCTATACCCAATCCTTGCAGATCACCCAGAACCAATACAAGGCCGGCGTCGCCTCGCGCGCCGACGTCGTCACCGCGGAGACCCAGCTCAAGAACACCCAGGCGCAGGCCATCAATGTGGGGGTGCAGCGCGCCCAGCTCGAGCATGCCATCGCCGTGCTGATCGGCAAGCCCGCCTCGAGCTTCTCGCTGGCGCCGGCGCCGCTCGCGACCGAGGTGCCGGTGGTGCCGCCGGGCGTGCCCTCGACCCTTCTCGAGCGGCGGCCGGACATCGCCGCGGCGGAGCGCCAGATGGCAGCGGCCAACGCCCAGATCGGCGTGGCAATCGCGGCGTTCTATCCGGACATCACCCTCTCGGCCTCCTACAGCGCCACCGCCTCGACCTTCGCCGGCCTCTTCCAGGCGGCCAATGGCATTTGGGCCTTCGGTCCGAGCCTGGCCCAGACGCTCCTCGACGGCGGGCTGCGCAGCGCCCAGGTCGAGGAGGCGCGCGCAACCTATGACCAGACCGTCGCCAATTACCGCGAGACGGTGCTCACCGGGTTCCAGCAGGTGGAGGACGAGCTGGCGGCGCTGCGCATCCTCGAGCAGCAGGCCGCCGTGCAGGCGGATGCCGTGCGCTCGGCGCGCGAAGCGGAGCGGCTGACCCTCAATCAATACCGCGCCGGCACCGTGGCCTATACCAGCGTCATCGTCGCGCAGACCACCGCGCTCGCCGACGAGCAGACGGCCCTTGCGATCCGCCAGAATCGGCTCGTCGCCAGCGTCGCGCTCATCGAGGCGCTCGGCGGCGGCTGGGATGCCTCCCAGCTGCCGACCCGCGACCAGGTGGAGGATATCAAGACCGTGAGCCCCGCCGAGGGCTTGATCAAGGACATCGGCGACGAGCTCTCGGGCGAGAAGCAAGCCGGTGCAGCGACTCCGAAATAGCTGCCGGCGCATCCCTTGGCCGGCGATCGCAAAGTTTGGCGATGCCGCGCACCTGGTCCCGTTGCTCGTTGAAGTCCGCGATGCTGCCCCAGGGCGGGGCTGACGCGCGACCCGTGAGCGGCGATTCTAGGGACGGTCCTGGTCCGGCGGCGCGCTCACGATGGAGGCATTCGCGGACGGGACCCGAGGGTCGAGAAGACCGAGACCGTCAAGGCCTCGCAGGTGCTTTCGCGATTTTGGCCGCTCCCAGACGATACCAGGATAGCCCTTGAGGGGAACGAGCCGCTCGCCCGTGTACGCCCAATCCTGAAGCTCCGCGATCGCCACGTGATAGCGGGGCTCGCGGCCGGTGCGGCCGGTGAAGAGCGCCCGTGGGATATTGACCATATGGGGCGAGCGCTTGCGCTCATAGAGCAGCGGCGTGCCGCACCGAGAGCAGAAGCTTCGCGTCGATTGCGTCTTGGCGTCTTCGAAACGAGTGATGCGCCTTCGCCACGCGGGCGTGCTTGCGCCAACAGCCGACATAGGTCGCATACGCGGCGCCGTGCACGCGACGGCTTGCCGCAGAGTGATCGTGCCAGGCCCAGAAAGCGGGAAAATCGATCTCGATCTCCACCGCGCCGCAAAGACAGCGGCCGGACACGCATCGGCCCGACGGCTTGGGCGTGCCGAGATCCTTGTGGCTCTCCGATTTCATGCTCGACCTCGCGTGAGCGACAGGCCCGCTGGCAATGATCCCCTGGGAATGCGCGCCCGCTTCCACCTGCAATGAGTGTCGCACAGCCGGCGCCGCCGCCAACGCCATTGAATGGCCTATGTCCGACAACTCAGATCGATGGAATTGGAGCGGGTGAAGGGAATCGAACCCTCGTCGTAAGCTTGGGAAGCTTCTGCTCTACCATTGAGCTACACCCGCGCCGGGCCCTATATAAGCAAGGGCGGGCGCCGCAATCAAGCGCCCGAGCCGCCTCCGGCCGCCCCCTCCGTCGGCACATCGCGGAAATAGGCGATCGTCCGCTTCAATCCCTCCTCCAGGCCGACCTTGGGCTCCCAGCCCAGGAGCCGGCGCGCCAAGGCTATGTCGGGGCGGCGGCGGAGCGGATCGTCCTCCGGGAGCGGCTTCGATAGCAGCCTGGCGGCGGAGCCGGTCAGCGCGATGATCATCTCGGCAATCTCGCGGATCGAGATCTCGGTGGGGTTGCCCAGGTTTACGGGGCCCGTGACCTCGTCGGGTGCCGCCATCAGCCGCATCAGCCCCTCGACCATGTCGTCGACATAGCAGAAGGAGCGGGTCTGCCCGCCCGTGCCGAACACCGTCAGCGCCCCGCCCCGCAGCGCCTGGAGCACGAAGTTGGAGACGACGCGGCCGTCATTGGGGTGCATGCGCGGCCCGTAGGTGTTGAAGATGCGCGCCACCCGGATATTGACCCCGAATTGGCGGTGATAGTCGAAGAAGAGCGTCTCGGCGCAGCGCTTCCCCTCGTCGTAGCAGGCGCGCGGCCCGACGGGATTCACGTTTCCGCGATAATCCTCGGTCTGGGGATGCACGTCCGGGTCGCCATAGACCTCGCTGGTCGAGGCCTGGAGGATCTTGGCGCGCGTCCGCTTCGCCAGGTCAAGCATGTTGATCGACCCGTGCACGCTCGTCTTCGTCGTCTGCACGGGGTCGAACTGATAGTGGATGGGCGAGGCCGGGCAGGCGAGATTGTAGATCTCGTCCGCCTCCACCTGGAGCGGAACGGTGATGTCGTGGCGAAGAATCTCGAAATGGGGATCGCGCACCAGATGGGCGATATTGTCCTTGGTGCCCGTATAGAAATTGTCGACGCAGAGGACGTCAGCACCCGCCGCCAGCAGCCTTTCGCATAAGTGGGAGCCGAGGAAGCCGGCCCCGCCCGTCACCAGCACGCGCTTGCGAAGCATCCGCATCGCTCTCGCCTCAGGCTTCGCTTATCTGTGGAAGCGACGCGGCGCCGGTCATGCGCTCAGCCGCCCGCGCGCCGGCGGCGAAATCCCGCCGGCCATGCCGCTCGCCTTCTTCTTGCCTGTCGGCCGGAGCAGATGCCGGGTGTAGGAGAGGTAGCGCAGCCCATAGGGTGCAGCGAGGCTGCGGAGATGATATCCCCACGCCGTCCTCGCCTCGCCGTCCTGCCGCGCCAGCTCGGCAAGGAAATGCAGGCTCGCGGCATATTTCTTCTTGAGGCGCTTCCTGATCCGCGCTGGCACTTCGAGCGCCATCATGCGGCGGATCGCCTCGGGCTCGCCCTGCTGATAGTGGCGCGAGGCCGAAAGCGATTCGGCCGTTTCCCGATGCATGCGGTAGGTCGGCGTGTCGACGAAGCGCAGCCTTCGCTCCAGCGCGAGCCGCGCCGCCAGGTAAGTCCACTCCATGGACCGCGGCACCTCGGCGAAATAGCCGGGGTGGATCGTCGCGCTGCGATAAAGCCCCGCCGCCGGCTGCAACCACGAGTAGCTCATGAGATGCCAGAGCGGATCGCGGGGGAACGCGGCGAAATTCGGAAAATCGATGACCTCGAGCTGGCCGTGCCGACGGAATCCGTTGGTGACGACCACGTCGACCGCCGGATCGTTCTTGAAGGAGGCCAGCCTCGCGGCGACAGCACCGGGCAGGAATTCATCGTCGTCGTCGAGCATCGCGAAGAATTCCGTATCGACGGCCTCCCGCCCCGCGAGACGCGCGCCCACGGCGCTTCCTTCCTCGCGATAGAAGAACCTGATGTCGGATCGCGATTTCAGCGCGTCGAGAGCGGGCGGCGAGAAGCGTTGGCCGTTGGCGACGACGATCGGGATGACGCGGGCGCCCTGGTCGCGAAGAACGCTGTCCAGGGCGCGCCACAGGAGCGGCGCCCGCGCCGCCGACGCGATCGTCGGAATGACGATGGATACAGTGCTCTCCAAGACGGTGTCCCTTGAACGAGTCGCGGAAACCGGGGCTTGCCGCAGGGGTATGATGTGGCAGGGAGTGCCTAACGTTCGCTTAACGTGATTGCAATTTTAAGTTGTGAATCTCCCGGTGGCAAGCCGCCGCGCGAGCCTCGCTTGTCACGGCAATGATAAGCCGCGCTTGGAAAAGCCGTGCCGTCGCCGCTCAATAACCGATGGCGGCGCCGGCGGGGTGGCGATCGTCGCTGCCGCCATAGAGCGTGCCCGTGGCGGGATCGACCACGATCGCTTCGGCGGCTCCCCAATTCCCCAGCTCATGCAGGCTGTAGCCCATCTCCTGGAGTCGCTCGATCGTGTCCCGGGAAAGGCCGCCGCGCTCATATTGGACCTCGTCGGGGAGCCATTGGTGGTGCACGCGGGGTGCGTCGACCGCCTCCTGCACGCTCATCCCATAATCGACAACGTTCATGAGCGCCTCGAGGGTGATCGTGATGATGCGGGAGCCGCCGGGACTGCCCAGCACTATGAAGAGCTTGCCGTCCTTGGTGACGATCGTCGGCGTCATCGAGGAGAGCGGCCGCTTGCCCGGCGCAATCGCGTTGGCCGCGCCCTGGACCAGCCCATAGAGATTGGGAGCGCCGGGCTTGCTCGTGAAATCGTCCATCTCGTCGTTGAGGAAGAAGCCGGTATGCCCGGCGATGACCTTGGCGCCGAAATAGGCGTTGATCGTGTAGGTCGTGGATACGGCGTTCCCCTTGGCATCGACGATGGAGTAATGGGTGGTGTTCACGCCCTCATGGGGCGGCGTCGCGGGGCCGAGGACACTCGACGGCGTGGCGCGGAACGGCTCGATCCTGGCGCGCAGCTTGTCCGCGTAGCCCTGCGACAGCAGGCGATCGAGGGGCATGCTCACGAAGTCCGGATCGCCGAGGAGGTTATTGCGGTCCACATAGGCCTGGCGCATGGCCTCGACCATGTAGTGGATGCCGATCGCCGAATGGAAGCCGAGAAAGCCCATCGGATAGGGCGCCAGCACATTCAGTATCTCGCAAAGAGTGACGCCGCCCGAGCTCGGCGGCGGGGCCGAGATGACGTGGTATCCGCGGTAGTCGCATTCGACGGGCTTCAGCTCCTCGACGTCATATCGAGCGAAATCCTCCTTCGTGAGGATGCCGCCATGAGCCTGGCTCGCCTCGACGATGGCGTCGGCCACAGGTCCCTTGTAGAAGGCGTCGGGTCCGTCCTGCGCGATGCGCTCGAGTGTCGCGGCGAGATCCTTCTGCACCAGCCGGTCGCCGGGCTGATAAGGGCGGCCGCTCTTGAGGAAGATCGCTGCGACGTTCGGCTCTTGGGTGAAGCTCCTCGTCGCCGTGTTGAGAATATCGACGTCGCCCCGTGCGAGCACGAAACCCTGATCGGCGAGCCGGATCGCCGGCGCCATGACCGCATCGCGGCTCATGGTGCCGTATTTCTTGAGAGCGGTATCGAGGCCGAGCACGGTTCCCGGCACGCCGATCGCGAGATAGCCGCGCGTGCTCCGCCCGGGCACCACCTCGCCCTTGGCATCGAGATACATGTCGCGGCTCGCCTTGAGCGGCGCCTTCTCGCGGAAATTGACGAAGACCGCCCGGCCGTCGGCGAGGCGGATGGTCATGAAGCCGCCCCCGCCGATATTGCCGCAGCAGGGGTCGACCACCGCCAGGGCATAGCCGACCGCGACGGCGGCGTCGACGGCGTTTCCTCCCGCTTCGAGGATCTTGATCCCGACCTCGCTCGCGAGACGCTGCGTCGTCACCACCATGCCGCGCTTGCCTTCCGCGGGCGCGGGCGAGACCGCGGATGCGGAGATTGGCGCCAGGGCCGCGGAGAGCAGCGCCGCAAGGGTGACGGCCGATGACAGGAGGGCATGAAGCACGGTCGCACGCATCGTCGCCTCTTGAAGGTCCAAGCGGTCGGGCTGAGGGGCAAAACCCTGCCAGAGGCCGTGCCGCGTGTAAAGCAATGCGCCCGGCCCGGCGCTCCTCCATATCGCGCGATCTTAACGCGATTGTGATTGCATCGGCGGCGGAGGGCCCCTTAAAAGTTCGGGATTGGGAATATCGGCGTCATTCGAGAACTGCGTCGAGCCCGTCGGCGCGAATCAGAGGCGATATGAGCAATCCCGCGGCGACCATCCAGGCCACTCTCGACCGCCGCAAGTTCCGGGATCCCGATTGGACCGCGAAGGGCGAGCGGCGCGCCGCCGTCGCGCTCAAGGCGCTGACGACCTTGTGGTTCAACACCGGCACGCTCTGCAATCTCACCTGCCGCAACTGCTATATCGAATCGAGCCCGAGAAACGACCGGCTCGCCTATCTCGAAACGGCCGATGTCGTCCCCTTTCTCGACGAGATCGCCGCGCGGGCGCTCCCGACGCAGGAGATCGCCTTCACGGGCGGCGAGCCGTTCATGAACCCGCATTTCATCGCCATTCTCGAGGAGACGATGGCGCGCGGCTTCCGCGCGCTGGTCCTGACCAACGCGATGAAGCCGATGATGAGGCGCGCAACGGCGCTTCTCGCGCTCAGGGCGCGCTTCGGCGCGCGGCTCATCATACGCGTCTCGCTCGATCACTATACCGAGGCGCTGCATTGCCTCGAGCGCGGCCGCCAGAGCTGGAAACCGGCGATCGCCGGGTTGAGATGGCTGGCCGAGAATGGCTTTGTCGTCAGAGTCGCGGGACGGACCTGCTGGGGCGAGGCGGAGCCTGTCTTGCGCCAAGGCTATGCGCGGCTCTTTCGCGAGCTCGGCCTTCCCATCGATGCCGACGACCCTGCCGCCCTCATGCTCTTCCCTGAGATGGACGCCACCCTCGATGTGCCGGAAATCACCGAGGCTTGCTGGGGCATTCTCCACGTCGATCCGAGCTCGGTCATGTGCGCGAGCTCGCGCATGGTCGTCAAGCGCAAGGGCGAGGCACGCGCCGTCGTGATGCCCTGCACGCTCATTCCCTATGACAACCGTTTCGTGATGGGACGAAGCCTCGCGGAAGCCGAGGGTGCGGTGAAGCTCAATCACCCCCATTGCGCCCGCTTCTGCGTGCTCGGCGGCGGCTCCTGCAGCCGCGGCGATTGACCGGCCATCGCCCGCGTCACGGCGACAGCCTGGACAAAGCCGCAGCGCATCTTAGAATCGCGATGGGAGCCCCCGCGGCACGCTCCGCCAAAGGGGAATTGCGCCTGTCATGAGCTTGCCGATGTACGAAGCAACGACGCACGCCATCAAGGTCTCCGTCGAGCCGATTTTCCTCGAGGACCAGTCGAATCCCGGCGAGAACCACTTCGTCTGGGCCTATCACGTGCGAATCGAGAACCGGGGGAAGGACACGGTGCAGCTGCGCAACCGCTATTGGCAGATCACCGACGGCTTTGGGCGGATCCAGGAGGTGCGCGGCGCCGGCGTGGTCGGCGAGCAGCCCGTACTGCGCCCCGGCGACGCCTATGAATATACCAGCGGGACGCCGCTCCCGACGCCTTCGGGGATCATGCGCGGCAGCTACGAGATGGAAAGCGCGCGCGGCGAGCGTTTCGAGATCGCCGTGCCCGCCTTCTCCCTCGACAGCCCCTATGGCCGCCGGCCGATCAACTGAGGACGCTCGGGGAGATGGCGCGGCGGCAGGACTCCGCGACCTTCGCGAGCGCTTGACTTGCGGCAGGACAATATCATCTCCTTGTCGTCTCCCGCCCCCATGGCACGCCTATGCCTGCCGCCATCGTTCAGCCGTCGAGCAAGGAGGCCGATTGAGGCCATGAAGCCCGTGACATTTCCAACCCCCGTTTCCGAGACGGCGGCGCCGAGCCAGGACGAGGTCGAGCGCGCCGTCCGGGTTCTGCTTCGCTGGACCGGCGATGATCCCGATCGCGAAGGGCTGCGCGAGACGCCGGCGCGCGTCGCGCGCGCCTTCAAGGAATGGTTTGCCGGCTATGGGGAAGATCCCTACGACATGCTGCGCGCCACCTTCGAGGAGACCGAGGGCTATGACGAGATGGTGGTGCTGCGGGACATCCGCTTCGAGTCCCATTGCGAGCATCACCTGGCGCCGATCATCGGCAAGGTCCACATCGCCTATCTGCCCAATCGCCGCGTGGTCGGCATCAGCAAGCTCGCCCGGCTCGTCGAGGTCTATGCGAAGCGCCTGCAGATCCAGGAGAAATTCACGGCACAGATCGCCAACACAATCAGCGAGGTGTTGGAGCCCCAGGGTGTCGCCGTCGCCGTCGAGGCGACCCACCAATGCATGACCACGCGCGGCGTCCACAAATCCGGCGTCACCATGGTGACGAGCCGCATGCTCGGCCAATTCCGCTCCGACCCGTCGACGCGGCGCGAGTTCCTCGCGATGATCGGCAACCCTCGCGTGACGGCGCACCAGGACACCTGAGGCGCCGAGCCGGGGCGGCGCTATGGACAAGGCGGGAATGATCGGCGAACATCGCGCCGGTCATTTTTCCGCTTTCGCCGCGCCGCACCCCATGACGATACCCTCTTTCACTCCCGTTCAGATGATCGAGCGCCTGATCGCGTTCGACACCACCTCCGCCAAATCGAACCTTGCGCTCATCGAATGGGTGGAAGCCTATTTGGCCGAGCACGGCATCCCCTCGCGCTTCATCTATAACGAGGCGCGCAACAAGGCCAATCTCTATGCCACGATCGGACCGCAGGATGTTGGCGGCATCGTTCTCTCGGGGCATACCGACGTGGTACCCGTCCTGGGTCAGGCCTGGACGAGCGATCCCTTCAAGCTGGTGGAGCGCGACGGCCGTCTGTATGGCCGCGGCACCGCCGACATGAAGAGCTTCATCGCGGTGGCGCTCGCGCTGGTGCCGGAGATCGCGCAGCGCAAGCTGGCAACCCCCATCCATCTCGCCTTCTCCTTCGACGAGGAGGTGGGCTGCATCGGCGTTGTCCCCATGATCCGGGAGATCGTAGCGGAGCTTCCGCGGCCGCGCCTCATCATCGTCGGCGAGCCGACCGAGATGAAGGTCGTGAACGCCCATAAGGGCGTCATGGCGCTTGAGACCCGCGTGGTCGGGCGCGAAGGCCATTCGAGCGGCACCCATCGCGGCGCCTCGGCGATCATCGCGGCGGCGGAGCTCATCCATTTCCTTGCCGGGATCGCCGAGGAGCTGGCCGCCCGCCCGCCGCGCCCCGGCAGCTCCGATGGCGAGTTCGACCCGCCCTATACCACGCTTAATGTCGGCACCATCGAGGGCGGCACGGCGCTCAATATCATCCCCAACGAATGCACCTTCGTCTGGGAGTGCCGCCCCTTGCCGGGGACTGCGGACGGCGAGGAAATTCTTACGCGCTTCAACGAGTTCGCCGAGCGGAAGGTCACTCCGCGACTCAAGGCCGTCACCGAGAAGGGCGGCGTCTTCACGCGCGTCCTGGTGACGGTCTCCGCCCTCACCCCCGAGCCCGACTCACCGGCCGAGATCCTGGCGCTTGCGATGACCGGCGAGAACCGCGCCGGTGTCGTCGCCTATGGCTCGGAAGCGGGGCTCTTCCAGGCCGCGGGAATCCCGGCCGTCCTCTGCGGCCCCGGCAATATCGCCCAGGCGCACCAGCCCGACGAGTTCATCACCCTGCAGCAGGTTCGAGCCTGCGAGGCCTTCCTGCGCCGGATCGTCGAGCGCTGCGCCGCCTGAGCGGCGTCGATAAGCCTCAGCTCGCCAGGAAACGACGGAGATAGGTGTAGATGTTTCGCTCGAGCTGGGCGTTGAGGTCGAGCATGGTCCCTTGCACGATGAGGTACCAGACCTGGTTGATGTCACGCGGAGTCGCGTTTTGGGCGACGGAGCGCGAGTTGCTGGCTTCCGCCCTGACCTCGCCATCCGTATAGCCGCGGGCATTGACGATCTCGAGACGCACCGCGACATGGGCGTCATAGCGCTTCGACTGCTCCTCGGTGAAGGCGTAGGCGAGCCCCTTGTTTACGGGGAGCGGCACTTCGACGACGCTCGCATCCGTGATGATGAAGCGGGCGACGCCGGAATTGCCCACGGCGACCAGCCGGTCGCGCGCCCAGCGATCGGCGGAGTCGATGAGCGTGCGCGGCGTCAGCGTGTCGACATGGGGCGGCGTATCGCTCGGCATGTATTGCCGCACCACCTCGACGCGCGCCACGTTGAGCCTGAAGGGCGGAAGGTTGCTCCAGCTCAGCTCGGAGAATTGCTGCGGCGGCAGCGGCGTGTTGCATCCGCCGACGAGCAGCAGAAGAGCGAGAGCGGGGAGAAGACGAGTGAGGGGGCCTACCGCCATTATCTGGCTCTCCTTGAAAAGATCGCCGGAACGAACCGCCCCTAGATGGACGGCGCGCGGCCTCATCGTCAAGATGCAAGCACGGTCTTGAGCGCGTCCTCGTCGAAGACGTATTGACGCATGCAGAACTGGCAGACGACGGTGACCTTGCCGTCGACCTTCATCTCCTCGAGCTCCTCCGGAGATAGCGCCCGCAACACGGTGACCACGCGCGCCTCCGAGCAGCGGCAGCCGGCCTTGAGCGGGCGCTGACGGAACACGCGCACGCCATCCTCGTGGAAGAGCCGATAGAGGAGATCATGGGCGCCAAGGGCGGGATCGAGCAGCTCCTCGGTCGTCGCGCTTCCCATCATGACGAGGGCCCGGCGCCAGCCATCCTCGCGCGCGTCCTTGGCCGCCTCGTCGAGCGCCGCCCCGCCTTCGCCGCCGGTGAGGGGCAGCCGCTGCAGCATGATGCCGGCGGCGCGCCAGGCCGCTCCCGCCCTGCCCTCACCGCGCCCCACCGCCAGCTTGAAGGCGGCATCGAGCTGCTCCGATTGGCGGAAATAATGGTGGACGCAATCGACGAGCTCCGCACCCTGCAGATCGACGATTCCCTGATAGCGGTCGGTATTCGGCCCCTGATCGACCGTGAAAGCGAGATAGCCGGCGCCCAGCAGCCGCGGTACCGCCCCATGGACGCCGTGGCCGGTCGAGGCCTCCTCCTCGGCTTCGGCGAGACGCGCCTCGTCGAAGCGGGCATAGCCGCGGATCTCGCCCTTGCTGGTGACGTCGGCGACGAGCATGCTGACGGGGCCGTCGCCCTTGGTCTGCAGGGTGAAGACGCCGTCATATTTGAAGGTTCCGGCCAGGGTCGCCGCGAGAGCGAGGGTCTGGCCCAGCAGCATGGCAACGGGCTCGGGATAGGCGTGCCGAGACAGCACCTCGTCGACGAGCGGGCCCAGCCGCACGAGTCGCCCGCGGATCGCGTGGGCCTCGACCTGGAACGGCTGAACGAGGTCGTCGTCGCGCGCGGGGCCGCCGGCGCCGCCCGGGCTCAACTCAGACACCAGACAAGAATGCCCTGCTGCGCCGGCAGGCGGTTGCCGGCCTCGTCCCAAACCACCGATTGCGGCCCGTCGATCACCGCGGGCGTCACCTCCTCGCCGCGATGCGCCGGCAGGCAGTGCATGAAGATCGCGTCCGGCTTGGCGAGCTTCATCACGCGCTCGTCGACCTGGTAGGGCGGGAGGAGCGCATAGCGGGTGTCAACCTCCTTCTCGCCCATGGACACCCAGGTATCGGTCACGACGCAATCGGCGCCGGCCATCGCCTCCTCGATCTTGTCGGTGACGAGGACATTGGCGCCCTCCTTGCGCGCCCATGCGACAATCTGCTGCGGCGGGCCCAGCTCCTTCGGGCAGGCCAGCCTCAGCGTGAAGCCGAAGCGCAGGGCCGCGTGGATCCACGAGGTCGCCATGTTGTTGCCGTCCCCGGCCCAGGCCACCACCTTGCCCGCGATCGGCCCGCGATGCTCCTCGAAGGTCATCACATCGGCCATGAGCTGGCAGGGATGCGTGCGGTCAGTCAGTCCGTTGATGACGGGAACCGTGGCGTGCTCGGCGAGCTCCAGGAGCTTCTCCTCCTTGGTGGTGCGCAGCATGATCGCATCGACATAGCGGGACAGCACGCGCGCGGTATCGGCCACCGTTTCGCCGCGCCCGAGCTGCATGCCGTCGCGCTCGAGCACGACCACCTCGCCGCCCAGGCGGCGCATGCCCACCTCGAAGGAGACCCGCGTGCGGGTCGAGGGCTTCTCGAAGAGCATGGCAAGGGTCTTGCCCTTGAGCGGTTGCTTGTCGAGCCCCTCGCCGCGCTTGAACGCCTTTCCGAGCTCGAGGATGTGCCGCAGGGTCGCCTTGTCGAACCGGTCCAGATCGAGAAAATGCCGCGGCTTATTGCTCGGGCTCATGCGCGCGACTCATGGCTTCGCCGGCTTGGCCGTCGCCGCCGTCTTCTCGAGGATGGCAAGGGCCTCGTCGAAATGGGCGTCCTCGGCGATGAGAGGCGGCAGCAGCCGGATGACATTCTCGCCGGCGGCGACGGTCAAGAGGCCGCTCTCCCGCAGCCTGGCAACGATGTCGGCGGCGGCGAGCCCGTCGGCGCATTTGAGTCCGCGCATGAGGCCCATGCCCCGCACATCGCTGAAGACGCCCGGATGGGACTTGACGAGCTTCTCAAGGCGCTTGCCGAAGCGCTCGCCCTTGCTCGCCACGCCATCGAGGAAGCCGTCCGCGAGCATGACGTCGAGCACCGCATTCGCCACCGCCATGGCGAGCGGGTTGCCGCCGAAGGTGGAGCCGTGCGTTCCGACCGTCATGCCGATCGCGGCCTTCTCGGTGGCGAGGACGGCGCCGACGGGGAAGCCGCCCCCCAGCGCCTTGGCCGTGGACAGCACGTCGGGCCTCACTCCCGCCCATTCATGGGCGAAGAGCTTGCCCGTGCGGCCCATGCCGCATTGCACCTCGTCCATGAAGAGGAGGAGGCCGAACTCGTCGCAGACCTCGCGCAGGCCTTTGAGGAATTCCGGCCGGGCGGCGCGCAGCCCGCCTTCGCCCTGCACCGGCTCGACGAGGATCGCAGCCGTTTCCGGCGTCACGGCATTGCGCACCTCGTTGAGATTCTCGAAGGCGACATGGTCGAAGCCCTGCACCATCGGGTCGAAGCCCTTGAGGTGCTTCTCCTGCCCGCCCGCCGCGATGGTCGCGAGGGTGCGGCCGTGAAAGGCGTTGTGGAAGCAGATGACGCGGTAGCGCTCGGGATGGCCGGTCTCGTCGTGGTATTTGCGGACGAGCTTGATCCCGCCTTCGAGAGCCTCCGCCCCCGAATTGCAGAAGAACACCGTATCCGCGAAGCTGCGCGCCACCAGCCGCTCGGCCAGGCGCTGCTGGTCGGGAATCTGGAAGATGTTCGAGCAATGCCAGAGCTTCTGGCCCTGCTCGATGAGGGTCTTGACCAGATGGGGATGGGAATGGCCCAGCCCCGTGACCGCGATCCCGCTCGCGAAATCCAGGAATCGGCGCCCGTCGGTCGCGTAGAGATACGCCCCCTCGCCCCGCTCGAAGGCGATGTTGCACCGGTTATAGGTGGGCATCAGGGCTGGGATCACGGTCTCCTCCACGCTGTCCCGACAGAGGCGTGCGCCCGAAAAGGGCGCAGAAAGCCGGTGAGTATTGGCATTCGACCTGATGGTGTCAATTGAGATGGGGAGATCGTCGCCCTAAGCCTTGAGCTTATAGCCCCTCGCGAACATGAGCAGGCAGACGCACCAGAGCACCAGATTGGTGCCCAGGAGCACCAGGACTCCGGCGAGCAGCGAGCCGTCCGCATGGCCGATGAAGCCGTAGCGGAAGCCATCGATCATGTAGAAGAAGGGATTGGCCCGGGCCAGCGCCTGCCACAGCGCCGGCAGCCGCTCGATCGAGTAGAAGGTGCCGGAGAGGAACGAGAGCGGCGTCACGATGAAATTGGTCACCGCGGCGATGTGATCGAACTTGTCGGCCCAGATCCCGCCGATCATGCCGAGCAGCGACAGCAGGGTGGAGGCGGCGACGGCGTGATAGACGACGAAGCCCCAATGCTGCACGTGGATCGGCACGAAGAGCGCCATCGCCAAGGCCACGACGATACCGACGACGAGGCCGCGCGCGATCCCGCCAAGGGCGAAGCCGAGGGTCAGCTCGCCCGGGCTCAAGGGCGGCATCAGCACGTCGACGATATTGCCCTGAACCTTGGAGATGATGATCGAGGAGGAGGTGTTGGCGAAGGCATTCTGCACGATCGCCATCATCACGAGTCCCGGGGCCAGGAACTCGGCGAAGGGCACGGGCCCCATCATCCGCGCGCCGCCGCCGAGGGCGACCACGAAGACGGCGAGGAAGAGGAGCGTCGTCACCACAGGCGCCAGGATCGTCTGGCTGAAGACCTTGACGAAGCGCCGGATTTCCTTGAGGCACAAGGTGCCGAGACCGATCCAGTTGACGGCGCCGATGCGGCGGGGGCGGGGTGGCGGTGCGAGAGTCATGACATCCGACGATAGAGAGGCGGCCATTGATAGGACGAGGCCCCGCTGCGGCGCAACCGCTCATTCTTGGTGTCTTGGGCGGGCCGTGGCACAATCGATCCATGGCCTTCCGCGCCGATGGTGAACATGCGATGACAAATCGCGACCGCACCTCACGGAGCATCACGCCCGAGCGGCTCGAGCGCGCAGCACTCGCCTATCTCGAGCGCTTCGCCAGCTCGGCGGAAAAGCTGCGCCGTGTCCTGCATCGGCGGCTGCGCCGTGCCGGCCTCGCCCCTCGCGACCCCGCCTATACCGAGGCCGCAGGCTGGATCGAGGCGCTTTTGTCCCGCTATCGCCGCAGCGGCATCCTCGACGACCGCGCCTATGCCGAGGCGCGCGCGGCGAGACTCTATCGGCGCGGCGCGGCCCGAGGACAGATTGCGCGGCGCCTCGCGGCCGATGGCGTCGATCAGGCGGTGATCGATGCCGCCCTCGCCGATCTCCGGCGCGACACGGGTGGAGATGACGCTGACCTGGTCGCCGCCGCAATCCTGGTGCGACGGCGCCGCCTCGGCCCCTATCGCGCCGCCGGCGCACGCGCCGATTTCCGGCAAAAGGACCTCGCGGTGCTGGCGCGGGCGGGCTTCGCCTTTGAGACGGCGCGGCGTGTGATCGATGCGGACAGCGCCGAAAAGCTGGAGCAGGAGATCCGCGACGAGGCGGCTGCATGACGGGCCCAGGATGGAGCCGCGTAGCGAGCGTGCATGCTATAACAAACTTGCGCGCCATAATAAATCGGTGGGGAGGAGACGATGACCGTCACCATCTATCACAATCCGCGGTGCGGGAAATCCCGCGAGACGCTCAAGCTTCTCGAAGCGCGGGGCATCCGCCCCAAGATCGTCGAGTATCTCAAGACCCCACCCGACGCCGGCGAGCTCAAGCAGATCCTGAAGCTGCTCGGCATGGCGCCGCGGGCGCTCCTGCGCACCAAGGAGCCGGAATACAAGAGAGCCAAGCTCGACAACCTCAAGCTCAGCGACGAGCAGATTATCGCGGCGATGGTGAGGCACCCCATCCTGATCGAGCGGCCGATCGTGATTTCGGGCCGCAAGGCAGCCCTGGGACGGCCGCCGGAGAAGGTGCTGTCGATTCTGTGATCCTCTCCCGTTGAGTCGCGGGACGCGGGCATTATGTAAAGGATCGACTGCGCACCGAGGGCGGGCCATTGGAAGCGATGCCATGACCGACGGGAAAGCCGAAATCCTGGGCACGATCCGGGAGAAGCTCGTCGCCGCCAAGCAAAAATGGGCGCGCGAGGGGCGGCTTCTGACCGGCAAAGCCGGCCGTCCGGCACGCGACAGGCTGCCGCCCGGCCAGCGCGAGGTGACGAACTGGCCCGTGCTCGATCTCGGCATCCAGCCCATGCTGCCTCCCTCGCGCTGGCGACTCGCCATCGACGGCGCCGTCGAAAATCCGGTCAGCTGGGACCTGGACGACTTCAACGCGCAGCCACGCTTCGCTTCGAGGTCGGACATCCATTGCGTGACGGCCTGGTCCCGCCTCAGCAATCACTGGGAGGGTGTCAGCTCTCGCCATGTCTTATCCGTGGTCAGGCCGAAGCCCGAGGCGCGGCACGTCGTCTTCCATTCCTATGACGGCTATACGACGAACATCCCCCTTGCCGACTTTGCCGGCGATGACGTGCTGCTGGCTCACCGCTGGGAAGGCGAGCCGCTCTCGCGGGAGCATGGCGGCCCGGTGCGCATGGTGGTGCCGAAGCTCTATTTCTGGAAGAGCGCCAAATGGCTCCGGCGCATCGAGTTCGTGGCGGAGGACCGCCCGGGGTTTTGGGAAGTGCGCGGCTATCACAATTACGGCGACCCCTGGGAGGAGCAGCGCTATGGCTGAGCATCCCGCGACGCGCCGCGGATCGTGAATCGGGAGGTCACGCGATGTCGGCCCATGAGTTCAGCTTCTCGACCATCGACGGCGCGGCCCTGCCCCTCGCGAGCTATAAGGGTAAGCCGGTCCTGGTGGTGAACACCGCCTCCCTTTGCGGCTTCACCCCGCAATATGAGGAGCTGGAGGCGCTGTGGCGCAAATACCGCGACCGCGGCCTGGTGGTGCTTGGCGTGCCCTCCAATGATTTCGGCGAGCAGGAGCCCGGCAGCGCCGCCGAGATCAAGGCGTTCTGCACGTCGAACTACGCCGTTGACTTTCCTCTCACGGATAAGGCGAAGGTCATCGGGGGCGACGCCCACCCCTTCTACCGCTGGATCGTCGCGGAGGCCGGCGAAGCCGCAGCACCCCGTTGGAATTTCCACAAATACCTGATCGGCCCCGATGGAGAGCTCGCCGGGATGTGGCCCTCGAAGGTGAGCCCGCTGGCGCCCGAGCTCACGGCGGAGATCGAGGCGCTGTTGTCCCAGGGCTAGAACGAGCTCCTGGGGAGCGCGCTTTTCCGAGACGGCCGCAACGCCTAAGCTATCCTCGGTGATCCGGCGCCCGATACTTCGCCGGGCAATCGTGTGATCTTCTGAGAGGCGCGATGTCGATCTTGCGATGCTTCAAGGGCGTGATGCTGGGCGCCTTTGCCGCGCTCCTGGCGGCACATGGAACGGCTTTGGCCGTCGCTGTCGATATTCCGATCCTCGTTCCGATCACAGGCTTTCTCGCTCTCGAGGGGACGAGCCAGAGGAACGGTGCGCTGCTGGCGCTCAAGGACGCGCCGCCAGGCGTCAACGCGCGTGGCGAAGTCTCCGACACCGCGACGTCACCCGAGACGGCGGTCAACGCCCTGCAAAGAGCCCTGACCGAGGAGAAGCCCCTCGCCGTCGTCGCCTCAATGCTGGGGACGCAGATGCTCGCCATGCTGCCGATCGCAGCGGAGCGCAAGGTCTCGCTGATCACCGTCTCCGGCACTGCGAAGATCACCGAGCTTCACAATCCCTATGTCTTCCGCTTCTTCCCGGCGGACACCGTCGTCAAGCTGGCGCAGGCGCGCTACGCCGTCGAGCGGCTCGGCAAGAAGCGGCCGGCAATTCTCTATCAAACGACGGCCTATGGGCAGAGCGGGCTCGCCGTGCTCGATCCCGCCTTCAAGAAGCTTGGCGCGCCCGCGGTTTTCGAGGAGGGGCTCGACGTCAAGGTCAAGGACATGCTGCCGATCCTCACGCGCCTGAGGGAGGCGCATCCCGACGTCCTGATCCTTCAGCTCCATGCCGGCCCGACCGCCCTCGTGGTCCGGCAGGCGGCGGCCATGGGCCTCGGCCTGCCCATTGTCGCCGGCTCGGCGATGCACCAGCCCTCCACCGCCGCCTTGCTCACCCCGGCCGAGATGAAGGGCGTCTGCGCCGAGACCAGCTCGTCCCCGGTCTCCTCGGAGACCCCGGCCATCGAGAAATGGCTCGCCGAGTACCGCCGCCAATTCGGCGTCGAGCCCGACGCCTATGCCCTCGGCCAATATGACGGCGTGATGATGGTGCTCACCGCGATCGCGCAAGGTGCGAAGACCCCCGAGGAGGTGCGCGACTACCTTGCGAGCCGAAGCTATAAGGGCCTGGCCATGACCTATAAGTCGGACGGCAGCGGAAATATGGCGCACTCGGCCGAGATCATCTGCTACGACGGCACCACGCGCACCCCGAAAGTGGTCGAGCACTATGATAATTTGAGCGGCACCCCATAACGCGCGCCCCACGGGCCGGCGCATCGTTGCGGAAAGACCGTGGACTTACTCCAGCTCGTTCTCAATGGAATCGCACTCGGCGCCGCCTATGCGCTCGTAGCGCTCGGCTTCGTGCTCGTCCTCAACGCGACGGGTGCCGTCAACTTCGCCCAGGGCGACCTGGTCATGGCCG
Source organism: Alphaproteobacteria bacterium (assembly GCA_035294245.1). Lineage (GTDB taxonomy): Bacteria > Pseudomonadota > Alphaproteobacteria > JACZXZ01 > JACZXZ01 > DATGLG01. The sequence continues at coordinate 160,295 of DATGLG010000041.1, read as the reverse complement.
GCGGCTTCGTCGCCGTGGCCCTGGCGCAGACCGTGCCGGCGCCGGGCATCCTCCTCCTGCCGCTCGTTCTTCTGGGCATGGCGATGCTCGGGCTGATCTTCTCGGCCCTCGCCTATTTCCCGCTCATGCGCCGCCCTCCGGTCACCGTCTTCATCAGCACCATCGCCATGGGCATCGTCCTCCAGAACGCGGCGAACGCCATCTTCGGCGCCGAGCCGCGCGCGACACCCGCCTTGCTCGGCGATCGGCTCTACCGCCTCGGCGGCCTCGTCATCGGCGAGCAGTCCCTGGCGATCATCGGGGTTGCCGCCGCGCTCGTGCTCGCCCAGCATCTGCTGTTCACCCGCACCCAGCTTGGCCGCTCCCTGCGCGCCACGGCGCAGGACCGCGACATGGCGCGCGCGATCGGCATTCCCGTCGCGCGGATGATCGCCCTCACTTTCGCCCTCGCCTCGGCCCTGGCGGGTGCCGCGGGGCTGCTCCTCGCCCATCAATATTTCGTCGAGCCGACGCGCGGCACCGAGCTGATCGTGAGCGCCTATATCGCCGTCGTCATCGGCGGCTGGGGCAGCCTGCCGGGTGCTGTGCTCGGCGCGCTCCTCGTCGCTCTCTTCGAGGTCATCGCCTCCGCCTATGTCTCCTATACGGCAGCGACAGCGCTCCTCTATATCGCGCTCCTTGCCCTGCTATGGTTGCGGCCGCAAGGCCTCTTGGGCGAGCCGTTCCGGAGGCGCGTCTGATGCGCGCCTGGCTCCTGTCCGGCATCCGCCTGCCTCTCGCCGCCGGGGCCGCGGCCGTCGCTGTCTACGCTGTTGCGTTCGGTGATTCCTATAGCCAGCGACTCCTGACCATCGCCGGCTGCTATGCGCTGCTCGTCATCGGCTACCAGTTCATCTTCGGCTACGCCGGGGCTCTGTCCCTGGCACAGGGGGCCTTCTTCGGGATCGGCGCCTATACGACGGGCATTCTCGGCAGCCAGCTCGGCTGGGGCTTCCTCGGCACCTTTCCCCTCTCGATCGCCTTGCCCACCCTCCTCGCGGCTGCCGTGGCCATGCCCGTGATGCGCCTCGAGAGCCATTACTTCGCGCTCGCCACCCTCGCCGTCGCCGAAGTGGTCCTCCTCGCAGCGGTGAACTGGGAGAGCCTGACGGGCGGCGCCAATGGCATCGCCGGAATTCCGGGTCTCGCCATCTTCGGCGTGACAGTCCAGCACGGAACGGCGCTTCTGCTCGTCGTCTGGGGCTTCGTCGCGGCGGGCGGGTGGCTCGCCTGGCGGATGACCCGCGGACTCCTGGGGCTCGCCTTCCATGTCGCGCGCGATAACGATGCCGCGGCCCTTTCCCTCGGGATCGACACGGGGCGGCTGCGCTTCGTCGCCTTTCTCTTCTCGGCGGCCTATGGCGGCGCTGCGGGCGCTCTTTATGCCCACACCATTCAGGTGGTGTCGCCGGAGGTCCTGCAATTTCCGCTCATGGTCGCCTGCCTCGCCATGGCGGTGATCGGCGGCCGTGGGCGCGTGTCGGGCGCGGTCATCGGCGCCCTCCTCCTCGTCCATCTCCCGGAATGGTTCCGCTTCCTCTCCCAGACCTATCTCATCGCCTATGGCGGCGCCTTGCTCGCCGCGGTCATCGCCGCACCCTCGGGAATCGTCGGCGCCTTGGAGCGCTTGCGCCGGCGCCTCGCACCCGAATTCGTAGCGCCGCCGCCGGCGCCGCTGCCCCTGCCCGAGCCAGAGTCGAGGATAGCGGGCACGATTCTCGCCGTCGAAGGCGCCAGCCTCGCCTTCGGAGGGGTCAAGGCCGTCGACGATGTCAGCTTCGCGATCGGCAGCGGCCAGGTTATCGGCCTGATCGGGCCGAACGGCTCGGGCAAGACGACCCTCGTCAACCTCATCACCGGAGTCTATCGCCTGGATCGCGGCCGCGTCCGCCTTGGCGCGCGCGACGTCAGCCGCGAGCGCGCCTTCCGCCTGGCGCGGCTGGGCGTGGCCCGCAGCTTCCAGACTCCGAACCTGGTCGACGCGATGACGGCGCTCGACAATGTCGCCGTGGCGCGGCTTTCCGCCTATCGCGCGGAGAGGGGCGCGTCACGTCTCGGCGCGCGCCTTGGGATCGGCCTGTCGCAGGCAATGCTGCAGCGGGCCCGCGGCGAGGCCATGGGCCTGCTCACGAAGCTGGAGATCGCGGCCATCGCGCAACAGCCTTGCGGCGACATTCCCCATGGCCTGAAGCGCCAGATCGAGCTCGCCCGCGCCCTCGCGCTGGCGCCGGCACTCCTCGTCCTCGATGAGCCCGCCGCCGGGCTGAGCGAGGCCGAGCAGGCGGCGCTCGCAAAGCGATTGCGCGCGCTGTCCGGCGAGGGACTTACCCTGCTTATTGTCGAGCATAACATGCCCTTCCTTCTCCCCCTCGCCGATCGGGTGATCTGTCTCGAGGACGGCCGCGTCATCGCCGAGGGGGCGCCGGCGGCGATCCGCGCCGACCGCCGCGTGATCGAAGCCTATCTCGGCACGGCGCCGGAACCGCAAGGAGCCGCCCATGGCTGAGCCGCTCCTGAATGTGACGAGCTTGACCGTCGCCTATCGGCAGGCGGTGGCACTCGATGCGGCATCGCTCGTCGTCCGCGACGGCGAGATCGTCGCCTTGCTCGGCGCGAACGGCGCCGGAAAATCCACCTTGCTCAAGGCCGTGATGGGATTCTTGGCGCCCAGCGCGGGCGAGATCGTTCTCGCCGGTCACAGGCTTGGCGGACTGCCGATCGAGCGGCGCGTCCGCCTCGGCCTCGGCTATTGTCCGGAAGGTCGCCGCATCTTTCCGGGCCTCACCGTACGGGAGAATCTGGAAGTGGCGGCGCGCCTCAAGCGCCTGGCGCGCGCGCGGCGCCTCGAAGCAGCCTTTGCCGTTTTTCCGGCGCTGCGCCAGCAGGCGGATATTCGCGCCTGGCAATTATCGGGCGGGCAGCAGCAGATGCTCGCGATCGGCCGGGCCCTCATGGGCGAGCCGCGCCTGCTGCTCATCGACGAGCCGTCGCTCGGCCTGGCCCCGCGTCTCACCGCGGAGCTCCTTGAGCGGATCCACACCATCGCGGCGGGGGGCACGGCCGTCCTGCTGGCGGAGCAGAACGTCGCGCGGGCGCTCGCCATCTGCGACCGCGCCTATCTTCTGGAGACGGGCCGCGTCCGTCGCGAGGGACGCGCGCGGGAGCTCGCCGTCAGCGACGACGCGCGCAAGGCCTTTCTCGGCGGATAGTCTTTGCGCCATCATCGCGCCAGGCCGCGCGGGAAATGAGTCTCAGCCGACGCCGGAAAACATTCCCAAGGGGAGGAATTCATGCTCAAGCACATCAATCCGCCGACCATCGCCAGGCCCGCCAGCCGTTACAGCCACGCCGTCGAGGCGCCGCCACAGGCGCGCTGGCTCTATATCTCCGGCCAGGTCGGGGTCACGCCCGAGGGCAAGGCCCTCGACGGCTTCGAGGCCCAGGCCGATCAGGCCTGGCGCAATCTCCGGGCGGCACTCCAAGCGGCCGATATGGATCTCGGCGATCTCGTCAGGATTAACTACTACCTGACCGATGCCGCCCATATCGCCGCGGCGCGCGCCGTCCGCGAGCGCTATGTCAAGGAGCCGGCCCCGGCCTCGACGATGGTGATCGTTCAGGCGCTGGCCTCGCCCGCCTGGCTGTTCGAGGTGGAGGGAGTCGCCGCCAAGGCCTGAGCGATGGTCGCGCTCACACGCTCAGTCGATTGAGCCGCGCCGCGAGGGCGTGGCCGAGCCAGACGACGAGGAGGCCGAAGGCGAGCGAAGCCGCGACATAGACGCCGGCGGCGAGGCCAGCGCCGCGCGCGATCAAGCCAATGGTCTCGATGCTGAAGGCGGAGAAGGTCGTGAAGCCGCCGCACATCCCGATCATCACGAACTGGCGCAGATGGGCGGGGGCGAAGAAGCGGGCCTCGGGCGCCGTCAGCGTATTGAAGAAGCCGATGACGAAGGAGCCGAGAATATTGATGAGAAGCGTCGCCCAGGGAAAACCCTGAGCCCCAGCCACAAGGAACAAGGCCGAAACCCCGTAGCGCGCCGCTCCGCCGAGCGCGCTGCCGAGGGCCACCCAGAGATAGGCTTTTATCGCCACGGCAGGTTGCGCCCGCCGACATGGTCCTGCGTCACGGGAATCGGCAGCTCCAGCATGGCGGCGAGCCTAGCCGCCCGCTCCTCGGATTCGCAAGACCAACCCGGCGGCCACGCTTAGCTGCTGGGGACGCTCTTTCCCTGGGACGCCGGGTAGATGAAGCCGTAGACCGGATAGATTTTCGTGCCGAACTCGCGCGTCGGCGCGTACCAGACGCGGACCTGGCTCCAATCGTTGTTCGGCGATTCGTCGACGATCTCGACGTCCTTCTCGACGCTGCCGCGCAAGACGCCGCGCGAAACCCAATTCGCATGATCGACGGTGATCGCGCGCGCATTCACGATTCCGGTCACGACCGCGACATGGCCGGACGGCATGGTGCGGCTCTTCTTGAAGACGAGGGCGGCGCCGATTTGCGGCCGATTGCCGCGGCCATACTGGCCGTCGGCCGCCTGCCACCATGTCCAGGCGCTGCCGTGGAGATTGATGCCCGAAATATCGCGCGCATAAGGCGCGCATTGCATGGCCCAGGCTGCCCCCGACCCGACGACCGAGGCCGTGACGAGAACGAGGGTCAACCAGGCGTGCCGCCACGATCTCATGCTCCCCTCCCGCAATCCGGCTGGTCCGCCGCGAGGCCGACCCGGCGCCTGCACGCGCCGCCGCAAAGCAAGCGTGGGGCATTGCCTGTAAAAAATCCCTTAAGCCAGAGTTGTTCATTAGTACAGAAAGAATAGCGCGAGGGTCACGAGGAAAAGTGCTCGAATAGATTTCAGGAGAGGCAAATTAAAATAAAACTTGCCTCATCTTGAGGGCAGGCGCCACTTGACGGCGCGCTCGTGACCGGCCCGCCCCGGAATATTGCGGTCGCCGCCTGCTGCGCCGAAATGTCATTGTTTGCAGCGCCTTGCACAACATCGTATTTTAGGTCCGCGGTTCGGGGCGTCCGGACCCCCATTTTGAAGAGATGGCCATGCGAGGATTGCGCGTGATCTCCTTATCGGTCGCGCTGGCGTTGGGTGGCTGCGCGGAAACGGCGGCACCGCCGCCGGCACCGCCGGTCTCGCCCGAGGCCGATACCGGTGTGAAGGTGCAGCGCGAGGCCTCGCTGCCCCCGCCCGTGCCCTCGCCGCCACCGAAGGAGAAAGGCAAGCCGCCCCAGCCGATCGATCCCGCCAAGCTCGTCGGCTTGTCGGAGGACGAGATGCGTCAGCTGATCGGAAGCCCCCTCACCGTACGGGACGAGCCGCCCGCCGTCGTCTGGGGCTATGGCTCGAGCGGTTGCGGGCTGGAGGTTTTCTTCTATATGGACCTCGCGAGCCAGACCTTTCGCGCGCTCACCTACGATCTCAAGCCGAAGGGTCCGCGCGGCCTTGCCGGCAGCGCCTGTCTCGCTTCCTTGCGTACGGGGTCTCATGACTAACCTTTCCGAACAAAGCCCGCCTCAAGGGCATGTCGTTCTCGTCGACGACGACGAGCTCTTCCGCGAGTCGCTCGGGCAGAACCTGATCGACGCCGGCTTCTCCGTCGTCTCCTTCGGCTCGGGCGAGACGGCGCTCGATCACCTCCTCAACCAGCAGAGCGGCGACATCGTCCTCCTCGACTGGAAAATGCCGGAGATGAACGGCATCGAGGTGCTGCGCCGCATGCGCGCCGCGGGGCTCCAGGTGCCGGTGATCTTCCTCACCGTCCTCACCGATCAAATCTACGAGGAAGCGGCGCTCCAGGGCGGCGCCGTGGATTTCGTGGAGAAGTCGCGCAGCTTTGCCATCCTGTTGCGGCGGATGACCCTGATCCTGTCGGGGCTCAAGGGTGGCAAGCCCGAGAGCCTCGAGGCTGCCAGCGCCGAATCGGAGCACGGCACGGCCGTGCTTCATCGCGGCGCCCTCGAGCTGCGCCGGGAGACGAGCCGCGCCTTTTGGAAGGGCCAGGAGGTGCCGCTCAGCATCACGGAGTTCAAGATGGTGGATCTGCTGGCGACGCGCGCCGGGCAGGATGTCCGCTACCGCGAGCTCTACGACCTGGTGCACGGCGAGGGGTTCATGGCCGGCTACGGCGCCGAGGGATACCGCTCCAATGTTCGCGCCTTCGTGAAGCGCATCCGCCAGAAGTTCCGCGATGTGGATACGGAGTTCGACGAGATCGAGAATTACTCCGGATTCGGCTATCGCTGGCGCGACAGGGAGGCGGAAGATACCTAAGGTGATGGGGCAGCTCGAGCGGGTGTGGCGCTCCTTCGCGATCAAGCTCGTCGTTCTGTTCGCGATCTTCCTCGCCGTGCCGATTCTGATCTACAACCAGTTCGAGGCGGCGGATGCGGAAAAGAACCAGCTCCTGCTCGACAGCGTCGAGGCCCAGGGGAAGCTGATCGCCGAGACGCTGCGGCCGCTCGTCGAGAAAGTCGACGGCTCGACCATGATCGCGATCGCGCAGACCGTGGCGCGGCTCGGCGTCGCCGGCTCCAATATCAAGATCCTCTACCGCCCCTCGAACGAGGCCTCGCTCCAATCCTTCTTCTATGTCGCCTCCGCCCCGCCGGTCTCGGCCCAATACCTGCAGCAGGAACAGCAGGATCTTCTGAGCTCGGGCATCCTCGACCGGCTGAAGGACAGCTGCCAGGCGGTGGTTCCGCTCTCGGTGCGCTACACCAACCCCGCGGGCGGCGAGGAGCTTCTCACCTCGATCACGCCCATCCAGGCGAACTCCGGCTGCTGGGCGGTGATCACCTCGAACCAGACTGCGGCCTTCCTCGGCTCGTCGCTCGGCAAGCCCTATTGGCAGACGGCCGCGATCAGGGTTGCCGCCGGCATCTATCTCGTCATGGCGCTTCTCGTGATCGTGCTTTTCGCGCAAGTCGGCCTCAACCTGCGCCGCTTCGGCCAGCTCGCGCGCAATCTGCGCATGGGACGGGAGCAGCGCGGCTCCTTCACCTCCCTCAACCGCATTCCCGAGCTTGCCAGCGTCGCCGAGGAGTTCGATCGCCTCGTCGCCAGCCTCCGCTCCTCCGCGCAGGCGTTGCGGCTGGCGGCGCAGGAGACCGCTCACGCCTTCAAGACCCCGCTTGGGATCATCGCGCAATCCGTCGAGCCGCTGCGGCGCGGGATCCCTCCGGAGAACGCCCGGGCGCGTCGGGCGATCGAGCTCATCGATCGCTCGATCGACCGTCTCGACGGCCTGGTTTCGGCGGCGCGCCAGCTCGACGAGACGATCGCCGATTCGATCAATCCGCCGCGCGAGCGCATCCCTCTCTCCGAGCTCGTCGAGGAGATCACGGGGGAGTATCGGGAGACCTACGATCCCGTACGGGCCCAGATCAACGTCGTCATCGAGCCGCGCCTCACGGTAATCGGCGCCGCCAGCCTGCTCGAGACGGTCGTCCACAATCTTCTGGACAATGCCGTGAGCTTCAGCCCGCGCGGCGGGCGGATCGAGGTCAATCTGCGCGCGCGCGGCGGCGTTGCCGAGCTCACGGTGGCGGATCGCGGCCCCGGCGTGGAGCCGGACAAGATCGAGCGCATCTTCGAGCGCTTCGTCTCCATCCGCTCCCAGGCCGAGGTCCCCGATTCGCCCCCACCGGCCGGAGGAAAGGAGCATTTCGGACTGGGCCTCTGGATCGTGCGCCGCAACGTCGAGGCGATGGGGGGCGTCGTCGCCGCCGAGAACCGCCACGGCGGCGGCTTCAGGGTCATCGTCGCCCTGCCCTTAATGCGCTGAATTCCGGGTGAAATCATGCCCGGCTAACGGGGCGGGCCGGCGCAGCTGTCCTAATAATGTCCCAATCTTATTCCCTTCAATGTCTTCGCGCGGATGTTAGGTAATGCGCGTTGTGGGTCGTGCGACCTGGAACCGAGGAGCAGCGGGCAGATGACGTTGTTTTCCACATTCTTGCGTCCCGGCCATCGTGCCGCCGCCCCGGTCGAGAGCTCCAACCTGTTGCCCTGGTACGCCTTCGACGCGGCAATCGAGCGGAGCCTGCGCATGCTGCGTGGGGTCCACGTCCCGGTCTCCCTTTTCGCCATCCATCTTGGCGGGCCGAGCCGGCACGAGGCGACCGAAGCCATCGGCGAGGCGCTCAACCGCTTCGGCCCCGTGGGACGCCTCGCGGATGGCGGCATCGGCCTGCTCTATCTCGGCCCCCGCGCCACCGACGAGAGCGGAGACGAGGCGCTCACCAATCACCTTCATAGCCGGGTGGTGCGGCGGCTGCGCGAATCCGGCTGGACGGCGCTGACGCGCCACATGGAGTTCACCGCGGTGCATGGCTGGACGGACGAGATGGCCAGCTCCGCCGACCTCGTCGCGGAATTGGCACGGCGCCGCGGGAAGCCGGCGGCCGGAAGGGGCAAGCATTGATCCGGCGATCTGGAACCATGAACGAGGATTGCGCATTGATTGAGTGATTTCAGCGTTGGCGCAGGAGCCGGTTGACCCGGACGCCCACCTCACTCCCAAGCGGTTCCTGCGCACCCTGAAGCGGCCCACGGGCCCCCCCTGGGTGCCGCTTCATCTCCTGGCCCCGTCGCCCCCCGGCGGGGCCAGTTTTTTATGAGGACACCGGCCCGATCCGCCACGCCAGCCGCTATTCCTTCACGGCGCGGCGTGTTAGGACATTCGCCGTCGTCCAGCCCCGCCGCGGTCCGGACGGCTGGTCGCGCAGACAGAGGAGACCGCCTCGATGATGCGGCTCGTCACCCCGCTTCTCGACAAGCCGCGCGCCATGCTGCGCGAATTCCTGCGGCTCGAGGCGGCCTCCGGCCTCATCCTCATCGGCGCCGCGCTCCTTGCGCTCGCCGTCGCCAATACGTCGCTGGCCTCCGCCTATCAAGCCGCCCTCCACGTCGAGCTCGGGTTCCGCATTCCCGGCTTCGCTCTCGAAGAAAGCCTGGCTCATTGGATCAATGATGGCCTGATGGCGCTCTTCTTCCTGCTCGTGGGGCTCGAGATCAAGCGAGAGACCCTCGAAGGCGAGCTCGCGTCGTGGCGCCGCCTCGCTTTGCCGGGCTTCGCGGCGCTCGGCGGCGTGATCATGCCGGCGCTGATCTATATCGGCCTCAATCGCGGATTGGCGAGCGGCGCCCTTCATGGCTGGGCCATTCCGGCGGCCACGGACATCGCCTTCGCGCTCGGCATCGCGTCGCTGCTCGGGCCGCGGCTTCCCGCCTCCCTCAAGGTCTTTCTCACCGCCCTCGCCATCATCGACGACCTGGCCGCAATCCTGATCATCGCCCTCTTCTACAGCCGGGATCTCCAGCTCCTCGCGCTCGGCCTGGCCGGGCTCGGCATCGCCGTGCTTGCCTTGCTCAACTATCTTGGCGTGACCCGCATCGCCGCCTATCTCCTGATCGGAGTCATCATCTGGCTCTGCGTGTTGAAATCGGGCGTGCACGCGACTCTCGCCGGCGTGGCGGTCGCCTTCACGGTGCCACTCCGCGCGAGACGGCCTGCGCCCATCCAGGCGGCCGCCCTTGCGGATCGCGGGGTACCTGCGGCAATGCCCTCGCCCCTGCGCGTGCTCGAGCACAGGCTGCATGGCTGGGTGGCGTTCCTGATCATTCCGATCTTCGGCTTCGCCAATGCAGGTCTCTCCTTGGCGGGGGTGGGCTGGGCGACGCTCCTTCACCCGGTCACGCTCGGCATCGCCGCCGGGCTCTTTCTCGGCAAGCAGATCGGCGTCCTGGGCGCGGCACTGCTCGCCCTCAAGCTCGGGCTTGCGGCACCGCCCGCGCGCGCGACCCTTGGCCAGCTTTACGGCGTGTCGATCCTATGCGGGATCGGCTTCACCATGAGTCTCTTCATCGGCGATCTCGCCTTCGCGGACGATGCCCTCGCCCTCCAGACGAAGCTCGGCGTCTTCCTCGGCACGCTGCTCTCGACGGCGGCGGGCGCCCTGGTCGCCTATGCCGCGGGGCATCCGGCGAAGGCCGCGCGGGCGCCGGCATAGCGCGGCCGCTCAGCCGGCCGCCGGGCTTTGCATAGCGAAGGCGCAGCTCCGCTCCGCCATCTCGCGGTCGAGCAGCTTGGCGCAGGCATAGACGGCCGCGAGATGGGGCGTCGCAACCTCCGTGCGCTCGCCGAGCTCGATAAGAGCGCCCAGGAGGGCGTCGAGCTCGAGGGCGCGGCCGGCCTCGACGTCCTGCAGCATCGAAGTCTTGTGCCCCCCGACCTTCTCGAGGATCGCCATTCGCTCGGCGAGGGTTCCGCGCATCTCCACCCCCAAGCGCGTGGCGACCGCCGCGACCTCGGCCATCATGAGCTCGAGCAGGTGGCGCGTGGCGGGATGCGTGATGAGTCCGCCGACCGCGCTATGGGTGAGCGCGCTGAGCGGATTGACGCAGGAGTTGGCCCAGATCTTGAACCACTGCTCCGCGCGGATATCCGGGAGGATCGGGCTCTTGATCCCTGCTTGCGCCAGCAATTTGGAGATCCGGCCGATGCGCGCGCTGGGTTGACCGTCGAGCTCGCCGATGGGAAGTCGGTCGCCGCCACCATGGCGGATAACGCCCGGGGCGATAACGTCGCCGGCGATATAGGGGACGCTGCCGATGATGCGCTCGGGCGCGATCGCGGCGGCGATGCCGCCATCGGGGTCCAGCGCGGCAAGATGCTGTCCCTCCCATGGGCCGCCATGGCGCTGGAAGTACCACCAAGGAATCCCGTTCTGGAGTGAAAGCACCGCCGTTGCCGGCGCGAAGAGGCTGCGCATGGCCGGCGCCACGGCCCGGATCTGATGCGCCTTGAGCGCCAGGATGACGAGATCCTGGACACCGAGGGCGGCGCAATCGGTCGCAACGCGCAGGTTGCGGGCGACGAGCGCCTGGCCGCCGGGGAGCAGCAGCTTGAGGCCATGCGCCGCGATGGCCGCACGCTGCTCCTCGCGATGGACGAGGAGGCCGATCTCGACTCCCGCATTGGCGAGCCGAACCGCGAGCTGGCCGCCGATAGCCCCCGCGCCGATGATGCCGATGCGCATCCCCTCTCCCCTCCCATGGCGCAATCCCACCGCCGTGCCGAGGCCCGCAGCGGCGGGGAATCGGATTTACCGCGCCTTCCGCCGAAGATATGCTCCCTCCCGGTCGACAAAAAGGCCGGCGATTGCCCGGCGGAGCGCAGGGGGAGCCCGAGGATGACGGTCATCGACGTCCACACCCATATGCTGAGCGAGGCATGGTTCGAGCTCATCAAGCGGAAAGGCGCGCCGCGCTACGAGGTGAAGCCGAGCAAGGATTGGCCGGCACCCCTCGGCATCCATTCGGACGGCGCGCCGTTCATGACGCCGCAGCCGGGCCATTTCGACTACAAGCTGCGCCTGGAGAAGATGGACGAGGCGAGGGTCGACCTTGCCATCGTCTCGCTCACCGCGCCCAATTGCTATTTCGGCAGCGCCAAGACGAGCCTCAAGGCGGCCCAGCTCGTCAACGACGACATGGCGGAGGCGCAGCGCCTCTATCCCGACCGTATCCGCTGGCTCGCCTCGCTTCCCTGGGAGCATCCGACCCTCGCGGTCGAGGAGCTGAAGCGCGCGTGCAAGAAGGGCGCCGTGGGCGTGATCGTGCTCGCTAATGTCGCCGAGCGCTCGCTCACCGAGCCGCTCTTCGCACCGATCTGGAAGGAGATCGACAAGCGCGGCCTTCCGGTTCTGGTGCATCCGACGGCGCCTCAGGGAGTCAAGCACCTCGACATGCGGCGCTTCAACCTGGTGGCGCAGATCGGCTTCATGTTCGATACCTCCCTCGCCATCGCCCGCATGATCTATAGCGGCTTCCTCGACCGCCATCCCAACCTCAAGATCATCGCCGCCCATGCGGGTGCCGCGCTCCCCTATCTCGCCGGGCGCATGGACATCTGCTACGACAACATGCACGCGGTGCGCGAGAACATCTCGGCGCCGCCGCGCGACTATCTCAACCGCATCTGGTACGACGCCGTTACTTATCGGCAGGATGCGCTCGAGATGTGCATCAATGTCGGCGGCGAGGACAAGGTCATGTACGGCTCCGATTGGCCTCACAATATCGGCGACATGAAGGGCTGCCTCGGGCGGGTCAATTCGCTTCCCTCGCGCGTCCGCAAGGCCGTGAGCAGCGCCAATGCGGAGCGCATCTTCAAGCTGTAGCAGGTCCGCCCCCGGACGGCGCCCGCACAGCTTGCAGTGCGGCGCTGTGCGATCTCATTTAGCCGGCAGCGGCGTAGCGCTTCTCCGAGATCAGCACCACCTCCACATCGGCGAGCTGCCGCAGGCAGCGCGCCACGTAATCGGCAGCGTCGCGCGCCATGCCCTCCACCTGGATATCGATATGGAGCTCGTCCCGCGCCGGGCCCGCGAGGACGGCATGCCAATGGCAGGGGACAAGCCCGCGCTTGGCGAAGAGCTCGAGCACGCGCGGCATGGCGCCGGGCTCGGCCCGGGCCTGGACGGCGAAGCAGGCAGTGGAAGCGGATTGATCAGGCGACGGAAACATGAGCGGCAAACTCCGGCAAAGCGGCGAGCGAAGACGCACAAAGGCCCGGCAGCCCGAAGGGCGCCGGGGTGCTAATTCGCCGAATGCGGAGCTGTGCGCTCATGATGGCGAAGCTAACGCGGCCCGGACGAGGGGTCAAGCGGAGTGGTGCCGCTGCGGCATCTTGGTGGGCGCCTGGCTCGCCTGATCGGCGAGGGCGACGAGCTCGCCGATGATGTTGGTCAAGGCGAAGTCCTTGGGCGTATAGACGCGCGCCACCCCCGCCGCTCTCAGGCGCTCGATGTCGGCTGCAGGAATGATGCCGCCGACGACCACCGGCAGGCTCCCGAGGCCCAGCAGCTTGAGGCGCGCCAGCATTGCCTCGACGAGGGGCAGGTGGGAGCCGGAGAGCACCGAGAGCCCCACGAGGTGCACCTTCTCGTCGCGGGCGGCGGCGGCGAGCTGCTCGGGGGTGAAGCGGATGCCGCCATAGACGACCTCGATTCCCGCCTCGCGCGCGCGGAGCGCGATCTGCTCGGCGCCGTTCGAATGCCCATCCAGGCCTGGCTTGCCGACCAGCATCTTGAGCCGGCGGCCGAGGCGGCGGCTGACGCGCTCGACCTCGTCCTGGAGCGCCAGCATCTCCTTGCGCGCGGCATTCGAGACGGCGCCACCAACACCCGTGGGCGCGCGATAGCTGCCATGGATTTGCCGCAGCGTCTCCGCCCATTCCCCGGTCGTGACGCCGGCATGGGCGCAGGTGATCGACGGCTCCATGATGTTGCGGCCCTCGCGCGCGGCGTCGCTCAGCGCCGCAAGCGCGCGCGCGACGGCCTGCGGATCGCGGCTGCGCCGCCAGGCGATCAGAGTGGCGATCTGCGCCTCCTCGGCGTCGGGATCGGGGAGGAGATAGCCGCCATCCGCCGCCGTCAGCGGCGAGGGCGCCGTGTCGGTATAGGCGTTGACGCCGACGACGATCTGCTCGCCCGCCTCGATCTCGGCGATGCGGCGCGCATTGCTGTCGACGAGGGCTTGCTTCAGATAGCCGCTCTCGACGGCGGCCAGCACCCCGCCGACCTCGTCGATATGCGCGAGCTCGGCCCGGGCCCGGCGCTTGAGCTCGTCCACCTTCTGGGCGATCACCGTTGCGCCGTCGAAGATGTCGCCGTATTCGAGCAGGTCGGTCTCGTAGGCGACGATCTGCTGCAAGCGCAGGCTCCATTGCTGGTCCCAGGGGCGCGGCAGGCCGAGCGCCTCGTTCCAGGCTGGGAGCTGCACCGCCCGCGCCCGCGCCCGCTTGGAAAGGACCACGGAGAGCATCTCGATGAGGATGCGATGGATGTTGTTCTCCGGCTGCTGCTCGGTGAGGCCGAGGGAGTTCACCTGCACGCCGTAGCGGAAGCGACGATACTTGGGATCGGTGATCCCGTAGCGCTCCTGCAGCAGCTCGTCCCAGAGCTCGGCGAAAGCGCGCGTCTTGCAGAGCTCGGTCACGAAACGGATGCCGGCATTCACGAAGAAGCTGATGCGACCGGCCACGCGCGGGAACTCCGCGGCAGGGACCCGCTCCTTCACCGAATCCAGCACCGTGAGCGCCGTCGCCAGGGAGAAGGCGAGCTCCTGGACCGGCGTCGCACCGGCCTCCTGAAGGTGATAGGAGCAGACATTGATCGGGTTCCATTTGGGAACCTCGCGATAGGCGAAGGCGATCACGTCGGTGACAAGGCGCAAGGATGGGCCGGGCGGGAAGATATAGGTGCCGCGCGAGAGGTACTCCTTGATGAGATCGTTCTGGGTCGTGCCGGCGAGCTCCTCCCGCGGCGCTCCCTGACGCTCCGCGGCGGCGATATAGAGCGCCAGAAGCCACGGCGCCGTCGCGTTGATCGTCATCGAGGTGTTCATCCGCGCAAGCGGAATATCGGCGAAGAGCGCCATCATGTCGCCGAGATGGCAGATCGGCACGCCGACCTTGCCCACCTCGCCGCGAGCGAGGGGATGGTCGCTGTCATAGCCGGTCTGGGTGGGAAGATCGAAGGCGACCGAGAGGCCCGTCTGGCCGCGCGCCAGATTGGTGCGATAGAGGGCGTTCGAGGCCTTGGCCGAGCTGTGGCCCGAATAGGTCCGGAACAGCCAGGGCTCGTCGCGTGCCGGTCTTCCGTCGCTCATCGCCTGTCCCTCGCCTCCTCCTTACACCCTGGCGCTGCGCCGCACGATAGCGCGATGGTGCAACGCCCGAATCAAATCGGTGATTTCTGACATATAATTTCAATATCACATTCGTTAATAAAATAAAATGGCATTGTGCGTTGCAAAATAAGCGCGATAGCCGTATCCTCTGCTGCGTCGCGGGATGATCGGGCGCCAAGACCCGGGCCCGCTCCAGCGAAGGAGGTCGCGATGGGCGAAGCAGTGCGTCGGCTCGATATCGGCAGGCAGGGTGCCGGCAGAGACCTTTACGAGGTCGGCGAGATCCCGCCGCTCGGCCATGTGCCGGCGAAGATGTATGCCTGGGTGATCCGCCGCGAGCGCCAGGGCGAGCCGGAGCGCGCCATGCAGCTCGAGGTCGTCCCCACCCCGACCATCGAGGCCGACGAGGTGCTGGTGATGGTGATGGCCGCGGGCGTCAACTACAATGGCGTCTGGGCGGCCCTCGGCAAGCCCGTCTCGGTGTTCGACGTGCACAAGGCCGCGTATCACGTCGCCGGGTCGGATGCCGCCGGCATTGTCTGGGCCGTCGGCGCCAAGGTGAAGCGCTGGAAGGTGGGCGACGAGGTTGTCGTCCATTGCAACCAGGACGACGGCGACGACGAGGAATGCAATGGCGGCGATCCGATGCATTCCCCGACCCAGCGCATCTGGGGCTACGAGACGCCCGACGGCTCCTTCGCGCAATTCTGCCGCGTGCAGTCGCGCCAGCTCATGCCGCGCCCGCGGCACCTCACCTGGGAGGAGAGCGGCTGCTATACCCTGACGCTGGCCACCGCCTATCGCATGCTGTTCGGGCACCGCCCCCACATCCTGCGCCCCGGCCACAACGTGCTGGTCTGGGGGGCCGCCGGCGGGCTCGGCTCGATGGCGGTGCAGCTCGTGGCCACGGCCGGCGCCAACGCCGTGGCGATCATCTCGGACGACGCCAAGCGCGATTTCGTGAAGTCGCTCGGCGTGCGCGGCATCATCAACCGGAACAACTTCAACTGCTGGGGCCGCATGCCCCCCGTCGAGGATACGGAGCGCTACAGCGCCTATCTCGCCGAGGTGCGCAAGTTCGGGCGCGCCATCTGGGAGATTACCGGCAAGGGCAACGATGTCGATTTCGTCTTCGAGCATCCCGGCGAGGCGACGTTCCCGGTGAGCTGCTTCGTGGTGAAGCGCGGCGGCATGGTCGTCTTCTGCGCCGGCACCACCGGCTACAACATTACCTTCGACGCCCGCTTCGTATGGATGCGCCAGAAGCGCATCCAGGGCAGCCACTTCGCCAATCTGCTCCAGGCGAGCCAGGCCAACCGCCTGGTCATCGAGCGGCGCATCGATCCCTGCATGTCCGAGCTGTTCGGCTGGGCCGAGATTCCGAAGGCCCATACCAAAATGATGCGGAACCAGCACAAGCCGGGCAATATGGCGGTCTTGGTCCAGGCCAAGCATCCAGGCCTGCGGACCCTCGAGGATGCGATCTACGCCTGAGAAGATCTCGCCGGAGCTCAAGACGATGCGCAAAGCCGCCGCGAAGGCGCTGGACCATTCCGCGGCGGCGCCGCTTTTGCCGGATCTCCTTGCTTCATGCGCCGCGGCGCTCGAGGCCGCCGAGAGCTATCTTGCCCATGCGCGCCTCGCCGTCGCCGCTAAGGTGACGCGCGGCGGCGCGGTCGCAAGCGATCGCCTCGAGCGCGAGCAATTCGCCGCCCACGGCTATGCCTGGTGCGCCACCTATGTCGCCGCCTTGCGCGAGATGCTCGGCTGGGCCCGGAGGCTTGACTCCGCAAAGAAGCTTGGCGAGATCGAGCAACTCATGCTGCAAGCCGCCTTCGGGGAATATCTGGCGCAGCTTCGCGGCGGCATCGCCCTCTCGCAGGTGGAGATCGTGCGGCCCGTCGATCTGGGCGTCACGGAGGGAGATCTCGCAATCCTCGATCACCCGCCCGCCGCCGCCCTCGCGGCCCGCGGCAACAGCGCCGCCGTGCGGCAGCGCCTCGCGGAACTGCTCATGAAGGAGGAGACGTTCGGCGATAGCGGCCTCGCCGACGAGACACTCATCCTGATGCGCGATCAGTTTCGTCGCTTCGGCGAGGCCAAGGTGACGCCCGCCGCTCCGCGCTGGCACGCCGAGGATCGCCTCATCCCGATGGAGATTGTCGAGGCCCTGGCCGAGCTCGGCGTCTTCGGCCTCACCGTGCCCGAGCAATATGGCGGCCTCGGCCTCGGCAAGGTCGCTATGTGCGTCGTCACCGAGGAGCTCTCGCGCGCCTATCTCGGCGTCGGCTCCCTCGGCACGCGCTCGGAGATCGCCGCCGAGCTGATCCGCCTCGGAGGTACCGAAGCGCAAAAGGAGAAGTGGCTGCCGCGAATCGCAAGCGGCGCCACCCTGCCGACCGCGGTGTTCACCGAGCCCAACACCGGCTCCGATCTCGGCAGCCTGCGCACCCGCGCCGCGCGCGAGGACGGGCGATATCGCATCAGCGGCAGCAAGACTTGGATCACCCATGCCGCGCGCGCCGATCTGATGACGCTCCTTGCGCGCACGGATGCCGGCGAGCCCGGCTACAAGGGCCTTTCCATGTTCCTCGCCGAGAAGCCGCGCGGCAGCGACGACAATCCTTTTCCCGTGGCCGGCTTGACGGGCAGCGAGATCCGCGTGCTCGGCTATCGCGGCATGAAGGAGTACGAGCTGGCCTTCGACGGCTTCGCCGTGGCGGCGGACGGTCTCCTCGGCGGCGTCGAGGGCCAAGGCTTCAAGCAGCTCATGGCGACCTTCGAGTCGGCGCGCATCCAGACCGCGGCCCGCGCCGTCGGGGTGGCGCAGAACGCCCTCGAGCTCGGCCGACGCTATGCCGGCGAGCGGGTGCAGTTCGGCAAGCCGATCGCCGTCTTCCCCCGCGTCGCCGGCAAGCTCGCCTGGATGGCGGTCGAGACGATGATCGCGCGCCAGCTCACCTACTTCGCCGCGCGGGAGAAGGATAGCGGGCGGCGCTGCGACATCGAGGCCGGGATGGCGAAGCTGCTGGCGGCGCGCGTCGCCTGGGCCAATGCCGACAACGCCCTGCAGATTCATGGCGGCAACGGCTATGCCGAGGAATACGCGATCAGCCGCGTGCTGTGCGATGCGCGCATCCTCAATATCTTCGAGGGCGCCGCCGAGATTCAGGCGAACGTCATCGCGCGCGGCCTGCTCTCCGGGCGCAATTGAGCCGGGCAAAGCCGCGGCGCCGCTTGCGCCCGCTTCCCAACCGGGCAAGACTTGGCCATGCGGACCTGCGCGGCTCTCTTCCGTAGCGTCCTATTCGCCTGCACGCTGGCCTCGGCGCTCCCGGGCGGCCTTGGAGCGGCTACGGCGGCGAATGTCTGCGGCCTCTCCGCGGCACCGGCGGGCCCCCAGGACCAAGCCCTGCGCAACTTCGCCCATGACCTCGGGCTCCGGCAGATCGAGGCCTTCGTCGGCGTGGCGAATTACGTCCACAACACAGGCCGGCTGCCCGCCTGCTACCTGACCAAGGCGGCGGCGGAGGCGAAGGGCTGGCACCCGGGCTCCGATTTGTGGAAGACAGCGCCGAGCACGGCGATTGGCGGCGACGCGTTCTACAATCGCGGCCGCCGCCTGCCTGCGAAATATGACGGCCGCTATCGCGAGGCCGATCTCGATTACGCGGGCGGCAAGCGGGGCGCGCACCGCCTGATCTATGTGAGCGGTGGTGCCGGCACCTGGCTGCAGTGGGTCACGGTCGACCATTACCGGCATTTCTTCAAGCTGCCCGAGGCCGAATGAGCGATGAGGATCGCCCGCCACGCCGCGTCGCTGTTATCGATGGCGCTGCGATCCGCGGCCGCGACGACTTCTATGACGCCCTCAGCCGCGCGTTAGCGCTGCCGGCGTGGTTCGGACGCAATCTCGATGCGCTTTGGGATTCCCTGACCGGCGATGTCGCGGGGCCGCTCGATCTCGTCTGGACCGACTCGCAGCGGAGCCGGCAGGCCCTCGGCGCGGATTTCGACAGGATCGTCGCAGTGCTTCGCGAGGTCGAGGTGGCGCGGGCCGATTTTCGCCTTCGCCTGGTTTAGCGGCCTCGGCGAATTGAGTGGAGCATGACCCGGTCGCGCGCTATATCACCGGGATGGAGAAGCTCTTCAGCTATCTCGTCGGCATCGCTATGGCGGCCGTTCTCGTCGTGCTGATCGCCGGCGTCGTGTCGATGTTCAAGGGCGGCGAGTTCAACCGGAAATATGCGAACAAGCTGATGCGGTTGCGCGTCCTGCTCCAGGCCGTCGCCCTCGCCCTCTTCGCGATCTTCATGCTCTTCTTCCGCGGCCACGGCTGACCCGCGATGGTCAAGCTGACGAGGATCTATACCCGCGGCGGCGACAAGGGCGAGACCTCCCTCGGCGACGGCAGCCGCGTCGCCAAGCAGGACTTGCGCGTCGCCGCCTTCGGCACCGTCGACGAGGCCAATGGCGCGGTCGGCATTGCTCGTCTGCACGTGACCGCGGCCGCGGACGCCATGCTGGCGCGCATCCAGAATGACCTCTTCGATCTGGGCGCCGATCTCGCGACCCCGATGGGGGGCTCGCGCGAGGCCCGCGCCCTGCGCATCCAGGACAGCCAGGTGGCGCGGCTCGAGCGGGAAATCGACACCATGAACGCCGAGCTCGCGCCGCTCAACTCCTTCGTCTTGCCGGGCGGCACTCCGGCCTCCGCCTATCTGCACCTGGCGCGTACGGTGGTGCGCCGCGCGGAGCGCCTGATCGCCGAGCTTGCAACGCGCGAGGCGGTCAACCCCGCCGCCTTGCGCTATGCGAACCGCCTCTCCGACCATCTCTTCGTGCTGGCCCGTCACCTCAACGACAAGGGCACGAAGGACGTCCTATGGGTGCCCGGCGCCAACCGATAGGGAGAATTTATGCCGGGCATGGCCCGCTCTTATGGCGCATGTGGGGGCGAGAGCAGGGCTCCTGATTAGGCGCGCCGTTCGCACGGATCGCCTCTCTTCCGATTCGTTGACATCATAATGACGCGAGCTTAGTGTGCAGATGCGAAATGCAGAATTTCGCAGGATTTCCGCCATTTTTAGCGGCGGCCGCTTGCTTGACAGGCAGGAAAGCCCTCTCCTAAACAGACCAACCCGATCAAGCAAAACCGACCAATCAGGACAAAGGAAGCGCAATGAAGGTTGTGGTCCCGGTCAAGCGGGTCATCGACTACAACGTCAAGATCCGGGTCAAGGCTGATCACAGCGGTGTCGAGACCGCGAACGTCAAGATGTCCATGAATCCCTTCGACGAGATCGGCGTCGAAGAGGCGATCCGCCTCAAGGAGGCGGGTACCGCGACGGAGGTCGTCGCCGTGTCGATCGGCGTGGCGCAATGCCAGGAGACGATCCGGACCGCGCTCGCCATGGGTGCCGACCGCGGCATCCACGTCGAGACCGATCAGGAGGTCCAGCCCCTCGCGGTTGCCAAGCTGCTCAAGGCAGTGGTCGAGAGGGAGAAGCCCGGCCTCGTCATTCTGGGCAAGCAGGCCATCGATGATGACAGCAACCAGACCGGCCAGATGCTCGCGGCCCTTCTCGGCTGGCCCCAGGGCACCTTCGCCTCGAAGCTCACGTTCAAGGATGGCGGGATCGAGGTGACGCGGGAGGTGGATGGCGGGCTCGAGACGGTCCAGCTCAAGCTGCCGGCGATCGTGACCACCGATCTGCGCCTGAACGAGCCGCGCTACGCCTCGCTGCCCAACATCATGAAGGCCAAGAAGAAGCCGATCGACAAGCTCACCCCGGGCGAGCTCGGCGTCGACATCACACCTCGGCTCGCGGTCTTGAAGGTCGAAGAGCCGCCGAAACGCCAGGCGGGCGTCAAGGTCAAGGATGTGGCCGAGCTTGTGCAGAAGCTCAAGAACGAAGCGAAGGTGATCTGATGAGCGTCCTCGTCATTGCCGATCACGACAATAAGGCCGTCAATCCGGCGACGCTCCATGCCGTGACGGCGGCGAAGGCCTTGGGCGAGGTCGCGATACTGGTGGCCGGCACCGATTGCGCGGCCGCCGCACAAGCCGCGGCGAAGATCGCGGGCGTCGCCAAGGTGCTGCACGCCGACGCCCCCTTTCTCGGGCACGGATTGGCGGAGAACCTAGCACCCCTCGTCGCCAAGCTCGCCTCCGGCTACAGCCATGTCCTGGCCCCCGCCGACAGCTTCGGCAAGAACCTAATGCCCCGCGTGGCGGCGCTTCTCGACAGCCAGCAGATCTCGGAGATTGTCAAGATCGTCTCGCCCGACACCTTCGTGCGCCCGATCTATGCGGGCAATGCGCTGGCGACCGTGCAGTCGAAGGACGCGATCAAGGTAATCACCGTGCGCGGCACGGCCTTCGATGCCGCCGCCGCTGAGGGCGGATCCGCGGCGGTGGAGACGATCGAGACGGGCGCCGATGCCGGACTTTCGCGCTTCGTCGGCCAGGCGCTCAGCAAATCGGAGCGGCCGGAGCTCACCAGTGCGCGCATCGTGATCTCGGGCGGGCGCGGGATGCAGTCCGGCGAGAATTTTGCGCTGCTCGAGCGGGTTGCGGACAAGCTGGGAGCCGCCGTTGGCGCCTCGCGCGCGGCGGTGGATGCGGGCTTCGTGCCCAACGACTACCAGGTCGGCCAGACCGGGAAGATTGTCGCTCCCGATCTCTACATCGCGGTCGGCATCTCGGGCGCCATCCAGCATCTCGCCGGCATGAAGGATTCGAAGGTCATCGTCGCCATCAACAAGGACGAGGAGGCGCCCATCTTCCAGGTCGCCGATTACGGCCTGGTCGCGGACCTCTTCAAGGCCGTGCCCGAGCTCGAGAAGGAACTCGAGAAGCAAAGCTGAGCGGCCGCGCGCGAAAGGAGATCGAACTTGGCAATCGGGAAGATCGGCGTGATCGGCGCCGGCCAAATGGGCAACGGCATCGCTCATGTGTGCGCCATGGCGGGCCATGACGTGCGGCTCGGGGATGTGAGCGAGGAGGCGCTTGCCAAGGCGCTGCAGACCATTGAGCGGAACATGGCGCGCCAGGTGTCGCGCGGCATTGTCAGTGAAGAGCAGAAGCAGGCGGCGCTCAAGCGGATCAAGACGGGGACCGGCTTCGAGCAGTTCGCCGACTGCGATCTCGTGATCGAATCGGCGACCGAGAACCTGAACGTCAAGAGCGAGATCCTGCGCTCCCTCTGCCCGATCCTCAGGAAGGACGCCCTCGTCGCCAGCAACACCTCCTCGATCTCGATCACGCGCCTGGCGTCGCTGACCGACCGGCCGAGCAAATTCATGGGCATGCATTTCATGAACCCGGTGCCCGTGATGGAGCTGGTGGAGCTGATCCGCGGCCTCGCCACCTCGGAGGAGACCTTCAAGACCATTCGGGAGCTCGCCATCGAGCTCGGCAAGACCCCGGCGAATGCCGAGGATTTCCCCGCCTTCATCGTCAACCGCATCCTGCTGCCGATGATCAACGAGGCCGTCTATGCCCTTTACGAGGGTGTCGGCTCCGTCGAGGCCATCGATATCGGCATGCGGCTCGGAGCCCATCACCCCATGGGGCCCCTGGAGCTCGCCGATTTCATCGGCCTCGACACCTGCCTCGCGGTGATGCACGTGCTCTACGAGGGCCTGGCCGACAGCAAATACCGCCCCTGTCCGCTGCTGGTGAAATACGTCGAGGCCGGCTGGCTCGGGCGGAAGACGGGCCGCGGCTTTTACGATTACGGGGGCGAGAAGCCGGTTCCGACGCGCTGACGGCAGGCCCGCCGCGCGGACCGGAAGGCGCCTCCGCATCGGGTTTGCTATTCGCCGCGGCACCCCATATTTTCAAGGGCGTAGGCGGCGGGGCCGGGGGGATTGTAGGGTCGCGGCCCCGTCCGGGGAGAGGCCAGGCCCGAGAACCAAAGGTAAGGTCATGGAAGGGAACCTAGCAACGGCGGAGCGGCCAGAGCGCCAGCATCGCGAAAGGCTGGAGTCCGTCGTCGTGCGCATCGCCGGCGATTCCGGCGACGGCATTCAGCTGACCGGTAGCCAATTCGCGCAGACGACCGCGTTTGCGGGCAACGATCTCGCCACCTTTCCGGATTTTCCGGCCGAGATCCGCGCCCCCGTCGGTACGACCTTCGGCGTCTCCTCGTTCCAGATCAATTTCGGCGGCCGCGCCATCCGCACCTCGGGCGATGCGCCGGACGTCCTCGTCGCCCTCAATCCGGCGGCACTCAAAGTGCACCTTCGCGACCTCAAGGAAGGCGGCATCCTCATCCTCAACTCGGGGGCCTTCAACGAGCGCAACTACGCCAAGGCCGGATTCAAGAGCGACCCGCTCAAGGACGGCAGCCTCAGCGGCTATCGCCTCATCGAGATCGACATCTCCCGGATGACACTGGAATCCGTCAAGGGGCTCGATCTCAGCCAGAAGGAGGCCCTGCGCTGCAAGAATCTCTGGGCCCTCGGCCTGCTCTACTGGATGTATGGCCGCGACCGCGCGCCCACCGCCGATTGGCTCAAGCGGCGCTTCCAGAAGGAGCCGGTTCTCGCCGAGGCAAATATTGCGGCCCTCAACGCGGGACATGCCTTCGGCGAGACCGCCGAGCTGCCGACGGCACTTCCCGCCTTCGAGGTTCCAGCGGCCCATCTCGAGCCTGGACTCTACCGCACCGTGACGGGGACCGAAGCCATGGCCTGGGGCCTTGTCGCGGGTTGCCAGCTCGCCGGCCTTCCGCTCGTCTTCTGCTCCTATCCGATCACCCCGGCCTCGGCGATCCTGCACAGCCTGGCGCCTCTCAAGAATTTCGGCGTCGTGACCTTCCAGGCCGAGGATGAGATCGCCGCGATTGGTGCCGCGATCGGCGCCTCCTATGCGGGCTCGATGGGCGTCACTTCGAGCTCGGGGCCCGGCGTCGCGCTCAAGACCGAGGCCCTGGGCCTCGCCATCGGCGCCGAGCTGCCGCTCGTCGTGATCAATTCCCAGCGCGCCGGACCCTCGACGGGCATGCCGACCAAGACGGAGCAATCGGACCTTTATCAAGCGGTCTATGGGCGCAACGCCGACTCGCCCCTGGCGGTTCTCGCCGCGCGCTCGTCCTCGGACTGCTTCGATGTCGCCATCGAGGCGGTGCGCATCGCGACGAAATACATGACCCCGGTGATCGTGCTCACCGACGGCTATCTGGCCAATGCCGCCGAGCCCTGGAAAATTCCGGATCTTTCGACCTATAAGCCCTTCAAGGTCGCGTTCCGCACCGACCCCGCGGGCTTCCATCCCTTCCTGCGCGACCCGGCGACCCTGGCGCGACCCTGGGTCAAGCCGGGGACGCCTGGGCTCGAGCACCGCATCGGCGGCATCGAGCGCGACTACGACAGCGGCAATATCTCCTACGATCCCGACAACCACCAGCGCATGACCAAGGCGCGGGCGGCCAAGATCGACGGGATCGCCAAGGACATGCCGCCGCAGCGGACCGAGGACGGCGCGACGACGGGAAAGGTGGCGGTTCTCGGCTGGGGCTCGACCTTCGGGCCGATCGGCCGCGCCGTCGACAATCTGCGCCGGGAGGGCCGGTCGGTCTCCCACATCCATCTGCGCTACATCTGGCCGTTGCCGGCCAATCTCGGCGAGCTCCTCCAAGGGTTCGAGCACGTGCTCATCCCCGAGATGAACAACGGGCAGCTCCTCACGGTGATCCGCAGCCGCTATCTCATTCCCGCCAAGGGGCTCAACAAGGTAACGGGCCGTCCCTTCAAGATCGCCGAGATCGAGAGCGCGGTGCGCGCGCTGCTGGAGGCTTGAGATGAACATCGCGACCCCGCCCCAGAAACTCACGCCCAAGGACTACGCCTCTGACCAGGAGATCCGCTGGTGCCCCGGCTGCGGCGACTACGCCATCATCAAGGCGGTGACGAAGACGCTGGCCGATATCGGCGCCCGCCGGGAGGACACCGTGTTCGTCTCCGGGATCGGCTGCGCGGCCCGCTTCCCTTATTACATGGCGAGCTATGGATTCCACACGATCCACGGGCGCGCGCCGGCGATCGCCACCGGTGTCAAGCTGGCCAATCCCGCCCTCGATGTCTGGGTGATCGGCGGTGACGGCGACATGCTGTCGATCGGCGGCAATCACACCATGCACGCGCTCAGGCGCAACGTCGATCTACAGATCCTGCTCTTCAACAATGCGATCTATGGCCTGACCAAAGGCCAATACTCGCCGACCTCGCGCCCCGGCACACGCTCGCCCTCGACCCCGATGGGCTCGATCGACCAGCCCGTCTCGGCGACGCTTTTCGCACTCGGCGCCGGCGGGCATTTCGTCGCGCGCTCGATCGACACGCTCCAGGCCCATCTCCCCGGCGTGCTCAAGCGGGCCTATGAGCACAAGGGCGCCTCCTTCGTGGAAATCTTCCAGAACTGCATTGTCTATAACGACGGCGCCTATAGCCATTTCACCGAGAAGGACGTCGCGGCGGAGGCCCAGCTCCATCTCGAGCACGGCAAGCCGATGGTCTTCGGCAAGGACCGCAAGAAGGGGCTTCGCCTCAAGCCGGGCAGCCTCGAGCTCGAGGTCGTGCATCTCGGCGAGAACGGCGTCACGGAGTCCGATCTGCTCGTGCATGACGAGACCAGCCGGCCGCTCGCGGTGATGCTCGCGCAGATGGAGCCGCCCGCCTTCCCCATGGCCCTCGGCGTGCTCTATTGCAGCCCGGCGCCGACCTATGAGCGCCAGGTCGTGGGGCAGATCGAGGAGGCGACGAAGCGGGGGTCCGCGCCCGACCTTAACGCCCTGCTGCGGCGCGGCTCGACTTGGCGCGTGGGGATCTGAGGGCGCTCATCCCGACCCTTGCCCGCCTTTGATCGCGGTGGGTAGGCCGTCAGCCGGCCGCGGGCGGCGGCGTGCTGGTATGTTGCACGGGTGCCGCGCCGGTCCCGGCCCCACCGCCTTCATCCATGAAATGGCGGATCAACGCGACCGCGGCGGCGGAACTCCAATCGGCCGGCCCCAGCATCACGCCGCGCGCGAGGCCGTCACGCCCGATGATAAAGCTGGTGGGAACGCCCTGGCCTTGCCAGGCGCGGAAGGCCTCGCCCTTGGGATCGAGATAGACGCCAAGATGGGTCAGCTTGTTTGCAGTGAAATAGGGCTCGACCGCCGCCTTCCCCTCGCGGTCGAGTGAGAGATCGAGGACGAGGAAGTCGCGGCCGCCCAATGCGGCCTGCAGCCGGTCGAGCGACGGCATCTCGCGAACGCAGGGCGCGCACCACGTCGCCCAGAAGTTCACGAGCACCACGCGGCCCTTGTAGTCGGCGAGGCTGTGGCTCTGGTTGCTTGCATCGACGAAACTGATCGGCGGTACTGGCCGCGGCGGCTCGAAATAGCTAAAGTCGCCCATGCTGCCCCGCAGGACGGGCTCGGCCCCTGCGGGCTGCGCCGCCGGGGCGGTCATGTTCAGCCCGAGCAGGCTGGCGGCGATCAGGACGGCCAGTCCGGCGCCTGCCGACGCAAAGGCCCATCCCGTGAACCGCTTACCGAGCTTCATCTCACGAACTCTATCGCCATGACCGTAACCAGACCCAGCAAAGCAAAAGCCGCGGCGAAAGCCAAGCCCGCGCGCGCCAAGGATCGGGCCAATCCCCTGTGGGGAGGGCGATTTGCCGCAGGCCCGGCGGCGATCATGGCGGAGATCAACGCCTCGATCGACTTCGATCAGCGCCTCTATGCCCAGGACATCGCCGCCTCGAAGGCCCATGCGACCATGCTGGCCGCGCGCAAGATCATCTCCCGCAAGGACGGCGCGGCCATCATCCGCGGCCTCGACGAGGTCCTGCGCGAGATCGAAAGCGGCAAGTTCCGCTTCTCCCGCGCCCTCGAGGACATTCACATGAATGTTGAGGCGCGCCTCGCCGCCCTGATCGGCGAGCCGGCCGGCCGCCTCCACACCGCCCGCTCGCGCAACGACCAAGTGGCAACCGATTTCCGCCTCTGGGTTCGCGACGCCATCGACAGGCTCGATCCGGCGCTCAAGGCCCTGCAGGGCGCGCTCATCATTCAGGCGGAGCGGCACACCGGGACGCTGATGCCCGGCTTTACCCATCTCCAGCCGGCGCAGCCGGTCACCTTCGCCCATCATCTGATGGCCTATGTGGAGATGTTCGGGCGCGACCGCGGGCGGCTTGCCGATTGCCGCCGGCGCCTCAACGAATGCCCCCTGGGGGCCGCGGCGCTCGCCGGAACCTCCTTTCCCATCGACCGGGAGATGACGGCGCGCGCGCTCGGCTTCGCGCGACCGATGGCGAATTCCATGGATGCCGTGTCGGATCGCGACTTCGCGCTGGAGTTCCTCGCCGCGGCGGCCATCGCAGGGGTGCATCTCTCCCGCCTCGCCGAGGAGATCGTCATCTGGTCGAGCGACCAGTTCCGCTTCGTGGCGCTGTCCGACGCCTATACCACGGGAAGCTCCATCATGCCCCAGAAGCGCAACCCCGATGCGGCGGAGCTGGTGCGCGCCAAGGCCGGGCGGCTCATCGGCAACCTCAGCACGCTGCTCGTGGTGATGAAGGGTCTGGCGCTCACCTATGGCAAGGACATGCAGGAGGACAAGGAGCCCGTCTTCGATGCCGCCGACACGCTTTCCCTCCTGGTGGCGGCCGCGACCGGCATGGTGCGCGACATGAAGGCCGATCAAGGGGCGATGCGGGCGGCCCTTGGCGGCGGCTTCCTGACGGCGACCGATCTCGCCGATTGGCTCGTGCGCGCCTGCGGCCTGCCGTTCCGCACCGCCCATCACGTGACGGGCCGCATCGTCCGCCGCGCCGAGGAGAAAGGCTGCCGCCTGGACGAGCTCGACCTCGCCGAGATGCGCGCCATCGAGCCGCGCATTACCAAGGACGTCTTCGCGGCCTTGAGCGTGGAGCGGGCTGTCGCCAGCCGCGACAGCCTGGGTGGACCGGCGCCAGCGCGCGTCCGCCGTGCCATCGCCGAGGCCAAGAGACGCTACCTATGATCCGGCCGCCGCGCATGATTCGCAGAAGCACTCTTACGCTCCTCGCCGCCATGCTCGCGGCGGGTCTCGCCGCCTGCGGCCGGGCCGGGCCGCCCCAAGTGCCCGCCGGCCGGCAGGACACGCTCCAGAATCGCTACCCGCCGCCGGAGGATGGCGATCGCTATCCGCCGCCGAGCGAGATCCAGCCCTTCCCCAAGCGAGAATAGTCGATCCATGGACCCATTCACCTACAAGGACGGGGCGCTCTGCGCCGAGGAGGTTCCGCTCGCGCGCATCGCGGCGGAGGTGGGGACGCCGTTCTATTGCTATTCCAGCGCGGCACTCCTCGAGCGCTATCGCGCCTATGTCGATGCCTTTGCCGACGTGGACGCCAAGGTCTATTACGGCGTCAAGGCCAATCCGACCTTGGCGATCGTGCGTAGCCTCGCCGAGGCGGGGGCCGGCGCCGATGTCGTGTCCGAGGGCGAGCTGCGCGTCGCCCTTGCCGCCGGAATCGCCCCCGCGGACATCGTCTTTTCCGGCGTCGGCAAGACCCGCGCCGAGCTCGCCTTTGCCGTCGAGACGGGAATCTTCCAGATCAACGTCGAGTCCGAGCCCGAGCTCGAGCTCCTCTCGCAAGTCGCGCAAGCCGCGGGCCGGCAAGCCGCCATCGCCATCCGCGTCAATCCCGACGTCGACGCCCGCACGCATGCCAAGATCACCACGGGCAAGAAGGAGAACAAGTTCGGGGTTCCCATCGACGACGCGCGCCGCCTTTACGCGCGTGGCGCGGCGCTACCCAATCTCGCCCTGCGCGGCGTCGCCATGCATATCGGCTCGCAGCTCCTCGAGCTCGAGCCCTATCGGCAGGCCTTTGCGCGCCTCGTCGATCTGGCGCGCACGCTCCGCGCCGACGGGCACGACATCCGGCGGCTCGATTTCGGCGGCGGTCTAGGCATCGCCTATCACAAGGAAGTGCCGCCCGACGTGCGCGATTACGCGGCGATGGTGAAGGCCGCCGTCAAGGGCCTCGACTGCCGTCTCATGTTCGAGCCCGGGCGCTTCCTTGTCGGCAATGCCGGCGTGCTGGTGACGCGCGTGATCCATGTGAAGCAGGGCGCCGCTCACCGTTTTGTGATCGTCGACGCCGCGATGAACGATTTGCTGCGCCCGACGCTCTACGACGCCTATCACGCCATCCGCCCCGTGGCGGAGCCGGCCGCCGGCGCCATTCCCGAGCCTGTCGACGTCGTCGGCCCGGTGTGCGAAAGCGGTGACATTTTTGCGCGGGCGCGACCTTTGCCACCCGTAATTTCCGGTGACTTGCTTGCCATTTGCACGGCCGGAGCCTACGCTTCCTCTATGTCCTCGACCTACAATAGCCGGCTGCCTGCGGCGGAGGTCCTGGTCAAAGGCCAACGCTATGCAGTGGTGCGGCCTCGCCCGCGATATGAAGATCTGATCGCGCGGGACCGTCTGCCCGATTGGCTCGGCGAGCGCGCGGACAAGCCTGCGCGCGGCGCGGCGTGACACAAGATCGCAACGAGACGAGACCGGCGCGGAGCGATACGAAGACGCGCTCGCTGACGCTGGCGCGCGCAGCGCTCTTCTGGGAGAAAGCCTGGCCTGCGGCGTGGCCGGCCCTCGGCATCGCTGGCTTGTTCCTCGTCCTGGCGTTGACGGACCTGCTGCCGCTGCTTCCCGGCTGGCTCCATCTTCTCGTGCTTGCGGGCTTCGCCGCGGGCCTGGCCTGGTCTCTCTACAGGTTCGCACAGGCGCTTGCGCTGCCGAGCGCGAGCGCCGCTGCCCGCCGGATCGAGCGGGACAGCGGCTTCCGTCACCGCCCCCTCGCAGCGCTCGGCGACGAGCTCGCCGTGGGCGGCGGCGATGCCTTCAGCGAAGCGCTCTGGCGTGCCCATCTGGAGCGGATGCGCGCGCAGCTCGGGCGCATGCGCATTACATTGCCGCGCGCCGGCCTCGCGGCGCGGGATCCGCGCGCGCTTCGTTTGCTGCTCATCGTGGTCTTGGCCCTCGGCTTCGTCGCCGCCGGAAGCGACGCGCCCCATCGCCTCGCGCGCGCGCTGCTGCCGCAGCTTGGCCCCTTCGCAACGCGCCCCGCCGCAACGGTCGAGCTGTGGCTGACGCCGCCGACCTATACGGGCCTGGCACCCATCTTCCTCCGCGCCCCGACGGCCGCCCAGGAGACGGCGGCGCGGGAGAAGACAGCGCCACCGCCGGCGCCGGCCACCGTGAACGTGCCGGTGGGCAGCAAGCTTCTGGGCCGCGTGCAGGGGGGAAGCGGCGTGCCCCAGCTCCATCTTGCCGACAAGACGATCCCCTTCAAATCCGTCGACGAGAGCACGTACCAGCTCGAGAACCAGCCGATGTCCGGGGACCGCCTCGAGGTGCGCCAGGGCGGCCGCACGATCGGGGCCTGGGCGATCCGTATGGTGCCGGAGACGGCGCCCACGATCGCCTTCGCGACACCGCCGGCGGCGACCCAGCGCGCCGCTCTGCGGCTCGAATACACGGCCGCCGACCAATACGGCCTCGCCAAGGTCAAGGCGGAGATCCGGCGGGTGAACGCGCCGAAGGGGGAGCAGCCCATCGAGCTCGATCTGCCGCTCTCGAACGGCCATCCCAAGCAGGCGCACGAGACGAGCTTCCACGACCTGACGCCGCATCCCTGGGCGGGCCTGCCGGTAACGATCCAGCTCTTCGCCAAGGACGAGGCCGGCAAGACGGGCAAGAGCGACGCGGTCGAGACCGTGCTTCCGGAGCGTACCTTCCACAATCCCGTCGCACGCGCGATCATCGCCGAGCGCAAGGAGCTGACAGCCGATCCCGCCAAGCGCTTCGAAGTCTCGGCCGGGCTCACCGCGATCGCGTCCCAGCCGGGCCTGTTCCACGGCGACATTCCCGTCTTCCTGGCGCTCATCGCGGCGCGCGCGCGGCTCCAGCTCTCCGACACGCCGGCGACGATCGCATCGGTTCAGAAGCTGCTCTGGGACACGGCACTCGCCGTCGAGGAAGGGCACCTCCCCCTGGCCGAGCGCGAGCTGAGGGACCTCCAGAAGAAGCTCCAGGATGCGCTCGACCGCAATGCGCCGGACAGCGAGATCCAGGATCTCATCAGCCAGCTCGAGAACGCCATCGATCGCTATCTCGCCGCGATGATCCAGCAGCAGATGCAAAACCCCGAGCAGAACCAGCCGCCGCTCGACCAGAACGCCCAGCAGCTCCGCATGCAGGATCTCCACAAG
The DNA here is from genome assembly GCA_035294245.1 of Alphaproteobacteria bacterium. Classification (GTDB taxonomy): domain Bacteria; phylum Pseudomonadota; class Alphaproteobacteria; order JACZXZ01; family JACZXZ01; genus DATGLG01. The sequence goes on along the minus strand of DATGLG010000041.1, from coordinate 129,283 downwards.
CTCCTCGACCAGATGCGGGAGATGGCACGCACCGGCGCGCGCGATGCGGCGCGTCAGCTCCTCTCTCAGCTGCAGGACATGCTCGAGAACCTGCGGATCGCGCGCGGCAATCCGAACGGCCAGGCACAGAACGGCGCCGGCGAGCTCATGCGCAACCTCGACCGCCTGATCGGCCGGCAGGACGACCTCTTGCAGCGCACCTTCCGGGAGGCGCAGCAGGGCCGCGACGGCCCGCCGATGGCGCCGCCCGGCCAGGGGCGTGGCGCCGCCGAGCAGGAGGCGCTCCGCCGCGCGCTCGGCGAGATCATGCGCCGCTTCGGCGAGATGACGGGGCAGATTCCCGATCCCCTCGGCCGAGCCGAGCAGGACATGGGCCAGGCGACCGGCGCGCTCAATCGCGACGCGCCCGGCGAAGCCGCCGATGCTCAATCCCAGGCCCTTGACCAGCTGCGCCAGGGCCGCGAGGCGATGATGCAGCAGCTACGCAACCAGTTCGGCCAGCAGAACCCGAATATGTTCGACCCATTCGGGCCGTCGCGCGATCCTCTCGGCCGCGTGACGCCCGGCTACGGCAACTACGACGCGAATGACGTGCGGATCCCCGATCACGGCGCCATGCAGCGCGCGCGCGAGATCGAGGAGGAGCTGCAGCGCCGCGCGGGAGAGCGGCAGCGGCCCGAGATCGAGCTCGAATATATCGATCGCCTGCTGAAGCGATTTTAATCCGGAATGATGCGAACGCCCGCTTGATCCCTTGCCGGCGATGATCCGCATGGCGACGCAAGGAGCGCGCGGTGGGAATTTCATGGGCTCGGCGCACGGCGTAAGCCCCCGCTGCTATTGCGGCATCCCGCGCTTCAGGGCCTCGTCCACGGCGTCGCAGATCTGCTGCAAGGTAAAGGGCTTCGCGACCACCGCCTGGCCCAGCGCGTCGAGGTTATGGGCGCGCTGGCGCTCATGGGCGTAGCCGGTCATGAGGAGCACGGACATCTTCGGCCAATCCTTGCTGGCCTTGAGCGCCAGTTCGATGCCGTCCATGCCGGGCATGACGATGTCGGAGATGAGCAGGTCGAAGGGCTCGCCGCCCAGCTTGGCCAGCGCCTCGAGGCCGTCCTCCGCGGTGACGACGCGGTGCCCGCGGTGCTGCAATGCCCGTGCGACGAATTCGCGCACCGCCCGATCGTCTTCGGCGATCAAGATATCCGCCAAGCGATGCTCCTGCGCTGCCCTTTCTCGACCCAAGCTCAACCGGCGAAGCCGCGCCCGGGCGCCGGCAACCCTATCCCTTGTCGGCGGGCGCGAAGGTAATGGATATCCCGGTCGCCGCCGCGGCGGGATTCTTGAGTTTCGTGGAGAAGCTGGCCGTCTCGCCTGGTTGCAGCTTGGATGCCGATGCGCCGAAGGTCCATTGCTGCAGGTCGTGCTCCTGCGCGTCGCGAAGCGTCCCGCGCAGGGGCGGCACCTCCCTCACTCCTTGCGAGACGTTCGCGACCTCGCCTTCGATCACGAGCACCTGCGCGCCATCCTCCATGACGCGCTTGGAGGTGACGTGGCGCACCTCGAGCCCGTCGCCGGGCGCTACGGGTAAGGCCGCACCCAGCCCGACGGCGCTGTAGAGCTTCGCCGCCGGCGGCCAGGCTTGGACGATCTGCTCGCGGGCGACGAGGCCGGCGGCGAGGATCGCGATCACGACGACGAGCAACGCGACCCAGCCCGCGGCATTGCTGCGCTGGCGGCGCACGGGCGGGAACGCGGGCAGATTGGAGCCCGGCGGAATCGGTCGGATCTCCTCGGTGACGAAGGGCAGAGGATCGACGGCCTTCGGCATGTCGGGCGGCGGCGCCTGATGCCAGGTGTGGCTGCATTTCCCGCAACGGACCAGCCGCCCGTCGCCGCCCAGCCTGGCGGGATCGAGGAGATAGCGCGTCGAGCAGGTGGGGCAGGTGAGAATCATCGGCCGCTGTTTTCGCCGCAGGACCAGACCCTTATAGGGCCTCGACCCGGGCCATGGCAAGCAAGCCCCTGCCGATGCGCGCATGCGTTAACCGCAGCGGCGCCGTGCTTTACCTCGGCAGAGGCCCGTGCCATGCTAGCTTTCCGGCTGCCGCCGGCTCTTCCGCGGCAACCCGTTGCCGGACGAGGGAGTACCGGCGAGAACTGCGCCGATCATGGACCAGAGGGAACCCGTCGTCCGCTTCGAAAACGTCGGCATGCGCTATGGTATGGGCCCGGAGGTCCTCCAGGACGTGAGCTTCGCCCTGGCGCCGGGCTCCTTCCATTTCCTCACCGGCGCGAGCGGCGCGGGCAAGTCCTCGCTGCTCAAGCTCATGTATCTCGCACACCGCCCGTCGCGCGGGCTCATCTCCCTCTTCGGGCGGGACATCGCGACGACCGATCGCCGCGAGATGCCGGCCTTGCGTCGCCGCATCGGCGTCGTCTTCCAAGATTTCCGCCTCATCGACCATCTCTCGGCCCTCGATAACGTGGCGCTCCCGCTGCGCGTAGCGGGCGCCCGCGACGACCAAGTGCGCGCCCATGTAGCCGAGCTCCTTGCCTGGGTCGGGCTGGCCGACCATCTCGGCGCCACGCCGCCCACCCTTTCCGGTGGTCAGCAGCAGCGCGTGGCGATCGCGCGCGCCGTGATCAACCGCCCCAGCCTGCTTCTGGCCGACGAGCCGACGGGGAATGTCGACGACCAGCTCGCCCTCCGCCTCCTCTATCTCTTCGAGGAGCTCAACAAGCTGGGGACGACGATCGTGATCGCGACCCATAACGAGCACCTGGTGAAGCGCTTCCCGCACCCCTGCCTTCATCTCGAGCGCGGCGAGCTGCGGCGGCTCACCGGCGCGCGCCGCACGGTCGCGTGAAGCCCAGGATGTTGCGCCGTCGCTCCGACCTTCCTCTCGCCAGCGACGAGTCGAGCCGCTTCATCCCCTGGATTATCGCCCTCATGGTCTATCTCGCCACCTTGGCGCTCGCGGGCGCCCTGGTCGCAAGCAGCGCCATCGAGCGCTGGAGCCAGGGGCTGACGGGCTCGCTCACGGTGCAGATCATGCCGGCGAGCGACGGCGAGACCGGCGAGCGCGTCGCGGCGGCGCTCGCGCTCCTGCGCGGCACGCCGGGCGTGGCCGAGGCCGAGGCCCTGAGCGACGAGCGCATCGCCAAGCTTCTCTCGCCCTGGCTCGGACCCGACGGGGCCCGCGACCTGCCGCTGCCCGCGCTCATCGATATTCGCCTGGCACCAGACACGCATCTCGACCTCGCCGCGCTCGCGGCGCGCCTGCGCGATGCGGTGCCCAACGCCACGCTCGACGATCACCAGCGCTGGCTGCACAAGCTCGTGATGCTCGGCCGCATGGTCGAGCTCGTGGCCTTGGTCGTTCTGCTTCTGATCGCGGCGGCAGCGGCGGCGGTGACCGTCTTCGGCACGCGTACGGCGCTCGCGATCCATCGCCATGTCATCGAAGTGATGCACCTGATCGGCGCCCAGGACTCCTATGTGGCCCGCCAGTTCCAGTCCCATGCCCTCGCGATCGGGCTGCGCGGCGGCCTAGCCGGCCTCGTCGGTGCTGCAGGCACGCTGCTCGCCGTGGCGCGCATCGTCCGACCCGGCAGCCTCGGCATCCTCCCCGACCTCTCGCTGCAGCCATGGCAGTGGGGCGCCCTCGCCCTGCTCCCCGCCGCGACCGCGCTCATCGCCATGCTGACCGCGCGTCTGACGGTGCTGCGCACGCTCGCCCGGATGGTGTAGAACCGCGCCATGATAGGTTCCATCCGGTCGCATTCGCGCCGCCTCGCCGTCATCGGTGGCGTCGCCGCGGCGCTGGCAATCCTCTGGGTGGGAGGCCTCGTCTGGTTTTCGCGCCAAGTGCCGACGACGGTCGAGCAGCCGGATGCGACGACCGACGCGATCGTCGTGCTCACCGGCGGCAGCGAAAGGCTCGAGGCGGGGCTCGCCCTCCTCGAGGCCGGACGGGCCAAGAAGCTGTTCGTCTCCGGCGTCTATCGTGGGGTCGAGGTGAACGAGCTTCTCCGCCTGGCGCGCCGCTCGCCCGCCCATCTCGACTGCTGCATTGCCCTTGGCCACGCCGCCGACAGCACCTACAGCAACGCGATGGAGACGGCGGTATGGATGGCGGCCGAGAACTACCACAGCCTGCTTCTCGTCACGGCCGCCTATCACATGCCGCGCAGCCTTCTCGAATTCCGCCGAGCCATGCCGGGGATCAAGCTCATCCCCCATCCCGTCTTCCCCGAGCGCGTGAAGTCCGACTGGTGGCTCTGGCCGGGAAGCGCCGAACTCATCATCGGCGAATACGACAAATACCTCCTCGCCCTTGCGCGCGACGGCATTGCCAGCCTCGTGGCGCCGCATGTGCAAAGCCCCCCATGAGCGGCGGCCGATGACCGTCCTCCGCTCGCTCGTCTTCAACCTGTTGTTCTTCGGCTGGACGGGACTTCTCTGCCTGCTCGGCCTGCCGCTTCTCGCCCTGCCGCGGAGCTGGCTCGTCCGCCTCGGCCGCCTCTGGGCCCGCGGCATTGTCGGGTTTCTCGCCGCGGCCGTCGGCCTACGCTATGAGCTGCGCGGCCTGGAGCATCGGGGCGAAAGCGGAGCCATCTATGCCTTCAAGCACCAATCGGCCTGGGACACGATCATGCTCCCGCTCCTCACCCCGGATCCGATGATCGTGCTCAAGAAGGAGCTCATGCTCATCCCGTTCTTCGGCTGGTATCTTTGGAAGACGCGGCAGATCGCCATCGACCGCCGCGGCGGGGGTGTTGCGCTCAAGAAGATGCTGCGCCGCGCCGAGGCCGGCGCCGCCGCAGGCCGCCCCATCGTCATCTTCCCCGAAGGGACGCGCACGGCACCCGGGCACCACCGACCCTATCAGCCGGGCGTGGCAGCGCTCTATGCCCAGCTTCGCCGTCCCGTAATACCCGTAGCGCTCAATTCCGGCCTCTTTTGGGGGCGGCGGCGCTTCCTCAAGCGTCGCGGCCGTGTCGTCGTCGCCTTCCTGCCGCCGATCGCGCCCGGACTATCCCGGGGCGATTTCCTGGCTGAGCTCGAGCGGCGCATCGAGGGCGCTTGTCAGATCCTCGTCGCAGAAGCACAGGAAGCCTGTGGAAAAACCTGTGGATAATAATTCCCGGACCGATATCGCATTATGGGAGTGACGTGGATGAATTCGGAAACGGCCCGCCTATCAAGGCGTTGACAGCTCCTCCCTATGTGGAATGACAGATATCGGGACAAAGTGGATACGGGGGATTGTTTGGGGGATTCTTCGGCGCGGCAAGAGCTTGTCCGCAGCGCCGCCTTGTGGAAACAGAACGGGAACTTTTGATTGACCTTCCGAGGCGCGCCTCCTAGACTTCCTAGGGGCCGTCCCCGTGTGCCCGGGTTTCGTTTTTCGCATCGGAGCAGGTGGTGGCCTGCCGCCATCGGGGCGGCAGGGGGCGTTCGCGTCGGTAGAGAGTGGAGCGGCAGATGGCGAGGGTTGCCTCGATCTCCCAGCAAATCTGGGACATGAAGTACCGGCTGAAGGCGCCGGACGGGACCCCCGTCGACAAGACCATCGAGGAGTCCTGGCGGCGGATCGCCGAGGCCCTGGCCGAGCCGGAGCGCGAGCGCGAGCGCTGGGCCGAGGCGTTCTACGGGGCCATGGAGGGCTTCCAGTTCCTGCCGGCCGGCCGCATCGTCGCCGGCGCCGGCACACGGCGCAACGTCACCCTCTTCAACTGCTTCGTGATGGGCACCATCCCGGACGACATGGCCGGGATCTTCGATCACCTCAAGGAGGCCGCCCTGACGATGCAGCAGGGCGGCGGCATCGGCTACGACTTCTCGACCTTGCGGCCCCGCGGCGCGCCGGTCAGGGGCGTCGGCGCCGACGCCTCCGGCCCGCTCAGCTTCATGGACGTGTGGGATGCCATGTGCCGCACCATCATGAGCGCCGGCTATCGCCGCGGCGCCATGATGGCGACGATGCGCTGCGACCACCCCGATATCGAGGCCTTCATCGAGGCCAAGCGGGAGCCGGGGCGGCTCCGCATGTTCAACCTCTCGGTCCTGGTCACCGACGCCTTCATGAAGGCCGTCAAGGAGGATCAGCCCTGGGAGCTCTCCTTTGGCGGCACCCTCTACAAGACGCTTCCCGCGCGGGAGCTGTGGGACAAGATCATGCGCTCGACCTATGGCTATGCCGAGCCCGGCGTGATCTTCATCGACCGCATCAATCGCGCCAACAATCTCGCCTATTGCGAGACCATCGCGGCGACCAATCCCTGCGGCGAGCAGCCGCTGCCGCCCTATGGCGCCTGCCTCCTCGGCTCGATCAATCTCGCAGTTCTCGTGCGCAATCCCTTCGAGGCGGATGCCGCCCTCGACACCGACCGGCTCGCGAGACTGGTGCCGCTCGCCGTGCGCATGCTGGACAACGCCATCGACATCTCGAACTTCCCCCTTCCCCAGCAACGCCACGAGGCCCAGGCCAAGCGGCGCATGGGGCTCGGCGTCACCGGGCTTGCCGACGCCCTCATCATGTGCCGCGCCCGCTATGGCAGCGACCAGGCCGTCGCCCTCACCGAGCAATGGCTCAAGAGCCTCCAGCACGCCGCCTATCTCGCCTCGACGGCGCTCGCGGCGGAGAAGGGCAGCTTTCCCCTGTTTGACGCCGAGAAATACCTCGCGGGCGAGCATGTGCAGAGCCTCGACGGGGAGCTGCGCGCCACGATCGCCAAGCAGGGAATCCGCAATTCCCTTCTCACCTCGATCGCGCCGACCGGGACGATCTCGCTCTTCGCCGATAACGTCTCCTCGGGCCTCGAGCCGGTGTTCAGCTTCAAATACAACCGCAACGTCCTCATGCCGGATGGCAGCCGGCGCGAGGAGGAGGTGACCGATTTCGCCTATCGCCTGTTCCGGCGGCTCAAGGGCGAGGCCATCGTGCTTCCCGATTATTTCGTCGACGCCCAGCAGCTGCAGCCGCGCGACCATGTGGTGATGCAGGCGGCCGTGCAGAAATACATCGACAGCTCGATCTCGAAGACGATCAACGTGCCCGTCGACATCGCGTTCGATGCGTTCAAGGACGTTTACCAGCTCGCCTACGAGACGGGCTGCAAGGGCTGCACCACCTATCGGCCCAACGAGATCACCGGCGCCGTGCTGGAGGTGAAAAAGAAGGAGGAGGCGGCACCCCAGCCGAAGCTCCCCCTCGGCGAGCCGCCCGCCCGCCATGCCGACGCCTTCGAGGCCGGCGGCGTCGTCTACATGACGCGCCCCCTCGACCGGCCCGAGGCGCTCCCCGGCCAAACCTACAAGATCCGCTGGCCCGACAGCGATCACGCCCTCTACATCACCGTCAACGACGTGGTGCAGGACGGGCGGCGGCGGCCGTTCGAGGTGTTCATCAACTCCAAGAACATGGAGCATTACGCCTGGACCGTCGGCCTGACGCGCATGATCAGTGCCGTCTTCCGCCGCGGCGGCGACGTCTCCTTCGTCGTCGAGGAGCTCAAGGCCGTGTTCGATCCGCGCGGCGGGCAGTGGATGGATGGCCATTACGTACCCTCGCTCCTCGCCGCCATCGGCGAGGTGATCGAGCGCCACATGATCGATATCGGCTTCCTGCCCAATCCCAAGGAGCAACGCGAGAGCTATCGCGAGGAGCGTAAAGTTGTCGGCCTGGCCACCGGCGGGATGCGCCAATGCCCCAAATGCGGCCAGGCCTCGCTCGTTCGCCAGGAAGGCTGCGACGTCTGCACGAGTTGCGGCTACTCGAGATGCGGCTAGGCACCCTCGGCTGCAGCGCGACCGCTCACTTGCCTGCTACTTCTCCGCCAAATGCCACACGCCGTCCCAGGGCGAGGGCGGCGGCGCTGCCTTGAAATGCGCCAGGCGCTTGAGGAAGGCCCGTGCCGGGCCGTCCTCGGGCCGCAGCTCCAGGCAATGGCGGAAGGCCGCTTCCGCCCCGCTCCAATCGCCGGCGCGATAGGCGGCAAGGCCCGCCGCGAACGCCTCGCAGAGGCGCTTTAGCGCGTCATTCACCTCGCCCTTGCGCGCCAGGACCTCGAAGATGCGCTGTGGGTCACTGCGCCCATGCACCATGATAGTGTCAATCTCGCGCGCCTCGATTTGCGCGGCGGCCATCGCCATCGTCGCCTCGCTCGCGAGAATGCGGGTGCCGTAGATTTTGTTGGCGGATTCGAGCCGCGAGGCGAGGTTCACGGCGTCGCCGAGGAGCGTATAGCTTTTCGCCACGTCCGAGCCGATATTGCCGACGACGACCTCGCCGGTGGCGATCCCGATCCGGAAGGCGACACCCGGCAAGCCGCGCCTGACGCCGGTGATGTCCGGCAGGTCGCGCGCGAATTCCGCGAAGCGCGCGGCCTGATCGAGGGCGGCGAGGCAAGCGCGCGAGGCCTGCTCCTCGCTCGCGGTGAAAGGCGGGCCCCAATAGGCCATGATGGCATCGCCCATGTACTTATCGATGACGCCGCCATGCTCGCGGACGGGCTGGCTCAACCGCGTCAGGTAGGTATTGATGACCTGGAGCAGCCCGCTCGGCGTCATGCCCTCGCTGAAATTGGTGAAGCCCTGCATATCGCAGAAGGAGATCGTCATGACGCGGCGCTCGCCATCGAGCCGGGCGAGATCCGGGCGCGCAATGAGCCCCTCGACGATGCGCGGATCGACATATTTGCCGAAGGTCTCCTTGATGCGCTCCTTGACGCGAAGCTCGGCGACCATGCGGTTGAAGGCCTCGGTGAGGCGGCCGATCTCGTCGCTCGATGTCACCGGCACCGGCGGCCGGTCGAGAATGCCGCCGATGACCTGCGCCATCGCGAGGAGCAGCCGCTTGACCGGCCGCACCAGACCTTGCGTGACCCAGAGCGACATGGCGATGCCGATGAAGACGGCGAGGCAGAGGATGGCGAGGTTGATCTCGCTGATCCTCTGCTGACGGGCGGCGGTGGCGGCGGTAACGCGCTCCATCAGCTCGCGCATCTCCGCGCGGCTGCCGTCGAGCTTCTCATTGAGCGTGCGCCGGAGGAGAAAATACTCGGGAAGCCGGGCATTGAAGGCGTCCTTGTCGCCGCGACCGAGGAGCGCGAGCAATTCCGCGACATAGGTCTCGTAGCCGGCGCGCAGCTCTTGAATCTGCGCCAGACGCTCGTCGAGGCGGGCGAGGCCGGCGATGTCGTCAAATTCGCCGCGCTGCGACAGGCGCCGCGCGATCAGCCCCCGGGCGCGGTTGAGGCGGTCATCAGTGTCGTGCCCCGCCGCAACGAACTCGTCATGGAATCCGCGCAAGCTATCGGCGCTTGCGCCGCCGGCGAGCGTCGCGGTGAAGATGCCGCGGAGTGCTGCCGACTGCTCGGCCGAGCGGACATCGGCCTGGGCAAGCGCCACATAGGCTGGCGCATAGTCCTCGATCACCTCTTGCAACTGCCGGGTAACGGCGCGGGAGAGTTGCCATTCGAGCAACGACACCGCCCCCATCATCAGCAGGACGCCGACGGCGACACTGAAAATCTTGGCACCGATCGAGGAACGAATGGCGGCCCCCTGTCAGTCCCTCTCGCGCCGGAAGTGTCGCACGAATCGGTCCGCGCAGCCATCGCCGCCGCGAATGGCGGCGGCACCTATCGCAGCGCCGCCCAAATCCGTTGGGGCGTGAGCGGCATGTCGATGTGATGAACGCCGCGCTCCGCGAGGGCGTCGACGACGGCGTTGAGAAGCGCTGCGGCGGAGCCCGTGGTGCCCGCCTCGCCTACGCCCTTGACGCCGAGGGGATTGGTGGCGGTCGGAACCGGATGGAAGGCGGAGCGGAGCGGCGGGAGGTCGTCGGCCCGGGGCATTGCGTAATCCATCAAGCTTCCAGTCAGGAGCTGCCCGGTCTCCGGCGCGTAGATGCAATGCTCGCAAAGGGCCTGCCCGAGCCCCTGGGCGACGCCGCCATGCACCTGTCCCTCGGCGAGCGCAGGCTCGATCACGGTACCGCAATCGTCGACGCAGACGAAGGAGGCGACGGTAACGGCTCCCGTCTCGGGATCGATCTCGACCTCGGCGATGTAGCATCCGCTTGGAAAGGTCCAAGGCACCGCGACGGCGGCCTGCTGATCGAGCGGAGAAGGCTGGTTCGCGCGTAGCGTCGCGAAGGCGTCGGCCACGAGTTGGCGCAAGGTGACGGCGCGATCGGTGCCGGCGATGACGAAGCGTCCATCCTCGAAGCGGATATCCTCAGGGTTGGCTTCGAGCCGCTGGGCCGCAAGCTCCCGGCCGCGCGCGACCACCTGCGTTGCGGCCCGGGCGACGGCGCTTCCCGTGGCGACCAGGGAGCGCGATCCGACGCTCGGGCCGCCGGCGATGCCGCGCGTCGCATCGCCCTGGACGAGCCGCACCGACTCCGGCGGCAGGCACAGACGGGTGGCGACGAGGAACGCGAACGTGGTCTCGTGCCCCTGCCCCGAGGCCTGCGTGCCGACATGGAGATCGATGCCGCCGTCGCGGCGGAACTCGATGCGCGCCTCCTCATTCGGGCTCGCCGTCGTCGCCTCGAGGAAAGCGGAGACGCCGCGGCCGCGCAGCTTCCCGTTCGCGGCGGACTGGTGCCGCCGCGCCGCGAAGCCCGCCCAGTCCGAAAGCGCAAGCGCCCGGTCGATCAAGCCGGCGAAATCGCCGCCGTCATAGACGACGCCCGTCGCCGTCTTGTGGGGGAAGGTTCGGACGAGATTGCGCCGGCGCAGCTCGATGCCGTCGATGCCAATCTCCCGGGCCGCGGCATCGACGATACGCTCGATGAAGAGCGCCATCTCGGGCCGGCCCGCGCCACGATAGGGGCCCGTGGGCGCGGTGTTCGTCATCACGCAGCGCATGCGGCCATGGATCGTCGGGATGCGATAGATGCCGGAGATGCCGTTGGACGGGTTGAGCGTGGCGATCAGCGGGCCATGGGAGGAGAGATAGGCGCCCATCGCCGCCGAGAAGCGGACATCGAGGCCGAGGAAGCCACCGTCTCGATCGAGCATCAGCTCACCCGCCATCACGCTATCGCGGCCATGATGCTCCGAGAGAAAGGCCTCGGCACGGGTCGAGACCCATTTGATCGGCCGGCCCGTTTGCCTGGCAGCGAGCAGCAGGGCGCCATATTCGGGATAGGCGGGGGTCTTGGCGCCGAAGGCGCCGCCCACATCCGCCGTTGCGACGTGCACCCGCTCCTCGGCCACGCCGAGCACGGTCGCGAGCTGCGCGCGCATGATGCGCATACCCTGGGTGCCGAGCCGGATGTTATAATCACCACGCGCCGGATCATAGGTGGCGATCACCGCGCGCGGCTCGAGCGGGTTGGCCACGACCCGGTTGTTGACGACGCGAAGCGGCACGACATGGGCGGCGTTGCGGCGCGCCTCGGCCACCGCTGCGGCGTCGCCGACCTCCCATTCGAAGCAGATATTGTCGGGGATCTCGGGCCAGATCGCCGGCGCTCCCGCCATCGCCGCCTGCTCAGGCTCAACCACCGCCGGAAGCTCGCCGTAATCCACCGTCACCAGCTCCGCGGCATCGAGGGCCGCTGCGAGGCTATCGGCGACGATAAGGGCCACCGGCTCGCCGACGAAGCGGACGCGGCCCTGCGCGAGGCAGGGACGATGGGGCGCGATGAACGGCCGCAAGCCGCGATCGGCATGGGACATGACGCAGGGCAGCCCGCGCAGCCCGGCGCGCGCCACGTCCTCGCCCGTGAGCACGGCATGGATTCCCGATGCCGCGCGGGCCGCGGCGGTGTCGATCGCGCGTATCTCGGCATGGGCGCGATCCGCGCGCAGGAACGCGGCATGGAGCTGGCCCAGGACGTCCACATCCGCTGTGAAGCAGCCGCGGCCGGTCAGCAGGCGCTCGTCCTCGATCCGCATGGTCAGGCGCCGCTTGCCGTCGGATAGCCCGCCGGCACCCGCCTAGCGCGCGGGGCGGCCATGCGCGAGATACCAGTCGAGGATCTGCGCACCGTTCCAGAACAGGACACCCTTATGCCCGCGGCAATATTCGTAGATCTCCTCGAGATAGCGGATGCGGTGGGGTGCGCCGCTGATATAGGGATGGATGGCGATCGCCATGAACTTGGCCCGCTCGGCACCCTCGGCGTAGAGGCGGTCGAAATGATCGACCGCCCGGCGCTTGAGATATTCGGATTCATGGTGCTGCACGATCATCATGGGGATATCGTTGAGTTCGACCGTATAAGGCAGCGTGACGAGCGGCCCGTTCCGCGTCGCGATCTCGGTGGGTTCGTCGTCATAGACCCAGTCGCCGACATACTTGATGCCGGCGGCGGTCAGCAGGTCCGGCGTGTCGTAGGTCTCGGTCAGGCCCGGGCCGAGCCACCCCACCGGGCGCTTGCCGGTGAACTTCTCGATGACGTCGAGGGATTTCGCGATCACCGCCGGCTGATCCTCGATATTGTGGATCGGCATCTGAACATAGCTGTGGCCCATGAACTCCCAGCCGGCATCGCGGCACGCCCCGGCGACACGAGGATAGGTCTCGCAGACCCGCGCATTGATCGAGAGCGTCGGGCGGATGCCGAGCCGGTCATAGAGCGCCTTGAAGCGCCAGAAGCCGACGCGCATGCCGTATTCATGCCAGGTCCAGTTCGGAATGTCGGGCACCACCACATTGCCCATGGGCGCGGGCAGCACCTGTCGGGCCATGGGACGCGCGATGTCCCAGTCCTCGAGATTGACGATCGTCCAGACGACGATGCGCGCGCCGTCGGGCAGCTCGAGCTTCGGGCGATCAACGATGGCCGAATAGGTGATGCGCTCGCGCGGCAGGGTCATGACGCCTCCTCGACTCCGACGACGGCCGTCCATGAGGGATGGAGTCCGCCTGGGACGATACAAGGCGGCGGCTGCGCGCTCAACGGCAATCGCCCCTCGCGCCGGCGGCGTTTCGTCAGGAGCCTCGCCGGCTCTCGACGTATTTCAAAAGGGCATGCATGGCGCCGTCCTTGATGCCAAGCTCATCAAGATGCCGAACGGTGTTGACGAGGTATTCGGCGCAGGGGCCGCGCTCGCCATGTCCCTGACAGATCAAGCGCACCGTCTCCTCGACCGAGAGCTTGCCCGTATATTGCGGATGATCGCGTACCGCCACATGGGTGTAGGCGAGGACGCGGCGTCCGTCGTCAAGCTCCACCGGCAATTGCCGCTGGTCATAGACGTAGGTGGTCATCTCTCGCTCGTGGAGATAGGCGAAGATCTCGACCCGATGCGCCGGATCGATGCGGAAGGCGATGCCGCGGCAGGAGCCGCCGCGCTCCAAGCCGAGCACGAGGCCCGGCCGCTCGGGCGTCCCGCGATAGCGGCGCGAATAGACGCAAAAGGCGCGATGATAACCGCGCAAGAGCGCCGCGCGCCGCTCCACATGGGCGAAGCCCGGATCCCACATCAGCGAGCCGTAGCCGTAGATCCAGATGTCGGCAAGTCCGCCCATCGCCTTACCGATTGACCAGCGCCACGCCGACGGCCGCGATCGCCATGCCGAGGAGCGCCAACGGGCCCAGGGTCTCGCCGAAGAAGACATAGGCCATCAGCGCCGTCACCGGCGGAACCAGGTAGAAAAGGCTCGCGACCTGGGAGGCCGCGCCGCGGCGGATGAGCGTGAAGAGCAGCGAGATGGCGCCGATCGAGAGCACCACGCTCACCCAAATCAGCGCAAAAATGAATTGGGACGTCCATTCGACATGCCGCTGCTCGAAGAGGGCGGAGAGCGCCAGCATCAGCAAGGCCGAGGCCGCGAATTGAATGAGCGATCCGCTGCGCAGATCGAGGGCGGCGCAATATCTCTTCTGGTAGAGCGTCCCGGCCGTGATGGCGACAAGCGACATCACGCAGAGGGCCAGACCCGCCAGGTTGGCGCCGCTCAGGTGAAGGGTGCGGGCGACCACGAGGACGACGCCGGCGAAGCCCAGGGCAAGCCCCAGCCACCGTCGCGCGTCGATCTGCTCGCCGAGGAGCGGGCCGGCGACCGCCGCCGTCAGCAAAGGCTGGATGCTGACGATGATCGCCGAGACGCCGGCCGGAACGCCGAGATGGATGGCGGCGAAGATCCCGCCAAGATAGACGCCCTGGACGAGCAGCCCTGCGACGGCGATATGGCCGAACTGTCCCCAGCTCTCGGGCCAGGGCGCGCCCGCCACCAGCGCCACGAGAGCAAGAATCACGCTGACGACGGCGAAACGAAGCAGGAGAAAGGTGAAGGGCTCGACATATGGAAGGCCGTATTTCGCCCCAATGAAGCCGGAGCTCCACATTACGACGAAGAGCGCAGGCATCGCGATCGTGAACTCGCGGTGGCGGGAGGAGGAGAGGACCATAGGCACCCGGAGCCGAGGACGCGCCAGTTTAGCGACGACCCGATGGCGCGCAAGCCATTGCGCCGGCGAGGATGCCATGCTTTCGAGACAGGTCTCCGCGCGCAGGGGATGACGCCGGACGCGCCGGCGTCTATAACTGCCGGCGGAGTCTCATGCGCCGGTTCTTCCGCCCTGCCGCCACCCTGGCCCTCGTCGTGATCCTGGCCGCCGCCGGCTATACGGGCTTCTGGTTCTATGCGGCGGGAAGCGTGCGGAACGGCCTGGCCGAGTGGACGGCGGCGCGGCGCGCGGACGGCTTCCAGGTCGATTACGTCGCCCCGCAGATTTCCGGCTTCCCTTTCGGCATCCGCGTTCAGGTCGACCGACCCGTGATAACGGCGCCGGCGCAGCGCTGGCGCTGGTCCGGAGACGGCATCGAGGCCGAGGCGCATCCCTGGGCGTTCCGGCGCATCATCCTGCGCCCGATCGGGCAGCAGGTCCTGAGTTTCCCCTCGACGCCAGGCGACGAGAAGATCGCCGCGAGCGCCCAAGCAGCGCAGGCGACCGCCATCCTCGACGACCGAGGTCGATTGCACCACGTCGACGCCCTGGTCGAGGGGCTGACCCTGACGGCGCCCGACGCGCCTGGCCCCGTGACGGCGCAAACCACCCGCCTCGCGCTCTCGCTACCCCCGGCGATCCAGCCGCCCGCGACGACGACTGACGGCAATCGGAGCCCATCCCTTCCTCCCAGCGCGTTTCTGACGCTCAGGCTCGAGGACATCAACCTTCCCAAGGCGATTGCAGGCCCCCTCGGTCCTCAGCTTCGCTGGCTTACCATCGACGGTGAGATCACCGGCCGGCTTCCTGCAGCCCCCTCGACGGCAGCGCTCCAGGCGTGGCGGGACGAGGGCGGCACGATCGAGCTCAAGACCCTCGATTTCTCCTGGGGGCCCCTCCAGCTCGCCGCCGACGCCACGATGGCGCTCGACGGCAACATGCAGCCGGAAGGCGCCGGAACCGCCAAAATCAAGGGCTATGCCGAGACGATCGACTCGCTCGTCGCGCAAGGGCTGATGAAGCCGGAGAACGGCATGATCGCCAAGGCGGGACTTGGCCTCCTTGCCAAGGCTCCCCCCGACGGCGGTGCCAAGGAGCTGACCGTGCCGCTTACGCTCGAGCGGCAAGTGCTCTATGCGGGGCCTGTGATGGTCCTCTCGCTGCCGACGATCAAATGGCCTGAATAGGCGCCATCACGCCTGCTTCGCCTCGATGAGGCCGCGCCGGATGGCCCGCGTGCGGGTGAACCAGTCCTCGAGCTTCTCGCCCTGGCCGAAACGGACCATCCGTTGCAGCGCCGTCAGGTCCTCGGTGAAGTGGCCGAGCATCTCGAGCACCGCCTCGCGATTGTTGAGAAATACGTCGCGCCACATCACGGGATCGGAGGCGGCGATGCGGGTGAAGTCGCGGAAGCCGCCGGCGGCATATTTGAGCACCTCGGAATTGGTCAGCTCCTCGAGATGCGTCGCCGTGCCGACGATGCAATAGGCGATGAGGTGCGGCAGATGCGAGGTCACGGCAAGCACGATGTCGTGATGCGCCGCATCCATCAGCTCGACGCTCATGCCGCAGCGCCGCCACAGCTCGCGGACCTTCTCGATGGCGGTGGCATCCGTGCCGCCGGGCGGGGTCAAGATGCACCAGCGCCCCTCGAAGAGCTCGGCAAAGCCCGATTCCGGCCCGGAATGCTCGGTGCCCGCGACTGGATGGCCCGGGACGAGGTGCACCCCCGGCGGCAGATGGGGCGTGAGGTCGCGGATGACCATGCTCTTGACTGAGCCGACATCGGTGAGGATGGTTCCGCTCGCCAGGTGAGGCCCGACGGCACGGGCGAGCGCGGCATAGGCGCCGAGCGGCGTGCAGAGGACGACGAGATCGGCCCCCGCCACTGCTTCCGCCGGATCCTCGTAGGAGGCGTCGACGATGCCGAGCTCGCGCGCCACCTTGCGGCTGCGCTCACTCCGGGCATTGCAGACGATCTCGCGCGCCAGGCCGTCGCGCCTCATCCGGCGCGCGAGGGACGAGCCGATCAACCCGATCCCGAGGAGCGCAACCCGGCCGAAGAGAGCGCCGCCGGCCATGAGCTAGCTCATGAACTCGGCGAGCGCCGCGACAAGCGCCCGCATCTCGTCCTCGCGCCCAATGGTGATGCGCAGACTGTGAGGAAGGTTGTAGACGCCCATCTTGCGCGGAATTATGCCGCGAGCGCAGAGGAACGCGTTTGCGGCGTCGGCATTCTTTGCCGGCGCATCGGGAAAGCGCACCAGCACAAAATTGCCGACGCTGGGGGCCACATCGAGCCCGAGCTTCCCGAGCTCCGCCGTCACCCAGGGGAGCCAGATGTCGTTGTTCGTGCGCACAGCATCGACATGCGCGATGTCGTCGAGCGCGGCGAGGCCGGCGGCTTGCGCCACATTCGTCACGTTGAAGGGATTCCGCACCCGGTTGAGCACGTCGGCGACGCCAGGTGAGCAGTATGCCCAACCCAGGCGCAGCCCGCCGAGCCCGTAGATCTTTGAGAAGGTGCGCGTCATCACCACATTGTCGTGCGCCTCGACGAGCTCAGCGCCGGCGCTGTAGTCGTTGCGCGTGACGTATTCCGCATAGGCGGCGTCGATGACGAGGAGGATATTGCCCGGGAGCCCGGCATGGAGCCGCGCGACCTCCTCCTTGGCGAGGAAGCTCCCGGTGGGGTTGTTGGGATTGGCGAGGAAGAGGATGCGCGTCTTGGCGCTGACCTTGGCGAGGAGTGCCTCGATATCCGCCCTGAGCCCTTTCTCGGGTGCGGCAACGGGAACGGCGCCAACGCTGTGCGCCGAGATGGCGTACATGAGAAAGCCGTATTCGCTGTAGAGAATCTCGTCCCCGGGTCCGGCATAGGCCCGCGTCAGCAGCGAGATGAGCTCGTCCGAGCCGGCGCCGCACACGATGCGCGCCGGATCGAGGCCATAACGCCGCCCGAGGGCCTCGCGCAACGCCTTGCTTTCGCCGTCGGGATAGCGGTGCGCCTCGCGGCTGGCGGCCTCGATGGCGGCGATGGCGCGCGGACTCGGCCCCAAGGCCCCCTCGTTCGAGGAGAGCTTGATGATGCGATCAACGCCCGGAACCGCCGATTCACCGCCCTTATAGGGCTCGATCGCGAGAATGCCGGGCCGCGGCGCAAGCGCCTGGGCCATGAATCATCCCTCCGCCGTTGGAACCAGCTCCTCGGGAGCAAAAGGGGTGGCATAGCCCCCAAGGAAGAACACGCGGCGTATCTTGCTGCCTGCCGCGGCGAGCAGGGCGGCGAGACGGCCATCCTTCTCCGAAACGAAGTGGCTCGCTTCGAGCAGATAGAGCTGCTGCGCCGCATCCGGTGCCCGCCACATCGCGATGACGCGCGCGTCGAGGTCGACGTTGGTGAGCTGTGAGCGCAGCGAGGCGCGGCTCATCTCCTCATCGGCCTCGATCGCGAGATAGGCATGATCCCGGCCGGTCGGCTCGAAGGCCACGCGCGCGACCGCCAGCGCTCCCAGCTGCTCGCCGCGCACATTGACGCTCGGCGCCATCGGCAGCCGCGCGATGATCGCGGGCGTCTGCTCGCCGTCATTCGCCAAGAGGCGCCACCAGGGGTCGGAATCGTCGTCGTGGATGAGGGGAAGCACGCCGACCATGGCGTTGCCGTCGACGAGCGCGGCGATCACGTGGCCCGGGGTCTGGAACGCGGTGAAGGGTGCCGAGCCGCCGTAATGATCACGCGCCAGATCCCAGTAGCCGGGCTCCTCCTTGGGGGCATAGACAGCCACCGAGAAATCGCCTTGGAGCGCGAAGGGTGCTGTGATGATCTCACGCCAAAGACGCACCAATGCCGGCTTGGGGAAAGGCCCGCGATGCTGCGCCATGAGCCGCCGCAACACCGCCGCCTCGCGCGCCGGCCGAAGGAAGCGCGGCGATTTTCCGCCGCGCCGCATCCCCTTCACATAGGCAACCTGCGAGACGAGACCGGCCCGCCGCATGATGAGCTTATGGATGGCGTCATCGACCTCGTCGATCTCGCGGCGGAGATCCTCGAGGGAGGGAATAGCTTGTTGCATGTTCCTTCGGAGCGTCCTGAGCGGCCGGATAGTCATACTGGCTGTCCCCCCCAAAATCAAAGAAAACATTGACAGTCCCGGGCCCGGTCCCTAGCTATCCCGCGGGCATGCCCCTTGGCGCGTGGGGCGCCGCAAGAGGCTGGACATCCGGGCGATGGCCGTCACGCAATTCCTGACGAATGGCAGCGATGCAGCAGGCGCAGGCGCTGAGGTTCGCTTCGGCGATCGGGTGCCGCTCAAGCTCGATTCCGGGGCCGAACTCGGGCCCTTCACCCTCGCCTATCAGACCTATGGCAAGCTCAACGCCGATAAATCCAACGCCATCCTCGTCTGTCACGCCTTATCGGGCGATCAGTATGCGGCGGGCATCAATCCGGTGACAGGCCGCGAGGGCTGGTGGAATCTGATGATTGCGCCCGGCCTTCCCATCGACACCAGCCGCTATTTCGTCATCTGCGTGAACGTGGTCGGCGGCTGCATGGGCACGACGGGGCCCAAGGAGATCAATCCCGCGACCGGTGAGCCCTGGGGGCTGTCCTTCCCCGTCATCACCATCGGCGACATGGTCCGCGCGCAGAAGCTGCTGATCGATCATCTCGGGATCGAGAGGCTGTTTTGCGTGATCGGCGGCTCCATGGGTGGGATGCAGGTGCTGCAATGGGCGGCAAGCTATCCCGAGCGGGTAGTGACGGCGGTGCCGATCGCGACGGCGGCGCGCCATTCCGCCCAGAACATCGCCTTTCACGAGGTCGGCCGCCAGGCGATCATGGCCGATCCCGACTGGTGCGGCGGCGATTATCTGCGCCACGGCAAGGTGCCGCGACGCGGCCTCGCGGTCGCGCGCATGGCCGCGCATATCACCTATCTCTCGGAAGCGGCCCTCCACCGCAAATTCGGGCGCAATCTGCAGGACCGCCTCAGCATCACCTACGGCTTCGATGCGGATTTCCAGGTGGAGAGCTATCTTCGCCACCAGGGCAGCACCTTCGTCGACCGTTTCGACGCGAATTCCTATTTGTACATCACGCGGGCGATGGACTACTTCGATCTGGCGATGGAGCATGGCGGCGCCCTTGCCAATGCCTTCGCGGGCACGCCGGTGCGCTTCTGCGTGATCTCCTTCACCAGCGACTGGCTCTTCCCCACATCGGAAAGCCGGGAGATCGTGCGCGCGCTCAACTCCGTCGCGGCGAATGTCAGCTTCGTTGAGATCAAGTCCGACAAGGGGCACGACGCTTTTCTCCTCGACGAGCCCGAATTCTTCGCGACGCTCTCCGGGTTCCTCGCCGGTGCGGCGGAGCAGATCGGGCTGGGCAAGAGGTGAGCCGGCCATGGAGATGACGCGGCCCGCCCGCCGCACGGTCAATCTGCGCCTCGACCTCCAGATCATCGCCGATATGGTCGAGCCGCGGACGCGCGTGCTCGACATCGGCTGCGGCGACGGCGCGCTCCTCGAGCACCTGGTGCATGCGAAGGGCGTCGATGGCCGCGGCATCGAGCTCAGCCAGGCCGGCGTGAACGCCTGTGTCAGCCACGGCCTGCCGGTAATCCAGGGCGACGCGGATACCGATCTCTCCGATTATCCCGCCCGCTCGTTCGATTACGCGGTGCTGAGCCAGACGCTCCAGGCGACGCGCGATCCGAAAGGCGTTCTCCTCGCCCTCGTCCGCATCGGCCGCAACGCCATCGTGTCGATCCCGAATTTCGGCTATTGGCGCATGCGCTGGCATCTCCTCGTGCGCGGACACATGGCGATGCCCGAGGCGTTTCGCCATCGCTGGCACGACACGCCCAATATCCATCCCTGCACGATCGCGGATTTCATCGGCCTATGCGACGAGCTTGGCATACGCGTGCTGCGCTCGATCTCGATCGATCGGCGCGGCCGAATCCGCCGCTCCAAGGCGCCGCGCCCGCTCGCCAATCTTCTCGATGAGCAGGCCATCTTTCTCCTCGCCAAGGATCAGGCCGGCGCGGGCGTGCCCGGTAAGGCGATATAAGTGCGCCGCCGGCGCTCGTTGCGGGCCAAGGCCCCAGCGTAGATCTGCTTGGCGGCCTCGATCATCACCACGCCCGCGAAAGTCTGCAACCAGCGCTCGCCGAGCTCTTCCCAGGCCGGCGCCCAGGCGAGCAGGAAGCGACTCTCGGTGGGCGGCATGAGCAGGGCTGCCGCGGACTGCATCGGTGTGAACATATTTTCGCGCAGAAGCCGCGAGAGCTGCCCCACGGTATAGGGCAGGCCCTGCCCGAACGGGGTGCGGTCGAGCCGCGCCCAGATGCCGCGCCGGTTGGGGACCACGACCAGGAGCCGGCCGCCATCGGTCATCACCCGCCAGATCTCGCGCAGCATGGGCCTAAGCTGCTCCGTGTGCTCAAGGGCGTGGACGAGGAGCACACGGTCGATCTGGAGATTGGGGAGCGGGAGCTCCGCCTCATCGGCGAGGGCGACGAGACTGGGCTCCTCCTCGGGCCAGCGGATAACACCCTGTGCCGCGGGCATGATGGCGATGACGCGCTCCGCCTCCTCGCGGTAGAGGCGGAGATACGGCGTGGCGTAGCCGAGGCCCAGCAGCCGCTGGCCCTTCATGCTCGGCCACAAGCGCCGCAGGCGACGGCGGATCAGGCGGCGCGCCATTTGGCCCTGGCTGGAACCGTAGAACTGGCTCAAGTCGACGACATCGCTCGTCATGGTGTCAGAATAGCACAGCGCGCCGTGGGCCCAGGGCGGGGATGGCAGGCGGCACGCCTTATGCTAGGCTCGCCGCCACGACACCCTCAACCTTCCCGGAATCGGCCGCCTCGCCATGCCTGCGCTCGAGATCGATCTCGTTCCCTGTCTCAAGGACAATTACGCCTATCTGCTCCGCGACCCCGCCACGGAGGCGACCGGCGTCGTCGACCCGTCGGAGGCGGAGCCGGTGCTCCGCGCCCTCGACCGGCGCGGCTGGCGGCTCACCTATATCCTCAACACCCATCACCACCCCGACCATACCGGCGGCAATCGCGCGCTCAAGGCCAAGACGGGCGCCATCGTCGTCGGGCCCAAGCCCGACCGCGCGCGCATTCCCGAGATCGACGTGGCCCTCGACGACGGCGAGCGCTACCGCCTCGGCGAGGCGGAGGCGGAGGTGATTTTCATTCCCGGCCACACGCGCGGCCATATCGCCTTCTGGTTCGCGGCGAGCAGGGCGCTCTTCTGCGGCGACACGCTGTTCGCCATGGGCTGCGGCCGCCTCTTCGAGGGCACGCCGCAGCAGATGTGGACCTCGCTCGGCAGGCTGCGCATGCTCCCGCCGGAGACGCGTGTCTATTGCGGCCACGAATACACCCAGGCCAATGCCCGTTTCGCGCTCACGGTCGAGCCCGCCAATGACGCCCTGCGCCGCCGCGCGGCCGCGGTCGACGCGGCGCGGTCCCGGGGGCAGCCCACTATCCCCTCCACGATAGGGGAGGAGCGCGCGACCAATCCATTCCTGCGCGCGGATGAGCGGAGCCTCGCCGAGAATCTCGGGCTGGCGGGGGCCGATCCGGTCGCCGTCTTCGCCGAAGTGCGGCGGCGGAAGGATCATTTCTAAGCCGCCAAAGAACTGCGACCGGGCCAGGAGGTGCGTCATGAGGCTCCGCCATTCCGCCAGCTCTCCCTACGTTCGCAAGGTCATGGTGGTCGCTCACGAGACAGGGCTGGAGCCGCGGATCGAGCGCGTGCCAACCTTCGTGTGGTCGCCGGATACGGATATCGCCGATGACAATCCGATCGGCAAGGTTCCGACCCTCATCCTCGATGACGGCACCGCGCTCTTCGATTCGCCGGTGATCTGCGAATATCTCGACAGCCTGCATGCCGGGGAGAGGCTGTTTCCCGCCGCCGGGCCAGCGCGCTGGCGAGCCTTGCGGCTTCAGGCGCTCGGTGACGGCATTCTCGACGCCGCCGTGCTGCGGCGCATCGAGTCCCGCCGCCCTGCGAGCGAGCAGTCGCCAGGCTGGATCGCGCGCCAGGCCGCCGCGATGAAACGCGGCCTCGACGCCTTGGAGCGAGAGGTTGCCGGCTGGAACGGCGCCGTGACCATCGGCCAGATCGCCGCCGGCTGTGCCTGCGGTTATCTCGACTTCCGCTTCGCCGCGGATGACTGGTGCGCGACGAGGCCGCATCTCGCGGCGTGGTATGCAGCCTTCGCCGAGCGGCCGTCGATGCGACATACCGTGCCCAGGGAGTGATCCCCTTGGCGACGGCAAGCGAGGCGGAGGCGCTGATCGCGGTGCTCGATCTCACGCCACATCCCGAGGGCGGCCACTATCGTGAGGTCTACCGTGATCATCCGGCCGTCGGGGGCCGTGGGGCCGTCACCGCCATCTATTACCTGCTCCGAGCCGGCGAGCGCTCCCATTGGCACCGCATCGATGCCGTCGAGATCTGGCACCATTACGCCGGCGATGCGCTCGCGCTCCACCTCTCGGAAGACGGGTGCCACGTCGACTCCCACCGCCTTGGCAAGAACATTCACGCGGGCGAGCGGCCGCAACTCGTGGTCCCGCCCCACGCCTGGCAGAGCGCCGAGCCCCTTGGGGCCTACGCGCTTGTCGGCTGCACCGTGTCGCCGGCTTTCACCTTTGCGACCTTCGAGTTGGCATCGCCAAACTGGCAGCCCGGCCAGAGTTAGCTCCAAAAGCGGCGGAGCCCTCGCGGGGGCGAAGGCTCCGCCTGGCCGGCCGGGCACGGCTGACACCCGGCCGGGGGGCCTCATCTCCGGGCGATGTGGCTAGTCGTCGTCCGACCAGTCCGGCGGCGACATTGAGAGGCGCCGCCATTCCGGCCGCCCTGCCTACTTGACGATGATCTTGCCAACCATCTGCGGATGAATGGTGCAGATGTAGGTGAATTCTCCCGGTTGCGTGAATGTGTGAGAGAACTTGTCGTTCGTGTCGAGCCCCGCAGAGCGGAAGGCGCCATTGGCTTCGGCGATCGTGTGAGGCGATTCGTCGGCGTTCACCCAGGTCACCGTCGTGCCGGCCGCGATCGACAGAGTCTCCGGGGCGAAATGGAAGTTCTTGATATCGATCTCGGCGGTCTTGCCGGCCTGTGCCGAGGCATCGATTGCGGGTGACGCGGCAGCGATTGCGAACGCGACCGCCGCCGCGCCAAGCACAATGAGCATGCGCCGTGATCGCAGATTGGCCTTTGTCATCATCGTGTGCCCTTTCAGCCCGCAAGCGGGCTATCCATCAGCGCGGGTGCGCCGCTGCTGCGAACGTAATCGACCGTGCGGACGCCGATGTACTTGTGCAGCTGGTCGGCCGGCACCTTCATCGGCCCTGGCGCCGGGGCGGCACCCGGAGCCGGCTGCGGGTAAGCCGTGCCCATCGCCGTGTGGAAGGTGATATTGCCCTCGACCTTCTGGATGATTTGGTGAATGTGCCCGTTGAGCACCGTCACCGAGCCGAAGCGCTTCAGATAGGAGAGCGCCTGGCCGGCATCGGCCGTGCCCCACCCCCATTGCTCGTAGATCGTCCACAAGGGCAAATGCGCCATGACGACGATCGGCGTGCTCGCCGAGAGATGGGCAACGTCCTTTTCCAGCCATTCGAGCTGCTCGTTGCCGAGCGTGGCGAGGCCGGCGGACTTGAAGCCCGGGTGGAAGTTGAACACGTTCACCAGGCCGATGAAATGCACCCCGGCCATGTCGAAGCTGTACCAGCCCTGGCCTTTCGTATTCTTGCCGTAGCGCGCGAGGTAGGCCTTCCCGTTGTCGACGTCGGCGACGTCGTGCTCCCCGGGAATATAGAACACCTCCTTATTCGCGCCTTTGATGACCTGGTCCGCGATATCCCATTGCTCTTCCTTGGACAGATGGCTGATGTCGCCGGTGTGGATCAGGAAGGCGGGCTGGTGGGGCATCGCCTTGATCTTCGCAATTGCCTCGCCAAGAGTCGCCGCGGGATTCGGGTTCGGCTCCTGATGGAAGCCAATATGGCTGTCGCTGATCTGCACGAACGTGAATTGGCCCTTAGCCGCCTCAGCAGCGGCCGCGTCGCCGATCAACCCCAGCGTGCGCGGCACCCCGCCGCTCAAGCCCCAGACGACGCCGGTTCCGGCCCAAGTCATGCATTTCAGCAAGCCGCGACGGCTGAGACCGGCTCGCGCCCGTCCACGGGTTTCATCGATGCCGCCCATGTTTCCCTCCTTGGATGCGGTGGATGGCGCCAGCGACAGGCGCCGTTACATGCTCAACCGCGGCCTGGAGGTTCTTATTCCCGGAGGAGGCGGCATTCGCGCCCATGAGGATCGTCGCGACGAGCACGGGGACGGGGCGTCGCACGCGCCCGAGGATATCGTGCTTCGCGACCTGCCCAATCGGCGCCGCCTCGTATCGGTTCCACAACGAGGTGTGCTAGAGTGCCTGGAGCAAACGGGACCCCTCATCCGGCGCCCGTCCGCGATCGTGGACAGACGGGAATAAACGAGCGCGACCCACGGTTTACTTGGTAACGGAGACCAGCCAGGCATGCCAGGGATCAGCAAGCGGGCGCGCTTCGAGCGCGAGGTGCTCCCTCATCTGGATGCCGCTCATAACCTAGCGCGCTGGCTCCTGCGCAACGGCGCGGATGCCGAAGATGTTACGCAGGAAGCGTGCCTGAGAGCCTATAAGTATTTCGATGGGTTTCACGGGGGCAACGCGAAGGCGTGGTTGCTGAGAATCGTGCGCAATAGTTGTTATACTTGGCTGAAGGAGAACCCAAAGGGCGAATCGATGAGCCCCGACGCCGAGGGCCGTCTCGATCCCGCCCATGAGCACGCGCTCGAAGCCGCCGGACACGGCACCCCCACGCCAGAGGCCCTCGCCATCGAGCGGGCCGACCGGGCGCTCCTGACCGCCGGGCTCGAGGCCTTGCCGGCCGATTATCGCGAGGTCCTGATCCTGCGGGAGATCGAGGAGCTGAGCTATAAGGAGATCGGCGAGATCGCCGGAATCCCGATCGGCACCGTGATGTCCCGGCTGGCGCGCGGCCGCGGCCTGCTCCAGAAGCGGCTCGCAGCGCAGCTCGCCGAGCAGCCTGTGGAACGGGGGGAGACCTGACATGGACTGCCGGGAGGCACGGCCGCTCCTCGACGCCTATCTCGACGGCGAGCTCGGCGTCGAGCGGGGCCTCGAAATCGAGGCGCATCTCGCCGCGTGCCCGAATTGCGCCGCAGTGCTCGCATCGGGGCGCGCGCTGAGCGGAGCCCTGCGGCGGGAGCTGCCCTATCACCCCGCCTCCGCGCGACTGCGCGGTGCGATTCTCGATCGCATCGAGCGCGAGACGCTGCGCCGGCCTGCGGCACCTCCCCAATGGCTGCGCCTCGCCGCCTCCCTCGTGCTCGTCGCCGGGCTCAGCGCAGGGCTGACCTACTACGTGACGCCGCGCAACGCGAATCTCGTCTCCGACGAGGTGTTCGCGAGCCATGTGCGCGGCATGCTCTCCGAGAATCGCCTGATCGATGTCGCCTCCTCCGACGAGCATACGGTCAAGCCCTGGTTCGACACCAAGATCGACTTCTCGCCGCCGGTCAAGGACCTCACGACCGAGGGCTTCCCGCTCATCGGCGGTCGGCTCGACTATATCGGCGGACGTAACGTGGCGGCCCTTGTCTATCACCATCGCAAACATGTGATCACGCTCTTCATCTGGCCAACGACGGCGCGCACGGATGGTGTCGCGACGAGCGTGCGCCAGGGCGACAATCTCGTCCATTGGTCGGACGGCGCCATGACCTATTGGGCCGTTTCGGACCTCAACCTCAACGAGCTGCTGGAATTCTGCAAGCTGGTGCGCGCGGCGCCTACGACGCCACCCGCCGGGGGGAAGCAGCCCTGAGCCGATCGCGAGGCTTCCGGCATCGCGGCCGGAGCCGTCTCAATACATGTGCTGGCCGCCGTTGATCGAGAGCGTCGATCCGGTGATGAAGCCGGCCTCGTCGGCGACGAGGAAGAGAACGCCGCGCGCGATCTCCTCGGCCTTGCCGAGCCGCCCGACCGGAATGCGTGCAACGATCTTCTCCAGCACGTTCGGCGGCACAGCGCGCACCATGTCGGTATCGATATAGCCGGGGGCGATGGCGTTGACGGTGATTCCCTTGGCGGCGCCTTCCTGCGCGAGGGCCTTGGTGAAGCCGTGAATCCCCGATTTCGCCGCGGCGTAGTTCACCTGGCCGTATTGCCCGGCTTGACCGTTGATGGAGCCGATATTCACGATGCGGCCGAAATTGCGCGCGCGCATGCCTTCGATCACCACCCGGCACATATTGAAACAGGAGGTGAGATTGGTGGCGACGACCGCCGACCATTGCTCCGGGGTCATGCGATGAAGCACCGCATCGCGCGTGATCCCCGCATTGTTCACAAGGATATCGATGGGGCCGAGCTCCTCTTCGATGCGCTTGACGCCGGCCTCGCAGGCCTTGAAATCCGAGACATCGAATTTGTAGGCGCGGATGCCGGTCTCGGCGCTGAACGCCTTAGCCGCCTCGTCATTGCCGGCGTAGTTCGCCGCGACCTTGTAGCCGCCATGCTTGAGGGCCTTGCTTATTGCCCCGCCGATGCCCCTGGTGCCTCCGGTGACGACCGCGACGCGTGTCATGATGCCTCCCTATGGGATTTCTGCGAACCCTTCCGCCATCAAACCACGAAAGCCGCCGCGCGAACAACAGCAACGCGCGCCGGCGCGGCAGCACGCGCCGGCGCCAACGGAAACCGGGCCGCCTCGCGGGAAGCGGCCCGTTCGCCTGTTGGGATGCGAGGGTGAGGCTCAGCCGCGCTCGACGCACATGGCAATGCCCATCCCGCCGCCGATGCAGAGGGTGGCGAGGCCGCGCTTGGCATTGCGCTTCTGCATCTCGTAGAGGAGCGTGACAAGGACACGCCCGCCCGAGGCGCCGATGGGATGCCCGAGGGCGATGGCGCCGCCGTTCACATTGACCTTGCTGGTGTCCCAGCCGAGGTCCTTGTTGACCGCGCAGGCCTGCGCCGCGAAAGCCTCGTTCGCCTCGACGAGGTCGAGATCGTCCTTGGACCAGCCGGCGCGCTTCAAAGCCATACGGCTTGCGGGTATGGGTCCCGAGCCCATGATCGCAGGATCGACCCCGGCCGTCGCCCAGGAAACGATGCGAGCGAGGGGAGTGACGCCGCGCTTCGCCGCTTCCTTGTCCGTCATCAGCACGAGGGCGGCGGCGCCGTCATTGATGCCGCTGGCGTTGCCGGCGGTCACCGAGCCGTTCTTGTCGAACGCCGGGCGAAGCTTCTGCAGCACCTCGAGCGTCGTGCCATGCTTGGGATATTCGTCGCTATCGACGATCACGTCGCCCTTGCGCCCCTTGATGGTGACGGGGGCGATCTCGTCCTTGAAGCGCCCGGATTTCTGCGCCGCCTCGGCCTTCTGCTGGGAGCCGAGAGCGAATTTATCCTGCTCCTCGCGGGTGATCTGCCATTTCTGCGCCACGTTCTCGGCGGTGTTGCCCATGTGATAGCCGTTGAAGGCGTCCCACAGCCCGTCCTTGATCATGGTGTCGATGAACTCGAAGTTGCCCATGCGGACGCCGTTGCGCAGATGGGCGCAATGGGGCGCCTGGCTCATGCTCTCCTGGCCGCCCGTAACGACGATGGCGCTGTCGCCGAGCTTGATGGCCTGGTAGCCCAGGGCCACCGTGCGCAAGCCCGAGCCGCAGAGCTGGTTGACCCCATAGGCCGTCTTCTCGACCGGGATGCCCGCGGCGATCGCCGCCTGACGCGCCGGATTCTGGCCTTGGCCCGCGGTCAGGATCTGGCCGAGGACGACCTCGTCGACCTCGCCGGGCTCCACCCGCGCGCGCTTCAGCGCCTCCTGGATGGCGACCGTGCCGAGATAGGATGCGGGGACGCTGCTGAGAGAGCCATTGAAGCTGCCGACCGGGGTGCGGGCGGCGCCTGCGATCACGACTTCGGTCATCGGAAAATCCTCCTGGGGTCGGTGCGAGACGGAAGCCCCGCCCTGCTCATCCTGAGTTTAGGTCTCTCGCAGCTGCGAAGGCAAGGCGCGCCGGCGGCGGGAACCTTTCGGCCGCGGCGCGCTGGTGCGGACGAGCCAGGCCGCGAGGGGCTGCCACAAAGCCCGGGGCGCCCTCCCCCCGACCACCATGCCGATATGGCCGAGGCTGGGCTGCAGACGCTCCGCCCCAGGGATGAGCCGGGCGAGGGGCTCGGCCGAGGCCGGCGGCACGATGCGGTCCTGGGCGGGCACCACGACCAGGCTGGGCACCCCGATGGCGCGAGGCTCGACGGCTTGGCCGGCAATGCGCCAGGCGCCCCGCCCGGCGGTATTCTCGCCATACCAGCCGCTCAGGCATTCCCGCGCCACCGCGGCCGCCAGAGGCACCCCGTCATTGAGCCAGTCCTCGAGGGCGACGAAGGCGAGCTCGCGCGGCGAGCCCGGCTCGAAATTGGCGAAGCGCAGGAACTTGCGCGGCGCCAGATAGGGATCGAGGAGGAAGAAGAGGGCCTGGAGCACGTCGGTCGAGAGCTCGCCCAGGCGATCGGCGGCATGGAGAAGGGGCTCGGCCGCCGCGGCGACGGCGCGGCTCAGCTCCGGGCGATCGGCATGGAAATCCCAGGGCGTCGCCAGCAAGGCCAAGGCCCGCACGGTGTCCGGGCGGCGCTGGGCCAAGGCCAGGGCGAGGTTCCCGCCCATGCAATAGCCGACCACGGCGATGGGTCCTCCGGCCGCGGCGACGGCGGCGTCGAGCGCGGCCTCAAGCCGTCCCGCCACGTAGTCCGTGAGATCGAAGCCGCGCTCGACCGGCCCCGGCCGCCCCCAATCGACGAGGAGCGGACGGACGCCGTGCCCAGCGATCCAGCGCAGCAGGCTGTTCCCTTCGGCGAGGTCGAGGATATAGCCGCGATTGACGAGGGAGGGCACGAAGAGGGCGACATTGCCACCTCTCCCCGCCCGTCTCCGGACGCCGCCATCTCCTCGACCTTCCCGATCCGCGCCATAATCGAGAAGGCGCGTGGTTCCCTGCTGCCACAGCACGGGCGGCTCGGCGAGGGCGCGGCGATAGGGATGATGGCGGTAGCGCTCGAGTCCCAGGAGGAAGAGATGGAGGCGGCGCCGCACCTCGCGGTCGAGCGCCGCCGCGAGCGCCTCAGCGGCGACGCCGTCGAGGCTTGCGCGCAGCTCCGCCGCGGCGTCGAGCAGCGCCGGCTTCCAAGGCAGCGAGCCGCTCATCAAGTGCGGCAAGACGCTCTCTGAGCTCAGCCAGGTCAGCGCCGCCGTCCCCAGGTGAAGCGCGAGGGGGCGCGGGCCGAGACGGGGCGGCCGCCTCGGGCTCGCGCGCGCGTCGGTCTGCGGTTCGCCCATCACTCTCCTCGCCGCGCGCCGGATGAGCGGATGATGCGGCCGGCCCCAAGCCGGCGAGGAAGCTGCTTCCGGCGTAATTGATCATGCCGAACCAGCGTGCGAGCGCATCGGCCAGCTCGGGATCGGCGGCCATCGCGGCCCACTGCTCTTGCCAGAGGTCGAGATAGCGGCTGACCAGGCTCTCGAGATCCGGCGGCTCCGACATGGCGCGGAGTATAGCCAAGGCCCTGGCGAGAGGCTAGCGGACGGGCGCCGCCCGAGAGGTTGCGAGAAATGCTTGCGCGCCGCCGCGAGATTCCACGTATACTGATCGGAGAATAACCCCTTGAGGCTGGTGGCGTGGTCATGGCAGCGAAGACGAGCGAGGCGGCAGCGCCGATCACCATCAAGAAATACGCCAACCGGCGCCTCTACAACACCGAGACCAGCAGCTACGTGACCCTCGACGATCTTTGCCAGATGGTGAAGGACAACAAGGAATTCGTGGTCTATGACGCCAAGACCGGCGAGGACATTACGCGCTCTGTGCTCACCCAGATCATCGTCGAGGAGGAGGGCAAGGGACAGAATCTGCTCCCCATCAGCTTCCTCCGGCAGCTCATCGGCTTCTATGGCGACAGCCTCGGCAACATGCTTCCGCGCTATCTCGAATCGAGCATGAAGGCCTTCGCCCAGAACCAGGAGAAGTTCCGGCAATACATGAAGGGAGCCTTCGACGGCTTCTTCCCCTTCGGTCCGCTCGAGGAGATGGGCAAGCAGAACGTAGCGATGATGGAGCGCGCCATGAAGATGTTCACCCCCTTCGGCGGCGAAGGACCGACGGGAGGTGCCGGCGGCGAGTCTGGAGGCTCCAAGCCGGCGGAGGAAGCGTCGCGGGACACGCTCAACGAGCTCAAGGAGAAGATCGACGCGCTCCAGCGCCAGCTCAACGAGCTCGGCAAGAGCAGCAAGGGCGAGGGCTGAGGCCCGGCGCTCGCCACGCCAGCCCAAGATCGAAATGGCATCGTCGCTCAGGCAGCCATCTGCGGCTGCCGCGCGAGGCGGAGCACAGGCGAAGCCAGAATCACCAGGGCCTGGGCGAGAAAGCCCAAGGCCGCGACGACGAGGCAGCTCTCGGCGCCATAGAGTCCCCCGACCACGGCCCCGAGCGCCGAGCCGAAGGCGCGCGAGCCATAGGCCATGATGAAGATCGCCGAGACCCGCCCGAGCATTGCCGGCGGCGTGATGGTCTGCCGCAGCGTGGTGGTGCTGATCACCCAGAGGATCGGGCCGACGCCAACGAGAAAGAAGCTCAGCCCCGCGAGCAGGATGGAAGGAAGCCAGATGGTCGTGACCATCACGAGGGCGGCAGCCAGCCCGGCGAGCGGTCCGATGGCGATGACGGCGCCGAAGGGCAGGCGGCGCGCGATCCGTGGCGCGAGCAGCGCCCCGACGATCATGCCGATTCCGTAGGCTGCGAGAGTAGCCCCAACACCCGAGGCCGAGACCCCGAGCCGGTGCATGGCATAGGGCACATAGACGGCCTGGAGCACGAAGAAGGCCGTGTTGAAGATGAGCTGGGTCAGGAAAACGGGCAGCAGCAGCGGGTGGCCGAAGACGAAGCTCGCGCCCTCGCGCAGATCCTGGCGCACGCGACGTGGCGGCAGGGACGGGCGTGCCGGCTCGCGGAGCCCGGCGAGGAGGAGCACGGCGCCGCCGGATAGCGCCGCGGCGACGCCGAAGGCCGGCGCCCCGCCGATCCAGCCGATGAGCGCACCGGCCAAGGCCGGACCCGCGGCATAGGCCATCGTGCGGGCGAGCTCGATCCGCCCATTCGCCGCGGCAAGCTCGTCGGGCCGCACGAGTGCCGGCACCAGCGAGGGGGCTGCGACGCTATAGGCAATCGTACCGCAGGCGCCGAGAAATCCCAGGGCTGCGAGAAGCGGCAGCGTTAGCCCGCCGAGGTCGGCAAGAATCAGGATGGCGGCGAGCGAGGCGGCGCGCAGGGCCTCGGCCGCGGTCATGAGGCGGCAGCGCGAGGCGCGGTCTGCCAGCATGCCGGCGGGGAGCGCGAGCAGCAGGAACGGCAGCGTCTGCGCCGTCTGGAGCAAGCCGGTCTCGCCAGCGCCAGCGCCAAAGGCGAGCACGGCAATGATGGGAGCGGCCGCGAGGCCGATCTGCTCGGCCGACTGCGCGGCGAGGTTGGACCAGGCCAGGCGATTGAAGGCAGGCGATAGGCGCGTTGCAGGTTGGGTGCTCATGGCGCTGAGCCTCGACCGGGATTGGACGAGGCTCAGCCTATGAGCTTCGCGGCCTGGGGCACTCCGCTTCTTGCGCGCGAATTCTCCCTAGCCGCGCATCGAGGCGCGTGTGAGCACCGGCGGCGTGGCCTCCGTCTTCCATGCCGGCTCGACCGTCGGGCGGCCGAGGTGATAGCCCTGGAGGAAGGTGATGCCATGATGGGTCAGGAGCTCCGCCTCCTCCGCAGTCTCCACGCATTCGGCGACGGTGGCGAGGCCGAAGCCTTCGCCCAACCCCGCCAGGGTGCGGATGAAGAGCTGGTTGTCGAGATTGCTGGTGACATCGCGGACGAAGGCGCCGTCGATCTTTATGAGATCCAGGGTCAGGGTCTTGAGATGGCGGAACGAAGTGTAGCCCGCGCCGAAATCGTCGAGCGCCACCTTGCAGCCGAGCTTGCGCAACGCGGCGACGAAATGCGCCATCTCGTCGAAATCGGGCACGGCGGCGGTCTCGGTGATCTCAACGATGAGCCGCTCGGCGATGTCGGGGCGGTCCTTGACGAAGGCGCAGAGGAGGCGGAACCAGGAGCGGTCGAAGGCGGTGATGCTCGAGACATTCACGGCGAGGACGAGATCGCGATGCTGGCGCAAGTCGGCGACGGCGAGTTCGAGCGTGCGCCGGTCGATGGCGCGGATGAGCCCGAGATTCTCGACAACGGGAATGAACTGACCCGCGGGCACAAGCTCGCCCGACTCGCGGCGCATGCGGAGCAGGCATTCGTGGAAGGCGATCTTGTTGTTCGCCGCATCCACGACAGGCTGATAGGCGAAGATAAGGCGCCCGTCGCGAAGGGCGGCCTGGACCTCCTCGAAGATCTCGACATGGCGCCGGTGGTCCTGACGCTCCTTCTCCGAGTTGCGGTAGCAGACATAGTTGTCGCGGCCGCTCTGGCGCGCCGCCTGGAGCGCCAAATCGGCCTTCGCCATCACGTCAGGCGTGATGCGCGCGCCGTCAGGAAAAATCACGGCGCCGATCGAGACCGTGACATGGACGGGCCCGCTCGCCGTCTCGACCGCGCTTCCGCGCACCGCTTCCAGGATTTTCTCGGCGGCCGCGGGCAGATCGCCCTCGCGGCACTGCCCGAGAATGACGCCGAAGCCGTCATCGCCGGCGCGGCCGATGACATCGCTCGCGCGCAGGCAGCGATCGAGCCGATTGCCGACCTCGACGACGACTTGATTGACGCTCTGATAGCCGAAGGCCTCGCCCAAGAGGCCGAGCTTGTCGATACCGATGGCGAGATAGCCGCCGGAGACCCCGTAGCGCGTTGCATAGGCGAGCGCATGGTCGAGGGATTCGCGCAAGCGCGTGCGATTATAGTGCCCGGTCAGCTCGTCATAGCTCGCGAGATATTCGAGCCGTGCCTGGTCCTCCTTGCGCGCGGTGACAATGCGCAGCACGCCGGTAAAGACGCACGGCTTGCCGTCGGGGCCGAAGCTGGCAGCGCCGCGATCGTGCACCCATTGGAATTCGCCGTTGTCGGTGCGCACCCGGTATTCGCAATCGTAGTCCTCGCGGGTGACAAGATGGTTCGAGAGGGCGAGCCGGCGCGTCGGCGTGTCCTCGGGGTTGAGGCGACGCTCGAAGGCCTCTCCGCGGCAGCCCGCCTCGAGGCCGGCGATGCGGAGCAGGTGGGCGGCACCCTCCGACCAGCGCAGGCTGTCGGTGGTGAGATCCCATTCGTAGAGAATATCACGGGAGGC
Source organism: Alphaproteobacteria bacterium (assembly GCA_035294245.1). Classification (GTDB taxonomy): domain Bacteria; phylum Pseudomonadota; class Alphaproteobacteria; order JACZXZ01; family JACZXZ01; genus DATGLG01. The sequence continues at coordinate 95,446 of DATGLG010000041.1, read as the reverse complement.
GGCGAGCGCGGCCCGCAACCGGGCCAGCTCCTCGCGATCCTCGCTCTCGGTGCGCAATGCGTCCTGCACTGGCCCTGACTCCTACCTGAAGGTAATCGGGCCGCTACCTGGGCCCGATGGTGCTCGAGAGGACGGTACCGTCCAGCCCTTAAGGATCGATTAAAACTTGAGGGGATTGGGTTCCGTAACGCGGAATTCCGTCAGAATCGCGTCAGGCAGGAGGGCGGACCGCCGAAATCTCTCAGGCGGCCTCCTTGAGCGCACGGGCGAGCGTCCCGAACATTTCATCGATCTGCGGCTTCTGGACGATGAGCGGCGGCGAGAGGGCGATGATGTCCCCGGTGGTGCGGATCATCAGTCCGCGCTCGTAGCAGCGCTGAAAGACGTCGACAGCGCGCGCGGTGGGCTTGCCGGGGATGGCCTCGAGCTCGATCCCGGCGACAAGACCGAGATTGCGCAGATCGATGACGTGGGGCGCGCCCTTGAGAGAATGCACGGCATCCTCCCAATAACCCGAGAGGCTGCGCACGCGCTCGAAAAGCCCCTCCTCCGTGTAGATGTCGAGAGTGGCAAGCCCGGCCGCCGCGGCGAGAGGATGGCCCGAATAGGTGTAGCCGTGGAAGAATTCGATGCCGGCCTCCGTCCCGGACATGAACGCCTGGTAGATGCCTTCGCGCACGAAGACCGCACCCATCGGCACCGTGCCGTTGGTGATCCCCTTCGCCGTCGTCATCATATCGGGAATGACCCCGAAGTAATCCGCTGCGAAGGCCGCCCCCAGGCGCCCGAAGCCGGTGATCACCTCGTCGAAGATGAGGAGGATGCCATGACGGGTGCAGATCTCGCGCAACCGCTCGAGATAGCCCTTGGGCGGGATGAGCACCCCGGTCGAGCCGGCCACCGGCTCGACGATCACCGCGGCAATGGTCGAGGCGTCGTGCAGCGCCACGAGGCGCTCGAGCTCGTCAGCGAGATGGGCACCCCAAGCGGGCTGACCGCGGCTGAAGGCCTGCTGCTCGCGGCTATAGGTGTGGGGGAGATGGTCGACGCCGGCGAGCATGGTGCCGAACTGCTTGCGGTTGTTCGAGATGCCGCCGACGGAGATGCCGCCGAAGCCGACGCCGTGATAGCCCCGCTCGCGGCCGATCAGGCGGGTGCGCGAGGCTTCACCCCGCACGCGATGATAGGCCAGCGCGATCTTGAGCGCGCTGTCGACGGACTCGGAGCCCGAATTCGTGAAAAAGATATGGTTGAGATCCCCAGGCGCCAGGGCGGCAAGGCGCGCCGCGAACTCGAAGGCCGCCGGGTGCCCTATCTGGAAGGAGGGCGCATAGTCGAGCTTGCCGACCATGGCGCGCACCGCCTCGGTGATCTTCGTACGGCAATGCCCGGCATTCACGCACCAGAGCCCGGCCGTGCCGTCGAGGACCTGGCGCCCGTCGACAGTGGTGTAATGCATGTCCTTGGCGCCCGTGAGCAGCCGCGGCTTCGCCTTGAACTGGCGGTTTGCCGTGAACGGCATCCAATAGGGCTCGAGATTGTTGGGCACGAGATCGAACGCGGTGGCCGTCGAGGTCGCCATGAGAAGCTCCGCCTTGCGCTTGAGGAGGATGGGCGGAGCTTAGCACGCCGCCCGGCCGACGCAATATGGCCGGAATCAGGCCGGAATCAGGCGCGCCCCCCGTGCCGAAGGGAATTTTCAAATGGGCTCAGGCCCTGGCCTCCGTCGCCCTTCTTTACAATTGCGTCTTCGAATATCGGCATTCTTTACAACATACCGTCCTCATCGTCATGGACATGATAGAATATCGTCAGTTAATCGTGTGATTCTGTTAAGAGTTCGATTATTGCGCGACATCGGTACGATTATTGCGTGCGGACGAACCAAGGCCATCCCCGAGCCATCCGCCATCGCCCTTCTCGGCGATGGCTTAATTGGGGCTCGCGTGGCGGCCGGCCGGCGGAGCGGACCGGAAGCGTTCGTCCGCTGCAACGAACAAGCTTGAAGGGCGCTCGATGCGCCTGGGATGGGGAAGCGACAGATGCGGATTTTGCAGCTTGGAATTCTGGCCACGGCAATCGCCACAATGGGATTGGCGCCCCTCGCCGCCGCCAGAGCGAATACGATAACTCATACCTTCTCGATCACGGTCTCGCCCGCCGCGTCGTTGATGCAAAACGATAATACGTTTTTCTTCAGCACGCCTTTCGCGCTATTTGACCCGGCGGACGGCACGCTCAATTCCATGTCGGCGACGCTGACCGGCTCGGGAACCTGGACGTTCGGCGGCATCCCCGGCCCGTTCCTGCAAGCGCGCCTCACGTTCGGTCACACCAAATATTCTGATCGGCAACGCACAAGACTTTAGCACTCCCGGCGACATTACCCTGAATCTCGCGGGCTCCTACAACGATATCGCGCTCCCCGCCATAATCGGCAGCGGGACGACGCGAGAAGGCCTCGTGCTCTTCACCCCGGGCCCTGCGGACACGTTCGAGACCACAGGCGCGCTGACGGGAACGATCACCTACGATTTCACGCCTGCGGCCGCTATCCCCGAGCCGACCCCCTTGGCATTGTTGGCGGCCGGCGTGGCCGGCCTCGGCCTTGCGCGCCGCCGCAAAGCCGGATAGCGCTCTGCCGGACGCGCTCATCTTCACCTCAACGAGCCCGCTACGGGAATTAAGGCTTTATTATGGTTAATTGCATTAGTTCTATAAGATCCAAGAATACACTTGCGTTTATTTAAAATTTTATCTAACCTTCCTCTTGGAAGGATATAGAGCTTGCCTGAGCGTTCCGTCATCTCTGCGCTGCTGACAGGTCCGGCGAGTCTGGGCTCCCGCCTCCACGACCTGCGCGGCCCGGTCGAGCGCAGCGCCGCTACAGCGGGCGCCTTCGCCCGGGGCGACGGGGCCGCGGAGTCGCAGAATATCACCGTCGGGCCTGGTGCCGGGACGGGTGGCGAGCTCGCCGCGCGGTATGACCGAGCCGGGAGCTGGGCCGCTCCGCTCAGCACCTATGCGGCCCAGCATATCGCTCAGGAGGTCCTTTCTCCGGGGCTCTATATCGATCCTCACCCCGCCGGAATCGCCGCCTATCGCGATGTGCTGACCGTGATCGCGTCGCCGCCGGCTGCAGCAGCTGGTCTCGACTTCCGCATTTGAGCACCGCGGCCGCGGATTCCGCCGCCATTGGGGCGACCAGCCGTCTTCGCCATAGTTCGCGCCGATGTCTTCCCCGCCACCTCTGACGGCGGCCTCGCCCTGCATCGGCGTGTGCCGGCTCGATGCCACGACGGGCTGGTGCCGCGGCTGCTGCCGCTCCCCCGCCGAGATTGCCGCCTGGCCCGATCTCGATGCGGCGACGCGGGCCGCCATCCTGGCGCAGCTCGCCGGCCGCCGCGCAGTGCCGACGGCCGACGCCTCGCCGGCGTGGTCGGTTGAGATTGGCGTGGAGAAAGGCTAGAAGCTGGGCCCTCGATCAATCCCCGCGGCTTGCCCGATGCCGAGCAGGGCGCCGCGACGGCGAGGCACAAGCCGCGAGACTCCGACGTGAATACCAGCCCGCAGGCGGCAGAGCAGCCGATCTATTCGGTCGTGATCACCGTCTACAACGAAGAGGACAATATCGATCCGGTGGTCGAGGAGCTCTATCCCGTCATGGAGCGCCTGGGCGCCGCCTTCGAGGTCGTCTATTGCGACGACGCCAGCACCGATGGCACGCCAGAGCGGCTGGCCGCGGCCCAGCGGCGCCACGTCAATCTGCGCGTCGTGCGCCACCGCGACAATTGGGGTAAGAGCATGGCCCTGGCGAGCGCCGTCGACGCCGCCCAAGGCGAATGGCTCATCATGCTCGACGGCGACGGCCAGAACGATCCCGCCGATATCCCGCGCCTCGTCGAGCGCCTGAAGGACGCGGCGCCGCCCAATCTGCGCATGGTCGCCGGCATCCGCCGCCGTCGCCGCGACACCTGGCTCAAGCGCCTCTCCTCGCGGATTGCCAACTGGGTGCGCAGCGCCGTGCTCAAGGACCGCACGCCCGACACGGGCTGCGGCCTCAAGCTCTGCCGCCGCGACGCCTATCTGCGTCTGCCTCGCTTCGACCACAATCACCGCTTCCTGCCCGCTCTCGTCCAACGCGACGGTGGCGCAGTCGCCTTTCTCGAGGTCACGGACCGCCCGCGCCTGGCGGGGGTCTCGAAATACGGGCTGCGCAACCGCCTCGCCACCGGGATCATCGACCTCGCCGGGGTCTATTGGCTGATGCGGCGGCCGGGCAATCCCGTCATCGAGCGCCGCGATTGAGCGCAACCATTCCGAACGCAAGGAGCAAGCGATGACCGCCGAACAGATCTGGGCCGCGGTGGGCTTCATCGGCCAAGGCATGTTCTTCATGCGCTTCATCGTGCAATGGATCAAGAGCGAGCGGGCGCGCAAGAGCGTGGTGCCCGACGCCTTCTGGTATTTCAGCATCGCAGGGGCGGCAATCAGCCTCATCTATGCGATCCATCTTGGGAGCTGGCCCTTCATGGCCGGCCAGGCCTGCGGCTTCATCGTCTATTTCCGCAATCTCTACCTCATCCATCGTCATCGCGGACAAGCGGCGGCGTAGCGGGGCGCGGATCAGGCGCGGATCCGGCGCTTGCCAATCCGCCGGGCGCGGCGCAGGCTCCCGCATCGAGAGCACGCCATGGCCGAGCCGCCGCCGATCGCAGCCGCATCTCCCTCCGTCGCCGACATCCCGGCCGCAGATTGGCGCGAGCTCGACCGGCGGCACCATCTGCATCCCTTCAGCGATCCCCAGCGCCTGGCGCGCGACGGCGCGCGCGTCATCACCCGCGCGGCAGGCGTTCATCTCTGGGATAGCGACGGCCAGCGCCTGATCGACGGCATGTCCGGGCTGTGGAACGTGATCCTCGGCTACGGCCGTCGCGAGCTCGTCGAGGCGGCGGCGCGACAGCTCGAGATCTTGCCCTATTACAACAGCTTCTTCGCCACGGCGACGCCCTCGATGGCCGCCCTCGCCGCCAAGCTCGCAGCCTTGGCGCCGCCGGGACTGGAGCATGTCTTCTTTGCCAATTCGGGCTCGGAGGCGAACGAGACGGCGATCCGCCTCGCGCGACGCTATTGGGCGCTGGCGGGACGACCGCAGAAGATGGCCTTCATCGGCTTGGAGCGCGGCTTCCACGGCAGCACCCTGGCGAGCGCCAGTCTCGGCGGCATCGCGCATATCCACGCCCAGGCCGGGTTGCCCCTCCCGGGCTTCGCCCATATCCCCTCCCCTGATCTCTTTCGCGACGGTAGCGGCATGGCGCCCGAGGAATTCGGTATCTTGGCCGCGCGCCGCCTCGAGGAAAGGATCGCCGAGCTCGGCGCCGAGAACGTCGCCGCCTTCATCGGCGAGCCGGTCCAGGGTGCCGGCGGCGGCGTCATCCCGCCCGCGAACTTCTGGCGCGAGGTCGCGCGCATCTGCCGCGAGCATGAGGTGCTTCTCGTCCTCGACGAGCTGGTCACCGGCTTCGGCCGCCTCGGAAGCTGGTTCGGCGCCACCCATTTCGGCTTGCGCCCCGACATGATCGTCCTCGGCAAGGGGATCACCTCGGGCTATCAGCCTCTTGCAGCGACGCTGGTCGGCGACCGGATCGCCGCGGCGCTGATTGCGCAAGGCGGTGAGCTCCACCACGGCTTCACCACCTCCGGCCATCCGGTCGCCTGCGCCGTGGCGCTTGCCGCGATCGCCGTGCTCGAGCGCGAGGGCCTCGTCGCGCGCGTGGCGACGGATATCGGCCCCTATTTTCAGGACGCGCTGAGCGTGCTTGCCGAGCACCCTCTCGTCGGCGAGGTGCGCGGCATCGGCCTCTTCGCGGCTATCGAGCTAGTGGGAGACAAGGAGCGCCGCCGGCGCTTCGCCCCCGAAGGGCTCGCCGGCAGCATCTGTCGCGACGTCGCGATGTCGCAGGGGCTCGTCATGCGCGCGGCGGGCGACACCCTCCTCCTCGCGCCGCCGCTCGTCATCCGCCGCGACGAGGTGGACGCGCTCGCCACCCATGTCCGTCTCGCGCTCGACACCACCGCCGAGGCGCTCCGCCGCGGCAACGTGCCCGTCGCCGAGCGCTGAGCCGGCTATGGGAATAGGCGGGGGTTAAGCCCCGCACCGGCTCGGCTCAGTGCAGCCGGATCCACGTGGTCTTGAGCTCGGTGTATTTCGAGAGCGCGTGGATCGATTTGTCGCGGCCGAAGCCCGACTGCTTGAAGCCGCCGAAGGGTGTCGACATGTCGCCTTCGTCGAAGCAGTTGACCCAGACCACGCCCGCGCGCAGCGCCTTGGCGGTGCGATGCGCCGTGTTGACGTCGCGCGTCCACACCGCGGCGGCGAGTCCGTACACGGTGTCGTTGCCGATGCGGATCGCCTCCTCCGGGCTGGCGAAGCTGATCGTCGACAGCACAGGGCCGAAGATCTCCTCCTGGGCGATCCTCATGCGGTTCTCGACCTTGTCGAACACCGTGGGCTCGACATAGAAGCCGCCTGTCTCCGCCCGTGCGCGATTGCCGCCCATCTTGAGCTCCGCGCCTTCCTTCTTACCTGCCTCGATATAGCCGAGCACGCGCTCGAGCTGCGTCTTGTCGACGATCGCCCCCATGCGCGTCTTGGGATCGAGGGGATCGCCGGGCTGAAGCCGCTGGCCTGCCTGCATCACCTTCTCGAGGAAGGCGTCCTTGATGCGGCTGTCGACGAGAAGACGCGAGCCTGCGTTGCACACCTCGCCCTGGTTGAAGAAGATTCCGAAGGCCGCCGCTTTTGCTGCCGCATCGAGGTCGGGGCAGTCCTCCATCACGATATGCGGCGTCTTTCCCCCGCATTCGAGCGAGACATGCTTCATGTTGGAGCGGCCGGCATATTGCAGGAAGAGCTTGCCCACCTCCGTCGAGCCCGTGAACGTCACGGCATCCACGTCCATATGCAGGCCGATCGCTTGGCCCGCCGTCTCGCCGAAACCGGGCACGACGTTGAGCACCCCCTCGGGCAGCCCCGCTTCGGCGGCGAGCTCAGCGACGCGGATGGCGGTGAGCGGCGACTGCTCCGCCGGCTTAAGCACGATGGAATTGCCGGTGGCAAGCGCCGGGCCGAGCTTCCAGCAAGCCATGAGGAGCGGGAAATTCCAGGGCACCACGGCGCCGATGACGCCGAGCGGCTCGCGCGTGATGAGCGCCACCACATTGGGATCCGTTGGCGCCACCTCGTCGTAGAGCTTGTCGATGGCCTCGGCGTTCCAGGCGATGCAGCTCGCCGCCGCCGGAATGTCGATCGAGGAGCTGTCGCGGATGGGCTTCCCCATATCGAGAGTCTCGAGAAGCGCAAGCTCGCCCGCATGCTTCAGCATCAGCTCGGCGAATTTCTGCAACACCTTCTTGCGCGCCGCCGGCGCCATGCGCGACCAGCGTCCCGACTCGAAGGCCTGGCGCGCCGCGGCAACCGCACGGTCGACGTCCTCCTTGTCGCACGCCGCGATCTTGGTCAGCACGGCGCCCGTGGCCGGGTTGATGCAATCGAAAGTCTGGCCCGAGGCGGCATTCACATATTTACCGCCGATGAAGGCCTGGTGACGGAACTGAAGCCGGGTCGCCTCCCGCTTCCAATCCTCCGCGGACAGCATTTCTGCCATGGCTCGCTCCCTGACGATGGTTGTGATGGTGGTTTCGCCCACCTTAGTGCCACGCCTCGGCCGCGGCAAGCCTCCGCACCGCGCCGACGCGGCACGGCTTTCGTGCCGGAGGCCGCCCTCGGCGCGGCGTCGCGGGCGGAGATCAGCCGCGGGCTATTCCCACTTGGTAAGGCTCTTGATGCCGAGGCTCTTCACCGTCGCCTCGGTGATCTCGCCGTTGCCCCGCAGCTTGTGCTCTTTTTGATATCGCCGCAGCGCGTCGCGGGTCTGGCGATCCATGCTGCCGTTGACGTCGAGCTTGTAGCCGTGATTGTTGAGGGCGGCCTGCACGATCTCGACGGCGCGGCGCGAATAGCCGCGATGCTCGGCGGGCTGGGCCGCCTCGCCCGACTTGGCGGCGCCTTGCTTCATCGAGCCCTTCCTCATCTGGCCGCCCTGCATCGGCATGGTCTGTCGAGGCTGCTGGGTATTGGGCATGCCCGAATTGGTTCCCGACGGGGCGGCGGCAGCGGGCGCTGCCGGATTGGTCGACGGCACCTGGGAGGGAGCTGGCGTCGCCGGCATCGGCGACTGCATCGGCGTGGTTTTGGGTGCGGTCAGGGTCGGGCTCCCGGGCGCCGTTTGCGTCGTTCCCGATGGCGCCTGGGCCGGCGCGGACGGAGCGCTCGGCGAGAGCGGCTGCTGCTGCGCCAAGCTGGGCACCGCCGGCAGCGCAAGCGCCGCGCCGAGCAGCGCCGCCATGCCGATCGGAACGAGGGGACGAGTCACGCGGATCATGATTGCTCCCCTTGGCTGGCATCGAGATCCTGAAGCGCTCTGGCTCTGGCACCGGCTGCCTTGTCGAACGGATGCTCCGGCTCAGACCATAGCATCCTCAACATTCGAGCGGACATGAAGTTTATTTAAGGCGCACGCCACAAATCGGCCGCAATTCTGCCTGGGCGCTTGTGGCGGCGCTTGCTCGACTATCATTTTATTATGGGTTGGGGTTGGCCCATTTCAACGCCACGCCCAGGGCGCGCACCGACCGCCGCGGCGCATGCCGAGCCCGCGTGAGCGCGGCCCTTGGCGTTACCGTCGCCACGCGCGGCGCGGCTATTCCGCCGACGCCAGCTGCGCGCGCTCGCCCGTCGCGCGGTCCCGCGCCGCCTCCTCGAGCAGCCAATCGCGGAAAGCGGCGACCTTCGGCCGCTCGAGCATACGCGGCGGGTAGACGATGTAATAGGCGTACTCCGCCTTGAGCGCGATGTCGAAGGGCTTGACAAGCCGCCCGGCCGCCAGGTCCTCCGCGATCAGCGCGGTGCGCCCGAGTGCCACGCCTTCGCCGGCGATCGCCGCCTGCATCACCAGGCTCGCATGGCTGTAGATGGGGCCGCGGGAGGGATCGATCCCGTTGACGCCGGCCGCCATCAGCCAGATGCGCCAATCGATCTGGGTCGCCTCCTCGTGCAGGAGCTGGTGATAGCGCAGGTCGGAGGGGGTGCGCAGGGGATGCTTGCCCTTGAGCAGGGACGGGCTGCAGACGGGCACGAAATCCTCGGTCAGCAGACGGTCCGATTTCACGCCGGGATAGGAGCCGCGACCGTAGCGGATCGCGAGATCGACATTGTCGCGTGCGAAATCCACGAGCTGGTCGTTCGCCTGCAAGCGCACGTCGATCTCGGGATGGGCCTGCCGGAAGCGGGCCAGTCGCGGCACCAGCCATTTCACCGCGAAGGAATCCGTGGTGGTGACCGTGAGCCCGCCCTTCTCGTCACGCTTCTTGATGCGGTCGCTCGCCTCGGCAAGGCGCTCGATGAGATCCCGCACCACTGCGACATAGGCCTGCCCCTCATCGGTCAAGAGAAGGGCGCGGTTGAGACGGCGGAAGAGCGGCACACCGAGATAATCCTCGAGGGACTTCACCTGTCGGCTCACGGCGCCGTGGGTCACGTGCAGCTCCGCCGCCGCTTTGGTGAAACTCAAGTGGCGGGCGGCGGCCTCGAAATCGGGAAGGGCTTTCAGAGGGGGCAGTCGGCGCGCCATGGCGGTCTCCTCACGTGAATTTTCGTCACGAATTCTACGATATTAAATCGGTTGTCCGCAACCATCATCAGCCATAAATCTCGCTTCAGAAAAGCCCTCGGCTGGGCTTCGTGATCTTCTGGACATGTGAGGAAAAGAGCCATGACAACCTATTCTCCTTCGCTTGGAAGGCTGCCGACCCAGGCGGGCGGCGGCAATTTCGACCGGATCCGCCGGACGGCCTCGAAGGGCTCCCTCAAGCTCCGTCGCGGGCTGGCCCGGGCGCTCGATACCCTCGCCACCTGGCGCGCCCAGGCCCGGACTCGCCGCGAGCTCATGTCGTTGAGTGCGGATGCCCTCAAGGATATCGGGATCGGCCGCAGCGAGGCCTATAGCGAGTACAGCAAGCCTTTCTGGCGCGCGTGAACAGGCCACCACGCCGTCCGAAGGCTTGGCGCCGAGTTGCAGATTTCCTCATGCCCGGGCGTGAGGAAATTTGCATTGCGGGGCCAGGACGGCCTCGCCATCATTCGCCACCGGCCGAGGAGAGGGTGGCGCGATGATCGTAGTCGTCTTCGAGGTGATCCCGAACGAGGGGCGCGCCGCGGAATATTTCGATCTCGCCCGGGCGCTGGCGCCCGAGCTCGGCAAGATCGACGGCTTCATCTCGGTGGAGCGCTTCGAGAGCCTCACCACCAAGGGCAAGTTTCTCTCCCTCTCGACCTGGCGCGACGAGGCTGCGGTCAAGGCGTGGCGCGAATATGCCGAGCACCGCGCGGCGCAGGCCAAGGGCAAGGGCGGGATCTTCAAGGATTATCGCATCCGGGTCGCGCAGGTGATCCGGGATTACGACATGACGGGGAGCCGCGGCGCGGCTGCGGCCGGCCGGCCATAAGGACCGCGCGTGATCAGGCTTTACGACTCGCTGATCTCAGGCAACGCCTACAAGGCGCGCCTGGTGCTGACGCAGCTCCGCATTCCCTTCACCCATATTCTCCTCGACACCCTCAAGGGCGAGACGCGCACCCCGGAATTTCTCACCGTCAACCCCTATGGCCAGGTGCCCGCTGTCGTGCTGGACGATGGCGAGGTGCTGACCCAATCCGGCGCCATCCTCTGCTATTTCGCCGAGGGCACGCCGCTTCTGCCGGCGGACAAGCTCTCGCGGGCGCGCGTCTTGCAATGGATGTTCTTCGAGCAGAACAGCCTCGAGCCGACCATCGCCGAGGCGCGCTATTGGGTGCGCTTCCTTGGCATGGAGGAGGAATGGCGCGACCAGCTCGCCAAAAAGCGCGAGGGGGGCTATCGCGTGCTGGACCGCATGGAGAGCCATCTCGCACGCGAGGCGTTCCTCGTCGGTGGCGCCTATACGATCGCCGATATCGCGCTTTACGCCTATACCCATGTCGCCCATGAGGGCGGCTTCGACCTCGCGCGCTATCCAGCGATCGAGGCTTGGCTCGCGCGCGTGCGGGCGCAGCCGGGCCATGTTCCCCTCACCCCGAGCTGAAGCGCCGGGCTCACGCCCGGAGGAGACCCGTCGTCATGGAGGCCGCCTATTTCCACAACCTCGCCCGCTACAACGCCTGGGCCAACCGACGCCTCTACGCGGCTTGCGCGCAGCTTCCGGATGTCGAGTACCATAAGCCGCGCCTCGCCTTCTTCGGCTCGATCCACGGCACGCTCAATCACCTGATCGTGGGCGATCGCATCTGGCTGGGTCGGATCACCGGCGAGGATTCCGGCCTCAAGGCGCTCGACCAGATTCTCTATGACGACCTCGTCAGCCTGCGGAAGGCGCGGGAAGCCGAGGACGCCCGACTCATCACCATTGTCGACGGCTACGACGATGCGGCGCTCGACCGGCTGCTCGCTTATCATACGACGCGCGGCGAGCCCCAGAAGACGCGTCTCGCCTGGATCCTCGCCCATCTCTTCAATCACCAGACGCATCATCGCGCCCAGGTGCATGACATGCTCTCGCAGACGCTGGTGCCGCCCCCGCCCCTCGATCTCATCCTCTACTTGCGCGAGACGGCCGCGGCGTGAGGCTGCGGGTCAGGCGCGCCCGGTGGTGAGCACCAGCTTTCCGGTGATCTTTCGCTGCATCATCAAGGTCAGCGCCTCGGCCGCCTTGTCGAGCGGCATCGTGCGGGAGACGAGGGGACGGAGCTTGCCCTCGTCATACCAGCGGAACAGCGCCTCGAAGGAGCGCCCCACCAGCGCAGGGTCGCGCCGCGCCGTGGCGCCCCACAGCACGCCGATGACGGCGCAGTTCTTGACCAGGACGTAGTTGCACGGCGCCTGGGGAATGCGGCCGGAGGCGAAGCCGACAACAAGGATGCGGCCTTCCCAGTTGATGCAGCGGAGCGAGGCGTCAAAGACGTCGCCGCCGACCGGATCATAAATGACATCGGCCCCCTTGCCGCCGGTCAGCGCCTTGACCCGCTCCCGTATGTCCTCCTTGGAATAATCGATGCCGTAATGGGCGCCGTGCTGGAGCGCCACCTTGACCTTGTCGGGGCTGCCCGCCGTTGCGATCACCGTGGCGCCCAGGGCGCGGCCGATCTCGACGGCGGTCAAGCCGACGCCGCCCGCGGCACCATGCACGAGGAGGGTCTCGCTGGCCTTGAGCTGGCCGCGATGGAGGAGGCCGAGATGGGAGGTGCCGTAGGCGACCGGGAAGGCGGCCGCCGTCGTCAGCTCCATCTTGTCGGGAATGCGGAAGACCGCGCTCGCCGGCACGACCATTTCCTCGGCATAGGCGCCCCAGGTGGCGAAGGCCATGACACGGTCGCCCGTCTTGCAGCCGCGCACGTCGGAGGCAACCTCGGTGACGATGCCGGCGGCCTCAAGACCCGGGCTGAAGGGCAGCGGCGGCTTCTCCTGATACTTGCCGGCGATGATCAGCGTATCGGCGAAGTTGACCCCGACGGCATGCACGGCGATCCGCACATGGCCGGGCCGAAGCGCCGGCGGCGGCACCGCTTCGAAAGCAAGAGTCGAAGGCTCGCCCCAGGCCTTGCACAGAATTGCACGCATTCCCTTCTCCTTGTCTCCGCGTTCGTCCGATCGCGTCGGCGCTAAGCCGGCCAGCCGGGTGCGGCGTCGATCCGGCCCACCTCGATGCCGTTCCAATTGGTGAGGATTGGCCGGCAGCTGGCAGCGAGCGCCGCCCAGCTCGCGTCATCGAGCGCGCCGACATGGCGCAGGACCGCCGCCATCGCCGCCTCGGCCGCACGGCCGGCGCCGTCGTCGATCTTGAGCGCGATGCCGAGGCCGAGCTCCGGCACGGCGCCGCAATAAACACCTTCGGCGCCGCCTTTGACGAGGATCCGGCCGCCCGTACCCTCCATCAGGAGGGTGCCGAAGCGGCCGGTTCCCGCGACGAGATCGGGCCGCGCCGTCGCCGCGGCGAAGATGCGCTTGCAGGCGGCCGCGCGCTCGGCGGAAAGGCCGTGCGGTGCGGCGAAGCGCGCCATGCCGCGCGCCATGGCCACGATGGGAATGGCGATCGTGGGGATACTGCAGCCGTCGGTCCCCATCGGCGCACGCGCAAGGTCGACGCCGCACATCTCGCCGACGATCCGTATCCAACGCTGCTGTGCCGGATGATCGGGCTTGATATAGCCGCGCGTCGGCTCGCGCCGGTGCAATGTCGCCGTCAGCATGCCGGAATGCTTGCCCGAGCAATTATTATGGGCGGCCGTGGGCGGCCGGCCGGCGCGGATCAGCGCCTCGGCCGCAGGCGCGTAATAGGGCGGATGGGCGCCGCATTCGAGGTGCTCGATCCCGAGTCCGATGCGCTCCAGCCAGGCCTTGACCGTGTCCGTGTGCTTGGGCTCGCCGCTATGGGAGGCGCAGGTGAGAGCGAGCTCCGCATCGCCCAGGCCAAGGGCGTCCGCAGCACCGGTCTCGACCACCGCCAGGGCCTGCAGGGGCTTGATCGCCGAGCGGGGATAGACCGCCTGCTCGATATCGCCCCAGGCATGGACCACCGCTCCGTGCGCGTCCACCACGGCGGCCGAGCCCCGATGGCGGCTCTCCACGCCCGGCCCCCGCGTGACAGCGATCAGCACCGGGTTGGCATCTCGTGAGACGCGGATCTTATCGGACTTGGCAAAGGACATTGGCGGCAGACTCCCTGGCTTACGCGGTCAAACACCTTGCCTTGGCGCGCTCCGGCGTGCAAGGTTCGAGCCATGCGCGGCTATTTCGGCATCGGCATCGAAGGAGTTAGCAAGCCCATGAATCTGGGCAGCTTGTGGCGCACCGCCCATGCCTTCGGCGCCAGCTTCGTCTTCACCATCGCCGCGAATTACAGGCGCCGCGAAGGCGAGCGCGCCGACACCTCGAAGACCTCGGAACAGGTTCCACTCTACGAATTTCCCGACCTCGCCACCTTCCGCCTGCCGGATGGCTGTGCGCTCGTCGGCGTCGAGCTCCTCGATGAGGCGATCGAGCTGCCGAGCTTTCCCCATCCGCGCCGGGCGGCCTATGTGCTCGGGCCGGAGCGCGGGCGGCTGTCCCCGGCGCTTGTTGCGCGCTGCGCCCACCTCGTCAAGATTCCGACAAAATTCTCGATCAATCTAGCCTTGGCGGGCGCCCTCGTGATGTATGATCGCATGATCGCCCTCGGTCGGTTTGCGCAGCGTCCCGTCGCCGCGGGGCAGCGCCCGGCGCCGGTTCCCGAGGCCATCTTCGGCCCGCCCTTGCGCCGGCGGAAACCCGCGGAGGTGTGAGCCGTCGGTGATATCGATTTTGACTCCTGCAAATGCCACCCTTCGCACGATCATTGGAAGAACCCCCCATGAAAAGCCTTTTTGCCCCCGCCGCTACCATCCTTGCCGCCGCCCTGGCGATGGGCGCACTCCATCCCGCCATGGCGCAATCGAAACAGCAGAAGCAAGCCCAAAAGGCGACGGTCCTGGGCAGCTTCGGCGATTGGCAGGCTCTCACCTACAAGGAGGGCAAGGACGATGTCTGCTATGTCGCGAGCCTGCCCAAGAAATCCGAGGGCCATCAGAGCAAGCCGGGGGAGACGAACATCCTCGTCACCCATTGGCCCGCGCAGAAGAATATCGGGGTTATCAGCGTCACGGCTGGGTACGAGTACAAGAAGGACAGCGATGTCGAGCTCGATATCGGCAGCGACAAGTTCAACCTGTTCACGCGCGGCAAGACGGCCTGGGCGCGTAGCGGCGACGATGCCAAGATCGTCAAGGCGATGAAAAGCGGTCGGGACCTCACCGCTCATGGCCAGACGACCAAGGGCACCAAGACGACCGACATCTACTCGCTCAACGGCTTCACCAAGGCCTATGAGACGGCGAGCAAGGCCTGCGGCGTACAAGGCTGATCGCACGCGAAGCAGCGCCGGCGGGATTTACGGCAGCCGCAGCACGCCCCATATGACGGCGGCCGCCATTGACGAGGAGCCATGAGCGCCCCGGCCGAGACACCTGCTCCGGAGCCCGCTCGCAAGAGCCTGATCGGTCTTTCCCGCGAGGAGCTCGAAAGCGAGCTCGCCGGCCTGGGCGTCGAGCGCTTCCGCACCCGCCAGCTCTGGCACTGGATCTATCATCGCGGGGCTACGCGCTTCGCCGAGATGAGCTCCCTTGCAAAATCCTTCCGCGACGAGCTTGAGGCGCGCTACACCCTGGCGCGCCCCACGGCCGCGCGCGATCAGCAGTCGCTCGACGGTACGCGCAAATGGCTGCTTCACCTGGCAGACGGCAATCTCGTCGAGATGGTGCACATCCCCGAGGAGGACCGGGGCGCCCTCTGCGTCTCCTCCCAGGTCGGCTGCACCCTCACCTGCAAGTTCTGTCATACCGGCACCCAGAAGCTCGTGCGCAATCTCGAGGCCGGCGAGATCGTGGGGCAGCTGATGCTGGCGCGCGACGCCCTGGACGAGTGGCCCTCGCCCGAGGACGGCCGCATGATCTCCAATATCGTCATGATGGGGATGGGCGAGCCTCTTTATAACTACGAGAACGTCGCCAAGGCTTTGCGCATCGTGATGGACGCCGAGGGGATCGCGATCTCCCGCCGACGCATCACCCTTTCGACTTCGGGCGTGGTCCCCCAGATCCGTCGCTGCGGCGAGGAGCTCCGGGTCAACCTCGCCGTTTCCCTTCATGCGGTGCGCGACGAACTGCGCGACGTGGTGGTGCCGCTCAACCGGAAATACCCGATCGCGATGCTGCTCGAGGCCTGCCGCGACTATGCCAAGCTCAACCCCAACCGGCGCATCACCTTCGAATACGTGATGCTGAAGGGGGTCAACGATTCCGTCGCCGACGCCAAAGAGCTGGTCCGGCTCATCCGCGGCATACCCGCGAAGGTGAACCTCATCCCCTTCAACCCCTGGCCGGGGGCCCCCTTCGAGTGCTCGGACGAGCGCGCCATCCGCGCCTTCGCCGCGGTGGTGATGAATGCCGGCTATCACGCGCCGGTGCGCACCCCGCGCGGCCGCGACATCCTCGCCGCCTGCGGCCAGCTCAAGTCGGAGAGTCTCAAGCGGAGGGCCAGCGAGCGCCTCGCGACGGCGGCGGCGATTGCCCCGCCGTCCTGAGGCGCTTTTCGCCGCCTCTCAGCCGAGGTTCTTCTCGGCGAAGCTCCAATTGGCGAGCTTGTCGAGCCAGGCCGCAACATAGTCGGCGCGGCGATTCTGGTAGTCGAGATAATAGGCGTGCTCCCACACATCGATGGTGATGAGCGGCTTCTGGCCGTGAGCGATCGGCGTATCGGCATTGCTCGTCGAGGTAATCTTGAGCTTGCCGCCATCGGCGACGACCCAGGCCCAGCCGCTGCCGAACTGCCCGACGGCGGCCTTGGCGAAAGCGTCGCGGAAGTCCTTGAAGCTGCCGAAATCCCGCTCAATGGCGCTCTTGAGCTTGCCCGAGGGCTCGCCGCCGCCTTTGGCCTTCATGCTCTCCCAGTAAAAATTGTGGTTCCAGGTCTGCGCGCCGTTGTTGAAGATCCCCGTTCCTTTGGGATCCTTGGCCGCCTTCCGGACCACCTCCTCGAGGGAGCGCCCGGCGTAGTCGGTGCCCTCGATCAGCTTGTTGAGGTTCGTCACGTAAGTGGCGTGATGCTTGCCGTGATGGAAGGAAAGGGTGCGGGCCGAGATGACCGGCTCGAGCGCGTTCTCTTCATAAGGCAGCTTGGGAAGGGTGAAGCTTTCCTGGGTCTTCGTCTGCTGCATGGAACGACCTCCTGTTTGAGATGGGCGCCCGCCGGGCAGGAGACTGCCGCGAAGGCGCTTGGCGATTGAATCGGCGCAGCGGTCGCGCGGGGGCGGGAACGCGGGATGGCCTTGCTGCTCCCGGGGCGCAGCTTATGCCGCGATATAAAGCTCGTTCAGTGGCGGACCAATGCCCGATATGGAAACCAAGCCGCGACGTTCCGTCGCAGGCGATAAACCGTAAGTCCGGGGTCGAGGCAAGTCAAATGCCCTGTCGGAGCGCCGCCCGCGCGGGCGCCGGCCTGCCTTGCCGGGCGCCGGGATTTCCCTATACTGCCGGCCGCTCTCATCCTTCCATGCGGGGCCTGTCATGGCGAAAGACGTGAAGAAGGTGGTGCTCGCCTATTCGGGCGGGCTCGACACCTCGGTTATTTTGCGCTGGCTGCAAGAGACCTATCGCTGCGAGGTCGTCACCTTCACCGCCGATATCGGCCAGGGCGACGAGCTGGAGCCGGTGCGCAAGAAGGCCGAGCTCCTCGGCATCAAGGAGATCTTCGTCGAGGATCTGCGCGAGACCTTCGTGCGCGACTACGTCTTCCCCATGTTCCGCGCCAACGCGCTCTATGAAGGGATCTATCTCCTCGGCACCTCGATCGCGCGGCCGCTGATCGCCAAGCGCCAGATCGAGATCGCGGAGAAGACCGGTGCCGATGCCGTCGCCCATGGCGCCACGGGCAAGGGCAACGACCAGGTCCGCTTCGAGCTCACCTATTACGCCCTCAAGCCCGATATCAAGGTGATCGCACCTTGGCGGCAATGGGACCTCGCCTCGCGCACCAAGCTCATCGAATACGCCGAGAAGCACCAGATCCCGATCCCGCGCGACAAGCGCGGCGAAGCGCCCTTCTCCGTCGATTCCAACCTTCTCCACATCTCCGCCGAGGGCAAGGCGCTCGAGGACCCCTGGCACGAGCCCGAGGAATTCGTCTACAGCCGCACGGTGGCGCCGGAAGCGGCCCCGAACGAGCCCGAATATGTCGAGATCGAGTTCGCCAAGGGCGACGCGGTTGCGGTGAACGGCAAGCGTCTCTCGCCGGCGGCGCTGCTCACCGAGCTCAACGCGCTCGGCGGCCGGCACGGGATCGGGCGGGTCGATCTCGTCGAGAACCGCTTTGTCGGCATGAAGTCGCGCGGCGTCTACGAGACGCCGGGCGGCACGATTCTCCATGCCGCCCATCGCGGCATTGAGAGCATCACCCTCGATCGCGGGGCGGCGCATCTCAAGGACGAGGTCATGCCGCGCTACGCCGAGCTCATCTATAATGGCTTCTGGTTCTCGCCCGAGCGCGAGATGCTCCAGGCCTTGATCGACAAGAGCCAGGAGAATGTCGACGGCACCGTCCGCCTCAAGCTCTACAAGGGCAGCGTGCGCGTGGTCGGCCGCAAATCGCCCAAATCGCTCTATAGCCTCGCCCACGTCACCTTCGAGGAGGACCAGGTCTATGACCAGCGCGACGCTGCGGGCTTCATCAAGCTCAACGCGCTGCGGCTTCGCCTCTTGAAGAAAGGACGCGGCTAGGCACGGCGCCTCAGCCGCCGAACGGGCTTACGCCGATGATGTATCGGTGCACGTGGAGGAGGATCGCCCACAGGACGACGCCGCCTGCGATGCGCCCGTAGCCGGTCTCGCGCAAGGAGAAGCGCGCCCGGCCCTGCGCGATGGCGACGAGGGGGATGAAGGACGTCCGCGCGGCGAAGCCTTGCCATGCCGCCCGCATTTGTGCCGCCTTGCGTCGCTCCTGGGCCCAGGAGCCGACCAGCGCCAGGAATGCGATGCCGGCTGTGAGGATGACGGTGGCGCTGTCGCCGTTCATGACGAGGTGGCCGAGGGCCCAGAGGGCGAAGGCCCAGTTCATCGGGTGCCGCGTGACGGCGAAGATGCCGCGCGCGGCCCGCTCCCCGCTCAGCAGGCCTTCGCGCCCGACCGCCATGGCGTTGGGCGTCGCCAGGCCGCAGACGAGAAGAATGCAGGCCGGCAGCATGAGGGCGATGAGCGGCGCGCGCATCCATTCCGCCTTGCCCCAGAGCGGGAGGCGGGGTGCTGCCCCATAGGCGAAGAGCATCCAGGCAAAGGTGGCGCCGGCGACAAGGGCGTAGACGCCCCGAAAGGGCTTCTCGCCGAGCGCGCCGATGAGGGGCATGCGCAGGGGATGGGAGAGGAGGAAATGTCCACCCGCGAAAGCGATGGTTGCCGCGAGAAGGGCCGTCGTCGAGCCGATCATGGTCTCCTCCCTTGCGCGATGGCGGCCGCGCGCCCGCGCTGCGCCGCGTCAGGCCGGTGCTGAGACCCCCGCCTGCCGGCAGGCCGCCGTCACCGTGTTGCGCAACAGGCAGGCAATCGTCATCGGCCCGACGCCGCCCGGCACCGGCGTGATGGCGCCCGCGACCCGCGCCGCCTCGTCATAGGCGACATCGCCGACGAGCCGCGTCTTGCCCGGCGTCCCCGCGGGGACCCGGTTGATGCCCACGTCGATGACGACGGCGCCCGGCTTGACCCAGTCGCCGCGCACCATCCCGGGCTTGCCCACAGCGGCGACGAGGATGTCGGCGCGGCGGCACTCGCCGGGGAGGTCGCGGGTGCGCGAATGGGCGATCGTCACCGTGCAGTGCTTGCGCAGGAGCAGCCCGGCCACAGGCTTGCCGACGATATTGGAGCGCCCGATCACCACGGCGCGGCGGCCGGCGAGATCGTCGACCGCGTCCTCGATCAGCATGAGGCAGCCGAGCGGGGTGCAGGGCACCATGCCCTCGCCCCCCGTCCACAGCAGGCCGACATTGCGCGTATGGAAGCCGTCGACGTCCTTGCGCGGGTCAAGGGCCTCGATCACCGCCGCCTCGCGGATCTGGGCGGGCAAGGGTAGCTGCACGAGGATGCCGTGCACGTTGCGGTCGTCATTGAGCCGCCGGATCTCGGCGAGGAGCTCGGCCTCGCTCGTGGTAGCGGGGAGGTTGCGCTCGATCGATACCATCCCGGCGGCCTGGGTCTCCTTGCGCTTGCTGCCGACATAGACCCGGCTCGCCGGGTCCTCGCCCACGAGCACCACGGCGAGTCCCGGCGTGAGCTTGTGCTCGGCCTTGAGCCGCGCGACATCCGCCGCCACGCGGGAGCGCAGCCCCGCGGCGAACGCCTTGCCGTCGATGATCTTCGCTTCAGCCGTCTGCATGATCGTCCTCGAGCCAGTGCGTGAGGCGGGCGAGGATCGCCTGTGGCTCGCCTCGAAGGTGGAAAAGCTTACGCCGATTATTGGCGCCGCCGATGAGGGAGAGGCTCGTCTTCGGGACACGCCAAGTCTCGGCAAGGCATTCCAGGAGCGCGGCATTCGCCTTGCCGTGCTCGGGTGCCGCCGTCACCGCGACTTTAAGCAGCGCTGCCCCGTCGGCCTCATGGGCGATTCCTTGGATGCGGTCCCGGGCGGCTTTGGGCGTCAGCCTGACGGCGACGCAGACCCCATCCGACACGGCACGAAAGGGCGACGCGCTCAAAGCCCATGTATCCTGAGCTGCAGATTGGTGAGAACCATCTCGAGCAGCCAGATGATCAGGATCAAGATGACGGGCGAGATGTCCACCCCGCCGAGATTGGGGAGGAAGCGGCGGATCGGGCGCAGGGCGGGCTCGGTGATGCGATAGAAGAAGTCGTTGAGGGTATAGACGAAGCGGTTATAGGTGTTGACCACGCCGAAGGCGATCAGCCAGCTCATGATGGCGCCGATGATGACGATCCACTTGTAGAGCTCGAGGAGCGCTTGCACGACGGCGAACAGCGGATCGATGATGATATCCATTGCGGAGCCGGATTTGCTGGCGGGGCGATTCGGAGTCGGGCTGGACGGAACTGGCGCTAGAACCTATCCGTTGTAGGTGAGTGACGCAAGTCCGCCTCCCCGGCGGCGAGGGTGCTCAGCCGCGTCCGCGCAATCAGCGTAAACCCTGCTGGCGCAAAGCCTGCTGGCGCAAAGCCTTGACAGGCCGCCGCCCCGCTCCCATTATCCCGCACCCGAATCCGACCGGGCGCGTGGGGCCGTAGCTCAGCTGGGAGAGCGTCGCGTTCGCAATGCGAAGGTCAGGGGTTCGATCCCCCTCGGCTCCACCAATATCTTGGAAATCCGGCAGTTCGGCGCGAAACCGGCAGATTGCTCCACGCGACTGCGACACGGTAGACTTCACAGCCTCGGCGACGGAGGGCTCGCTGCACGAGCGAGGAGCCACGATGCGAGTCCTGCGGTCTGGCGTTGTCGTTGTATTTGCTCTCCTCGTCACAACTGCACCGACCGAGGGCGCACCCCCTGCGAATGCCGACCCCGCGCTCGCGCCGTGGTTCCAAAGCCTGGAGCGGCCCGACGGTCATGGATCATGTTGCGCGACGGCCGATTGCCGGCGCATTCAAAGCCGAATCGGCGAGACGGGATATGAGGTGTTGCTTGACGGCCTGTGGGTGTCCGTTCCGCGGAGTGCGGTACTCCACCGCCGAAATCCCACCGGCGACGCGGTTGCCTGCACGCGGGGCCATGTGATCCTTTGCTTCGTCCCGGCGCCCGAAACATGAGGTGTTCCTGCACATGACGCGCCGCGTAAAAAATATAGCCGAGAGCGCCGGTCCCGGCCGATCAGGCCCGTACCATCTTTGATCCCTGGCTCCGCGTGGCGCATGGCCGCTTTCCCGCGCGGACGGATCCTGGCTGAGGTTCGACAATGCATCCAACTCGACCACTCTTCGCCACAGGCGCGCTTGCCGGCTTGGGATTGCTGCTATCCGCCTGCACCAATGCGCCACCGGCGCTGGTTCCGCCGCCAGGCAGCAGCGCGCAGTTCCAGGATGGTTATGCCGATGGCTGTTGGGACGGCTATCGGGACGCGGGACGCGATCCGATCTCACCTTATGCCCATGTGGACGCCGCGCGCTTCCAGACGGTCCCCGATTATCGCGCCGGCTTCCAGCTCGCTTACCGGGCCTGCTTCGAGGACGAGAAGCGCCATCCCCATATCCACCCGGACGGCGGCGTCCATCCGTGAAGGCTGGCCCGCTCGCCATCGTCGAAAGCACGCCCAGGCGGGCCGTGAGGCGAGATGCCGACGATCGACAGGCTTGCGAGAATTCAACCGTGCGGCCACCGTGAATCCTCGCTGCTCGCAGCGTATCGCGCTGCTCAACCGAGCCGGAACGCCACAGCGCTTTGCTCCCGCGCGAGGAGCGCGCGCTTGCGCTGAAAGCCCCAGCGGTAGCCGGCGAGCGATCCGTCCTTCTTCACCACGCGATGGCACGGGATGAGGATGGCGATCGCGTTCGCCGCGCAAGCCTCGGCGACCTCGCGGGCCTCCCGCGGCGCGCCGAGCTTCTCTGCGATCTCGCCATAGGTGATGGTGCGGCCCGCAGGAATTTCGCGTAAAGCCGCCCACACCCGCTTTTCGTAAGCAGAGCCGCGCATGTCGAGAGCCAGCTCCGGGCGACGCTCCGGATGCTCGATCAAGGCGGCGAGCGCCTTCGTCATGGAGGCGAGGCCGCCCTCGTCCTCATCGAGGATCGCGTCGGGGAAGCGCTCGCGCAGCGCCTTGAGAGCCGGAGCATGTGCGCCCGCGAACTCGAAGGCGACCAGGCCTCGATCGGAAGCCGCGGCGATGAAATCGCCGAGTGAGCTCTCGCCCCAGGCATAGCGGATATGCTCGGACATCGTCCTCTCCATCCTTCCATCTTTGAGACGATCCGATCATGGCCGCGCGCGGCGGCGGTCGCACTCCGGTTGTTGCGCGCGAATTGGCGCGCGCCGCTTAGAGCGCCTTGCGCAGGGTAAGATTGAGCCGCAGGCGGCCCAGCCGGGGATGCTCGCCCGCCTTCAGCGCGAGGACGCCGTGATGGTAGAGGCGCGAGGGACCACCCCAGACGACGACGTCGCCATGACGAAGCGCGATCTTCCGCACGGGATCGCTTCGCCTTTCGCCACCGAACTGGAAGGTCGCCGGCAGGCCGAGGGAGACCGAGACGATCGGCTGGGCGAAGTCGCGCTCGTCCTTATCCTGATGGAGGGAAAGACGAGCGCCGGGCTCGTAGCGATTGATGAGGCAGGCGTCGGGCACGAAGCCGTGATAGCCAGCCGCCGCCGCCGCTTCCGCCGCGAGGCGCAGGAAGGGCGCGGGCATGGCGGGCCAGGGCTCGCCACTTTCCGGGTCTTGCGCGGCGTAGCGATAACCTTGGCGATCCGTCACCCAGCCGGCGGCGCCGCAATTGGTCATGGCGACGGACATGACGAAGCCGCCGGGGGTGGTCATGCGCCGGAAGGGCGCGGCGGCGGCGACGCGCTCCACCGCCTCGATCAACGCATCCTCCAGCGGCAAGGCCTGGCCGCGGAGCAGCAGCGCTCCGGCGGCAAGGCGCTCGTGCCGCGGTCCTTCCGGCACCGCAGCGAGGAGATCGCCCATCGCTCCGCTTCCGTCCTTCGTCATTCCAAGCATCATCGGCCACCTTGGCCAAGGCGCGCGATCATCGCCATGGCGGCGGCCGGGTTGCGCTGCTTGTAGCCGCTGATGACATAAAGGAAGACATCCCGTGCTGTGCCGTCCGCAGGCGGCGAGCTCACGGTCGCAAGCCCGGCAGGCGCGCCGCCGCCGGCCCAGAGGCGCGCGCGCTCGACCCAGGCGTCGAGGGCGGCGCCGGAATAGCCGTTCTCCTCGTCCTCGCGCGTGCCCATGATGCGGGCATAGACGAAGGGTGCCGTGATATCGGCGATCTGGGGATAGTCGGAATCGGCGGCAATCACGACGGCGACGCCATATTCCCGGGCGAGTGCCACGAAATCCGGCGTGCGGAAGCTGTCATGGCGCACCTCGACGGCGTGGTGGATCTCTCGTCCCTCGACACTCTTCGGCAGGAGCTTGAGGAACCCCTCGAAATCCTCCGGGTCGAATTTCTTGCTCGGCATGAATTGCCAATTGATCGGGCCGAGCTTGTCCTTGAGCGCCATCACGCCGCTCGCGAAGAAGCGCTCGACGGATTGGCCCGCCTCCGCGAGCACCCGACGATTGGTGGTGAAGCGCGGCCCCTTGAGCGCGAAGACGAAATCCTCGGGCGTCTCGTCATGCCATTTGGCGAAGCTCGCCGGCTTCTGCGAGCCGTAATAGGTGCCGTTGATCTCGATCGAGGTCAGCCTGCGGCTGGCATATTCAAGCTCGCGCTTCTGCGCGAGGCCGTCGGGATAAAAGGCGCCCCGCCACGGCTCATAGGTCCAGCCGCCAACCCCGATGCGGATGCGGGTCTCTGCTTTTTTTGGCACGTGACCTCTCCTCGTCCGACACGCGCCGGCGGCGCGCTCGCGGACAGGGGATAGTTCGGCGCGCCGCTCCTGTTGTCAAACGCGGCAACCCTCATTCGCCGCATTCCGCCCAAAGATAGGGGCGCACCCGCTCCGGCACGAGCGCGACGCCGAGGCCTGGCCGGTCGGGGATCGGGAGGCGCCCGGCCTTGACCTCGCGCTCCGGCGGGCGGTCGACGATGTCAAAATGCTCGGAGACGCGATAGGGATAGAGCTCCTGGATGAGGAGATTGCGGATGGCGGCGTCGAGTTGCAGCGCTGCCGCCGTCGCGACGGGGCTGGCGCAGAGATGGGGCTGCACGCGCAGGCCATAGGCCTCGGCCATGTCGGCGATCTTCTTCGCCTCGGCGATGCCGCCGGTATTGCCGATGTCGGGCTGCAGGATGTCGGCGGCGCGCAGCTCGAGCACACGGCGGAAGCCGTAGCGGGTGTAGAGCCGCTCCCCTACCGCGATCGGGAGGCCGACCTGATCCGCGACCTTCCTGAGGCCCTCGGCATCGAAGGGATCGACGGGCTCCTCGAAAAAAAGGATGTCGAACTCGACCATGCGCCGGCCTAGGGCGATCGCCGCATCGGCGGTAAGCTCGGCGCTCATGTCGAGCATGAGATCGATACCGGGCCCGATCGCCTTGCGCACCGCCTTGACCTTGGCGACGGCGAGATCCGCGAAGTCGCGATCGATCTGGCGCCCTGCGATATGCTTGATATTGCCGTGGGGGCTCGATTCGAGGGGGCGCGCCAGCGGATACATCTTGAGCGCGTCGTAGCCGTCCTCGACCGCCTTGACGGCGGCGCGCGCGAAATCCTCGGGGGTCACGCAGCGGAACGACCAGCCATTGGCGTAGAGGCGCACCTCGTCGCGCTGCTTGCCGCCGAGAAGCTCATAGACGGGCAAGCCGAGGACCTTGCCCTTGATGTCCCAGAGCGCCGTCTCGATCGCGCTGATCCCGGCGAAGACGATGGGGCCGCCGCCCTTAGCCCAGAAGCTGTGGTCGTACATCTCGCCCCACAGGGCCTCGATGCGGAACGGATCCCGGCCACGGATCACGTCCTCGAAAAGGTCCTTGATCATGCCGGCGGCGGCGGTCGCCCCCGAGCCATAGGCCACGGCGGCATCGCCCAGTCCGGTGATGCCTTCGTCGGTCTCGAGCTCGACAATCACGGGATGCCGCCCGGCGATGCGGAGGAGATAGATCCTGGCTCTGGTGATCTTCATCGCTGGCTCGACTCCCCCTGTGAAGGACCGAACGCGCCAAGTCTGCGCGTAGACACCGCGATGAGTATAGGTCAGACAATTTATTTGACCAGCCATAGGCCGCGTCCTAGGCTTTTGCGCAGGGGCGGCGGCCGTCACAGAAGCGGCCTCGCCTGAGCGAGAGGCGACAGAGGGGAGAGCGTCATGGGTATTCGGACATCGTGGCTGCCGAGGCTGCGCTGGTGCGCCGCCGCGGTGGTGGCGGCGGGGGTGACTTTCGCGAGCGCCGGTCCCCAGGCGGAGGAGCCCAAGAAGCCCGACAAGATCGTCGTCAACGATTCCGGGGGTGCGATGGCCACCTGGATGCGCAAGGCCTATTACGACGCCTTCGAGAAGCGCTACGGCATCCACGTCGTCGAGACGAGCCCCGACGATTTCGGCAAGCTGCGCGCGATGGTCGAGTCCGGCAATGTCGAGTGGACCGTCACCGAGATCGGCGGCCAGGATGCCGTCCGCGCCGAGAAGATGGGACTCGTCGAGAAGATCGACGACAGCATCGTCGACCGCTCCAAGTTCCCGGCGCCGACGCGCACGCCCTATGTCTTCGCCGCCTCGGTCTATTCGACCGTGCTCGGCTATCGCAAGGACGTCTTCAAGAACGGCCATCCCACGACCTGGGCGGAGTTCTGGGACGTGAAGCGCTTCCCCGGCCCGCGCTCCATGCGCAATCATCCCGTCGACAACCTGGAATTCGCGCTGCTCGCCGACGGCGTGCCGCCCGACAAGCTCTACCCCATCGACATGGACCGTGCCTTCAAGAAGCTCGACGAGATCAAGCCCTATGTCACCGTGTGGTGGACCACGGGGGCGCAGCCGGCGCAGCTTCTTCTCGACAAGGAGGTCGTCCTCGCCACCGGCTGGAACGGGCGCTTCTTCGACCTCGTGCTCCACGACGCGCCGATCGGGATCGAATGGGGGCAGGGCGCCCTCAAGCAGGGCAGCTTCGTCATCCCCAAGGGCGCCAAGGACGCCTATTGGGGACAGAAATTCCTGGCGCTCATGACCGAGCCCAAGCTCGAGGCCATCTACGCGAACGCGCTCGGCTATCCCGGGCTCAATCCCGACTCGCTGCAATATGTCGATGCCAAGGTGAGGCCCTATCTGCCGACCGACCCCGACAACCTGAAGCGCCAGTTCTGGATTAGCAACCAGTGGTGGGCCGAGAACGGGACCAAGGCGATCGAGCGCTGGAACCAGTGGATGCTCAAGAAATAGTTCCGGCCGGCGTCGTCCTCGAGGGAATCGGCAAGCGCTTCGGCGTGGTGCAGGCGCTCGACGGCGTCGATCTTGCCGTCGAGCCCGGCGAGCTCCTGACCATCCTGGGCCCGAGCGGCTCGGGCAAGACCACGCTCCTCAAGATCGTCGCCGGCTTTGAGACACCGGAGCAGGGCCGCGTGCGGCTCGCCGGCGCCGACATCACGCTGACGCCGCCCGCCAAGCGGGACGTGGGCATGGTCTTCCAGAACTACGCCCTCTTCCCCCATCTGACCGTGCGCGAGAACATCGCCTTCCCCCTCGAGATGCGGCGGCGACCGCGCGCGGAGATCAAAGCGCGCGTTGACGCCGCCCTCGAGCTCGTCGACCTCGCGGGCTTCGCGGCGCGGCTGCCCCGGCAGCTCTCGGGCGGGCAGCAGCAGCGCGTGGCGCTTGCCCGCGCCATCGTCTTCAAGCCGCGCCTTCTCCTTCTCGACGAGCCGTTCGGCGCACTCGACCGCAAGCTGCGCGAGGCCATGCAGCTCGAGGTGCGACGCCTGCAGCGACGGCTTGGCATCACCACCCTCTTCATCACCCATGACCAGGAGGAGGCCCTCGTGCTGTCCGACCGCATCGCGGTGATGAACAGGGGCCGGATCGAGCAGGTGGCGCATCCGCGCGAGATCTATGAGCGGCCGGCCAATCGCTTCGTCGCGGATTTCGTCGGCGAGTCCAACCTGCTCTTTGGCACCGTGAGCGGCCGTCGTGACGGACTCGCCGAGGTGATCCTCGAGGCGGGGCCGCGTGTGCTGGTGAGGGGCGATGAGCCGCGCGGCGCGCGGGTCGGCATCCTGGTCAGGCCCGAGCGCTTCGCCCCCGCGACGGAAGCCAATCGCCTTGAAGGCGAGGTGATCGAGACGGTCTATGTTGGGGCGTCGCTCAAGCATCGGGTGCGGCTCGACAGCGGCGTCGAGCTCTTGGTGCGCCTGCCCGCGGCAGCGGCGGCCCGTGCCGGCGCCTCGATCGGCGCGCGCATCGGCCTCGGCTTCGCCCCCGAGGATGCGCATCTCTTTCCCCGCGGGTCGGCCGCATGACCACAACCTCGCTCCAGCTCGGATCGGCGGGCAATCTCGCCCAGCGCGCAGCCGCGCGGCGAGAGCGCGGGTTGGCGGCCCTCAGCCTGCCGGCGCTTGTGCTGCTCGGCGTGCTCTTCGCCTATCCCGTGCTGCGGCTCATGGCGCTTAGCATCGCGGGCGGGTCCCTCCACTGGTACGCCAAGGCGCTCGGCGAAGGGCTCTATCTCGAAGTCTACGGGATCACCTTCCGCATCGCCGCGATCGTCACCGCCGTCGCCTTCCTGCTGAGCTATCCCCTCGCCTATTTCCTCGCCACCACGACGCGGGGCTGGCGGACCCTCGGCTTCGTCTTCGTGCTCCTGCCCCTGTGGACCAGCATCCTCGTACGCACCTATGCCTGGATGGTGCTGCTCGGCCGCAACGGCGTGCTCAACAAGATTCTTCTCGATCTCGGCCTCATCCGCGCGCCCTTGGCGCTCCTCTATAACGAGCTCGGCGTCATCATCGGCATGGTCCACGTGCTGATGCCCTATATGGTGCTGCCGATCTATAGCGCGATGATGCGGCTCGACCCCTCCCTTGTGCAGGCGGCGCGCGGGCTGGGTGCTCCCGGCTGGCGCATCTTCCTGCGCATCTACCTGCCTCTGACCGCCCAAGGGATTTTCGCCGGCGGCATTCTCGTCTTCGTGCTCTCGCTGGGCTTCTTCATCACGCCGGCGCTGCTCGGCGGCGGCCGGGTGATGATGATCGCCGTGCTCATCGAGCAGCAGGTGCGCGAGGTGCTCGACTGGTCCTTCGCCGGCGCGCTTTCAACGGTGCTGCTCGTCGCCACCATCGCGATCTACGGCATCGCCCAGCGGCTTGCCCGCGGGCGCGAGGAGCGCGCATGAGCCGCGACACGGCACGAGGGCGCACGCGGCGCTGGGGACGCATAGCGCTCGGCGCTGTTTGCGCGCCGATCTTCGCCTTCCTCATGCTGCCCCTCGTCATCGTCTTCCCGCTCTCGGTGAGCTCAGCACCTTATCTCGAGTTTCCGCCGCCGGGGTTCTCGTGGCAGTGGTACGCCAATTACTTCGGCGACCCCGATTGGATCGCCGCCACGCTGCGCAGCATCGAGATTGCCGTTACCGCGACGATCCTCTCGCTGCTCATCGGCACGCCGCTCGCCTTCAGCGTCGCGCGCGGCCGCTTCTTCGGACGCGTGGCCGTTGACCGCCTTGCCGTGGCCCCCATGATCGTGCCGGCGATCGTCATCTCCGTCGCCGTCTATGGCGTCTTCGCCGAGCTGAGGCTGATCGGGGCATGGTACGGCATCGCGATCGCGCATACGGTGCTGGCACTGCCCTTCGTCGTCATCGTGGTGAGCGCCGGGCTGCGCGGCTTCGACATCAATCTCGAGCAGGCGGCTCTCGGGCTCGGCGCGAGCCGCTGGCGCGCGGTCTGGCGCGTGACCTTGCCGCAGATCCGCCCGAGCCTGATCTCGGCGGCACTCCTCGCCTTCATCACGTCCTTCGACGAGCTGGTCATCGCCATGTTCCTGGCGGGCTCGCAGATGACGCTGCCGAAGAAGATGTTCGACAATATCCGCATGGAGATCGACCCGACCATCACCGCCGTTTCCGTATTGCAGATTCTGCTGATCGCCCTGGCTCTGCTGCTCTCTTACCGCTTCGGACGCAGGGGTGCCGCCGATATCGAGTTCGGGTGACCGCGCCCGGCGCGCGCCAGATGGAGAATAAGATGACGAGCGAGATCTTCCATCCCAAGTTCAAGGCCGAGCCCTATTGGTGGGAGGCATGGCGACCCAATGCCGAGGGCTCGGCCGAGCCCCCGTCCCGCGCCGATGTCGCGATCGTCGGAAGCGGCTATGCCGGCCTTGCGACGGCGCTCGAGCTGGCTCGCGGCGGCACGACGGCCGTGGTGCTCGAGGCGAAGGAGTTCGGCCATGGGGCGAGCACGCGCAGCGGTGGCGCCGTCAGCGGCGGCGTCAACCTGGGCAAGGGGCTCTCAGGCGCCAAGGGCAAGGCCGATCGCGCCGCCTGGGAGCGTGAGATGGCGGCCATGCTCGCCGACGCGGCCGAATCCCTGACTCTCATCGAGACGATTATCGACCGCGAGAAGATCGACTGCTTCTACGAGCGCAAGGGCCGCTTCATCGGCGCCTATGCGCCCCGCCACTACGACGACCTCGCGCGCAAGCTGGAGGTCGTCAACCGCCACACCGAGGCGGCCGCCTATATGCTGCCGCGGGAGCGGCAGCAGGAGGAGATCAGCAGCACGTATTATTTCGGCGGCATGGTGGTGCCGCGCTCGGGGAAGCTGCACCCGGCGCTCTACTATGGCGGCCTGCTCGCGGCCTGTCGGCGTCATGGCGTCATTCTTTGCGCCAAAACGCCGGTCGAGCGCATCATCCGTCGCTCCGGCGGCTTCGTCCTGCGCATCGGGCGCGGCGAGCTCGAAGCGCGCGAGGTGGTGATCGCGACCAACGGTTATACGGGAAGCCTGACGCCGTCGCTGCGCCGGCGCGTCATTCCCGTGGCGAGCCATATCATCGCAACCGAGGAGCTCGCTCCCGACTTGGCGCGAAGCCTCATCCCCAACGGTCGCACCATCAACGACACGCCGCGGATCCTGACCTATTACCGGATGTCGCCCGACGGCAAGCGCGTCATTTTCGGCGGGCGGGCGCGCTTCACCCAAGTCACGCCCGAGGTGAGCGCGCCCATCCTCTACCGCTTCATGACCGATCGCTTCCCTCAGCTCAAAGGGGTGAAGATCACCCATGCCTGGACGGGCAATGTCGCCTTCACCTTCGATTATCTGCCCCATATGGGCCGCGAGGACGGCATGCACTACGCGCTTGGCTGCAACGGCAGCGGCGTCGCCATGATGACCTATCTCGGCACCCAGACGGGCCGCAAGATCCTGGGCGGGTCGAATCGCATCTGCGCTCTTGACGAGCGCGCGTTTCCGACCCGGCCGCTCTATGACGGCCATCCTTGGTTCCTGCCCCTCGTCGGCGGCTATTATCGGATGCGCGACCGCCTCGACCGCCTGACGGCGTAAGCGGAAGGACGCTCAGGCGCCGGCGATATAGTTCCGCAGCATGTCGCTCTCCGCGGAGAGCTCCTCGAGGCGGTTCTTCACGACGTCGCCGATCGAGATGATGCCGACCAGCTCGCCGTCCTCGAACACCGGCAGATGACGGATGCGGCGCATCGTCATCTCGCGCATGATCTCGTCGACCGTATGCGCCGGCGTGACCGAGACGACGGTCTTCGTCATGATCTCGACGACCCGCATGTTGAGCAGCCTGGCGCCGTGCTCGGCGAGGCCGTGGATGACGTCGCGCTCGGAAAGTATGCCCGCCACCTTGCCGTCGGCGCCGACCACGAGCACCGCGCCGATGCGCTTCTTGCTCAGATTGCGCGCGGCTTCCGCGATCGTGGTGTCCGGCGGCACGCTATGGACCGTACG
Organism: Alphaproteobacteria bacterium; assembly: GCA_035294245.1. Classification (GTDB taxonomy): domain Bacteria; phylum Pseudomonadota; class Alphaproteobacteria; order JACZXZ01; family JACZXZ01; genus DATGLG01. The sequence continues at coordinate 64,220 of DATGLG010000041.1, read as the reverse complement.
CCCTTTGGATTTCAGGATGTGGGCGACTTGCATGGCTCTACCCCTATCCAGTTGCACCCAGCGGCACGGCTATCGGAATCGCCCTCTGCGGGGCGTGTTGATGAACGATATTATCGCATCCCCCGCCGAGGCGTCATACGGGAAAAAGCGCAGCATGCCGCGCATTGCACGCCGTGGCATGCCAGATGTCAGCGCGCCGCGCGATAGGCTTCGCGCAGAACGCTCGCCTCGAGCTCGGTCTCGCCAAGCCGAACCCTCACCACGTCACCGATCGAGATGATGCCGCAGAGCCGGCCGTCATCGAGCACCGGCAGATAGCGCACGCGCTCGCGCGTCATCTTCTCCATCGCCTTGGTGACGCTGTCGTCGCGCTGGCATGTTGGCACCCCGAGGCTCATCAGCTCGTCCACCCGCATGTCGAGGAGCGCAGGCCCCTGCGCCACCAGGCCTTGCACGATGTCGCGCTCCGAGATCATCCCGAGAATCGTCTTGTCGTCCTCGCTGACCACGAGCGCGCCCACATTCTCCATCTTGAGCCGATGGCAGATCGTCTCCACCGTCAGATCGGGCCTGACCGTGGCGACACGCGAACCCTTGGCCTTAAGAATCTCGCCGACCTTCATTCTTGCCTCCAAATCCTGCGATGCGCCGGCCGCGGAGACGGACCAATCCTGCGGGGGCCGCACCATAAATATAGGCTGCGACGGAGCTCCTGCTCAGTCCGGATTGGAATCCGTGTGCCGACAGGAGCCAGAGAGATTTATTCGCCACCGCTCGCCTCGGAAAGCACCCCCGAAGCCTGTTGCGGCGCCTGACGGCGCCGCGCACGGCGACGCCGCCACGTCGCGAATGCCGCGAGAACGACGAGGCCGAGCGCAACGAGCTCGACCTCGTGCAGCTTGCCGACGAAGGCGTCAAGTGTTTTCCCGCAGACATAGCCGCCGAAACCGAAGCTCAGCGCCCAGATCGCCGCGGCGACTGCGTTGAGAATTGTAAAGCGCTTGAATGACACGCCGGCCATGCCGATGGCGAAGGACGCGACGTTGCGCACCATGTAGATGAACCGGAAGCTGAGGATGAAGAGATTCTGATAGCGCACCAATAGCCGCAATGCGCGCTCCGCGACATCGCGCCAGCGCGGCCGCCAATCCAAAATGGCGCGGCCATATTTGCGCCCGATCTGAAAATAGAGCTGATCGCCCGCCATGCTGCCGAGAAAGGCCGCGAGGATCGAGAGATCAAGAGACATATAGCCTTGTTGCGCCAGAAAGCCGGCCGCCAGCAGCACCGTTTCGCCTTCGAAAAAGGTCCAGATGAAGATGACGGCGGGGCCGTAATCGATGAGAAGCTGCCTGACGTCCATAAGCGAAACGCTATCGATCCCCAATGCTTCCGCCGCACCGCCCCGACCAATCATCCCGCGCCCGCGGCAGAGCATGCGGGCGACCAAGACGCGCGCCTATCTCTCGCAGAAGCAAATTCTGTTGCCCCTCCCCGTCCGTCTGTCGGTGGCAGGACGGATCGCTTTCTCTCAGGAGTGCCATTTTTCGGCGGTCACGCGCAAGCCTCTTGGACGCTACGCATTGACGCGGCCACGGCCAAAGAACGAAACGCGACCACAAACGGCCATCGCATGGCAAGGGTTCCCGTCAGTCGCGCGGCGCGGCGGTTGCGGGTGACGGAGATTGGGGCGCCGGCGCCTGGGAGGGCGCTAGCTTATGGGGATCGAGCTTGAACTCCGCGGCGGTCTCGTCGATCTGCCGTCGCAGCGCCGTCAGCCACGGAGCGTCCGCCAGCGCCTCGGCTTCGAGGGCGAGCCAGTCCCGGATGGCGCCGGCACCATCGCCGGATTGCGCCTTGGCAAGCCCGATATAGAAACGCGCCCGTGGATCCTGGGGAAGCTTCGCATGGACTTCGGCGAAAAGCCGGCGCGCATCTTCCGTGACGATTCCGCCGCCCTGCATGACGAGGGCCTCGGCATAGGCATCGACGATGTCGGGGCGCCGCGACGAGAGGGCGACGGCCTTGCCATAGGCGGAGGCTGCGGCTTCATAGCGCCCGAGCGCGCCATCGGTGCGCGCCATCAGGAGCCAGGCTTCGAGGTCATCGGGATGCGCGCGAAGCCGCGCCTCGAGCCTTGCGATGGCGGTATTCAGATCGGGCATGCCCATCGCCCGCATCGTGGCATCGCGCCGAGCGAGCGGAAAATCTGGGACTCCGGGCGCGCCGACGACGAGATAGAAGGCAAACGCCGCGAGAGGAAGGAGCGCCGCGATTGCGAAGGCGGCCCAGCGTCGCGCAGCGCGCCCTGTCTCCTCCGGCGTAGCTTTTGCTCCCTCGCGCTGCGTCGCTGCGGCGAGCAGCCGGCGCGAGATCTCGCGCTCGGCCTCCCGCGCCTCCCCCGGCGCGATCACCCCCGCCACGACCTCGCGACCGAGCTCGGCGAGCTGGTCGCGATAGATGGCGACGTCGAAGGCGTGGGGCTCGGGCGCCGCCTGGGAGCGCCGCAGCAGCGGACGCAGCAGAACCCAGACACTGACGATGGTAAGCAGGACAAGGACCAGCCAGATCATCGCCGGGCATCCTTCTCGTCGAGCAGCGCCGCGAGTCGCGCTTTCTCGTCGGCGCTCAACGGCGCGGCTCCCGCCGGCCGCGCCCGGCGAGCGCGAAAATGAAAGAGGAGGCCGAGCAGGCCCGCAACCAGGATGAGGCCAGGCGCGAGCCACAGAGCATAGGTGGCCGGCTCGAATGGCGGCTTGAGCAGAACGAATTGGCCGTAGCGCGCCACGATATACTGGACGACTTGCGCGTCGCTGTCGCCGGCCTTGAGCCGCTCGCGCACGAGAACGCGCAGGTCATGGGCAAGATCGGCGTTCGATTCGTCGATGGACTCGTTCTGGCAGACAAGACAGCGCAGTTCCTGGCTGATCGCGCGCGCGCGGGCCTCGAGATGCGGATCGGCGAGCATCTCGTCGGGCCGCACCGCCAGCGCCGGGCTCGCGAGCAGCGCCCACAGGGCCATTGCCGCGGCGAATGGCGCCGCGCGCCTCATTGCGACAGCTTCCGCACCATCGGCAGGATCGTATCGTTGACGATTTCGTCCGAGAACGGTCCCACCTGCTTGAAGCGAATGATGCCGTTGCGATCAACGACAAAAGTCTCGGGCACGCCATAGACGCCCCAATTGATCGCAACTTGCCCGTCCGCATCCGCGCCGATGCGCGCATAGGGATCACCGAGCTCGGCGAGCCAGCGGCGGGCCTCCTCCGGCTTGTCCTTGTAGTCGATGCCGTAGAGCGTGACGCCGGCCTCGGCCAGCCGCGCGAGCAGGGGATGCTCGGCGCGGCAGGGGACGCACCACGAGGCGAAGACGTTGACCAGGACGACGTGACCCTTGAGATCATCGCTGGCGAGGCCCGGCTTCCCCCCGAGGAGCGGCGGCAGGCTGAAGCTCGGCGCCGGCTTGTCGATCAAAGCGGACGGAACAACCGACGGATCATGGCCGATGCGCAAGTAGAACGCTGCCGCGAGCGCCAGGAAGAGCAGCGCCGGAAGCAGGAAGATGAGCCGTTTTGCGACGGGCATCGGGTCAAATGCGCGCGGCGACGCCATTCGCGGCGGTGCCTCGGCGTGCGGGCGCGCCCACGCGATAACGGCGATCCGAGAGGGAGACGATGCCGCCCGCTGCCATCACCACCGCACCGAGCCAGATCAGGGGCGCCAAAGGATTGTAGTAGAGCCGGATGGTCCAGCCGTCCTTGGCGCTGCCGTCGCCAAGCACCGCGTAGAGATCGGCGGCGCCGAAGGTGTGGATCGCCGTCTCGGTCGTGTCGCTGCCGGCCACGGGGAAATGACGCTTCTCGGGGCGCATCGTTGCGACGAGAAGGTCGCCGCGCATCACCGTGATCGTCGCACGCTCTGCGCGGTAATTGGGGCCGTCGAGAGGCGCCACATCGTCGAGACGCAGCGTGTACCCCGCGAGCGCCAGGCTCTCGCCAGGATGCATGATCTGGATGCGCTCGATCCGCCACGCCGTGGTGCCGACGATGCCGGCAAGCACGATGCCGAGCCCGGCATGGGCAAGCGTCATTCCATAGCTGGCGCGAGGCAGGCGCCGGGCGCGCTGCCAGCTCTCACGCAGGTCGGCGCGAAACAGCTTGAGGCGGTCGGCGAGCTCCGCCAAGGCACCGACGAAGAGCCAGGCCGCAAGCATCATGCCGAAAGCGGCGAGGAGCGGGCCACCCGAATGCAGATACCAGGCGACAAGCCCGACGGCCAAGGCGATGGCGGCGGCTGTCCACAAGCGCTGCAAGGCGCCCAGGAGGTCCGCGCGCTTCCAGGCGAGGAACGGCCCCACGACCACGACGATCAGGAGCGGGATCATCAGCGGCCCGAAGGTCAGGTTGAAGAAGGGCGGGCCGACCGAGATCTTTGGGCCGCCGATGGTATCGAGGAAAAGCGGATAGAGCGTGCCGACGAAGACGGTGGCAGCGGCGCTCGAAAGCAGGAGGTTGTTGAGGACGAGGGCGCCTTCGCGGCTGACTGGCGCGAAGACGCCGCCGCTCGCCAATTTCGGCGCGCGTATCGCATAAAGGGTGAGCGAGCCGCCGATGGCGACGACAAGCAGGCCGAGGATGAAGGCGCCGCGGCTGGGATTGTTCGCGAAGGCATGGACGGAGGTGAGCACGCCTGAGCGCACGAGGAAGGTGCCGATCAGGCTCAAGGAGAAGGCGATGATGGCGAGCAGGATCGTCCAGCTCTTGAGCGTATCACGCTTCTCGACGACGATCGCCGAATGAAGCAGCGCCGTGCCGGCGAGCCAGGGCATGAAGGAGGCGTTCTCCACCGGATCCCAGAACCAGAACCCGCCCCAGCCGAGGGTGTAGTAGGACCACCAGCTTCCCATGGCGATGCCGAGGGTGAGCGCGCACCACGCCGCCAGGGTCCAAGGCCGCACCCAGCGTGCCCAGGCAGCGTCCACGCGTCCCTCGATCAGCGCCGCAACGGCGAAGGAGAACGTCGTCGAGAAGCCGACATAGCCGAGATAGAGGAAGGGCGGATGAGAGGCGAGCCCGGGATCCTGGAGGAGTGGATTGAGCCCTTGCCCATCCGGGGGCGGCGGCAGGACGCGGACGAAGGGATCGGAGGTGAGGAGGATGAAGACGAAGAAGCCGGCGCCGATCATCGCCTGCACGGCGAGGGTCCGCGCCTGCAGGCCTGGTGGCAAATTGTTGCCGAAGGTCGCGACGGCGGCGCCGAATAGCGTGAGGATCAGCACCCAGAGCAGCATCGAGCCCTCGTGATTTCCCCATACGCCGGCGATCTTGTAGAGGAGCGGCATCCGCGAGTTCGAGTTGATCCACGCGTCGTAGACCGAGAAGTCCGAGGTCACGAAGGCGTAGACCAAGGCGAGGAAGGCGATGGCGACGAGCGCGAATTGCAGCTGTGCCGCCGGCCGGGCGATGGCGATCAGCGGCGCGTTGCGTCGTGCCGCGCCGATGAGCGGCAAGATCGCCTGCGCCAGGGCGACGAAGAGGGCGAGGACAAGGGCGAAATGGCCGGTCTCGGCGATCATGGCGTGCTGCTGCCCTCCTGCCAGTGGCCCGATTTCTTGAGTGCGGCGGCGACCTCGGGCGGCATGTATTTCTCGTCGTGCTTCGCCAGCACCGTGGCGGCGGTGAAGGAGCCGTCGGCATTCAGTTTCCCTTCGCAGACCACGCCTTGGCCCTCGCGGAAGAGGTCGGGGAGAATGCCGGTATAGACGACGGCGATGTCGCGCTTGAGATCAGTCACCTTGAAATGGACGGTCATGCCGGCCCGCTCCACGCTGCCTTGCTCGACGAGGCCGCCGAGGCGGATTGTCTGGCCCGACGAAGGGGCTCTCGCCGCGAGCTCGCTCGGGCTCATGAAGAACATGATACTGCTCTGAAAGGCATTGAGCACGAGGGCCACGGCAATACCGAGGACGACGAGACCGGAGACGATGAAATAGAGGCGCCGGCGCTTCGGCTTCATGAGCGCCGCTCCCGGCGGGGGCGGCGTGCCTCGAAGCGGTCGAGCTCGCGCTCATGGGCGCGCATCGCCCGCAGCGAGACGACGAGAAGCCCGACCAGCACCGCTGCGGTCAAGCCATAGGCGGGCCAGACGAATTGCGCGCGCCCACCCATCTCGAGAAATGCCACGATGCTGTCCACGGCAGCCGGCCCGTCCTTCTGGCTCACGCGCTGGGCGCGAGCCGGCCTTCTGCGGGAGTGGCGCTTACCAGCCCCAGCCGCAGAACGCGCAGCTTGCGCGCGGCGATCTCACTGCGTATGCGGAGCAGGAGCACGGTCGCGAAAAAGAAGGCAAAGCCGAGCGCCATGACGAGGAGGGGCCACAGCATGGCTGGGGCGATGGTCGGCCCGCCAAGACGGAAGACGCTGGCCGGCTGGTGAAGGGTGTTCCACCACACCACCGAGAAATGGATGATCGGGATGTTGACGAAGCCGACCAGCGCCAGCACCGACGCAGCTTTGGCGCCGCGCGTGGGATCGTCGAAGGCGCGCGAGAGGGCGATATGCCCGAGATAGAGGAAGAAGAGGACGAGGACGGAGGTCAGGCGGGCGTCCCACACCCACCAGGCTCCCCACATGGGCTTGCCCCAGAGAGACCCCGTCGCCAGGGCGAGAAAGGTGAAAGTGGCGCCGATGGGCGAAGCCGCCTGGGCGATGATGTCCGCCAGAGGATGGCGCCAGACCAGCGCCATGCCGCTGGCCACGGCCATGACGGTATAGACGAGGAGCGCCATCCACGCCGCCGGCACGTGGACATACATGATGCGCACCGCTTCGCCCTGCTGGTAATCGGGAGGCGAGGCGAAGAGGGCAAGATAGAGCCCAGCCGCGAGCAGAAGCCCCGCCCCCGTCGCGCACCAAGGCAGCAGCGACGCGGCGAGCTTCAGGAAGCGATTGGGGTTGGCGAAACGATGCATACCCGCTCGGGACTTTCGCCGTGACGTTCGGGGAGGGTTCTACCCCTTCGCACCGCCCTTGACCAGCGACCTTCCGTCGCACGCGCGACGCTACTCCACGGCCTGGCGCAGGGCGGCGGCGCTCGCCCAGGGGCAAAGCACCAGCGCGCCAAGGAGGAGGCCGCCCAGGACCATCACATAGGGGCGTATCGCACCCCCGGCAACCGCTCCCTCCACGGCGGCGACGCCGAAGATCAGCACGGGAATGTAGAGCGGAAGGATCAGGAGCGAGATCAGGACGCCGCCCCGGCGGGCGCCCAGCACCAGAGCAGCGCCGATCGCGCCCACCAGGGTGAGGGTGGGCGTGCCCAGCAGCATGGCGAGCAGTAGCCCGCCGAAGCCGCTCACGGGGAGCTGCAGGAAAAGCGCCAGCAGGGGCGCTGCGATCATCAGCGGCACGCCCGTGGTGAGCCAATGGGCCAGGCACTTCGCCAGCACGAGGATCTCGAGGGGTTGGGGCGAGAGCACGAGGAGGTCCAGGGCCCCATCCTCGTAATCATTTTGGAACAGACGTTCTAGCGACAATAGAGAAGCCAGCAGCGCCGTCACCCAGATGATGCCCGCGGCGATACGGGCCAGAAGCTCGGGCTCGGGCCCGACGCCGAAGGGGAACAGCGCCACCGTGAGGACGAAGAAGAGCACAACGACGAGGGTGTCGGCACCCTGACGCAAGGCGAGGTGGAGATCGCGGCCGAGCACGGCGACGAGGGCGCTCACGAGACGACCGCGAGGGCTTCGGCGAGGACCGCGCCCGACAGGTCCAGGGTGCGGGCGCCGGGTATGTCGAGCGGCGTATGTGTAGCCAGCATCACGACACCGCCTTGGGCGCGCTGGGTGGCGAGCGCAGCCTCCAATGCCTTGAGGGCCTCGGCGTCGAGGCCGACAGTCGGCTCGTCGAGGAGCCAAAGCTGGGCTGGAGCAACCAGGAGCCTTGCCAGGTTGAGCCGCCGTCGCTGTCCCGCCGAAAGGAAGCGCCCGGGGATGACGGCGAGCGCCGCGAGGCCAAAACGCTCGAGCGCCTCGTCGACACGGGCGTGGCGGCCGCGGAGCCGGGACCAGAAGGCGAGGTTCTCGCGCACGCTCAAGACCGGCTTTACGGGATCCTGATGGCCGACATAGCAAAGCCGCGCGCGATGGGCTTCGGGATCGTCGCTGATTGGCCGCCCTGCCCAGAGAATCCGTCCCTCGGCCGGGCGCAGCAGCCCGGCGGCGAGTCGCAGCAGGCTCGATTTGCCGCTGCCATTGGGCCCGGTCATGAGCAGGGCCTCGCCGGCCGCGACGGCGAAGCTCACCCCGGCGAAGACCATGCGCTCGCCGCGCACGCAGCTCAGCCCCGATCCTTCGAACAGTGACATGGCCATCTCATGACATGGCCATCTCAATAGCGGCAAGCGGGCACGGCGTCACAGCAATTCCGCTGGGCGCCGCGACGCTGCAGAACGGCGATGAGCACAAAAAAGCAGCCAGCGAGGGGAGACTCGCTGGCTGCTAGGGGGTTCCAAGCCTTGCGACTTGGACCGGAGGCTGAGGGGGCAGCCTCTGGCAAAGAGGGGAGGTCTTTACCGCCTATGAACCTAGGTACGGAATATGACCCCGCTAGGCCCGAAATTGGGCAAAACTATGATTTTTGTTAAATGAAATGTCAGATTCCGCTTCATTCGAGCGATTGCTATCCGGGAATCCCGGCGGAAATCATGACGAACGGCGCGGAGTAGCGGCAGATGGGCGATCGGACACGAGGTCGGAATGGGGGCAGCAGCCGCCGTGACCGCTTGCGGATCGGCCCCGGTGCCGCGGGGATCGAGCGACTGGAGGCGCATCTCCACGGCCAGGCCTTCGCTCCCCATCGCCACGACACCTATGCGATCGGCATCACGGTTGCGGGCGTGCAGAGCTTCCATTTCCGCGGCGAGCGCTGGCACTGCCTGCCGGGCCAGTGTCACGTCCTGCATCCGGACGAGCGCCATGACGGCGGCGCCGGAACCGAGGACGGCTTCGGCTACCGTATCGTCTATATCGACCCTGCGCTCATCCAGGCAGCCCTCGGCGCCGGCGCGCTGCCCTTCGTCGCTCAGCCCGTGGTGGAGGCCGCGCGCCTGCCGAATGACTGCGTCGCCGCGATCTGGGATATGCAAATGGAGATCGACGAGGTCGCGCGGGTCGAGCTCGTGGTTGCCGTCGCGAATCTGCTCATGGCTGCAGCGCCCGGCACCCGGCGCAAATCGGGCCCGCTTGCCCTCGAGGGCTTGATGCGCGTGCGGGATCTCATCATCGCCTCGCCCGCCGAGCGGCATCCCCTAGCCGAGCTCGAGGACCTAGCCGGTCTCGATCGCTGGACGCTCGCGCGGCAATTTCGCGCCACCTTCGGGACGAGCCCCAGCCGCTTCCGGACCTTGCGGCGACTGGATCGTGTCCGCCGCCTGGTGTCAAGCGGCACCTCGCTCGCCGAAGCCGCGGTCACGGCCGGCTTCGCGGACCAGAGCCACATGTCACGGCAATTCAAACGCGCCTATGGTCTGACCCCGGCGCGCTGGGCCGCGGCCCTCGTTTAGCCGACGCGTCACCCAAATCGCCGATCGCGCACAAGCCTTCAAGACCGTCCCTCCCTCGCGCCCTAGCCTCCTCGCAGCAAGTCCGGAATTGCCGCATGGGGAGGAGCTGAGATGTTGCCCTCGGGGCTTCGCGGGCAGAGCACACGCGTATTCCATTGCGCCGCCGCCACGCGGCGGCGCGCCGCGGGCGCTACGGCACGACGGCCGTCGCCTCGATCTCGACCTTGGCGCGGTCCTCGACGAGGGCTCCGACCTCGACGAGGGCCATGGCGGGGAAATGATTGCCGATGACCTCGCGATAGGCGGCCCCCACGGCCGAGAGATTGGCGAGATATTCCTGCTTGTCGGTGACGTACCAGGTCAGGCGCGCGATGTGCCTGGCCTCGCCGCCGGCCTCCGCCAGGACCGCGAGAATGTTCTTGAGCGCCTGGCGAACCTGCTCGACGAAGGAATCGCTTTCGAAGCGGCCGCCGTCTTTCCAGCCGACCATGCCGGCGACGAAGATCAGCCTGCCCTCGGCGACGACACCGTTGCTGTAGCCCTTCGGCCGCGGCCAACCCGGCGGCTGGAGCATCCTCATCGTCATCGCTGTGTCCCCTCCGCAATACTCGCGCGTTGAGCCACCCGGTGCGCGAGCGAAGGATAAAGATATTGCTGGGATTGGCCAATTATTTTATATTTAAAATAATCGCGCAGCAAGAGCGTGCAACCGTCCGGTCGATCTGATATCAGAGGAGAGCGCGCCACGACGAAGGCATCAAGCAGCGGCGCCGAAGCAGCCATTGCGGACCGGCCGCTCGCCGGTCGTCACGCGCTGGTGACAGGCGGCGGGCGGGGAATCGGCGCGGCCGTCGCCGCGCGGCTTGCCGCCCTCGGTGCCGATCTGACGCTGCTCGGACGCTCGCAGGCGCCGATCGAGGCCCAGGCCGAGGCGCTGGAAGCCGAATATCGGCGGCCCGTCGGGTGGGTCCTCGCCGATCTGCGCGATGCAAGCGCCGTCACCCGCGCCTTTGCCACCATGCGCGAGCGGCGAGAAGCACCCCTCATCCTCGTCAACAATGCCGGTGGGGCGACCAGCGCGGCCTTCCTACGCACCGACAGAGCCATGTGGGACGATATGTTGGGGAGTAATCTGACCGGCGCCTATCTCTGCATCCAGGCGGCGCTGCCGGCGATGCTGGAAGCCGGATGGGGCCGCATCGTCAACATCGCCTCGACCGCCGGTCTCATCGGCTATCGCTATGTCAGCGCCTATTGCGCGGCGAAGCACGGCCTCGTCGGCCTCACCCGGGCCCTGGCCCTCGAGCTCGCGCGCAAGGGCATCACCGTGAATGCCGTCTGCCCTGGCTTCACGGAGACCGATCTCGTCGCACGCTCGATCGCGGCCATTGTCGAGACGACGGGCATGAGCGCCGCAGCGGCGCGGAGCGAGCTCGTCAAGGCGAACCCTCAGGGCCGGCTCGTCGAGCCCCGGGAGGTGGCGAGCGCCGTGGCCTGGCTCTGCCTGCCGGAGGCGGCGGCGGTCAACGGCCAATGCATCGCCGTGGACGGCGGCGAGGTGATGCGGTGAGCGCGGTGACGGCAACCTCGCCGGAGCGGCGTCCCGATTTCGAGACGGCGGTGCGCAGCGAGGATCGGCTCGAGCTGCGGATCTGGCTGCGGCTCCTGACCTGCGCCAATCTCATCGAGCGCCGGGTCCGCCAGCAGCTGCGCGACCGCTTTTCGCTCACCCTGCCGCGCTTCGACCTTCTCGCCCAGCTCGACCGCGCCCCGCAAGGGCTCACCATGGGTGAGCTGTCGCGGCGGCTCATGGTGTCGAACGGAAACGTCACCGGGCTCATCGACCGTCTGCTCGCCGAGGGCCTCGTCGAGCGCGCCCCGGCACCCGACGATCGGCGCGTCCAAGTGGTGCGCCTGACCGCGGCCGGCAAAGCGGGCTTCGACGCCATGGCTGCCGTCCACGAGGGCTGGATCGCCGAGATGATGGTGGAGCTGAGTCGAGGAGAGATGGCGGGGCTCTACGCGCTTCTCGCGAAGCTCAAGCGCTCCGTCGAGCATGCGGAGGAATGACGCAGGCGGCAAGCAAGGGACGCGACGATGAGCACGACGAGCAACGACAACCCCGCACGCGAGACGACCGCATTGTGGCAGGCCCGTCACTTCAGCCTTGCCGTCGATGGCAAGCTCGCCACGGTGACGCTCGACCGGCCCGAGCGCAAAAACCCCCTGACCTTCGAGAGCTATGCCGAGCTACGCGATTTCTTCCGCCATCTCGCGCTGGTGGAGGCGATCAAGGCGGTGGTGATCACGGGTGCGGGCGGCAATTTCTGCTCGGGCGGCGATGTGCGCGACATCATCGGGCCGCTCGTGGGCATGGACATGCCCGGCCTGCTCCGCTTCACGCGCATGACGGGGGATCTCGTCAAGGCGATCCGCGGCTGCCCCCAGACGGTGATCGCGGCGGTCGACGGGATCTGCGCGGGGGCCGGCGCCTGCATCGCGATGGCAAGCGATCTGCGCCTCGGCACCACGCGCAGCAAGGTCGCCTTCCTCTTCAGCCGCGTTGGCCTCGCCGGCTGCGACATGGGCGCCTGCGCCTTCCTGCCGCGGCTCATCGGCCACGGCCGGGCCGCCGAGCTGCTCTTCACCGGCCGCGCCATGACGGCGGAGGAGGCCTTGGCGTGGGGCTTCTACAATCGCCTCGTGCCCCCCGAGACGCTGAGCAGCGAGGCCCGGAGCCTCGCGCTGAGCCTCGCCGAGGGCCCCACCTTCGCCCACGCGATGACCAAGCGCATGCTCGACCAGGAATGGGACATGGGCCTCGCGGCGGCCATCGAGCAGGAGGCGGAGGCCCAGGCCATCTGCATGCAGACGCAGGATTTCCGGCGCGCCTACGAGGCCTTCGTGAAGAAGGAGAAGCCCGTCTTCGAGGGGAATTAGCGCGATGGCGGATGCGAGCTTCCTTGCCTGGCCCTTTTTCGACGAGGCGCATCGCCGCCTCAAGGCGCGGCTCGATCCCTGGGCCGCCGCCGAGATTGCGCCCTACGAGCATGACGAGCACGACGTGGACGCGCTGGCGCGCCGCTTTGTCGAGCGCCTCGGCACCGCCGGCTGGCTGCGCCATTGCGTGCCCGCGACCCATGGCGGCGTCGGCGAGACCCTCGACGTGCGCAGCCTCTGCCTGCTGCGCGAGAGCCTCGCCTATCGTTCCGGGCTGGCGGATTTCGCTTTCGCCATGCAGGGGCTCGGCAGCGCCTCCATCTCCCTCTTCGGGGCACCTGCGCTCCAAGCGGAATACCTGCCGGGAGTGGCCGCGGGAAAGCAGATCGCCGCCTTTGCGCTGTCGGAGCCGGAGAGCGGCTCGGATGTCGCGGCTCTCAAATGCGGGGCGCGGCGCGAGGGCGGCGATTACGTCATCGACGGCCGCAAGACCTGGATCTCGAATGCCGGGATCGCCGACCACTACGTCGTCTTCGCGCGCACCGGCGAGGCGCCGGGGGCGAAGGGCCTCTCCGCCTTCGTCGTCGATGCCCGCACACCCGGGCTGCGCATCGCCGAGCGCATTCCGGTGATGGCGCCCCACCCTCTCGGCACCCTCGACTTCACAGGCTGCCGTGTTCCCGCCGGCCATATGCTCGGCGGCCCGGGCGAGGGCTTCAAGGTGGCAATGGCGACCCTCGACATCTTCCGCGCCACGGTGGGAGCCGCCGCCCTCGGCTTCGCCCGCCGCGCCCTCGACGAGGCGCTCGGGCGGGCACAGACGCGCGCGAGCATGGGCAAGCCCCTCGCCGAGCACCAGCTCATCCAGGAGAAGCTCGCCGAGATGGCCCTCAAGGTCGATGCGGCGGCCCTCCTCGTCTACCGCGCGGCTTGGGTGAAGGACAGGCTTGGGCAGCGGGTGAGCCGCGAGGCGTCGATGGCCAAGCTCTATGCGACCGAGGCGGCGCAGGAGGTGATCGATGCAGCGGTGCAGATTTTCGGCGGCCTGGGCGTGGTCACGGGTGTCCCCGTCGAGCGGCTCTATCGCGAGATCCGCGCCCTCCGCATCTATGAAGGCACCAGCGAGATCCAGAAGCTGGTGATCGCCGCCCAGACTCTCGCGGCGACGAAGGAGGCTTCCCATGTCTGAGACACCTTTTCTTCCCGGCGGCGGTCCGAGCGCCCAGGCCGACGGCTTTGCGCGCGACAACTTGCCGCCGCAGGACCTCTGGCCGCGCATGGATTACGGGACCCTGCCCGAGCTGCGCGCCTATCCCGCCCGCATCAACGCAGCGCGGCTCCTCCTCGACCGGCACGTAGCGGAAGGCCGCGGCGATCGTCCCGCCATCTATTTCGAGGACAAGGTGTGGAGCTATGCGGCGCTCAAGGACCGCTCCGACCGCGTCGCCCGCGTCCTGACTGAAGAGCTCGGCCTCGTTCCCGGCAACCGGGTGCTGCTGCGCGGACCCAACAACCCGATGATGGCGGCCGCCTGGTTCGGCGTGCTCAAGGCTGGCGGCATCTGCGTTGCCACCATGCCGCTTTTGCGTGCGCGCGAGCTCGCCTTCATCATCGAGAAGGCGCGCATCCGCCTCGCTCTCTGCGACATCGCCCTCGCCGAGGAGATGGAGGCGGCGAAAAAGCGCAGCGCCGGCCTCGAGCGCATCGCCTATTTCAGCGGTACCGGGGATTCCGTGCGCGGCGACGCCGATCTCGACCGGCGCATGGCCGCGACCAGGCCGGGCTTCGCCATCATCGACACCGCGGCGGACGATCTCGCGCTTATCGCCTTCACCTCCGGCACCACCGGCCAGCCCAAGGGGACCATGCATTTCCATCGCGACGTCATGGCGATGTGCGATTGTTTTCCCCGCTATACCTTCAAAGGCGCTCCCGACGACATCTATACGGGCTCGCCGCCCCTCGCCTTCACCTTCGGCCTCGGCGCCATGCTCTGCTTCCCCCTGAGCCTCGGCGCCTCGACGGTGCTGCTCGAGAAGTTCACGCCCGACAGCCTGCTCGAGACGATCGCACGTTATCGCGTGACCGCCCTCTACACCGCACCCACGGGCTATCGCGCGATGACCGAGCTCGTCTCCAAGCACGACATCGCGAGCCTGAGGAAATGCGTCTCGGCCGGCGAGACCCTGCCGCTTCCCACTTTCGAGGCTTGGCGCGAGGCCACCGGCATCCGCATCATTGACGGCCTCGGCTCGACGGAGATGCTGCATATCTTCGTCTCGGCCTCGGAGGAGGGCATCCGCCCGGGCGCCACGGGCAAGGCGATCCCCGGCTACGAGGCCCGCGTCGTCGATGATGCCGGCAACCCCGTGCCGCCCGGCACCTTGGGCAATCTCGCCGTGCGCGGACCGACCGGCTGCCGCTACCTCGACAATCTCGAGCGGCAGCGCGCATATGTGCAGAACGGCTGGAACCTTCCCGGCGACATCTATGTCCAGGACGAGGACGGCTATTTCCACTACCAGGCGCGCGCCGACGACATGATCATCTCGGCGGGCTACAACATCTCCGGTCCCGAGGTGGAGGCGGTGCTGCTCGACCACCCCAAGGTGCGGGAATGCGCCGTCGTCGCCTCGCCCGATCCGGAGCGCGGCTTCATCGCCAAGGCCTATGTCGTGCTGCGCCGCGCCGAGGACGCGAACCCCGCCACCGTGAAGGTGCTGCAGGATTTCGTGAAGGGCGAGATCGCCCCCTACAAGTATCCGCGCCGCATCGAGTTCGTCGAGCAGCTCCCGCGCACCGAGACGGGCAAGGTGCAACGCTTCAAGCTGCGCCAGCGCGAGCTCGAGCACGCCCAAGATTCCTCCCGCGCGGGGGCCGGATGAGCACCTGTCGCCGCGAGGAGGGGATGCGCCGATGAGGATCGCGTGCTTGGGCGGCGGGCCCGGCGGGCTCTACTTCGCCATCCTCATGAAGAAAGCGTGGCCCCAGGCGGAGATCACCGTCTATGAGCGCAACCGTCCCGACGACACCTTCGGCTTCGGCGTCGTTTTCTCGGATGCGACGCTTGCGAACCTGGGCGAGGCGGACGCCGAGAGCTATGCCGAGATCCGTCGCCATTTCGCCCATTGGGACGATATCGACGTGCATATCAAAGGCACGGTCTGGCGCTCGACGGGCCACGGCTTCTGCGGCTGCGCGCGCCAGACGCTGCTCACGATCCTGCAGGAGCGCGCCCGCGCCCTCGGCGTGACTCTCGCCTTCCGGCGGGAGTTCGACGATTTGGCCCCCTTTGGCGGTTGCGACCTCATCGTCGCCGCGGACGGGGTGAACAGCACGATCCGCCGCAAGCACGCCGAGCGCTTCGCCCCGGAGATCGCCCTCGGCCCGAACCGCTTCATCTGGCTCGGCACCAGCTATCGCTTCCCCGCTTTCACCTTCCTCTTCAAGGAGAACGCGCACGGGTTGTGGCGGGTGCACGCCTATCAATACGAGGCGGGGCGGGCGACCTTCATCGTCGAATGCACGGCGGACACCTTCCGGCGCGCCGGCCTCGATCCCGAGGACGAGGATGCCGCCGTCGCCTATTGCGAAGCCCTTTTCGCCGCGGAGCTTCAGGGCCATCCGCTCCTCAAGAATCGCTCGATCTGGCGCAGCTTCCCGACCATCCGCAACGCCCATTGGCATTTCGACAACGTCGTCCTCATCGGCGATGCGGCCCATACCGCCCATTTCTCGATCGGCTCGGGCACCAAGCTCGCCATGGAGGACGCGATCGCGCTGCGCGACGCCCTGGTCGCGCACGACGGACGGGTGGAGCCAGCCCTCGCGGCCTATGAGGCGAAGCACCGGCCGGAGGTCGAGAGCGTGCAGCGCGCCTCCCTCGTCAGCCAGCGCTGGTTCGAGGAGAGCGAGCGCTATTACGACAAGCTGGAGCCGCTCCAATTCGCCTTCAGCCTGCTCACCCGCTCGCTACGCATCAGCCATGAGAACCTCAAGCTGCGCGATCCCGCTTTCGTTGCAAAAATTGACGGATGGTACGCGGAGCAGGCCGCCAACCAATCGGGGGTGAACGCATCGGTGGAAACCCCGCCGCCCATGTTCACGCCCTTTCGCCTGCGCGACTTGGTGCTGACGAACCGCGTCGTCGTCTCGCCGATGTGCCAGTATTCCGCCGAGGACGGGACCATCAACGACTGGCATCTCGTCCATCTCGGCAGCCGGGCCCTGGGCGGTGCCGGCCTCGTCATCACCGAGATGACCGATGTGAGCCGCGAGGGCCGCATCACACCGGGCTGCGCCGGCATGTACAAGCCCGACCATGTCGCCGCGTGGCGCCGCGTCGTCCAATTCGTGCATCGCTATACCGACGCGAGGATCGGGATGCAGCTCGCCCATGCCGGGCGCAAGGGCTCGACCAGGCTCGGCTGGGAAGGCTATGACGAGCCCCTCGAGCGCGGCAATTGGCCGATCATCGCCCCGTCGCCCCTTCCCTATTTCGCCCATAGCCAGGTTCCCCGGGCCATGACCCGCGCCGACATGGACCAGGTCCGGGCGGACTTCGCCCGCGCCGCGGAAATGGCCGAGGAGGCCGGCTTCGACCTGCTCGAGCTCCATTTCGCCCATGGCTATCTCCTCTCCACCTTCCTTTCGCCCCTCACCAACCGGCGCCAGGACGAGTATGGGGGCAGCCTCGAGAACCGCATGCGCTTCCCTCTCGAGGTCTTCGATGCGGTGCGCGGCGTCTGGCCCGCGCACAAGCCGATCTCGGTCCGCATCTCGGCGACCGACTGGGCGCCCGGAGGCTTCGACGGCGAGGACGCGGTGCGGCTCGGCCGCGCGCTCAAGGCCCATGGCTGCGACATCGTGGACGTCTCGGCGGGGCAGGTGGTCGCGGACCAGAAGCCGGTCTATGGCCGTCTCTTCCAGACCCCCTTCTCGGATCGGGTGCGGCTGGAGGCGGGCATCCCGACCATGACGGTCGGCAATATTTCGACCTTCGAGGACGTGAACAGCGTGCTCGCCGCCGGCCGCGCCGACCTCTGCGTCCTGGCGCGCGCCCATCTTTACGATCCTTACTGGACTCACCATATGGCGACTAAGCAGGGCTATCGCCTGCGCTGGCCTGAGCCTTACCACTCGGTCGGCGACTACGAACCCCGCTTCATGTGAGGGCGGCTCGATTCGCGCCGCGGGCGCGGAAACGAAACAGGGGTTCCGATTGTTGAGACACGCGGGATAATAGAATGCAATCCGCCGCAATATCGTGCGCGGGTCGGACGGACTCCCATCACGTTCGAGTGAAGAGGCCTGTTCCGGCAAAAGGCGAGGCGTCGGGTCGAGGATAGTTTGTGAGCTTATCATCGACCTCTGCTATAGTCTGTCTGGGTATTGGAATTAAGGAGGCGCAAAATGGCCAAGCGAAAGCCGGTCGGCCGCGCCAAGGGAAAGACCGCCGCTCCGCACGCAGCCAAACCGCCGAAGCCGCCTACACCCGCCAAGGCCAAGGCGGCGCGGCCCTCGTCGCTCACGACTCTGGTGACCCTTACCAGCCGCCTTTTCGCACGGGCGCTGCATAATCGACTGGTGCCCCATGGCGTGGCCCCGGGTCAGCTCGCCGTGCTGCATCGGCTGTGGGAGGGCGACGGCATCACCCAGGCCGAGCTGGCCCGCGCCGTGCGCGTCGAGCAGCCGACGATGGCACGCACGCTGGATCGCATGGCGCGCGACGGCCTCATCGAGCGCGTGCCGAGCCGGGAAGACCGCCGCGCCTTCAACGTGCGCCTCACCGCGCGCGGCCGCCTGCTGAGGCGCGCCGTCGAGAACGAGGCCTCGTCGCTCGAGGATCTCGCCGTTGCCAATCTCAAGCGCAAGGACCGCCAGGAGCTGTCCCGGCTGCTGAGCGGCGTGGTTGCCGGCCTGGAGGCCGAGGTCTCGCCGGAAGACGTGTGAGCGGCCGGCGTCTCGACCCCCAAGCGCAGGCCCCTGTCAGAGCAGGCGGCGCACGAAGGCCGCGATGCCGGCAAGCGCCTTGTCCCGCTGGTCGCGATGGGGCGCATGGCCGCAATCCGTGAGGACGAGCCGCTCGGCCGGGCCTGAAACCCGCGCGCAGATGCGCTCGACCTGGGCCAGCGTGCCGTATTCGTCATCCTCGCCCTGCACGACGAGCACAGGAACGGTGATGCTTGGAAGGAAGCTCTCGAGATTCCAGCTGAGGAAGCCGGGATCGAGCCAGCTGTCCGCCCAGCCGTAGAAGGCGCAATCCACGTTGTCGCCGTGGTGCCGGGCCAGGCGCGCGCGCAGCTCGCCGCTGCGGTAGCTCTCGCGCACGGCGGCGATGGCCGCGACGCAGACGGGCTCGACGAAGACATGGGGCGCCTCCAGCGCCAGGCCGCGCAGCCTTGCCCCGTTCTCGCCGGCATAGATGAGGGCGATGGAGGCGCCGTCGGAATGGCCCACCAGGATGGCGTCGTTGATGCCGGCAGCATCGAGAAGCGCCGGGAGGACGTTGCGGGCCTCGTCATGCATGAAGGTCAGGGGGCGGGGCAACGTCACGGGATCGGAGCGGCCATAGCCTTGCCGGCTATAGGCCAGTGCCGGGCAACCCGTCGCGGCGGCAAGGGCCGCGGGAAAGTCGCGCCACAGGCTGACGGAGCCGAGGCCTTCGTGGAGGAAGACGAGCGTCGGGCGCCCTGGCTTCGCTTCTCCATAGCGCGCCACCTCCAGGCGCGCGCCGGCAACCATCATCTCCGCCATGTCACTCCGGATGCCTCAAGGCTGGCGTAGCTTGAAGCGCTGGATCTTGCCGGTCGCCGTCTTGGGCAGCTCGGCCACGAATTCGACCCAGCGCGGAAATTTGTAGGGCGCGAGGCGGGCTTTTACATGCTCCTTGAGCGCCTGGGCAAGCGTCTGCGAGGCGGTCGCCCCGTCCTTCAGGACGACGAAGGCCTTGGGCTTGATCAGGCCGTTCTCGTCGGCATGGCCGACCACCGCTGCCTCGAGCACTGCCTCGTGGCTGACGAGAGCCGCCTCCACTTCGAAGGGCGAGACATAGATGCCGCCGACCTTGAGCATGTCGTCGGAGCGGCCCTGATAGACGTAATACCCGTCGTCGTCGACAAGATATTTGTCTCCCGTCCGGGTCCAGCGGCCGTGGAAGGATTCGAGGCTTCGGGCGCGATTGTTCCAGTAGAATGGAGCGCTGGTGGGCCCGCTCACATAGAGATCACCGACCTCGCCGGGCGTCACCGGCTGCCCGTCTTCCCCGGCAAGCCTGAGCGCGTAGCCCGGCACCGCCTTTCCTGTGGTGCCGTAGCGGAGGTCGTCGGGTCGGTTGGAGAGGAAGATGTGCAGCATCTCCGTCGAGCCGATGCCGTCGAGGATGTCGACCCCGGTATGGGCCTTCCAGCGCCGAGCTACCTGCTCGGGCAGCGCCTCGCCGGCCGAGACACAACGGCGCAGGTGCAGCGCGTCGGCCTTGGGCAGGGTTGGATCGGCGAGCAGGGCGGCGTAGAGGGTCGGCACGCCATAGAAGATCGTCGGGCGGTCATGGAGAAGCCGCGTGATCACCGCTTGCGGCGTGGGCCGTCCGGCCATCAAGACCGCCGCAGCACCCACGCGGAAGGCGAAATACATGGCATTGCCGAGACCGTAAGCGAAGAAGAGCTTGGCCGCCGAGAACATCACGTCGTCCTCGCGGATGCCGAGCACGGCGACGCCGTAATACTCCGCTGCATAGGCCATGTCACTCTGGAGATGCACCGCGGCCTTGGGCTGGCCCGTCGAGCCGGAGGTATAGAGCCAGAAGCAGATATCGTCGGCGACCGTCGGCGCCGGCTCGAGAGTGGCCGAGGCGGCGGCGAGACGCTCGTCGAGGCGCGGCCGTCCATAGCCCTCGACGCCATCGACGATCACCGCGCGGAGAAACGGCTGCGCGGCGAGAATGGGGGCGACCTTGTTGTAGAGTGCTGCGGAGACAATAAGGAGCTTGGCGCGGCTGTCCCGCAGCATGAAGTCGTAATCCGCGGCGGTCAGCAGCGTGTTTATGGGAATGGGCACCGCTCCCAGCTTGATCGCGCCGAAAAAGACCGCCGGAAAGGCGATGCTGTCGAGCATGAGCATAAGGACCCGGTCCTCGATGCCGAGGCCGAGATCCCGCATCATGTTCCCGGCGCGATTCACCCGCTCGGCGAGCTCGGCATAGGTATAACGGCCGGCATCATCTTGAATCGCGATGCGGCCGCCGCGGCCTTCGACAAGGTTGCGATCGATGAAGTCGGCGGCGGCGTTGTAGAGGCGCGGCATCCGCAATTCCGGCGGCGACTTGGTGCGGTCGCATTGACTGAAGCCCGGCGTCTCTGGGCCTGCTGACGAGATCGACATGGGCGCGCTCCCTGGACGCGGGCCCGATGGGCGGTGGCGGCGCTTCTCCGGGTCCGCCTCTCCGCCTTGGGCGATCAGGCCTTGGTGAACTCGATGGCTCCTTCCGGCAAAAGGTAGAGAACGAGGGCGGCACCGCCGCTCACCGTCGGGTGGTGGGCCGTGCCGGGCCCGTAGACGCACCAGCCGGCGCCGTGGCCGTCGAAGACCGCGCCCGGCGAGAGTGGCATGATCATGTCGATCTCGCCCTTGGGATGGCGATGATAGGGGCCCTTGATGTCGGCCATCTGCACGACGTCCACGCTGAAGCCGGCGAGGGCGGGCGACGGCTTGACGACGCGGCCGTAGCGAATCCCGCCGGCCTCGCGGCTGCACATCCAGCCGGCGGCGATCGCCTGGTGGCAGGCCGCCTGGATCGCCTGGAAGGCGGCACCCGTCGGCGGGAAATCGCGGTCGAGCATGCGCGCGAGGGCGGCGTCGAGGGGCTTCCCGGCGATGGCTCCGGTGACTCGGGCGACGAGCTTCTCGAAAGCGTCCTGGTCCATCTGCAACCTCCCGCGCCGCCCGTGGAGCCTATGCGGCCTCGCTCAGCCGCGCTTCAAGCTCGGCCACCCAGCGCTCGGCCCAGGCGACGCCGACCTCCTCGGGCACGGTCCCGGCACTGGCATCGTGACGCATGATCTCGCCGATCCGCTCGGCCTTGAGTGCACTCAAAATCTCGTCGAAGCGCTGCCCGCCGTTGCAGAAGGTCTGCGCGTAGGTGCGATCCCCGAGTGACAGCACGCCATAGCGCACCTCCGAGAGGTCCGGGCGGCGGCGCTGCAAATCCTCGTAGAGAGCCATAGCGTTGTCGGGGACGTCGCCTTGGCCGTAGGTCGAGGTGCAGATAAGGTAAGTTCGCCCCGGCGCGAAGACGCCGGCATCGAGCCCGTCCATCAACTGGATCTCGATGGCATGGCCCTTGGGCGCGAGGGCATCCCGGATCTCCTCGGCGACGATCTCCGCCGTGCCGGTCATGGTTCCGACCAGGATCGTGAAACTCGCCAAGGCTCCTCCATCGTAGCCGTCTGGCCAGGGACCGGATTGCGACAATAGTGCGTTCTCATGCTCGTCACAAGCATTATATTGCATGTTGATGACGGCTTGTGTAGGCTTGTCGGCAGCGGCAGAAGCGGGGGTCATGCGTGGCGGCGAAGCCCCAGGAGCGCCGCCCCGGCGCCAATGGCGAGGGCGGCGAGGCCTATCTCAAGCTCATCGGCACACGCGTGCGCAATGCGCGCGCCCGACGCGGCATGACGCGGAAAATCTTGGCACGAGATTCCGGCGTCTCGGAGCGCTACCTCGCCCAGCTCGAGAGCGGCCAAGGCAATGTCTCGATTCTCCTTTTGCGCCAGATCGCCCGGGCCATGGACCTGCCCCTCGCCGATCTCACCCGCGAGGGGCCGGACCGCCCCATCGAGTACACCCTGGCGAAGCAGCTTCTCGAGGGACTCTCGCCCGAAGAGCTGGGAAGCGCCTATGCGCTCCTGCGCGAGAGGCTCGGCGGCGCCCTCGGGGGCGGGGCGCGGGCCTCGCGTATCGCGCTGATCGGCTTGCGGGGGGCCGGCAAAAGCACCCTCGGCGCCAAGCTCGCGGCGCATCTCGGCGTGCCATTCCTCGATATGGGCGTCGAGATCGAGCGGATATCCGGCATGAGCCTTTCCGAGATCTTCTCCCTCTCGGGCCAGGCGACATATCGGCGTCTCGAGCGGCGCTGTCTCGAGCGGGTGCTCGAGAGCCACGACCGCTGCGTCATCGAGACCGGCGGCAGCCTCGTCTCCGAGCCCGCCACCTTCGAGCTTCTGCTGCAAGCGTGCTTCACCGTATGGATCAAGGCTTCGCCGGTCGAGCATATGGAACGCGTCATCGCCCAAGGTGACTACCGACCCATGGCGGGGAACGCCGAGGCGATGGAGGATTTGCGCCACATCCTCGCCGAGCGCGCTCCGCTCTATGGCAAGGCGGATGCCGTCGTCGACACAACGGGCCGCAGCGCGGCGCAGAGCTTCCGCGATCTCCGCCTCGTCCTGCCCGCGGCATGGCGGGACAGGGACAGGCGTCGCGCCTGAGCCGCAGAATAGGCAATATGATGCTTGTATACCATACTGTATGCAGTATAATTCCTCACATCGCCTCCCGACCCAAAAGCTGACGACGGCAGATGATCAGCTTCGAGACCCATCCGGATCGCTACAAGCATTGGAAGCTGAGCTTCGAGGGGCGGCTTGCGATCCTTGCCATGGACGTGAGGGAGGATGGCGGCCTCAAGCCGGGCTATGAGCTCAAGCTCAACTCCTACGATCTCGGCGTCGATATCGAGCTCCACGACGCGCTTCAGCGCATCCGCTTCGAGCATCCCGAGGTGGGGGCCGTGCTGCTGACCTCGGCCAAGGAGCGCGTCTTCTGCGCCGGCGCCAACATCCGCATGCTCGGCCTCTCGAGCCACGCGGAGAAGGTCAATTTCTGCAAATTCACCAACGAGACGCGCAACGGCATGGAGGATTCGAGCGCCCATGGCGGGCTCGCCTTCGTCTGCGCGGTGAACGGCCCCTGCGCCGGGGGCGGCTATGAGCTGGCGCTCGCCTGCGACCACATCATCATGGCCGATGACGGCAATACCTCGGTCGCCCTCCCCGAAGTGCCTCTCCTCGCGGTGCTGCCGGGGACAGGAGGCCTCACCCGCCTCGTCGACAAGCGCAAGGTGCGGCGCGATCGCGCCGATGTCTTCTGCACCGTCGAGGAAGGCGTCAAGGGCAGGCGCGCCCTCGACTGGCGCCTCGTCGACGAGCTTGTGCCCCGCTCGCGCCTCGAGGCGGCGGCCCAGGCCCGCGCCCGCGCCCTTGCCGAGCGCTCGACGCGGCCGGCGGATGGGAAGGGCATCACCCTCTCGCCCCTCGCGCGCCACATCGCGGACGACCGCATCACTTACCCCACGCTTCGCGTCGCCATCGACCGCGAGCGGCGCTTCGCCGAGATCACGGCGCTGGGCCCCGCGGCAGCGCCGCCGGCCACGGTCGAGGAGATCCACGCGCTCGGCGCCGAGTTCTGGCCCCTCGCCTTGGCCCGCGCCCTCGACGACGCCATCCTCCACCTGCGCAGCAACGAGGCCGAGATCGGCACCTGGGTCCTCAAGAGCGAGGGTGACGGGGCGCTGGTGGAGGCCATGGATGCGGCCCTCGCGGCGCATCGGGACGATTGGCTGGTGCGCGAGATCACCCTCTTCCTCAAGCGCTGCTTCAAGCGCCTCGACGTGAGCTCGCGCTCGCTCATCGCCCTCATCGAGCCGGGGAGCTGCTTCGCCGGCACGCTCCTCGAGCTCGTGCTCGCAGCCGATCGCAGCTATATGCTCGACGGCAGCTTCGAAGGCGACAACCGCCCGCCGGCGCGGCTGCGCCTCACGACGATGAATTTCGCACCCTATCCCATGCCGAACGGGCTCTCGCGCCTCGCCAGCCGCTTCCTCGGCGAGCCGGGGCGCCTCGATGCCGCGCGGGGATTGATCGGCCGCGAGCTCGACGCCCAGGCCGCCGACGCGGCGGGCCTCGTCACCTTCATCCCCGACGACATCGACTGGGCCGACGAGATCCGTCTGGCGCTCGAGGAGCGGGCCAGCTTCTCGCCCGACGCGCTCACCGGCATGGAGGCCTCGCTGCGCTTCGGCGGGCCGGAGACGATCGAGAGCAAGATCTTCGGTCGGCTCTCCGCCTGGCAAAACTGGATCTTCCAACGGCCCAACGCCGTCGGCGAGAGCGGTGCCTTGAAGCGCTACGGCAGCGGCCAGCGCGGCGAGTTCGACAAGCGGCGGGTGTAGAGGCAGGCGGCGGATCAGCAAAGGAGCAGGCGCGCCATGTCGATCGACTACAGCGAGCGGATTCCAAACAACGTCCGCCTTTCGGACGATCGGCGGCTGCAGCGTGCCCTCGAGGCTTGGCAGCCGCGCTTTCTCGACTGGTGGCGCGAGCTCGGCCCCGACGGCTTCCAGGCCAAGGATGTCTACCTGCGCACGGCGACCTCGGTCGACGCCAAGGGCTGGGCGAGCTACGGCATGGTGCGGATGCCCGAATACCGCTGGGGCATCTTCCTCGCCGACGCGCAGCCCGGGCGCAAGATCGGCTTCGGCGATTTCTTCGGCGAGCCGGCGTGGCAGGAGGTGCCCGGCGAGTTCCGTGCCACTCTGCGCCGTCTCATCGTGACCCAGGGCGACACCGAGCCTGCGTCCGTCGAGCAGCAGCGCCGCCTCGGCCAGACCTGCCCGTCCCTCTACGATCTGCGCAATCTCTTCCAGGTGAATGTGGAGGAGGGCCGGCATCTCTGGGCGATGGTCTACCTGCTCCACGCCTATTTCGGCCGCGACGGGCGCGAGGAGGCCGAGGCGCTGCTCACGCGACATTCCGGCCATCCGGACAATCCGCGCATCCTCGGCACCTTCAACGAGCCGATCGAGGATTGGATGTCCTTCTTCAGCTTCACCTACTTCACCGATCGCGACGGCAAGTTCCAGCTCAAGAGCCTCGCCGAAAGCGGCTTCGATCCCCTCGCGCGCACTTGCCAGTTCATGCTGACCGAGGAGGCGCACCATATGTTCGTCGGCGAGACGGGCCTTGGCCGCGTCGTCAAGCGCACGCTTGAGGTGATGAGCGAGCTCAAGACCGATGATCCCGCCAAGATACGCGCCGCGGGCGCCATCGATTTGCCGACGGTGCAGCGCTATCTCAATTTCTGGTGCTCCTCCTCCCTCGACCTCTTCGGCTCCGAGGTATCGACCAACGCGGCGAGCTATTTCGCCAACGGCATCAAGGGGCGCCCGGACGAGGGCCAATATGAGGACCATCGCTGCAGGGACGGCAATTTCTCCCTCGAGCGGCCGGCGGAAGGCGGCGGCATCACGGTCGAGGCGGTGCCCCTGCGCAACGCCATGAACGAGGTGGCGCGGCGCGCCTACCTCAAGGATTGCGATATCGGCGTGCAGCGCTGGAACCGGCTCATCCGCAAGGCTGGGATTGATTTCGCCCTCAAGCTCCCGAGCGAGCGCTTCCGCCGCGCCGTCGGCGTCTGGGCGGGACTTTCCTTCGACCCCGACGGCAATCCCGTCTCGCCTGCCGACGCGGCCAAGCGCATGGACGACTGGATTCCCAGCGAAGCCGACAAGGATTTCGTGAAGAGCCTGATGCGGCCCGTCGTCGCCCCGGGCAAGATCGCCGGCTGGCTGTCCCCGCCCGATCGCGGCATCAACAACCTGCCGCTTGATTACAAATACGTGCGGCTTTAGCGTCCGGCGAGCCGAGGCTCATCGTCGGCTCAGTGCGAGCCCTGCGCGACCGACTGGATGGCCTCGTCCATGATGGCGAGCCCGCGATCGATCTCCTCGCGCGTGACGGTGAGCGGCGGTGCGATGCGCCAGACGGCCGCCATGCCGCCGACCGAGACGATATTCATGCTGAGCCCGAGCTCCATGCAGCGCCGCGTGATGGCGCGACCGCGCGCCGGATCGGGCTCGCGCGTGTGCCGGTCCTTGACCAGCTCGACGCCGAGGAGAAGGCCGAAGCCGCGCACATCGCCGATCATCTCGTGCCGCTGCTGGAGGGCGAGGAGCCCGTCCTTGAGATAGGCGCCCATCTCGATGGCCCGGCGGTTGAGGTCCTCCTCCGCGATGACGTCGAGCACGGCGAGGCCGACCTCGGCGGGTAGGGGATCGGAGACGTGCGAGGTCGCGTGCACGAAGCCCTTGGCCTGGCAATCTTCCTCGATGGCGTCGGAAGTGACTGTGGCCGCGAGCGGGAGGCCGCCGCCGAGAGTCTTGGAGAGGCTCAGGATGTCGGGCTCGACGCCGAAGACCTCGAAGGCGAAATTGGCGCCCAAGCGGCCGAAAGCCGTCTGCGCCTCGTCGAGGATCAGCAGCATGCCGCGCTCGTCACATTTTTGCCGCAGCTTGGGGAGATAGCCCTCGGGCGGCACGATGACGCCCCCCGAGCTTTGCACCGGCTCGGCGATCACCGCGCAGAGCGAGCCCGTCGACTGGGCGTCCACCATGTCGAAGCCGACATCGAGGCAGCTCATGTCGCAGCGGTCCCGGCAATGGCGGATCGGGCAGCGAAAGGCGTTGGGCGCCGGGATCGCCAAGGTGCCGGGCATGGCGGGACCATAGCCCTGGTGGGCCGCCGCATAAGTCGAGGCGGCGGCCCCCGCCGTCATGCCGTGCCACGAGCCGGTCAGGCCGACGACCTCATGACGGCCCCGACTGAGCTTTGCCATGCGCAGTGCCGCCTCGTTCGCCTCCCCACCCGTCGAGAGGAAGATCGCCTTGGAGAGCTTGGGCGGCAGCAGCCCCGCAAGCCGCTCCGCAAGCGCCAGCACCGCCGGCCCCACCATGCCGCTATAGAGATGGAGCGCGCCGTCGCAGGCCTTGCGGATCGCCTCCACGATGCGGGGATGATTGTGCCCGATGGTGGCGCACATCTGCCCCGAGGTGAAATCGAGGATCTCCCGCCCATTCGCGTCCCACAGCACGCTGCCGCGCGCGCGCAGGATCGGCGTCGGAACCATGTCCATCCCGTAGCGGATCAAATGACGGTCCCACGGCTTCTGGGTGGGAAGGCTCTTGCCGTCTGCCATCGCCGCCTCCTCCTGGTTGTTGCCGCCTACGATAAAATGGGCGGGGGAAAATTCAATTTCTTAATTGAAGCATTTTTATCGTGTGATTTCTCAGTTATGTTAATTTTGGTAAATCATCATGCGAAATTTACCATAGACACAAAATCTGATTAAGAGAAGCCCATGAGCCGCGACTCTCTCGACGCGACGGATCGAAAGATTTTGAATCTGCTCCAGGAGGACTGCCGGATCGCGAACCAGGAGCTTGCAGCCCGGGTCGGGCTTTCGCCGCCCGCCTGTCTCAAGCGCGTCCAGCGACTCCGGGAGCGCGGCGTCATCCGGCGCGAGGTCGCGCTCCTCGACCGTCTCGCGGTCGGGCAGCAGGTCCTCGTCCTGGTGCGGCTGGCTCTCGAGCGGCCGCGGGAGGATCTCCTGCGCGCCTTCGAGCGCAAGGTCCAGGAGATCCCCGAGGTGCTCTCATGCTGGTGCGTGGCCGGGGACCATGATTTCGTGCTGCTCGTCTGCGCCCGGACTCTCGATGAGTATCAGAGCTTCGCCCGCACGGTGCTCGCCGGCGAGCTCAACCTTCGCCGCTATTCGAGCGATGTCGTGCTCTCCATCGCCAAGGAGACCACGGCCATCCCGCTGGCAGCGGCGCCGATCTCGTAACGGACACATAGCATGACAACGAGCACATCAATCGGGACGCCTTTGCGCTCCCGCATTGCGGCGTGCGCGGCGGGCGGCTCGGTGCACGTTCTCGACGAGAATGGCGGCACAGCCGGCGAAGAGGAGGGGGCCGGCCCAGGCATTGCCGCCGAGTGCCGGCAACAGGAGCGTCGCGACGATGATCCAGCCGAGGATGGCGGCGCTGAAGCCGGGCTCGTCGACGAAGAGCCCGAACAGCTCGCGCGATATCGTCGCAAGCCAGCTCATGGGCGCCCCGCGAAGCCAGCGCGGCCGGTCACCAGGACCCGCCGGGCGCCGCATGTCATCAGGAAGGCGACCGCGAGGAAGCCCGCGATGAGGCCGAGAATGGCGGCGTCGCCGCCGGGCCAGGTGAGGCCGATGCCCTCGCCGGTCCAGAACAGGCCGAAGGCAGAGAGAAGCGCGCCGACGACGAATTTGAGGCCGTTCTCGGGCACTCGCGACATTGGCCGGTGCAGCATCAGCCCGATGAGGATGACGAACGCGAGTGCCGCGCCGGCGCCAAGGCAGGCAGGGACCAGGCCCTGGCCGGCGGCGCCCACCGCGATCACGATGAAGACCACCTCGAGCCCTTCGAGCGTCACCGCCTTGAAGGTCGTTACGATCCCGATCGTATCCCAGTCGCCGCCACGGCGGCTGCGGCGCAGCGCCGCCGTCTCCTTCGCATAAGCGGCGTCCTCATCGTGCAAGGGGATGAGGCCCGCACCCCGCAGCACGGCCTTGCGCAGCCAGCGCATGCCGAAGAGGAGAAGCAGAACGCCAATCCCCATGCGCAGCCAGTCGAGCGGCACGCGCGCGAGGAGCGGTCCGAGGGCGGCGACCAGGACGACGAGCAGCGCCGTGCCGGCCGCACTTCCGGCCAGGGCCGGGCGCCAGCCGCGCACGGCACCGACCGCGAGCACGATGGTGAGCGCCTCGACAAACTCGACGAAGGAGGCGAGGAACGCCGCGAGAATCGCGGGGCCCGCATGGACCCAGGACATCATCATCACGGTCTTACCTCGCGCGGCGCGGGCATCTTCCGCAATCGTGTGATCATATGCTCATCATTCTCATTTCCAATGCGACGCAACAACACGCAAGGCTGCCATGCGGCGGCTTTTGCGCGCTCGGGCGTTATATACGCGGCGAGCGCCCGCTGCCGTGCGGAACCAGCCATGCGCCGGAGCATTCACCACGCGTTCATATGGGGCCGGCAAGATCGAGGTCGAGCAGTGACGAACGGGGTCTCGGAGCGGAACATGGGACAGGATGACAACCGCGGCAAGACGCGCTGGATTTCCGTATGGGATCTGCCGACACGGATTTTCCACTGGCTGCTCGCCGTCGCGGTGATTGCCGCCTATCTCACGAGCTCCGGCCGTCCCCACGGCCTTCTCTTCGCAGTCCATGTCGGTTTTGGCTATGCGGTCGTCCTCCTCGTCCTCTTCCGCCTCGCCTGGGGCTTCGTCGGCGGCGAATATGCCCGCTTCGCCTCGTTCGTCCGCGCCTGGCCCATGCTCAGGAGCTACGGCCTGAGCCTGCTGCGCTTTGCCCCCCAACGCGCGATCGGCCACAACCCCATCGGCGGCTGGATGGTCATTCTGATGCTCGCGACGCTCGTCCTCCTCGTCCTCACCGGCTTGTTGGGGCAGGGCATCACCGGCGGCACGGGGCCGTTGAGCGGCCTCCTGCCACAGAGCCATGTGAAGGCGATGGGCGAGATCCATAAGCTCCTCGGCAACCTCATCATCTATCTGGCCGTGATCCATATCGCCGGCGTCGTCGTTGAAAGCTTGCTGCACCGGGACAATCTGGCGCGCGCCATGGTGACCGGACGCAAGCGCGCCGCCCTCGCATCTGAGACCGACGCGCGCACGGCGCCGGCCTGGCGCGCCATCGTGCTGGTCTTGCTCGCCCTCGCCCTCGGGGGCTATATGGTCATGACGACGCACATACCGGAGACCGTGCCGAGCGCCGCTTCGCACGCCGATTAGGCGACGCCAGGCGAGGCAACGCTTCTCGGGATCCTTCGAGGCCGCCTCGCCGTGCTCGCAACGCCGCCGTCCCGTGGGATCGCGCGGTCGTCACGATGAGGTCCCGCCACCATCTGCATCGAGGAGAACACTCGTGCCCGCCATCGGTCAGGATACGCTCAAGACCCGCCGCACGCTCGAGGTCGGCGGCAAGCGCTACGACTATTTCAGCCTTGAGGCCGCCGCCAAGGCGGGGCTGGGCGACATCGGGCGCCTGCCCTTCTCGCTCAAGGTGCTGCTCGAGAATCTGCTGCGCCGCGAGGACGGCCGCACGGTGACGGTCGACGATATCAGGGCGATGGCGGCGTGGGTGGCGGCGCGGCGCTCCGAGCGCGAGATCGCCTATCTGCCGGCGCGGGTGCTGATGCAGGACTTCACCGGCGTTCCCGCCATCGTCGATCTCGCCGCCATGCGCGACGCCATGACGAAGCTCGGCGGCGATGCGCGCAAGATCAACCCCCTCGCCCCCGTCGATCTCGTCATCGACCACTCGGTGATGGTTGACTTTTTCGGCAGCAAGGACGCCTTCAAGAAGAACGTCGAGATGGAATTCAAGCGCAACCAGGAGCGCTACGAGTTCCTGCGCTGGGGCCAGATGGCCTTCGACCAGTTCCGCGTCGTCCCGCCCGGCACCGGCATCTGCCATCAGGTGAACCTGGAATATCTCGCCCAGACCGTGTGGGTGAGCGAGACGAGCGGCGCGGCCGTCGCCTATCCTGACACCCTCGTCGGCACCGACAGCCACACCACCATGGTGAACGGCCTCGCCGTGCTCGGCTGGGGTGTCGGCGGCATCGAGGCCGAAGCGGCCATGCTCGGTCAGCCCATCTCGATGGTCATCCCCGAAGTCGTGGGCTTCAAGCTCACCGGCCAGCTTCGCGAGGGTGCCACGGCGACGGACCTGGTGCTGACCGTGACCCAGATGCTGCGCAAGAAGGGCGTGGTGGGAAAGTTCGTCGAGTTCTACGGCAAGGGGCTCGACGGGCTCGGGCTGGCCGACCGCGCCACCATCGGCAATATGGCGCCCGAATACGGCGCCACCTGCGGCATCTTCCCGATCGATGCCGAGACGATCCGCTACCTGCGCTTCACCGGCCGCGACGAGGCGCGGGTCAAGCTCGTCGAGGCCTATGCCAAGGCGCAGGGCCTGTGGCGTGACGGCACGACCCCCGATCCCGTCTTCTCGGACACGATCGAGCTCGATCTCGGTGCGGTCGAGCCCTCGATCGCCGGGCCCAAGCGGCCGCAGGACCGCGTCGCGCTCTCCGGTGCCGCCAAGGCCTTCAACGACGCGGCGCTCAAGGACTTCGTCGGCGAGGCGGGACGCGCCAAGTCGGTGCCGGTCGCCGGCGAGAACTACGCCCTCAAGGACGGGGACGTGGTGATCGCCGCGATCACGAGCTGCACCAACACCTCGAATCCGAGCGTGCTGGTCGGCGCCGGGCTTCTGGCGCGGAACGCCAACGCGAAAGGCCTCAAGGTGAAGCCCTGGGTCAAGACCTCCCTCGCGCCGGGCAGCCAGGTGGTCACCGACTACCTCGTCGCGGCGGGGCTGCAGGACGAGCTCGACAAGCTGGGCTTCGACCTCGTCGGCTATGGCTGCACCACCTGCATCGGCAATTCGGGACCGCTGCCCGAGCCGATCGCCGCGGCGATCGAGGACGGCGATCTCGTCTGCGCCGCCGTGCTCTCGGGCAATCGCAATTTCGAGGGCCGCATCAACCCCCTGACGCGGGCCAATTACCTCGCCTCGCCGCCGCTCGTCGTCGCCTATGCCCTGGCGGGCTCGATGAAGCTCGATCTCCTCAAGGATCCCCTCGGCGAGGGCAAGGACGGCAAGCCCGTCTATCTCAAGGATATCTGGCCGTCGAACCGGGAGATCACAGCAACGATCGAGAAGGTGCTGACACCGGCGATGTTCCGCAAGCGCTACGCCAATGTGTTCGAGGGCCCGGAACCGTGGCGGCGCATCAAGGTCAAGCCCAGCCTGACCTATGCCTGGGATGACCGCTCCACCTATATCGCGCACCCGCCCTATTTCGAGGACATGCCCAAAGAGCCGGGCAAGCTCGACGACATCGAGGGGGCGCGACCGCTCGGACTCCTCGGCGACAGCATCACCACGGACCACATCTCCCCCGCCGGCAGCATCAAGAAGGACAGCCCGGCGGGCGAGTATCTGATCGGCTATCAGGTGCGCCCCGTCGATTTCAACTCCTACGGCTCGCGGCGCGGCAACCACCAGGTGATGATGCGCGGCACCTTCGCCAATATCCGCATCCGCAACGAGGTGGTCCCCGGCGTCGAGGGCGGAATGACCAAGCACCTCCCCGACGGCAAGGTGATGCCGATCTATGACGCGGCGATGCTCTATCAGAAAGAGGGGGTTCCTCTCGTCATCATCGCCGGCAAGGAATACGGCACCGGCTCCTCCCGTGACTGGGCCGCCAAAGGCACGCTCCTCCTCGGCGTCAAGGCGGTCATCGCCGAGAGCTTCGAGCGCATCCACCGCTCCAATCTCGTCGGGATGGGCGTCATGCCGCTGCAATTCCAGGACGGCACAACGCGCAAGACGCTCAAGCTCGACGGCAGCGAGCGCTTCGACATCCTCGGCATCGCCCAGGGCCTCAAGCCGCGCAGCCAGCTCACCTGCCGCATCCATCGCGGGGATGGCGCCGTCGAGGAGATCAAGCTCCTCTGCCGCATCGATACCCTCGACGAGCTCGAATATTACCGCCACGGCGGCATCCTGCATTTCGTCCTGCGCAACCTGGCGAAGGCGAAATAAAATAGACTATTCGTTTCGATAACGTCCTTTAGCCCGGCTTCGGCCGGGCTTTTTCTTGAACGGTGGTATAGTATTCAGTCTTTGCTTGCGGATCCGCCCTCTCCACTTCGTGACGGAGAACTGGGAAGCGAGAATGGAGTAATGCGAACCAAATCGTTTGATCCAGAAACGGTGCTGCGCAAGGCGATGCAGCTCTTCTGGCGCCAGGGCTACGAGGCGACCTCGATGGACGATCTCGTCCGCGCCATGGGTATCAACCGGGCCAGCCTCTATGCCACCTTCGGGGACAAGCGCCGCCTCTTCATCCGCGCCCTCGACCTCTATGGCCGCACGGCGCTGGCGCCGCGCCTCGCCGCTCTCGCGGAAGCGCCGTCCCCCTTGGCCGCCCTGCGCGCACTCCTCGCCGAGCTCGTTGCTTTCGGCGCCGGCGACCCCCAGCGGCGCGGCTGCCTTGCCGTCAACGCGGCCTGCGAGCTGGGCGGGCGCGATCCCGAGATTGCCGCGCGGCTACGAGCGCTGCGCCGCGACCAGGAGGCGCATCTGGCGCGGCTCCTGGCGCGAGCGCGCGACGACGGAGAGATCTCCCCCGCGCACGACCCTCAATCCTGCGCCCGCCTGCTCGCCACCGTGATCGACGGGCTGCGCGTCGAGGCCAAGCGCGACAATGACGCCGACGGACCCGCAGAGGCCGCCGCAGCGCTGCTGGCGCTCATCGAGTGAGCGGGACGGCGCGCGGCAGTTCTCATCGTTCCGTGAAACGGGACGACGCTCGGCATCTCTCACTGATCCGTGAAAACAGTTGATTCGGTGCCGCCTGAGGGTTGAACTAGCTTGAGATCATGAAGCGGCGAACGACCCTCTTCGTCCTGGGTGCGACTGTGATCGGCCTCGCGGGATCAAGCCTCGCCGCGACGTCGAAGCCACCCGTCGTCGTCGAGCTCTTCACCTCCCAGGGCTGCTCGAGCTGCCCACCGGCCGACGCCTATCTCGGCGAGCTGGCGCAGCGGCCCGGCATCGTCGCCCTCGCCTTCCATGTCGATTACTGGGACTATATCGGCTGGAAGGATCCCTTCGCCTCGCCCGCGTCGACGGCGCGGCAGCAGCGCTACAAGGAGGCGCTGGGAAACCGCTTCCTCTACACGCCGGAAATGGTGATCGACGGCCGCGCCGATGCCACCGGGTCGGACCGCGCCTCGGTGAGCAAGCTGCTGCGCGCCGAGGAGGCGCGCGGCGGCAAGATCCCCGTTACCGTCGTCGAGACGGCCGAGGACAAGTACCAGATCGAGATCCCTGCGGCTCCGTTCCCTGGCGAGGCCACCGTCTGGATGGCGCTCTTCGACAAGGAGCACACGACGGCGGTCGCCGCCGGCGAGAATGACGGGCGTCACCTGCGTGAGTTCAACGTGGTGCGCGAGTTTCGCCCGCTCGGGCGTTGGCGCGGCAAGGCGCTCCAGATCCCCGTCGACATGACGCTCACGCCCGCCAATGGCTGCGCCGTACTGCTCCAGGCCGATGCGCGCCCGGGCGACGGACAAGGCCCGATCCTAGGCGCCGCCCTCTTCACCGAGAAATAGCCACGCGAGCGCGGCGCCGGCTTCACTCCTCGGCTTCCGCAGCCGCGAGGTCGCGCAGACCCTTGAGCGCCACCGTGAAGAGGGGCTCCTGCGCCGAGGCCTGGGGATAGACCGCGTAAGCGGGGCGGCGAAACTCCGGCGCCTCGGCGACGAGGTGCAGCCGCTTCGCCTCGATATGAGGGCGCACCATGCGGATCGGGAAATAGCCGGTGCCGCCCGTCTCGAGGAGATAGGCGAGACCGAGCGAGCCGATGCTGCAGCTCACCGCCGGCGTCGCCAGATCGGGAAAGGCCTGGGTGTGGCTGGAGAGGAAGGCCGGGCCCCAATCGACGAAGATATAGCGCTTGGTGATGAGGGGCGGCTCGTCGGGCTCGGTCGAGACCATGACGAGGCGCTCCTGGAACAGAGGCTCGATGACGAAGCCGGTGCGGCTCTGGGGCGCATACATGACGGCGATGTCGAGGAGCCCCTCGCCGAGCTGCCGGATCAGCCCGTCAGCGGTCCCGACCTCGGCGCGCACGGCGACATCGGGCATCGCCTTGCGGATCCAAGGCAGCCATTTGATGAGCAGGCGATCCCACAGGCTGTATTGGCCGCCGATGCCGAGCACCGCCTGGAAGCCCGGCGGCAGCGCCACATCCTGGCGCGCCTGCTGCCATGCGCGCACCATCGTCGTCGCGTAACGGCGGAACTGCTGCCCGGCCGGGGTGAGCTGCGCCCCCGCCTTGCTGCGTGCGAAAAGCGGCCGGCCGAGGCTGTCCTCGAGCGCCTTGATGCGCATGCTCGCCGTCGACTGGGTGATATTGAGCCGCTCGGCGGCCTTCACGAAGGTGCCGGCCTCCGCGATCTCGAGGAAGGTGCGCGCCCGCTCGATATCCATGACGGACCTCTTCTCCTCCCGCGCCTAAGTCGGCTGCATCCATCGGATTTCATGATTTTCTATATTTATAAAATTCGTTTGTCCAATGAAGGCGGCGGCCATAGCCTGACCATGCCGGTTTGATCGAGCTTGCGCGTCGCGCGACGCTCCTTCGCCTCCCGGCTGCGACGTTTAGAAACTTACCGCAGTACGGCGTCGCCCCCTATCGACGCCCGAACGGCGGCCGCCTTCCAGCCCGAAGACGGCCGCCTTTTTTTGCCCTCGCGCGGGCGAGCGCCCCTCGCTGTCAGGCGCCAAGAGTGCCAGCGAGCACGCTCGACAGACGGCGCGAGAAGGCCGCGGGATCGGCGAGCGTCTCGCCCTCGATGATGCGCGCCTGGTCGAGGAGGAGGTGGGCGTAATCCTCGAGCGCGGCCGAGCTCCCCTTGGCCTTCACATCGGCGGCGAGCCGCTTGATCAGCGCATGGCCGGGATTGATCTCGAGAATGCGCTTGGTCTCGCGCGCGAGCTGCTTGTGCTGGCGCAGCAGGCGCTCGAGGTGGATGTCCATGTCGCCCTCGTCGGCGACAAGGCAGACGGGGCTGTCGGTGAGGCGCTCGGAGACGCGCACGTCCTTGACCGCGTCCTTGAGCGTGAGCTTGAGCAGGGCGACGAGCCCGCTCAGCTCGCCGGCGGCGGCTTCCGCCTTTGCCTTTGGCGCCTCGCCCTTGATCTTGTCGAGGTCGGCGCCGCCGCGGGTCACGGATTTGAACGGCTTCTCCTGATACGAGCCGACGACCCCCAGCCAGAACTCGTCGACGGGATCGGTCATCAGCAGAACCTCGACGCCCTTGGCACGGAAGCCTTCGATCTGTGGGCTCTTCGCGACCGCCTCGGCGGCCTCGCCGGCGATGTAGTAGATCGCCGCCTGCCCCTCCTTCATGCGCTCGATGTAGGTGGCGAGGCTGACGAGCCCGTCACTCGCCGTCGAGCGGAAGCGGGCGAGGGCGAGGATGCGCTCGCGCTGCTCGGGATCCTCATAGATTCCCTCCTTGAGCACGGCGCCGAAATTCTCCCAGAAGGTCTTATAGTCGGCGGCATCCTCGGTGGCCTTCTTCGCCAGCGCGTCGAGCACGCGCTTCACCAGCCCGCTGCGGATCTTCGCAAGCAGCGGATTCTGCTGGAGCATCTCGCGGCTGACATTGAGCGGCAGGTCCTCGGAATCGACGATGCCGCGCAAAAAGCGCAGATAGGCGGGGAGCAATTCGGGCGCGTCCTCGGTGATGAAGACGCGCTTCACATAGAGGCGGAGATGGCCCTTGCGCTCGGGATGGAAGAGATCGAAGGGCCGCTGGCCCGGCACAAAGAGAAGCGCCGTATAGGCGAGCGTGCCCTCGGCCTGATAGTGGAGCGTGAGCCAGGGATCGTCGAAGCTGTGGGAGACGTGGCGATAGAACTCGTTGTATTGCAGCGTCGTGATCTCGCTCTTCGGCCGCGTCCACAGCGCCGAGGCCTGGTTGAGCTTCTCGCGCTTGCCGCCATCCTCGAGCTCAATGGGGATGCCGATGTGGTCGGAGTGGCGCTTCACCACTTGGCGAATGCGGTCGGGATCGAGGAAGGCCTTGCCCGCCTCGTTGAGATGCAGGGTGATGCGCGTGCCGCGCCCATCGAGATTCGCCTCGGCGATGGTGAAGCTGCCCTTGCCGTCGGAGCGCCAGGCCCAGGCCTCGGTCTCGCCGGCCTTGCGGGACACCACCTCGACCCGGTCCGCCACCATGAAGGCGGAATAGAAGCCGACGCCGAACTGGCCGATGAGACTGAGCGGGTCCCTGTCCGCCGAGCCGGCCGCCTCTCCGCCGGATGTTCCCGCCGCGGCCCCGCCTTGCCGGGCCTCGGCGACGAAGGCGGCGGTGCCCGAGCGGGCGATGGTGCCGAGATTGTCGATGAGCTCCTGGCGGCTCATGCCGATGCCGTTATCGGCGATGGTGAGGCTATCCGCCTGCCTGTCGAGGGAGAGGGTGATGCGGAATTCGCCGTTCCCCGCGAGCAGTTCCGGCCGGGTGAGGGCGGCATAGCGCAAGCGGTCGCAGGCGTCCGATGCGTTCGAGATCAGCTCGCGGAGGAAGACCTCCTTCTCGCTATAGAGCGAGTGCGCCACGATATCGAGCAGCTTGCTGACCTCGGCCTGAAAACTCAGCCTCTCTTCCGACATGGTCTCCTCTTCCCTCTTCGTCCCTCTCGTCAACGCCGTTCGCGACCGCCGGCGCGCTCGCCGTCTCTCCAAGCGGTCGCGCCGAACGGTGCCAGCGCGACATATGTGCAAACCGTTCCGCCGCTGCAAGCCCCGAATGGAGGGCAGCCGAAGGCGGATGGGGTCGCGGCCGGATGGGTCGCCCCACAACCGATGTTCGATTTATGTCACAAAACCGCAGCTTGTAGCTGCTAAGCTGAAAGCCTCTCCAACGACGTGGCGAAAGGGGGTCGCCACGGCAAGACAGGGGCGGAGGCCATGAGCAGGAGCTTGCGTCCACCTACGCGTTCTTCGGCGGCGCAGCTTTGGACCGCGGGCGGCATCGAGCCGCCGGTCCGGGAAATGCTGGCAGACCCGATCGTTCGCGCCGTGATGAAGCGGGACAAGCTGCGGCGCGAGGACATCGAGGCGATTCTTCGCGAGGCCAGGCGTCTGCGGCGCACCACCGCCAAGGCGGTCCCCCTTCCCGGCGAAGCGGTCAAGCCCACCCCTCGCGATCCCCTCTGGAACCTCGCCTGACGGGTGGCGCAGCGCCGCCGCTCAAGCGCGCGGCTCAGGCGGCGCGGACGGTCGCGAGGAAGCTCTCGACCCCCCGCCGCAGCTCCTCCGACTGCTCGGTCAGGCGCAGGGCCGCCTGCTGCACCTGGCTCGTCGCGGCTCCGGTGCTGGCGGCGGCCTGGGTCACCTCCGCGATATTGGACGAGACCTCGTCGGTGCCGCGCGCCGCCTGCTGGACGTTGCGTGCGATCTCCTGAGTCGCGGCACCCTGCTCCTCGATGGCGGCAGCGATCGCCGTCGCGATCTGCTCCATCTCGGCGATGGTCTCGCGGATATGCTCGATGGCGCCGACGGCCATGCCGGTCGCCGATTGCATGCCGTTGATCTGCGCCGCGATCTCCTCCGTGGCCTTGGCCGTCTGATCGGCGAGCGCTTTGACCTCGGTCGCTACCACGGCGAAGCCCTTGCCGGCGTCGCCGGCGCGCGCCGCCTCGATGGTGGCGTTGAGCGCCAGGAGATTGGTCTGGCTCGCGATGTCGGTGATGA
Source organism: Alphaproteobacteria bacterium (assembly GCA_035294245.1). GTDB lineage: Bacteria > Pseudomonadota > Alphaproteobacteria > JACZXZ01 > JACZXZ01 > DATGLG01. The sequence continues at coordinate 25,471 of DATGLG010000041.1, read as the reverse complement.
GCTCGACGACCTGGCCAATCTTCTGCGCGGCATCGGCAAGGCCCCGCACTGTCGCATTCGTCGTCTTCGCCTCCTCGACGGCCTTGTGGGCGATCGCGGTCGACTGGCCGACCTGGCGGCCGATCTCGCCGATCGAGGCCGAGAGCTCCTCGGCGGCGGTGGCCACGGTGCGGACATTGGCGGAGGTCTCCTCGGAGGCCGCCGCCACGGTGCCGGCGCGCCGGCTGGTCGCCTCGGCGGTGGCGGCAAGCGAGCCCGCCGTCGCCTGCATCTCGGTCGAGGAGCTCGAGACGGTGTCGACGACGCGCTTGACGCTGCGCTCGAAGCTGTCGGCAAGCGCGAGCATCTCCTGCCGGCGGCGCTCGGCGGCGATGCGCTCCTTCTCCGCCTCCTCGGCCTGGCGCCGCACCTCGGCCTGCCGCGCAGCCTCCTCGCGCTCCTGGCGCTCGGCCGCGGCCGCCTTCTGCTCGGCTTCGAGGCGCTGCTTGTCGACGGCGTTGTCCTTGAAGACCTGGAGCGCCTTGGCCATCTCGCCGAGCTCGTTCTTCAGCTCGCGCCCGGTGATCTCGACGGCGAGGTCGCCCTCGGCGAGCCGGCGCATGGTCGCCGTCATGCGGCCCATCGCCGTGCCGATGGCGCGCCCGATGATCCAGGCGAGGATGGCGCCGAGGATCGCGGCGATGCCGGCGGTGGCGATCTGCGTCCTATTGGAGCGCGCGATCGTGCGATCGGACTCGGCCTTGGCGGCCTGCATGTCGGCGGCGAACTGCGCCGTCTGCATGTCGAGGGCCTTGGCGATGTCCCCGGAGAGGTGGCTCATCTCGCCGTTGAAGAGATCGTCGGCGTCGAGCATGCCATGGACGACCTGCTGGAACGCCGCGTCATAGGCGAGCACGGCGTCGCGCACGCTCTGCATCTGGCCGCGCAGATCCTTGGCCGCAGGCACCTTCCACATGGAGTCGAGCGCCTGGAAGGCCTTGTCGGTCGCCGCCTTGAAGTCGGACGGCCCGTTCTCGTCGAGGGTAGCGAGGAAGTGCCAGCTCGTCTCGCGGGCGAGATGGAGGGCGCTTTCGAAGGCCGTCACCGAATCGTCGAGGAAGGGATCGTTCGCGATCTTGGCGGAGCCCACCAGCTTCTCGGCGGCGGCCTTGAGCGTGTCGCCCGACTTGAAGAGCGCCTCCTTGCTCGCCTTGAGCTTGCCGATGAGATCGACGAGATCGCCGAAATCGCTCTTATATGCCTGGGTGTGGGCAAGGATGTCCTGGTAGGTCTTGCGCCGCGCGGGCGAGGACGCCGCCTCGATCGCCGCCCGCAGCAAGGCCTCGACCTTGGCCTCCTCGCCGGCGAAGTCCTTGACCGCCTGCGGGTCGCCGAGGGTCTTGTAACGCGTCGCCAGCACCTGGAGCCGCTGCAGCGCGATCTCGGTTTGCAGCGTGCGCGCATTGCTGCCCGAGCGCCGGGCATAAGTCTCGATCTCCTGAGTGAGCACGCCCGATTGCCACAGGCCGATGAGGGCGATCGCGAGGCCGAGCGCCATGAGGGCGCCGAAGCCGCCATAGATCCGCGTGGCGATGCGAAGATGCTTCATGGAGGTAAAGGGGTTGCGAACGGCGATCATCGGCTCCTCGTCTGCCCTGTCCTGGGACCTCGCCGCGGCGCGCGCGGCGATCGCCCGGCGCGAGATCGCGCCGCCTCGGGAGTGGCGCGCGGGCGATCGCCCAGGCTGGAATTTTTTTGTAATGCCGGTCCGTTAAATGAAGGTGAACGGCACCGCCCCGCTGCTAAAGCCAGCGCTCGAACTTCCATCCGGCCTCGCGGAAGTGGGCGACCTGGGCGAAGCCGAGCTTGGCGTGGAGGCGCAGGCTCGCCGTATTGGCGGCATCAATGCCGGCGACGGCGCTCGCCATCAGGGCGGAGAGGGAAATGCCCAACCCGCCGCAAAGCCGTCCCAGCAGCGATGCGGTGGGACTCGCAAATCAAAGCAAGCGATCAGGCCGCGCGGACGGTGGCCAGGAAGCGGTCGACCTCGGCGGCGAGACGCTCCGATTGCTCGGCAAGGCGGGAGGTGGCCTGCTGCATTCGCGCGGTGGCGGCTCCGGTGGTCGCCGCGGCCTTGGTGACGCCGCCGATATTGGCCGAGACGTCCTGCGTGCCCCGAGCCGCCTGCTGCACGTTGCGCGCAATCTCCTGGGTGGCCGCCCCCTGCTCCTCGATCGCCGAGGCGATGGTCATCGCCACATGGCTGATCTCGCCGATGGTGCCGCGGATGTGGTCGATGGCGGTGACCGTGCTTCCCGTGGCCTGTTGCATGCCCGCGATCTGGGCGGCGATCTCCTCGGTCGCCTTCGCCGTCTGAGTGGCGAGCGTCTTCACCTCCGAGGCGACCACCGCGAAGCCCTTGCCCGCCTCGCCGGCGCGCGCCGCCTCGATCGTCGCGTTCAAGGCCAGGAGGTTCGTCTGGGCGGCGATGTCGTTGATCAGGTTGACGACCTCGCCGATCTTCTGCGCCGCCTCGGCGAGGCTCTTCACCTGCTCGCTGGTATGCTGCGCCTCGGCGACCGCCTTCTCGGCGATCTGCGTCGACTGCGTCACCTGACGACCGATCTCGCCGATCGAGGCCGAGAGCTCCTCGGTCGCCGTCGCCACCGTCTGCACATTCGCCGAGGTCTGCTCGGAGGCTGCGGCCACGGCTCCGGCCTGGCGGCTCGTCTCTCCCGCGGTCGACGCGAGCTCGCCGGTCGCCGCCTGCATCTCTCCCGCCGAGGCCGAGACGGTCGCCACCACGCTCTTCACGCTGCTCTCGAAGAGGTCGGCCAGCTTCAGCATCTCGTCGCGGCGCCGGGACGCGGCCTCGCGCTCTTTCGCCGCCGCCTCCTCGCTTCGCCGCTGCTCCGCCGCCCGCGCCTCGGCCTCGCGCTCTCGCTCCGCCGCCGTCGCCGCCTCGCGCTCGGCCTCGAGGCGCTCCTTCTCGATGGCGTTTCTCTTGAACACCTCGACGGCGCGCGCCATCTCGCCGATCTCGTCCTGCCATGCCGTCTCGACGATCGCGACCTCGGTCCGCCCCTGTGCCAGGAGCGCCATCTTGTCGCGCAGCCCGGAGAGGGCCCGCGTGATGCTGCGGCCGACGCCATAGGTCAACGCGGCGCCGAGACCGGCGAGCACGACGAGCCCGACGCCGAGCTTCACCAGCATGTCGATCAGATCGCTCTGCACGTCGTCGATATAGAGTCCGCTGGCGATCACCATGTCCCAGGGCGCGAAGGACGCTGCATAGGTCACCTTTGGCAGCGGCTCGGTGCCGCCGGGCTTGGGATAGTAGTAGCGCGTCGTCCCGCCGCCGCGCTCGGCCGCCGCGATGATGTCGCGGACGATGAAGTGGCCCAGCTTATCCTGAGAGCCGCTGCGGTCCTGGCCTTCCTGCGAGGGCACGTTGCCGTTGGCGATGCTGATGCCCTTTGTCGTGAAGGTCATGAGATAGTCCTGGCCGCCCTTGCCGTAGCGCGCGCCATAGACGACCTGGCGGAAGCGGGCGAGCGCCTCGTCATGGCTGAGCTTGCCCGCCTGGACCTGTGCCTCGAGCTTGGCCGCGACGCCGCGCACAGATTCAACGACGGCGCGGGCCGTTTCGATGCGGTCGTCCAGCATGCGCTCGTAGAGGAAATAGCCCGACAATGCCGCCGCTACCGCCAGGGACAGCACCGACAGGCCGACGATGAAAAGCAGCTTGGTTCGGATTTTGAGGTGGGACAGAAACGAGGCGCGCATCTCAGCATTCTCCAGGCATTTGGAACGACTCATCGGACCATCGGCAAAATTCGTTAAACCGCCGTGAAAATCGCGCCGAAAACGCAAGAAGCGCGGCGCATCCCCTTCGCCGCTACGCCGCGCGCACCGCGGCGAGGAAGCGATTGACTTCGCCGAGAAGCGCCTCGGATTGCCGGGACAGCGCCGTCGCCGCGGTCAGCACCTCGGCCGACGCTGCACCCGTGCTGGCGGCGGCCTGGGTGACACTGGCGATATTGGCCGAGACATCCTGGGTGCCGCGCGCCGCCTGCTGCACGTTGCGCGCGATCTCCTGCGTCGCCGCCCCCTGCTCCTCGATCGCCGCCGCGATCACCGTCGCAATCTGGCTGATCTCCCCGATCGTCCCCCGGATATTGTCGATCGCAGCAACGGTGCTCCCCGTCGCCTGCTGCATGTTCCCGATCTGCGCCGCGATCTCCTCGGTCGCCTTTGCCGTCTGCGTCGCCAAGGTCTTCACCTCGGACGCCACCACCGCAAATCCCTTCCCCGCCTCCCCGGCCCGCGCCGCCTCGATCGTGGCGTTGAGCGCCAGGAGATTGGTCTGCGAGGCGATATCGTTGATCAGGTTCACGACCTCCCCGATCTTCTGCGCCGCCTCGGCCAGGGTCTTCACCTGCTCGCTCGTCTGCGCCGCCTCGGTCACCGCCTTCTGCGCGATCTGCGTCGACTGGGTCACCTGGCGCCCGATCTCGCCGATCGAGGCCGATAGCTCCTCCGTCGCCGTCGCCACCGTCTGCACGTTCGACGATGTCTGACCTGATGCCGCCGCCACCGCGTTCGACTTGCGATTGGTCTCCTCGGCCGTCGCCGACATGCTCTGTGCCGTGGCCTGTAGCCCGCTCGCCGAGGACGAGACCTGCCGGAGCATGCCGGTGGCCTCGCGGTCGAAGCTCTGCGTGAGCTCGGTCAGATGCCGGGCGCGACGCTCCTGCTCAAGGCGCTGCCGCTCCTTCTCCGCCTCCTTCTCCGCCCGTGCCGCCTCCTCCTCGCGCGCACGGCGCTCCTTCTCCGCTTCCATGCGCCGACGGTTCTCCTCGGCTTCCTGCTGCAGCCGCTCGGTCTGAATGGCATTCTCCTTGAAGACGCGAACCGCCTGGATCATGCGGCCGACCTCGTCCTCGCGCGTCGTCGCGGGCACCTCGACCGACTTGTCGCCCCCGGCGAGGCGGCCGAGCACCGTCGAGAGCACGGTGAGCGGCGAGACCACGCGACGGATGAAGAGGAAGTAGATCAAGGCGAGCGTGGCGGCGACCAGGAGAGCAATGGTGGCCTCGGCCAGGCTCTGCATCGTCTCGGCCGTAGCGCGCGCATCGGCGGCCTCACCGCTCGCGCGGGTGTTCATCATGTGCTGAAACTCCGCGATCGGCTTCATGATGATGGCCTTGTTCTTGTCGTAATCGGCGCCGAACATCAGCGTCTGGGCGCGCTTGAGATCGCCCGCGGCAACCGCTTTCATCGCCGCGTCCTCGGTCTTGATGAGGGCGTCGGAATTGGCCTTCGCCTGCTCGATCAGCGCAAGCTCGGCGGCCGGCGCACCAAGCTCCTTGAGGCGCGCCACCACATGATCGCGGGTCTTCGTCTCGTTGACCTCGCGCCAGTAATTGTCGAAGTGAACCTTGTCGCCGAAGATCGTGTATTGGCGGGCCTCGTTGGTCAGATAGTCCGAGGCGTTGGCGAGATCGATCCCGAGCTGCTTGAACTCGGCCTGACGATGCTCGGCCGCCCGCTCGGCATCCAGGCTGCGGTTCATGACGATCAGCATGACGCCAGAGGCGACGGATATCGCCAGGATCGCAGCCATCGCGAATTTGGTGAGAGTGGCAATGCGCACGGGCAAATCTCCCAGATCGAGGGTGACGAGACGACCGGCAACGCTTAGCGCAGCCCTCTTAAGCGCCGGTAAAAATCCAAGAAGAACAGCATGATTCTCGCGTCGCCGCGCGACCTGTTCCAATAACCGGAATGCGCGCGAAAATATCGCGCATTGCTGGTGGGAAACGCCTCAAGGGAGCACTTGCACGTGTCGTGGGCGACTCGCCCACGCCAATGGCGCGAGCACGGATACTCTGACGAGGATCAGTCCTCGAGGGCCTCGCGCAGCCGCCGCGCCGCGCGCGTTGCAGATGCTGCCGGGATGTTCGTGAAGCCGAGCAGCAGGCCGGGCCCGCATTTGGCCTCGACGGCCGTCGCCGAAAGGGCGGTGGGCGCCAGCCCCCGCGCATGGGCGCGCGCCGCCAGAGCCAAATCGTCCTCGCCCGGCGCGAGGCGGGCGAGGAGCTGCATGCCGCCGGTGGCGTCCGCAATCGTGAGCCGGTCGCCGAGCTGGCCGGCCAAGGCCTCGACGAGAGCGGCGCGGCGCTCGCCATAGAGCCTGCGCATGCGCTTGATGTGTCGCGCGAAGTGCCCCTGCGCAATGAAATCGGCGACGGTCATCTGGTCGAGGAGGGAGGGGATCGGCGCGAGCAGATCGGCGGCGCGGGCAAAGCGGCGCGTTTCGCCTTCCGGCACCACGAGGTAGCCGAGGCGCAGGCCGGGCAGCAGCACCTTGCTGAAGGTGCCGACATAGAGGACGCGCCCGGCGGCGTCGAGACTCTTGAGCGCCGGGAGCGGCCGGCCGCGATAGCGAAACTCGCTGTCGTAATCGTCCTCGATGATCCAGGCATCACGCGACGTCGCCCAGGCGAGGAGGGCGAGCCGCCGCGGCAAGGCGAGGCTGACGCCGAGGGGCGACTGGTGCGACGGCGTCACCATGGCAAAGCGCGCCGCGGGAGCGCGCGCGATGCCTGCCGCCACATCGAGCCCGTCGCTGTCGACGGGGACGGGGACGGGTGCGGCGCCTGCGAGGATGAACGCCTCTCGCGCCCGGAAATAACCGGGATCCTCGACCCAGACGGCATCGCCCTTGCCGAGAAGCGCATGGGTGATGAGCCCGATCGCCCCCTGGAAGCCCGCGGTGACGAAGACCTGCTCGACGGTGCAGGCGATGCCGCGGGCGATGGCGAGATAATTGACGATCGCCTGGCGGAGGGGGGCGTAGCCCGCGGGGTCCTGATAGACCATCGCCAGGGTCGAGAGGCCGCGCGCCCGCCGCGCCACGAGGCGGGACCATAGCTTGCGCGGGAAGGCGTCGAAGGCAGGGACGCCAAGCTGGAAGGGGAGCGGCGGCGTGGGCGGCGGGAAGTCCCTCGGCGAGGCGCTGTGCGGCGCCGCTTCGCGGGCGCGGCGCGCCGGCAGCGCGATCTTCTGCGCCAATTCCGGGTCGACGATGGTCCCCGCCGCGGCGCGGCCGAGGATATAGCCTTCGCCGGCGAGCATCTCATAGGCAAGCTCGACGGTGCCGCGTGCGATTGCGAGCTGGCTCGACAGGCTACGCGTCGAGGGCAGCTTGGCCCCGGGCGGCAGGTTGCCGCTCAGGATCGCCTTGCGGATGCGCTCGTAGATCTGCCGATAGGCCGGCAAGCCGAGGCGGCGGTCGAGCTCGATGCGCATCGGAGGATTGTCGCGCGGCATGACCCCTCATGGCCCAATCATGTTTAGAGAGTCTTGGCCCTATCGCCTGAGCCAGGGGAGGACTATCTCCCCCCGCATGACGGCGGGCAAGCCCCGCGCATGGGCGGTCCGTCTGGACAGAGAAAGGAGCAGGCCATGGAAGCGAGACTCGATGCCCACAAGGCAGCGCCCGGCGCTTATCGGGCGATGCTGGGGCTGCAGGACTACGTCAACAAATCGGGGCTGGAGCCGGCGATCCTGGAGCTGGTGAAGATCCGCGCCTCGCAAATCAACGGCTGCGCCTTCTGCCTCGCCATGCATGTGCGCGATGCGCGCAAGATGGGCGAGAGCGACGAGCGGCTCCATCTCGTCGCCGCCTGGCGCGAGGCCCCGTTCTACACGCCGCGGGAGCGCGCGGCGCTCGCCTGGACCGAGGCCCTGACCCTGGTCGCCGAGAGCCGCGTGCCCGACGAGGTCTATGCCGAGGCGAGCCGGCATTTCACGCCGGAGGAGCTCGTGAAGCTGACCATGGCCGTCGTCGCCATCAACGGCTGGAACCGCATCAACGTCGCCTTCCGCACCCCACCGGTCATACAGACGGAAAAGGCGGCGTAAGCGCCGCGCTCGTGCCAGGCAGCGCTGGCGTGCGATAAGAAGTAGAATCGTCACTGCGAGACCGCCCACGGGTCCGGCCGAAGGCCGGCCCGAGGACAGGCTCCGCGGTCGTGGCGGTCCAGAAAAACTCTGGATTGCTTCCCCCTCGCGATGCTCGGGGTCGCAGTGACACAAAAAGCGAAAGGACCCTGCGATGCAGCCGCGCCTCAAATACTGGACCATCGCCCCCGAGGGCGTGAAGGCGATGACGGCCCTCTACAAGTATCTGCCGGCGTGCGGGCTCGAGCCGGCGCTCATCCATCTCGTCTTCCTGCGCGTGTCCCAGATCAATGGCTGCGCCTATTGCGTCGACCTGCACACGCGCGATGCGCTCGCCGCCGGCGACACGCCGCGCCGGGTCGCGACCGTCGTCACCTGGCGCGAGACGCCGTTCTTCACGCCGCGGGAGCGCGCGGCCTTCGCCTGGGCCGAGGCGGTCACGCGCATTGCCGAGACCCACGCCCCCGACGCCGACTACGAGGCGCTCAAGGCCCATTTCTCCGAGAAGGAGATCGTCGATCTCACCCTGGCGATCTCGCTCATGAACGCGCTCAACCGCATGGCCATCAGCTTTCGCCGCGGGCCGGCGGCGGAGGTCGCGACGTGACGGCGCCGGCCCGTGCGCGGGCGGCGGCCGATCCCGCGCTTCGCCTCGCCCATGCGGAGACTCCGGCCGCGATCGCCGCCTGCTTTCCGGTGATGCACGAGCTGCGTCCCCACCTGCCCGGCGAGGCCGAGTTCGTCGCGCAAGTGGAGCGGCAGAGGAGTGAGGGCTATCGCCTTCTCGCGCTCTGGCGCGCGGAGCGCTGCCTCGCCTGCGCCGGCTATCGCATCCACGAGAATTTCATTCACGGCCGGCACATGTATGTTGACGACCTGGTGACCGCGGCAGCCGAGCGCTCCCGCGGCCATGGCGATCGGCTGCTGGAAGCGCTTGCGGCGGAGGCGCAAAAGCGCGGATGTCGCCAGCTCGTGCTCGATTCCGGCGTCGACAACGCTGCCGCGCACCGCTTCTATTTCCGCCAGCGCCTCGCCATCACCGCCTTCCATTTCCGCCGCCCGCTGGCGTGAGCGCGGTCCATTGGGTTGTTCCCTGCCGATGACCGCTCTAACCTGACGCGGTGAGCCTTGCTCCCTGCGCAGGAGGCCAGCATGGACGAAGCGCGATTGGCGACCGAGCTTTGGGTGCAGGCCTGCATCCGCCGCGCCGGTGTCGACGGCATCGCCGTGATGGTTGTGCGCAAGGGCGACCCCCTGCGCGGCAGCGTTCTCGTTAAGCTCAACCGCTTCGAGCAAGGCTGCGTGGTGCTGGCCGAGACCCGCGACGCCCGCGGCGGCCGCGCCTGGCTGCGCGGCACCGGCCCCGAGCCCGTCGCAGAGGCCGATGCGGACGCCTATATCGCGCGCAACCGCAATTACGACCCCGATCTCTGGGTGATCGAGATCGAGGACCGACAGGGCCGCCTGCCCTTCGACGAGACCATCCTCGCGCTCTGAGCGCGGGCCGGCCGGCGGCCCGAGGCTGCACCCGTGACCCGCTCATCGCGCCATGACGGATGAACATGGCGCCGAGGGCTGCTATGCTGGATCCGTGTCCGACGACCCTTCGCGCCGCGAGCCGCCGTCCGCCCCCATCATCGAGGAGCTTCGCGCCCGGCTCGTCGCCGATGTCGAATCCGAGGTGCGCGCAACGCGCTCCTATCTCGGCAAGGAGCGGCTCGACGCGCGCGTCATCGCCGCCCTTGGCAAGGTGCCGCGCCACCGCTTCGTGCCGCCGGAGGTGGCGCACCGCGCCTATGAGAACGTGCCTCTCCCGATCGGCCACGGCCAGACCATCTCCCAGCCCTATATCGTCGCGGTGATGACGGACCTCCTCGAGACCCAGCCCACCGATACCGTGCTCGAGATCGGCACCGGCTGCGGCTATCAGGCGGCAGTCCTCGCCACCCTGGTCAAGCAGGTTTACAGCATCGAATACGTGCCCGAGCTCGCCGAGGCGGCGGCGGCGCGGCTCGCCGAGCTCGGCTACGCCAATGTCGCCGTGCGCGCCGGCAACGGCAACGAGGGCTGGCCCGAGGCCGCCCCCTTCGACGGCATCATCGTGACCGCGGCGGGTCCGCGCATTCCCGAGCGCCTCTTGGAGCAGCTCAAGCCCGGCCGCAAGCTGGTAATCCCCGTGGGCGCGCGCGGCGAGCAGGACCTGATCGTGGCCGAGCGCCGGCCCTTGCCCGAAGGGGGTGCTGAGACCGTGAGCCGCATTGTCCTCCCCGTCGCCTTCGTGCCCCTCATAGGCGGCTGAGCGGGAAGGGGCATTGCATGGCCGCGGATCGGACCCATCTCGTCAGCATGACCGGCAAGGATCGGCCGCCCGTTGCCGTGCTCGGGCCCACCAACACGGGCAAGACCCATCTCGCCATCGAGCGCATGCTGGGCCACCGGAGCGGCATGATCGGCTTTCCCCTCCGCCTGCTCGCGCGCGAGAATTACGACCGCATCGCCCGTCTCAAAGGAGCGGGAGCCGTGGCCCTCGTCACGGGCGAGGAGAAGATCGTCCCCTCCCATCCCGCCTATTGGGTGTGCACGGTCGAGGCGATGCCCCTCGACCGCCCCGTCGAGTTCCTCGCCGTCGACGAGATCCAGCTCGCCGCCGACGCGGAGCGCGGCCATGTCTTCACGGACCGCCTGCTCCATGCGCGCGGCCTCGCCGAGACCATGCTCCTCGGCGCCGATACCATCCGCCCGGTGCTGCGCCAGCTCCTCTCCGCGGTCGAGTTCGTGAGCCGGCCGCGCTTCTCCAAGCTCACCTATACCGGGCCGAAGAAGCTCACGCGGCTGCCGCCGCGCAGCGCGGTCGTCGCCTTCTCGGTCCAGGATGTCTACGCCCTCGCCGAGCAGATGCGGCGCCAGCGGGGCGGAGCCGCCGTTGTCCTCGGCGCGCTCAGCCCGCGCACGCGCAACGCCCAGGTCGCCATGTACCAGGCGGGCGAGGTCGATTATCTCGTCGCCACCGACGCCATCGGCATGGGGCTCAACATGGATGTCGGCCATGTCGCCTTCTCGAGCCTGATCAAGTTCGACGGCTGGGCGCCGCGCCGCCTCCACCCGGCGGAGCTGGCCCAGATCGCCGGGCGCGCCGGGCGCTACATGGCCGACGGCAGCTTCGGCGTCACAGGCGAGCTCGGCCCGCTTGAGCCGGCCCTGGTCGAGGCCATCGAGGAGCACCACTTCGATCCCCTCAAATTCCTCCAGTGGCGCAACAGCACCCTCGATTTCCGCTCGCTCACGGCCCTCCAGCAGAGCCTCGAGGCTCCCCCTCCCTCGCCCCTCCTTCGCCGGGCGCGCGAGGCCGAGGATGTGGCGGCCCTGGCAGCGCTCGGGGGGGATGCCAACGTCGCCCCCCTCGCCAAGGGGCCGGCGGCGCTGCGCCTCCTCTGGGAAGTCTGCCAGATTCCGGACTTCCGCAAGATCATGAGCGACGCCCATTTACGGCTCCTGAAACGCATCTTCCTCCATCTCATCGGGCCCGAGGCGCGCCTACCCACGGATTGGGTGGCGGCCCAGCTCGCCGCGCTTGACCGCAGCGACGGCGATATCGACACCCTCGTCCAGCGCATCGCCTTCGTCCGCACCTGGACCTTCATCTCCCATCGCGCCGACTGGCTGGCCGACGCCGCCCATTGGCAGGAGCGCACCCGCGCCATCGAGGACAAGCTCTCCGACGCGCTCCACGAGCGGCTGACCCAGCGCTTCGTCGACCGCCGCACGACGACGCTGCGCCGCCGCATGCGCGGCGGCGCCGAGCTCCTGGGGGCCGTCACCCGCGCCGGCGAGGTGCTGGTGGAAGGCGAGCGCGTCGGCCGCCTCGACGGCTTCCGCTTCGCGCCTCTCGAGACCGCCTCGCCGGAAGAGGCCAAGGCGCTGATGAGTGCCGCGATGCGGGCGCTGCGGCGGGAGGTGCCGGCCCGGGTCGCGCGCTGCGTGGCGGAGCCCGACGCGGCCTTCGCGCTCGGGCCCGATGGGCGGGTGGCGTGGGAGGAATCCCCCCTCGCCGCGCTCGGCCCCGGCGATCATCCCCTGGCGCCGCGACTCCTTCTTTTGCCGAGCGACCTCCTCGAGCCCAAGGAGCGCGAGGCGCTGCGCCGCCGCCTCGCCGAATTCGTGGCGCGGCATATCCGGACGGCGCTCTCGCCCCTCTTCGCCATGGACGAGCCGGGGCTCGACGGCGCGGCGCGCGGCCTCGCCTTCCAGCTCAAGGAGGCCCTCGGCGTGCTCCCGCGCAGCGCCGCCCGCGCCCAGCTCGCGGCCCTGGACAGGCCCGGGCGCGCGGTCCTCCAGCGCCGCGGCGTCCGCTTCGGCGTCGACGCCCTCTACCTGCCCGCGCTGCTCAAGCCCGCACCCATCGCCCTCAAGACGCTGCTCTGGTCGGTTCACCACGACATGGGCGACATCATTATCCCGCCGCCCCCCGGCCGCCTTTCACTCGCGCTCGATCCTGCGGTGCCGGAAGCCTATTACGCTGCGATCGGCTATCGCGTTTTTGGCCGCCTTGCGGTGCGCGCGGATCGCATCGACCGCGCCGCACCCGAAGTGCGCCATCTGGCGCGGAGCGGCCCTTTCGTGCCGTCGCCACGGCTGCTCTCCCTCATCGGCTGCCGTCGCGAGGAGATCGCTCCCGTATTGGCGGCCCTCGGCTATCGACCGCAGCCGGGTGAGGGCGAGCCGCGTTACGTGACGAGACGCCGCCGTAAAGCGGGCCGCCGCGCGCGCGGCGAGGCAGCTGCTGGTACCGAGGATTCACCCTTCGCGGCCTTGCGGGAGCTGCGGCTTGTCCGCTAGCGACGCGATCCCCGACAAGGGGGATAGTGCCGCATCGGGCGCCCCTGGCGCCAGCCTGCGGCTCGACAAATGGCTGTGGCATGCGCGCTTCTTCAAGAGCCGCTCCCTCGCCGCCAAGCTTTGCGCGGCGGGCAAGCTGCGCCTCAACCGCGCGGTCGTGCACAAGGCCCATCAACCGGTCAGGCCCGGCGACGTGCTCACCTTCCCGCAAGGCTGGCATATCCGCGTCGTCAGGGTGATCGCGCTCGGCGCGCGCCGCGGGCCGGCCGCGGAGGCGCGTCGGCTTTACGAGGACCTGGCGCCGGTCGCAGCAACGCCGGCGGAAGCTGTAGCGACGCTGCCTGCCGCTCCGCGCGCGGCGGGCGAGGGACGGCCGACCAAGAAGGAGCGCCGCGCCATCGATCGGCTGCGCCCCGATCCTGCGGAAGAGGACTGAATAAAGCGCATGATGCCGCTTGCTCCGTCTCGGCCCAAGGCTTATGAACTGTCCGGCGAGAGCATTGACCGTGCAGGGGAACATCCCGCCTCGACCGCGTCGCACGCCCGCAGCGCTGCGATACCGAAGGAGAAACTGGAGAAGGCGATGACCTACGTCGTTACGGAAAACTGCATCAAGTGCAAGTATATGGATTGCGTCGAGGTGTGCCCGGTCGACTGCTTCTATGAAGGCGAGAACATGCTCGTCATCCATCCCGACGAATGCATCGATTGCGGCGTGTGCGAGCCCGAGTGCCCGGCCGAGGCGATCAAGCCCGATACCGAGGGCGATGTGGGCAAATGGCTCGAGATCAACCGGGAATATTCGGCGACCTGGCCCAATATCACGCGCAAGGGCGAGGTGCCCCCCGACGCCGACGAATGGAAGGGCAAGCCGGGGAAATACGAGTCCGCATTCAGCGCAAATCCTGGAAAGCGCTGAATATCAATATCTTGCTTGAGCATTCCCGGGCTGGCTACGGGCAGCCCTGATGATTTTGCATGGCCTGCGGCGGGCTGCCGCAGGGGCTTGGGGCTATCATTCTGTCCTATCTTGTGATACAAAATCGTCATCCGGGCTCACGGTATATGCCGTGAACCTCTGTCCGTAGGGTCCGTCAAAGCCCACAGCGGCATAACGTGGGAAGGAGCGAGCTGCGTGATGCGCGCAGCGGGGGGACTCGCCTTCTTTTCGGGCCGGGCCCGCGGAAGTTTTGGGCGAGTGGTCAGAGGGCAAGATGGCAAACGACATCGGGTTTGAAGCCGGCGACTTCGTGGTCTATCCGACCCACGGCGTGGGGCGGATCTCGGGCGTCGAGACCCAGGAGATCGCCGGCGCGGCATTGCAGCTTTTCGTCATCCAGTTCGACAAGGAGAAGATGACCCTCCGCGTGCCGATCACCAAGGCCCGGCAGGCGGGCTTGCGCAAGCTGTCGACCCGCAAGGTGATGGATTCGGCCCTCAAGACGCTCAAGGGCCGCAGCCGTGCAAAGCGGACCATGTGGAGCCGCCGCGCCCAGGAATACGAGGCCAAGATCAATTCCGGCGATCCCGTCTCCATCGCCGAGGTGGTCCGCGACCTCCATCGCGGCTCCGATCAGCCCGACCAGTCCTATAGCGAGCGGCAGATCTATCAGGCGGCCCTCGATCGCCTGGCGCGCGAGCTCGCCGCCGTCGAGAAGCTCGACGAGAAGCAGGCGATCAAGCGCCTCGAGCATATCCTCAAGGCCGCTTAGGAATCCGCCGTCGCGGGTGATTCCCGGACAGGCTTCGACCCCGGCCGCAAGGCCGGGGCCTCGCTTGTCCGCGCGCGGCGCCGTCTCCGCTGCCCGCATCCGGTTCCGGTATATAACCGGTATATAATCGGGGCTCGGCCGGCTGCCGAGGGGGACAATCATGGCTGACAGCACCGTTCCGCCGCTCCATGGCACGCATGAGGTGCTGAACCAGCCGCCGCCTTTCGAGAACCGGAACCTCTTCACGACGGACCAGGCGCTCCAGGACGCCGTGCGGCGCGAAGGCGGGGAGTTCGCCCGCGACCGGCTGACCGCCTTGGGGGCCGTCGTCGGCAGTGCCGAGACGATCCGGCTTGCGGAGCAGGCCAACCGCTTTCCGCCCGAGCTGCGCAATTATGACCGGTTCGGTCATCGCATCGACGAGGTCGAGTTCCACCCGGCCTGGCATGCCCTCATGGGGCTGGCCGTGCAGTATCGCGTGCCGAGCCTCGCCTGGGTTGAGAAGCGCCCTGGCGCCCATGTGGCGCGAGCCGCCCTCGCCTTCCTTTGGGGCCAGGCGGAGGCCGGGGTCTCCTGCCCGATGGCGATGACCTTCGCCGGTGTCGCGGCCTTGCGCCGACAGCCCGAGCTCGCCGCCGAGTGGGAGCCCCGCTTCCTCTCCGATCGCTACGATTCCCGCTTCATTCCCGCCTCCGAGAAGACGGGGGCGACCTTCGGCATGGCGATGACCGAGAAGCAGGGCGGCTCGGACGTGCGCGCCAATACCGCCCGCGCCACGCCGCTGGGACTGCGCGGGCCAGGCGCCGAATATCGTCTCAACGGCCATAAATGGTTCTGCTCGGCGCCGATGTCGGATGCCTTCCTCACTCTCGCCTATACCGAAGGCGGGCTCTCCTGCTTCTTCGTGCCGCGCTGGCTCCCCGACGGGACGCGCAACCGCATCCGCCTGCAGCGGCTCAAGAACAAGCTCGGCAATCGCGCCAACGCCTCGGCGGAGATCGAGTACGAGGACACCTGGGCGAGACTCGTCGGCGAGGAGGGACGCGGCATTCCCACCATCATCGAGATGGTGCAGGGCACGCGCCTCGAATGCGCCATCGGCTCGGCCGCCCTGATGCGCCAGGCGCTCGTCCAGGCGCTCCATCATGCGGGTCATCGCAGCGCCTTCCAGAAGCGGCTCATCGACCAGCCGCTCATGCGCAACCTGCTGGCCGATCTCGCGCTCGAGTCCGCGGCAGCGACGGCGCTCGCGTTACGCCTCGCGCGCGCCTTCGACGAAGGCGCGCAAGACCGGGGGCAGCGCGCCTTTGCCCGCATCGCGACCGCCGTCGCGAAATATTGGATCTGCAAGCGCGCCCCCATGGCCGTCGGCGAAGCCCTCGAATGCCTCGGCGGCAACGGCTATGTCGAGGAGAGCATGATGCCGCGGCTCTACCGCGAGGCCCCCGTCAACAGCATCTGGGAAGGCTCGGGCAACGTGATCTGCCTCGACGTGCTGCGTGCCGTCGCGCGGGAGCCGGAGTCCATCGCCGCCTTGATCGCGGAGCTCGACGAGGCGCGCGGCGTCGACCGGCGCTATGATCGTTGTTTCGA
This sequence comes from Alphaproteobacteria bacterium, assembly GCA_035294245.1. GTDB lineage: Bacteria > Pseudomonadota > Alphaproteobacteria > JACZXZ01 > JACZXZ01 > DATGLG01. Next base: position 9,383 of record DATGLG010000041.1, on the reverse strand, counting down.
CGGCTTCAAGGCGAGGCTCGCGGATCGCGGCGCCGGTGAAGCGCAGGCACGCCGATTAACCGAGGCGGCGGCGCTGCTCCTCCAGGCCTCTCTCCTCCTTCGCCATGGGCCAGCCGCCTTCGCCGATGCCTTCTGCGCGGCGCGGGTCGGTGGCGATGCCGGGCTCGCCTTTGGCACGCTTCCCGCGGGCGTCGATGTGGCCGCCATCATCGCGCACGCGACGCCCGGGGAGTAGGCGCTGGACTTGACCCGCCTCGCCGTGGCCCCTAGGGTCGGAACCGTTGCGCGGGAGGCGGTCATGCAGAAGAACCTCAAGATCAACACCGAGCGGTTGTGGCAGAGCCTGATGGAGATGGCGCGGATCGGCGCCACGCCCAAAGGCGGCGTTTGCCGCCTGGCCCTCACGGAGCTCGACCGTCAGTCGCGGGATCTCTTCGTGCGCTGGTGCGAGGAGGCCGGCTGCACCGTCACGGTGGACGTGATGGGCAACATCTTCGCCCGCCGCCCCGGCACCGATAATTCTCTGCCGCCGATCGTCACCGGCAGCCATCTCGACAGCCAGCCGACCGGCGGCAAGTTTGACGGCGCCTATGGCGTCATGGCGGGCCTCGAAGTCATTCGCACGCTCAACGACCTCGGTATCAAGACCAAGGCGCCCATCGAGGCGACGGTGTGGACGAACGAGGAGGGCTCGCGCTTTCCCCCCGGCATGACCTCGTCCGGCGTCTTCGGCGGCAAGTTCACCCTCGATTACGCCCTCGCCATCAAGGACACCGACGGCGTCACCATGGGCGAAGCCCTGGAGAAGATCGGCTATAAGGGCGAGGCCCCCGTCGGCGGCCGGCCTTTCGGCGCCTTCTTCGAGGCCCATATCGAGCAAGGCCCCATCCTCGAAGCCGAGCGAAAGACCATCGGCGTCGTCACCGGCGCCCAGGGCCAGCGCTGGTACGATGTCACCGTCCTCGGCCAGGATGCCCATGCCGGCACCACGCCCATGCCCAATCGGCGCGACGCCATGGTGGGAGCCGCGCGGATGATCGCCTGCCTGGAAAAGATCGCTCGCAGCCGGGCGCCGCATGCCGTCTGCACCGTGGGCATGGTCCAGGTGCACCCCAATTCCCGTAATGTCATCCCCGGCCGCGTCTTCTTCTCCGTCGATATGCGCCATCCCGACGAGAACGTGCTGGCTAAGATGGATCAGGAGATGCGCCTGCGCTTCGCCTCGATCGCCATCGAGCAGCTTCTCGACGTCACGGTGAAGGAGATCGCCTATACCGAAGTGGTGAAGTTCGATCCCGCTTGCGTGACGGCCGTGCGGAGTGCCGCCGAGCGCCTCGGCTACGCCCACCGCGACATCATCTCGGGAGCCGGCCACGACGCCTGCTATCTCTCGCGGGTGACGCCGACCGCGATGATCTTCGTTCCCTGCGAGAACGGCCTCAGCCACAACGAGATCGAGAACGCGACCCCCGAGGATCTCGGCGCCGGCTGCAACGTGCTGCTCCACGCCATGCTGGAGCGCGCGGGGATCGAGCCCTGAGCCATGCGTGCCGAGGGCATACCGGCCTCGCCGGTTCGCGAGCTCTATCCGGAGATCCAGCCGCATCAGAGCGGCATGCTCAAGCTCGACGACATCCACACGATGTATTGGGAAGTCTCGGGCAATCCTTTGGGTGCTCCGGTCGTCTTTCTCCATGGCGGTCCGGGCGCCGGCACCACGCCGACCCATCGACGCTTTTTCGATCCGGCCCATTATCGCATCGTGCTGTTCGATCAGCGCGGCGCCGGCCGCTCGCTCCCCCTAGGCGAGACCAAGGCGAACACCACCCCCTTGCTCATCCAGGACATCGAGACCTTGCGCCAGCATCTCGGCATCGAGCGCTGGCTTGTCTTCGGCGGCTCCTGGGGCTCGACCCTGGCGCTTGCCTATGCCGAGGCGCATCCCGAGCGCTGCACGGGCCTCGTGCTGCGCGGCATCTTTCTCTGCCGCAAGAGCGAGATCGACTGGTTCCTCTACGACATTCGCCAGCTTTTCCCCGAAGCCTGGCGCGCCTTCGCCGAATATGTGCCGGCCGAGGAGCGAAAGGATCTCCTCGCCGCCTATCACAAGCGCCTCATGAATCCCGATCCCGCCGTGCATATGCCGGCGGCGCGGCGCTGGAGCGTCTATGAAGGCTCCTGCTCCACTCTGCTGCCGAGCCCCGAGACCGTCGCCGCTTTCGGCGACGATCGCATGGCGCTCGGCCTCGCGCGCATGGAGGCCCATTATTTCGTCAACAACATCTTCCTGCCCGACAACGCCCTCCTCGATAACGTCGCGCGCCTGCGGCATCTGCCGGCGGCCATCATCCAAGGTCGCTATGACGTCGTCTGTCCCGCGATAACCGCGGACGAGCTGCACCGAGCCTGGCCCGAGGCCAGCTATACCGTGGTGCCCGATGCCGGGCATTCTGCCATGGAACCGGGCATCCGCTCGGCCCTCGTCGCCGCCACGGACCGCTTCCGCTCGCTGCGGTAGGTGGCTTGCGCCCCGGGCGGAAAGCCGTATCATGACGGCGCCGACGAGAGCGGCCGAGGCAGCCGCCGGCCTGAGAGAGGGGGTTCTCTTGCGTCTTCCGTGTCTGTCGCTGGCGCTCGCCGGCTTGGCTCTGCTGCTGGCAGGGACACCCGCCATGGCCGGGGAATCCTCGATCATCGCCTCCGACGATCCGGCCTTTCTCGATCTCCAGCTTGGCACCTTCGACATCCGCCACGCCCATACCTTCGTCGGCGATCTCGAATACCGCTCCAGCTATAAGATTCTCGGGGTGGTGAAGCCGATGGCGGGCTTTTTCGCTACCGGCCGCGGCGCCTTCTATGGCTATGGCGGCTTCGCCATCGACCTCTATTTCGGCCGGCGCATCGTGGTGACGCCGAGCGAGGCGATCGGCGGCTATTACCACGGCAACGACGTCGATCTCGGCGCCGCCGCGCCGGAGTTCCGCTCCGCCATCGAGATCGCCTATCGCTTCGACGACCGCTCGCGGCTCGGCATCATGTTCCACCACATCTCCAATGCCGGCATCGGCAGATCGAACCCCGGCGCCGAGACGGCGCTCGTTACCTACTCCTATCCGCTGCCCAAGCTCACCGATCAGCTCTCCAATCTGCTCAAGTTCTAGAGCGGGTGCGTTATTGCCCACATCGTCGCTCCTCCAAAAGCGGGAACCCATCGCCCTGACTCCCCGCTCGGCATGGGGTGACGATCGGGACCGCGGCGACTTCAACGCAATGAGCTTCGGCAATAAAGCTGCAAGGCGGTTGCGGCAGCTAGAGCTCCCGTGACCATGCTTGCGGATCTGCCGCTGGGCCAGCCCTGGTTGCTCTGGGTCGTCCTGGCCGTCCTCCTGGGCGGGCTGCTGCGTGGCTTGTCGGGGTTCGGCGGCGCGATGATCATGGTCCCGGTGGTCGGCGCGGTCCTCGGCCCGGCGGCCGCCGTGCCGATCGCCAACATGGTCGACATCGTGATCACGGCACCGCTTCTGCCGGACGCTTTCCGGCGCTGTCGCTGGCGGGAGGTGCTGCCGCTCTTCGTCGGCGGCGCGCTTCTGGTGCCGGTTGGCGTCTGGCTCCTGACGCTCCTCGATCCCGAGCTGCTGCGCCGTGCCATCTCCGTCGTGATACTGGTCGCGGCGGCGGCCATGGCCTCGGGCTGGCGCTACAAGCGTCAGCCGAGCCACTCCGTCAGCTTCGGCGTCGGCGCTCTCTCCGGCCTGTTGTCCGGCGCCGCCGGGGTGAGCGGCCCGCCTGTCGTCCTTTTCTGGCTTGGCGGCCAAGCGGCAGCGCCCACCCTGCGCGCAAACCTGATTGCTTATTTCGGCCTGATGGACGTGATTACCGTCGGCTCCCTGTGGCTTGGCGGGCTCTTCACTCGGCCGGTGCTGACGCTGTCCCTCATCATGATGCCGGTCTACGGCATCGGCGTCTGGTTGGGCGCCCACGGCTTCCGCCTCGCCTCCGAGCGGACGTTTCGTCGCCTGTCTCTCGCGGCAGTCATGCTCATCGCCGTCGCCAGCCTATTCCGTTAGGCCCCAAGCGCCTCTGTCGGGCTCAGGTCGGCAGGATCGAACGATGGGTGGCGAGAAAATCGGCGAAGGCGTCGGCAAAACCGCCGAGCTCGGCCTGACCATGCGCCAGCGAGAGGCTGATGAAGCCGCGCCGCGCCAGATAATAGCCGCGCGCCAACATCTCGAGATGGAAGAGAGCGCGCAGCGCGGCCGGCGTGGCCTTAGCATCCTCGGGCCGGGCGATCGGCTGACGCTGGAAATGCACGGTCATGATCGAGCCGACGCCGGTTGCCTGCACGGCGATCCCGGCCTTGCGGCCGAGCTCGTTGAGGCGCTGGCGCAGGGCGTCGCCCATGCCGTTGAGGCGGTCCGCCGCTTCAGGGGTATAGAGCCGGCTCAGCCCGGCGACCCCCGCCGCCATGGTCAGCACGTTGTTGTTGAAGGTGCCCGCATGGCCGACATAGTCGGGCCGGTGAGGATCGTAGCGGCCCATCAGCGCAGCGCTGCCGCCGAAGGCGCCGAAGGTAAGGCCGCCGCCGATATATTTCCCGAATGAGGTCAGGTCCGGCGTGATGCCGAGCTTCTTCTGCAGGCCGCCCGATGAAAGGCGCGAGGTCATCACCTCGTCGAAGATGAGGACGATGCCGTGGCGGCGGGTCGCCTCGCGCAGGGCGGCGAGGAAATCCGGCTGAGCGGCAATGGCACCGCCCGAGCCCATCATCGGCTCGACGAGAACGCAGGCGAGCTCCTTGGCGTGCCGCTCGATCAGCGCCAGCGTCGCCTTCGTGTCGTTGTAGGGGGCCATGACATAGGGAAAGGGCACATTGATCGGCGAGCCACCTGCGCCGAAGGTGAGCACGCCGCCATGATAGCCGCCTTCGAAGACGAGCACATGGCTGCGCCCCGTCGCGATGCGCGCGGTGCCGATGGCCATCAAGTTACTCTCGGTCCCGGAATTGGTGAAGCGCACCAGCTCGCAGGAGGGAAAGCGGCTGCAGATCAACCGCGCAAGCGGGGCCTCGTAGGGGTTGGGGCCGCCGAGCACGATGCCGCCGGCAAGCGCCTCGCGCACCGCCTCCAGGATCACCGGATGGGAATGGCCGTAGAGCCCGGCGGTGTATTCGCCGAGGAGATCGACATAGCTGTGCCCGTCGAGATCCTCCACCCGGCAGCCCTCGCCTTTGACCAGGGTGACCGGGAAAGGCGTGTAGAACAGCACCGTGCGCGTGTTCCCGCCAGGCATCACCTTCGCCGCCTCGTCCTGGCGTTGCCGGCTTTTCGGATTGGCGGCCGTGAAGCGCGCCTCAGATTCGGCAAGCGCCGCCTCGAGGCTTAGGTTAGCGCGTGGTTTTCCGGCAGCGACGTCGTTCATGGCAGGGCCCTCCCGGTTTTCACCCCGCCGATCCTAGAGCATGACGCCGTGGGATTGAATGCGGATCATTCGGCCCCGCGACGCCGCGTCTTTCTTCAGAAGCGTGCGCCCTAATAGTCCCTCATCTCGCCGAGATAGGCCTTCTGGATCATCTCGTTGGCGAGCAGGCTCTTGGCCGTGCCGGAGAGCACCACCTCGCCCGTCTGCAGCACGTAGCCGCGATGGGCGATCGAGAGCGCCATGTTGGCGTTCTGCTCGACGACGAAGATGGTGGTGCCCTGGCGATTGATCGCCTGGATGATCTCAAAGACCTGCTCCACATAGGCCGGCGACAGGCCCATCGAGGGCTCGTCCATGCAGAGAAGGCGCGGCCGCGCCATCAGCGCCCGCCCCATCGCCACCATCTGCTGCTCGCCGCCCGAGAGCGTGCCGGCGAGCTGCGCCTGGCGCTCCTTCACCCGCGGGAAGAGCTGGTAGACGCGGTCGAGATCCTCGGCGATGGCCTTCTGATCGTCGCGGACGAAGGCGCCCATCTCGAGATTCTCGAGCACCGTCATGCGCGGGAAGAGCCGCCGCGCCTCGGGCACCGGCGCAATGCCGAGGCGGACGCGGTCGGAGGTCGAGAGATTGTTGATCGGCTTGCCCTCGAACATCACCGTGCCGTTCCGCGGCCGCACGATGCCGAGCACGGTCTTCATCGTCGTCGATTTGCCGCAGGCATTGCCGCCGAGGAGACAGACGATCTCGCCGGCCTTGATGTCGTAGTTGACGTTCTTAAGGACGTGCAGCTCGCCGTAATAGGTGTCGACGTTGCGGAACTCAAGCATTGGCCACCACCTTCCGGCCGAGATAAGCGGCGAGCACTTCCTTGTTGCGATGGACCTCCTCGGCCGTGCCTTCGGCGATCTTCTCGCCATGATCGAGCACGACGATCTTGTCGGCGATGTCGTTGACGACGTTGAGCTTGTGCTCGATGAGGAAGATGGTGAGCCCCATCTTGCGCAGGCTGCGGATCTGCTCCGCGAGCTCCAAGGTCTCGGCGGGGTTCATCCCGGCGGTGGGCTCGTCGAGCAACAGGATTTTCGGACCCGAAGCCAGCGCGCGGGCGATCTCGCAGCGCCGCCGGTTGGCATAGGAGAGCTCGCTCGCCACCTGATTGACACGCGGGAGCAGGCGATTGCCGAAGATGCTCATGATCTCCAGCGCATATTCGCGCGACTGACGGTCCTCGGCGATGACGCGCGGCGGATGCAGAACCGCACCGATGACCCCCGTGCGGGTGCGCGAATGCATCCCCACCATGACGTTCTCCATGACCGTCAGGTTGCTGAACAGGCGGAGGTTCTGGAAGGTGCGCGCAATCCCGCGCTCGACGATCTCGTGTGACGGCAGCCCGGTGATGTCCTGGCCGAGCAGCGAGACCGAACCGCCATCCGGCGCGTTCATGCCGGTGATGACGTTGAAGAAGGTCGTCTTGCCCGAGCCGTTGGGCCCGATGAGGGCCACGATCGTATTGGGCTCGATGCGGAGATCGACCTCGCGCACGGCGGTGATGCCTCCGAATTTCTTGAGGAGCTTGCGCGCCTCGAGCATCGCCGTTCCCGGCGCGACGTCGGCCCGTTCAAGCCCGCGCAGCTTGACCTCGATGACGCCGCGCGAGGGCATCGCATTCTGCTGCTCGTAGGTCAGGGCTTGGGTGGGTCGCGTCGCCGGGATCAGGCCCTGGCGCCGATAGAGCATCATGATCACGAGGATGATGCCGAAGATGAGCTCGATCGACTGCACGAGATCGATCTTCTGCATCCAGGCGCTGCCGACGAAGGCGCCAAGGGCGTGGATCCAGCCCGTGAGGTCCTGAAGGAACCAGGATTGCAGGAGTTGCAGAATGATCGCGCCCAGCACGACGCCATAGACGCTGCCCATGCCGCCCAAGACGATCATCACCAGAACCATCACCGAGACCGGGAACATGAACATGTCGGGGGTCGCGGTTTGCAGCTTGGCGACGTAGAAGACGCCGGTGGCGCCGGCGAAGCTTGCGCCCATGGCGAAGGCGAGCAGCTTGAAATGCGTGCGGTTGACCCCCATCGCACCGGCGGCGATCTCGTCCTCGCGGATCGCCATCCAGGCGCGACCGACGCGGGAATCCTTGAGCCGCAGGCTCACGAAGACGAGGAAGGCGATCATGAAGACGCCGACGTAGTAATAAGGCGTCGACATCACGCCGAAGGAGTAGCCGAAGAGCTTCGGCGGCGCGACGCCGTTCAAGCCCATGGCGCCGTTGGTCAGCTGCGGCCAGTTGCGCACGACGATGGGCACGATCTCGCCGAAGCCGAGCGTTACGATGGCGAGATAGTCGCCGCGGAGACGCAAGGTGGGCGCGCCGAATAGCACGCCGAAGAAGGCCGCCACCAGGGCAAAGACGGGCATCGCCAGCCAGAACGACATGCTGAAATGCACGACATCCATGCCCGAGGCCTGGTAATGGGTGACGAGGCCAAGCCAGGCGAAGGGCTCCCAGAAGCTCGACCAATGGGGCTGGACCTGCCAGGAGGAGGCGATGCCGTAGCCATAGGCGCCGATCGCGAAGAAAGCGGCATAGCCGAGATCGAGCAACCCCGCGAAGCCGACCACGATATTGAGGCCGAGGGCCAGGACCGCATAGGCCGTTGCGTTGGCCGCCGCGTCGATATCGCCCTCATTGCCGTCGATGAGGGGGAAGACGACAAAGAGGAACAGAACAATCGCGAGATAGACCTTCCGGCGCTGCGCCGGCGTATAGCGCCGCAGCGGGGCGGCCAGCGCCTCGCCAAGGCTCCAGGCCCGGGGAGTTGGAGGTGAAACCATGGCTGACCCTCAAGATTTCTGAGGCGCGTGGCGGCCAAGCAGCCCCGCCGGCCGGAACACCAGCACGATGACCAGGATCGAGAAGATGATGCAATCGGTCCAGCGCACGGCGAGCAGCTGGCCACCGAGGGATTCGATGAGACCGATGATGATGCCGCCGAGCATCGCACCCGGAATATTGCCAATGCCGCCAAGCACCGCCGCAGTGAAGGCGCGCAGCCCCGCGGTGTAGCCGATCGCAATGTTCGTGTAGTTGTAGTAAAGGCCGAAGATGAGGCCCGCCGCGCCGGCGAGCGCCGAGCCGAGGAAGAAGGTGAGCATCACCACTTTATCGACCTCGACTCCCATCATGCGCGCCGCTTCCTGGTCCTGCGCCGTCGCCTGCATGGCCTTTCCCATCTTGGTGCGGCGCACGAAGAGATGGAGCCCGACCATGAGCGCGAAGGCCACGATCCAGACAAGGATCTCGCGCATATGCAGCACCACCCCGCCCATGTCCCATTGCACGCGCGGCATGGGGTTGGGGAAGTTCATCGCATCGGCCCCGACCGTGAGCAGGATGATGTTGAAGAGGATGTAGGAGACGCCGATCGTGGTGATCATCGCCGAAGGGCCGCTGACGCCGCGCAAGGGGCGCAGCGAGGAGCGCTCGATGAACACCCCGAGGAACCCGCTGAGCACCATGGTGACGATGAGCGCCAGGACGAGGGCGCCGACGAGGGGAAGGCCCGTCAGGATCAGCTTCTGCCCTTCGATCCCCACCAGCTGCAATGCCCACATGGCGAAGAACGAGCCGACCATGAAGACGTTGAAATGGGCGAAGTTGATGAGCTCGATGATCCCGTAGACCATGGTGAACCCGAGCGCGAGTAGCGCATACATCGCGCCCAGGCTCACCCCATTAATGACCTGCTGAAGCAGGACATCCTGGACAGACATGGGATTGTCCCAGTCCTATGGTCGGCAGCGCGTCAGCTGGCCGGCGACTGCGGCGCCACCCCGACGTATTTGTACTGGTGCAGCACGTCGTCGTCGGCGTATTTCGGATCCTTGTGGATCTGGAACACGCTGATCACCTTGTTGATCATGTCGCCGTTCTGGTCGAAGGCGATCTCGCC